>NZ_JABFOE010000001.1 GCF_013116745.1 Arthrobacter sp. 260
GCATCTATCCAGCTTGAAACACGGCAAGCCGGATGTTTAGCAGACACGCCCTAGTTGCTCGCGATCATTTTCTGCAGGGCGATGGTGCCATCGGTCTTGGGCAGGAGCAGCCAGAGTACGAAGTACATGGGGATGCTGACGAACGGGAGGAGGAAGCTGAGGAGAATGCCAATCCGGACATATGCCACCGGCCAGTTGAACTGGGCGGCGATGCCTGAGGCGATCCCACCGAGCCAGCCGCCCGGTGCACGCTTGATAGGGGACTTGCGGAGGATTTCAAAGAATTTGTCCATGGTTAAGGCTAACCCGTTTCGGTAGTCGACGAATGAATGGTTGAGAGCTGCCCGGCACTATTTGCGGTTGGCCATCGAGACCAGGCCGCCAACCACCAAGGCGACGCCGGTGCCGACCAGCAGACCCATCAGGACCAGGCCGGTGTCCAGGTTGATGTCGACGAGCTGCGACAACAGCACCAAGACACCCACGGCGATCGCTATCAGCCCCCAGACCACGGTTCCGGCGCGGACTGACCTGTCGCCGTCGTTGTTGTTCCTGGTGGTGTGCTCAGGTGTGCTCATCGCGAGATACCTCCTACGTCTTCAAGTTCAGTCTGGCTGGCAGCAACGGTGGTGTGGCTCATTGCGCCTCGGATCTCAAGGATGATCGAGGGTCCGGAGGCATTCTCGTTGAGGTCGATCTGGGCCGGGTGCCACATGCCGCCGGCCGTAGCCTCCTGGCCGTTGTCCACGGTGCTGAGCGCTCCGAGGGCGATCGAGGATCGCACCTCGACCGGGACGTCGTCGGGAATCAGAATGCCGACGTTGCCGGCGAGCGAGTTCACCGGGATCACGATGTCCTCGTCGAGGGCGGTGAGGTTGCTGAGATCGATCGTGCCCTGGCCAGCTACCACTGTGTATCCCTCGCTGGCCGGCCCCTCAGTGGTGGCGGACCAGACGGCGCTGCTGCCGACAGTGAGTGCTCCGGTGGCGAAGGTGGAACCGGTCACGACCGCGGCCACCATGCCGACCCCCGCCATGAATCCGAGGAAGCCCGAGGTACGACCGCGTAGCCCCAGGGCAACGATGCCCACCCCCAGAAGGATCAGGCCCGCGGCGATTGCCACCGGGATTGCGGCGTTGCCGAGGCTGAAAATTCCTGTGTAATCGAGGGCGAGTACCGCGCCGACGGCGATGAGTGCGCCTCCAAGGTAGAGGGCCAGCTCGGCCCCGCTTGGTTTGGGGATGGAGGGTTTGCGCGGCGCGGGTGGGTTGTTCCGTGGTGCGGGGAGCGGTGGAAGCTCGGAGTACAACGGGGGTGGAGTGAGGGTGCTCGAACGGCGGGCCTGTCCCGGCTTGTCGGTGGCTAGCGTGTGGGCCGCGCCGGCGTGGGTTGCACTGGTGGTCCCGGAATCGTCCGCCTTCTTGTTCGATATGGCGACTACTACATAAATCCCGAAAACGATCGCACCGACCCAGAAGATGGTCCAGAAGAACGCTCCGCCACCACCGTCGTCGACGAAGAAGGGGAAGTTGGGGCGCCCGATCCCCGCAATGGTCAGGATCAGTGCGCCGGTCATTCCCGAGGTCCAGCTTCCCTGGGTTGCGGACTCAAGGTGGATGCGTCCGTCAGGTTCGGGCAGGAGTGCCCAGGCGAGGCCGTAGAGCAGGATCCCCACTCCGCCGAAGATGGCCAGCAGGACGAACCCACCGCGGATCAGGACCGGGTCCAGGCCGGTCCGGGTGGCGACGCCGCTCGCGACGCCGCCGATCCAGCGGTCCTCGCCCCTGATCACGCCGAGGCCACGGAGCCAGCCAAAGAAGTTGGTGGGTGAGGCCGAGGACGACGACGACGAAGATGTCGACGACGACGGACGGGTGGCCTGCGGGGGCAGTTGTTCGGTGGCGGGGGTCTGCCCGGCGGGGAGAGTTGGGGGAGCGGGGTCGTCCCCAGTCCTCCCGGGCGACGAGGGTGGTTCCCCGGTCGAGGACTCACCGGGGTCCTGTGGCGTTTCCGGCGTTTGCTCCGGCCGGGGATCATTCGGGTCCTGATGCGAGTTCATACCTCAATCCTGTCGGCCGTAGAGGGCGGTTGCTATCGGGGCCTACCCTGACCTGCCCCTGAACGGTGCGGGTCTTTCCCTGAATCCCACCCCGACGCGGCAGTGATCGTGTTTGGATTGGGGGTATGCGAGAAGCCCTGCTCCGTTCCAATGACGCGATGATCGCCGGTGTCTGCGCGGGACTGGCCGCCCACCTTGGTGTCAGCGTGAATGTGGCACGGATCGGGATGGTGGGCCTGGCGCTCGCCGGCGGGGCCGGGATCTTCCTGTACGGGTGGCTGTGGGTGCTGGTTCCTACCCAGGAAGAACAGCTCCGCAAGGGACCCACCCCGGTAGGTCCGCGCCTGACCTTCCCGAAGCCCCCTGAGCAGGCGGAGGGCACCCGCGCGGCGACGACTGGCCAGCCGGACGGTCTCCAGAACGGCACCCAGTCCTGGATCGGCAAACGTGAGGTACTGCTGGGCACGGCGCTCCTGCTGGTCGCGGCGGTGGCGATTGCCCAGCAGCTCGGCGCCAACCTGCCACTGGATACGCTGCTCCCGGTGGGGGTAGTCGCGGCCGGGGCTGTCCTGGCCTGGACCCAGCTGGATGAGAGCCGCCGCGCTGGCCTGATGAACGGCGCCGGCGCCTCGCAGGCCGGTGGCCTGGCGCGTCTCGTCGCCGGGCTACTGCTGGTCACCGTCGGAGTGCTGATCCTGGTCTCCGGTTCCATTGCCTGGGAGATCACCTGGTCCACCCTGATTGCGACGGGTGCCGTACTGGCCGGCGTCTTCCTGGTGCTGGCGCCCTGGGGGCTGAAGTTCTGGCGGGATCTCGAAACCGAGCGATCAGGGCGGGCACGGGAGACCGAGCGGGCGGAAATAGCCGCCCATCTCCACGATTCGGTGCTGCAGACCCTCGCCCTGATCCAGAACCGGGCAGGCTCGGAGCAGGACGTCATCCGGTTGGCCCGTGCCCAGGAGCGGGAGTTGAGGAACTGGCTGTACGCCGACGCCACCCACCAGTCCGGGAACCTTGCCGAACGAATCCGCGCTGTGGCGGCTGAGATCGAGGACAGCTACGGCACCCCGATCAACGTGGTGGTAGTGGGCGATACCGAGTTGTCGGCGCAGCAGGAAGTCCTGGCGCAGGCAGCAAGGGAGGCGGTCCTGAACGCTGCCAAACACGCCGGCGGCAATATCTCCGTCTACCTTGAGGCGGGCCCCACCGGTTCCACCATCTTTGTCAGGGACCGGGGGAGCGGCTTCGACCCTGACGCGGTTCCCGCTGACCGGATGGGAATACGGGTCTCCCTGTACAGCAGGATGCACCGCCACGGCGGCGACGTTTCCATCAGGAGCAACGCCGAGGGCACCGAGGTTAAACTGGTTATGCCCGAAAATGTCGCGGATGGAGCGCAGTGAACACTACCCAGGAGCCGGTCACCGTTGTGGTGGTTGATGACCATGCCATCTTCCGTTCCGGGCTGCGCGCTGACCTGGACAGCCGAATCACCGTATTGGCCGAAGCCGCGGGGGTGGCCGAGGCAATTGCCACCATTCACGAGCACCGGCCACAGGTTGTCCTGCTGGATGTGCATCTGCCCGGCGGGTCCGGTGGAGGGGGAGCCGAGGTGATCGCTGGGTGCACGGCGCTGCTGGCCGGAACGCAGTTCCTGGCGCTGAGCGTCTCGGACGCAGCCGAGGACGTGGTCACCGTTATCCGGGCCGGTGCCCGCGGTTATGTCACCAAGACCATCTCCGGCGCCGAAATCTCGGACGCCGTCCTCCGGGTTGCCTCAGGCGATGCTGTGTTCTCGCCGCGCCTGGCCGGGTTTGTGCTGGACGCCTTCGGCACTGCGGCGGTGGCATCGGTGGACAGTGAGCTCGACCGACTTTCCGCCCGTGAGCTTGAGGTGATGCGCCTGATCGCCCGCGGGTACAGCTACAAGGAGGTGGCGAAGGAACTATTCATCTCCATCAAGACGGTCGAGACCCATGTGTCAGCGGTGCTCCGCAAACTGCAGCTGTCCTCGCGCCACGAACTCACTCGGTGGGCGGCGGAGCGGCGCCTGCTGTGACGGCCACGTTCGACACCTCTAAGCGCTACCGGGCGGTCGCGAGGAACTCCTGGAGCCTGCCGACGCCGGTGGCCAGGTCGGCATCGCCCAGGGCGTAGGAGAGGCGAAGGTAACCGCTGGGCCCGAAGGCCTCACCCGGAACCACCGCAACCTCAACCTTGTCGAGGATCAGCGCCGCGAGCTCCGCCGACGTCGCCGGCCGGACACCGGCCAGTTCGCGACCCAGCAGTGAGCGCACGTCGGCGTAGGCGTAAAAGGCGCCCTTCGGGACCGGGCACTCGATGCCGTCGATCGCGTTGAGGCCCTCGACCATTGCCTTCCGGCGCCGGTCGAACGCCACCTTCATCTCATCCACCGCGGTCAGCGGGCCGGCGACGGCGGCCAGCGCGGCCATCTGGGGCACGTTCGACACGTTGGAGGTGGCGTGGGACTGGAGATTGGTGGCCGCCTTGACCACGTCCTTCGGTCCGATCATCCAGCCCACCCGCCAACCGGTCATGGCGTAGGTCTTGGCAACCCCGTTGAGGATCACCATCCGATCCCCGATGGCGGGAGAGGCCGTGGCAATCGAGGTGAAGGGGACGCCGTCGTACGTGAGGTGCTCGTAAATCTCGTCAGTCACCACCCACAGCCCCCGCTCGGCAGCCCAGTCACCAATCTCCTTGACCTGCTCCGGGCTGTAGACCGCGCCCGTGGGATTGGAGGGGGAAACAAACAGCAGGATCTTGGTACGCGGGGTCAGTGCCGCCTCCAGCTGGTCGACAGTGACCAGGTAGGACTGCTCCGGTCCGGCGAAGACCTCCACCGGAACACCGCCAGCCAGCCGAATGGCCTCGGGATAGGTGGTCCAGAACGGGGTGGGTACCAGTACCTCATCATTCGGGTCGAGGAGGGTGGCGAAGGACTCGTACACGGCCTGCTTGCCACCGTTGGTGACCAGCACCTGGGACGGATCGACTGTGTAACCCGAGTCCCTGAAGGTCTTCTCGGCAATGGCCTGCTTCAGTTCGGGGAGGCCCCCGGCAGGGGAATACCGATGGAAGCGTGGCTGCCGGGCCGCGTCGATCGCTGCCTGGACAATGTAGTCAGGGGTCGGGAAATCGGGTTCACCGGCACCGAACCCGATGACTGGCCTGCCCGCAGCCTTCAGTGCCTTGGCCTTCGCATCGACCGCCAGGGTGGCCGATTCCGCGATCGCAGCGATCCGCTGCGAAATTCGCCGCGAAGGCGCGGCCGGGGCATCAGGTGTGGTGGCGTCAGGGGTGGCAGTCATAGTGTTCCCTTAGGGTCGATGTGCTGTGGACTGTGACGTCATCCCAGCTTAGGCGGTAGCCGCGATCTGGGCCTGCTCCGGAAGCCAAGGCACGCCGGTTCGACGTTGGGGCAGTGATTGCGTAGACTTGTTCCTCGGTGTTGAAATCGCCATGATGGTCCATGCCTGCGCCAGCGCAGCGGGATCGGCGGATTCTCTCCATAGGGTAGTGGCGCAATTGGTAGCGCAGCGGTCTCCAAAACCGCAGGTTGCAGGTTCGAGTCCTGTCTGCCCTGCGCATTAGGCGTAAATATAAAGTCCTTTGCGGACTTCAGAAACCGACACAGATGGAAGAGGTTGAAGGTGACCGAAACGGCTGCGGGCAGCTCACAGGGTAGCCCTTCCGACAAGAAGGCTCCCAAGCGGGGCTTCTTCGGCCAGATCATCCTCTTCGTGCGGCAGGTTATCTCTGAACTCCAGAAGGTAGTCGTACCGACCCGCAAGGAACTCGTGCGGTACACCATCACCGTGATGGTCTTCGTGATCATCATGATGCTGATCGTGACCGCCCTGGACTTCCTGTTCGGGACGGCTGCGGTGTGGGTCTTCGGCGGCGCATAGCTGGACCCGCACGGTAATGCAGTAAACGAAGCTGATGAATCTTAGAAAGCAGGCGGCTAGGTGTCCGAGCAAGAACTCGAACGGCAGATCACTTCTGTTGAGGATGATCTGGAGAACGAGGATCAGGTAGCTGATTCCGGTGTCGAAACGACCCCGGTTGACAGTGATGCCCCGGCAGATAGCGAGACCGAGACCGTTGCAGACGACGTCGATGGTGAGGCTTCCGCTGTTGCGGACGCCTCCTCCGACGACTCTGACGACAACGGTGCCTCCTCGTCCGAAGACGCTGCTGAAGGAGATGCCGCTGACGGCGACGCTCTTGAAGCTGACGAAGCCGCTGCAGAAGCAGTCCAAGCCGAAGATCCGGTAGCAGCCTTCAAGGCCAAGCTCCGCCGCCAGGAGGGTGACTGGTATGTCATTCACTCCTACGCCGGGTACGAGAACCGGGTGAAGGCGAACCTCGAAACCCGCATCCAGACCCTGGACATGGAAGAGCACATCTTCGAGATCCAGGTGCCGATGGAAGAAGTGGTGGAGATCAAGAACACCACCCGGAAGATCGTCAACCGGGTCCGCATCCCGGGTTATGTCCTGGTGCGCATGGACCTCACTGACGCATCGTGGGGCGCCGTCCGCCACACCCCGGGAGTCACCGGTTTCGTGGGCAACGCCCACAACCCCGTCCCGCTGAGCCTGGGTGAAGTGTTCTCCATGCTGGAACACACGGTTGTCCACACCGACCCCGAATCCGGTAAGCCAGCGAAGAACCAGCTGACACCAGCAACGGTCAACTTCGAGGTCGGCGAGCCGGTCACGGTCAACGAAGGCCCATTCGAGACGCTGCAGGCCACCATCTCCGAGATCAAGCCGGAGTCCCAGCAGCTTGTTGTCCTGGTATCGATCTTCGAACGCGAAACTCCGGTGACGCTTTCGTTCAGCCAGGTCACCAAGCTGCAGTAACCAAGCTTCGTACCGCCAGGGCCGGCTTAGCCCAGGTGGTGCGGTAGGTCATCACGCCATGGTGACCAACAACCCATGGGACGCTCCTGTCCTGTGGACGTAATGTGAAAGAAGGACCCTTCATGGCCCCCAAGAAAAAGGTCTCCGGCCTGATCAAGTTGCAGATCAATGCAGGCGCTGCCAACCCGGCGCCCCCCATTGGTCCAGCACTTGGCCAGCACGGCGTCAACATCATGGAATTCTGCAAGGCGTACAACGCTGCGACAGAATCACAGCGCGGAAACGTCATCCCCGTTGAAATCACTGTGTATGAGGATCGCTCATTCACGTTCATCACCAAGACCCCTCCAGCCGCCGAGCTCATCAAGAAGGCTGCCGGAGTTGCCAAGGGCTCGGCCACGCCGCACACCGTTAAGGTTGCCAAGCTGACCAAGGACCAGGTCAACGAGATCGCCACCATGAAAATGGAAGACCTCAACGCCAACAACATCGAGGCTGCTGCCAAGATCATCGCTGGCACCGCCCGCTCAATGGGCATCACGGTAGAAAGCTAACCCTTTCCACCCACCGCACGGCAGAGCAATTCACCGTGCACCCCAAACAACAAAACGTAGACGTCTTAGGCCGCCAGTCAGGCGGAATCGGACGTCGGAGTGTGGCAGGGCCCGCGCGGTCCGCAGACCACAACTGCATAAGGAGAAAAAGCAGATGGCAAAGCGCAGCAAAGCATATAAGGCGGCCGAAGCCAAGATCGAGGCAGACAAGCAGTACGCCCCGCTCGAGGCAGTAGTTCTGGCCAAGGAAACCAACCCCTCCAGCTTCGACGCAACCGTCGAGGTTGCATTCCGGTTGGGCGTTGACCCACGTAAGGCAGACCAGATGGTCCGCGGCACCGTCAACCTTCCTCACGGCACCGGCAAGACCAAGCGCGTCCTGGTCTTCGCAACCGGCGAAAAGGCTGAAGCGGCAATCGCCGCCGGCGCCGACTTCGTTGGCTCCGATGACATGATCGAGAAGGTTGCCGCCGGCTGGGTCGACTTCGACGCCGCCGTGGCCACCCCTGACCTCATGGGCAAGGTTGGCCGTCTGGGTAAGGTACTGGGTCCCCGTAACCTCATGCCCAACCCGAAGACCGGCACGGTTACCGCCGACGTCACCAAGGCTGTCACCGACATCAAGGGCGGAAAGATCGACTTCCGCGTGGACAAGCACTCCAACCTGCACTTCATCATCGGCAAGGTGTCGTTCGATGTGCAGAAGCTCGCCGAGAACTACGCGGTAGCACTGGAAGAGGTCCTGCGCCTGAAGCCTTCCGCTTCGAAGGGCCGCTACATCCAGAAGGCAACTGTCTCCACCACCTTCGGTCCCGGCATCACCGTGGACCCAAGCGTGACCAAGGTTCTTGCCGACGCATAAGGTACCGGACGCCGTCCGGCATCCACAGCTTCATTGCTGAACAAGTGAAGGGTCGCAGCGCACAGCTGCGGCCCTTCGCCGTTTAACCATTGAGTCCATCAGGCAAATCAGTGATTGGCAGTTGCCAATCACTGGGCTAGACTTTGATCATGAAAACCTCAGCGATCACCATCGACGTTCTCCCCCGCCCGTCATCCCTTGACCTTCCGGGCGCCGCGGATTTTATCGCCGCCGCTGAGCTGAGCAACCTTATCGAGCGCGTGCTCTGGGGGAATGACGACCACTATTACAGTCCCCAGGCGCGGTATGAGTCCTCGAAGCCCAGCGACTACGAGGAGCGCGTGATGTTTGTGGCGCGCGATGGCCACAGCGTCGTCGGGAAGGGCATCATCGATATCCCGCTGACCGACAACCTAGGCACCTGCTACGTGTTCGTTGAAGTGCATCCCGACTATCGCGGGCAGGGAATCGGCTCCCGGCTGTACCGCGCCCTTGAGGATCACGCAGCAGGGATCGGCCGCTCGACCATCATGGCGTGGACTGACGAGCCAGCAGGGTTTGATCTGACGCCGGACAAGGTGCTGGTCCCCGCGACGGGCGCCGGAGCATTCCCCCGGAACAGCGCGACGACCGCGCTGGCCCTGCGGAACGGATTCCAGCTGGCGCAGATCGACCGGTGCAGTGTGCTGGATCTCGCGACTTCCCTGCCCCAGGCGGATTCCCTTGCCCAGGCCGCGCAGGCCGCGGCAGGCCCGGACTACGAACTGGTGCGATGGCAGGATCACTGCCCCGACGACCTGGTGGAGCAGTACGCTCTCCTGCGCCAGACGATGAGCACCGATGTGCCGATGGGGGATCTCGACTGGGAGGAAGAGGTGTGGGATACGGCACGAATCCGTGAGGGGGAGGAGCGTCTGCTGCGAACCGGCGGGTTCTCCCTGGTGAGGGCCGTCCGCCACCGTCCCACCGGGTTGCTTGCCGGTCACACCATCCTTGAATACCAGCCGGCGAAACCCGAGGTGGTCTCACAGGACGACACGCTGGTTCTCCGGGCACACCGGGGCCGGCGGTTGGGTATGTGGCTCAAGGCCGCGAACCTTCTGGACGTGCCGGCGGTATGGCCGAACGCCCAGCGGGTCTACACCTGGAACGCCGAGGAGAACGCCCACATGCTGGCCGTGAACGTCCAGATGGGATTCGTCCCAGCCGGGTACACCGCCGCGTGGCAGAAGAAGCCCGGCGACGGCGGTACAGCCTCGCAGTAGGCCACTTCCCTGGCCTGGGCCGCACGAGTGGCGCGGCCCGGCGAGGGGATTTGGCTACTTTCCGGACCGTGACGTACCCTTGAAGAACCAAAGACCGTCGGTCGATGCGTATCCCACCCTCAGCTTGCAGGTTTCCTGTGTGAGGTTCGGGGCATGCGTCTGAAGGTTCCCGTAACAGGGCGGCCAGCGCAGGTGAACGAAGCTTCTCAAATAGACGGCCCGGCCGTAGTTTTGAATCAAGCCCCGTGCATCTGCGCGGGGCGTTTTTTATTGGGGCAGTCACAGCCGGCATCAATTCCCCGGAAGGAGGGTTATGGCAACCGCAATCAAGGTAAGCGCAGTTGAGGAAATCGTCACCGATTTCAAAGACTCAAATGCTGCAGTCCTAACCGAATACCGCGGGCTCACCGTCGCACAGCTCAAGGAACTGCGCCGTTCACTCGGCCAGGACACCAAATATGCTGTCGTCAAGAACACCTTGACGGGCATTGCAGCCAAGGAAGCCGGCATCGACGCGTTCGACAGCCAGCTCGCCGGACCAACTGCAATCGCCTTCATCAAGGGTGACGCCATCGCGGCGGCAAAGAGCCTCACGGATTTCGCGAAGTCCAACCCACAGCTCATCATCAAGACCGGTGTCTTTGAGGGCAAAGCCCTCGACGCAGCCGGTGTCAAGGCTCTCGCTGCTCTCGAGTCGCGTGAACTTCAGCTGGCCCGCGTTGCCGGAGTGCTGCAAGCACCCATGGCGGCACTTGCCCGCACCCTCGATGCCCTGCGCATCAAGCAAGAGGAGGAAAGTGGAGCGCCTGCAGCAGCAGAGACGCCAGCCGCTGACGCTCCTGCTGCAGAGGAAGCAGCTGCACCCGCGGCCGCCGAGTCAGAGGCCGCTCCCGAAGCTGCCGCAGCGCCTGAAGAGAAGTAATTCTCTTCATCCACCAAACTCCGGTACCAGGCATCACCTTCGATGCACGGCACCACTATAGGAAGGAAGGCTCTCGCCATGGCGAAGCTCACCAACGAAGAGCTCATTGAAGCTTTCAAGGAACTGACCATCATCGAACTCTCCGAGTTCGTCAAGCTGTTCGAAGAGACCTTCGACGTCACCGCTGCTGCAGTTGCAGTTGCACCCGCCGGCGGCGGCGCAGGCGAAGCTGCTGAAGAGGAGAAGGATTCCTTCGACGTTATCCTCGAAGCAGCAGGCGACAAGAAGATCGCAGTGATCAAGGAAGTTCGTGCCCTGACTTCACTGGGTCTGAAGGAAGCCAAGGACGTTGTCGACAGCGCCCCCAAGGCTGTGCTGGAAGGCGCAACCAAGGAAGCTGCCGAGAAGGCCAAGGAATCCCTCGAGGCCGCTGGCGCGACGGTAACCCTGAAGTAGGCTTTTCAGCTCTACACAAAGAAGCCCCGGACTCCACGAGTCCGGGGCTTCGTTGTGCCCGGTTGAGGTGATCACCCGGGGCTGTCGGACCCGGGGTGACCACCTCGCCGCCTAGTTGCGGTACAGGAGCAGCGCCTCACCCTGTCCGCCGCCACCGCACAGCGACACGGCAGCCTTGCCCGAGCCGCGGCGGCCCAGCTCATGCGCCGCGTGCAACGCCAGACGCGCTCCCGAGGCGCCAATGGGATGCCCGAGGGCAATCGCACCGCCATGGATGTTGGTCTTCTCCAGCGGATAGTCCAGGTCCTTCAGCGACTGGCACGCCACCGAGCCGAACGCCTCGTTGATCTCGACGAAGTCAAGGTCCGAGGTTTCCCAGCCAGCGCGGCCAAGGGCCTGCTCGATGGCCCGGGATGGCTGCGAGTGCAGTGAGTTATCCGGCCCGGCCACCTGACCAGGCTGCCCCACGACCGCCAGGATGGTCAGCGAATGCTCCTCCGCGTGAGCCCTGGTGGTGAGCACGAGTGCTGCGGCACCGTCGGAGAGTGGCGACGAATTACCTGCAGTGATCGACCCTGCCTTGTCGAAGGCCGGGCGAAGCCCCGCCAGGGACTCGACTGTCGTCGTCGGGCGAACTCCTTCATCCTGGGTGAGGACCACCGGATCCCCCTTGCGCTGGGGGACAGAAACCGGAACAATCTCGACGTCGAACACGCCGGATTCCATGGCGGCGGCGGCGCGCTGGTGCGATGCTGCAGCGACGGCATCCTGATCTTCCCGCTTGATGCCAAGGCTGCCGTTGCCCCGTTCGGTCGACGCGCCCATCGACTCGTTGTCGAACGCGTCGGTGAGGCCGTCATTGGCCACCGAATCGATCGCCTGGATGTTGCCATAGGTCCAGCCCTGCCGGGATCCCGGCAGGAGGTGCGGGCCGCGGGTCATTGACTCCTGGCCGCCTGCGACGACCACCGTCGCCTCGCCGCTCCGGATCAACCGGGCGGCATCGATGACGGCGGTGAGGCCTGAGAGGCAGACCTTGTTGAGGGTCACGGTGGGGACGTCCCAGCCGATGCCCGCCTTGAGCGCGGTTTGGCGTGCAGGGTTCTGACCGCACCCGGCCTGGATCACATGGCCCATAATGACTGCCTGTACCGAGCCGGCGTCAACCCCTGCCTTTTCCAGAGCGCCGGCAATGGCCATGGCACCCAGATCAACAGCCGTGAAGGAGGACAGCTGCCCGTTGAGGCGGCCCTGCGGGGTTCGCGCACCCCCGACGATGACGACGTCGGCCGGTGACTTTTCTTCAGTGTTCATCGAGGGGAACGCTCACTTTCGTCTTTGAAGCAGTTGCGTCAAGGCTACTCTGTCCGGCCCAGCTCAGCTAGTGAGCATTAACTGAAATTGGGTGACGGCTCCGGGACAGCGTTGATGCCAGCGCCATCCCGGCCACCAATGAGCCGAACCCACCGGCAGCAATGTCACCCAATGTGTCCTCGTAGCCCACATTGATTTCATTGGTGATGTATTTGTTTCCGGCCCACTCGGCAAACTCCCACACCACGCTGAGGCTGAGGCCGAGGGCAAGGGTGATGATCGTGACTCCTGTCGCGGCCCGGCGGCCCGGGCCAGGTCGAGGGAGATACCGCATCCGCAGCAGCAGCAGGTAGGCGATGAGCGCAATGGCAGCTGTGGCAAGCGTATGGATGACGAGGTCCCACCAGGAGATCCGCTCGTACAGGTCGACCACGGCGCTCCAGGCCGCCACGAGGAGTGCCATCCCGTAGGCCGCATCGATCCGGGGGTCAACCTGGACCATCCTGGACACGAGGACTCCGCCAAGCACCAGAAAAAGCACTGCAAATTCAACTGGCCCCCACCAGAGCAGGACCGCGATGACGCTGAGCAGAGCCGCTAGGCGGACCAGGTCGGCCGCCACCCCCCAGGCAGTTGACGGAGGTCGAAGTAGATCGTCAATCATGTAAAACACCCTAGTATCAATGGCATGCCCCCAACGCTTTCAGTGGTCATCCCGTGCCGCAACGACGGTGACCTTCTGGCCCTGTGTCTGCGGGCTCTCGATGCCCAGACCCGGCAGCCGCTGGAGGTGATCGTGGTCGACAATGGTTCAACCGACTCGACAGTCGCGATCGCCAAGGCCCACGGGGCACGGGTAGTCACCGAACCTGTGATCGGAATCGGAGCGGCCGCAGCAGCTGGCTACAATGCGGCGCAGGGCACCATCATTGTCCGGTGCGATGCAGACTCGATGCCGTCAGCTGACTGGCTGGAGAAGATCGCCACCCGCTTCGCCGACGACGCCGGGCTCGCCGCCCTCACCGGACCAGGACAGTTCTACGACGTCTCCCGATGGCGGGCCGCTGCCGCAGACCTGCTGTACATGCGGGCCTACCTGGTCCTGATGGGGGCCGCCATGGCGCACTGGCCGCTGTTCGGTTCCAATATGGCACTCCGCTCCGAGGTGTGGGAAGCGGTGCGTGCCCGCGTGCATTCGGCCGACCCCGAGGTACACGACGACGTCGACCTCGCGTTTGCGCTGGCTCCGGGGCATCGGACGGCGTGCGACTTCTCGCTGCGTGTCGGGATTTCACCCCGGGCGCTCATCGGGGGAGCCGACCTGCGACGCCGCTTCGTGCGTGCCTTCCGCACGATCGCGCTGCACTGGACGGTCTCACCGCCGTGGGAGCGCTGGGCGAAGCGTTTCCGCCCGGCGGCCAGGTAGTGGGACGACCGATCCGGCGGGACTACCCTGCAGGGTAGAGCTGCGGAAGCTGAAGCGTCAGCCAGGGGCTGAAGGCCCAGGGAGTGAGACGGACCGCTTCCACGAGCTGGTGGGGGTCAACCCACTCCCACTGGCTGACCTCCGAGTCCCGCGGGGACAGGGGGCTTACGACGCGCGCGGTGTACACCGGGCAGATCTCGTTCTCGACAACGCCCGAGAAGTCCACCGCCCGGTACCTGAAATCCGGCAGCGCCAGGGAGAGGTCAGTCACGGAGATCCCCAGCTCGTAGTCCGCCCGCCGCGCAATCGCGTCGACGGTGGACTCGCCCGGCCCGGGGTGCCCACAGAACGAGTTGGTCCAGACCCCCGGCCAGGTGCGCTTGGACAGCGCCCGGCGGGTCACGAGGATCCTGCCGTCGTCGTCGAACACGTGGGTGGAGAAGGCCAAATGCAGCGGCGTCGACGTGTGGTGCACCTCCGCCTTGTCCTGGGTCCCGGTGGGAGTGCCGGATTCGTCAACGAGCACCACCAGTTCAGCACCGGATCCGGAACTGCCGTCTGTTACAAGCACTGTTTGACCGCTTTCTGACCAAAGTCGTTTAGCTAATGAATGCGGGGTCAGTGTTTACTTTACCTATGGACATGGAAACCTTGCTGGTCGACTCCCGTGGCTTGGAGCAGGTGGAAAGTGTCCTCGCAAATAGTTTCGCTCGCTCGAAGGCCCGTGCCGCGACCCTCGGTCCCACGTACCACCACTTGTGGGAAACACTCGAGAACTGTGCAGCTGGCGGGAAGCGCTTCCGCCCGCGCATGGTGATGACCGCCTACGACTGCCTGTCCGGAACCGACCGGGCCACCGCAGCACTGGTGGCGGCGTCCTTCGAGATGCTCCACACAGCACTGATCGTCCACGACGATGTGATCGACAGGGATTTTGTCCGGCGGGGGATCCCCAACGTTTCGGGTACCTATCGCCTGCTGGCTGAGGATGCAGGCCTCGCGCCCGACGACGCCGCGCACCGCGGACTGTCGATGGGGCTGATCGCCGGCGACCTGGCGCTGTCCAGTGCGCACCGTTTGCTCGACGGCGTCCGCACGGACCCCGCTACCCGGGAACGGCTCGGCGAGCTCCTCGATGACGCAGTGTTTGCCTCGGCGGCGGGGGAGCTGCTCGACGTCGACGCCTCAACCTCCGAGACGGCTACGTCCGAGGAAACCCTCCAGATGGCGCGGCTCAAAACGGCCGTCTACTCCTTTGAAAGCCCGCTCAAGGCTGGCGCCGTGCTGGCGGGCGCCGATGAGGCGGTCATCGACTCACTCGGCGACTTCGGCAGGGACGTGGGGATCGCCTACCAGCTGGCCGACGATATTCTCGGCGTGTTTGGCGACGAGAAGACCACCGGGAAAACCACCTGGGGCGACCTGCGGGAAGGCAAACGGACCGCCCTGATCTCCTACGTTGCCCAGCGGGACGAATGGGAGCAGATTTCCTCGCTGGTCGGATCGCCGGAGCTCTCGGCCGCCGGGGCAGAAAAGATCCGTGGAGTCCTGCGGTCCAGCGGGGCACTGGATCACGTGGTGTCCCTGGCCGGCGACTATGCACAGCGGGCGCAGGACCACCTGGGTGCCTCCCACGTCCCGGCCGAACTGCGTGACGGGCTGGCCCCGGTTGCCACGGCCGTCCTGGCGAGGGTGCGGTAACCCCCATGCAGCCACGCGACGCTCTTGCGTTCTACACTTCCGTCACGCACCGCACCTCGGCGGTGGTAATCAAGTCCTACTCCACTTCGTTTGGTCTGGCCTCCAGACTGCTGGGCGGCGACGTCCGCCAGCACGTCGAGACGGTCTATGCACTGGTCCGGGTCGCCGACGAGGTGGTGGACGGCGCTGCCGCCGCCGCCGGGCTCAGCCCCGACCAGACGCGTGAGTTGCTCGACGGTCTGGAGAGTGAGACCGAGCGGGCCATGGCCGCAGGGTACAGCGCCAACCCGGTGGTCCACGCCTTTGCCAACACCGCACGGGAAACCGGTATCACCGCCGAGCTGACCCGTCCCTTCTTCGCCTCGATGCGTGCCGACCTGGACCGCACCGAGCACACCCAGGAGTCCTTCGACGAGTACGTCTACGGCTCAGCCGAGGTGGTAGGACTCATGTGCTTGAAATGCTTCCTGTATCGGGAAGTGCCCCAGCCAACCGCCGCCCAGGAACAAAAGTTCGTTGATGGAGCCCGCCGGCTGGGCGCTGCCTTCCAGAAGATCAACTTCCTGCGCGACCTTGCCGACGATTTCGAGTCCCTGGGACGCAGCTACTTCCCTGGCATCAGGCCCGGAAACTTCGGTGAAGCGGACAAGAACCGGCTCCTCGACGACATCGCCGCTGACCTTTCCGTGTCCGCCGCGGCCCTTCGGGACCTGCCGGGGTCCAGCCGTCGCGCCGTCGCCCTGGCCCAGGGGCTGTTCGCCGAGCTCTCCGCTCGACTCCGCAACACTCCTGCCGAGGAACTCCTCTCGACGCGGGTCCGGGTGCCGAACCCGGTGAAACTCCGGATCGCCGCCCGGGCGCTGGCGGGCAGTGTCCCGCAGCCTGATGAAACACTCTGATGACCACCGGAAGGCTGCCATGAACTCCCACGCACCCCTGAACAGCCAAGTGAACGGCCCACGCCGGAAGGTAGTAGTCATCGGCGGCGGGATTGCTGGCCTCGCATCGGCGGCACTGCTCGCCGAGGAGGGCCATGACGTCACAGTGCTGGAGAAGCAGGCAGCCACGGGCGGGCGTGCAGGCCTGTGGGAGCGCGACGGGTTCAGGTTCGACACCGGCCCGTCCTGGTACCTGATGCCCGAGGTGATTGACCACTTCTTCAAACTGCTCGGCACCAGCGCCTCAGCGGAGCTGGACCTGGTCAAGCTTGATCCGGGGTACCGGGTGTACTCCGAGGGGTACAGCCAGCCCATCAACGTTCCTGCTGAGCGGGCCGACGTCGTCAAGCTGTTCAATGACATCGAACCGGGCGCGGGGGAGGCACTGGAGAAGTATCTGGATTCGGCTGGCGAGACCTACACCATGGCCACCCGGCGTTTCCTCTACACCACCTTCCAGTCATTCCTGCCGCTGCTCCGCCCCGATGTGCTCAGCCGGGTCCCCAAGCTGGTCCGCCTGCTGCTGCAGCCGCTGTCCAGGCTCGCCGCCGCCACGGTGACTGATAACCGGTTGCGCCAGATCCTCGGATACCCGGCGGTCTTCCTGGGCACCTCCCCGTTCGAAGCGCCCAGCATGTACCACCTGATGAGCCACCTGGACCTCGACGACGGGGTCCTGTACCCGATGGGTGGGTTCACCCGGCTGACCGAAGCCATCGACTCACAGGCCCGGAATCGAAACGTCGAGATCATCACCGGGGCCCGGGTAGAGCAAATCCTCACCCTGCCCGGTGACGGACGGTCCCAGAAGGCGCGGGTGACCGGCGTCCGTTGGGTCGCGGCCGACGGCACCGTGCACACCACTGCCGCGGACACGGTGATCGCAGCCAACGACCTGCACCATGCGGAAACACAGCTCCTGCAACCCGCCGACCAGACCTACCCGGAGAAGTATTGGTCGCGGCGGACGGCTGGGCCCAGTGCCCTCTTGATGTATCTGGGCGTCAGAGGCGGACTGCCTGAACTGGAACACCACACCCTCCTGTTCACTGCTGACTGGGAGGACAATTTTTCCCGGATCTTCGGCAAGACCACTTCGGTGCCGACCCCCGCATCGCTGTACGTATGCCGGCCAAGTGCCACCGATCCCGGTGTGGCCCCAGAGGGGCACGAGAACGTCTTCGTGCTGGTGCCGCTGCCTGCTGACCCCGGACTGGGAGCCGGCGGGATCGACGGCGCGGGGGACAGCAGCATCGAAAGCCTCGCCGACACAGTGATCGACCAGATCAGCAAGTGGGCGGATATCCCCGATCTCGCCGACCGCATTGTGGTCCGGCGCACCTACGGGCCGCAGGACTTCGTGGGGGACTTCAACGCCTGGCAGGGCACCTCGCTTGGCCCAGCACACGTTCTCAAGCAGAGCGCATTCTTCAGGGGCCGCAACAAGAGCCGCAAGGTCGAGGGACTCTACTACGCGGGCAGCTCCACCATTCCGGGCATCGGCATCCCCATGTGCCTGATCAGCGCCGAACTGCTGATCAAGCGGCTGCGTTCAGACACCAGCACCGGCCCGCTGGCTGAACCACTGGTTGCCCCGGTGCTTGGATCAGGGGCCGCCGATCGCAAGGCCCGGCAATGATCTCAGCGCTTTACCTGATCTCCCTGCTGGGCGGACTGGCCTGCGCGGCCCTGATGGACTACCGGTACGGGTTGTTTTTCTGGGCAGCGCCGCGCCGGGCGGCCCTGGTCCTCGCGCTGGGGGTGGCGTTCTTCCTGGCCTGGGACCTCGGCGGCATTGGGTCGGACATTTTCTACAAGGGGGATTCCGAGTTGATGATCGGCGTTATGCTCGCCCCCGAGCTTCCGCTGGAGGAGCTGTTCTTCCTGGCCTTCCTCTGCTGGATGGCCATGAACCTGTACCTGCTGATGAAACGGATCGTCGACTCGCGAACGCAGGTGGCTCAGTGACCTACTGGACACTCAACGCCATCTTCCTGGTCCCCGTCACGGTCGTCGCCATCGTGGCGGAGGTGGGCTCCCGCCGTCGTGCCCGTTCCGCTGTCGCCGGGGCTGGACCCGGCGCGGGTGCAGCCACCCTGTCATGGTGGGCGGTAACCCTGTCTGCTGTCATTCTGCTCCTCCTTACAGCCGTCTTCGACAACCTGATGATCCGGCTGGGGTTCTTCGGCTACAACCCCGACTGGATTTCCGGCGTGTTTGTGGGAGTCGCACCCCTCGAGGACTTTGCCTACCCCCTCGCGGCGGTGGTGCTTCTGCCCGCGCTGTGGACCCTCTTCACGCCATCGGCCACTTCGGCCCCGGCTGAACGGAGCCACCCATGAGCGCCCACGCCGGGACCAGCCTGTCCGGCACCATGAAAATGCTGCTGGTCTCCTCCCGCCCCGTCTCCTGGGTGAACACGGCGTTCCCCTTTGCAGCCGCCTACTTCCTCACGACCGGGTCCATCGACCTGGCCTTCGTGCTGGGGACGCTGTACTTTCTGATCCCTTACAACCTGGCCATGTACGGCATCAATGACGTCTTCGACTACGAGTCGGATCTCCGGAACCCCCGCAAGGGTGGGGTGGAGGGTGCTGTCCTGGACCGCCGCTTCCATCGCGTCACGCTGTGGGCTGCTGTGGTGACGAATGTCCCGTTCCTGGTGGCACTGCTGCTGCTCGGCAACCCGCTGTCTGCGCTGGTGCTCGCGGTGAGCGTGTTCGCGGTGATCGCGTACAGCGCTCCGGGACTCCGGTTCAAGGAGCGCCCCTTCCTCGATTCGGTCACGTCCAGTACCCACTTCGTAAGCCCTGCCGTGTTCGGGCTGGTGCTTGCTGGCGCCACCTTCGACGTCGGCCTCTGGGCGGTGCTGGGAGCGTTCTTCCTCTGGGGAGTCGCCAGCCAGGCGTTCGGCGCGGTGCAGGACATCCAGGCCGACCGAGAAGG
Organism: Arthrobacter sp. 260; assembly: GCF_013116745.1. Lineage (GTDB taxonomy): Bacteria > Actinomycetota > Actinomycetes > Actinomycetales > Micrococcaceae > Arthrobacter_D. The sequence continues at coordinate 19,336 of NZ_JABFOE010000001.1, forward strand.
CGGCATCGCCTCGATTGCCACGGTCCTCGGGGCACGCGCCGTAGTACGCTTCGCCGCCGTCGCCTATCTGCTGAGCGGACTGCTCATGCTGCTAGTGCCCTGGCCGGCAACGCTGGGTGGGCTGCTGGCCCTGCCCTACATCCTGAGCATCCTGCCGTTCGCGAATCTCAGCGACGAGGACTGCGAAACCGCCAACCGGGGATGGCGGCGTTTCATCAGGCTAAACTTCCTCACCGGGTTCCTGGTGACCATGCTCCTGATCTGGGTGACCCAGGCAGGTTGACCGGGATGGGTTGACCCGGATCACGTATACCACACCCGGGCTGGACAGGATGGGCGCTCTGCAGTACAGTAGATATTTGCGTCTTTCCTCTTAACCTCGGCCTTCATATAGCGGTGGGCTTTGTCTTGCGTTACTCATTTAACGGCAGATTCACTGTCCGGTATGACCGCAGGCAATTGGTTCGCACACACAATCCCCGCGTTGATACGCGGCGGCAGTGCAAAGAGGGCGGATATAGCTGAACAAGCCGAAGGTCTGTGGAAGGATCCCTCTTGGTCGCCTCGAGCACCTCTAATAATGCAACCGCTACCAGCCAGGTCGACGCCGACGGCGTCGCCCCCCGGCTTTCATTCGCAAAGATTCACGAACCGCTGGATGTTCCTAACCTCCTCGCGCTCCAAACTGACAGTTTCGACTGGTTGGTTGGAAACGACCGCTGGAAGGCGCGCGTGCAGGAAGCTCTGGAACAGAAACTCCAGGGTGTGGCCTCCACATCCGGTCTCGCTGACATCTTTGAAGAGATCTCCCCCATCGAGGACTTCCAGGGCACCATGTCCCTGAGCTTCTCGGAGCCGGAGTTCGCCGATCCGAAGTACACCATGGCCGAGTGCAAGGACCGCGACGCTACGTACGCGGCCCCGCTGTACGTCAAGGCCGAGTTCATGAACAACAACACTGGCGAAATCAAGCAGCAGACAGTGTTCATGGGCGACTTCCCGTTGATGACGGAGAAGGGCACGTTTGTGATCAACGGCACCGAGCGTGTCGTCGTTTCACAGCTGGTCCGTTCGCCGGGCGCCTACTTCGAGCGCACCGCCGACAAGACCAGTGACAAGGACATCTTCAGTGCGAAGATCATCCCGTCACGTGGCGCCTGGTTCGAACTCGAAATCGACAAGCGTGATCAGGTCGGCGTCCGCCTTGACCGCAAGCGCAAGCAGTCAGTCACTGTGCTCCTGAAGGCACTGGGTTGGACCGAGGGCCAGATCCTCGAGACCTTCGGCGAGTACGACTCCATCCGCGCCACCATGGAGAAGGACACCACCGAAACGCAGGAAGACGCGTTGCTGGACATCTACCGGAAGCTTCGCCCGGGAGAGCCACCCACGGTCGAGGCCGCCAAGACGCTCCTCGACAACCTGTACTTCAACCCCAAGCGCTACGACCTGGCCAAGGTTGGTCGTTACAAGATCAACCGCAAGCTCGGCATCGACAAGAGCCTTGACGACAAGGACGCCTCGGTCCTGAACATCGACGACATCGTCGCGATGATCAAGTTCCTGGTAGCCCTGCACGCCAATGAGAAGACCCTCACCGGCAAGCGCGACGGCGGCGACGTCGAACTGCGCGTCGAGGTCGACGACATTGACCACTTCGGCAACCGTCGTATCCGTGCGGTCGGCGAGCTCATCGAGAACCAGGTCCGCACCGGCCTGTCCCGGATGGAGCGCGTTGTCCGTGAGCGGATGACCACCCAGGACGTTGAGGCCATCACGCCCCAGACCCTGATCAACATCCGTCCGGTCGTCGCTGCGATCAAGGAGTTCTTCGGAACGTCCCAGCTGTCGCAGTTCATGGACCAGAACAACCCACTGGCCGGTCTGACGCACAAGCGTCGCCTGTCAGCGCTGGGCCCGGGCGGTTTGTCCCGTGACCGTGCAGGCATGGAAGTTCGAGACGTTCACCCGTCCCACTACGGACGTATGTGCCCCATTGAAACCCCTGAAGGCCCGAACATTGGTCTGATCGGTTCGCTGGCATCCTACGGACGCATCAACACCTTCGGCTTCATCGAAACCCCCTACCGCAAGGTAGTTGGCGGCATCGTGACCGAGCAGATCGACTACCTCACCGCCGACGACGAGGTGGAGCGCCTGATTGCTCAGGCAAACGCCCCGCTCGACGACAAGGGCAACTTCATCGAACCTACGGTTCTGGTGCGTACCCGCGGTGGTTCAGGCGAGCCTGTGCTGGTCGAGGCCATCGAGGTCGAGTACATGGACGTTTCCCCGCGCCAGATGGTGTCGGTGGCCACGGCCATGATCCCGTTCCTGGAACACGATGACGCGAACCGTGCCCTCATGGGTGCGAACATGCAGCGTCAGGCCGTCCCGCTGCTCCGCTCCGAGCGTCCCCTGGTGGGCACCGGTATGGAGAAAAACGCGGCAGTCGACGCCGGCGACGCAGTCACCGCTGTCAAGGCTGGCGTGGTCAAGGAAGTTTCAGCCGACATGGTGAGCATCCTGAACGACGACGGCACCGAGACGAACTACCCGATCATGAAGTTCGCCCGTTCCAACCAGGGCAACGCCTACAACCAGCGCGTGCTGGTTGCCGACGGTGACCGCGTTGAATACAACACGATCATCGCCGACGGTCCTTCAACCGACCAGGGCGAGCTCGCGTTGGGCAAGAACATGCTCGTCGCGTTCATGTCCTGGGAAGGTCACAACTTCGAGGACGCGATCATCCTCTCCCAGCGCATCGTCTCCGACGATGTCCTGACCTCGATCCACATCGAGGAGCACGAGGTTGACGCCCGCGACACCAAGCTTGGTGCCGAGGAAATCACCCGCGACATCCCGAACGTCTCCGAAGAGGTCCTGGGGGCCCTGGACGAGCGCGGCATCATCCACATCGGTGCCGAGGTTGAAGCAGGCGACATCCTGGTTGGCCGTGTCACACCCAAGGGTGAGACCGAACTGACCCCGGAGGAACGCCTGTTGCGGGCCATCTTCGGTGAGAAGAGCCGCGAAGTCCGCGACACTTCCCTGAAGGTTCCCCACGGCGAGTCCGGTACGGTCATCGGCGTGCGCATCTTTGATCGCGACAACGACGACGAACTGCCCCCCGGCGTGAACCAGCTGGTCCGCGTCTACGTGGCACAGAAGCGCAAGATCACCGACGGTGACAAGCTGGCCGGTCGTCACGGTAACAAGGGCGTCATCTCCAAGATCCTTCCGATCGAGGACATGCCGTTCATGGAAGACGGCACCCCCGTCGACATCGTGCTCAACCCGCTGGGCGTGCCAGGCCGCATGAACGTGGGCCAGGTCCTGGAAATCCACCTCGGTTGGGTGGCCAAGCAGGGCTGGAAGATTGATGGCGAGCCGGAATGGTTGAAGAACCTCCCGAACCTGCCCCGCGAAAGCGGTTCGACCACCGTTGCGACCCCCGTCTTCGACGGCGCAACCGAGGACGAAATCGTCGGTCTGATGAACTCCACCCGGGAAACCCGCGACGGAAAGCGCCTCATCGGCGGTTCCGGCAAGGCGTTGCTCTTTGACGGCCGCTCCGGCGAACCGTTCCCGGACCCCATTTCGGTCGGCTACATGTACATCCTGAAGCTGCACCACCTGGTGGACGACAAGATCCACGCACGCTCGACCGGACCGTACTCCATGATTACCCAGCAGCCGCTGGGTGGTAAGGCACAGTTCGGCGGACAGCGCTTCGGTGAAATGGAAGTCTGGGCCCTCGAGGCCTACGGCGCCGCCTACACGCTGCAGGAACTTCTGACGATCAAGTCGGATGATATCCACGGCCGCGTGAAGGTCTACGAAGCGATCGTGAAGGGCGAGAACATCCCAGAACCGGGTGTCCCCGAATCCTTCAAGGTGCTGATCAAGGAAATGCAGTCGCTGTGCCTGAACGTGGAAGTACTCTCCACCGACGGAACCACGATAGAGATGCGTGACTCGGATGAAGAAGTCTTCCGGGCCGCGGAGGAACTGGGTATCGACCTGTCACGGGCCGAGCCAAGTTCTGTCGAAGAGGTTTAGTTCACCCGCACCGGTGTTCGAAAAGCGGCCAACGAAATTTCGTCGGCCGCGGACGGCCTAGAAATATTAAAGGCCGCTCCTTCGAACACCGGTCCGGATGGCGCCGGTGGTCGCCAGGTCTGCGAAGACCGGTGACCCCGTGAACGCCTCCTCCCCGCCCCTTATGAAGACTTCAAGAATTTAGAGAACAAAGAGAGAACAGGGACCATATGTCCAGCGAATCCTCCTTCGGCCTCATGCGAATCGGCCTAGCCACTGCGGACGAAATCCGTGGTTGGTCTTTTGGCGAGGTCAAGAAGCCGGAAACCATCAATTACCGTACCCTCAAGCCTGAGAAGGACGGTCTCTTCTGCGAGAAGATCTTTGGACCTTCCCGCGACTGGGAATGCTACTGCGGCAAGTACAAGCGTGTCCGTTTCAAGGGCATCATCTGTGAGCGTTGTGGTGTAGAAGTTACCCGCGCCAAGGTACGCCGTGAGCGCATGGGCCACATCGAACTGGCTGCACCCGTCACCCACATCTGGTACTTCAAGGGCGTTCCCTCGCGCTTGGGTTACCTGCTGGACCTGGCACCGAAGGACCTCGAGAAGGTCATCTACTTCGCTGCCTACATGATCACCGCCGTCGACGAGGAAAACCGTCACGCCGAACTGCCGAACCTCCAGGCCGAGCACGACCTTGAGAAGAAGCAGATGATCGACCAGCGCGACTCCGACATCGCCACCATTGCCAAGGACCTTGAGGATGAGGTTGCACGGCTGGAAGGTGAAGGCGCTAAGGCTGCCGAGAAGAAGAAGGCACGCGACTCCGCCGACCGTCAGATGGCGAACGTGCGCAAGCGTGCCGACATCGAGATCGAGCGTTTCGAACAGGTCTGGGACCGGTTCAAGAGCCTCAAGGTTGCTGACCTTGAAGGCGACGAGGGCCTGTACCGCGAACTGCGCGACCGCTACGGACTGTACTTCGAAGGCTCCATGGGCGCCGAAGCGATCAAGAAGCGTCTTGAGAACTTCGACATGCCAGCCGAGGCCGAGATGCTCCGCGACATCATCCAGAACGGCAAGGGCCAGCGCAAGACGCGTGCCCTGAAGCGCCTGAAGGTTGTCAACGCGTTCCTCACCACCACCAACAGCCCTCTGGGCATGGTGCTCGACGCCGTTCCAGTGATCCCGCCGGAACTGCGCCCCATGGTTCAGCTGGACGGTGGCCGCTTCGCGACCTCCGACCTCAACGACCTGTACCGCCGTGTGATCAACCGCAACAACCGCCTGAAGCGCCTGCTCGATCTCGGTGCCCCCGAGATCATCGTGAACAACGAAAAGCGCATGCTCCAGGAAGCTGTTGACTCCCTGTTCGACAACGGTCGTCGTGGCCGTCCCGTCACCGGGCCGGGCAACCGTCCGTTGAAGTCGCTCTCTGACATGCTCAAGGGCAAGCAGGGTCGTTTCCGCCAGAACCTTCTGGGTAAGCGCGTTGACTACTCGGGACGCTCGGTAATCGTCGTCGGCCCTCAGCTGAAGCTGCACCAGTGTGGTCTGCCCAAGCAGATGGCCCTGGAGCTCTTCAAGCCGTTCGTGATGAAGCGCCTGGTTGACCTCAACCACGCACAGAACATCAAGAGCGCCAAGCGGATGGTCGAGCGTTACCGCCCGCAGGTCTGGGACGTTCTCGAAGAGATCATCACCGAGCACCCAGTGCTGCTCAACCGCGCACCTACCCTTCACCGTTTGGGTATCCAGGCGTTCGAACCGCAGCTGGTTGAAGGTAAAGCCCTTCAGCTGCACCCACTGGTTTGTGGTGCGTTCAACGCTGACTTCGACGGCGACCAGATGGCAGTTCACCTGCCGCTGAGCCCAGAGGCCCAGGCCGAGGCGCGCATCCTGATGCTCTCCTCGAACAACATCCTGAAGCCTTCGGACGGCCGTCCGGTGACCCTGCCTTCGCAGGATATGATCATCGGCCTGCACCACCTCACCACCAAGCGTGAGGGCTCAGCAGGGGAGGGCCGCGTGTTCAGCACCCCGGCCGAAGCCATCATGGCCTTCGACATGGGTGTCCTGCACCTGAACTCGGTAGTCCGGATCCGTATCCCACACTTCGTGCCCAGCGCTGATGTCGCTGCGCCTGAAGGCTGGGAAGAAGGAACGCCAGCGCTGATCGAAACCTCCCTCGGGCAGGTCCTGTTCAACGACACGCTGCCAGCCGACTACCCGTGGGTTGAGAAGGTTGCCGACAAGGGACAGCTGTCCACCATCGTCAACGATCTCGCCGAGCGGTACCCGAAGGTAGTTACGGCGGCAACGCTGGACAACCTGAAGGATGCCGGTTTCTACTGGGCAACCCGCTCCGGTGTGACAGTGGCGATCTCCGACATCTCCGCCCCGATCAACAAGGCCGGAATCATGGAGGTCTACGAAAAGCAGGCCGCCAAGGTTCAGTCCCAGTTCGACAAGGGCCTCATCGCTGATGAGGAACGCCGTCAGGAACTGATCGACATCTGGAACAAGGCCACCAACGAGGTAGCCGAGTCCATGCGCGGCGCGATGCCGAAGGACAACACCATCAACCGTATGGTGTCCTCCGGTGCACGTGGTAACTGGCTCCAGGTCCGTCAGATCGCGGGTATCCGTGGTCTGGTGGCTAACCCCAAGGGTGAGATCATCCCCCGGCCGATCAAGTCCTCGTACCGTGAGGGCCTGTCGGTGCTGGAGTACTTCATCGCAACCCACGGTGCCCGTAAGGGTCTGGCTGACACCGCACTGCGTACCGCCAACTCGGGTTACCTGACCCGTCGTCTGGTGGACGTGTCGCAGGACGTCATCGTTCGCGAAGACGACTGTGGCACCGAGCGTGGACTGAACGTCACCATTGCGGTGCCGAACAGCGATGGCGAGCTGGTCCTGCACGAAGAGGTCGAGAACTCCGCCTACGCCCGTACCCTGGCCAGCGAAGTCGTTGACTCCAAGGGCAAGGTGCTCGCACCAGCAGGTTCCGACGTCGGCGACGTCCTGATTGGCGAGCTGTTTGCCGCAGGCGTGACCGACATCAAGGTGCGCTCCGTGCTCACGTGCGAGTCAAGCGTGGGCACCTGTGCCCTCTGCTACGGCCGCTCGCTGGCCACCGGCAAGACCGTCGACATCGGTGAGGCCGTTGGCATCATCGCTGCACAGTCGATCGGTGAGCCAGGCACGCAGCTGACCATGCGTACGTTCCACACCGGCGGTATCGCGTCGGCAGAGGACATCACCCAGGGTCTGCCTCGTATCCAGGAGCTCTTTGAAGCGCGTACCCCCAAGGGTGTCGCTCCGATCTCCGAGGTTGCCGGTCGTGTCAACATCGAGGACGGCGAGAAGCAGCTTCGGCTGGTTGTCACCCCCGACGATGGTTCCGAAGAGATCGCCTACCCTGTCCTGCGGCGTGCACGCCTGCTGGTCACGGACGGCGAGCACGTTGAGGTTGGACAGCAGCTGGTCTTCGGCGCTGTCGATCCGAAGCAGATCCTCCGGATCCTCGGCCCCCGCAAGGCCCAGGAATTCCTGGTCGATGAGGTACAGACCGTGTACCGCAGCCAGGGTGTGGGTATCCACGACAAGCACGTCGAGGTTATCGTCCGCCAGATGCTTCGCCGCGTCACGGTGATCGAGTCCGGCGAGTCGAACCTCCTTCCCGGAGAGCTGGCGGAACGCCGCCGCTTCGAGGACGAGAACCGCCGCGTGGTGTCCGAGGGCAAGAAGCCGGCTTCAGGCCGTCCCGAGCTCATGGGTATCACCAAGGCGTCGCTCGCCACCGAGTCGTGGCTGTCCGCCGCATCGTTCCAGGAGACCACGCGTGTTCTCACGCAGGCCGCCATGGAAGGAAAGAGCGATCCTCTGCTGGGTCTGAAGGAAAACGTGATCATCGGCAAGCTGATCCCGGCCGGTACCGGTCTGGATCGCTACACGAAGATCACTGTGGAGCCGACTGAGGAAGCGAAGGCCAACCTGTTCACCGGTCCTAGCGCGTTCAGCGACTTCGACTACGCAGGTGTCGAGGGCTCGATGACTCCCGAGTTCCACGCCATCCCTCTGGATGACTACGACATGGGTTCCGAGTTCCGCTAAACGGAACTGTTCCTGGTCGGCCCCGCACACCTTCGGGTGTGCGGGGCCGACCGCGTTAACCGACTGCTTCGGCAGGGTCTGGCGACCGCAGAGGGAGTGGGGGGCAGGCGGGTGTCCCCGCCCGGAATCGGGGCGCAGCCCGATCTCTGCTAGAGTAGAGGTAATTGTTTGTGTGGCAGAGGATCGGCGTCCTAGCGGACGTATCTCCGCGTTGTAGGGAACTTGTACAACGAATGCCACATTTTCGCACGCCTACGGTCAAGTCGTTCCGGCTTACCCCTGTGGTTCGGCGCAAACGACAGCCAATATCTCTAGACATTACGGAGAACGCAGAAGTGCCTACTATCAACCAGCTGGTCCGTAAGGGCCGGACACCTAAGGTCGTCAAGACCAAGGCGCCCGCATTGAAGGGCAGCCCCATGAAGCGCGGCGTTTGCACCCGCGTGTACACGACCACCCCGAAGAAGCCGAACTCGGCGCTCCGGAAGGTCGCACGTGTGCGCCTCAACGGCGGCATCGAAGTTACCGCTTACATCCCAGGTGTCGGTCACAACCTTCAGGAACACTCCATCGTGCTGGTGCGCGGTGGTCGTGTGAAGGATCTGCCCGGTGTCCGCTACAAGATCGTCCGTGGTGCGCTTGATACCCAGGGTGTCAAGAACCGCAAGCAGGCTCGCAGCCGCTACGGCGCGAAGATGGAGAAGAAGTAATGCCACGTAAGGGCCCGGCCCCGAAGCGGCCGCTCGTTGTAGATCCCGTTTACGGTTCACCCCTGGTCACTCAGCTGATCAACAAGGTGCTCGTCGACGGCAAGAAGTCCACAGCAGAACGCATTGTGTACGGCGCACTTGAGGGTGCCCGTGCCAAGAGTGGTGGCGATCCCGTCGCAGCACTCAAGAAAGCTATGGACAACGTCAAACCTTCCCTCGAAGTTCGCTCCCGCCGAGTCGGCGGCGCGACCTACCAGGTACCCGTCGAGGTCAAGCCGGGCCGCTCCATGGCTCTTGCCCTGCGGTGGCTCGTTGGTTACTCGAAGGCTCGCCGCGAGAAAACCATGACCGAGCGTCTGATGAACGAGATTCTGGATGCCTCGAACGGTCTCGGAGCAGCTGTGAAGCGCCGCGAGGACACGCACAAGATGGCCGAGTCGAACAAGGCCTTCGCACACTACCGCTGGTAACCAGACTCCGACTTCTAGAAACCCAAGAATAAGGGAGACACCGTGGCACAGGACGTGCTTACCGACCTTAACAAGGTCCGCAATATCGGCATCATGGCCCACATCGATGCTGGCAAGACCACTACTACCGAGCGCATCCTGTTCTACACGGGTGTCAACCACAAGATTGGTGAGACGCACGACGGCGCCTCGACCACTGACTGGATGGAACAGGAAAAGGAACGCGGCATCACCATCACGAGCGCCGCCGTGACCTGCTTCTGGAACAACAACCAGATCAACATCATCGACACCCCCGGTCACGTCGACTTCACCGTTGAGGTTGAGCGCTCACTGCGCGTCCTCGACGGGGCTGTCGCAGTGTTCGACGGTAAGGAAGGCGTAGAGCCTCAGTCCGAGACCGTTTGGCGCCAGGCCGACAAGTACGAAGTTCCCCGCATTTGCTTCGTCAACAAGATGGACAAACTGGGCGCTGACTTCTACTTCACCGTTGACACCATCATCAGCCGCCTCGGTGCCAAGCCGCTGGTTATCCAGCTGCCCATTGGTGCTGAGAACGACTTCGAAGGCGTCGTCGACCTCGTGGAAATGCGCGCGCTGACCTGGCGTGGCGACTCCAAGGGTGACGTCACCATGGGTGCCAAGTACGAGATCGAAGAGATCCCTGCTGACCTCGTGGATCGGGCCAACGAGTACCGGGCAAGCCTGCTCGAGGCCGTTGCCGAAGCTGACGACGAGCTCATGGAGAAGTACCTGGCTGGCGAAGAGCCGTCCGTTGAGGAGATCAAGGCCGGAATCCGGAAGCTGACCATCGCTTCCGAGATCTACCCGGTCCTGTGTGGCTCTGCGTTCAAGAACCGCGGCGTCCAGCCGATGCTTGACGCCGTCGTCGACTACCTGCCTAACCCCCTGGATGTTCCCCCGATGATCGGTCACGATCCCCGGGACGAGGAAGTCGAACTGACTCGTAAGCCGAGCACCGAAGAGCCGTTCTCGGCTCTGGCGTTCAAGGTTGCTACCCACCCGTTCTTCGGACAGCTGACGTTCATCCGCGTGTACTCCGGCCAGATCTCAGCCGGCACGCAGGTGACCAACTCCACGAAGAACAAGAAGGAGCGCATCGGCAAGCTGTTCCAGATGCACGCCAACAAGGAAATCCCAGTTGAGGAAGCCCTTGCCGGTCACATCTACGCGGCTATCGGTCTGAAGGACACCACTACCGGCGACACCCTCTCCGACAGTGCCAACCAGATCGTGCTTGAGTCGATGAGCTTCCCTGACCCCGTGATCTCGGTTGCGATTGAACCGAAGACCAAGGGTGACCAGGAGAAGCTGTCCACGGCTATCCAGAAGCTCTCCGCTGAGGACCCGACCTTCCAGGTCTCCCTCAACGTTGACACCGGTCAGACCATCATCGCCGGCATGGGCGAGCTTCACCTGGACATCCTCGTGGACCGCATGCGCCGCGAGTTCCGCGTCGAAGCCAACGTGGGCAAGCCCCAGGTTGCTTACCGCGAGACCATCAAGCGCGCCGTGGCCAAGCACGATTACACCCACAAGAAGCAGACGGGTGGATCCGGCCAGTTCGCGAAGATCCAGATCGCCATCGAGCCGATGGAAGTTGAAGACGGCGTCCTGTACGCATTCGACAACAAGGTCACCGGTGGACGTATCCCTCGCGAATACATCCCGAGCGTCGATGCGGGCATCCAGGATGCCCTCAACGACGGCGTGCTCGCCGGCTACCCTGTCGTCGGCATCAAGGCAGTACTGCTTGACGGCGCCTACCACGACGTTGACTCATCCGAAATGGCGTTCAAAATTGCCGGCCGGATGGCGTTCAAGGAAGCTGCGCGGATGGCTAACCCTGTCCTGCTCGAACCACTGATGGAAGTTGAAGTCCGCACCCCTGAGGAATACATGGGTGAAGTTATCGGTGACCTCAACTCCCGCCGTGGCCAAATGCAGTCCATGGAGGATGCCAGCGGCGTCAAGGTCATCAAGGCCATGGTGCCCCTGTCGGGTATGTTCGGATACATCGGTGACTTGCGGTCGAAGACCCAGGGCCGTGCGGTGTACTCGATGAAGTTCGACAGCTACTCGGAGGTTCCGAAGGCAGTTGCCGACGAGATCATCCAGAAGACCCGCGGCGAATAACTTTTCCGCAGACCAGCTGACGGAGCCATCCGGCTCCTGAAGCATGCAGTAATTTCATCAAAGTAAAAGCCCCCAGTAGACTTGCAACAGTTTCAGCCGCGAACAGCGCGGCTGGGAAGCAAATCTTCTCAAAACGTTCTAGGAGGAACCCGTGGCGAAGGCAAAGTTCGAGCGGACTAAGCCGCACGTTAACATCGGAACCATTGGTCACGTTGACCATGGAAAGACGACGTTGACGGCTGCCATTTCGAAGGTGCTGTACGACAAGTACCCCAATCTCAACGAGGCACGCGACTTCGCGTCCATCGACTCGGCCCCCGAGGAGAAGCAGCGCGGCATCACGATCAACATCTCGCATGTTGAATACCAGACCGAGAAGCGCCACTACGCACACGTAGACGCCCCCGGTCACGCTGACTACATCAAGAACATGATCACCGGTGCTGCTCAGATGGACGGAGCAATCCTCGTGGTTGCTGCGACCGACGGCCCGATGGCTCAGACCCGCGAGCACGTTCTGCTTGCCCGCCAGGTTGGCGTTCCCTACCTGTTGGTCGCGCTGAACAAGTCCGACATGGTCGACGACGAGGAACTTCTTGACCTCGTCGAGATGGAGGTCCGCGAGCTCCTCAGCGCGCAGGGCTTCGACGGCGACGAGGCACCAGTGGTGCGCGTCTCCGGCCTGAAGGCACTTGAGGGCGACGCCGAGTGGGTCAAGTCCGTTGAGGACCTGATGGACGCCGTCGACAACAGCGTTCCGGACCCCGTCCGCGACAAGGACAAGCCGTTCCTGATGCCTGTTGAAGACGTCTTCACCATCACCGGCCGTGGCACCGTTGTAACGGGCCGCGCCGAGCGTGGAACCCTGAAGATCAACTCGGAAATCGAGATCGTCGGCATCCGTCCGGTCCAGAAGACCACGGTTACCGGTATCGAGATGTTCCACAAGCAGCTCGACGAAGCATGGGCAGGCGAGAACTGTGGTCTCCTGCTCCGTGGAATCAAGCGTGAAGATGTTGAGCGTGGACAGGTTATCGTCAAGCCGGGTTCAATCACCCCGCACACCGATTTCGATGCCAACGTCTACATCCTGGCAAAGGACGAAGGCGGGCGTCACAACCCGTTCTACTCCAACTACCGCCCGCAGTTCTACTTCCGCACAACTGACGTAACCGGCGTCATTACCCTCCCCGAGGGCACTGAAATGGTTATGCCTGGCGATAACACTGAGATGACCGTTGCGCTCATCCAGCCGATCGCTATGGAAGAGGGCCTCGGCTTCGCTATCCGCGAAGGCGGCCGGACCGTAGGTTCAGGACGCGTTACCAAGATCATCAAGTAACTCCTTACGAGTCACTGAGGGAAGGCCCCGCTGCGCTGCAGCGGGGCCTTCCCTTTTTTGCGGGGAGTAGCAAAGTGGCGCGGCTGCAGATCCCGCGTTGCGCTGCGGGCTGGCGGCAGGAAAGTGGCGGAGCTGCAGGAGAGCGATCGCGCTACAGCGTTCCTGCACGGCGGGCACTTTCCGTAGGGACGACGTCGGCCGGCGGGGGAGGGGGCGGGGTCAAGTTCATCACAGCGGAAGGCGTGTCGGGTCGCCAATTAGCCTTCTGCCCTGATATCTGGCAAACTGGACAAGTTGTTCAAGCGCTTGCGCGCGCGGTTTGAGATACCGTCCCGATCAGGATAATGCCTGATGCAGGGTCAGTGTTCACCGGGCGGTTAGCCCAAATATAACCACCCTCACTTCAGTTCGGCTGGAAACGTGGATGCAAACCGGTGGATCAGTTTGCGAAGAATCCGCGACACGCCCGAGCGCGGGGGTCGGTACCTCCACAGGGTGAGGAACCCGGAACTATCCGGATTCAGTCTGTGGGAGGAGCGCCAGTGCAACGGGCGCAGCACGTGCAGGAACTGACAGATATTCAAGAATTCTTGAGAGAGAGAGTCGAGACGCCATGGCGGGACAAAAAATCCGCATCCGGCTGAAGTCGTATGACCACGAGGTCATCGACGTATCAGCACGGAAGATCGTTGAGACGGTGACGCGCGCAGGCGCTACGGTTGTTGGCCCAGTGCCGCTGCCGACGGAGAAGAACGTGTACTGCGTTATCCGCTCACCGCACAAGTACAAGGACAGCCGCGAGCACTTCGAAATGCGTACTCACAAGCGTCTGATCGACATCATTGACCCCACGCCCAAGGCCGTTGATTCGCTGATGCGTCTCGACCTGCCTGCGGACGTGAACATCGAAATCAAGCTGTAAGGGAGAGCGGATCATAATGTCTACTTCACTTACGCGTCAGGTAAAGGGTCTCCTGGGCACCAAGCTCGGCATGACCCAGGTCTGGGACGAGAACAACCTGCTGGTGCCGGTTACTGTCGTCCAGGCTGACTCCAACGTCATTACCCAGCTCCGCTCGGCGGACCAGGATGGCTACAGCGCCGTCCAGATCGGCTTCGGCCAGATCGATCCCCGCAAGGTGACCAAGCCTCTGGCCGGTCACTTCGAAAAGGCAGGCGTCACGCCTCGCCGCCACGTGGTTGAGCTGCGTACCTCCGATGCTGACACCTACTCGCTGGGCCAGGAGCTCTCTGTTGAGATCTTCGAAGCCGGCCAGAAGGTCGATGTCATCGGCACCACCAAGGGTAAGGGCTTCGCAGGTGTCATGAAGCGTCACGGCTTCCACGGCGTCGGCGCATCCCACGGTGCCCACAAGAACCACCGCAAGCCCGGCTCGATCGGTGGCGCGTCCACCCCTAGCCGCGTCTTCAAGGGTATGAAAATGGCAGGCCGTATGGGTGCCGTTCGTCAGACCACCCTGAACCTCACGGTTCACGGTGTGGATGCCGAGAAGTCGCTGCTGCTGATCAAGGGTGCCGTTCCCGGCGCCCGCGGCCAGGTCGTACTCGTACGCACTGCCGTGAAGGGAGCATAGCCAGATGGCTGTCAACACTGTAAAGGTCGATCTCCCCGCAGAGATCTTCGACACGCAGACCAACGTGCCCTTGCTGCACCAGGTCGTCGTGGCACAGCTTGCTGCTGCCCGTCAGGGTACGCACAAGACGAAGACTCGTGCAGAGGTATCCGGCGCAGGCCGCAAGCCGTTCAAGCAGAAGGGAACAGGTCGTGCCCGTCAGGGTTCGATCCGTGCCCCTCACATGACCGGTGGTGGCGTCGTCCACGGACCCACCCCCCGCGACTACAGCCAGCGCACCCCCAAGAAGATGAAGGCTGCCGCCCTGCGCGGTGCCCTCTCTGACCGGGCACGCAACGGCCGTATCCACGTCCTCGAGTCCCTCGTGTCCGGCGACAAGCCGTCCACCAAGGGTGCAATCGAAGCGCTTCGCAGCATCTCGGAGCGTCCCAACTTGCTCATCGTTATCGAGCGCGCCAACGATCTCACGGCACTGTCCGTGCGGAACGTCCCGGAAGTACACGTCCTCTACGTTGACCAGCTCAACACGTATGACGTGCTGGTTTCGGACGACGTGATCTTCACGAAGGCCGCTTACGACACGTTTATCGGCTCAGCCGACACGACCGTAGATGCTGACGAGAGCACAACAGCTACGGAGGACGCCAAGTGAGCGCGACCATCTCCAAAGATCCCCGCGACGTCGTCCTTGCGCCGGTCGTTTCGGAAAAGAGCTACGGCCTGATCGACGAAGGTAAGTACACCTTCCTGGTCGACCCTCGCTCGAACAAGACAGAGATCAAGTTGGCGGTGGAGAAGATTTTCTCCGTCAAGGTCGACTCGATCAACACACTCAATCGTTCGGGCAAGCGCAAGCGCACCCGCTTCGGCTGGGGTCAGCGGAAGGGCACCAAGCGTGCCATCGTGACCCTCAAAGAAGGAACGATCGACATCTTCGGCGGTCCGCTCGGTTAGGGCGGAGACCACTTTAACGAGGAAATGACACATGGCTATTCGTAAATACAAGCCAACAACGCCTGGCCGCCGCGGCTCCAGCGTTGCTGACTTCGCAGAAATCACTCGGTCGACACCGGAGAAGTCCCTGGTACGTCCCCTCCCCAAAAAGGGTGGTCGTAACAACACCGGTAAGATCACGACCCGTCACAAGGGTGGTGGCCACAAGCGCCAGTACCGCCTGATTGACTTCCGTCGCCACGACAAGGACGGCGTTGACGCCCGTGTTGCTGAGATCGAATACGATCCCAACCGCACGGCCCGCATCGCACTGCTCCACTATGTCGACGGCACCAAGCGCTACATCGTTGCACCAAACCGCCTGAAGCAGGGCGACATGGTGGAAGCCGGAGCCGGCGCTGACATCAAGCCAGGCAACAACCTGCCACTGCGGAACATCCCGGTTGGTACCGTGATCCACGCCGTGGAACTTCGTCCAGGCGGCGGGGCCAAGATGGCCCGTTCAGCCGGTGCGTCGGTACAGCTGGTTGCGAAAGAGGGCCGCTTCGCGCAGCTCCGCCTTCCCTCCGGTGAAATCCGCAACGTCGACGTACGCTGCCGCGCCACCATTGGTGAAGTTGGAAACGCAGAACAGTCCAACATCAACTGGGGCAAGGCCGGCCGTATGCGCTGGAAGGGCGTCCGCCCAACCGTTCGTGGCGTTGCCATGAACCCGGTTGACCACCCACACGGTGGTGGTGAAGGTAAGACCTCTGGTGGCCGTCACCCGGTGAACCCGAACGGTAAGGCCGAAGGCCGTACCCGCCGTCCAAACAAAGAGAGCGATTCACTCATTGTGCGTCGCCGTCGTTCCGGCAAGAACAAGCGATAGGAGCCTGGAGACATGCCACGCAGCCTGAAGAAAGGCCCCTTCGTCGATCAGCACCTTTTCGTAAAGGTAGCTCGTGAAAACGACAAGGGCACCAAGAACGTCATCAAGACGTGGTCCCGCCGCTCAATGATCATCCCCGACATGCTGGGGCACACGATCGCCGTGCACGACGGGCGCAAGCACATCCCGGTGTTTGTCACAGAGTCAATGGTCGGGCACAAGCTCGGCGAATTCGCTGCGACGCGGACCTTCCGCGGCCATGTAAAGGACGACCGCAAGGGCAAGCGCCGCTAGGCGCTGCTCTTAGCGGCAGAAGACGAGAGAAGGAAAGCAATGGAAGCCAAGGCAGTTGCGCGTTTTTCGCGTGTCACGCCTATGAAGGCCCGGCGCGTCGTCAACCTGGTTCGTGGCAAGCAGACGAATGAGGCTCTGGCAATACTGAAGTTCGCCCCACAGGCAGCTTCAGAGCCGGTATTCAAGGTAGTACAGTCGGCGGTCGCCAACGCCCGGGTCCTCGCGGACCGGGACGGCATCGCATTCGACGAAGATAACCTGATCATCAGCGAGGCATTTGTTGATGAAGGCCCCACGATGAAGCGGTTCCGGCCGCGCGCTCAGGGCCGTGCGTTCCGCATCTTGAAGCGGACCAGTCACATCACAGTTGTAGTAGCAACCCCTGAGAAAGCGCAGGTCCGCTAGTGGGACAGAAAGTAAACCCGCATGGGTTCAGGCTCGGTATCACCACGGACCACCGTTCGCACTGGTTTGCCGACAGCAAGAAGCCCGGACAGCGGTACAAGGACTATGTCCGCGAGGACATCAAGATCCGTCAGCTTATGGCTACAGGTATGGACCGCGCCGGTATCGCCAAGGTAGAGATCGAGCGCACCCGTGACCGTGTCCGTGTGGATATCCACACTGCACGTCCCGGCATTGTGATCGGCCGCCGCGGCGCCGAAGCAGACCGCATCCGCGGCGAGCTGGAGAAACTGACCGGCAAGCAGGTTCAGCTGAACATCCTCGAGGTCAAGAACCCCGAGATGGAAGCTCAGCTTGTTGCCCAGGGTGTTGCTGAGCAGCTCTCCTCACGTGTGGCCTTCCGCCGTGCGATGAAAAAGGCAATGCAGTCGGCACAGCGTGCCGGCGCCAAGGGCATCCGTGTCCAGTGCTCCGGTCGTCTGGGTGGCGCTGAAATGAGCCGTTCCGAGTTCTACCGCGAAGGCCGTGTGCCCCTGCACACCCTCCGTGCGAACATCGACTACGGCTTCTTCGAAGCGAAGACCACCTTCGGCCGCATCGGCGTCAAGGTCTGGATCTACAAGGGCGACATCACCGCGAAGGAGCTCGCAGCTCAGGCTGCAGCAGCACCATCGCGTGGACGTGGCGGCGGAAGCGACCGCCCAAGCCGTGGACCAGCAGGAGCTGACCGTGGCGGTGACCGCGGTGCAGACCGTCGTCGTCGTAACCCGGCCGGTTCCGCTCCCGCCGAGGCGCAGGCAACTGCCGCACCGGCTGAAGCTGCAGCTCCGGCAGCAGCGGAAGGAGGACAGGCTTAAATGCTTATCCCACGTCGAGTCAAGTTCCGTAAGCAGCACCACCCGGGTCGTTCCGGCGCTGCAACCGGTGGCACTGAGGTCAGCTTCGGTGAATGGGGTATCCAGGCTCTGAGCCCGGCATACGTCACCAACCGTCAGATTGAAGCTGCACGTATTGCCATGACCCGCCACATCAAGCGTGGCGGCAAGGTCTGGATCAACATTTATCCGGACCGCCCACTGACCAAGAAGCCTGCCGAAACCCGCATGGGTTCCGGTAAGGGTTCGCCCGAGTGGTGGGTTTCGAACGTCAAGCCGGGTCGGGTTCTCTTCGAACTCTCCGGTGTATCAGAAGAGGTAGCCCGCGAAGCCCTGCGCCTAGCAATCCACAAGCTGCCGTTGAAGGCACGCATTGTGCGTCGTGAGGGTGGTGAATAGACATGGCTATAGGTTCAAAGGAACTGACATCCGAGCAGCTGGACGGCTTCGATCGTGATCGCCTGGTCGAGGAACTCCGGAAGGGCAAGGAAGAGTTGTTCAACCTCCGCTTCCAGTCCGCTACGGGTCAGTTGGAAAATCACGGGCGTCTGCGCTCAGTGAAGCGCGATATCGCACGCCTGTACACGGTGATGCGTGAGCGTGAGCTCGGCATTCGGCCTGACTACGTTGCTCCCGTTGAGGAAGCAAAGCCTGAGAAGGCCAAGAAGTCCAAGAAGGCCTCCACCAAAGACGCCCCGGATGCGGGCACCGAGGCAACTAAGGAGGACGCCAAGTGAGTGAACAGAAGAGTGAAGCAACGACGTCGGACGATCTTGCTCGCGGCTACCGCAAAACCCGTCGCGGGTACGTAGTCTCGGACAAGATGAACAAGACCATTACGGTGCAGGTTGAAGACCGCGTGAAGCACGCGCTCTACGGCAAGGTTCTTCGCCGCAGCACCAAGGTGAAGGTCCACGACGAAGAGAACACCGCCGGCATCGGCGATCACGTTCTCATCAGCGAAACCCGGCCGCTGTCCGCTACCAAGCGGTGGCGCCTGGTCGAGGTTATCGAGCGCGCCAAGTAGGCACACTCGATTTCCACGCACTAAACGACTGCGCCCCGGTCGTGATCTCGCAGCCGCGATTTCGCGTCCGGGGCGCTTTCGCGATAAGATGAAAATCTTGTCTGTCCGGTGGGTTAGAGGTATGAGCTTCCACACCGGCGATTGAGACAAAAGCCCGATAATCTTGTTCAGCTTCTTTGTGCCGGCGTGTTCGCGTGCCTGCACAGGCTGAGGACCAGTATTACGGGGCCAACCCATATCCGTTCCGCAAGGCTCGCAGAGAGAACCAGCGCGACGACAGGAGTAATAAGTGATTCAGCAGGAGTCGCGGCTTAAGGTCGCCGACAACACGGGTGCCAAGGAAATCTTGACCATCCGCGTTCTCGGTGGATCTGGACGCCGCTACGCAGGCATCGGCGACGTGATCGTCGCCACCGTCAAGGACGCAATTCCCGGCGGTAACGTCAAGAAGGGCGACGTCGTCAAGGCGGTTATCGTCCGCACCAAGAAGGAACGCCGCCGTGCGGACGGTTCCTACATCAAGTTTGATGAGAACGCTGCGGTGATCTTGAAGACAGACGGCGACCCACGCGGTACGCGTATCTTCGGTCCCGTTGGTCGCGAACTCCGCGACAAGCGCTTCATGAAGATCATCTCGCTGGCGCCGGAGGTGCTCTAACCCATGGGAGCGAACAAAGCAGTGAAGTTCAAGATCAAGAAGGGTGACCTGGTTCAGGTCATCAGTGGAGCCAAGCAGGAACGCGGCGGAGACCGCGGCAAGCAGGGCAAGGTTCTGAAGGTATTCCGGGAGAACAACCGGGTCCTCGTCGAAGGAATCAACCGCGTTACCCGCCACACCAAGGTTGGACAGTCGCAGCGCGGCTCCAAGACCGGCGGCATCGAGGTCATTGAAGCCCCCATCCATATCAGCAATGTTGCAGTGGTTGACCCCGAGACCAACAAGCCGACCCGCGTCGGTTACCGCATCGATACCGTAGAAAAAGACGGTAAAGAGCGCACGGTCCGGATCCGCGTCGCCAAGGCATCAGGGAAGGATCTCTAATGACTACCGAAGCCGTAGAGACAAAGATCTCCCCGCGCCTGAAGACGCGCTACGCCGCTGAAATCAAGTCAGGACTGCAGGAAGAATTCGGTTACACCAACGTCAACCAGGTTCCTCGCCTGGTCAAGGTTGTTGTCAACATGGGTGTTGGAGATGCCGCCAAGGACTCCAAGCTCATCGATGGTGCCGTCCGCGACATGACCCAGATCACCGGTCAGAAGCCTCAGGTCACGAAGGCCCGCAAGTCCATCGCACAGTTCAAGCTGCGCGAGGGAATGCCCATCGGCTGCCACGCAACTCTGCGCGGAGACCGCATGTGGGAATTCGTTGACCGCCTGGTCTCGCTTGCCCTTCCGCGTATCCGCGACTTCCGTGGCCTCAGCGGCCGCCAGTTCGACGGGAACGGCAACTACACCTTCGGACTCACGGAACAGTCAATGTTCCACGAGATCGACCAGGACAAGATCGACCGCGTACGTGGCATGGACATCACCGTTGTCACCACCGCAAAGACCGACGACGAAGGCCGCGCGCTGCTGAAGGCGCTTGGCTTCCCGTTCAAATCCGAAGATTAATCTAACTACGTTCCAGGTCCGTACCGGGCAGGGCAGGACGCAAGTCCGACACCCTAAACCGGGCCCCGGAAACCGTTACGAGGAAGGGCAAGAGCCCACATGACAATGACAGATCCTGTGGCAGACATGCTGACACGTCTGCGCAATGCAAACTCCGCATACCACGACACCGTGAGCATGCCATACAGCAAGCTCAAAGCTCGCGTCGCCGACATCCTGAAGGCTGAAGGCTACATCGCGGGCTGGAAGGAAGAGGAAGCGGAGGTCGGCAAGAAGCTGACCATCGACCTCAAGTTCGGTCCTGAGCGCCAGCGTTCAATCGCCGGCATCCGCCGCATTTCCAAGCCCGGACTCCGCGTTTACGCGAAGTCCACCAACCTGCCGCACGTGCTGGGTGGCCTTGGTATCGCAATCCTGTCCACGTCCTCCGGACTGCTGACAGACCGCCAGGCATCCAAGAAGGGCGTGGGTGGGGAAGTCCTCGCCTACGTCTGGTAGCCGGAACAGAGAAGGAGTAAACACATGTCACGTATTGGACGTCTCCCCATCTCCGTTCCCGCGGGTGTTGAGGTAAAAGTCACCGGTAACCTGGTGTCCGTCAAGGGAGCCAAGGGGGAGCTGAGCCACACCGTGCCCAGCCCGATCCTGGTTGATCTCGACGAGAACACACTGACCGTCACCCGGCCGAACGACGAGCGCGAATCGCGTTCGCTCCACGGCCTGACGCGCACCCTGATCTCTAACATGATCATCGGTGTCACCGACGGTTACAAGAAGAACCTCGAAATTGTCGGCACCGGTTACCGCGTGCAGGCTAAGGGTTCCGACCTGGAGTTCGCACTGGGCTTCAGCCACCCGGTAGCCGTCAAGGCACCGGAGGGCATCACTCTGACCGTTGAGGGACCTACCAAGGTTTCCGTCTCCGGCATCAGCAAGCAGCAGGTCGGCGAAGTCGCCGCAAACATCCGCAAGCTGCGGAAGCCGGACCCCTATAAGGGCAAGGGCGTGCGCTACGCAGGCGAAGTTGTTCGCCGTAAAGTCGGAAAGTCTGGTAAATAATCATGGCTATCAGCATTAATAAGAAGCGAAGCTCCAAGAGCAAGTCCGCCCAGCGTGGACGCCGCCACCTCCGTGTGCGCAAGCGCATCACCGGAACAGCGGTTCGCCCGCGTCTGGTAGTCAACCGGTCCGCACGGCACATGTTCGTTCAGGTTGTCGACGACGGACTGGGCGTCACGGTTGCTTCGGCATCCACCCTCGAAGCGGATCTCCGTGCATTCGACGGTGACAAGACCGCCAAGGCCAAGCGCGTGGGCAACCTCGTCGCAGAGCGTGCCAAGGCCGCTGGTATCGAAGCAGTCGTCTTCGACCGCGGCGGCAACAAGTACCACGGCCGCATCGCCGCCATCGCAGATGGCGCCCGCGAAGGTGGGTTGGCACTGTGACCGAGGAAAACAACGCAAAGGAACCTGAATTGAGTACAGGTACTGAACAGCCTGCTGCTACAGCGCCGGCTGCAGAGGCACCCGCAACGGCAGCTGCCGACGACCGCAAGGGTGGTGCCCGTGGAGAACGCGGTGGCCGCAACAGCGGCGCCGGTGGCCGCGACGGCGGCCGTGGCGGTCGCGACGGCGGCCGCGGTGGCCGTGACGGCGGTCGCGGAGACGACAAGGACAAGTTCGTCGAACGCGTCGTCGCCATCAACCGCGTATCCAAGGTAGTCAAGGGTGGGCGGCGTTTCAGCTTCACCGCCCTGGTTGTCGTCGGTGACGGTAACGGTATGGTCGGTGTCGGTTACGGCAAGGCCAAGGAAGTTCCGTCAGCCATCGCCAAGGGTGTTGAAGAGGCCAAGAAGTCCTTCTTCAAGGTCCCTCGCATTGGCGGCACCGTTCCCCACCTGGTGCAGGGTGAAGCGGCTGCGGGCGTAGTCCTGCTCCGCCCGGCCTCCCCAGGTACCGGTGTTATCGCCGGCGGCCCGGTGCGCGCCGTACTGGAGTGCGTCGGTATCCACGACGTGCTGTCGAAGTCACTCGGCTCCTCGAACGCCATCAACATTGTTCACGCAACCGTTGACGCCCTGAAGCGGTTGGAAGAGCCCCAGGCAGTAGCCGCCCGTCGTGGGTTGCCACTGGACCAGGTCGCTTCCTCGTCGATGCTGCGCGCAATGCAGGAACAAAAGGCAGGTGCGTAATGGCAACTCCCAAGCGCGTGTTAGTAAGCTCAGCGAAGCTTCAGATCACCCAAACCAAGTCCGCCATTGGCGGCAAGCAGAACCAGCGCGACACCCTGCGGTCCCTCGGCCTGAAGCGCATCGGACACACAGTTGTCCGTACCGCCGATGCCGTTACCGTTGGCATGGTCAACACGGTTCCGCACCTCGTGAAGGTTGAGGAGGCCAACTAATGGCAGAGAAGAATGTGGCAGCAGCCACGGTTACAGGGGACTCGGAGCGCGTTCACGCGCTCAAGGTCCACCACCTGCGTCCAGCTCCAGGAGCCAAGACCGCCAAGACCCGCGTGGGCCGTGGCGAAGGCTCCAAGGGTAAGACCGCAGGCCGGGGTATGAAGGGTACCAAGGCCCGCTACCAGGTCAAGGCAGGCTTCGCAGGTGGACAGCTTCCCCTGCACATGCGCCTTCCGAAGCTGCGCGGTTTCAAGAACCCGTTCCGGGTCGAGTTCCAGGTTGTGAACCTGGACAAGATCTCGGAGCTCTACCCCAACGGTGGCGAGGTATCGGTTGACAGCCTGGTCGCCAACGGCGCGGTTCGCAAGAACCAGCCCGTGAAGGTACTGGGCACCGGAGAGATCACCGTCAAGGTCGATGTCACGGTACACGCCTACTCAGCTAGCGCTGCAGAGAAGATCACTGCAGCCGGCGGTTCGGTCACCGGGCTCTAGATAGATCCGCTGTGATCTACCCGATCTAGCAACTAGACTCTTGGTGGGCCGGAACAATCCGGCCCACCAAGAGTTTTTTTACGCCCTATCAGCGCATCAATCGCGCCCCCGGGTCCAATGCACCGGGTTTCAACCGTTAGACTCGGTTGTTGAGTATCTGTCCGCCATGGACACCAAGACCTTCAGGAGGACGCTTGCTTAGCGCTATTGGCCGGGCTTTCCGGACGCCAGACTTACGGCGCAAGCTGTTGTTCACGCTGGGAATCATCACCATCTTCCGCCTGGGTGCCTTCATTCCCGCGCCCGGTGTTGACTACGGCAACGTCCAGCAGTGCTTGCAACTCGGTAACACCGAGGGCGGGCTCTACGAGTTCGTGAACCTTTTCAGTGGTGGCGCACTCCTCCAGGTCTCCATCTTTGCCCTGGGGATCATGCCCTACATCACCGCGAGCATCATCACGCAGTTGCTGCGCGTTGTGATCCCGCGCTTCCAGGAACTGCACCAGGAAGGCGCGCAGGGCCAGTCCACTCTGACCCAGTACACGCGCTACCTGACGATCGCACTCGCCCTGTTGAATGCCACCACCCTTGTCTCCCTGGCGCGATCCGGTGCGCTGCTGGGTGACTGCCCGGTGCCGATCATCCCTGATGACAGCATCATCACCATCCTGCTGCTGATCCTCACCCTGACCGCAGGCACCGGCCTCATCATGTGGATGGGCGAGCTCATCACCGAGCGCGGCGTCGGCAATGGCATGTCACTGCTGATCTTCACCGCCATCGCTGCAGGCTTCCCCACCTCACTGGGCGAGATCCTCCGCACCCAGGGCTGGACTGTCTTCGTGGCAGTTATCGCCATCGGGCTGGTCGTTGTCGCATTGGTGATCTTCGTCGAACAGTCGCAGCGAAGAATTCCTGTGCAGTACGCGAAGCGGATGGTCGGCCGGCGCACCCTCGGCGGCAGCAGCACCTACATCCCGATCAAGGTGAATATGGCTGGCGTTATCCCGGTCATCTTTGCCTCGTCGATGCTGTACCTGCCCAGCCTGATCGCGCAGTTCAACACCCCAACCGATGGGCAGACACCGCCACCGGAATGGGTCAACTTCATCACCACCTACCTGGCAAACGGCGACCACCCGCTCTACATGGCCCTGTACTTCGCCATGATCGTGTTCTTTACCTACTTCTACGTAGCGATCACGTTCAACCCGGACGAGGTCTCAGAGAACATGAAGAAGTACGGCGGGTTCATCCCCGGGATCCGGGCCGGCCGGCCAACGGCCGAGTACCTCCAGTACGTGCTGTCCCGTATCACCCTCCCCGGAGCCATCTACCTCGGTTTGGTAGCACTGATCCCGTTGATCGCCCTCGTGCTGATCAACGCTAACCAGAACTTCCCCTTCGGCGGCGTCTCAATCCTCATCATGGTGGGCGTTGGACTCGAGACGGTGAAGCAGATCGACGCTCAGCTACAGCAGCGTCACTACGAAGGGTTGTTGCGATGACACGCATGCTCATAATCGGTCCTCCCGGATCCGGTAAAGGCACACAGGCGGCGCGGATCTCCGAACGGCTCGGCGTCGTAGCAATCTCCACCGGGGACATCTTCCGGGACAACGTCAAGCGCGAAACCCCGCTTGGCGTGGAAGCCAAAAAGTTCATGGACGCCGGAGATTTCGTCCCCGACAGCGTCACCAACTCGATGGTGCGCGACCGGCTCAAGGAAGATGACGTCCGCGATGGCTTCCTTCTGGATGGCTACCCACGGACCGCCGCCCAGGTGACCGAGCTTGATGACATTCTGCACCAGAACGAACTGACGCTCGATGCGGTTTTGCAGTTGACAGCCCCCGACGAGGAACTGGTCCGTCGCTTGACCAACCGTGCGCAGCTTGACGGGCGCAGCGACGACAACGAGGCTGTCATCCGGCACCGTCTGGACCTCTACCACGAGCAGACGGAGAGCGTGGTGTCACAGTACGAAGGGCGCGGCATCGTCAAGCGCGTCGACGGCATCGGCGCAATCGACACGGTGACCGAGCGTGTGGTCAGTGCCCTGAACGGTTCGCGCTAACTTGTCGATGTTCCGCCAGTCAAAGGTTGAGTACAAGAGCAACCAACAGATCCTCACGATGCGCAAGGCAGGGTTGGTGCTTTCGACGGCCCTGGACGAGGCTATTGGTGCAGCGGCCATCGGTGTCACTACTGCTGAATTGAACTCGGTATTCGCTGACGTACTGAAGTCGGCCGGGGCAACCTCGAACTTTCTGGGGTACCACGGCTTTCCGGCGTCCATCTGCGCTTCCGTCAACCACGAAGTGGTTCACGGCATACCCGGGGACTACGTACTCCAGGACGGCGATATCCTCTCCATCGACGGAGGCGCAGTGGTGGACGGGTGGCACTCGGATTCCGCACGATCTGTCATCGTCGGGCAGCCCCGTGCTGAAGATCAGCGCCTCTCTGACGCCACCGAATCCGCCATGTGGCATGGCATCGCGGCCCTGGCCGGCGGACGCAACGTTGGCGACGTCGGCAATGCGATCGACGACTATGTCACCGGGCTCGACGGCGCCCCTCTGGGGATCCTGCAGGACTATGTAGGGCACGGTATCGGGACCCAGATGCACCAGCCGCCAGACGTCCTGAACTACCGGAGCGGACACCGCGGTCCGAAGATCCGGCCCGGGTTATGCCTCGCGATTGAACCGATGCTGGTTCTTGGCAGCCTTGAGACAACCCTGCTCGACGACGACTGGACGGTCGTCACCACAGATGGCCGTCGCTCCTGCCAGTGGGAGCACACAGTCGCTGTGCATGACCGCGGCATCTGGGTCCTCAGTGCAGCCGATGGCGGTGCCTCAAAGCTGGAGCCGCTGGGGGTCACACCCGTTCCGCTGTCGTAGTGGTTCGGACGCACCGCGCGATTTAACATTTCACCTTCGTTAGCGTAGAGTTGCCTGTTGGTTGTCTCTACTCCTGTGCCCATTTAGGGCGCCCACGCGTGCACGATCCGGGATGTCCGGATCTGTTGCTGCGGTGGGAGTAAGCCAACAATTACCACCCCATTCGTTCGCCGCGCAAGCGGTGGGCATAGACGTTAGCGGAGGATATGGCCAAGAAAGACGGTGTCATTGAGATTGAAGGCACTGTGAACGAGGCTCTGCCCAACGCGA
Organism: Arthrobacter sp. 260; assembly: GCF_013116745.1. Taxonomy (GTDB): domain Bacteria; phylum Actinomycetota; class Actinomycetes; order Actinomycetales; family Micrococcaceae; genus Arthrobacter_D. Next base: position 45,894 of record NZ_JABFOE010000001.1, read on the forward strand.
TGTTCCGCGTTGAGCTGGCCAACGGTCACATTGTCCTTGCCCACATCTCGGGCAAGATGCGTCAGCACTATATCCGGATCCTCCCCGAGGACCGGGTGGTAGTGGAGCTTAGCCCTTACGACCTCACCCGAGGTCGCATTGTCTACCGCTACAAATAAGGAATTCTCCCATCCTGCCTCAGGGTAGGGAGTGTAGTTACAGCACAATCTGCAAACAACGCAAAGGAAAACCATGAAGGTCCAGCCGAGCGTCAAGCGGATCTGCGATAAGTGCCAGGTGGTTCGCCGCAAGGGCAACGTACTCGTGATCTGCGAAAACCCGCGCCACAAGCAGCGTCAGGGATAGTTCTTCTCCTTCCGAGAGAAACCCCTCACGCAGCAGCAGTACATCCATAAAGGCAGAGCAGTTCCCTTCTTTAGATGGGAGCACACCCCCGGGCACGGAGGCCGGGGAGCTGAAAACCTCAGCAGGCCGCTCTGTTTCAGACCTCCAGTAACACCAAAGGAGAACCGCCACTATGGCACGTCTCGCTGGCGTAGACATTCCCCGCGAAAAGCGGGTAGTGATAGCGCTTACCTATATCTATGGCGTGGGCAAGACCCGTGCAGACCAGACGCTGGCAGAAACCGGGATCAGCCCGAATACGCGCGTCAAGGACCTCACCGACGCGGAGCTGCTGCAGCTGCGTGACTACATTGAAGTCAACTACAAGGTCGAAGGTGACCTCCGCCGTGAGGTAGCCGCCGACATCCGCCGGAAGGTGGAGATCGGAAGCTACGAAGGCATCCGGCACCGCCGCGGTCTTCCAGTGCGCGGACAGCGTACTAAGACCAACGCGCGTACCCGTAAGGGCCCCAAGCGCACCGTAGCCGGCAAGAAGAAGGCCGCGCGCTAGATCCCCACTGGCTCCCTAACTTAGCTCGCTTCGCTCGCTAAGCCAGGGAACCCTCGCCAGCGGAGGCCCCTGTGAATTGGGGCTAATGGTTCTAGCCAGCCGCTTGCTCGCCATCAGGGCCCTCACCGGTCCCGGCACCTCACCCATCACCTTTCGTAGGAGAAGCAATGCCCCCCAAGACTCGTGGAGCGGTACGTAAGCCGCGTCGCAAGGATAAGAAGAATATCGCGCTTGGACAGGCGCACATCAAGAGCACCTTCAACAACACCATCGTGTCCATCACGGACCCGTCAGGCGCAGTTATTTCCTGGGCCTCCGCTGGTGAAGTTGGATTCAAGGGCTCTCGCAAGTCGACGCCGTTCGCCGCGCAGATGGCAGCCGAGGCTGCTGCCAAGCGTGCACAGGAGCACGGCGTCAAGAAGGTCGACGTTTTCGTCAAGGGCCCAGGCTCAGGTCGCGAAACGGCTATCCGCTCGCTGCAGGCTACCGGCCTGGAGGTTGGCTCCATCCAGGACGTCACTCCCAGCGCCCACAACGGTTGCCGGCCTCCGAAGCGTCGCCGCGTCTAATTAGCTTTTCCGGCGTCGAATGCCGCCCTGAGTGTGGTTCCGGGTTCCGGGATCATTCCAGGGCGGCGTTCGACACAGATCCTTAAGCTAATAAGCGTTGCTTGCTAGCTGTCCCTTTCCACCATTTGTGTTGCGTCATATAGCGGATGCTCCCTGAAAGGAAATGTAAGTGCTTATTGCACAGCGCCCCACCCTGACTGAAGAAGTCGTCGCCGACAACCGCTCGCGGTTTGTCATCGAGCCGCTTGAGCCCGGTTTCGGCTACACCCTCGGAAACTCACTCCGCCGCACCCTGCTGTCATCGATCCCGGGTGCAGCTGTAACCAGCATCCGCATCGACGGCGTGCTGCACGAGTTCACCACGGTTCCCGGTGTCAAGGAAGATGTCACTGAGATCATCCTGAACATCAAGAACCTGGCTGTGTCCTCCGAGCACGACGAGCCAGTCGTCGCCTACCTGCGCAAGCAGGGGCCCGGCGTCGTCACGGCAGCGGACATCGCGCCTCCAGCAGGCGTCGAATTCCACAACCCGGATCTGCACATTGCCACCCTGAACTCGAAGGGCAAGTTCGAGCTCGAACTGACCATCGAGCGTGGACGCGGCTATGTATCGGCTTCCCAGAACAAGTCCGGTGACTCCGAAATTGGCCGTATCCCGGTCGACTCGATTTACTCACCGGTCCTGAAAGTCACCTTCCGGGTTGAAGCAACCCGTGTTGAACAGCGCACCGACTTCGACCGTCTGATTGTCGACGTCGAAACCAAGGACGCCATCGCCCCCCGCGATGCCGTGGCCTCGGCAGGCACCACCCTGGTGGAACTGTTCGGTCTGGCCCGCGAGCTCAACACCGCCGCTGAAGGCATCGAGATTGGCCCGTCGCCCACTGACGCTGCCCTGGCAGCCGACATGGCGCTTCCGATCGAAGATCTTGAGCTGACCGTTCGTTCGTACAACTGCCTCAAGCGGGAGGGCATCCACACCGTGGGTGAACTCGTTGCCCGTTCCGAGGCAGACCTGATGGACATCCGTAACTTCGGTGCGAAGTCCATCGATGAGGTCAAGGCCAAGCTCGTTGAGCTGGGCCTGTCCCTGAAGGATTCCCCTCCAGGGTTCGACCTCGCGGCTCGCGCAGCAGCCATTGAAGAGGACGACGCCGCTTACAGCGACGAAGAGCTCTAACAACTTAGAACGACCTGTCCGCCGCCCCTAGCGGCGGACAGGACCACTTAGAGGAGAAACAATCATGCCCACACCAACAAAGGGCCCACGTCTCGGAGGCGGTCCGGCGCACGAACGCCTGATGCTCGCCAACTTGGCCGCCTCACTGTTCGAGCACAAGCGCATCACCACCACGGTGACCAAGGCGAAGAGGCTTCGTCCCTACGCCGAGCGCCTGATCACCTTCGCGAAGAAGGGCGATCTCGCCTCACGTCGTCGCGTCCTTGGCGTCATCAGCAGCAAGAGCATTGTCCACGAACTGTTCACGGACATCGCCCCAGCCGTTGCTGAGCGCGAAGGTGGCTACACCCGCATCACCAAGATCGGCAACCGCAAGGGCGACAACGCCCCGATGGCCGTCATCGAACTGGTTCTCGAGCCAATGTCAGCGAAGCAGTCAGTCGTTGCAGAAGCAGAACAGTCCAAGGCCAACGCAGCTCCTGCCGCGCCGGTCCAGGCCGAGTCAGCCGATTCGCCGGACTCGCCCGAGTCAGCTGACTCAGTGGATTCAGCCGAATCAGCGCCGTCGGCCGAAGAGGTAGCCGCTGAAGACACGAACGTCAGCGCCGAGGCCGGCGCCGACGAGGTTGTCGTCATCGAAGAGGGCACCACTGAGGACGACGGCAAGAAGTAATTCTTCTGCCGCTGTGTAAGCACTGTGATTGAGCAAAAGCCCGCTGTCCCTGTTGAGGATGGCGGGCTTTTGCGTGTCCGGCTCGATCTCGCCTACGACGGGGCGCACTTCTCCGGGTGGGCTGTCCAGCCAGGGTTGCCGACGGTTCAGGGGGTGATCGAGGCCGGTCTTCAGACCCTGCTTCGTAGACCAGCACGCCTGACGGTCGCGGGCCGCACCGATACCGGCGTCCACGCCCGGGGCCAGGTGGCGCACGTGGACCTCACACCCGAGGAGTGGCGCGGCCTTAGCAGGGGCAAGGAAATGACGCCGGAAACCGCAATGTTGCGGAGGCTGGGCGCCACGATCAGCCGCGAACTTGGAAGATCGGACCGTCAGCGCCACCAGGTTCCGGCGGTCGTCGTCCGGCAGGTTTCGCTTGCCCCTCCCGGCTTCGATGCCCGGTTCTCGGCGCTGTGGCGTCGCTACAGTTACCGGATCGCCGACCGGCCCGGGTTGCGTGATCCGCTGGTCCGCGGGGTCACCCTCTGGCACCCTGAAGAACAGCAGGTCGACCGCCTGAACGACGGCGCACGGCAGCTCCTCGGGTTACAGGACTTCCGCTCCTTCGTGAAACCCCGCCCCGGGGCGACAACCGTCCGTGAACTGCAGCGGTTCGATTTCGAACGAGCGGAGGACGGGACCATAACCGTTGCCATCCAGGCCGATGCATTCTGCCACAACATGGTTCGTGGACTGATCGGGTCGACCCTACGGGTGGGGTCCGGGGAGAAGGAGCCGTCCTGGCTTCTTGAACGGTTGCACGCCCGCACGAAGGAAGCGCGCTCGGTGCTTGCCGCCCCTCATCCGTTGATCCTCGAGGAGGTCCGCTATCCCGACGACGCGTCTATTGGTCGACGGGCCGAGGAGACCCGCGCCCGGCGCGACGGCACAGTGGGAGTGTCACCCCTCCGTTGACACGCTGCGGGGGATCAGGGTTCCGCGCTGGTGGCTGCCGCAGTATCAGCGATAGTCCTCGGAAGTGTGACGGTGAACGTGGTCCCGACGCCGGGTGAACTGGCGCACCTGATTGTCCCGCCATGACCATCGACAATGGCCTTGGTCACCGCGAGGCCCAACCCGACACCGGGAATAGCTGCCTCACGTGCGCCCCGTGCGCGGAAGAAGCGGCCATAGATCAGGCTGGCCTCCCGCTGGGTCATCCCTATCCCGCGGTCCTGAACTTCAATCTGGACGGTGTCCTGACCTGCGTGGGCCCGCACGACGATATCCCCACCGCCGGGGGAGTACTTGATGGCGTTGGAGAGCAGGTTGTCCACGACCTGGCCGATGCGGAGCGGATCGGCGATCACCCACAAGCGGTCGGGCAGTTCGGATACCAGGTTCACGCCAGCAACGTCGGCCTGTGCCTTGGCGGAACGCACCCGTGAAGCGACGAGCTCCGATAATTCGGTGGGTTGCGGATGCAGGCTCATCGCTTGGGTGGTGGAGGATAGGAGGTCGGAGACCAACACCGACAGCCTTTTTGCGTTCCGTCTGGCAACGATGAGTGATTGGTGGGCCGCCGGTGTCAGGGGTTCCTGCGATTCCAGGACAAGGTCGAGGTGGCCGACGATAGAGGTCAGTGGGGTGTTGATCTCATGCGTGACGTTGGCAACGAAGTCCTCCTTCACGGTGAGCAATCCGACCAGTTCGGTAACGTCGTTGAACACGATGACCGATCCGGCGAAGTTCCCCTCGGTGTCGATCATTGGCCGTGCAGCGGTGGAGACGGCGCGCTGGGTGTCGCCCTCGCCTAGCCAGAGCAAATTGTTGGAGAAGCATTCTCCGTTGACCGCGCGGCGGATTGGGTGCATGGAGCCGGGCAGGGGCGCCCCGCCCTTGCTGCCGGAGAACGGCAGCACATCCTCGTCCTTGGCATCCGATTGGTCTGCAGCCTGGAGGAAAAGCTGTTGTTGCCGGTTGGAAAGGAGCGTCCTTCCCTCCGTGTCCACCGCGACTACGCCGACGCCGACCGTGTCGAGGATCGCGGCCAGCAACCGCTCCCGGTTCCCGCTCTCAGCCTCCAAGACGCTCACAGCCTGATTCTTCCGGTCCAGCTCGACGATCTGCTGCATCAACCGGGTACTTGAGAGGCGCATTGTGAGAAAGACGGCAAGCATTGCGGTGGGGATCAACAGCGTTTCGACTGCCTTGAGCCCGGTCATCGAAAAGGTTGAAAGCAGCGGATAGTGGACGATCAGGTAGGGCGCAACAAAGCTGATCAGCGCTGAAACCACGACCATTCGCCCCGACACAGCGAGCCAGATCACCGGGAACAGAGATAGCGCCCCAAGCCCGGGAAGGGACTCGTAGGCACCGTTACGGACAAAACCGATGGCAATGAAGTCCAGTAGCGGGATGGCGAGGATGGCCTCCGGCGGGAACCGCTCCCACGGCATAAGCAGGCACGCGACGAACAGCAGGAGGAGGAGGCCCAGGCCTACCAGAAATGCACCGTTGTCGAAAACCTCCGGGTTGAGGAAGGGCGCCGATGCGGCGATCAACACAATGATGAGGGTAAGTGGCAGCTGGAAGAGTGCCGTCTTCCCGCGCAGACCCAGCTTTCGTTCGAACACTTTGTCCCCGAGCAGCCAGAACTGTTGCGATGTCGAGGTGGTGGGCGCCGTGAAAGGTGTGTGCTCTGGTGGTGCAATGTCGGCGTCCCCTGGCCGTAAGCGATGCATGCGTCCATTATCCTCCCGGATTCCCTGAGCGATAGCCACCGCAGGGGATCAGTACCCGGTCCCAAACGAGTATGCTGGGAGCCAAAGGTGAGTATTGTGAAATGAGAGGTACATCCTTGACAGGGCGCCACCCCCTCGGGTTGGGTTCCAGCGAAGACTAGGGAATGAGATATGAGCGATCCCGGAGTAGCAATTGTCATTGAGGACGATGACGATGTGCGGAACCTGGTCGACGCTGTTCTCACCCAGTCCGGCTTCGAGGTTCATTCGGCGGGTCTGGGACGCGAGGGTGTTGAACTGGTCGCCCAGCACAGCGCCACGATAGTGACCCTTGACGTGGGGCTCCCTGACATTGACGGCTACGAGGTGCTCCGACGGATTCGTTCGACGAGCGATTGTTATGTATTGATGCTCACCGCCCGCACTGACGAACTCGACACTTTGACGGCACTGCAATCCGGGGCCGACGACTTCATCACCAAACCGTTTCGCCCGCGGGAACTGAGGGCACGGATCGCCGCGATGCTTCGCCGCCCGCGAGGCCAGGGCCCGATCGGTGCAAGCGCCGCGCCCCTGGAAACGGTCGATAGCGAGTCTGGACTGTTGAAGCACAACGGGCTGACGCTCGACCACGAGACTCGGACGGCCAGCCTTCCAGGTACCACACTCAGCCTGACCCGCAGCGAATTCGACCTACTGCATGACTTGCTGCGCAGCGGAGGGGCGGTTCGCACGAAGGCCAACCTGGTAAGAGTGGTGCGCGGGCACCATTACCGGGACGATGCCTTCATCAGTGACGCCGACGAACGGGCGGTCGAAGTCCACATGGGCAATCTGCGAAGAAAACTGGGTGAGGACTCGCGGGAACCGAAGTGGCTGCTCACGGTCCGCGGCGTCGGCTACCGGCTGGCGCCCCGCCAGGACTGAACCGCCCGAACTGTGTCGTTGTGCCCCGATCGTCACCCGGGAGTCTCCTCGTCGCTGGCCGCTTCCCCGCCGAGCAACAGTTCTTCGGTAGTCTCCAGAGCGCAGGAGTTCAGACGGGGCAGCAGCTCTGCGGCCGCTGAAAACTCGTCGACCCTGATCAGGTCCTCCACGCCGGAAGCCAGCTGGGCGAGCCTGACCGCGCCCACCATCGTCGAAGTGGTCTTGATGCTGAGAATGGCATCCAGTGCGCTGACACTGTTGCACTGCTCAATGTCGGTGGACAGCCGCAGGTACCTTTCATCCCAGGCCTGAACGAACTCGAGGACAAACGATCTCACGGCTGTCGGATGGTCGAGGTGGTCCTGCAGGCGGTCAAGCGTTTCGCGGTCAACAAGGGGAAGTCGTCTGCGTTCCGGGACGGTCACGGCTCGCATTTCGCGGAATCCGCCGCAGACGCAGCCACCGAAATTGCCATGATCACCGCCTCACGCCCGGCGTAGCCTATCTTCAACATTTCCCAAGGATACGTTCGAAATACCCGGTTGGGGTGCCTCCGCCGAGACCCTGCGGAAAAGCTTCGTCATTCCTACAAATGGAGCGGATCAAGCGCCGGTTTTACCGCAACGACAGGTCCAGATCGCGGACCAGTTCGCCGTCATGGAGCTCTACCAGTCGATCGGCCCGCTGGATCATGAGCGGATCGTGGGTCGAGACCACCGCAGCGACCTGTTGGGTGTGGACGAGGTCACTGATGAGGTCCATCATCGTTCCGGCAGTGACACTGTCCAGCTGACCGGTGGGCTCATCAGCGATCAGCACCCGGGGACGATTGGCCAGCGCCCGTGCCAGCCCAACGCGTTGCTGTTGACCCCCCGAGAGTTCGGCGGGACGTTGGTGGTGGTGATCGGCGAGGCCAACCAGATCCAGGAGTTCGTCCACCCGGGCCCGCCGTTCAGCGACGGGAAGCCCGATCAGCCGCATCGGGACCTCGACGTTTTCCGCCGCCGACAGGATGGAGATCAGCCCGAAGGACTGGAAAACAAATCCCACCTTGGTCTGGCGCAGCGCCACCCGTTCGTCCTCGCTGAGAATGGTTAGGTCACGGTCACCGAGGAACACCGTGCCGCTGTCGGGTTCATCCAGCCCACCGAGACAGTTCAGCAGGGTGGTCTTGCCCGAGCCGGAGCGGCCACGGACCACCAGCAGCTCACCGGGAAAGACGCTCAGGCTCACGTCGCGACAGGCATGGACCGCAGCACTCCCCACGCCGTAGGTGCGGTGCAGCGATGAGGCGCGCAGGGCGGGAACTGAGTCGTTCGGGAGGACGGTCATGGGGTGTCCTTGGTGGTGGTCACAGCAGGGATGGCATTGTCAGGGGTCGCCGGGGCCACCCGCACATGGTCGTCCTCCAGACCGAGACGGACCCGATCCCGAATATCCAGGGACCGCATGAAGTCCTGGGGCAGCTGGAGCCTCCCCACCCGGTCGATGACCGCGAACTCTTCAGCGATTAGATGATGATCACCGTTGTCAGCGGTACCTGAACGGCGCAGGGTCTCGGTGGAACAACGCCCGTCGCGGATCTGGACCGTCCGTTTCACATGCTCCGAAACTGCCGGATCGTGGGTAACGATTAGGGTGGTGGTTCCCAGCCCTTCATTGACGGACCGCATGGCCTCGAGCACATCGGCTGAGGTCTGTTCGTCGAGTTCACCGGTGGGCTCGTCGGCAAGGATGACGCGGGGCGAGTTGGCTATCGCGACGGCGATCGCCACCCGCTGCTGCTCGCCTCCGGAAAGCTGTGCCGGTGTGCGATCGCCGCAGTACCCGACGCCCGTCAGTTCCAGCAGCTCGGCGACCCTCAGTTTCCGGTCCTTCCGCCCCGAGATGGTCATGGGCAGAGCCACGTTCTCCGCGGCGGTCAGGTAGGGCAGCAGGTTCCGGGGGGTTTGCTGCCAGACGAAGCCAACAGTGTCCCGCTGGTACGCCGAGCGGGCGGTCCTCGTCAGGTCCGACAGGTCCACCCCCGCAACCCGTGCGGTCCCGGCGGTGGGCGTGTCCAGGCCAGACAGGATGGTGAGCAGGGTCGACTTTCCAGACCCGGAGGCCCCAATGAGCGCCGTCATTTCACCTGGCTGCACCGTCAGGTTCAATCCCTGGAGGGCCTGCACCTCGATACCGTCGCCACGGAAGATCCGGACCACGTCCTCACAGAGGATGTCGGGGGTGTCCATACGGTTGTCCTTCCAGAGATCAATGGCTGTCGGTCATGCGAAGTACAGTCGCTACCCGCTGTCTCCGGCCAACGGCGACGGCGGCAGCGATCGAGAACGCGGTCACGGCGAGGAATCCCGCCAGCAACCACAGAGTCAGCGTGATATCCACGGTAATACCGGGTTGCGGCCCACCACCGGTAAAAGCGGCGAGGTCAATGCTGTCAAGGATGAGCAGGGGAAGTATGAAACCGAGCAGCGTGCCAGCGACCAAGGCCGCCGCCGCTATCGGTCCCAGCTCCCAGAGGAGAAGTGCGCCGTCGCGTTGGCGCGGGAAACCGAGGGTCCGCAACAAAGCGAGGAGACGATTCCGCGCTGGCGCGTTGACCACCGACGTCATCACGATGGTGAGGGCGCAGAGCACCCCCATGAACACGATTACTGTCCACAAACCCGCCTGCAGGCCAGCGCCCGATGGCGAACCGAGCGTCAGTTCCTCGAACTCGGCGGGCGTCTGGATCAGTAGCGGGGTGGGGGTGACACCCGCGATTGCCTCCCGGATCGCCGCGTCGTCGGCAGCCGGGGCCAGGTCAAGGAACACCACTGATGGTTCGAAGGTCCGCTCGTCGAGGGCGTTGACCGCAGCGGTGCTCACCAGCAGCCAGTTTGAACCGGTGGCCAACGTGATCTGTTCGGGGCCGGTACCCACAATGTTGATGGGGCGCGCTGCGTTGCGGTAGTTGAGGGTTCCGTTGCTTCCCGGCGTGAGTCCCACGGCTGACGACATCAGGACGGGCAGGGTCCCCCCGGCAGCCGGACGCTCAAGGAGCCCCAGCAGGTCGGTGGGGAACGCACCAGCCGACCCCTGCTGGGCGATCCTCACCTCGGCGGGATCAATGGCGAGGACGCGGACCAGCGAATTCTCACCGGCCGCGCTGTCGCGGACCCGCAGCTGTCCCAGGTCCGAGACACCCGCGATGTTCTCTACACCCTCCAGTTCCCGGATTTTCTCCACCGACTGGGCTGACAGTGGCGAACCCTGGATCCTCAGGTCGGCGCCGACGCCGTGCTGTGCAGCGTCGGTGACACCCGCGCGGAAGGTGGAGAGCAGCACGCCGGCGAATACGACGACCGCCAACCCCACGATCAGCGCCAGGACCGGCAGTAGCCCACCGCCCGGCGAGCGGAGGGCGCGTACGGCGCCCAGATATCCGATCAGACCGGGAGCGCCCTGCTGGTGCTTCGCGTACCGGGCGAGTGGCAGCGGGTAGAGCCGGAGGACGAGGACACAGGCGGCCAACGTGATCAACAGGGGAGTGGCCGAGAGCAGCGGGTCAACCGCCCCCAGGTCCAGGACCCGCTGGTCGATGCCCCGCTGAAACATCAGAATCGTTGCGGTGGTCGCCAGACCGACGACGAGCGCCTCCAGAGCGAGCCGCCAGCGACGCCGCGTTTTCGCAGTGCTCCCGCCGCCCGTCCCACGGACTGCGGCCGGCGGATGGGGCAGAGCCAGCAGCACTGCCGGAACCAGAGCGGCAACCACCGCCCAGGCAAAGTGCAGGGGGTTGAAGGGGACCGGGATAGCCACCGCCGCGAGCAGCGCTCCGAGAACAGCAGCGGGAATACCAAGGACCAATCCCTCACCCCCGAGAATAGTTCTGAGCTGGGTAGCGGAGGCACCCCGGGCGCCCGCCAGTTCCACGGCCGTGCGTCGCCGGTCGACGACGAGGCGGACGGCTACGGCCGCTGTGGCCAGGCAGACCCCCAGCGGGCCGGAGGCCAGCAGTGCAAGGATCTGGTTAGTCGATGCGGCACGCTGCGTCGACTCGGCCATTAGGGCGGGCGCACCCGAGTTGAACTGGGCCGTCTGGTTCGGGCTGGTGCTCGGGATAGCGTGCGGCGCTCCGACGGCCTGGCGCAGCTGGGCCTCGATCAGCGGGGCAGCGGCTGCCTCCAGCCGGGACCCGTCCAGCGGCAACCACATGGTGGTCTGGGTGCGCTCAGTCATCCCGAAGGTGGGGGCAAACGCATCGGGGCTGACGACAGCAGTCGCCGTGACGAGGGTTCCAGTGTTCGGGTTTATCTCCTCCACAGCGGTCAGGAGGTCGGTATTGATGGTCCAGTAGGGATCGGCTGCGTCCCTGGGGTCGTAAGTGCCGGTGAGCAACACCGGCCGGTCGGGCGGAAGGTCGACGTCGTTGAATGAGCGCAGGACAGCACCGGGGCGTTCCTCGCCGACCTCCCACCCCGCGGCAGCAGCGGAATCGGCGGACAGGAGGATCTCGAGGGGTTCCGTCCCCGGATCGTCAAGACTGAGCGGGCCGGGCAAAGACCCGGAGCTCAACTCGATATGATCCAGGATCAGCGGATCGGCGGCATAGTTCAGGTCGACACTGAAGATGCCGGTGGGGAAGGGCCCGCGGATCACTGACTCGAATCCGGTCACCTTCCAGCGGGCATCCCCGGCCATGCCGCGCAATGGCTGGGGCAGGTCGTCGCGAATCCGGTCCAGCGTGGTGGCGAGCTGGGTCGTGGCGCCGGGATTCGTTCCGTCAAAACCCGCGTCCAGGTCGGTGAGGGGCGGGGGCGCGGACAGGTACCCGATGAAGTCCCGTTGGCTGCCTGTTGCCGAACCGAGAGTCTGTCGCAGGTCCTGTGCATACATTGCGTCAATGGCGCGCGGCCACATGGTGAGGATGCCCGAGACCACGAGGACAATCACTGCCAAGAGAATCGACGGGCCCCGGTAGTGGCGGAACTGGCGGCGTAGCAACAGGAAGAGGCTCATCCGGTGACCCGTCCCGGCACCGGCGCACTCATGGCCTGATGCCACACCCGCGATCCGTAATACCAGGCTGCTCCAGCCACCGCGAGACCTTGCGCCAGGAGAATGGCGACCAGCGGGACGACGGCGAGCCGCAACGGCGCGCGCAGCGTATCAGCGGCCCCCACTAGCACCGCCTCAGCGAGGGGTCCCACCAGAAGGGCCGATACGGCGGCTCCGGCCATCACCCCCAGCACGATGGCGGCCGCGCTTACCGCCTGCAACTCTCCCCGCCTGCCACGCGCCTGGCTGCGGGCAGCGAGCCCTACCGCCCGGAGCACTGCGACTTCCTCGGCGCGCGCACGAACCAAAGCAATCACACATGCCATCAGGGCGACGAAGCTGATAGCCAGGGATCCACCGGTGCCGAGCCACAGGGCAGTAGTACCGGGAGCCAGGAACTGCGCGCTGGTATCGGTGTTCGCGGTGTCAATTAGTGCGCCGGTGCCCCTGGAAGCGGTGGCAGCAGCGGCTGCGGCCGATTCCGCGGCAGCCGGGTTGGCTGCGCCCAGCCAGAGTTCAGCGGGGCGGGGCTGCACCGAGGATTCGCCCAGCATCGCCTGGCCGTAGGCCTGCAGATCGACCATCACCGCGGCCGATGCGGTGGTGCCGGGGACCACCGGCACTTCCGCACTGATCAACGCCTCCAGCTCAACCCCGCCGAGACGAAGCGTTGTCTCGTCTCCCACCCCGAGGTCGAGGATCCGCAGGAGGGCGGTTGTGGCCGCTACCGGCACCGGCGGTTGCGACAGCGGATCAGGCATCAGGCGGGCACCAACCCGTCCAGCCTGGAACTGGTCTCCCGGAAAGACAACGCCCACCCCGGCGGGCAGATTGGAGAGAGCCAGCAGACCGGAGGGGATAGCACTGGGGGCCAGCCCGATGCTGGAGTTCCCCTCGAATCCCGAGGGGCCGGTGCCTCCACCCAGGTTACCGGTGAGGCCCCTCAGCTCAATGGAATACCCCCGAGGTTCACTTCCGGGAGGGATGATGAAATCGATTGCAGCCACCCGCATCAGCTCCAGCCCTGCCGGCAGGCCGACGGTCAGGACATGCTCCTGAGCCTCGGCGACGGGCAATCTGATCGAGCCAGCTTCGACGGGAACAAGCTGCCCGGTGGTGTCCAGAAGCCAGACAGTGAGCGCAGCATTCCGGCTGGCCCCGGGTGATCCGTCCCCTCCGGTAGCGAGGGGCGAGGTGCGGAGGTCCAGTTCCAGGGTGCTTGTCCCCGCCAGCAGCTCAAAGTCCGGAGTGGTGGGCGTCGGCCGCGGTGTCAATGCCGCCGCCACGCGCCCAACGTCGAACGGGCTGGAGCTTTCGCCGAGGAGACCACTCAGCTCCCCGGAGTCCAGGGCGATGAGAGGAACATCCTCCGACCCGATTTTCGCTGGACCCCGGTATACCCTCGACGCTGTCGACACACCGTCCAGGGCGGCAAAAGTCCCCACATCGGTGATATCTCCTGCCCCAATAATGCTCAACGGGCCGGGAACACTGACACGGACGGCCGACCCATTGGCCAGATGTGCTGCAGCCCGTTGGGAGGACGCCGCCGTCTCCGCGTACACAGCGGTGAAGGTAGCACCGCCGACGGTCAAGGAGATCAAGGCAATCGGAATCAGCTGTGAGGTGATCCTTCGCGACACCTGCATCGCGGCGAACGGAAGAGCGAACCCTGGACCGGCGATCAGGTGCCGTTCGGCTCCGCGCGCGGCCACAGACACAAGCACCAGGATGGTAGCCGTGAGTGCGAGCAGAAGCAGCGCAGGTGCGGGGGCAGCCAGCGGGTTGACGTCCACTCGCCCGTCCACCACCTGGGACAGCGGGGAGCCATAGAGAAGGAACTGCCACACTGACAGGCCGGCCAGAGCGACAACTCCCGCCAGCAGGCCGAACGAGGCAACCCGGGTACCGCGCCCGCCTTCGGGCTGCCCAACCATTCGCCGGGAGCGCAGCGCGGCAATCCAACCGGGCAGGACGAACGCTGCGGTCGCCACGGCAACGCAGGTCAGGGGAATTGGCCAGGTCGCCAGCGCGAACTCGGTGGCCGCGGGGACCCACCCGGTGGATGTGACCACGCCGGTACTCAGCAGCGGCACTGCTACAACCGCGGCTAACCAACCCCCCAGGGATCCTGCACTGGCCAGCGGGACGATTTCTAACGCGTTGAGGGCGGTGCGCTGGGTAGCGGACGCCCCCCGGGCAGCCACCAGGGAGTCCTCCACCGCTCGGGCGTTCGAGAGCAGACGGGCCACCTGGACCACAGTGACCGCACTGAGGACAGTGAGGAGCACCAATGCGACGGGGATGACCGCTTTCACGCTCTGGGTCGCCTCAGTAGCCGTCGCCAGGAGCTGACCGAGACCCCCCGACTGGATGAGGCCCCCGTTGCTGACCGTCCGGTCGCTTTGCATCATCCGTGGCAGGTCGGCGAGGCCGGCCGAAAGACCCGCCAGCCCGGCCGCCGACACAGTCGTCGCGTCAAGGGTGAAGACCCACTGCACCTTGCTCACCGCGGAGAATTCCTCAAGGTGGTGCCCCGGGACGGCCATGACAACAGGTTGCCCGGCCCCCGTGTTCGTGTCCGGCGACGGGACCGGGAGGAAGAAGGCGCCGTCGGCTCCGTCTGGCGCAACCAGCGCAACCGCCTCGACAGTGATGGGGCCCGACGCGCCGTCGACGACGAGAGTGTCACCCACCCTCAAGTCCAGAGTGGCGGCTGAAGTCTCGGAGATGGCTGCAGGCACGGGACCGGTCGGGGCATCGTCGTCGGTAGCTTCGCTGGAGGACGGTCCGAACGCGTCGAGTGTGCCCTCGATGAGGGCCGTGCGCTCCGAGGGGATCCACCCGAACGGGATGACGCCGAGATCGGCCGGAAGCGAGTCGTCGTCGACGGCGCGGGGATCGGCGTAGGGAACCGAGGCGATAGCCAGCCCATCGTCCAGGGAAAGATCACTAAACTTCGCGGCGGCGGCCTCCAGCTGGAGGGAAGCGTCGTCGGCGGCGGTGGTGGTGTGCAGCCGGAAGTAGTTGTCCTCGGTGAAGGTGCCACCGGCGATCTCCCGCAGAGCCCCAGTGGCAGCCAGTTGGGTGTGGCCCACCACAGTGGAGAGGGAGGCAGCGATGAAGGCGATGGTGATGAGGATCAGGGTAAGGAGTCCACGTCGGGGGCCCGCGCGTCGCACAGCAAGCAGCCAGTGCGTCATATGCGTCTCCCCAATCCCCCAGACCGGAGCCGTAGGTGACGTAGACCACAGGCTCGTCCAGCCATCCTACAGAACTGCCGGGGAAGCCCCGCAGCCCCTAGGCGAATATCATCACCCCGGCAAGGCAAGCCACGATCATCGGCGGCCCAAACGGGAATACCGAGCGGCGTGACGCCTTTTGTGCGAGCAGCAGGAAAACACCGATCAGTGCCCCGAGAATGAAACCGCCCAGCACGGTCACCGCCCAGGCATTCACCCCGGCGTACCCTCCGTAGAGTCCCAACACCCCGGCGAGTTTCACGTCCCCCATGCCTAGGCCCCCCGGTGAGACGAGCGCCAGGACCAGGTAGAGGGCAAACATGGCGAGGCCGCCAACGATCGCCCCTACCAACCGGTCCCATTCCCCGGAGACGAGGCTCGCCACCGAGAAGAGTGCCAGCGCGCAGACGCCGAACGGCAGCAGAAGGGCGTTGGGCAGGAGGCGGGTCCGGAGATCCACGACTCCCAGCACCACAGCGAAAACCGGCAGTGCAAGGAAAGCGGGGGTGGCGGGGGACCACCCAAATCGCCAGAGCACGAGCGCGCACAAGACGGCCGTCACCACGCCAGTCCATAGCCGTACCGCCGGGGGGAGGGCCAGCACCGATCGTGGCAGGACTGTCCGTCCCGCTTGGTCGTCCTGTTGGCGGTCCATTCGCCCATTATCTACCGTGGCAGGGCATAGGCTGTGATTATGACCACGCACCATCCCTCGGTCTCGCCCGAGGGAAATCCGCTGCCGCAGGCACAGCCAGGGTTGCGCGAATCCCTCGACGCCCTGCCAGTGGCAGTAGCTCTCATCACAGCAGACGGCGTCATTTCGGAGGTCAACCGGGAGTGGGAGAAGTTCCCCCAGCCCTTTGGCACACGCGGAACCCACGGAGCAGGGGAATGCTACACGTCGGTGTGCGATGATGCGGCGGCGCACGGGGACGACGCGGCGATGGTGGTCTCCCGTGGTCTGCGCACCGTGCTGGGTGGAGAGGAACAGAACCTGGCTCTTGAGTACTCGACGCGCGGCGGGGAGCGCTGGATTCGGACCCGGATCTGCCGAAGCGACAGCGGGGGTCTGGTGATCACCCACCTCGACATCACACGCCAGATGTTGGGACAGCAGGAAATCCTTTTTCAGGCTTCACTGCTGAACGCCGTCGGCCAGTCTGTGATCGCCATTGACCTTCAGGGCAGGATCACGTACTGGAACGACGCGTCGGTGGGCATGCTGGGCTGGAAAGCAGGCGAAGCCGTGGGCCGTCACTTCGCTGATCTCGCCCTGTTCGAGAATGGCTCAAAGGCGGCGGCAATCATCGCCCAGGTCACTGCTGGGGGTACGTGGGCCGGCGAGCACTGGACGAAGCACCGCAACGGGCGCCGGCTGTCGGTCTACTCAACTGTCACGCCGCTGTACGACGCCGAGGGCAAGGTGACCGCCGTGATCGACGTGTCCACTGACACCACCGAGTCACAGCAGGCCGAGGCTGAGGTGGGACGTCTCTCCAGCCTTGTTGAGTCGTCGAATGATGCAATCAACGGGGCCACCCTCGACGGGATCATCACCAGCTGGAACGCCGGGGCCGAGAAGATGTACGGCTACTCGGCCAAGGAAGCGATCGGGAAGAGCGTCGCCATGCTGTCCCCGGTGGAGCGCTCGAGGGCGGACGAGGGGTTACGGGATCGGCTCCGGAGGGGCGAATCGGTGATGGGTGAGTATGTCCTGGGGATGCGCAAGGACGGCACCCTGATGGACATCTCGTTGACGTTGTCACCCATGTATGACGCCTCGGGCCAGCTGATCGGGTCGTCGGCCATCGCACGCGACGTCACCGAACTCAACACGCTACGCGCGGCGTCCGATCTGGAACGGGACCGGCTCGCCGCCGCCCAAGAAATGGCACATGTGGGGTCGATTGAATGGGATGCAATTACAGGCCGCGTCTGGTGGTCCGACGAGTACTGCCGGATCCACGGGATGCCGGTGAGGTCAACGGGCGCGCGGGAGCCTCTGGTGCGCTCCGTCCACCCCGCCGACCGCGGACGGGTCGTCCAGATCTGGGATGATCTCATTGCCCGGGGTGGACCGGTCGAGTTCACCTATCGGGTCATGACGCCGGAAGGGGACACCCGGTGGGTGTCCGCCCGGGGCACCCTTGAGAGGAACAGCGACGGCACACCGGTCAAAATGCTGGGGACCGCTATGGACATCACCGAGCGCAAACTCGGCGAACAGGCGCTTGAACGGTTGGCGTTCCGGGACCCGCTCACCGGGTTGGCCAACCGGGCGCTGCTCACCGAGAGCATTGAGAGTGCGCTCGCCCACTGTGCCCTGCGGGGAACCCGGGTGGGGTTGCTCTTTCTCGACGTCGACCGGTTCAAAGTGATCAATGATGGTCTGGGGCATGCGGCTGGGGACAGCCTGCTGGTGCAGCTGGCTGGACGGTTGCAGGACGCGGTGCGCCCCGAAGACACCCTGGCACGCTTTGCCGGTGACGAATTTGTGATCGTGTGCTTGGATATGACCGAGGAAAATGCGACCCAGTTGGCCCGGCGTATCCGGACCGCTGTGCAACGGCCGTTCGAGCTCCTCGAGCGGGAAGTTTTTGTCGACGTCAGCATCGGCATTGCGATCTCTGACGTCGACGACACCCCCGGATCTCTGCTCCGCAACTCGGACGCCGCGATGTACCGGGCGAAGGGGAGTGGCAGGAAGAAGGCAGTTCTCTTTGACGAGGCGATGCACCGTCGTGCCGAACTGCGCCTCGCAGTGGAGTCGGAACTGCCTCGCGCTATCGAACGGGATCAACTGAAAATTCACTATCAACCGGTGGTGGATGTTGCCGGAGGTGAACCGATCGGGTTTGAGGCTCTGCTGCGTTGGCAGCATCCAGAACATGGCCTGATTGGCCCTGACTCGTTCATTCCTGTTGCCGAAGAGACCGGCCAGATAGTGCCGATTGGTCTGTGGGTGCTGCATCAGACGTTGAAGCAGGCCCAGCTTTGGAAATCAGAGGTGCCCGGCGCCGCGAACTGGCGGATCTCGGTGAACCTGTCCGCTCGGCAACTCCAGGATCCGGGCCTGCCGGCCGCCGTGGATGAGGCGATCCGGGCAACCGGGATCGACGCGGCCGCCCTGGTACTGGAGATCACCGAGTCGGTGCTGATGGGCGACGCCGACCAATCGTTGAGGACGCTGACAAAACTGCGGAGCCTCGGCATCGGGATCGCCATCGACGACTTCGGGACTGGGTATTCGTCGCTGAGCTACCTCCGCCGCTTCCCCGTCACATCATTGAAGATTGACCGCTCCTTCACCGAGGGGCTCGGGGGAAGCGATGCGCATGCTGGACCCATTGTGGAGGCAATTGCCGCCATGGGGCGTGCGCTCGGCCTACGGGTAGTGGCAGAGGGGGTGGAAACCGTGGAGCAGCTCCGTGAGCTGTCCCGCATGGAAGTCCAGTTCGCCCAGGGCTACCTATGGTCGCCAGCGATGCCCGCCGACAAGGTACCCGGATGGTTCGCGGCCCACCAGATGGGCGCCGCAGGGCGGTCCTTACCCTAGTGTCTCCATGAGTTTGATTGCCGCTGGCCCCAGGACCACGATGAAGAGCACCGGCAGGATGCAGACCATTAGGGGGAACAGTACCTTTACCGGAATCTGCATGGCTTTTTCCTCGGCACGCTGGCGTCGCTTCATTCTCATCTCGCTCGCCTGCACCCGAAGCACACTGGAGATCGAGATACCGTATCGGTCCGCCTGGACGATTGCGTTGACGAACTTCCGCAGATCTGGCGCATTCGTCCGGGAGAGCAGGGCCGCGTACGCTTCACGGCGTGCCATCCCCAGCTGCATGTCCTGAAGGGTGCGGACCAGCTCCGCTGAGAGGGGGCCCTTCCCATTCTGTCCGGCACGCGCCATCGCGGAGTCGAAGCCGAGTCCCGCTTCGACAGCGATGGTCATCTGGTCGAGGGTGTCGGGCAACTCGAGCGCAATGGCTGCCTGGCGTTCGGTGCCTTTGCTGTAGACGAGAAGGTCAGGGACGAAGTAGGCGATTGCGGTTAAGGCCACAGCGAGCAGGACACTGCGGGCTCCCGGTGCGCCACTGACATAGAGAATCCCGAGAACTGCCGCAGCCATGGCCAACAGGATCTTTCCGGTGACCACTCGCCGCAGCGGCCATCCCGCTGGCCGACCTGCGAGAGCAAGCCGGCGGTCGAGTTTTGCGACCAGGCGGTCCGGGGTGAAGCGACCGGCGATGGTTTCGAGCCAGGCACCGTTGCGCTGCTTCACCTTGGTCTCATTGGTGAGACCGCGGATCAGATTGTGCTGGATCTGGGTTCGTCCCGGCGCTCGATTCCCGACGACCGACCATCCAAGGAGCGGCACCGCAGCCACGATGGCCAGGATGCTAAGTATTACCAGTGGTGGCATTTGATCCTCCTTCCAGGCGCCAGCCCGAGTGACAGTGCGTTAAAACTTGAACGAGACCACCTTCTTCATCCACACTCCACCCACCAGGAGCAGGATTACGGAGACCCCCATGATGACGTAGCCGATGGGATGCTGGAACATCGGATCCATGTACCCGGGACTAACGACTATCAGGATTGCACCCATGGCGAACGGCAGCGCCATCAGGATGTAGGCGCTCAACTTGCCCTCTGCGCTGAGCGTATCCACCTGACGACGAATCTGGTTACGCTCCCGAATGGTCTGACCCACCTGATCGAGGACCGTCGCGAGGTTCCCTCCCACTTCGCGGTGGATGGCGATAGCCTGTGCCACCCAGGAGAAGTCTTCGGACTGCATCCGGTCTGCAGCGTCATCGAGGGCATCGCCGAGATCTCGTCCGAGTCGGGTCTCGTTGATGATCCGGGTGAACTCCTCAGTGGTTGGAGCCTCTGAATCGGCGGATACTGCATCAATCGCGCGCAAGAGGCTGTGTCCGGCCCGCAGGCCGCCTGCCAGTAATTGCAGGGTGTCATCCAGTTGCTCAGCGAACTGCTTCTGACGGCGGGACGTCAGCACCCCAAGGCCAACCTTGACGAGGACGGGTGCAGCAATAGCAAGGAGGATGGCGAAGAACGGCCCGGCAAGGATCAAACCTACGCAGGCTGCGAGTACCGTGCCGCTGCCGGTCAGCACAACGAAATCTGCTGGCCGGATCTTTAGTCCTGCTCCCTCGATTTTGGCTGCTATCCCTCCCATCAGGTTGCGCCGCTTGAGCAGACCGTCGACCATGCCGGTGGTCAGGCTCGCCAATTGGGTCAGCTGGATTGGTGATGACGTGTCAGCCGTTCTGGTGCGGTTTAGCGAGTTGCGTTGAGGACGGGGAATGAGCACGAGGAAGATTGCCGCGCCCAGGGCTGCGAAACAGGCGACAATTCCCAGTAGGAGCTGCATTCCCGACGGTTCAGGAATCATCGCTCAGTCCTGCCGTTGATGGGGGAACCGAAAACGCTGGGAGAGAGCTCTATACCGAGGTCGCGGAACCGGTCAGTGAACTTCGGGCGGACTCCGGTTGGCACCGGAACCCCGAGGAAACGGCCGTTGGAGTCGACACCCGCGCTGTAGTCGAAGACGAAGGCATCCTGAAGGGTCACGATTTCCCCCTCCATACCCTGGACCTCGGTCACATGGGTGACCCGACGGGTACCGTCACGAAGCCGCGTGAGCTGCACAATGACGTCCACTGCAGCGGCCAGCTGCTCGCGGACCGCGCGGAGTGGCAGGTCCATCCCGGCCATCAGGACGAGAGTTTCCAGGCGGGCAATTGCGTCGCGGGGCGAATTGGAGTGGACGGTGGAGAGGGATCCGTCGTGGCCGGTGTTCATGGCCTGCAGCATGTCAAGTGTCTCGCCACCGCGGACCTCGCCCACCACGATGCGGTCGGGACGCATACGGAGGGAGTTGCGGACCAGGTCCCGGATGGTGATCTCTCCCTTACCCTCGATGTTGCTGGGCCTGCTTTCCAGCCGGACCACGTGGTCCTGCTGGAGTTGCAGTTCCACTGCGTCCTCGATGGTGACGATCCTCTCGCCCTCCGGGATGAAAGAGGAGAGGACGTTGAGGAGGGTGGTCTTCCCGGTGCCGGTACCGCCGGACACGATGATGTTCAGCCGTGCCTTGACGCAGGCATCCAGCAGCTCAGCCATATCCGGGGAAAGGGTGCCAAAGCCAATCAGGTCGTGGACCTGAAACGGGTCAGTCGCGAACTTCCTGATGGTCAGGGACGAACCGTTGACCGCCAGGGGAGGGATCACGGCGTTCACGCGGGAGCCGTCGGCCAGCCGGGCATCCACCAGAGGGGATGACTCGTCGATCCGTCGGCCCACTCTGGACACGATGCGTTCGATCACCTTGCGCAGGTGTTCCTCCGACGCAAACCTGACCCCGCTGCGGGTCAGTTTGCCGTGCTGCTCGACGTAGATCATGTTGGGGCCGTTCACCATGATCTCGGTGACGCTTTCGTCGTCGAGCAGGTGCTGCAAGGGCCCGTAGCCCAGCACATCATCGCTCACACCACGGATCAGCCGTTGGCGTTCCTCCTTGGAGAGCGGCACCTCCTCTTCCTCGACTACCTGGGTGAGTTCTTCCTGAACCAGGGCATGGAGCTGATCCTCGGTCAGAGCTGAGTCGAGTAGTCGGTTCCCCAGCCGCTCGAACAAGATGGTACCGGCCCTGTCCTTCAGTTTGGCGAGGGCATCCCGCGCTGGCGGTGGGGCTGCGGCCGCGGGCTTGGCCGGGCGGGCCGATTGCGCCTCCTTGATGCGTGGCTGAAAGGACTGTGGCTGCTGCCGAGGGGCTGGGGTCGGGTCTGACCCTTCCGGTGCTGCTGGTTGAGCGGAAATTGTCCCCGAGGATCGGCGTGCGGCTTCCAGCCGCTCGGCGAGATTCACTTCTTTCCTCCCCGGTGACGTCCGTGCCCCTTGGACTTCGTGACGGCAACCGGTGGTGCGAAGCGCAGCAACAGCTTCCGTAGGGCCTTGCTCGCCGGATCCCGGCGCTTGTTTTCCAGCAACGGAGCGCCCTGGTTGGTGGAGAGCCGCACGGCCCGCGATGAAGGGATCACGATGTCGACCTTCACGTTGAGTGCCTTCTCGACGTCGGCGATCGTCAGCCCGTCCCGCTGATCAGCATTGTTGAGCACTATGTGACGGGTGATCGGAATGAGCGCCAGTTCCCTGAGCACATCGAGTTCCTTGCGAAGCCCCCTCACGCTGGGGACATCCATACCGCTGACGAAGACGTAGTCGGTTGCCTTGTCCAGTGCGGCGAGGGTGTGCTCGGACAACCCGGGGGAGGTGTCCACCACCACGTAGCGGTACTGGCTGGCCAGCTGGTCAAGGAGATGTGAAACGTCCTCACCGGTGACCTGATCCACAGCATCGGGAAGGTCGGGTGCGCACAGGGCGAAGAGCCCCGTCGGATGGGCGCTGAGGAAGGACTTCAACACCATAGTGTCGCGGCGGGCTGGACCATGGACCGCATCGGTCACCGAGTGATCCGGTGCAATCGTCAACGCGCTTGCTACGTCCCCGAACTGCAGGTCGAGATCGACCAGCACCGTGGCGTGGGGGGCCGCGGCGGCAAGGCCTACGGCCAGGTTGCTCGCCACAGTGGTCTTTCCCGCTCCGCCCTTGGGCGAGACCACGGCGATCACCCGGCCGTTGGCGGACCCGGCAGTATCGCCGGAGGACAGGCTGGCCGAGCGCCGGCGGATCGCTGCACTGCGGGTCGCCCGATGCAGGAGCACACTCAGCCCGGCGACATCGGCGTCCGGCTCAACAACGTCCCGGATCCCGGCGCGCATGGCGCTGAGCACCACGCTGGGGGTGGGGGTAGTGGTGAGGAGGACGCTGACCTCAGGAAACTGCACCTCAAACTCGTCAGCGAGTTGCAGTGCATCGTCGAGGGGAACCCCTGGACCGAGGATGAGCACGTCAAGAAGGCGCGGATCCGGAAGCTGGGCAACCAGCTCCTGCGCGCCCGTCGGAAAAGCTGAGCCCAGCCAGGAGTGGATTTCTCCTTCAAGTACCCCGGACGCAGCCTCTGTGAGGCGCTGAAGAAAGTCAGGGGCTGTGGTGACTATCGCGTAGCGGCTCATTCGTAGATCTCATCTGCGGTGATCTGCCGCGTGCCGTCTTCGGTTGCTGTGGCTGGTTCTTTCGAAAGCCAGATTGTCCCGAATTCTTGAGCGAAGACGATCTTTTCCGCATCCGGAGCCGGGCGTGCGACTGTCACCAGAACGCTACCCGCCGGAATGGGAGTCGAGGATGGCGAATTTGACCCTTCTTCCGCAGTAATCGCTAAGCCTTGGACACTCGTGACGAGAACTTTATGCATGGTGAGATGTGTCGTTGCTTCTAGAACATCTTCCCCAACAGCTAGGGAGATAAACACACCAACAGTGTCACCCGGCAGTATTTGGCCGCCAACGGCCCGTTGCGGTTCAAGGAGGATCGTGACTTCCTGCATCCCCTCGGGCACCTCGACCACTGAGTCCTCAATGAGCTCTACCGGATCGACGAACCGGGAGCTCAGCACCTGTTCGCCGGACACCAGCTCCACACTGGTAACCAGGCCAGCAACCTGGTCAAGGCTCGCGATGGCGTCGGCCGGCACTACCTTGGCGGGCACTGCCTCCTCGCTCACCAGATCGGTGAGTCCCTCAGCAGCGGTCCCCTCGGGAATTGAGACTCCGTTCCGGACTACCAGAACAGTGCGGGTTTCGGTGCCGGCAAGAGCCCGCTGCTCGGAGGCGCTGACGTACTGGACCAGGAGCACGGTGCCGAGGACTGCCAGGAGGACGGCGGCAATCGCACCGATGATTCGGCTTTTCACTGGGATATCCCTTACTGACTCAGCGTGACAAAGAAGGCGTTTAGCTCGTCGCCGCCGAGCTCTTCCACACCGAAGGACTCAAGGTCTTCGAGAGAGACCAGGGTGATGAACTTTCCCTTGATTCCTGCACAGTTGTTGCAGCCGGCTTCCTTGATGGATTCGCCGGGCCAGCTGTGCTTGGTGGTGTAGAAGGCAGCGAAGCCATCAATAACGTAGTTGACGTTGTTACCGTTGCCTGACTTGGCGACGTAGACAGGCAACATGATTGTTTTCCCATCGATGTCGCAGTTCTGGGGTCCGCTCTTGCCCGGGTCCCCGGCAATGATCTCGTCCACGTCGACGGTGGCGGTGCAGCTTTTCTTGTCGAGCGTATCGAGCCAGCCGAAAGCGCCGGGAAGGGATTTTCCGTCGGTACCTGTGCAGTTGGAGGTCACGGTGATCCAGATCTCCTCGTCTGTCGGAGTCTGGTCGAAGAGACACTTCGGCGCGGTGAAAGGGAACACTGTCGCTTTGGAGGGACTACCCCAGGACGCTCGAGCTCGGGCCTGCACCGCCGACGACTCGATGCCCAGCACCGGTGCAAACCAAAACTGGACGGCTGAATCACCATCCGTAGTAAGGGTGTTGGTGGTGACGGTGACCGTGTTGCTGACAGACAAGTCGACGACTGCACTCGCTCGACCGTCGTTGGCGTTGGCGCTGGCAAGATCCGCCGCGGCCAAGGATGCCGCCCCCGGGTCGCACGAATCCTGATAGGCGCACTCCTGGGCAATCGCCAGGGCAGCAGCGTCGGCTCCGTTCTGCAGTTGGGCACGTTCGGCGAAAACTATTCCAACATCGATCACCAGGGCGGTCATCCCCAGCACCAGCACCATCAGCAATGACGCCATCACAGCCACGGCGCCGTCCTCGTTCTTCATCAGCCGCCGCATCTCATCACGCCTTTTCCGGTAACGGTTACGGCATCGGCAAACAATCCTGATAGTAGATCGACCGAATAGGTCACCGTGACTGTGGTTTCGGTAGCACTTACACAGGGTGTGACAGTGACCTGGGTTGATGACAAAGCGGGCTGGAGGCCAGGTGCGGAGAGAACAGCCGCTGCCTTTGCCACACCGACGTCTTTCTGGATGGCCATCACCCGTACCGCTTCGCGGGCAGCGGACGTGACCTGAAGCTGTGCATTATAGATACGACCGAATTCGACAATTCCAAACAGGACGAGGAGCAGAATTGGCACTACAAGAGCGAATTCGACCGCGGCGGCTCCAGATTCCGATCGAAATCGTCTCATGGGGAGTTCTTTCCTTGAACATAGTTTTGTCGTTAATCAGATCGAAGCAGCGGTGCCGTGCGCCGCTGCTTCGATCTATCCGCGGCCTCCCCGGCGGGCCGGGAGAACCAATTGTCTTCCGACAGGTATTTAGCTAGCGGGTGCAGCTGGTACAGCGGGAAGGATGTTGGTGAAGACGGCCTGGAGCTGGGGTCCGAAGACCAGCATCAGACCGGTGATGACAACTGCCAGCAGTCCGACGAGTAGGCCGTACTCAACGGCGGTCGCGCCGCTTTCTTCACGACGAAGTCGCTCGGTGGCTTTGATGCCGAGGACGTGGAGGGTGGCAAAAAGAGAAACCATGGGATGCTCCTGGGGGAATTGACTGAACGGGAGCGACGGATCCGTTCCGCCGCTGAGTAGAAAGTAGCATCAGGAATCCGGTTAAAACTGGTGTGATTCCTAACCTGACCAAACACTGCGGCTAAGTGCCCAAGGTGCGTTAATCCTTCGGATATCCCGTGCTATTTCAACCCATCCAGGCGGTCCGGGCGCGGATCGGGCTCAGGGTCCGCGCGTTACCCCTGTCTTCATGTGGCATGGCTCCGATGGAGCCATGCCAGTACGTCGGCTGTCCACCGCGAGCGGTCGTCGCCGCCCGGCTTTTGACTGGGGCATAGCTTCGCGCTAATCTTGGTAGTCGTTGTGCGTATCCCTCCTCGATACGTCCATGCCCGCGTGGCGACTCGGTTGCAGAGTCACCTGGCCTGCGGGGATGGCCGAGATAACCGGGATCACTGGCTTTCAGCCCTCACCTGAAGTTCCGGTAGCGCATGCATAAGCTGAGCTTTCGCGTGGGAAATAATATTCCCGGCGTGGAGGCGTCACCGAACAAGAAACGAAGGCAAAAACCGTGCGTACGTACACCCCGAAGCCAGGCGACATCAACCGCCAGTGGCACGTCATTGACGCCACCGACGTTGTCCTAGGCCGACTTGCCAGCCAGACCGCAACACTGCTGCGCGGAAAGCACAAGCCGACCTTTGCACCCCATATGGATATGGGCGATTTCGTCATCATCATCAACGCCGAGAAGGTAGCCCTCACCGGCGCCAAGCTCGAGCAGAAGCGTGCATACCGCCACTCCGGTTTCCCGGGTGGCCTCTCGTCGGTCAACTACGCAGAGCTGCTGGAACAGAATCCAGTCCGCGCTGTGGAGAAGGCCATCCGAGGCATGCTTCCCAAGACTTCCCTGGCTGCCCAGCAGATCGGGAAACTGAAGGTCTACCGCGGTGCCGAGCACCCTCACGCTGCCCAGCAGCCTAAGACCTTCGAAATTACCCAGGTCGCCCAGTAGTCCTGGCCACCACACACTAAGAAATTAATTCAAGGAGAACCGTGGCTCAGAACACTGAAGAGCTGAATGAACCAACTGAGGAGCTCACGAGCTACACCTCAGAAACCGGCGAGACCACCGAGGCAACCGCCAAGGAACGTCCCGCCCTGACTGTCGGCGGCGGAGCCGTTGGCCGTCGGAAGGAAGCAGTTGCACGGGTCCGGCTCGTTCCCGGCACCGGCAAGTGGATCGTGAACGGCCGCGAACTGGCCGATTACTTCCCCAACAAGCTGCACCAGCAGGAAGTCAACGATCCGTTCAAGATCCTTGAACTCCTCGGCTCCTACGATGTCATCGCCCGCATCCACGGTGGTGGCCCCTCCGGTCAGGCCGGCGCGCTTCGCCTCGGCGTCGCCCGTGCCCTGAACGAGATCGACCGCGAGAACAACCGCGCCATCCTCAAGAAGGCCGGCTTCCTGACCCGCGACGCACGAGTGATCGAGCGTAAGAAGGCTGGTCTGAAGAAGGCTCGCAAGGCACCTCAGTACTCCAAGCGCTAGAGCACCGCGTGGACCGGCCCGCTTCTTCAAGGGTGTCCGGTTCTGTGTGCTTCCCAACGCCCGTCCGGGTCCCGGACGGGCGTTGGGTGTTTAAGATCGGGATCGATTCCCCCCTGAATTAGGATGTACATCGATGAGTAGATTATTTGGGACCGATGGGGTCCGCGGACTGGCAAACGAACTGATCACGCCGGAGCTGGCAATGCAGCTGGCCCAGGCGGCGGCAGTGGTACTCGGTCATCGCTTTACCAACGGCAGACGCCCCACCGCCGTGATCGCCCGAGACCCGCGTATCAGCGGTGACTTCATCGCCGCAGCCGTCGAGGCCGGGCTTGCCGGGGCAGGCGTTGACGTGTTCGACGCCGGAATCCTGCCCACGCCCGCCGCCGCCTTCCTGGTGGCTGACCTGGACGCTGACTTCGGGGTCATGATCTCCGCGTCCCATAATGCTGCGCCCGACAACGGCATCAAGTTCCTGGCACGCGGGGGCAAGAAGCTCGATGACACCATCGAGGACGCCATCGAGCTGGAACTGACCCGTCCAGCCCTCCGGCCCACCGGCGGAGATGTCGGCCGGATCCAACGCTTCGCTGACGCCGAGGACCGCTACGTGGTCCACCTTCTCCAGACCCTCCCCAATCGGCTGGAGGGAGTCAAGGTTGTGCTGGACTGCGCCCACGGCGCCGCCAGCGGCTGCTCGCCCCAGGTTTTCGCCGACGCGGGCGCCGAGATCGTCGTCATCGGAGCTGACCCCGACGGGATCAACATTAACGACGGGTACGGGTCCACCCACCTCGGACCCCTCCAGGCCGCTGTGATCGAGCACGGCGCTGACCTGGGGATCGCCCACGACGGCGACGCCGACCGGTGCCTCGCCGTCGACCACGAGGGAAACATCGTCGACGGCGACCAGATCATGGCGATCATGGCCGTGGCGATGAACGCTGCCGGCACCCTGAAGGACAGCACCCTGGTCGCCACGGTGATGAGCAACCTGGGGTTGAAGCTTGCTCTCCGCGAGGCGGGCATCAGCCTGCGTGAGACGGGTGTGGGCGACCGATACGTGCTTGAGGGAATGCGCGACGGCGGCTACAGCCTCGGCGGCGAGCAGTCGGGTCACGTCATTTTCGCCGAGTACGCCACCACCGGGGACGGCGTCCTGACCGGCCTGCAACTGGCGGCCCAGGTGGCGCGCACTGGACGGACGCTCAAGGAGCTGTCCCAGATCATGAACAAGCTCCCTCAGGTGCTGATCAACGTCAAGGGCGTCGACAAGGCCGCCGTGACCACCAACGAGCATGTCCAGCAGGCAGTCCTCGAAGCGCAGGACGCGCTGGGGGAGACCGGCAGGGTGCTCCTGCGGCCCTCCGGCACCGAGCCGGTGGTGCGGGTCATGGTGGAGGCCGCCGACATGGCGACCGCCCAGTTGACCGCCGACCGCCTCGCTGAGACAGTGTCGCTCCGGCTGGCTCTCGCCTCCGCCTGACCATCCAGCACCATGACCGCGAAGCCGCGGTGTGGGCGCATGTCCCGCCCCTTAGGGGCGGGACGCCAGGCTGTCCCGGATCTCCGTCAACAGGGCGATCTGCGGATCCGCTGCAGGCTCTTCCTCCACAATGCCCAGGCTTCGGTTGCGGCGTTCGATCATCTTGTTCATCGGCAGCACGATCACGAAGTAGACGGCAGCCGCTACGAGAAGGAAGTTGACGAGTGCCGTCAAGAGGACCCCGAACAGAATGTCGTTGCCGTTGATCGTGACTTTCGCGAAGTCGTCAAAGTTTGGGGATCCCACCAGGGCAGAAATCAGCGGCATGAGAACTGAATCGACGAGCGCGGTGACCACAGCGCCGAAGGCAGAGCCGAGAACGACGGCGACGGCCAAATCGACGACGTTTCCCTTCATGATGAATGTCTTGAATCCGTTGAGCATCCGCTAAGGATAGCTTCGCTAGCCGTAGTCGGGCGCATCGGGCAACCCGAGGTGCTCCTCGAGGGTCTGCACTCCGTCGTCGCGCATGGTGGCCGAGGTCTCCACCCCGACAAACCGGTAGTGCCACGACTCGGCGAGGAACCCGGTGGTGTCCTGGCGGTTCTCCGGATAGCGCAGGATGAAGCCAAACCGGTGGGCGTTATCCGCTGCCCAGGCCGCTGCGGCTGTTTCCGCAAAACATGATCGGAGGGTGCAGGCGCCGTCGTCCTGCCCAATGTCGAAGGCCAGTCCGGTCTGGTGTTCCGAGAAGCCGGGGCGGGCCGAGTAGTTGTCCGCGTTCTCGGCACTGCCGTTGCGGCTCACCCAGTAGTCATAGGTATCCACCTGCACGGTGTAGGAGCGGTAGCCGCTCACCAGGGTCAGTCCGACGTCGTCGTCGGCTGCCGCAGCGAACATCTCCTCCACTGCCTGAGCGGCATCGGGGCGCAGCGTGGCATTTGCCCGGTCGGTGGCGAGAGCGACATCGGGCAGGACCAGTTCGTCGGGCGCGTAGTCGATCGGGTCGAGCGGGCGGCGCTTGTTGACGACGACGGTCACGGCGGCGGGATCTGCGTACGGGTCGGCCGCCGGATCGGTAGCGGTGGGGGTGGCTGGGGACGGCGCCCGTTGGGCGGGCGCGGGGATCTCCCCGACGGCCAGGCTGGGAGTTACTGCTGCCGCTGTCGAAGACTCGGGGTCCGGTGCGCCGCAACCGGACAGGACAGCCGCGAGGATCATGGGGATGGCCAGCAGCCCTCGCACGGGCTGCCGCCGGGACCGGCTCACGTCTTCCGCAGCAGCATTCGCCGCACTGAGTGGTCGGCTTCCTTGGTGAGGACCAGTTGTGCCCGCCCACGGGTGGGAAGCACGTTGTCCATCAGGTTGGGTTCGTTGATCCGCTTCCAGATCCCGAGGGCGGTTTCCTTCGCCTCATCGTCGGTGAGCGAAGCGTACCGGTGGAAGTACGACTGAGGATTGGCGAAGGCGCCAGTCCTCAGCGACTGGAACCGCTGCACGTACCACTGCTCGATGTAGGAGGTCTTCGCGTCCACATAGATGGAGAAGTCGAAGAAGTCGCTGAGCGCGAGGCCGGACCGTCCATCCGCCCGGGTGCGGGCGGGGGCCAGCACGTTCAAGCCCTCGACGATCAGCACATCCGGCCGCCGGACCACCACCTCCCGGTCCGGCACGATGTCATACGAAAGGTGGGAGTACCACGGGGCCCGCACTTCCTCGGCGCCGCTCTTGACCTCGCTGACGAACCTCAGCAGGCGCCGACGGTCGTAGGACTCCGGGAAGCCCTTCCGCTGCATCAGCCCCCGGCGTTGCAGCTCGGCGTTGGGGTACAGGAACCCGTCGGTGGTCACCAGCTCCACATTGGGGGTGTCCGGCCAGCGGCTCAGCAACTCCCGGAGCACGCGGGCGGTAGTCGACTTGCCCACGGCGACCGAGCCGGCGACGCCGATCACAAACGGGGTGCGGGTGCGTTTCTCGCCCAGGAAGGTGGTGGTCGCGGCGTGCAGTTCCCCTGCGGCAGCGACATATAGATAGAGGAGCCGGGAGAGGGGGAGATAGACCTCCCGCACCTCGTCGAGGTTGAGCTCATCGCCCAGCCCCTTCAGACGCAGGATGTCTTCCAGGCCCAAAGGCGAGGTGATTTCGTTGGAAAGCCGGGCCCACGTCTGCCGGTCAAGTTCGACAAACGGAGTGAAATTGCTCTCCGCACCATTGGTCGCGGCCACCCCGGGGTTTGATTCGTTCACCATAGGAATTGTGCCTGTTGGTGCTGCCATAAGCGAACTTACTCCTTGCCCGGGTGCCCCGCCCGCGTCTGGCTGCAGAGTTACCCCGCCGCTGACGGTACTCTTAAACCCATGTGTGGAATCGTAGGCTATGTAGGCCGGTCATCAGTGTCATCCGACGGAACAGCAGCGACGCATGGCGCGCTGGACGTTGTCATGGAGGGGCTACGGCGTCTCGAATACCGGGGGTATGACTCAGCTGGGGTAGCTGTGCTGACCCCTACCGGCATCGCCTCCCGGAAAAAGGCAGGCAAGCTCAGCAACCTGATCGCCGAGCTGGAAGCCAGCCCGCTGCCCGCGTCGATGACCGGGATCGGCCACACCCGTTGGGCCACCCACGGGGCGCCGAACGATCTCAACGCCCACCCGCACCTCGCCGACAACGGGCGGCTGGCCGTCATCCACAACGGCATCATCGAAAACTTTGCTGAACTCAAGGCAGCGCTGCTCGAGCAGGGCGAAACGTTCCTCTCGGAGACCGACACCGAAGTGGCAGCCGCCCTGCTGGGCAGCATCTACCGGGAGCTCGCGCTCGCTGGCGATACTGACCCGCTGAGCAATGCCATGCGTCAGGCCAGCCAGCGCCTGGAGGGTGCTTTCACCCTGCTCGCCGTGCACGAGGATTCCCCCGGCGTCGTCGTCGCCGCCCGGCGCAACTCGCCGCTCGTCGTCGGACTCGGCGACGGAGAGAACTTCCTCGGCTCCGACGTGTCAGGCTTCATCGACTTCACCCGGCGCGCCGTCGAGCTCGGCCAGGACCAGGTGGTCACTATCACCCCTGACGAGGTCATCATCACCGACTTCTTCGGTGCCCCCGCCGTCGGCAAGGAGTTCCACGTCGACTGGGATGCCGCGGCAGCCGAGAAGGGCGGCTACCCGTCCTTCATGGAGAAGGAAATCAACGACCAGCCCGACGCCGTCGGCCAGACCCTGCTCGGGCGCTCCGATGCCCAGGGCCGCCTGATCCTCGACGAGCTGCGCATCGACGAGTCGATCCTCCGCTCGGTCGACAAGATCGTGGTCCTCGCCTGCGGCACGTCGGCCTACGCTGGGCAGGTGGCCAAGTACGCCATCGAGCACTGGTGCAGGATCCCCACCGAGGTGGAACTGTCCCACGAATTCCGGTACCGCGATCCGATCGTCAACGAGAAGACCCTGGTGGTCGCCATCTCCCAGTCCGGGGAAACCATGGACACCCTGATGGCTGTGCGCTACGCCCGCGAACAGGGTGCCAAGGTGGTGGCAATCTGTAACACCAACGGCTCCACCATCCCGCGCGAATCCGACGCCGTCCTCTACACCCATGCCGGCCCCGAGATCGCTGTCGCCTCGACGAAGGCGTTCCTGGCGCAGATCACCGCCGCCTACCTGCTGGGCCTGTACCTCGCCCAGCTGCGCGGCAACAAGTTCGGCGACGAGATCGCGGCGGTCCTCGCCGACCTGGCCGAGATGCCCGCGAAAATCCAGACCATCCTGGACAACGCCGACAAGGTCAAGAAGCTCGCCCGCGACATGTCCGAGGCCAAGTCAGTGCTCTTCCTGGGCCGCCACGTCGGTTTCCCGGTCGCGATGGAGGGTGCGCTGAAGCTGAAGGAACTGGCCTACATCCACGCCGAAGGGTTCGCAGCCGGCGAGCTCAAGCACGGCCCGATCGCGCTGATCGAGGACGGCCAGCCCGTCGTCGTCGTCGTCCCCTCACCACATGGCCGGGATTCGCTGCACGCCAAGGTGGTCTCCAACATCCAGGAGATCCGAGCCCGCGGCGCCATAACCATCGTCATCGCCGAGGAGGGGGACACCTCGGTCGAGGCGTACGCCGAGCACGTCTTCTACGTGCCGCAGACCCCTACCCTGCTCGCGCCGCTGCTGACTACCGTCCCGCTGCAGATTTTTGCCTGCGAGCTGGCCTCCGCAAAGGGGTACGACGTCGATCAGCCCCGCAACCTGGCCAAGTCAGTAACAGTTGAGTAGTCGCCGGTGATCGTGGGTATCGGCGTCGACGTCGTCGACATCGAGCGGTTCGGCCGCCAGCTGGAGCGCACTCCGGGCCTCCGGGACAGGTTGTTCGTGCCCGCTGAGCGGGTGCTGAACCTGCGGTCCCTGGCCGCGCGGTTCGCTGCCAAGGAAGCGGTGGCCAAGGCGCTGGGAGCGCCGGCGGGAATGAACTGGCAGGACTGCTGGATCGGCGTCGATACCGCGGGCAGCCCCTCCATCGAGGTCAAGGGGACAGTAGCGGCCGCGGCCGCGCTGAAGGGCGTCCGCCGCTGGCATCTCTCCCTCAGCCACGACGGCGGGGTAGCCACGGCAGTGGTGGTGGGGGAGGGGGCCGTTGGCGAAGCTGCACCGGCACCTCCGTCTGGCGGGATAGACTCCTAAGTATGCTTAGTGCCTATTCGGGCAGTGCGATCCGTTCGGCTGAAGCCCCCCTCCTCACGGCCGGGCACAGTGACGCCCTGATGCTGCGAGCAGCCTACGGCCTCTTCACTGCAGCCACCGCCGAGCTGGTCTCCTCCACTGGCGGCTGCTACGGACGCAATGCAGTGGTCCTTGCTGGCAGCGGCAACAACGCCGGGGACGCACTCTTCGCAGCAGCCCGCCTGGCCGGCCGCGGAGTACGCACGACGGCGGTGCTCACCACGGGGACCACCCACCCCGCCGCGCTGGCCGCGTTTGAACGCGCGGGAGGCCGCATCGAGCGACTCAGCGAGGACACCCTCTCACGCCTCGTGCGGGTGTGCGCTGAAGCGGACCTGGTCATCGACGGGATCCTGGGTATCGGTGGATCAGGCGGATTACGCGAACCCGCCGCGAGCCTCGTCCGCGAGCTCGCCACCACCGCAACCGGGACAGTGATTGCCTGCGATCTGCCTAGCGGGCTCGACGCCACCACCGGAACCGTCAACGAACCGGTGCTCGGCGCCGACCTGACCGTGACCTTCGGCGCGCTGAAGGCCGGACTCCTCACCGGTCCCGGAGCCAAGGTGGCAGGACGGGTCACGGTCATCGACATCGGCCTCGACGCGACACTCCCCGAACCGGCAGTCCGCCGGCTGGAGCCGGCCGACCTTGCGGCACTCTACCGGCGCCCCCGCGCCGCCGACCACAAATACACTCGCGGGGTCCTCGGCATCGCCGCAGGCTCCGTGAAGTACCCGGGGGCCGCGGTGCTGGCCACCGGTGCTGCCCTGGCGACCGGCCTGGGCATGGTGAGGTACCTCGGACCGGAGTCCGTCGCCGGCCTGATCAACCGGACCCACCCGGAAGCCGTCTGCTCCCAGGGCCCGGTCAGGTCGTCCCGGGTCCAGGCCTGGCTGGTCGGCCCCGGAGCCGAAGACGACGCGGACCAGCGACGGCGGGCCCGCGACGCCATGTCCTCTGGCCTGCCCACGGTGGTCGACGCCGGGGCGCTTCCCCTGCTGCCGCGCAGGGTGGGACCCCAGGTCATCCTGACCCCCCACGCTGGCGAACTGCAGGCGGTCCTGGCAGCCCGCAAGGTCCGGGTGACCCGCGGGGATATTGAGTCGGCTCCGGCCGACTACGCCCGCAGGGCCGCGGAACTCACCGGTGCCACAGTGCTGCTCAAGGGCTCCGTCACGGTGATCGCCTCGCCGTCGGGTGCGCTCTTCAGCCAGGCGGCAGCGACGCCGTGGCTCGCCACCGCGGGGTCAGGCGACACCCTCGCCGGAATCCTTGGGGCTCTTGTGGCGACTCTTGCCGAGGACGACGACGGCTCGGCAACCGGGCGCCTCGGCGTCCCCGAGCCGGACACCTGGGCGGCCGTTGCGGCGGCCGCAGCCCTGCTGCATGGCCTGGCCGGTACGAGGGCGGCGACCTTCGGGCCCGTGGTCGTATCGGAGCTGCCGAAGTACGTCAGCGAGGTCCTCGCGGACCTTCTGACCGGACCGCCCTACAGGACACAATTCACCAAATAGTCACCTGGTTGCGCTATGAAGGTAGCTGGACCGTTTACTTTTCGACCCACGATAGACCCACTTTTCAGGAGAACACATGGAACTCTGGCCCGGCGAAGCGTACCCTTTGGGCGCCACCTATGATGGCACCGGCACCAACTTTGCGCTGTACAGCGAGATCGCTGACAAGGTGGAGCTCTGCCTGCTCGACGACGACGGCACCGAAACCCGCGTCGAACTCCACGAGGTGGACGGCTACGTCTGGCACGGGTACCTGCCGCACATTGTTCCAGGGCAGAAGTATGGCTACCGTGTCCACGGCCCCAATGCACCGGAGGAAGGCCACCGCTGCAACCCGAACAAACTGCTCCTGGACCCCTACGCCAAGGCAGTGCACGGGCAGATCGACTGGGATCCGGCGCTCTTCGGCTACAACTTCGGTGATGAAAACTCAATCAACAACGATGACTCGGCACCCCACATGATGCTCGGCGTCGTCGTGAACCCGTTCTTCGACTGGGACGGCGACCGCAAGCCACGGATCCCGTACCACCAGTCAGTCATCTACGAAGCCCATGTGAAGGGCCTCACCCAGCTGCACCCCGAGGTCCCGGAGGAGCAGCGCGGCACCTACGCCGGCGTTGCCCACCCCGCGGTCATCTCCCACCTGCAGAAGCTCGGGATCACCGCCATCGAACTGATGCCCGTGCACCAGTTCGTCAACGACAGCACCCTGCAGGAGAAAGGCCTCACCAACTACTGGGGCTACAACACCATCGGGTTCTTCGCACCGCACAACACCTACGGCTCCGCCGGCGACACCGGCGAGCAGGTCCAGGAATTCAAGGCGATGGTGCGTGAACTCCACCTCGCAGGCATCGAAGTGATCCTCGACGTCGTCTACAACCACACCGCCGAGGGCAACCACATGGGCCCCACCCTGTCGATGCGCGGCATTGACAACTCGGCGTACTACCGGCTTGTCGAAGACGACAAGAAGTACTACATGGACTACACCGGCACCGGCAACTCGTTGAACGTGGGCAACCCGCACTCCCTGCAGCTGCTGATGGACTCCCTGCGCTACTGGGTCACCGAAATGCACGTGGACGGGTTCCGCTTCGACCTGGCCTCCACCCTGGCCCGCGAGTTCTACGACGTCGACCGCCTGTCAGCGTTCTTCGAACTGGTCCAGCAGGACCCAGTGGTCTCGCAGGTCAAGCTCATCGCCGAGCCGTGGGACGTGGGACCCGGCGGTTACCAGGTGGGCAACTTCCCGCCGCAGTGGACCGAATGGAACGGCAAGTACCGCGACACGGTGCGCGACTTCTGGCGCGGAGAGCCGTCCACGCTGGGCGAGTTCGCCTCACGCCTGACCGGTTCAGCCGACCTCTACGAGCAGTCAGCACGTCGGCCAGTCGCGTCGATCAACTTTGTCACCGCCCACGACGGCTTCACCATCCGCGACCTCGTGTCCTACAACGAGAAGCACAATGACGCCAACGGTGAAGACAACAACGACGGCGAAACCCACAACCGGTCCTGGAACAGTGGCGAGGAGGGCCCCACCGACAACCCCGAGG
This sequence comes from Arthrobacter sp. 260, assembly GCF_013116745.1. GTDB lineage: Bacteria > Actinomycetota > Actinomycetes > Actinomycetales > Micrococcaceae > Arthrobacter_D. Next base: position 82,419 of record NZ_JABFOE010000001.1, read on the forward strand.
TCAACACCCTCCGGGTCCGTCAGCAGCGCAACTTCATTGCCACCCTTCTGCTGTCGCAGGGTGTGCCGATGCTGCTGCACGGCGACGAGCTGGGCCGCACCCAGCAGGGCAACAACAACACGTACGCCCAGGATTCCGAGATCAGCTGGATCCACTGGGACCAGATGGATCAGCCGCTGCTCGAATTCACCGCCGCAGTGAACCGGCTCCGGTCGGAGCACCCCACGTTCCGCCGTCGCCGGTTCTTCGACGGCCGGCCCGTGCGACGGGGCGAGGGTGAGGCCCTGCCGGACATCGTTTGGCTGGGGACTGACGGCACTGTCATGGCGCCGGAGGATTGGGACACCGGCTTCGGCCGTTCCATCGGTGTGTTCCTGAACGGGCAGGGCATTTCCGGACGGGACGCCCGCGGCCAGCGGATCACCGACCAGAACTTCCTCCTGTTCTTCAACGCCAGCGACGAGCCGGTCGACTTCACTGTCCCACCGCAGGAGTACGCTCCGGCCTGGGACGAAGTGATTGACACCGCCGGCAAGTTCGCGGACTCGGAAGCCATCCCCGCGGCGGCGACACTCACCCTGGAGGCCAAGTCGATGGTGGTCCTCCGGGCCCACGCCGAAACCGAGGATCTGGATCACTCGGTGGCCGCGTCACTGGCCGCCCTGGCCAACGCGCACCAGCCCGGCGGCGCCTAACCACTGCCGGCCGACGTATCCATCCGGCTGACCCTGGCCCCGGCCGGGGTCAGCCGGCTCACCCCGCACAACCGCAGCATCCCAGTTCAGGAGTACATGCATGAGGACCCCGAAGTCGACCTACCGGTTGCAGATCCGATCCGAGTTCGATCTCAGGGATGCCGCCGCGGTGGTGCCCTACCTGCGGGATCTTGGCGTGGACTGGGTATATCTCTCTCCAGTACTGACCGCTGAACAGGGATCAGGACACGGCTACGACGTCACCAACCCCACCGCCGTCGATCCGGAGCGCGGCGGGCGCGACGCGTTCGTGGCGCTCTCGGACGCCGCGCACGCCGCGGGACTGGGCGTATTGGTGGATATTGTGCCCAACCACCTGGGAGTGCAGACCCCCGCCCAGAACCCCTGGTGGTCGTCACTGCTCAAGGGCGGACAGGATTCGCCCAACGCCGAGGCGTTCGACGTCGACTGGGACGCCGCGGGCGGGAAGATCCGCCTGCCGGTGCTCGGCGACGGCGAGGACGAGCTCGCCGCCCTGGAGCTCGACGGCGGGGAGCTGCGCTACTACGACCACCGGTTCCCGATCGCCGACGGCAGCTACGAAACCGGCGACACCGCTCAGGCGGTGCACGCCCGCCAGCACTACGAGCTGGTGAACTGGCGCCGGGCGGACAGCGAACTGAACTACCGCCGCTTCTTCGGCGTGAACACCCTGGCCGGCCTGCGTGTTGAAGTACCGAAGGTGTTTGACGAGTCGCACAGCGAAATCCGGACCTGGTTCGAGGAGTCCCTCGTGGACGGCCTCCGGATCGACCACCCGGACGGACTCGCCGACCCGGCCGGCTACCTCGACCGGCTGCGTGAGCTCACCGGTGGCGCCTACGTGCTCGTGGAAAAGATCCTCGAGCCGGGGGAAACCCTCCCGGCCGACTGGGCCAGCGAAGGCACCACCGGCTACGACGCACTTGCCGACATTGACCGCCTGTTCGTTGACCCTGCAGGACAGGGCGCCCTGGAGCGGGTAGCACCAGCCGAGGACTTCCACTCGATGATCCACGGCACCAAGCGCGGGATCGCCGATGGCATCCTCCGGTCCGAGGTACTGCGGCTCACCCGGCTGGTACCCGCCGACGCCGGCCTGGACCCGGAACAGGCTGCCGACGCCATCGCCGAACTGCTCGCGTGCTTCCCGGTCTACCGGAGCTACCTTCCGGGCGGGGCGGATTACCTCGACGACGCGGTCATCGCCGCCCAGGTGCGCCGGCCGGATCTCGCCGACACCCTGAAGGCGCTGCACCCCCTGCTCAACCCCTACCTCGCTGAGCCCGACGCCGCAGGGTCTGACAACCCCATGACCGAGCTGGCCATCCGGTTCCAGCAGACCTCGGGCATGGTGATGGCCAAGGGCGTCGAAGACACGGCGTTCTACCGGTACAACCGGCTGACCTCGCTCAACGAGGTGGGCGCTGACCCGTCAATCTTCTCCATCGACCGGGTCGAGATGCACAACCGTCTCCTCCGGCGCCAGCGCGACAACCCGCTCTCGATGACGGCGCTCAGCACCCACGACACCAAACGCAGCGAGGACACCCGGGCCAGGATCAGCGTCCTGTCCGAAATGGCCGACGAGTGGGCGGCCGTGCTCGGTCAGCTCGACGACGCGGCACCTGTCGGCGACCCGGCGTTCTCCTCACTGCTGTGGCAGGCCATGGTTGGCGCCTGGCCGCTGAGCCGCGAGCGGGCGCACGCCTACGTGGAGAAGGCATCCCGCGAGGCGGATTCCAGCACCCACTGGACCGCGCCGAACGAGGCCTTCGAAGACCGCATGCACGCCGCAGTGGACGCTGCCTACGACACCCCCGCGGTCAACGCGCTGGTCACCGACCTGGTGGACAGGATCAAGGGTTACGGCTGGTCCAACTCTCTCGGCGCCAAGCTTCTGCAGCTGACCATGCCAGGTGTCCCCGACGTATACCAGGGCTCCGAATTCTGGGAAGACTCCCTGGTGGACCCGGACAACCGCCGCCCGGTGGACTACGACGCGCGGAAGCAGTCCCTCGTGGACCTCGCCTTCGGTGCGCTGCCCGCCGTTGACGACGGCGCGGTCGCCAAGCTGCTGGTCGTGTCCCGCGCACTGAAGCTCCGCCGTGACCGGCCGGAACTCTTCGACGGCTACACGGCCGTTCCGGCAGCGGGTGCGGCAGCCGATCATGTCTTCGGCTTCGACCGTGGGGGAGCCATCACCCTTCTCACCCGGCTCCCGCTGGGGCTCCAGCGGCGTGGCGGCTGGCAGGACACCACCATCGTCCTCCCGGAGGGCCAGTACAGCTGCGCCATCACCGGGTCAACCTTCTCCGGGGGCGCCGTGCCTGCCGAAACCATCTTTGAGACCTACCCTGTAGCACTGCTGATCCGGGAGGACGCATCATGAGGAAACCCTTCGACGTCTGGGCCCCCAAGGCCACAACCCTTTCGCTGCTGGCGGGAGGCTCCACCACCACCATGACCAGAGGCGACGACGGTTGGTGGACCGCCGACACGGCACCCGCAGTCACCGGGGACATTGACTACGGGTACCTGGTGGATGGCGCCGAGTCGCCGATCCCGGATCCCCGCTCACGCCGCCAGCCTGACGGCGTGCACGGGCTCTCCCGGACCTTTGATGCCGGCGCCCACACCTGGCAGGACAGCTCCTGGGTCTCACCCGGCCTGGCCGGCGGGGCAATCTACGAACTGCACATCGGGACCTTCACCCCCGAGGGCACCTTCGACGCGGCCATCGCGAAGCTGGACTACCTGGTGGACCTGGGTGTGCAGCACGTTGAGCTGCTCCCGGTCAACGCGTTCAACGGCACCCACAACTGGGGTTACGACGGCGTCCTCTGGTACGCCATCCAGGAAACCTACGGGGGACCCGCCGCATACCAGCGGTTCGTCGACGCAGCCCACCAGCGCGGCCTCGGCGTCATCCAGGATGTGGTGCACAACCACCTGGGACCCAGCGGCAACTATCTGGGCCAGTTCGCGCCCTACCTCACCGAGGGCAAGGCCAACACCTGGGGCGATTCCCTCAACCTCGACGGACCACAGTCCGACGAGGTCCGCCGCTACGTGCTCGACAACATCGCGATGTTCTTCAGGGACTTCCACGTCGACGGCCTGCGCCTGGACGCAGTGCACGCACTGCACGACGAGCGTGCCGTCCACATTCTTGAGGAATTCGCTGCCGAAACTGACGCCTGCGCCCAGGAACTGGGCAAGCCCCTGTTTCTGATCGCCGAATCCGACCTGAACAATCCGCGGCTGATCACCTCACGGACCAGCGGTGGTTACGGGCTCGCCGGCCAGTGGAGCGACGACTTCCATCACGCCGTCCACGTCAACGTCACCGGTGAAACCGACGGCTACTACGAGGACTTCGACTCCGTTGCCGCCCTGGCGAAGGTGCTCGAACACGGGTTCTTCCACAACGGAACCTACTCCTCGTTCAGGGAACGCGGTCACGGACGGCCCATCGATCCGGCCCAGGTGTCCACCCACCAACTGGTGGTCTGCACCCAGAACCACGACCAGATCGGCAACCGGGCGGCCGGCGACCGGATGGGCGCCACGGTGGGCTATGCCCAGCTGGCGCAGGCGGCGGTCCTGAACCTCGCCGGCCCCTACACCCCCATGCTGTTCATGGGCGAGGAGTACGGGGCGTCCACCCCCTGGCCGTTCTTCACCTCCCACCCCGAACCGGAACTGGGCAAGGCCACCGCCGAAGGACGCCTCCGCGAGTTCGAACGGATGGGCTGGGACGCCGACACGGTGCCCAACCCCCAGGACCCCGCCACCTTCGCCTCCGCGAAGCTTGACTGGGCGGAGGCGCAGACCGGAGACCACGCCCGTCTGCTGGACCTGTACCGCCGCCTGATCCGGCTGCGCCGGGACACCCCCGACCTGATGAACCCGGACTTCACCGCCGTGTCGGTCGAGTTCAGCGAACCCGAGAAGTGGTTGGCGCTGCGCCGTGGGGGGACAGTCGTCGTCGTCAATCTTGCCGATGAGGAACGCACTGTCCCCGTCGATGCGGCGCAGGTGCTGCTGTCCACCGTTTCGGGCGAAGCGCTGGCCGACGGTCGACTTACCCTGCCCGCCCGCGGGTCAGCGATCCTCGGCTGAGTCCTCTCAGCTAGTGCCCACCGCCCCGTTTTCCCCAGAACCAGGAGACTCTCATGACGTATCACCCCGCCGATGACCGGTACGATTCCATGCCCTACCGCAGGGTGGGCCGCAGCGGCCTGCAGCTGCCCGCGGTGTCGCTGGGCCTATGGCACAACTTTGGGGATGACAAGCCGTTCGCTGACCAGCGCGCCATCCTGCGCCGCGCCTTCGATCTGGGGGTCACCCACTTCGACCTGGCCAACAACTACGGGCCGCCAGCGGGCAGCGCCGAAACCAACTTCGGCCGCCACCTCAAGGACGACTTCGCACCGTTCCGCGACGAACTGGTCATCTCGTCCAAGGCCGGCTACGACATGTGGCCCGGCCCGTACGGCGAATGGGGTTCACGCAAGTACCTGCTCGCGAGCCTGGACCAGTCCCTGAACCGGATGGGCCTGGACTACGTGGACATCTTCTATAGCCACCGCCCCGACCCCAACACGCCGCTCGAGGAGACCATGGGCGCCCTCGACACCGCCGTCCGGTCCGGGCGGGCCCTGTACGCGGGCATCTCCTCCTACTCGCCGGAGAAGACGGCCGAGGCTGCGGCGATCCTGCGGGACCTCGGCACGCCGCTGCTGATCCACCAGCCCTCCTACTCGATGCTGAACCGGTGGGTGGAGAACGGTACCCCCAACCTCCCCGAGGTGCTGGAACAGGAAGGCGTCGGCTCGATCGCTTTCTCGCCCCTGGCCCAGGGGCTCCTGACCGACCGCTACCTCGACGGCGTCCCCGAGGGCTCCCGTGCAGCGTCCAACAAGTCGCTGTCGGAAGACCACCTGTCGGAAGACAACCTGCGCCGGGTGCGCGGCCTGAACGAAATTGCGAAGGGCCGCGGCCAGTCGCTCGCCCAGATGGCGATCGCCTGGATCCTGCGGGAGCAGTCCAAGGGCAGCGCCATCACCTCGGCGCTGATCGGGGCGTCCAGTGTGAAGCAGCTCGAGAACAGCCTTGCCGCCGTGAAGAACCTCGAGTTCAGCCAGGACGAGCTCACCAGCATCGACGAGTTCGCTGTCGAGTCGGACATCAACCTGTGGGCCAAGGCCCTCGACGCCTAGGGCTCGCCGCTGATGACCACCGAGGGTGCACTGCACCTCCGCCCCGCCACCGAAGCGGACTGGCCCGCGCTGTGGGCCATCATGGAACCGGTGGCGCGGGCGGGGGAAACCTACTGCTGGGACACCGGCCTGTCGGAGGCCCAGGCACGGACCGAGTGGCTGGCTCCGGCCGACCCGACAATGCGCGTTTACGTCGCCGAGGCGTTCGCCGGAGCTGAGGCGTCCAACGGTGCCGGCGGGCATCGCGCCGTCGTCGGGACCGCGCAGCTGCACGCTAACCGGGGTGGAGGCGGGGCCCATGTGGCCAACGCCAGTTTCATGGTGGCCGGTGACTCCGGGGGCCGGGGCGTCGGCCGGGCACTGGCCGCGCATGTCCTGGCGGAGGCCCGTGAGCAGGGGTACCGTGCCATGCAGTTCAACGCGGTCGTGGCGGCCAACACCCGGGCGGTTCGCCTGTGGGAGTCACTCGGTTTCACGATCCTCGCCACCGTCCCCGGAGCCTTCAGGCACCCGGTCGAGGGGTTCGTCGGGCTGCACATCATGTTCCGCGACCTCTGACCTTCCGCGATTCCCGCCGGGAGAGCGGCTACTCCCAGAAGGCCGCCAGGTCGGGGAATTCCCGTTCGTAGCCCCTCAACAGCCGGGTGGCAGCGTGCGCGGAATCGATCAGTGGATGCAGCAGGAACGCCCGCAGGGCGGCGTCCCGGTCAGCGTGCACCGCCGCCTGCACCACCGCTTCCTCGACGGCCAGCACCTGCGCCATCAGACCCAGCTGGTGCGGGGCGAGGGGGTTGGCGGGCAGCGGCGTCGCCCCCGTCCGGTCCAGGCGGGCCGGGACCTCGACGACGGCGTCCGCCGGTAGCGAGGGCAGCGCACCGTTGTTCCGGACATTGACGATCAGCTCGGTGGTTTGTCCAGTGAGCAGGGCCCGCATCGCCGCGAGGGCAATCCGCTCGTAGCCGCCACCGGCCAGGTCGGCTTCGTCCCGCACTGCGGCGTCCGGACGGGCTTCCGACAGGTAACCCTCCTCCCGGGCGAGGCGTGCCCCCTCCCACACCGCAAAGGGCTCAGGGGCGGTCAACAGTTCCGTGTAGAGTCCCTCCTGCTGACGATGCAGGAACGCGCCCCGCGTTTCCGCTGAGCCAGCCAGTGAGCGCACTGCCTCACGGTGGAAGTAGTAGTAGAACAGGTACTCGTTCGGGATGGCCCGCAGGAGCTGCGGCAGGTCAGGGCCGAAGACCCGACCCTCCTCGAAGGACGCCAGTCGCTGCGGGTCGGCCAGGAGCTCCGGCAGCCGGTCGGCGCCGTCAAAGGTCAGTCCCCGCAGCCAGCCCAGGTGGTTCAACCCCACGTAGTCCACCCCGGCGAGCGACCCCTCCCTCAGTGGCACCCCCGCCGCGTGGGCGGCCCGTGACACCAGCCCGGAGGCTGAATCGCAGATCCCGATCACCGTGTCGCCGAGCACCCCCTGCACGGCCCGGGTCACCATCCCCGCCGGGTTGGTGAAGTTGATCAGCCACGCGTCTGGGCAGACCCGCCGCATGGACTCGGCCACCGCGAGCATCTGGGGCACCGACCGGAGGGCGTAGGAGATACCGCCCGCACCGACCGTCTCCTGGCCCAGCAGCCCCTCGGCCAGCGCCACCCGCTCGTCAATCACGCGTCCCGCGGCCCCTCCGCTGCGGATGGCGGAGAACACGACGTCCGCCCCCACCAGCGCCGCGTCGAGCCTGGTCACGGTCTCGAGGTGGGGGCGGCTGGACCCGGCGGGCAGCGGCATGGTGTGCAGGACCCGGGCGATGGCGTCCAACCGGGTGGGCTCGGCATCGTGCAGCACCACCTGGTCGATGAGCCCGGCGAACTGGCCCGTTGACAGGGCCCGGTACACCAGGGGCACCCTGAACCCGCCGCCTCCCACGATGACCAGTTTCATTGACCCTCCACGCTGTCGGTGTTCCCCTCAGGGCAGGCCAGGTCCGCTCCGGTTGCTGGGTGCGGTGAGCCTAAGAGTATTGTGCCGTACATGGGCACCGCGCATCGTTTCGATCCACTGGCCGATAGCCGCACCGCGGCCGACCCGGAGTTTGACCTGCTTCTGAGCGGGTCGGTGTTCCTTGACATTGTTTTCACGGGCCTCGAACACCTGCCGTCACCCGGCACCGAGGTGTGGGCGGACGGGATGGGGTCCTGCCCCGGCGGTGTCGCTAACCAGGCGATCGCTGCGAGCCGCCTCGGGTTGCGCACCACCCTGTCGGCGGCATTCGGGGACGACGGCTACGGCGACTACAACAAGGGCATCCTCCGCGATCAGGAATACGTTGACCTGTCCCGGTCGAGGACGTTCGAGAACTGGCACTCGCCGGTCACCGTGTCACTGTCCGTCCAGCGGGATCGCTCGATGGTGACCCACGGCCATCCTTCACCGATGTCCGCCACCGACCTCATCGGCGACCCGCCCCCACGCTGCCGTGCCGCCGTCGTCAGCGTCGAACCGGAGCTTGCCCCCTGGGCCCTGGCTGCGCAGGCCAGCGGTACCCGGCTTTTCGGCGATGTGGGGTGGGACCCGACCGGCCAGTGGGCGGGCAGTGCCCTGGACACCCTGCAGTACTTCCACGCGTTCATGCCCAACGACATCGAAGCGATGGCGTACACCCGCACCGACGACCCGTGGGCGGCGCTGTACGCGCTCGCCGACCGGGTGCCGGTGGCAGTGGTCACCGTGGGCCAGCAGGGAGCGATCGCCATCGACTCGATCACTGGTGAGGAGGAGTGGGTTCCCGCCCTCCCGGTGAAGGCATACGACCCGACCGGTGCGGGCGACTGCTTCGGCGCTGCCTTCGTGATGGGGGAGCTCGCCGGGTTTTCCCTGGCGGACCGGCTCCGGTTCGCGAACCTGTGCGCCGCCCTCTCCGTCCAGGAGGTCGGAGGATCGCTGGCCGCGCCCGGCTGGGGCGATATCGCCGACTGGTGGCACCGGATGAGCGCCTCCCGGGAGAACGTGCGGAAACAATGGCTGCGGCGCTACGAATTCCTCGAGGACATGATCGCCGGGGTCCCGCCGGGAGCCGTCCGGCGCGCCTCGGCGACCATCGCCCACCAGTCCGACGCCTGACCCTGCGTTTCCCGCCGGGGCTTCAGGGCCAGCGCGCTGGACCGGCTGCGTTCCGCACGCAGCAGAAATGACAGAATGGACCAGTGAGTTTCTCTACTGTTCCCCCGCCCGTTGAACGCCGGGTGGAGATCGATCTGTCAGCGGTGCGCCACAATGTCAGGCACATCGCCGACGTCGTCAGTCCCGCCCGGGTGATGGCGGTTGTCAAAGCCGACGGTTACGGGCACGGGGCGCTCCCTGTGGCCCGCGCGGCACTTCAGTCGGGTGCCACCTGGCTGGGGGTCGCCCACATCACCGAGGCGCTCCGGCTGCGGGAAGCAGGCATCGACGCCCCCATCCTGGCCTGGCTGCACACCGTCGAGTCCGACTTCGGTGCAGCCATCCGGGACAGCATCGACGTCGGCGTCTCCGGCTGGGAGCTGGGGCACCTGGCGGCAGCCGCCCGGCGCGAGGAACGCCCGGCCAGGGTCCACCTGAAGATCGACACCGGTCTGGGCCGCAACGGCTGCCCACCCGAGCAGTGGGAGGCGCTGCTCAGCCTTGCCCTGCAGTACCAGGAGGAGGGCCTACTGCGCGTGGTCGGAATCTTCTCCCACCTCGCCGTCGCCGACGAACCCGACCGCCACGAGACCGACGAGCAGGTCCGCCGGTTCCGGGAGGCTGTCGCCGCCGCGGAGAACGCCGGCGTCGACGTTGAACTCCGGCACCTCGCCAACACCCCCGGAGCCCTGTCCCGCCCCGACACCCACTTCGACCTGGTGCGGGTGGGTCTCGGCATCTACGGACTGTCACCGTTCCACGGTCAGAGCTCCGCAGCGCTCGGCCTGCGCCCGGCCATGCGCTTCGTGACGTCGGTGGCCAGCTGTAAGGAGGTCCCGGCCGGACAGGGGGTCTCCTACGGGCTCACCTACCGCACGACCCGGCCCACCACCCTCGCCCTGATCCCGGTGGGCTATGCCGACGGCGTCCCCCGGGTGGCGACCGGTGCTCCCGTCCTGGTGGGCGGTCGCACCTACCCGGTGGTGGGAAAGATCGCCATGGACCAGCTGGTGATCGATCTGCAGGCCACCGGGATCGCCGGAACTGAGCGGAGCGTCCTGGGGCTCCCCGCCGTCCTGTTCGGCGGCAACGCCGACGAACCGTCGGCCGATGACTGGGCCGACGCCAGCCGATCCATCAACTACGAGGTTGTGACCCGGATCAGCGGCCGCGTCCAACGGACCTACCTCAACGGGACGGACACCAGTGCAGCCCAGTAACGGCGTCGACGGGCAGCAGTGGACCCGCACCCTCACCGTCCACTCGGTGGCCGAACTGCAGCGCTTCGCGGCCGGTCTCGGCGGTGACCTCGCCGCAGGTGACCTGCTGATCCTGACCGGCGGGCTGGGCGCAGGCAAGACCACCTTCACCCAGGGGCTCGGGCGGGGGCTGGGGGTCCGCCCCGGCATCATCTCGCCGACCTTCGTGCTGGTCCGGGTACACCCTCCGCTCTCCGGCGGACCGGCCCTGGTGCACGTCGACGCCTACCGGCTGGAATCAGCCGCCGACATTGACGACCTCGACCTGGAATCGACGATGGACTCCAGCGTCACCGTCGTGGAATGGGGCGCCGGGAGGGTGGAGCACCTGGCCGCCAACCGCCTGGAGATCCGCCTGGAGCGGCCGGTGGGCTCGCAGCCAGTCCCCTCGTCGTCGCCGGAGACCGACGACGACGACGAACCCCGCGAGGTGCTCATCACCGCCTTCGGTCAGCGCTGGGCGAATACGCGGCCCGCCGTCGGCCTGCTCGATTAGGCTGGCAGGATGCTGATCTTGTCCCTCGATACCTCCGCCGCGGCGAGCGCCGCCCTGGTGCGGGACGGCGTCGTGACCGGGAATTTTGCCACCGAGGACACCCGCAGCCACGCGGAAGTCCTGGCCCCCGCCGTCGCCGGCCTGTTGGCCCGGGAAGGGATCGCCGGAACAGCCCTGGACGCGATTGTCGTGGGGGTCGGCCCCGGCCCCTTCACCGGACTGCGGGCAGGGCTGGCCACCGCCCGGACCCTCGCCTACGTCTGGGAGGTGCCCCTCCACGGTGTGATGAGCCTCGACTCGATCGCCGAGGACGCCGCAGCACACCTCGGGTCCGGTGAGTTCCTCGTCGCCACCGACGCCCGCCGGAAGGAGGTCTACTGGGCTCGCTACCGCGCCGACGGCGGCCTCCCGGACCTGCTGGCCGGCCCCGAAGTGGGAGCGCCGTCGTCGCTGCCGTCCCTCCCCGCCTACGGGAAGGGCGCCGGGCTTTACCCCGAGGAGCTCGCCGGGGTGGACGGGTTCACCGACGTCCACCCGTCTGCGGCCGCCCTGGGCCGCTCGGCCTACCGCCGGCTCACTGCCGGGCTTGACCTCCTCGACACCTCGCCGCTGTACCTCAGGGAGTCCGACGCGCGGGTCCCCGGCCCACGGAAGAGAGCCACCGCATGACCTTTTCACTGCGCGACCTGCTACTGGAGGATGTGCCGGCCGTCGCCCAGCTGGAACTGGAGCTGTTCCCCGTGGACGCTTGGCCGCTGGAAATGTTCCTCGACGAGGTTTCCCAGACCCACACCCGCCGCTACCTCGTGGCCGAGGTTGACGGCCGCATGGTCGGCTACGCCGGAGTGATGGTCGTGGCGACAACTGCAGACATCCAGACAATTGGTGTGCTCCCCGAGTGCGAGGGCCGGGGCATCGGCAGCGCCATGCTGACCGAACTGCTCGCCGAGGCGCGCCGGCGGGGCGCCGCCGAGGTCCTGCTGGAGGTGCGGGCCGACAACCCGCGCGCCCAGGACCTGTACCTGCGCAACGGGTTTGAGCATATCCACACCCGCCGGAAGTACTATCGAGACGGCGTCGACGCCTGGGTAATGAGGCTGATCCTGTGAACCGTGACAATCCGCTGGTCCTGGGGATCGAGTCCTCCTGCGACGAGACTGGTGTCGGAATCGTCCGCGGCACGCAGCTGCTCGCCAACACTGTGTCCTCCTCGATGGACGAGCACGTCAGGTTCGGGGGAGTGATCCCTGAGATCGCCTCCCGGGCGCACCTCGACGCCTTCGTGCCCACCCTGCGGCAGGCGCTCGCCGAGGCTTCAGTCACCCTCGCGGACGTCGACGCGATTGCCGTGACCTCCGGTCCGGGGCTGTCCGGTGCGCTGATGGTGGGCGTCTCCGCTGCCAAGGCGCTGGCCCTGGCCACCGGGAAGCCCCTCTATGCGGTCAACCACCTGGTTGCGCACGTGGGGGTGGGGGTGCTGGACGCGGCCTTCCCGGAGGGACTGCCACCGAACCTCGGCGCGCTGCTGGTGTCGGGTGGCCACACGGAAATTCTGCGGGTCAACAGCCTTACCTCCGACGTCGAGCTGCTGGGCTGTACCATCGATGACGCCGCAGGGGAGGCGTACGACAAGGTGGCGCGCATCCTCGGTCTCGGTTACCCGGGCGGTCCGGCGATCGACCGCCTCGCGGCCGAGGGAGATCCCAAGGCGATCCGCTTCCCCCGCGGCCTCACCCAACCCAAGTACCTGGGCACGGCGGAGCAGCCCGGCCCACACCGGTATGACTTCTCGTTCAGCGGACTGAAGACCGCCGTCGCCCGCTGCGTCGAGCAGTACGAGGCTGACGGTGTTAAGCCCCCCGTTGCCGATATCGCGGCCTCCTTCCAGGAGGCGGTGGTGGACGTGATCACCTCCAAGGCGGTGCTGGCATGCCGCGAGCACGGGATCACCAGCCTGCTGCTCGGGGGTGGGGTGGCCGCCAACTCACGGCTGAGGACCCTGACCGGTCAGCGGTGCGCCGCAGCCGGGATCACGCTCACCGTTCCGCCGCTGTCCCTCTGCACCGACAACGGCGCCATGGTGGCCGCCCTGGGTGCGCAGATAGTGATGGACGGTGGGGAGCCTACCGGGATCGGGTTCGCCACCGACTCTTCCCTCCCGGTGACCAGCGTCTACGCCTGACCGGATTTCTGACCGGGCGGGGTGGGGAGAGCTACTCGCGGAGCTGCGCCACCATATCGAGGACGACGGCGCTCAGGTCGCCGTCGTGCTCGGCGGCAATCCGGCGCTGCCGCTGATAGCCGGCGCCGCGGGTGAGGATTTTCTCCACGTCACCGAGCTCCTCGACGCAGCCCAGCTTCTTCGCCACCGGCTGCAGCCGGTCCAGCACCTCGACCAGGTGATCCGTGACGAGCTGCTCGTTGCCTTGCGCATCGAGGATGATGATGGCTTCCATCCCATAGCGGGCGGCACGCCACTTGTTTTCCTGCACGTGCCACGGCGGCATGGTGGGAATGGTCCCGCCGTTGTCGAGGGTGGTGGAGAATTCGTCGACGAGGCACTGGGTCAGCGCCGCGATCGCCCCCACATCCTGGAGGGTCGACAGGCCGTCGCACACCCGCATCTCGATGGTCCCCAGGTTGGCGACGGGGCGGATATCCCAGCGGATCTCGTTCACGGCATCGATCACACCGGTGGTGAACATGTCCTGCACGTAGGACTCGTACTCCGCCCAGGAGGGGAACTGGAAGGGAAGCCCGGCGGTGGGCAACTGCTGGAACATCAGGGAGCGCTGCGAGGCGTAGCCCGTGTCGTCGCCACCCCAGAACGGCGACGACGCCGACAGCGCCTGAAAATGCGGCACATAGTTGACGAGCCCGTCGAGCACCGGCATGGCCTTGTCCCGGCGGTCCAGTCCCACGTGGACATGCACGCCGTAGATGACCATCTGCTGGCCCCACCACTGGGTGCGGTCGATGAGTTTGAAGTAGCGTTCCTTGTCGGTGACCGGCTGCGACCTGGGCACGCTGAACGGGTGCGACCCGGCCGAGAACAGTTCCACGCCCATCGGGTCGGTCACCTCTCGGACCGCGGCCAGTGAGCGGGACAGGTCCGCCTTGGCATCGGCGACCGTGTGGCAGATCCCGGTGACCAGCTCCACCGTGTTCAGGAGCAACTCCTGCTTGATGTGCGGGTGCTCCTCATCCTCCTGGAGTTCCGGATGGTTGGCCGCCACACCCCTCAACACCTGGTTGGCCACCGACACCAGATCACCTTTGTAGCGGTCCACCAGGGCCAGCTCCCATTCCACTCCGAGGGTGGACTGTGCTGACTGCGCGAATTCGATCTTCATCTAGGTGGCTCCTGACCGGTACCGGACTGTAAGGGGAAATGTGCCTCGGTAGCGCGGCATCCGCGGAAGAGAACTGTCCCAATATTAGTGCAGGAGTAGCATCGATAGGGTGAAAAGCGCAGCCCACCGGGCGAACACTGGGGATCGGTCACACCGTCGGGGCTCACGCCAGGCGGGATTGGCGGTCCTGACCGTCCTGTTCCTGTCGGCGTGCACCCCCGGTGGGGGCAGCCCCATTGCCCCCTCCGCGACAGCGCCGACGTCGTCGGGCCCGTCAGCTTCCGCAACCGTTACCCCCGGGTCCACCGCGACCGCCGGTACCCGGCTGCCCTGGGGTCCCAGTACCAAGAATTACGACGACGCCGCCGCGGCAGTCGCTGGCATGACCACCGAGGAGCTGGCCGGCCAGGTGATGGTCGGCTTCTATGCTGGCACCGACCCCGCAGGACAGGAGCAGGCGATCCGCGACCTTCACCTCGCGGGCAGCATTGTGATGGGCGACAACGTGCCGCTCACCGCCGACGGCGCGGTCGACCCGGTGGCCATGACCGCAGTGACCCGCGGTTTCACCGAGGCGGTGGCCGCGGATGGCAGGACCTGGCCAGCTGTGGTGTCGGTTGACCAGGAAGGCGGTCAGGTTGCACGGCTGGGTTCCCCGCTCACGTCCTGGCCCACCCCGATGACCTACGGCGCGGCAAATGACCCAGCCCTGCTGGAAACCTCAATGGCCGCAATGAACTCGGAGCTGGCCGGTCTCGGCTTCACCATGAACCACGCCCCGTCAGTGGATGTCACCACCGGCCCCGACGACCCCACCATCGGGGCGCGGGCCTACTCGGATGACCCGGAGCTGGTGGGCGAGCTGGGTCCCGCGGCCGTGACCGGGATGCTCGCAGCGGGAGTCCTGCCCAGCGTCAAGCATTTCCCCGGGCACGGCTCGGTCCCCGCCGACTCGCACCTGGAGCTGCCGGTGCAGACCGCTTCGCTGGCGCAGCTCGAGGACCGCGACTGGGCACCGTTCAGGGCTGCAGCCGACGCCGGGGTGCCGGTGATGATGATGGGCCACATCGCGGTGGAAGCCCTCGACCCCGGGGTGCCGTCCTCCGTGTCGGCCCCGAACTATGATGCGCTGCGCGATCTGGGCTTCGACGGGGTGGTGGTCACCGACGCCCTTAACATGGCAGCGGTGGAGCAGCTCTACCCGGGTGGCGAGGCCGCAGCACAGGCCCTGGCGGCCGGCGCCGACCTGCTCCTGATGCCCACGGACGCCTATGCGGCCCACGCGGGGATTGTTGCAGCGATCCAGGATGGAACCCTCCCCGGCGAACGGCTGACCGAAGCCGCCACCCGGGTGGTCACCCTGATGATGTGGCAGGCCGAACTGGCCGCCGATGCCGAGACAGCCGCGCCCGGGGACCATGGACCGGCCAGCGAAAACGCATCCGCTGCTGGCATCACCGTCCTCAGCGGAGCGTGTGAGGGGGATCTGCTGAACGGGACGGCGTCAATCGTTGGGGGCACCGCTGCCGACGTCGAACGCTTCACCGCGGCAGCTGCCGAGCGCGGGGTCACCGTAGGAGCCGGCGGTACCTCAGTCGCCCTCGTGGGGGCGGATGGTGCGGGCGCCACGGCGGACATTGCCGTGGGACTGGATGCGCCGTGGGCCCTGGATACGGTGGACGCTCCAGTGGAGATCGCCGCGTATGGAAACTCGCCAGGCGCCTTCGCCGCGGTACTGGATGTGCTCACTGGCGCGGCATCCGCTCCCGGGCGACTGCCTGTAGCAACGATGGGGTACGACGCCGGAACGGGCTGCTGAGCCGCTCGCCGGAAACCGGCGAGCGTACCCTTGGATCATGCCAACCGATGCGCCGCCACCCGCGCGGAGAACGAAGCGGCGGCGACTCCGGCGGGTACTGACCGTGCTCGTCCTGGTGTTCCTGGCCGTGGTAGTTGCCGCAGCGGCGGTGGTGCTCACGCCGTCGCCGGCCGAGGAGACCACTGAGGAAGCGGTCCGGGCGGACCCGGCGGTCCAGGTGCTCGATCGGGACGGGTACCTTGCCGTGCTGCCGGCCGGAACAACACCGGAGACCGGGATCATTTTCTACCCGGGCGCACGGGCCACTCCCGAGGGGTACCTGGCGTCGTGGGCCCCGATCGTCGAGGCGACGGGAGTCGCTGTCTACCTGGCCGAGATGCCGTTCGGGTTCGCCTCGCTGCGCGACGACGCCGCAGCGGGGATCGTTGCCGCCGAACCGGACGTGACCTCATGGTGGATTGGCGGTCACTCCCTGGGCGGGATTACTGCGGCACACTACTTCGACACCCACCCGGAATTTGAAGGGCTGCTGCTCTGGGCCGCGTTTCCCGACGACGAGGTGGTCCTCACCGGCGCCGCCGGCCGTGAGGTACTGGCGGTCACGGGCAGTAGGGACGGCATCGTTCCCACCCAGGTGGTCAAGGAGCGACTCGCCGACGCCGGGATCAGCGCCGACGTCGTCGAAATCGAGGGCATGGAACACAGCCAGTTCGGTGCCTACCGGTCCATCTTCGGTGATGGGGACCCGACCATTTCCGACGAGGCGGCACGCCTGGCTCTCGCTCAGGTCACGACCGATTTCCTGCAAGCCACGGGCCAACACCCTGCGGGTTAACGGCGACGAGACCTGGAGCGGGCATCGATCATGCCTCTCCAGGTCTCGTCCTTAGCGGTTAGCTGACCCGTGTCACTCGTTGACAGGGATTGACTGGGCCTTCAAGGCGTCGATGGTTTGCTGCTGTCCTTCAGCGAGCGCATCCATCAGCGTGCCGGACCCGCCGATTGCTGCACCAAAACCGTCAGAGACGTCGGTGTAGGTCTGCGTCATGGTTGGTCCCCAGGTGAAGTCGGGATCCACATTGGCCGACGCTTCAGCGAAGACATCGTAGATTTCCTGCCCACCGTAGAACTCCACTCCACCGGCAAAGGCGTCGAGATCGGCTGCCGACTTCGCTGCCGGGTACAGCCCGCCGAGTTCGTTGGCCAGCGCGAGGGCCTCAGGGTCA
This sequence comes from Arthrobacter sp. 260, assembly GCF_013116745.1. Taxonomy (GTDB): domain Bacteria; phylum Actinomycetota; class Actinomycetes; order Actinomycetales; family Micrococcaceae; genus Arthrobacter_D. Next base: position 99,682 of record NZ_JABFOE010000001.1, read on the forward strand.
GTGTTGAGCCACAGGGCGAACTGTGCGGCCTCGGCGGGGTGCTCAGAGCCCTTCAGCACTGCGGTGGAGGATCCACCCCAGTTACCGGCCTCCTGGGAGTCAGCTTCCCACTGGGGCATTGGAGCGACAGCCCACTGGCCGGCGGTGTCGGGTGCGCCGTCGGAGAGTGTTGTGGCCCCCCACACTGCAGAGACCCAGGTCCACTGCTGGCCCTCATTGAAGGACGCGTTCCACTCATCGGAGAAGGACGGCAGGGTGGAGACCAGGTCCTCGGACAGCAGGTCCTGCCAGTAGGTGGCGACCTCTTCGGACTCGGGGCCGGTCAGGTTGACGTCCCAGCTCTCGCCGTCGTTGGCGAACCACTGGCCACCGTTCTGCCAGACCATTCCCGCGAACCAGTTGACGTCGGTCTTGGGGAAGTTGGTGATGTAGGCGCCCTCGGCCTTGATCTGCTCGGCGGCGGCAGCGTACTCCTCCCAGGTGGTGGGGACCTCGATGCCTGCTTCCTCGAAGAGGTCGGCGCGGTAGTACATCGCCATGGGGCCGCTGTCCTGCGGGATGGCATAGACGGAGCCTTCTTCGCCGAAGGTCACCTGGCCCCACGTCCAGTCAACAAACTGGTCCGCTGACCCTGCGACGTCCCCGCACTCAGCGATGTTCTCCAGGCCGTCCTGGACACGGAAGTTGGGCAGTGCGTCGTATTCGATCTGGCCCAGGTCGGGGGCGTTGCCCGCCTGGATCTGGTTGAAGAAGTTCTGGTACGTGCCGGAGTTGCCGTTGGGGCCGGTCTGGACAGTGACCTGTATATCCGGGTTCTCCTCGTTCCACAGCTCGACGACCTGGTCCATTCCCGGAACCCAGGTGGTGAAGGTGAGCTCGACCGGGCCGTCGGAGGCCTCGCAGGCTGCTGCCTCGGCTCCGGCGTCGGTACTGTCCCCGCCGGCTGAACAGCCGGTGAGAGCCAGCGCAGAGATGGCAAAGGCCGCGGTGACTTTTCCGTAATGCGCGCGCATTGTCTTTCCTATCGGTGGTAGTGCAGTGCGGAAGCGGACGCTCCCGCACCAGTAGTGCTGGTCATATGAATCTGTGGGTGTTACTTCACGCCGCCCGCGCCGAGTCCGCTGCTCCAGAAACGCTGGAGCGCGAGGAACGCGATAATCAGCGGCACGATTGAGACGAGCGCTCCAACGATCACCAGGATGCGGAGTTCGGGGATCTGGCTGATCTGGCTGTTCCAGGCGTACAGGCCCAGGGTCACGGGGAAGAGTGCCTGATCGCGAAGCATGATGAGTGGCAGGAAGAAGTTGTTCCAGATCGCGACGAACTGGAACAGGAAGATCGTCACCAGTGCCGGTGCCATCAGGCGGGTCGACACGGTGAAGAAGGTACGGATCTCTCCCGAACCGTCGAGCCTCGCGGCTTCGAGCAGTTCGCCGGGGACGCTGGCCGCCGCGTAGATCCGCGCCAGGTAGACCCCGAACGGGCTCACCAGGCTGGGCAGAAACACCGCCCACATGGTGTTGGTCAGGTTAGCCTGGCTGAAGATCAGGAACAGTGGCAGGGCCAGGGCGGTGGCGGGGACGAGGACACCGCTGAGCACGATGTTGAAGATCGCTTCGCGCCCCTTGAACTCGTACTTGGCGAGGGCATACCCGCACATGGCGGCAACGATCGTGCCGATCAGTGCACCGACACCGGCGTAGATCGCCGAGTTGATGAGCCATCGCCCGAAGAGCCCGTCCCCGTAGGTGAACAGCCGCGCCAGGTTGTCGAAGAACGTCCCGAAGGAGTTGGCGGTGAACCACAGGGGAACGGTCGAGGTGATCTCGCTGCCCGTTTTCGTCGACGTCGTGAGCAGCCACCAGATGGGTGTCAGGAAGTACAGGGTGAAGACACCCATGACCAGCATTGCGGCGCTGCGGGACATGATGCTCTGGCGTGGCCCGCGCCCGTGGTCCACGGCCCCGTCCGGTTCGGTGGGGCCTGCTCCGCGTGGGCGCCGGGGGGCGGTGGTGGAGGAAGACATCACTGGGTAACCTTCCGCTGGGTCGACTTCAGGAAGACGAAGGAGAGGATGAACGTGGCGAGTGCCAGGACCACCGAGAACGCCGCCGCGAGGTTATAGTTCGGGACCGAAGCGGTGGTGTAGACGGCGAGGTTGGGGGTGAAGGTGCTGTTGATCGCCGAGCTGAAGCTGCGGAGGGTCTGCGGTTCGGCGAGCAACTGCAGGGTGCCGATGATTGAGAAGACGGCGGTGAGGATGATGGCCGGGACCACGAGGGGAATCTTGATGCGCCAGGCGATCTGGACGTTGTTTGCGCCGTCGAGCCGGGCTGCCTCATAGATTTCTGTCGGGATGGCAAGAAGTGAGGCGTAGATGATGAGCATGTTGTACCCGACATAGACCCAGGTGACGATATTGGCGATCGCCCACAGAACGAGTTCGGCCGAGAGGAAGTCCACGTTCGACGTCACAGCGCCGAAGGGGGACAGCGACGGTGAGTACAGGAACCCCCACATGATCGCGGCGATGACCCCGGGCACGGCGTAGGGTGCGAAGAACGCCAGCCGGAAGAACTTCTTCCCCTTCAGCAGTGGCGAATCCAGGAGCAGCGCAAACAGGAGGGCGAGACCGAGCATGATCGGCACCTGGACCGCGCCGAAAAGCAGGACCCGGCCCACTGAGGTCCAGAATGCGCTGTCCTGGAAAACCTGCTCGTACTGCACCAGGCCGCCGAAGACCTGGCGGGGGGCGCCGAACGTCCCCTCACGCTCGACGGTGAGCAGTGACTGCACGATCGCGTAGACGATCGGGATGGCGTAAAAGGCGAGGAAGAGGACCGCGAACGGCGCGATGAACAGGGCCACGGCGCGGCGCTGCGCTCCGGCCGAACGGTTCTTCCTCGCGACCGGGGGCGCCTTCGGAGCGTCGGCCGTGCTAGGGACTGTCATTGCCTGCATCCTTTCGGCCCGGGGTGGAGCCGTCGGTGTCGGGGATTTCTGGGGTGGTGCGAATGACGCGGACCGCACCGGCGGGAACGACGACGACGCCGTTCACCGGCTCAGCGGTGAGAAGTTCGACGCCGCTGACCCGGTGCTTGCGGTCCTCGGCGGAGTGATTGATCAAGAAGAGGTACTCGTGGCCGTCCCCGCGGCGGGTGACCGCTTCGAGGCCCGCCTGCGCGTCGGGGAGAAGGATGCCGGCTCCCACCGCGGCGCGGAGCAGCAGGTCCTTCAGGACACCCGGGTCCAGCACTGTCGCGGCGTACCAGGCAACGCCTGCGCCGAACTGGTTGCGGGTCACCGCGGGCGTTCCCGCATGGGCTCCGGTCGCGTAGCTCAGATGTGCTTCCGCAGTGGTGAGGCGTAGCGCCTCCGACCACAGTGCGGCGGGGGAGCCGTTGTCCAGCGTGAGCGGGTGCGCCGGGTCGAGGGGAAAGAACTCTTCAGTGCGGATCCCTAGCAGGTCCCTGAAGGCGCCCGGGTAGCCGCCAGGGCGGACCCGCTCGTTCTCGTCGACGATCCCGCTGAAGAAGGTGACGACGGCGGATCCGCCGCCGTCGACGTAGTCGCTGATGACCGCCGCGTGCTCGTCGCGCACCAGGTACAGGTTGGGCACCACTACCAGCTGGTAGCCGGCGAGATCAGCGCCGGGGGCCACCACGTCGACAGTGAGTCCGGCCTCCCACAGCGCCTGGTAGACAGAGTGGACCTGATCCAGGTAATTGATGTCACCGGACGGGTGCGACTCCTGGTCGTGGGCCCACCATGCCTCCCAGCTGAAGATGATCGCGACCCCGGCGCGCACCGTGGTGCCCGCGACTTCGCGCAGCTTCCGGAGGGAAGCGCCGAGCTCGACGACGTTGCGCCAGGTCTGTGAGTCGGTGCCGGCGTGCGGCAGCATCGCCGAGTGGAACTTCTCGCTGCCCTGGAGCGACGCGCGCCATTGGAAAAAGCAGAGTCCGTCGGCGCCGCGGGCGAGGTGGGCGAGGGAATTACGCAGCATCTCCCCGGGTACTTTGGCAATGTTCCGCGGCTGCCAGTTCACCGCGCCCGTGGAATGCTCCATCAGTAGCCATGGTTTCCCCTGGGCGAGCCCCCGCGTGGTGTCGGCGGCGAAAGCCAGTTCGGCCAGCGGCGCATCGAGCCGGTGGTCGAGGTAGTGGTCGTTGGCAATGACGTCCATCTCGGGGGCCCAGGCCCAATAATCCTGAGTGCGGATGTGAGCGGTGACCATGAAGTTGGTGGTGACAGGGATTGAGCTGTGGCTCCGGATCATGGCGGCCTCGGCCCGGTAGTACTCGAGCAGGCTATCGGAGCTGAACCGGTGGAAATCGAGCACCTGGGTGGGGTTGTGGGCCGAGATGGTGGCCCGTGGGGGGAGGATCTGGGACCAGTCGGAGTACCGCTGGCTCCAGAAGGAAGTCCCCCAGGCCTGGTTGAGCGCCGCCACGGTGGTGTAGCGGTCCTGCAGCCAGAGGCGGAAGGCAGCCGCGGAGGCGTCGCAGTAGCACAGGGCATTGTGGCAGCCGAGTTCATTCGACACGTGCCAGAGTCTGACCGCCGGGTGGTCCCCATACCGCCGTGCCACCTGTTCCACGAGTCGCAGGGCGCGCTCGCGGAACACCGGCGAGCTGGGGCACCAGGCCTGACGCCCGCCTGGCCATCGGCGGGTGCCGTCAGCCATCTGCGGGAGGATCTCCGGGTGCAGCGTGGTCAACCAGGGCGGTGGGGAGGATGTGCCGGTGCCCAGGTTCACCGAGATGCCGTTGGCGTACAGGAGGTTGATGACCTCGTCGAGGCGGTCCACCTCGAAGCTCCCCTCGGAGGGTTCTAGCTCCGCCCAGCCGAAGATGTTGATGGCGACGAAGTTGACGCCCGCTTCTTTCATCAGCCGAACGTCCTCGACCCACACGGACGGGTCCCACTGCTCCGGATTGTAGTCACAGCCGAAGACCAGGTCTCCGGTGCCGGAGAGGTCAGTGACGGTCATCGTGCTCGGTTTCAACCCGGCTCCTCGTAGTCGTGCATGGATGTTCATGCCGAGGGCGACCGGGGTGCTGGTGATGCGTTCTGTGAACGCTCCCAGACCCGTGCTGAAAGCTCGCCTTCGAGATTATCTGTGAACGTTCCCAGAGTAAGGCACGTCACATTTGGTTGTCAACGAAAGCTGAAGCGCCGCTGCAGCCGGGCCCCGGCTCGACGAGCCTCAGGCCAGCGGATCGCTCGGCTAAAGTACAGGTATGGAGTCAACTCGCACGCGCATCAGGAGGGCAACCATCAATGATGTTGCCTCGGCGGCGGGGCTGTCCCGTGGAACGGTGTCCCGGGTGGTCAACGGGGAACGCTATGTGTCCGAGGATGCGAAGCTTGCCGTGGAGGAAGCAATCCTGAAGGTGGGCTACGTCAGGAACTCGGTGGCCCGGAACCTGGTCCGGCAGCAGTCGGGCGCCATCGGGTTGATTATCCATGAACCCCATTCGCTCCTGTTCGAGGACCCAAATATCGGGTCAATCCTGCTGGGCGCGAACGCGGTGCTCTCGGCCGCCGACTACCAGTTGGTCACCCTGATTATCGATTCCGCGCGTGATAGCCGACGGGTTGCGGACTACCTCCAGGGCGGTTTGGTGGACGGCGCGGTGATCGTGTCGGCCAGGGAATCCGATCCGATTGCCTTGGCTGTCAAGAACCTGGGAGTGCCAGCGGCGTTTGTGGGCCACCCGCCGGGCATCCCGGATATCCCCTATGTGGCGATCGACAACGCGGCCGCAGCGGAGGCCATCACGTCCCACCTTCTCGGGACCGGCCGAACCCGGGTGGGGATGATCGCGTGCGCGCTGGACCGGGACTCCGGCCAGGACCGCCTGGCGGGGTTCAAGGCGGCAATGGGGGAGCTGTTTGACCCGGAGCTGGTGGTGGAATACCCGCTCTACACCTACGGGTTCGGGCTGGAGGGGATGCAGGAACTGTTGCGTCGCCGCCCTGACCTGGACGGCGTGTTTGCTGCTTCGGACGCCGTGGCAGCGGGGGCGATGACTGCCCTGCAGGAAACCGGTCGCCAGGTGCCGGGGGACGTGGGAATCGTCGGTTTTGACGACAGCAGTTGGGCCTTGCGGTGTCGGCCTCAGCTCTCCACGGTCAGGCAGCCCGCCGACCTCCTGGGGGAGCGCGCGGCGGAGCTGGTACTGGCCCAGATCCGTGGCCTGCCCAGCCCGGCAGAAGTGCTCGAAACGTCAGTGATGTGGCGGGGCTCGGCCTAGCTAACCGGGCATGGCCGGGCATTACCTCCGCAATCGCCGCCGGGCCTGACTGATCGCCACCGTGCACTCACGGATTTCGCAGGCACAGTAGAACATGTCGTCCGGGTACCGGTGCCGTACCCAGCGCAGCAGACGGTCGGTCAAACTGATCTGTGTGCGCGCGTCCGCCGGATCCCGCATCAGCCACCTGTCGTTGAGGAAGTCCGGCAGGCAGAACACCAGATCGTGGGCAGTGAACAGCCGGCGGAACGCGCCGTACGGGTGGAACTCACGCTCCGCCGCGAGCAGGGTCCCAGCTGCGGTACCCAGCACCGCGTCAGCGTCGACTGACTCCAGATAGCAGGACAGGTGCACCATCACCCGGTAATATCGGGCGCCGACGGAGGGGCTCCGGCCAGCACCGACATCCTGAAGGAAAGATCGCAGGATGACATCAACATGAGGAATGTCCGTTTCCATGCCCAACTGTCCCATCCGGTACCGACAGTTAAAGGCCACAACGATGGGCGGACTGCAGGTGTCCGGTTTGCGATCCTGCCGACTCGGTGAGCAAGCTGGACAAGAAGGGTCAACATGGGCATTGGTGAGGAAGATGTTGGACACGGATGTCCAGGTTGCCCACCAATATGACGAAGGCGGCGGCGCAGGGCTTCGGGTGGCCTACCCGGCGACGGGTTCGACCACCATGGCCACCCTGTCCTCGCCGATCCGGGTCAGCACCAGGGTGGCCTTCTTCTTGCCACCAGCTTTTGCTGACTTGCCGGATCCTGCCAGGAGCTGCTTGCGCAACTCCTCAGGGGTCACCGAGGTTCCACGTTTCTTGATGTCGAGAATACTGATGCCCTGCTCCCGCACCCAGGTCTTGAGGGCGCGGACGTTGTACGGCATCACGTCGATCACCCTGTAGGCACGGGCGAACGGCGTGTCTTGCAGGGTCGGGGCGCAGATGTAGGCGATCCGCTGATCCAACAGGTGGCCGCCCAGCTGCCTGGCGACGTCGGCCACCAGGCCCGCGCGGATCACGGCGCCGTCCGGTTCGTAGAGGTAGCCCTCGGGAGCGCCGAGGGGTGGCCGGCCGTCGTCGTCGAAATCGGATCCGCTGGTGAGCTCGGCGGCTCCATGCGCGCTGATCACGAGCGCCGACCGGCGGACGTGCGGCCGCTTCAGGGAGTTGAACCAGAGCGCCACCTCGGTGACGTCCCCGTCCACCGACACCCACTGCGCCTCACAGCCCGCAGGCACCGCGGTGTGCGGGATGCCCGGGCCCAGCTTGACCCCGACGGCGGTGCCGCTGTCGGCCAGCCGTTCCACGAACGAGAGGGGAGGGGAGAAGGCCTCCGGGTCGAACAATCGTTTGGTGCCCGAGGTACTGGTGGTCCGGCGGGCAGGGTCCAGCCACACGCCGTCGTACCCGGAGAGGTCGAATGACTCGGCGTCGCCACCCACCACCGTGGCATTCGGCCAGGGCATCAGGTTCATGGTGGCAGCGGCGGCGGTGGTCTCATCGATCTCGACTGCTGTCACCTGCCGGTCCAGGCTGGCGAGGGCCATCGCGTCGGCGCCGATCCCGCACCCCAGATCGGCCACGCGTTCCAGTCCGGCAGTGACGTAGCGTTCGGCGTGACGGGCGGCCACCCCGAGGCGGGTTGCCTGTTCCAGTCCCGCAGCGGTGAAGAGCATGCGGGCAGCAAAAGGACCGAATTTCGCCTCCCCCTTGGCACGGAGCCTCGACTGGGTGAGGGCGGCCGAGATGACCTCCGGATCGTGCCCGTCCCGGCGCAGGGAGGTGCTGAGGCGCAGGGTGTCGGCGTCATCGTAGGGGGCCAGTGAGTTCAGCAACTCCCACCCCTCAGGGGTCAGGAGCGGCGCGATTGGATCCGGGGAAGCGGCCGCGGCGTCGGCGTCAGCGGCCATCTCAGTAGCCCCGGGCGTCCCCGGCGTCAGTGCCGATCACTGACAGGGAAATCTCCGGCGAGTTCTTCTCTACCCGGCGGAGTGCCCAGACGTCGTTGAAGAGGGCCAGGTATTCGCCGTCGGACCGGATCAGCACTTCGGTGCCGCGGATGGCGCTGAGCGCGGCCTGGGCGTCGTGGGTGGTGAGCCTGGCCAGCGAATACTGCAGCGGTTCCATCCGCATGGGCGCGCTGAAGTCGTGTTCCATCCGGTCCGCGACCACTTCGAACTGCATCGGTCCGACCGCGGCCAGCACTGGCGCCTGGTCTCCCCGGAGATCAGAGCGGAGTACCTGGATGATTCCCTCGTGGCCGAGCTGTTCGATCCCGCGCCGGAACTGTTTGAAACGGCTGGGGTCCTTGGACCGGGCCACCCGGAAGTGCTCGGGGCTGAACAGGGGGATCGGTGGGTACTCGACCGGCTCCTCGACGTAGAGGCTATCGCCCATCCGCAGGGCGGAGGCGTTGACCAGCCCGACGACGTCGCCCGGCCAGGCCTCGTCGATCACCTCGCGTTCGCGGCCGAACAGCTGCTGCGCGTACTTGGTGGCGAAAGTTTTCCCCGAGTTGGCGTGGGTGACCACCATGCCGCGTTCGAAGACGCCGGAGCAGACCCTGATGAAGGCCACATGATCGCGGTGGGCGCGGTTCATGCCAGCCTGCACCTTGAAGACGAAGCCCGAGAAGGGTGCGTCCACAGGGCGGGGATTGCCGTCAATGTCCTTGCGGGGTGAGGCGGCGGGCGCCAGGTCAACCAGGGTGTCGAGGATGTGTTGTACGCCGAAGTTCAGGACCGCTGACGAGAACAGCACCGGCGTCCCGGTTCCGGCGTGGAAGCTCTCCTTATCGAAGGGCTGATTCGACTCGATCACCAGCGACGCCTCGTCGAGGGCGTCGGTCCAGGCGTCGCCCTCCTGGGCAAGCGCCTCGTCAGGGGTGAGGTGCTCCTCCGTGGCGAGGGAGGCGCCAGCGTTTTTCCTGGTGAAGCGGACGAACTCGTCGCGTTTCAGGTCCCAGACACCGCGGAAGTCGCCGGCAATGCCGACGGCCCAGGTGAGGGGCATGGGGATCAGTCCGGTGCGCTCGGTGATCTCGTCCATCAGGGCCAGGGTGTCGAGCCCGGGCCGGTCCCACTTGTTGATCACTGTGATGATGGGGATGTTCCGTTGACGACAGACTTCGAACAGCTTCATGGTCTGGGTTTCGAGGCCCTTGGCGGCGTCGATCAGCATGACCGCGCAGTCCACTGCCGCGAGCACCCGGTAGGTGTCTTCGGAGAAGTCGGAGTGGCCGGGGGTGTCCAGCAGGTTGATGACGGTGTCCCGGTAGGAGAACTGCAGGGCAGTGGAGCTGATCGAGATGCCGCGGTCCTTTTCCATCTGCATCCAGTCGGAGACGGTCTCCCGACGGTTCTCCTTGCCATTGGTGGCACCGGCCGTCCCGATCACCCGGGCATGCAGCGCCAGGGCCTCGGTCAGGGTCGACTTGCCGGCGTCGGGGTGCGAGATTACCGCGAAGGTCCGACGGCGGGAAGCCTCCTGGACAATGCCGCTGTTGCTCCGGGCGGTGGCCTGTACCTGCTGGGTCACGAAACTGCTTTCGAAAGAGAGTGGGATGGCCAGTAAAGGGCCAGTTGCCCAGTCTACTGGGCGGAGTCTAACGGCGTCGAAGGCAGACGCTAGGCTCCAGCCGTGGAGGACCGCGAGACGCACCAGCGCCGATCCTGCCGGAGGTCGAGGCGGTGTTCCCCGTGATCCTCGCCGCCGCCGTCGGGATCTCCGCGGGAGTGGGCAGGGCATCGATCATCAGCAAGGTGAATCCGTGCACCATCCGGACCGGAATGGGGCTGCGCTCGCAGCGCAATCTGGCACTCGCCTTGACCGAGTGCTAACCAATGCATAAAGTCAGACTTGGCACTCTCACCATGAGGGTGCTAACTCCTTCAGGGAAGCGTGAGCCGGCACCGCGACGACGGTCAGCGCCATCCGAAGGCCTTAATTCCATTTGTCACCCAAGCGAAGGAGAGGTCCGCGTGCCGGTCTCTATTAAGCCTCTTGAGGATCGTATTGTTGTCCGCCCACTGGAAGCCGAGCAGACCACTGCCTCGGGTCTGGTCATCCCGGATACTGCCAAGGAAAAGCCCCAGGAGGGCGAAGTTGTTGCAGTAGGCCCAGGTCGCGTTGACGATAACGGAAACCGCGTCCCCGTCGATGTAGCCGAAGGCGACATTGTCATCTACTCCAAGTACGGCGGAACCGAAGTCAAGCACGCCGGCGCAGAGTACCTCGTACTCTCGGCTCGCGACGTACTGGCGATCGTCGTTAAGTAGTTTTCCCTCGAGTGGACCCCGGCCGTAAAGGCCGGGGTTCTCTCGTCAGTGCGTCATGACGCACACAGCAGCACCAGGATTTGCACACGCACAATCTGCCCACGCAGATGTGCACAATGGAAGAGGAAACACATCATGGCAAAGCAGTTGCTGTTTGACGACGCTGCACGCCGCGCGCTGGAAGCGGGAGTCAACAAGTTGGCTGACACCGTCAAGGTGACGCTCGGCCCCCGCGGCCGCAACGTCGTACTGGACAAGAAGTGGGGAGCCCCCACCATCACCAACGACGGCGTGACCATTGCCCGCGAAATCGAACTGGACGACCCGTTCGAGAACCTTGGCGCTCAGTTCGCCAAGGAAGTGGCCACCAAGACCAACGACATTGCCGGTGACGGCACCACTACTGCGACAGTTCTGGCGCAGGCACTGGTCAGCGAAGGCCTGCGCAACGTCGCAGCCGGCGCGGCCCCCTCGCAGCTCAAGCGTGGCATTGAGGTCTCCATCGAGGCCGTCGCAGCCCGCCTGCTCGAGAACGCCCGCGAAGTTGTCGGTCAGCAGACCGCCAGCGTTGCCTCCATCTCTGCCCAGTCCACCGAGGTCGGCGAGCTCATCGCTGAAGCCTTCGAGAAGGTCGGCAAGGATGGCGTCATCACCATCGAGGAATCCTCAAGCACCCAGACCGAACTGGTCCTCACCGAGGGCATGCAGTTCGACAAGGGTTTCCTTAGCCCGTACTTCATCACCGACGCAGAGCGTCAGGAAGCAGTGCTCGAAGACGCACTCATCCTGATCAACTCCGGCAAGATCTCCTCGCTGCAGGAATTCCTGCCGCTGCTGGAGAAGGCGCTGCAGGCCGGTAAGCCCCTGTTCATCATCGCCGAGGACATTGACGGCGAAGCGCTGTCCACCCTCGTGGTGAACAAGATCCGCGGCACCCTGAATGTTGTCGCCGTCAAGGCGCCAGGCTTCGGCGACCGCCGCAAGGCCATGCTGCAGGACATCGCCACGCTGACCGGTGCGCAGGTCGTTTCGCCTGACCTCGGCCTCAAGCTGGATCAGGTGGGCCTCGAGGTGCTCGGTTCGGCTCGCCGGATCACCGTCACCAAGGACACCACCACCATCGTCGACGGCATCGGCACCGAGTCCGACGTCGCTGACCGAGTTGCCCAGATCCGCGCTGAGGTTGAGCGCACCGATTCTGACTGGGACCGTGAGAAGCTGCAGGAACGCTTGGCCAAGCTGGCCGGCGGCATCGGAGTCATCAAGGTTGGCGCAGCCACCGAGGTTGAGCTCAAGGAAAAGAAGCACCGCATCGAGGACGCCGTGTCAGCCACACGGGCGGCTCTCGACGAGGGCATCGTCGCCGGTGGCGGCGCTGCCCTGATCCACGCGTCAAAGGCGCTCGACACCGATTCAGCCGTCCTCGCCCTTGAGGGCGATGCGGCGACCGCGATCAACCTGGTGCGCCGTGCCCTGGCACAGCCGCTGCGCTGGATTGCCGAGAACGCTGGCCACGAAGGCTACGTCGTGGTGCACCGTGTCGAGGAACTCGAGCCAGGTCACGGTTTCAACGCCGTCACCGGCGACTACGAGAACCTTGTCGACGCCGGCATCATCGACCCCGTCAAGGTCACCCGTTCGGCACTCCGGAACGCGGCGTCTATCGCGGCCCTGATTCTCACCACCGAAACACTGGTGGTCGAGAAGCCTGAGAACGACGACGAAGACGGCCACGGCCACAGCCACTAGCGGCACCGACCTCGCGTCCCCCGGACGCAGGGCCACTCAGTAACGACGACACCCCCGGTTCTTCGACCGGGGGTGTCGTCGTACGCCGGGTAGCACCAAGCGTCAGGTTCCAGTGGCAGAGGGGATTATTCACCGATGGATTTCTCTGTGGGACTCATCAGCTTCGTCGCAGGCGTGATCATGACCCTGTGCGGCGTGAACGTCTACCGTGGTCGCTGGCGGACCTGGCTGCAACCGGGTCTCATCCCGCGCGTGGACAGCTATGTTGGCCTGGGATTGCTCTTTGGCGGGATCGGCTTTGCCCTGGCGCCGCTGGCAGCCCTCCTGGCGGATGTGGACGCCCCGCGACCGCTCACGGTTGTAGCAGTCGGGATGACCATGACCGGCATCCTGCTGTGGTTGCTGAGCACCGCCTGGCTGCCGCGGTTCATGCGCCCCGCGTGGGTGAGGGCCGAACAGGATGCGCAAAGTCGTCCTCCCGGATCAGACGACCGCCCGTGAGCGACTTCACGCCCCGCCAAAGCGCCCGCGGAATAGGGTGCGCCCGGCAATGGTTTTAGGATGAGAGTCTGGCAGTCCGATCATCCGAGGGCCAGCTTCTACCAACAGACCATCTGAGAAAGAGGCGACGCAGTGAGCCACCCGTCCCCGCGTAACGAAACCCACGACCCGTTCGGATTCGTTGGCCTGACGTACGACGACGTCCTGCTCCTGCCTGGCCTCACCGACGTGATCCCTTCCGAAGCCGATACGAGTTCGCGGGTATCCAAGCGCATCACCGTCCAGACCCCCCTGCTGTCCTCGGCCATGGATACGGTCACCGAGGCGCGGATGGCCGTCGCGATGGCACGCCAGGGCGGTCTCGGGGTTATCCACCGCAACCTCTCCATTCAGGACCAGGCCGAACAGGTGGACCGGGTGAAGCGTAGCGAATCCGGAATGATCACCCACCCGGTGACCATCGGACCTGATGCCACCCTCTCCGAACTCGATGAGCTGTGCGGGCACTACCGTGTCTCAGGACTCCCCGTGGTCGACGACGCCGGCCACCTGCTGGGCATCGTCACGAACCGCGACACCCGCTTTGTCTCCGAGCACGAGTGGCCTCACCGGCTGGTCCGCGCCGTCATGACCCCCATGCCCCTCGTGACAGGTCAGGTCGGGATCAGCGGTGAGGAAGCGATTGGCCTGCTGGCCAAGAACAAGATCGAGAAACTTCCGCTGGTCGACGGCGACGGAGTCCTCCGGGGCCTCATAACCGTTAAGGACTTTACAAAGGCCGAGCAGTATCCGCTCTCCACCAAGGACGAGGAGGGCCGCCTGCGGGTCGGTGCCGCTATCGGATTCTTCGGGGACGGCTGGGAGCGAGCCATGGCCCTGGTGGACGCCGGCGTTGACGCACTGTTCGTTGACACCGCCAACGGCCACAGCGCCGGTGTACTCGACATGATCGCCAGGCTCAAGGCCGAGAAGTCACTGGCCCACGTCGACATCATTGGCGGTCAGGCCGCCACCCGTGAGGGCGCACAGGCCCTCATCGATGCCGGAGCCGACGGCATCAAGGTGGGGGTGGGCCCCGGGTCGATCTGCACAACACGTGTTGTTGCCGGGGTTGGAGTTCCGCAGGTGACCGCCATCTACGAATCCGCGAAGGCAGCCATTCCCGCGGGGGTGCCAGTCATTGCCGACGGCGGCCTGCAGTACTCGGGCGACATCGGCAAGGCCCTTGTTGCTGGTGCCGACACCGTCATGCTCGGGTCGCTGCTGGCGGGCTCCGCCGAAGCGCCGGGCGAGCTGATCTTCGTGAACGGCAAGCAGTACAAGACCTACCGGGGGATGGGGTCCCTGGGCGCCATGCAGACCCGCGGGAAAAACACCTCCTATTCAAAGGACCGCTACTTCCAGGCGGATGTCACGGGTGATGACAAGCTGATCCCTGAGGGAGTGGAGGGGCGGGTTGCCTACCGCGGCCCGCTGGCCTCCGTCGCCTACCAGCTGGTCGGGGGTCTCCGCCAGACGATGTTCTACACGGGCGCTCGCACCATCGACGAGCTGAAGGCGAAGGGCAAGTTTGTCCGCATCACTTCGGCTGGCCTGAAAGAGTCACACCCGCACGATATTCAAATGACCGTCGAGGCGCCGAACTACGGCACCAAGTAGCCAGCACGTCCCGCTGGAAGGAAGTAGCGGGCCTCCGTGACTGAGGCGGGCCGTGATGGCCAATGGCCACGATGGACTGTGCGCAGGTGACCTGCCGCGAGAATGAAGAACGGTGAGCCATGACCGACAGTGAGCTTCGCCCGCCCCGGGATCCCCGGCCGCGTCTTTCCCTGGGTCCGTATGCCCGGGCTGTGGGACAGGTCCTGCGGGTGAGCTTCAAGGCTTCCCCGGGCGCTGTGATCATGAAAGTGCTCGGATCGCTGATTGCGGCGGTACTCCCGCTGGTAACTACCTACTTTGCTGCGCTGACCACCACCGCCCTGGCCGAGGCTTACGCGGGCAATCCCGACGCCGGACAGCGGGCGGTGGTCTATGTGCTGATCACCGCTGGGCTGGGATTGCTCTGGGGCGCGTTCACCAGTGTGGACCGCTATATCCAGCAGGTGATGAGCTTCAGGGTCGGTGCCGTGGTGGGGGACCTGATGTATGAGCGCTTCCTGGCGCTTGAGTTCTGGCGGTACGACGACAAGGACACCGTCGACCTCTACGACCGGGCCAAAAGGTTCTCGGACTCCTACGCCCGCGTTCTCGACCGGATTGCCGCGATCTTCACGCAGCTGGTGTCGGTAATCCTCGCCATCGGTGCGCTGCTGCTGGTCAGCTGGTGGGTGGCCCTGATTGTCCTGATCGCGATCATCCCGAGCGTGTATCTGCAGTTCAAGCTTTCCCGCGAACAGATGGCCCACTGGAATACCCAGGTGGACTCCCGCCGGCAGCGGCGGCTGATCGAAACGAACCTGATCCGTCCGCAACACATCGCCGAGATGAGGCTGTATGGGGTGGTGAAATACCTGATGGACCTGCGCTCCCGGCTGCGCGACGCCGACGAACTGCGTCGCCTCGAGTTCCAGAAACGGTATATCCCCAAGCAGCTGCTCGCCGATGCGCTCCAGTACGGTGCCGAGGTGGTGGCTCTGATCTGGGTGGTGGGGCAGATCATCGCGCGCGCCCAGCCGGTCGGCCAGTTCCTCTATATCCAGCAGATTGTCAGCCGCGCCCTGTCGACGGCGAACCAGCTGGTGACTTCACTCAGTTCCATCGACGAGGATCTTGCCAACCTGAAGGATTACGAGGAGTTCATGAAGTTCCCGACGGCGGTCGGCGGCGGGAAACCCCTGGCAGGGCCGCCCGCCGAGGTTCGGCTCGAGGACATCACCTACACGTACACAGCGGGGAGCACCCAGGTCCTCAAAGGGGTCTCCCTGACCATCAGGGCGGGGCAACACATTGCGATCGTGGGGGAGAACGGCGCCGGAAAGTCGACGCTGATCCGCATTCTGGCCGGCCTGTACCAGCCCGAGTCCGGCCGGGTCCTCCTGGATGGGCAGGATCTCCGGACCTTCGACATTGCTTCCTGGCACCGGCATCTGGCAGTGATGTCACAGGACTTCCTGAAGTACGAGTTCGCGACGGCAGCCAACAACATCTACTTCGGCGACGTCTCCCAGCCCAGAGAGGACCAGCGGGTGGAGCGCGCCGCAGCGGATGCTGAGGCCACCGACTTCATCGATCGCCTGCCAAACGGCTTCGAGAGTCATGTCAGCAACTGGATGGAGGACCCGCGGGGCCGCAAGGGGAGCGGGCTGTCCGGCGGCCAGTGGCAACGGCTCGCGATGGCCCGCAACTTCTACCGCGGGGCGCCCTTCATCGTGATGGATGAGCCGACGTCGGCGATTGATGCTCTCGCCGAGCACCGCATCTTCAGCCGGCTTTTCGCCGATAAGGACCACACGATCATTGCCATCAGCCACCGCCTCGCGACCATCGAGAAGGCCGACATCATCTACATGATGGAGGAGGGGGAAGTAGCCGAATCAGGCACCCATGAGGAGTTGGTCAATCTGCGGGGACGGTACTTCAGGATGTTTGAGAGCCAGCTGGGGCTCGATCCGGATCCTCGTGACCCGGATTCCCTTGACACCGACCCGACAGCCCCGGGTCCCGCCGGGTGGTGACCACCCTGCTCAGGCGGGAGCCTTGTCCTTGGGGTCCGGCGCGGTGGCCCGGGGTTCGGGAAGTGACTCCCTGGGTTTGGATGGCACTACCGGCTGCACTGCGCTGACATCCACGGGCGGCTGATGGTCCTCGGCGGCACGGAAGTCCAGTTCGGCCTGCAGTTCCTCGTGCCGTGATTCAGTCTCGGGGTCCGGTTCCTGATCGACCGTGTATTCACGATCCAGCTGGCGGTGGATTTTGCTGTTGAGGATCTCAACCTGGCTGTCTTCCAGCGGTGCCAGATCGGCCGGGAACGGTTGTTCCGGTGAAAGCCTGCTCTTGTCGCCCATAGCTTGACCTTTCGCCAATGGTGTTCGAAAACTTTTCGCACAGGCAGTCTACGTCCAATGGGGGCCCGTGTTAGCCAGCGGCGCGGGAACCGGAATTCCGTCCCGCTCCCAACTCCTCGATCAGGTTCCGGAGCTCGGCACGGAGAGTTTCGGACAGCAGTCCGCCCCCTGCTATGAGGGACTGCTCAATCTTCTCGGCACTGGCGAGGGCCCGCTGGCCGGAGTCAGACACCGACACCATCTGGATCCGCTGGTCAACAGCACCCCGGACACGGTTGACGTATCCGTTCGCCTGGAGCTTCTCGATGGTTTTGCCCATGGTCTGGTTTTGTACCCGAATCAATTGGGCCAGCTTGGTCTGGTTGATGGGGCCTTGATCCTGCAGTACCCGCAGGGCGGTATAGCCGGCGTGGGTGAGCCCCAGATCGACCAGCGCCGCATTCCATGCATGGTCGACGAGGCGTGCCGCGGTGGTCAATAGCCTCCCGGTGGGCCATTGCTCCAGCTCCTGCATGTCGACACTTCCTTCAGTGGTGGGATCGGTGGACTCAGACCGTTCGGGCTCCGCTTCCGGGATGCCATCCACCCTAGCCTCCTCGACGCCGGAAAGGAAAGCACGCTTAGCAACTGTCGCTGGATTTCGGTGACATCACTGCCTCCCATAATGGCCCCCACTGTGTATGCCATCTGGGTTATATAGCCAAATCCGGCCTAGAACATGCCGCGGAGTCCTTGCGGGCTGCGCTGGGATAACCTTGGTGGGTGACTAACGAGATTGAAATTGGCCGAGGCAAGCGCGGACGCAGGGCATATTCGCTCGATGACGTGGCGGTGGTTCCTTCCCGCCGGACCCGTGACCCGCACGACGTGTCAGTGCAATGGCAGATCGACGCCTACCAGTTCGAGATGCCGGTCATCGCCGCTCCGATGGACTCGGCGATGTCCCCGGCAACCGCTATCGCGATGGGCCGGCTCGGTGGGTTGGGGGTGCTCAATCTGGAAGGCCTGTGGACCCGGTACGAGGATCCACAGCCTGTCCTGGACGAGATCGCCCAGCTGGGCAGCGAAGCCTTTAGCCCGGCTGCCACGCGCAGGATGCAGGAAATCTACAACGCGCCCATCCAAGAGGGCCTGATCACCAGCCGCCTGGCCGAAATCCGCGAGGCTGGTGTCACTGTTGCGGGTTCGCTGACCCCGCAGCGTACCCAGCAGTTCTACAAGACCGTCGTGGCTGCCGGGGTCGACATCTTCGTGATTCGCGGCACCACCGTCTCGGCAGAGCACGTCTCGAAGAACGATGAGCCGTTGAACCTGAAGCAGTTCATCTACGAACTGGATGTGCCGGTCATCGTCGGGGGAGCCGCCGGCTACACTCCCGCTCTCCACCTGATGCGTACCGGGGCAGCTGGGGTCCTGGTCGGGTTTGGCGGGGGAGCGACCACCACCACCCGCCGCGCCCTGGGTATCCACTCGCCCCTTGCCTCGGCGATCTCCGACGTGGCAGCGGCCCGCCGTGACTACATGGACGAGTCGGGCGGACGCTACGTCCACGTCATCGCCGACGGCGGGATGGGCACCAGCGGCGACATCGTGAAGGCCATTGCTATGGGCGCGGACGCCGTGATGCTGGGTTCGGCCCTCGCCCGGGCCGAGGAAGCACCCGGCCAGGGCTGGCACTGGGGCCAGGAAGCTCACCACGATGAGCTGCCCCGCGGCGACAGGGTCAACATTGGCACCGTCGGTCCACTCAAGGAGGTGCTGTGGGGGCCATCCCACCACACCAACGGAACCTCCAACGTGATCGGCGCCCTGCGGCGGGCCATGGCCACCACCGGATACTCGGATCTGAAGGAGTTCCAGCGGGTGGAAGTGGTCCTTTCCCCCTACCTTTCCAACGGCTGATTGCTAAGGTTGGGGGACGTAGTATCGAACCCGACGAAGGATCGCCGCCATGTCATCAGGAGCACTCAGCCCGAAGAACCGTGAAGACGCGCTAGCAGCGCTGAAAGTCACGTCGGAAGCCGGCAGGGAACTGGACATCCTGATCGTCGGGGGAGGCGTTGTCGGCGCCGGCTCGGCGCTGGACGCCGTCACCCGCGGCCTGGATGTGGGGATGGTTGAGGCCCGCGACTGGGCGTCCGGCACCTCCTCACGGTCCTCGAAGCTGATCCACGGCGGGCTGCGCTACCTCGAAATGCTTGACTTCGCTCTGGTGCAGGAAGCACTGAAGGAACGGGGACTGCTGATCCAGCGGATTGCTCCGCACCTGGTCCGCCCCGTACCGTTCCTCTACCCGCTGACCAAACGGTTCTTCGAACGCCCCTACGTCGGGGCCGGGATCCTGCTGTACGACACGATGGGGATGACCTCCGGCAACTCCCGCGGGGTCCCCATGCACAAGCACCTGTCCCGGCGTGGCACCCTGCGCGCCGCGCCCAGCCTGAAGAACGACGCGATGGTGGGCTCCATCCGCTATTACGACGCCCAGGTGGACGATGCACGGTATGTCGTCAACATGGTGCGCACCGCCGGGCACTACGGTGCCAAGGTCGCCAACCGGGTCACCGTCGTCGACTTCCTCCGCGAAGGCGAACGCGTGGTGGGCGCCCGCGTCAAGGACCAGGAAACCGGGGAGCAGTTCGACATCCGCGCGAAGCAGGTCATCAACGCGACCGGCGTGTGGACCGACGAAACCCAGGCGATGGTCACCGACCGTGGCCAGATGAAGGTCAGGGCGTCCAAGGGCATCCACCTGGTGGTGCCGCGCGACCGCTTCCAGTCAACGGTCGGGCTGATCCTCAGGACCGAGAAGTCGGTCCTGTTCGTGATTCCCTGGGGCCGGCACTGGATCATCGGGACCACCGACACCGACTGGGACCTGGACAAGGCCCACCCTGCGGCGTCGTCCAAGGACATCGATTACATTCTGGAGCACGTCAACAAGGTGCTGCGGCGCCCCCTGACCCGCGAGGACGTAGAGGGAGTGTACGCCGGGCTGCGCCCACTGCTGGCTGGTGAGAGCGACTCCACTGCGAAACTCTCCCGGGAACATGTCGTGGCGCACCCGGTTCCCGGGCTGGTGGTCGTCGCAGGTGGCAAGTGGACCACCTACCGCGTGATGGCCAAGGACGCCGTCGATGAAGCCACCCGCGCGCTGGACGAGCGGGTTCCCGCCAGCTGCACCGAAACCGTCCCGCTGCTCGGCGCCGAGGGGTACAAGGCCGCCTGGAACAAGCGGGCGAGAATGGCCGAAAGCTCGGGCGTGCATGTGGCACGGGTCGAGCACCTTTTGCAGCGCTACGGCACCCACGCCGAGGACATCCTGGCACTGATCCGCGAGGACCGGTCTCTGGGCGAGCCGCTGCCCGGCGCCGACGACTACCTCGGCGCCGAGGTGGTGTACGCGGTCACCCATGAAAACGCACGCCACATCGACGATGTGCTCACCCGGCGTACCAGGATTTCCATCGAGTCGTGGGACCGCGGGGTCTCAGCGGCCCCCGCCGTCGCCGCGCTGATGGCGCCCTTCCTTGAGTGGAGCGACGCGCAGGTGGACCGCGAGGTCAAGCACTACCTGGCGAGGGTGGAAGCGGAACGGCTCAGCCAGGAGCAGCCCGACGATATCCTGGCGGACAACGCCCGGATGGGAGTCGAGGATATTGTGCCGCTAAGCTAGGACCGCGGTCTGGACGCCGCGCCGCCTGTCCAACGCAACCCGCGAGAGGTCTACCGTGACCGAGCGATCCCTGGAATATCATGACGCCATCCTGACCACCCCTGACCTGGTGATCCTGGAAATGGTCGCCGCCGACAAGGAAGACGCGGCGGCGCAGCTGGCCACCAAACTGTTTGAGGCGGGGAGGATCTCCGACCTCGATGGTTTCCTGGAACAGGTCAACTCCCGCGAACACCAGATGGCCACCGGGCTTCCTGGTGGGGTGGGACTGCCCCATGCGCGCAGCGACTACGTCACCCAGACCAGCATCGCGGTGGGCATCACCAAGTACGGGCACAGCCTCGACTTCGGCGCGGTGGACGGACCGGCGACCCTGATCCTCCTGATTGCCACGCCGTCGCAGTCCTTCTCCGAGCACCTTGAGGTGCTGGCAACCCTGGCCAGGTCACTGTTCAAGGAGAATTTCAGGGAATCGCTCCGGCGGGCTCACGACACCGAAGTGATCGCTGAGCTCATCAACTCGACACTGGTGTTTTTCGACCACTGACGTTCTCCCGGCCCGCCTCAGCCGGGGAGCATGCTGGGGTCGAGGATCAGCATGCCCGCAACCCGACCACCGGCGTCGAACGCTATCCGGCCGGCCATCTCGCCAGCCTCGAAGATTAGTTCCAGATCCACGATCTGCAGCGCCCCGTTCTTCCTGGTGGTCACCTTGCCGGGGAGCTCATACGGTCCAACAGCCTCGACTACCGAGGACCACACCGAGGAGAGACCCTCAACACTCACCGCCTCCAGCATGACCGGGGCAAAATGGTCCCTCACTGCGGCCCAGTCCTCGTCGGCGCACTGGGCGAAAATTTGTTCCGCGACGCCGATCAGGGCGGCCATGCTGCGGCGCTGGGTCTTCTCGGCGGCGGGAACGAGGCCGACGGGCCGGCCGAACCGCTGGAATGCCGCCTGCCTGCTGATGCCAAGCACCGCGCCGATGTCCTGCCAGGTGGTGCCGTGGCGGCGTGCCTGGTGGACCGTTTCGCGGAGCAGGTGATCGACGCCGTCGTTCAGTTCAACGATGGCCCGCAGCGCATCGGGGGCGGTCAGCCCAAACGGTTCGTACCCCAGGAGGTCGCGTACGGTTCCCGTCCGGGCCTCGACCATCTGCAGGGCCTCGGCGGTTCCCGGCTCTGGCGCCCCAGGGGAGGGTTGACCACGGTGAACGTGATCGTCAGGTGTGGAATCGGGGGCGGGCACAGTAGCTATGTTAGGCGAACGGCCAGCACCGCGGCGGTGCCGACCAGGGCGAGGGCGAGGGTGGTCCAGTCCCGGCGGCCCACGGCGGCCGTCCGGTCCCGCAGGGACTCCCATCGCACCGCAAGCATGATCGTGCCCGCCAGGACGAAGGCTGCGGCGAGATACCAGAGCGCGGGCGGGACGACAGTGAAACGGGTCAGAAGGGCGCCGAAGACCAGCCAGCCGGTTGCGGCCAGGGAATGGGTTGCCAGGGCGACCGCCGATTCGCTGCGGCCCCTGACCACGACCGAGTATACGTAGGAACCGGTGATCCAGAGGACGATTGCCGGGGGGAACCACAGGAGGAGGAGATCTATCACTGCGCCACTCCCGTCATCAGTGCCGCACCCAGTTCATCCACCGGGCCGGACACGTTGCTGAGCACGATTGACGCCCGGTCGGAGTCCAGGTCGAGAATCAGCATGCCCGCGAAGCCACCGGTCTGCCCGTTGTGCCAGCGGTACGCGTCAGCCTCCGGATCCGAGGGAGTGCCGATGAACCAGGTCAGCCCCATCGGTGTGTCCTCGGCGGAGTCGACCGGGTCCAGGGACCGGGAGCCCGGAGCCGTCCCGTCGAGGAGCGCGCCGGCCAGCAAAGCGAGGTCGGCACTGGTCGAGCGGACGCCCCCGGCAGGAGACATGCCGCCCATTGTCCACGGCTGGGCGGCCTTCCCTGTCGTCGCATAGCCCTGGACTGCCTGAGGCCGTAGCTCCTTGGGTTCCGCTGGCACATAGGTGTCCTTCATCCCGAGGGGGTCGGTGATCCGCTCTCTGAGCAACTCCGGGTAGCTGAGTCCCGCCTGCGCCGCGAGCGCCTGCCCCAGGAGGGCGGCGCCGAAGTTTGAGTACTCGAACGTGCCGGCAGGATCAACCCCGGCGTTCCTGGCCCGCTCCAGCAGGACGGCGGGGGAATCCGTATAGGGGTTGCCGGCCGTGTAGTTGGTCAGGATAGCCCTGAGCGTGAACCCGAGGTCAGCCGGTAGCCGCGGGAGGCCAGAGGTATGCGTCGCCAGTTCCCTGAGCGTCACCTCGGCGACGGGTGAACCCTTGACATCCAGAAGGTCGCCCACCGGGGTGTCGAGGGTAACCTCCTCCCGGTCGACCGCGTCGGCCAACAGCATTCCGTTGAGGACCTTGCTGATGGAACCAATCTCGAATTCGTCAGCCGGATCCGCGCCAAAGCCCGCGAAGGTACTCCCATCCGGACCCACCACTGCCGTAGCTATCCGGTTGGTCCCCGCCGGCCGGTGCAGCTCAACGATCCGTGCCAGCGTGGGATCCCCGCTGGTGTGCGGCTCGGCGCCGGGAAGACGCGGCGCCGAGGCCGCAACAATTGCGACAACTGCGACAAGGCAGGTGAGGGGAAGCAGACGGGAACGCCAACGTGAAGTCATGTGTAAACCCTAGATTTACAGTTTTTAAACGTCAAGACTAGATTTACAAACTTTGGACAGCCTTGCGGGCTTGGCGAGTTACTCGGAGCGCCAGGACTTCCATAGGGCAGCGTAGGAGCCGTCCAGTGCCAGGAGCTCGTCGTGGGAGCCCAGTTCGGTGATGTTCCCGCCCTCCACCACTGCCACCCGGTCGGCGT
Source organism: Arthrobacter sp. 260 (assembly GCF_013116745.1). Taxonomy (GTDB): domain Bacteria; phylum Actinomycetota; class Actinomycetes; order Actinomycetales; family Micrococcaceae; genus Arthrobacter_D. The sequence continues at coordinate 123,030 of NZ_JABFOE010000001.1, forward strand.
CGTGAGCTGTATGCAACCGATGGGCAATGGCGATCACCGTGCGTCCCTCCAGCACAGCGTTGAGGGAGCGTTCCAGGTCGCGGGCTGCCTGCGGATCAATGAGGGACGTTGCCTCATCGAGCACCAGGGTGTGGGGATCAGCGAGTACCAGCCGCGCGAGTGCCAGCTCCTGGGCCTGGGCGGGAGTGAGCTCGTGAGCGCCCGAGCCGACCTCCGTCTGGAGCCCCTCCGGGAGCCCGAGGGCCCAACCGAGGGCGCCGACGTCGTCCAGCGCCTGGACCAGTTCAGCCTCCGTCGCGTCGTCCTTGCCGAGCCGGATATTGTCGGCCAACGATCCCACGAAGACGTGGTGCTCCTGGGTGACCAGGGCAACCTCTCGCCGGAGGGCGTTCAGCGGGCGGTCGACCAGCGGCACATCGCCCACGGTGACCGTACCCGCGGTCGGGGGGTGGATGCCGGCGATGAGCCGGCCCAGTGTGGACTTGCCCGCTCCGGAGGGTCCCACCATTGCGAGCCGTTCACCGCGGCGCAGTTCCAGGTCCACGCCGTGGAGCACATCGTGCCCCGGGCGGTACGCATACCTTGCCTTGGAGACGAGGATGTCCTCGTTCAGGGGCTCGTGGTCGGTAGCGTGCCGGTCAGGCTGCACCTCCTTGATGCCGACGATACGTGCCAGCGAAGCGGCGCCCACCTGGATCTCGTCCGTCCACATGATGAGCAGGTCGACCGGGTCAATCAGCCGCACGGCGAACAGGGCAACCGTTGCCACGACGCCGGGCGTGACCACGTCCAGGGAGGCCAGCCAGCCGCCCCAGAGCAGCACGCCGGCCACCGGCAGCCAGAATGCGAAATCGGCGGCGGGGAAAAGCACTGTGCGCAGCCAGAGGGTGTACCGCTCGGCGCGGTAACTGCCCGTGAGGGCTGAGTCGATCCGCTCGCGGCGCAGCGCTCCCAGTCCCAGTGCGTCAACAGTGCGCGCGCCCTCGATGGTCTCGGTGATTGACCCGTTGACGACGGCGTAGGTTTCCCGTTCCTTCTGGTAGCCGGCCGAACTCCGTTTCAGGTACCACCGGGTCACCGGGTACAGCACCGGGACTCCCACCAGCAGTGCCAGCGCAAGTACCGGTGACGTGATCACCGCTGCGCCGATGGTGAGGAGAATGGTGACAATCGAGACCACCACCTGTGGGACGCCGAAACGCACGGTGTGGGACACGGCGTCGACGTCGTTGGTGGTGCGGGAGACCAGGTCGCCCGTCCCCGCCTTCTCCACCGTCGACAGCGGCAGGGAGGTGACCTGCTCCATGAAGTCCTCCCGGAGTTCGGCGAACACGGTCTCGCCGAAGACCATGCCGGCGCGTACCGCCAGGCGACGCAGAAGCGACTGCGCAATCAGGAAGGCCAGCATAATCAGGGAGATGGTGGCGATGTAGTTCGAGGTGGTTCCCTCCACCACCGCATCCACGACGCGTCCGAGCAGTACCGGTCCCACCAGGCCGGCGATCGCAGACCCCACGTAGAGGGCGACGACGCGGGACAGCCCGCCGCGATGGTGCCTAATCAGCCGCGCTGCCTCGGCACGGACCTGGGCCGGCTCGGCGACCGGAAGCTTCCCGGAGGTGTCGGTGCCAGCTGCTGTTTCACTCACTTCGGATGACCACATTTCGGTAGGCGGGCTGGGACGACAACAGTTCCTGATGGGTTCCCTCGGCGGCCACCTGGCCGTCCTCGAGATACACGACGTGGTCCATCACACCGAGCATGAGAGGACTGGCAGTCACCACCACGGTGGTCTGGTCGACACCGCCCCGCATTCCCTTCAGGCGCGCGGCGATACGGGACTCCGTGTGCGCGTCCACAGCGCTGGTCGGTTCAATGAGGACCAGGGTCTCCGCCTCGGTCAGGAGGGCGCGGGCAAGCACGAGGCGCTGCCGCTGGCCGCCGGAAAAGCTGCGCCCACGTTCGGTGACCTCGTGATCCAGGCCGTCGTCGACGCCGTCGAGAATGTCCAGGGCGCTGGAGGCGTCAAGCGCCGCAAGAATTCCCGAATCGCTGTGCCGGGACCGGGGATCCAGCTGGGACCGCAGGGAGCCCGTGAAGAGCTGGGGGTTCGCCTCGCTGACCACGATGCGCTGCCGGATATCGCGGAGGGCGATGTGCTGCAGGGATGCCGTTCCCCAACGGACTTCAGCCGTCTCGAGTACCTCATCCTCGAAGCGCCCTAATCGTGTTGCCAGGTCGGCTGAGGCCGCGGTGTCAACCGAGACCACGGCGGTGATCCGGCCCGGCTGGATGACGATTCCGGTCCGGGCATCGCGCAGCAGGGACCCGGGTGGCGGGGCCGGCAGCGTGGCTGCCTGGTCGGCGACGTCGGGATCGACGCTGAGCACGGCAATAATCTTCCGCGCGCCGACATGCGCCCTGATGAACCGGGCCACGCTGTCAGCTGCGGCGCGGATGGGGGTCATCAGGAAGATCGAGTAACCGTAGAGTGCAACCAGCTGCCCGGGTTCGATGTCTCCTGACAGTGCCAGGTTTGCCCCGACCCAGGTGAAAAGGACGCTGAAGGCGCCGGCAATGAACACCTGGGAGGCTTCAAGATCGGCGAGCGAATACGCGACCCGGATACCCGAATCCCGGGTTTTCACCGAGCGTTCCCGGTAGCGGTTGACGAAGATGTGTTCCCCGCCGATGCCCCTGAGGACCCGGAGTCCCGCGACGGTGTCGGCGCCAACGGCAGTCATTTTGCCCGACGCCTCACGCTGCTCACGCTGCCGGGCCTGGAGGGGGCGGACCACGAACAGCAGCAGTCCACAGCAGGCCGGGACGCCGACGAGGACGATGATTCCGAGAAGCAGCGACGTCTGGGAGATCAGCACGCACACCACCAGCCAGGCCATGACTGACCCGGCCAGCCGGGCCGATACTGCGTAGATTTCGCCGAGCCGGGTGGCATCCGAGGCGGCAGTGGACACTACCTCCCCTGTCGAAAGCTTCCGCGGCAACGCATCTCCGGTGCGGGTGATCTTGTACCCGATCAACCGGATGGAGTGGAAAGCCGCCTGCAACCATCCGCTGATCGCGGTCCGGTGCTCAAGGGTGCCAGCGACGGCCTGGAGCACGGTCAGCCCGATCAGGACCCCTACCCACAGCAAGAGCCGGTCGAACTCGCCCGCAACGATCCCCTCGTCAATGGCCCGGCCCAGGACGAAGGGCATCACCGCCTGGGCGACCATCCAGACAGTGCCGAACACCACCCCCGCGAGGAGGGTGGCTTTCTGCTTCGATGCCAGCCAGAGCAGGTAGCGGGAAGGGGAGCGGAGATCCGGTGTTCCGGGATCAGGGTAGGGATAAGAGCGCACGATCAACCATCCTAGCCCGCAGTACGGCTAAGTGATAGACATTTCCCAATCACTTGTGGTGTGCGTGTCGTGATACAGGTCGCCGGGCGGGCATTCGGTTTTCTACACGATGACGAAGTACCGTTAACATGTGCTCAAAACCGCCCTGAAACCCCGCTGGATCCTGTCGCTGATCCTTGCCATGGTGATTGCGGCGGTCTTTGTACTCCTGAGCCAGTGGCAGTTCTCCAGCTCGACCGGTGACGCTCCGCCGCCGGAAAGCACCACGGAGAGGGAGCGTGCACTGACTGACGTCTTCAGTCCCGGCGTCCCCATGACCGCGCCTGTCGCCGACCAGATGGTCACTATGGACGGGGAATTCCTGCCGGACACCACCGTGCTGGTGCAGGACCGCCTGCAGGGAGACCGGCAGGGCTTCTGGCTGATCTCGGCCTTCGCCGTCGATGGCGTCCCCGAGGGCGCAGTTGATGACCCGGCCGGTCCGCCGGTGATCCCCGTGGTGCACGGCTGGATCCCGGACGCGCAGGCCGCCGCCGAGGTACCCGAACCCGTAGGCTCCGCGTCGGTGGTGGGGAGGCTGCTGCCCGCCGAAGGCCCGGTCGCCGAACGGCCGGTCGCCGGCCAGATCCCCACTCTCGCCACCGCCGAGCTCACCAACCGCTGGGACCGGCCCATCTACGCCGGTTTCGTGGTGTCTACCGCCACAGAGGTGGGCGGCCTGGATTGGGCCCCTGAGGCTCCGCTGGAGGTCGTGACGGTCGGGCCGCAGCCGCAAGAGACACCGCTCAACTGGCTGAATATTTTCTACGCGGTGGAATGGTTCGTCTTCGCCGGGTTCGCCTTCTTCCTCTGGTGGCGGCTGGTCGCCGACGACTACCGAAGGACCCTCGAGGAGGCCGAGGACAGCGCCGCAGAGGCGGCCAACACGAACGACGACGACAGCGACGACGGCAGCACGGGACACCCTGACCCCGCAGTGCAGGGCCCAACGACGAGTGAGGCACGACAGTGAGCACACCCAACGTGAACGGACCGGCAACAGGAAGCGGCACCTCCGGTGCCGCCCGGAAACCCAAGCGGCGGTTCGGCGGTACCCATGCACAGATCCTTTCGGCGCTGACCTTCTACAAGGTGCTCGCCTACGCCACCGGCATCATGCTCATGCTGGTCGTCGTGGAAATGATCGCAGCCTACGGGATGGGATCACACATCATGATCGGCGGACCTGAGGGTCTCTTTTCCCTGACGGACAAGAACTCGTCCGAGACTGCCGGAGGATTCAACTTCTCCACCACGGTCCTGATCGTCCACGGCTGGATGTACGTGGTCTACCTGATCGCCGACTTCCGGCTCTGGCAGATGATGCGGTGGCCGTTCAAGCAGTTCATCGTGATGGCTCTGGGCGGCGTGGTGCCGCTGCTGTCGTTCATCGTTGAGCGCCGGATCCACCGGCAGGTGGAGCAGGAGCTGGCAGCACACCCCGAAGCAGCCTCCCGGTACTAGCGGGCATCCGGGCGTAGTGATGTGCGATCGGGTGCCCGTGGCGACTATTGTTGACGCGTGACTATTCCCGCATCCGGACCCGGAATTTCAGGCCATGCCGACTCCACCCCAGACTCCGCAGAGGAGACCAGTGAAACAGGCCACCGGCCGGTGCTGGTGGTGGACTACGGCGCGCAGTATGCCCAGCTGATCGCCCGGCGGGTCCGCGACGCGGATGTGTACTCCGAGGTGGTTCCCCACACCCTGAACACTGCCGACCTGCTGGCAAAGAATCCGGTAGCGATCATCCTCTCCGGTGGACCCTCAAGCGTCTACGCTGAGGGAGCGCCCCGGGTTGACCCCGAACTGTTCACCGCCGGGGTTCCCGTTCTGGGGATCTGCTATGGCTTCCAGGCGATGGCTTCGGCGCTCGGCGGAACCGTCGCCAAGACCGGCCTCCGCGAATACGGGTCAACCGACGTCGCCGCGACGTCCAGCACCGGATCGCTGTTGGACGGAGTCCCGGAGCACCAGAACGCCTGGATGAGCCACGGCGACAGTGTGCAGGCCGCACCAGAGGGCTTCGAGGTGCTCGCAAGTACCGCAGGCGCGCCGGTTGCCGCGTTTGCCGACGAGTCCCGGCGCCTTTATGGCGTGCAGTGGCACCCCGAGGTGAAGCACTCGGATCATGGGCAGCAGGTGCTTGAGAACTTCCTCTTCAAGGGTGCCCGCCTGGAGGCGAACTGGACCACCGGCAACATCGTTGAGGAACAGGTGGAACGCATCCGGGAGCAGGTGGGAGACGCCCGCGTGATCTGCGGACTCTCCGGCGGAGTGGATTCAGCGGTCGCTGCGGCCCTGGTGCAGCGGGCGGTCGGAGACCAGTTGACCTGCGTTTTCGTCGACCACGGGCTGCTCCGCGAAGGGGAAGCCGAGCAGGTGGAACGGGACTTCGTCGCCGCCACCGGGGTCAACCTCTACGTAGCCAACGAGCAGAAGCGCTTCCTGGATGCCCTTGCCGGCGTCAGCGACCCGGAAACGAAGCGCAAGATCATCGGGCGTGAATTCATTCGCGCCTTCGAGGAAGCCGAGCGGGCGATCATTGCCCAGGCGCAGGCACACGCAGAGAAAATCCGGTTCCTCGTGCAGGGCACCCTTTACCCCGACGTCGTCGAATCCGGTGGCGGTGAGGGTGCGGCGAACATCAAGAGCCACCACAACGTGGGAGGCCTCCCCGAGGACCTGCAGTTTGAACTGGTCGAACCTCTCAGGGCGCTGTTCAAGGATGAGGTCCGGGCGGTCGGAGCCCAGCTGGGCCTGCCCGCCGAAATTGTTGGTCGTCAGCCGTTCCCCGGCCCCGGGCTGGGGATCAGGATAGTCGGCGACGTCACCCAGGAACGGCTGGACCTGCTCCGCCGTGCCGACGCAATTGCCCGCGCGGAGCTCACCGCCGCGGGACTGGACAACGAGGTGTGGCAGATGCCGGTGGTCCTCCTCGCCGAAGTCCGCAGCGTCGGCGTCCAGGGGGACGGCCGCACCTACGGCCATCCGATTGTCCTGCGTCCGGTATCCAGCGAGGACGCGATGACCGCAGACTGGTCCAGGCTGCCCTACGACCTGCTGGCCCGCATCTCGAACCGCATCACCAACGAGGTCGAGGGCGTCAACCGGGTGGTGCTGGATATCACCAGCAAGCCGCCCGGCACCATCGAATGGGAGTAGCCCGTCCCACCCGGGAACGGGTATTTGCCCGCCCCCGGTGTTGCGGCCCCGCCGCAGCGCCCTAGTCGGATAGCTTGGAAGACATGCCCCTCTGGTCCAGACCGCCGAAGATAACCGTAGAAAAGGAGACCGCCGTGTCAGTGCAGGAACCAGGGGACTCCGCTGGGACTTTTCTGCTGCCGTGGCTCCAAGACCTCGGTGCACACGCCGGGACGGACACCCTGCTGCACTTTTCGCCTGCGTCGGCGAACAGCATTGATCTCACCCACGCACACCCCTCCGGTCTGGCTCAGCTGCTCGCTGGTCGTCGTACCCGTCTGTCCACGCTCCTGCGTGACCCCGCCCAGTATGCCGCGGCGATGAAGACGGCGCAGGTGCTGCGCGCGAAGATCTACGAGCTGGGCACCGAACGCGGCATCGACGTCGGATATCTGGCGGCGGGCACCGCTGCCTGGCGCAGCGTCGACGACGACGGCAGGACTGAACCGTTGACCGCCCCCGTGATGTTGACGGCTGTTTCACTGACGGTTCACGCCTCCCAGGACGACTACGAACTGCAACTGACCGAGCACGCCCGGCTCAACCCGGCGCTGGTCAGGCACCTGCGTGGTGTCCAGGGCATCCCACTCGACGCCGAAGCCATCGCACGGCTTGCCTACGGCACGGCCCGCTTCGATCCGCTGCCCGTGCTCGACCGCCTCCGCGCCGTCACCGAGGGCGTCCGTGGAATGGCGATCGAACATCATCTCCTTGTGTCCACGTTCGCGGATCTCGGAGACCTTGCCGACGACGCCGCCATTCGGCCCGAGCACCCGGTCCTGGCCGCCCTGATGGAGGCAGCACGCGACGGACAGACGGCGCCGTCGTCGTCCGCGCCCGCCGACCTCACCGGCCAGGTCACACCGGTTGACGAACGCCACCCCGCTGAAGAAGTGCTCATCCGGGACGCAGACTCAACGCAGCAGGATGTCCTGGACCAGATCGGCCAGGGGCACTCGCTGGTGGTTTCCTCGCCGCCGGGATCAGGACAGACCCAGACGGCGTTGAACGCGATCGCAGGTCTCACTGAGCAGGGCAAGAGCGTACTGGTGGTTGCTGAACGCCGCGGAACCCTCAACGAACTGGTGGAGGAGCTCGACACCCTCAACCTGGGGTCCCTGGTGCTGCAGCTGAACGCCAACATCAATGAACAGCAGCTGAAGGATCAGCTGATTCGCGCCATCGTGAGGAACGAGAAGGCTACCCAGCCCGAACTGGACGGCCTGCATCAGACCCTGGTGGAAAACCGGCATCAGCTGCAGGATCACGTCAAGTCACTGCACAACGTCCGCAGCCGCTGGGGCTGCTCGCCCTACCAGGCGATGCAGTCACTCGCCGAACTGACAGCGCTGGACCCGGCCCCCGCCACCACCGTCCGGCTGCTCCGCAGCGTGATGGATAGCATCCCTGACCGCGCCGAACTCACCGAGCGCCTTCGCCGGGCTGCCGAGCTCGGCAGCTTCAGCGCGTCAGCCGTCGACAGCCCGTGGTACGGGGCCAAACTGCTGAACCGGAAGGAAACCGAGCGCGCCCACGAGCTAGCCGTTGAACTGGCACGGGATATCCCACTGCTGCGGGAAAAGGTGCTGCGCGTCGCTGACTATTCGCAGATCCGGCTGGGTGGTTCCTTCACCGAATGGGGCGAGCAGCTGCAGCTTCTCGCGGCTGTCCGCGGAAGCCTGGACAAGTTCACCCCGGACATCTTCGACCGGCCTGTCACCGACCTCATTTCGGCAACTGCGCCCTCGTCGTGGCGCCGGGAACGGGCCATCGAGATGAGCTCGATGACCCGCTCACGGCTCCGCAGGGTTGCCAAGGAATACGTGCGTCCCGGTGTCCACATCGCTGACCTCCACGCATCGCTGCTAGAGGTGCAGCAGCAGCGCACCCTCTGGACCCGGTACGCAACCACTGAACGGCACCCGGCCGTGCCTACCGGACTCGCCGAGATCAACAGCTTCCACCAGAAGATCAGTCTGCAGCTGGACGAGCTCAACCGCGTGCTCGCCACCACGCCTGGCCACATTGACCTGGCAGACATGCCGCTGGACGGCCTCAGTTACCGGCTGGCCGGGCTCGCGAAGGACGAAGAGACGCTCGCGACCCTCCCGGAACGCACCCTCTTGCTCGATGAGATGCGTGAGCACGGATTGGGCGACCTTCTCGACGACCTGGCACACCGCGAGGTGGGTCCGGAACAGGTAGGCTCCGAGCTGGAACTCGCCTGGTGGCAGTCCGCCCTGGACGCCATGATCAGCGGCGACGACTATCTGGCCATGTCCGACGGCGGCAGCCTCCGGCGGTTGGAGGCCGACTACCGCCTGGCTGACAACGCGCACATCGCCTCCGGACCAGGCAGGCTCCGGTTTGCCCTCGCGGAACGGTGGCGGTCAGCCGTCGCCTCCCAGCCCGCCGAATCGGAGAAGCTGCGTGACCTGCTGCGCACCGGCACCCTCGACCTTCCGGGACTGAGCGCCCAGAACGATGAGCTGGTGACCGCGCTCATGCCTGTCTGGGCCGCGAGCCCCCTGATGCTGCCCATGGTCCTGCCAGCAGGTAAGACCTTCGACGCCGTGATCATCCTCGACGCCGAGTCGATCTCCCTGCAGTCGGCCATCCCGGCGATTGCACGCGCCCGCCAGGTCATCGCCTTCGGTGACGACCGCCTGGGCGGGCCCCAGGGTTTCAGCGTCGGCTCTACCGCCGGTGCGACGCCTGAAGCCGACCAGCTGACGAGTGCCTTCTCGGCCCTCGCGACCATTTTCCCGACGGTCGACCTCAGCGTGGTGTATCGGTGCGTCGACAAGGCGCTGACCAGCTTTCTCAGTGACACCTTCTACGAGGGCAGGCTTTCACGTCTGCCCCACGGCTCCGAGATAACTGGGGCCGGTCGCGCGCTCACGGTGGAGTATCTGCCGGACGGCACGGGCATGCCCAGCGCCGACCAGGCTGGCGTGGAGAGTGTCGACGCCGAGGTGGCCCGCGTCGCCGACCTGGTGTTTGAGCACATCCGCCTCCGGCCCAGCAGCTCGCTGGCCGTTGTCACTGCTAGCGCCCGCCATGCCGGGCGGATTGGGCAAGCTATCCGACAGCGGATGGCCGATCTCCCTTGGTCTGCCGACTTCTTTGCCCCCGGACGGGAATCCTTCCGGGTGGTCCCGGTCGAGCGGGCAGCCGGCATCACGCGCGACTGCGTGATCTTCTCCCTGGGATTCGGCAGGACCCCGCACGGTAGGGCCCTCCACAACTTCGGCCAGCTTTCCGGTCCCGACGGCCGGGGACGCTTTGTTACCGCAATGACCCGGGCACGTCACCGGCTGCACGTGGTGACCTGTTTCCTCCCCACTGACCTCGATCCCGATCGGCTCGAGCACGGTGCCCTCGATTTTTATGGGCTGCTCGAACGCGAACTGGGCGAACCGACCGCCGAGGCAGCACCCGGCGAGGAGTCGTCGGAGAAGGCGCCGAACCCGGATCCGCTGGTCGCTGACCTGGTGAGCCGGCTCCGCGAACGTGGCGCCCACGTCCTCGACCACTACGATGGGGTTCTCGATATCGTGGCGACGGGGAGTTCCCACGCCGTGGCCACTTCCGCGGACCAGGCCCAGGGCGCCCAGATTCCACCGATGGCAATCGAATCGGATGGCACGGAGCGGTACCGGACCATGACCGTCAGGGAACGCAGCAGGCTCCGCCCGCAGCTGCTCGAGCGGATGGGGTGGCGGTACATGCCGCTGTGGACCATCGAAGTTTTCACCGACCCGAATGGATGCGCAGATCTGGTGAGCAACTATCTTGGACTCCCCGCTGTGCCGGAAGGCGGGCGCCGTCCGGTGTCCGGTCCCGCTTCCCGGCTCGGTCGAACGAGCGAAGCAATTGTTGAGGACGCCCGGATGCAGGTCAAGAGGCAGTCAAAGGCTACCTCCGACGACGGTGCTCCGGCCAGCGGTATGCCTGGCGCCACGGGCGCGACGTCCCCCGGGGATCTTCTCCCGAAGCATGCCGCCGAAGACGAGGGCAGGTCCTGGGGTGACTCCGAGGATTCGCACGGGGATTGGCTGAAGGACCAGCGCCCTCCGCACTGGGACTGAGGCAGTTCCGCTTACTTCGCTGGCGGTGGGGCGCCCGTAAGCACCAGGTGAACGCTCCCTGAGCTCGATGCTCCGGCAAGGGTGGCGGCGTCGGACGGATCTGCCGCTACCACCACCAGTCCCTCGGTATCCGTGGTGCCGGGCCATCCCGGCGCGGATCCGGCGGCTGACGAACCTGATGTCCAAAGCACGGGTGCGCCCCGGACGAGGACGCTGGTAGTGGCCGGGATCTCGAAGCCATTCCCGGTGCTCAGGACCACATCCACATGCTGCCCGGGGGAGAGCAGTTGCACAGTGGTTTCATCGGCGGGGCGCAGGGGGACCGCGACGGACCCCGGCGGGGAACCGGTAAGCAGCCCGGTGCCCACCAGAAAGGTCTCGGCCAGGACGGCGCCACGATGCAGGGGAGTGGCCAGTTGTTCCCCGATCACGGCCGCGCTGTCTGTAAACGACTGGAGCGGAATCGCTTCCGGCGGCAGGTCGACAGTGGTGAGGTGGGCAGGGCCGAGGACGGTACCCACTGGAAGATCCTCGGCGGCCGCAACTACCCGGGACAGTGATTGTTCCGGCGGGATGATGGCCTCGACAGTCACTGCCGCGGCAAGGCAGAACAGTACTGCGGCGAGAAACCGGCGATGGCGGAAGGCAAATCGTCGGGCTCCCAGGGTGAACCCGGTACGTCTCGGGGGGCTTTTGCCGTTGACCATTCACCAACGCTACGGAAGCCCCGCACCCAGCGGGAAGGGTAGACCCGGAATGTGGGCAAGTCCTACAGCGAGGGGTGTGTGGAGGACGGGTAAGGCGTGCTGGCGGAGACTAGCTCGCGGCGGCAGTCGTCTTGGGGCTCTCCGAAGGCTTTTTCACTGTTGTCGAGGCATCCTTGCCCGGGGAGCCCGTGGCTGAGCCGGACCCCGTGGTGGACTGCTCGGAGGTGCTGCCCGATGACGGGCTGGTGCTGCTGGTTCCCGGGTCGACTGACTTCTTGCTGTCACGGGAGTCGTTACGGTAGAAACCCGATCCCTTGAACACCACTCCGACGCTGTTGAACTTCTTCCTCAGCGACCCCTCACATTCGGGGCACACAGTGAGTGAACTATCAGAAAAGGCCTGATGGATGTCGAAGGCATGGTCGCAGTCTTTGCAAGCGTATGCGTAGGTTGGCAAAGCAAATCCTCCTGGGCGAGCGTGATTCCTGGGTCTAGATCCCCAACCCGGTTCGGCTGGCACTCTAGGGGTCCGAGTGCTAAGTCTACACTGCCCGATGGGCAGTTTGCGTCGAAGTGGCAGTCGCCTATCCGGCGTCGCGACGGGTGTTGAGAGGGTGATAGGCCGACGGCGTGAAGGTACCGGCCAGCGGCATATCCAGTGGGGTAGTGGCCAGCGAGCCGGCCGGCAGCAGCTCGTGGTCATATACGTAGGCGAGGGTCGGTACGTTCGGATCGACTGCCCGCAGTTGTGCGAGAAACCGGTCGTAGTAGCCACCCCCCTGGCCGAGCCTGCCACCGTTGTGGTCCACCGCGAGTCCCGGAACCAGCACGAGGGCCACTGCGCGCTCCCCAGCGAGCAGGTCGCTGAAATGCCGGCGTGCCCCCACCGGCTCCAGCACGGGGGCGCGGGGGCTGCGCCGCAGTTCGACCTCCGCCGACCAACTGCACCAGCTGAGTTGGTAAGCGGGCTCGCAGATCGGCACCACCACCTGGTAGCCACGCGCGGTCAGCGATGTCAGGAGTTCACGGGTTCCTGGCTCCGGGTCCACTGACAGGTAGGCGGCGACCAGGCCAGGGCGGGTGGAACCCAACGGAAGCCAGTCCAGGACCTGGTCCCGGAGTCCGACGGCGGCTGCCAACCGCTGCTCCGCGGACATCGCCAGCCGGGCCGCCCGGAAGTGCTGCCGGGCAACATCCTTGCCGGTCGCCGATGAAAGAGGACCCATACCAGCACACTTTACCGAGTCCCACGGGTCCGCCACGGCGATCCGACGATTCCGGTCAACAGTGGCCTTGCATAGAAAGGTCACTGACGTTATGTAGGGTGGTGTCATGACCTCACGAGTGAATAAGGCTGTCATCCCCGCAGCGGGACTTGGCACGCGGTTTCTCCCCGCCACAAAGGCGATGCCCAAGGAAATGCTTCCCGTAGTGGATAAGCCTGCGATCCAGTACGTGGTCGAAGAGGCTGTCAACGCCGGAATGACCGACATCCTGATGATTACCGGCCGAAACAAGCGTTCGCTCGAGGACCACTTTGACCGGGTGCCCTTCATTGAGCAGACCCTCGAAGCGAAGGGCGACCTCGAGAAGCTGGCGGCAGTTCGCCGCCCTTCCGAGCTGGGTGACATCCACTATCTGCGCCAGGGGGATCCAAAGGGACTCGGCCATGCCGTCCTCCGCGCCAAGCTCCACGTCGGGAACGAGCCGTTTGCTGTTCTCCTCGGTGACGATCTCATCGACGAGCGTGACGTCCTCCTGAAGACAATGATCGAGGTACAGGAAAAGACCGGCGGGTCGGTCATCGCGCTGATCGAAGTCGATCCGGATCAGATCAGCGCCTACGGCTGCGCGGATATCTCCGCGATCGACGGTGAAGACTATGTCAGGGTCAGCGAACTGGTGGAGAAGCCGCCGATCGACGAGGCACCCTCCAACCTTGCCGTCATCGGACGCTACGTCCTGCACCCCCGGGTCTTTGATGTGCTGGAAACCACCGGTCCGGGCCGGGGCGGCGAAATCCAGCTTACGGACGCCCTCCAGACGCTCGCGTCAGCAGAGGGCGAAGGGTCGGGCGTGTACGGCGTCGTCTTCCGCGGACGTCGCTACGACACTGGTGACAAGCTCAGCTACATCAAGGCAGTCGTGACCCTGGCCTCAGAGCGTGAGGACCTCGGACCGGACCTGCAGGACTGGTTGAAGAGCTTCACCCAAAACCTGAACGGCTAGCACGGTACCGTGAGCGGGCAGTTCGCCTGGCCGGTGACCCTTAAAACTGACACGCTCATCCTGAGGCCGGTTCGCCTGCGTGATCGGAAGGAGTGGTCAGCTGTTCGGGAGCGAAACGCCGAATGGCTGGCGCCTTGGGAGGCATCCAACCCCGCGCCGGGTGGATACCTGCCCAGCTACCCCGAGATGGTCCGATCGCTGCGGAAGCAGGCGCGGGCGGCTACCGGCCTCCCCTTCCTGATCACCGAGCGCACCGGGCACCTCCGGGACCCTGCGATTGTCGGTCAGCTGACGGTGTCAACGATCGTCTGGGGTTCGGCGATGACGGCGACGCTTGGGTACTGGGTGGATCGTGACCGTGCGGGGCAGGGTATTGCGCCGACCGCCGTCGCGTTGGTGACCGACTACTGCTTCGACCGCCTCGGTTTGCACCGGATGGAGATTAATATTCGTCCCGAGAACGCAGCCAGCCTGCGGGTCGTAGAGAAGCTCGGTTTCCGGGACGAGGGACTCCGCAAGAGCTACCTTCACATCGCAGGGGAGTGGGCGGACCATCGCAGCTTCGCCCTCACCCAGGATGAGGTACCCGGCGGGCTGCTGGCCCGCTGGCAGGCGCAGCGCCAACCGGGTCGGGGCATTCGCCAACCCGGAGGCGACACACCGCCGTCAATACACTCGTGACGAGGGTGTACGACCTACCGTTTTAGACGTGGACTTCTCTATGAACAGCTCGGTGGTGCTTGTCGCGATCGTTGGTCTCTGGCTGATCTGGGTTGCCCCCTACGTACTGCGTATCCGCAGGCCAGCCCTGCTGGTCGAAACGGCCGAAACGTCAGCCCTTATCCCACCCGCAACAGCCGAGAGCAACGTCTCTCAGGGGAGCATCATGGAAATGTCAGGTCACACTAACGACGCCGCCACGCCACGGCCTGCAGGGTCGTCCCCGCGATCCGCATCGAGCCAGCAACGGTTCGTGATCCGACCCGCTCGCACCGCGATTGCCGCGACCGGCGCGCTGGCACTGCTCGCGGCGATTATTTGTCTTCCCCTGGCCATCCTCGCCGTTGTTCCCGCACTGGTACCCCCGGCCGCGTTCGTCCTCTTCCTGCTTGCAGTGGCTGGCCTCCGGGTGCTGGCGGTCCGGGACCGCCGCCGTCGGGTCAATGCGGCCTTCGCCGAGGCAATGTACGCTTCCGCCGCGACAACCCAGCCCGCACCAGTTGCTCTCCATGCTCCCCGCCGGGAGACCAGCCTGTTCGACGCCGAAACCTCCCGCAGCCTCACTGGAGAAAACTCAGTGGCCGAGGAGCATCGGCCAGCCGCAGCGGCGCCCCTGACCGCTACCGAGCTGCGTCAGGCGGCTCTTGCAGTAGCCACAGGTGCGGATTCAGGTACAGCGGGCGAGGAGGGTGCTCCCCTCGACCCGGCAGTCCCCGGCGGATCCACCCCCGCAGCCCACCCGGGCGGCGACACCTGGGAGCCGGTTGAGGTACCCAAACCCATGTACGTTGCGGCTGCCAAGGCCGAGCGGCAAGCACCGGCTCCGCTTGAGCTTCCCGATGCGCCCAAAGCCCAGGCCAGGACCAGCCTGAAACAGGGTGCTGTCTCGCCAGTCGTCGAGAACCCCGAGCAGACAACAGCCGACAACGCCACCGCAGCACCGCCGACCGGCAGGTTGAACCTGGATGACGTCCTGCAGCGTCGCCGGGCCTAACCCCTCATCACCTGAGCCGGGAGGGGAAACCGCCCAGCTGCGCCTGCTGGAAGGGAACGGCGCGGCCGAACCCTTGCGGCTCGCACTTCAGACGCTGGGCTGGCGTCCGTCCACCTGGTCGCTCGTCCAGGTGCATCACCGCCCTGGTGCGGGCGCCACCGGTATCTATCAGGTGGACGTCGTAGCTGGTGATGACCAGGTCACCACCGAATTCCTGTGCATCAGCACGGCGGCCCTGACGGCGCCCGCGGAGGGTACCGTCCAGCTGACAGGTGCCGACGGCCTGGCTTTGACCGTGTGGCGTCATCCACATGACCCGCTGCTGCCGGGTCTGGCCTGGGCCTGTGATGCGGCGAAGGTGGGCGCAGCCCTCTTTGAACCTCTGCCGGACAGAAGGAGCGCGGTTGTGCTGCCGGAACTGGCGACCGTCAGCTATCGACCGCTCCGGCGGGCCGTGCTGACCGCCGATCATCTCGGGGAACGCCGGTACCTCAAGGTGTTGCGTCACGGGCAGGCAGGCCGCCTCGCCGAACGCCACCGCCTGCTCACCAGCGCCGGGATTCCAGCCCCCGAACTGATCGAGGTGCCAGCCCCGGACGTGCTGGCCATGCATCGAGCTCCTGGGACGCCTCTTGCCGAACGGTTGATGCGCGACGGGGCACGGTCGATCCAACCACACGCTCTGATCAACCTGCTGCAGAATCTCCCGCCTGAGTCGATGAGGTTACCGGAGCGCCCGGCGTGGGCTGCGCGCGTGCGCGACTACGCCAAGGGAGCGGCAGCCGTCCTACCAGAGGAGCAGGCGCGGATCACAGCGTTGACCAACAAGGTGCATCATCTCGTCTCGACGGTCGACGCCGGTCCGAAGGTTCCCTCCCACGGCGATTTCTATGAAGCGAACCTGCTGGTCAC
Organism: Arthrobacter sp. 260; assembly: GCF_013116745.1. Classification (GTDB taxonomy): domain Bacteria; phylum Actinomycetota; class Actinomycetes; order Actinomycetales; family Micrococcaceae; genus Arthrobacter_D. Next base: position 139,288 of record NZ_JABFOE010000001.1, read on the forward strand.
GGGCGAGAGCATCTCAGGACTCCTCGATGTTGACGCACTCGGTCCCGGCCACCTGGTGGACGACCTCGCCTGTTTCATCGGCCATCTGGCGGTCCTGCCGTCCCTGGACAGCCGCTACATTCACGTCCCGGCAGCGCTGGACCGGTTCCTGGCGGCATTTGACCGCGTTGTCGACCCCTCTGCGCTCCGTGGACGCGCGGCCGGCGTCGCCCTGACACTGGTGGCAGGGGCAAAGCACCGGGCATCGCCTGGAAGCCCTGACGCCTGGCACGCTGACGCGCTCAGGCGGCTGGCGATCGCTGAGTCGTTGGCCGACGCTGCGCTGGCCCGCCGCAGCTAACCGAAGATGAGAGGTCTCTCATCTTCGGTTCCTCTTTGTCTCACATTCGCCGTGCACAGTTGAACTCATAGCCCACACCGCTGATCGGGAAAGGAACCCACCGTGCACAAGCGAAACATCTGGATCGCCACCGGCTCTCTGAGCGTGATGGCACTGGGTCTGGGCGTCGCCGTTGCCGACAGCACCCACGACCCCCGGGATCTGGGCTCGAGCATCAACAGGTCCAGCGATAACGGTGCCACCGGCACCGACGGAGGCAGCACCGGGGGCGGAGCGGACAGTCCCGACGGCTCAGGCAACGACTCCACCCTCAACGGGGACCAGGTCGGTGACGACGGCAGTTCGGCTGATACCCGCAGCCCATCGCCAACCCCTGAGCCCCGAAGCGAGGAGCCCATAGCGCCGACCGCGGCAAGTGCTCCCTCCGCGGTGACACCCGCCGCACCGGCACCCACCCTCGAACCCGCTCCAGCGCCTGCACCAGCTCCGGCCCCTGCACCAGCTCCTGCACCAGCTCCGGCTCCTGCATCCGCGCCAGCCCCCGCGCCAGTGGTGGTCCCGGCGCCAGCGCCCGTCCCGTCACCGGTTGGGCCAGTGGACTCCGGCTATTCGGTACCCAGCGCGGTGTCCGCACCGAGCGCCGCCAGCGGCGGCTGACAGATTCGAGTGTTGGTTCCGTCCAGGGACCGATCCAACACCTCAGGCCGGGATTCCGGAGTGTCCCCCCAGCATTCCGGATTCCCTCCCCTCCGGCCCTTTCGAGAGCGGCGCCGGAGGTTTGGCGGCGGTGGCACCCCTCGTGTCGGGTGCCATCGCCGCTCCCGACAGACGTTCAGGGCTCGTCAGAAGAGAGCCTGTACCCCATGCCGCGGACGGTAGTGAACCGGCCGGCTCCGAGCTTGTTGCGCAGATAGCGCACGTAGACATCCACCACATTGGAGCCCGGGTCGAAATCGTAGCCCCACACCCGGGAGAGGAGTTGTTCGCGGCTCAGCACCTGGCCGGGATTTCTCAGAAAAGCCTCGGCCAGCGCGAATTCGCGGGCCGACAAATCCACTTCCTTGCCGTTGACCGCCGCCCGGCGGGTTCTCAGGTCGAGCTGCAGATTCTGGTGGGTCAGGACCGAGCTGTCGGCGGTGGGGGTGTCCTGTCGGAGCCGGAGCCGGACGCGGGCCAGAAGCTCCTCGAACCGGAATGGCTTGGCCATGTAGTCGTCAGCCCCACCCTCCAGGCCGGCCACCGTATCGTCGATGGAACTTCTGGCGGACAGGATGATGACGGGCGTCGTGTTCCTGGACTCCCGTAGGCGTCGCAGAACAGTGAACCCATCCTGGTCGGGCAACCCGAGGTCAAGCACGATCAGCTCAAAGTCACCGGTCTGGGCCAGATGATACCCGTCCCTCCCATTGTCGGCGACGGTCGGGACGTACCCTGCAGACCGCAGTCCCTTGGCGACAAAGGAACTGATGCGGTCCTCGTCCTCGACGATTAGGATCTGGCTCAATCTTGTACTTCCTCTGATGTGTCAGCTGCGCGCTCCTCGAGCGGCAGCACCATGGTGAATGTTGACCCTCGACCGAGAGCTGAGGCCAGGTGAACCCTACCCCCGTGGGCGCTGACGATCGCATTGACAATGGTCAGGCCAAGGCCTGAGCCTTCTGTGCGGCGCCCATGGGCGCCGCGGGCAAACCTGTCGAAGATGCGCGCCTGGTCCTCGCCGGGCACCCCAATGCCTTCGTCGCGGACCCACAGCAGCAAACCCCCGGGGTCCAGGCGGGAGCCCACCGCGATGGTCGAGCCGTCGTCGGAGAACTTGACGGCATTGACCACCAGTTGCAGCCAGGCCTGGGTGATCCGGCGGGGATCCAGCAAGCACGAGGCCTCTGCCCGAGCGTCAATGGTCCAGCGCCGGGAACCGAGGGGACGTGACTTGTCCAGCACATCATCGGTCAGACGGCCCACGTCGACCGTTTCGGGCCGCACAAACCCGGGCCGGGTGATTCCGGCGAGGGTCACCAAATCATCAACGAGGAGTCGCATCCGGTCCAGTTCGTCGAGGGCAATGCCACGCACGGCGGTGACATCGGCAGGGTCCGCCGAATCCTGAAGCTCAAGGTGCCCCTGCACAATGGTGATGGGTGTGCGCAGTTCATGCCCGACGTCGTCGAGTAGTTGGCGTTGGGAGGTGAAGGATCCCTCCAGCCGTTCAAGCATCGCGTTGACAGTGCGGGTGAGGTCCGACAGGTCGTCATTCCCGGAGACCGGGATCCGCTCGGAGAGGTCGGAGTCCCCAATGTGTTGGGCGGTGTCCCGCAGCAGACGGATCGGCGCAAGGAGATTGCCCACCAGCAGCCAGCCGACCACGCCGATGAAGACCAGTGTCCCGAAGCTGATCAGGGCGAACGCGGCAAAGGTCTGGTTGAGCTGTCCATGTTCGGCGCGAGCGTCGTAGGCGAGCACGTACTGGGTAGGGCTGCTGTCGGCGGCCAGTTGCACTGGGACAACCAGCGCACGATAGGTGGTCTCGGCCGTGGCGATACTCGAAATGCTGACCCGGCTGGGGTCGGCTTGCGTGGCCACGTATTCGACCAGCTCCGCATCTTCCTCCAGGCGCAGTTGCACCGCCGGATTGGCTAGCAGGACAGCCTCGCCATCGCGCATGCCCAGCATTCCCTCGTTCGGCGCCGGGAGGGTGCGTTGCATGGCAACGAAAATCAGTTCCTGGGCTTCGGTAAAGTCCTCACGGGTTGTCGGGTCAATACCCGTGTCGAGGAGAGACTCGAACTCCAAAAAGTGTCGTTCCAGCGAGTTGTCCATGTCCGAGTTGATGTCGCTGCGCTGCAGCGCATAGGCCGCTGATCCGGCAACCAGCAGCCCCAACGCTGACAGCGCGAGAACAGCCCCGAGCACCCGGGTCCGGACGGTCCAGTTCCCACGCAACGCGGTGGACAGCCGCCGCCAGATCGACCGCCGCTTCCCTGCGGGACCCGGAGCTGGTTCATCAGCTGGCCGGGGTGGGTTCGAGACGGCGGGATTCACCTGCGGTATAGCCGCAGGCCTGGGAGGGGAGCGGGTTGGCCGGGTGTGGGGCGCACCGTCCGGCCTGCTGGAGTGGGTGGAACGCAGTACTTCGGTGGTGGGGCTGCCCTGCGGCCTAATCATCCCCATCGTCCCCAAAGTCGCTGTCGTCGTCTCCAAAGTCGTCGTCGTCCTCAAAGTCACCGTCGTCCCCGTCGTCGTCGCCGCCCCCGCCAGGGCCGGAGTTGTCATCAGTGTCTCCCGGGATCGGCGCTGGGGGAGGCACCACCTCGACCGGTTGCCCGGTCGGCTCGGTAGTGGGATCCGGGGAGGGTGTTTCGGGCGGCGGCGTGGGTAGCGGGGTGGACGGTGCGGATCCGGGGGCGGACGGGGTGGATCCGGGCGTCTGAGTCACGGTTTCCGTGAACGAGGACCCCAGGTCAGCAGGCACGGGATCGGCCAACGACCCGACAATCCCGATCGCCGCTGCAGCAACTCCGCCCGCGCACGCCACACCCACCACCCAGGTATGGAGCTCCGAAGACTTCATGGGTTAAGTATCCCGACAAAAGATGAGATGCACATGAGAGTCCGTCAGATCATTGTTCGTCGGCGAGGGTCCGCAACAGTGGTTCGGTCCGGTAGGGAATGTGTTCGTGAAGGGCGAGGACCGTTTCAGTGCGAATGACGCCCTTGATCCTCAGAATCGACCGGAGGGCCGACTGGAGGTGATGGGTGTCCTTGGCCGTCACACGGCACCAGACATCCCCCCGACCGGAGATCTCGTGGACCTCCAGTACCTGGTGGAGACGGCGTAGGCCCGAGATCACCCCGTCCAGTTCGCGGTGCGATACCTCGATTGTCACGAATGCCGCGACGTCGTAGCTGAGGGCCTCCAGGTCAAGTTCACGCCCACTGGCGCGCAGGGTGCCGGACCGGAGCAGCCGTCGAATCCGCGATTGTGCGGTGTTGCGTGCTACCCCAAGATGGTCGCTCAGCTCACCGATCTGGGCTCGGGGGTCTCGGACCAGCTCCAGGAGAAGACGGATATCGACAAGGTCCAATTTGCTCACGGCGTGCACTTCCAGTCAGTTGGATAGCTCAAAACTGATGATTTCGATCAAGTCTAACGACAGATATGTTCCCAATACTCCTCCAGCCCGGAGAATAAGGGGGTTATCTGCTGTTTTGTTCTACCGTATGGAGAAGTCGTGAGCGTGCTGAGCGAGCTGCGGATGAAGCCGCCGGAGAGGGCGCGCTGGGGCTGGGATGCGTCGGTAAGGGCCAGACTGGTCCTCGCTGCCGTGGTTATTTCCACCCTGCTCATTGGTGCCAATCTGGCGACGCCGCTGTATCCGCTGTTGCAGGCGGAGCTGGGTATTACTTCCTTCGAGGTCACCGTTGCCTTCTCCGCCTATGTGGTGACGCTGGTAGTGGGCCTGCTGATGGTGGGGCACTGGTCGGATCACGTCGGCAGGCGTGCCGCGCTCGTCCTGGCTATTGTGATCGGGTTTGCCGGTGCCGGAGTATTTGGCGCGGCATCATCGTTGCCCATGCTGGTGCTTGGTCGCTGCCTCCAGGGAGCATCTGTCGCTCTCGCGACAGGGGCCAGTTCCGCGGCACTGCGCGATCTCCTGCCACACCGGCCCGACTGGGCCTCTCGATTCACACTCCTGGCGTCGGCAGGAGGGGTTGCGGCCGGCCCGGTCATCGGCGGGCTGCTGTCCCTCTTGCCGGATCCCACCCGGACGCCCTTCGCGCTGTACTCACTGGTTCTTGTTGGTTTGCTCCTGCCCCTGCTGACCTTGAAGGCCCGGCCGGCAATCCGTGCCGCCGACGCTACCTCCCCTTTCAAGGCACTCAGGCCCCGGCGGCCCGTTGTCTCGCGTGCCGCCGGGCGTGCCTTCTGGACTGCATCGGCCGTAGGGTTTCTGAGCTTTGCGGTCTTCGGCTTCACTCTCAGCCTTGCCCCGACCTACTTCGCCTCACTGGCCGGTACTGACTACCGCCCCCTGATCGGCCTCCTCGCAGCCCTGGTTCTCGGATCGTCGGCGCTCAGCCAGTTGATGCGGATGCGGGGTAGGCATGTCGTCACCATCGGCCTGACCGCCCTGGGTCTTGGCGTGGCACTGATTCCGGTTGCAGGGATGCTGGACAGCGTCATCCTACTGGTGCTGGCCTGCCTCCTGGCTGGTGCCGGCCAGGGAATCGCGTTCCGCACTGTCTTCAACGAGGTCGCACTGAAGGTCGAGCCGTCCCAGCATTCCCAGATCATCAGCACCCTCTATGTGTTGACCTATCTGGGCAGCGCCGTCCCAGTGGTGGGATTGGGGGCTGCTGTGCATCTGTGGGGACTGGATCGCTCAGTCACGGGATTCGCGGCAGTGATAGCGCTCGCCAGTGTCCTGCTGGCTGCCGGTAGCCTCCGCCGATCGCTCAAGTCACGGCTGGTGGACTGATCGCACCGGCGTGCCCTCGAAATACGCAAAGATTTATTTGCAAAGAAATGCTTGCAAAGAAACCTTTGCACCTTTATCATTGAGGTATGAATCTTCCCGATGAGCCAACGGACCGTTCAGATGACCGCACCCTTGATCTGGCCGGGCTCAAAGCACTGTCCCATCCGCTGAGAATCCAGCTTCTGGAACAGTTGTCGCAACTCGGTCCGCAGACAGCGAGTTCGCTCGCAGCCAGTCTCGGGGAATCCAGCGGTGCCACCAGCTATCACCTACGCCAGCTCGCCAAGCATTCGCTGGTTCGGGAGGTCGAGGGACGGGGGTCCGCCCGGGAGCGGTGGTGGGAACGGCCCCCGGGGGCACTCACCCTCTTCTCCAAGGATCTAGCCGCCGATCCAGCGGCTTTGCACGCCTCGAAGATCGTGAACCGGGAAATCGAACACCACCGAGCCGTCCTCCTGCAGGACTTCATGGAGCAGGGGTACGAGTTTCTTCCGGAGAACTGGTTCAACGGGTCAGTCATCGCCACCATGAACGCCCGCCTGACAGCCGAACAACTCGCCGAAGTCACCGAGGAGATGCTCGGCCATGCCAGGGCGCTGCTCGAAAAATACCGCGTCAGCGGCACCACCGATCCGAACGCCCGCGCCGTGCAAATGCACTTCAACGCGTTCCCGATCCTGCAGGGGCAGTTCGACACCCCCGTGCAACGGGATAACCCCTCCTGATCCGCAACGAAGAATCAGAAAGATGTAGCCATGACCACCACTTTTGTTACCTCTGCGCCCTCAATCCGCCCCACAGGCTTCGAAGCCCTCTTGATCCGCGTCGGTCACCGCTTGATCTCCACGGGAGAGCGGATGGCCGTCAACCATGCCCGTCACAGCGAAGCGGTGGTGGCCCACGATGAGCGCCGTCGGGATCTCTCGGCACGGCACCACTCAGGACTGCTGCCCTAGGTCCGCCCTTGGCTGCGGAGGTTCCTCGTCAGCTGGAGCCAGGGAGCACTCCAGAGTTACCGGGCAGATGGTTGAACACCAGCGTTGTCTCGGTATGGCCTACCACCGGATCCGTCGTCAAATGATCGAGTACCCAGTCCCTGAGGACCTCGGTGCTGGGGACCGCCAGATGCAGCAGGTAATCCACCGATCCCGCCACATGGAAAGTGGACACCACCTCGGGCAGTAGAGGGACCCTGGCGGTGAACCGGTCGATCTCCTCCCGGTTGTGGCCCTTGAGCTGTACCGACACCATCGCCTGCACCGCCCGGCCGACCGATGCAAAGTCGAGCTGGGCGTGGTAGCCGCTGATGACCCCACGTTCCACCAGCTGCCTGGTCCTCAAGAGGGCGGTCGAGGGTGCGACCCCGATGCGCTCGGCCAGCTGGGCGTTGGTAACCCGCGCATCAGCGACCAACTCGCGCAGGATCAATCGGTCGGTGTGGTCAAGCGCCATCGGCTCCCTGGATCGTGCGAGGGTTCCTGATGGTTCGGGTGCGGCATCGTGAGCCATGGGCAAGCCACTTCCTGATGAACTACTGCGGTTGTCTCAAGCCTAGCCCTCGCGAGTCGTCCGCGTTCAGTGCCGTGGTGCAGTTGCTGATCAAACGGTCGAGCTGGTGGCGCAGGACGGCGTCGTCGACCCCGTGGTCGACGGCGTCCAGCGCCGCTTCGAGTCCGTGCCAGGCGGCATCAGTCAGTCGCCTGCCCGTAATCGTCAGGTTGACCACGTTCGCACGGGAATCCGAGGCGCTGATCGTGACATCCACCAGCCCGAGCCCCGTCAACTGCTGGATCCGCTGGGTGACTGACGCCCTGCTCACGTCCAGCGACTGGGCTATTTTTTGCTGGGAGGAGGGCCCGGCAATCCGTACGGCCAGCAGCACCAGGAACGGGGCGTAGTGGATGCCGTGGCGGGTGAGGAGATACTCATCCGAGACGCGGTTCACCAGGGAGGTTGCGCGGTGCAGCTTGAACACCGTCGACTGTCGAAGATCCATACTGTTAAGTTGTTGACGTTTCGGGGTGCAGGTCAAGCATGTCGCTGAGCGATTCCTCAAGATCTGGCAGACTTGCCGCCATGAGCGCTGAATGGGACACACGGGTCGGGGCCTATGGCCTGATCATCAACGAGTCAAAGATTCTGCTGGCACATTGGAACGAGGCTGGCTCCACGGGATGGACCCTGCCGGGCGGGGGACTCGAGCTGGGAGAGGACGCGCCCACCGCGGCCGTCCGCGAGATCGAAGAGGAAACGGGATACACGGCGCTGCTGGACGACCTTCTCGGTGTAGATAGCCTGCACATCCCCGGCTCCTCGCGGCACAACGGGTCGGGTCGGCCGATGCATGCCCTGCGGATTGTCTACCGCGCGCACACCACTGGCGGAGTGCTTCGTCATGAGGCTGACGGATCCACCGACCGGGCTGCCTGGGTGGATCTCGCCGATCTTCCGACCCTGAACCGGGTGGAACTGGTCGATATCGCCCTGACGATGGCCAACAGGGAATGAGGGCTGCCGATGGACGAACTGCAGCACTATGGCCTGACCGACCGGATTAGCTCGCTCTTCGGAGCTGCCTTCCCGGATCGGCAGTGCAAACCGGGGCGCGTGGTCAGGGTTGACCGCAGCCGGATGCTGGTCGCGACGGCGCATGGCATTGAAAAGCATGACGCACGCCCCGACGTCGCTACCGGTGACTGGGTGGCGCTGACGGGTGCTGACTCCACGCACTCAGCGATCGTGGGGGTCATGCCCCGGTACTCGGTCCTGCAGCGCAAGAAGGCTCATGATCCACTCGCTGAGGTCCAGGTTCTTGCGGCGAACGTCGACCTGGTGGGCGTGGTGGTCCCCCTTGATCGGCCCATCTCGTCCAACCGTCTGGAGCGCACCCTGGTGGCTGCCTGGGATTCGGGTGCTGTCCCTCTAGTCATTCTTACCAAGGCAGACCTGAGCAACCGGTTCGATGAGGTGGTTGCGCAGACCGTCGAACGGGCCGGAGCCGCTGAGGTGCTCACCACCTCAGCGGATACCGGCGACGGCCTGGACGAGGTGCTGGCGCGTTTTCGTCCCGGCGCCACAGTCGTGCTGCTCGGTCCCTCCGGAGCGGGGAAATCCAGCTTGGTGAACGCACTGGTCGGCACGGCGGTACAGGACACCGGGGCGGTGCGGGCTGGCGATGGGAGAGGGAAACACACCACGACGTCGAGGGAACTGATTCCCCTGCCGGGAGGCGCGGTGCTAATGGACACGCCAGGGGTGCGTGGGTTTGCCCTGTGGGACGCCGCGGGCGGCCTGGATGAAGTGTTCGGTGACATTGAGGAACTCTTCGCCCACTGCCGATTCACCGACTGCCGCCATGGACCGGAACCCGGGTGTGCTGTCCAGGCGGCCCTCGCCAGTGGGGCGCTCGAGGAGCGGCGCTGGCTGAGCTACCAGAAAATGGCGGAGGAGCTGGAACATCTTCACCGGCGCCAAACCGACGTCAGCCGGATCCGGGATCGCGGATCTCACCATCAGGCCAGAGAGTCCGCGATGGCGAAGGACCACCGCAACCGGTTCCGTAAAACGTAACCTCGCAGGTGGCAGGGCAGCCAATCACGTGTCCTACGGTGCCTCTGTGGCATCCTGTGTAAATGGCAGAATTCAAGCAGTCGACTAAGCTCCACAACGTTCTCTACGACATTAGGGGGCCGCTGCTCGATCATGCCAAGTTCATGGAGGCGGAGGGACACCGGATCCTGAAGCTCAACATCGGGAATCCGGCGCCATTCGGGTTCGAGGCCCCGGAAGCGATCCTGGTCGATATGATCCGCCACCTCCCGAAAGCGCAGGGCTACAGCGATTCCCGGGGCATCTTCTCCGCCCGGACCGCTGTGGTGCAGTACTACCAAAGCCACGGCCTCACCCACATGGACGTCGACGACGTCTACCTGGGGAACGGGGTCAGCGAACTGATCACCCTCTCGCTGCAGGCGCTGCTCAATAACGGCGACGAGATCCTGGTGCCCACCCCCGACTATCCCCTCTGGACTGCCTCAGTGAGTTTGGCCGGGGGGACCGCGGTGCACTACCTCTGTGACGAGGAGAATCACTGGTGGCCCGATCTGGAAGACCTGGCCTCCAAGATCACCAGCCGCACCAAGGGGATTGTGTTGATCAATCCCAACAACCCAACCGGTGCCGTTTACCCCCGGTCGATCATCGAGGGCATGGTGAAGCTGGCGCGTGAGCACGGTCTTATCATCTTCGCCGACGAGATCTACGAGAAGATCCTGTACGACGACGCCGTCCACATCAACGCGGCCACCGTCACCGGCGACGACGTCCTGTGCCTGACCTTCAGTGGCCTGTCGAAGGCCTACCGGATTGCCGGATTCCGGAGTGGGTGGATGGCGATCACCGGGCCCAAGCACCAGGCTGCCGATTACATCGAGGGCATCAACCTCCTCGCGAATATGAGGCTGTGTGCCAACGTGCCGGCCCAGCATGCGATCCAGACGGCACTCGGTGGCCACCAGAGCATCAATGACCTCATCCTGCCCGGGGGCCGGCTGAGGCAGCAGCGGGACAAGGCCTACCAGCTGTTGAACGAGATACCCGGGGTCAGCTGTGAACTCGCCCAGGGAGCCCTCTACCTGTTCCCGAGGCTGGACCCAGAGGTGTACCCGATCAAGGACGACGAGCAGTTTGCCCTCGACCTGCTCAAACAGCAGAAGATCCTGATTTCCCATGGCCGGGCCTTCAACTGGATCAACCCTGACCACTTCCGCATGGTGACTCTGCCCAATGTTGACGATCTTGAGGACGCCATTGGCCGGCTGGCCGAGTTCCTGAGTACCTACAAGCCCTAGTCCGTCTTCGAAAGGACCACGATGCCGTCAGCGCCCGCGTTCAAGACAAGCCCCACCCAAGGCCTTCTGGCGGGGCCGGATGTGGACCTGGCTTCGATCCGGCCGCGCTCCACCCCGGGGTTTTCAGGTGGCAAGAAGAAGGGCAAAGCCAAACTCGCTGAGGGGAACGCCCAGCTTTCGGACCTGCAGGAAAAACTGTTCGCCGAGAGCAGGTTCGGCAGCGAGATCTCCCTGCTGGTGGTTCTGCAGGCGATGGACACGGCGGGCAAAGGCGGGATCGTCCGCCATGTGGTGGGGGCCGTAGATCCGCAGGGCGTGAAGCACTATGCCTTCAAGGCTCCCACCCGCGCCGAGAAGCGCCATGACTTCCTGTGGCGTGTCAGGAAACAGCTTCCCGGGCCGGGGATCATCGGCGTTTTCGACCGGTCTCACTATGAGGACGTGCTGATCCAGCGGGTCCGCGGGATGGCGGAGCCCGCAACGATTGAGGAGCGGTACGGCATCATCCGCGACTTCGAGGCCGGGCTGACGGAGAGCGGCACCCGCATTATCAAGGTGATGCTTCATATCAGCCCGGAGGAACAGAAGGAACGCCTGACGGAGCGGCTGAAACGCAAGGACAAGCACTGGAAGTACAACACCGGTGACCTTGACGAGCGTCAGCTGTGGGATGAGTACCAGGTGGCCTACCAGATAGCCATCGAGCGGACGGCTACCCCCGACGCCCCGTGGTACGTGGTTCCGGCGGACCGCAAGTGGTATGCCCGTATTGCGGTGCAGCAGTTGATCATCGATGCGCTGCAGGACATGCAGCTGAGCTGGCCGCGCGCCGATTTCGACGTCGCGGCAGAGAAGGCACGGCTGGCGAATTCCTGACCCGGTTCCGCCCGGCGGTCAGCTAGGCAGCGCCACGTCGTGGTTCAGCGTTGCCCGGTGATATGCCGGTTTAGCCCGACTGTTCGGCCTTGTCCCGCGCCGCGGCGAGACGCTTCTTGGCGCCTTCGAGCCAGGATTCGCAGTGATCAGCCAGGGCCTCACCGCGCTCCCACAGGGCGAGCGAGCGCTCCAGCGTCACCCCGCCGGCCTCGAGCTGGCTGACGACGGCGACGAGTTGCTCCCGGGCCTGCTCGTAGGACAGGGAACTGACATCTGCATCCGGTCCGGTCTCACCGGTCGATGGCGCTGTGGGTTGGCTCATGGGATGTCCTTCGGTTCGGTGGAGGGAGATACGTGGCTGGGGGCGAGCGCTGACGCGGCCAGGTCGCCGCGCGCCAACCGGATTTTAAGCAGAGTCCCAGCGGTGACGGTTGCAGCATCACGGGCGACGGACCCGTCAGCCAGTTGGACCACCGCATACCCGCGGTCAAGGGTGTTCTGCGGCGACAGTGCCCTCACCTGTGACCGTAGGTGGTGCACCCGGTCGATGTCGCGGGCCACTGCCGAGGTGACAGCCTGGCGTGCCCGTCCACGCCACCGTTCGACGTCCTCCACCCGCACTGACACCATGCCCTCGGGCTGGGCCAGGACCGGGCGGGATCGCAGATGGGTGAGACGCTCCGTTTCCCTGGACACCAGTGTGTCGATGGCGCGTGACAACTGTGCGCGCGACTGGCGGATCCGCTGAAACTCCTCGGCGACGTCGGGAACCACACGCTTCGCGGCATCGGTGGGGGTGGAAGCCCGCAGATCAGCGACTTCATCGATCAGTGGACGGTCGGCCTCATGACCGATCGCGCTGACAACCGGGGTACGGGTGGCAGCGACGGCCCTGACCATCTCCTCGCTGCTGAACGGCAGGAGGTCTTCCAATGACCCGCCGCCGCGGGTGATGATGATGACGTCGACGCTGGGGTGGGCATCGAGCTCTGCCAGAGCAGCGGTCACCTGGCCCACACACCCCACCCCCTGGACGGCGACTTCGCGGATTTCGAACTCCACGGCGGGCCAGCGAAGACTGGCATTGCGCAGGACGTCCTTCATGGCATCCGATCCGCGACCGGTGATCAGGCCAATCCGGTGGGGCAGCAGCGGCAGGGGCTTGCGCAGCCGCGCGGCGAACAGGCCCTCCGCTGCCAGCAACTGGCGAAGGCGTTCAATTCTGGCCAGCAGGTCGCCCAGTCCCACCTGCCGGATCTGCCAGGTCTGCATGGACAACCGTCCGGTCTTCAACCAGAAATCGGGCTTGAGTTGCGCCACCACGCGCGAACCGTGCTCGAGGGGAAGCTCCAGCCGGGACAGCACATTGCCCCGGATGGTCAGGGGCAGCGACACCTCTGCGTCGACATCCCGCAGCGTCACGAAACACATGTTTGACCGGCGGTTGACCTCGATCACCTGTCCCTCCACCCACGCAGCGGGGGCCCGCTCAAGGTGGGCCTTGAGTTTCTCGGACAGAAGATGGAGGGGCCACGGGCGATCGGCGGTGGTCTCGGCGGCCGTGGCGGGCGGCGTCGTCGGCCCGCCTTGCCTGGCGTCAACCAGCGGAGGCGTCCCGGTTGGCGCACCCGCAGCGAAGTTTGGCGGCTGCGCCGCTCCTTCGTTCTTCATTAGTTGACACTCCCAACGCTCGTGGCGGGAACAGGCGGTAGACCTTCCACACGCACACCTGTTCCCCTAATGTCTATCAGCTTGCACCCCCTCTGGGTGTCCACGCCGGGTAGGTGTGGAGGAATAGTGGTGTAGGAAGTGCATAATCGATACTTCTGCCACTACAAGCCAGGGACGACACATGCGGACAGTCGGTGCAGCACTCTTGGTGCTGATCGCGGTGGTACTTGCGGGCGTCGCCCTGCCGGGTGCCTGGATCGAACGGAACCTCGTGCAGGCTGACGGTTTTGTTGAACTCGCCGGGCCGCTCGGCGCTGATCCCGAGTTCCAGGCCCAGCTGACGGACGCTCTCGCCACTGAGGCGACCACGGCCGCCGAGCTTCCGCCAGCGCTCGCGGACATCATCGAGCCCTTGATCGCTGATGCGGCAGCCACCGTCGCTGCCCTGCCGGGGTACCCCGCGGCCTGGGACGATACGCTGCGCCGCTCCCATGAGCTGAGCTTTCCGACCGAGGTGAATCTGGGCACCGGGGTGGAGTCGCCCCAACCCCTCAGGCTCGATCTGACCCCCGTGCTGTCACTTGCGCTCCAGGAGGTCGGCTCGGGAATCGGTATTGAGGTTCCGGAACCCGCTGAGACCTTGATCGAGATCGGTCCGGCAGAGCAACAGGCGTCTCTGGGGCAGTTGGCAGCCGTCTCTGGTCTGTGGCCCGTCCTGCTGATCGCAGCCGGGATTAGCGCACTGCTTGCCATGGTCGTTGCCCGGCGGCGCGGCACGACGCTGGCACTGCTCGGCGTCGGGATCGCTGTCGTCGGTGGGCTCTACTGGCTGGCCTCCGGCGCGGCGCCGGGAGCCGTCGAACAGTTGCGTGTGCAGAATGCCGCCATTGAAAGTCCCATTGCTGCACTGTTCAGGGAGGGCCTGGTAGCGAGGGCTGTAGAAGATGCCCAGCCGCTGGCATTGGCAGTCGTCGGAGTGGGAGTGGTGTGCTGTGTGGTGGGTGTGGCGGCGAGACTCCTTGGCGGCGGACGGCGTCGGGCCCAGCCGGCCTAGCTGCGAGGGACCGACCGAGCGGATCAGCGCAGCCGGGCTGACCCTGATTGACCCACCCGGATTAGCCCACGCAGGGTTAGCTCTGAGCGGATCACAGCTGGCGGCTTCGGGTAGTGCGGCTTCGAGCCGTTAGCATTGAAGGATGACCAGCACAGCCGTCTCAGTGCCCATGCCTTCGGTACCTCGGAGGCGGCGTTCGCCTGCCGAGATCGACGCCGCGCAGCCCGTCGAGGGGGGACGCAAAGTCCTGCTTGCCGCTCCGCGCGGTTACTGTGCCGGAGTGGACCGGGCCGTGATCGCCGTCGAAAAGGCGCTGGAACACTACGGTGCCCCGGTGTACGTCCGCAAGCAGATTGTTCACAATCTGCACGTGGTCAGCACCCTGGAGGCCAAGGGTGCCATCTTCGTTGAAGAGAACGAGGAAGTGCCCGAGGGGGCACTGGTGGTCTTTTCCGCTCACGGAGTGTCACCTGCAGTGATCCAGTCGGCCGAAGACCGGGGGCTGCGAACCATTGATGCGACCTGCCCGCTGGTCACCAAGGTCCATAAGGAAGCTGTCCGTTTCGCGCGCGACGATTTCGATATCCTGCTGATCGGCCATGAGGGACATGAAGAAGTCGAGGGAACCGCGGGGGAGGCGCCCGACCACATCCAGATCGTCAATGGGCCCGAAGACGTGGACAAGGTAACGGTGCGCGATCCTGAGCGGGTGATCTGGTTGTCCCAGACCACGCTGAGCGTCGACGAGACCATGCTGACCGTCAACCTCCTGAAGGAGCGGTTCCCCACCCTGCAGGATCCCCCCAGCGACGACATCTGTTACGCCACTTCGAACCGTCAGGCCGCGATCAAGAAGATATCGCCCAGTTCAGACCTGGTGATTGTCGTGGGGTCGGCCAACTCGTCGAACTCCGTGCGGCTGGTGGAAGTGGCACTTGAGTACGGCGCCAAGGCATCCTACCGGGTCGACTTCGCCAACGAGGTTGACGAAACCTGGTTCGAGGGTGTCTCGACGATCGGC
Organism: Arthrobacter sp. 260; assembly: GCF_013116745.1. Lineage (GTDB taxonomy): Bacteria > Actinomycetota > Actinomycetes > Actinomycetales > Micrococcaceae > Arthrobacter_D. The sequence goes on from NZ_JABFOE010000001.1 coordinate 154,577, forward strand.
GTGACCTCGGGAGCGTCAGTGCCCGACAACCTGGTTCAGGACGTGCTGCGTCTGCTGGCCGAGTACGGGTACGGCGACGTCGAGGAAGTGGTGACGGCTGAGGAGGACATCATCTTCTCGCTGCCCAAGGAGATCCGCGCCACCCTGAAGGCAATGGGGGACTCCACCAGCGGTGTCGGTGGCAGAGGACCCCGGCCGAAGCGCTGATCTGCGATCATCGGCATTTCCGCAGCCGTCCCTAAGCGCTGCGGCGGTCGTCGTCGCTGTTGGAGTTGCTCTCGTTCAGCAGTTCGGCAGCGCTCAGGAGCCGTGGCGTCGATTCCACCGGCGACACCCGCAGCGGTCCGGACTTCTCTGCCGGCTGTGTCGAGTTGCCCAGTGATGCCGAGTTGCCCAGTGATGCCGAGTCGAAGTCGTTGATCCGTCGGGCTGTCGGCAGCACCCGTGTCTCTAGGGTCCCCACAAACGAGTTGTATTTCTCCACCGAGGATTTCAGCGAGTTGCCGAGCTTCGTGACGTGCTCGCCCATGGTGCCCAGCCGGTCGTACAGCTGCCGGGACAGATCGAAAAGCTCCTTGGCGTGCTCGGTCAGCACATCCTGCCGCCAGCTGTACGCCGCACCCTTGAGGATGGTCAGGAGCGACACCGGCGATGCCAGTGCGACATTGCGGGTAAACGCGTAGTCGAGGAGGCCCGGATCAGCCCGGAGTGCGGTGGAGAGCACCGACTCCACCGGGATGAAACACACCACCAGCTCGGGGGTGTTCTCTACTCCGAGCCAGTACCTTTTCCGGGCCAGGGCATCAATGTGAGCGCGGAGAGCCTTCGCGTGCTGTCGCAGGAGGAGGTCCCGCTGGCCCGGTGCGTTTCCCTCGCCGGTCTCGGATCCTTCCGGTAGCTCATGGGCGTCAAGGAAGGCGGCCAGCGGTACTTTCGCATCCACCACCAGCTGTTTGCCGCCGGGCAGCTGCACAATCATGTCCGGCCTGGCAGCAGAATCCTTCGCGCCGGCGTTGAGGGTGATAGTGGCCTGCTCCAGGAAATCGACGCGGGCCAACATCCCGGAGGCCTCCACCACCCGGCGCAACTGCACCTCACCCCACTGCCCGCGCGCGCTGTTGCTGCGGAGCGCAGCAGTCAGGGAATGAGTCGTGGACAGAAGCTGTGCATCCGAGTGCCTTGCCTCGCGGAGCTGCTCTGCGAGCTGGCCGAACTGTTCCACCCGGTCGCGTTCAAGAACACCCACCTGGGACTGCAGGTGGTTCAGCTTGTCCGCGACCGGCGCCAACGCACGCAACACCGACTGGTCGCCGACCGATCGATTGGTGAGGTCCCGGTTCTGGGCCACCAGCATCCGGTTCTCAGCAGTCGCCGTCGCCAGGGCTGCGGTGGTGCCGCCCAGACGGCCGCCGACGTCGTCCAGTTCCTCCGTCAGTCGCTGTATCCGGGGGCGAGCCGCCCAGCCCATGCCAGCGGCGCCGACTATTGCCCCAACAAGGAGCGCCAACACGATCAGAACCACAATGAATCCATCCATGGCACTACAGTGACAGTCGCCACCGACATTTTGTGGATCCGGCGGCGGCGCGGTGGAAGCCGGGGCAAACGGTAGACTCTATTCCCGTGGCTCTTACTATTGGCATCGTCGGACTGCCCAACGTCGGCAAATCAACCCTTTTCAACGCGCTAACCCGCAACAACGTGCTCGCAGCGAACTATCCGTTCGCAACGATCGAGCCGAACGTGGGGGTGGTCAGCCTGCCGGACGCGCGTCTTGGCCAGCTGGCTGAGATCTTCGGGTCGCAGCGCATCCTGCCCGCCACCGTCTCCTTCGTGGACATTGCGGGAATCGTCAAGGGTGCATCCGAGGGGGAGGGGCTGGGTAACCAGTTCCTGGCCAACATCCGGGAAGCCGAGGCCATCGCCCAGGTCATCCGCGTGTTCGACGATCCTGACGTGATTCATGTCGACGGCAAAGTCGACGCGCGCTCCGACATGGAGACCATCAACACCGAGTTGATCCTCGCCGACCTCCAGACCCTTGAGAAGGCCATTCCGCGGGTGGAAAAGGAAGTCAAGATCAAGAAGCGGGAACCTGCCCAGCTGGCTGCGATGATCGCGGCCCAGTCGGTGCTGGAACGCGGCGACACCATCTTCGCGTCGGTGGCGAAGGACAAGCTGGAGATGGAGCACCTGCGCGAGCTGAGCCTGCTCACCGCCAAGCCCTTCATCTACGTGTTCAACGCCGACGACTCTGTGCTGGGCAATGAGGAGAAGGAAGCGGAACTGCGCGAACTCGTCGCCCCCGCCGACTGCATCTTCCTCGACGCCAAACTCGAATCCGATCTGGTGGAACTGGATGAAGAGGAAGCCCGCGAGATGCTCGAGATGAATGGCCAGAGCGAATCGGGCCTTGACCAGCTGGCACACGTCGGTTTCCACACCCTCGGGCTGCAGACCTATCTGACGGCGGGCCCTAAGGAAACCCGGGCCTGGACCATCAACAAGGGTGCGACGGCGCCCGAAGCGGCAGGGGTCATCCACACCGACTTCCAGCGCGGCTTCATCAAGGCAGAGGTGGTGTCCTTTTCGGACCTCGTCGACGCCGGGTCTATGGCCGAAGCCAAGTCCCGCGGCAAGGTGCGCATCGAAGGCAAAGAGTACGTGATGGGCGACGGCGACGTCGTGGAGTTTAGGTTTAACGTGTAGTTCCGTCGCGGAATAACCTCTGCCGCACAGGGTAAGAAGTAAACCCTGTCGTGCCATCGGGGAATTCATCGAGACCGATGCCACTGACCGGTTAGCCAAAAGCAGTGACGGCTCTCAGGACCAGCTGGCGCCGAGTGGAATCGAGGTTTCGTCGCGGCTTCGAATCGACGCCGTCCGTGTGCGGAGCTTCAAGAGCCAATTGTGATCGGCCGTTTTCGGCTGCATCCAGAGCGCGACAATCACCCCGATCGTTGCTACCCATGAAGCCTTCTACCCCAGCACCAGGCCGGAGCCACTGTCCTAAGGACCGTTCAAATGGAAGGCTCAAGGCGAGACCATCCAACCAACCTGCCGCGGCCATCGCTGCGCTCAAACGAGACAAGCATTGGATCATCCATTCACTCACCCAGATAATTTTCGCGACTAGGCAGGGTTCCGGTGATGGACTAACTGTGGAGTACAGCCAGAACTGTACGTCGCAGGGCGCACCTGCACCCGCGGTTGCACCGCAGGAAGACACTGTAGTGGAAGGGCACAGGACATCCGACTTGTTCCTCCGCGGTGGGGGGCGAGGTTGACGAGGGAGGAAAGATCATCAAATCGGGTCTCACCTGGTGAACGGCGAGCCTCCGATGTGGCGCATTGTCGACGGGAAGAAACTGGTCAAAGAGCAATCCTCCACTATGAGACGTGAAGACGAAGTGGAAGACCTCGTGGTCTCAGACCCATCGTGTCTGGGCAAACCGCTGCTCATCATTGGGCGGCAGCGACGGCGTTCTATTACTGAAAACGGCGGTGTCGATATGCTCGCGCTCGATGCGAATGCGACCACTGTGTTAGTCGAGTTCTAGCTGGGTGGGGCCATCCGAGACACCATGAGCCAGGTTATCGAGTATTAGGCCTGGGCCACGACGCTGGACACAGACCAGATACTAGCCGCGTTCGAACGTAATCGGCCAGGTATGGACTTAGCCGAAGCCTTTCTCGAACGCTTCGGCCACCCTTTAGCGCCAGTCCTACACCTATCCCATGAGGTCATCATCGTCGCGGCGACTGTCGACTCGAAACTGAGCTCAGCATCCGGGCGTTACATCAGTGGGGTTTGCCTATCAACTTGTTCCGCTACCGCTGTTACCGCGATCTCCCCGCTATCGAGTTTGGCCCCTTGATCGAGACTGACCAGGACAGGGAGTCCGGGGCGCCGAGCAGGGGGCGACTGGTATCAGCCGGAGAAGTCGCACGGCTCCATGCCTCACTCGACAGCTTCGACACACGCTTTGAGGAGTTTAGGCCCATTCTTGAGGCACTCAAGCGCCCGCCGGCTGCAGCCACGACATCTCATCCTATTGCCGATATGAGCGGCATTGACCAGCACATCATGCTCTTCTGGCTGACACACGCGAGGAGCCTTGCTGGGACTTCGTACCTCCGCTTCCTCTACGAGCTTTCCCTGCACTGGCTGCGCACTCAAGCTGCTGCGGGCCTGGAATTGGAGGTGCTTGACGACCTGATATTTGCAAAACGCCTGGCGAAAGCCGCGACTGCAACAGGCGAATGGATCCACCTTAAACGCCGTCCTGATAACTTGATGGACGCGCCAGAACCCTTGATGGAGTTGGTGCCTGAGTGGAAGCGCCCTAAAGGAAATCCACTCGTTAAGGGGTACTTCAGGAGCGAGTCCAACGGATGGCCTGGGGCAGCCAACCAGCTATAAACACCGGCTGCAGCCGGTCCTGGGGAAGCTTGGCCGGGCACGGGAGGGCAATGGCTCGCGGAGCAGGATTGCGCAGCTTGGAGTCTCAGGTCGTCCGCTTACTCTAAGTTCAGTGTCGCCATGACCTCTGCCGCCAACTCAGCCTTCAAGTAAGGGCGTGGCAGATTGAATACACGTGCACCCCACGAGTTCAGCAGGCTTTGGTAACCAGGTTTCGCCTTCGTGCCCAATAGTGCTTCGACCGGTGGGGCATAGATCGCGATGACGGTGGGAACCTCATGCGCAGCCACATTGCTTTCAAACAACGCTTTGCCATACTCAATCTCACTGTTGGGTAGGTCAGCTGAGCTTCGTGTCGGCCTGCGAACGAGGTCAGCGAAACCGACGCCAGCCTGAAGCGCCGCCCGTTCGGACTGACGCTCACCTTCGTTGAGCTCAATGAGCCCTGCTTTCACCAGCATCGTGATCCGACCGCGCGCGCCCTTCCCTTGAAAATAGTGTCCGGCCGCAACACTATCCAGCGAGAGATTGATTCCGACTATCACCACCCGCGGTCGAGCGGGCCAGACTTCGGGCAAGGTGAGTACCTCTGCGCCCATCCACTCGATGCGTTCCTGGTACCTGATGAGGTCGGCCATGCTGTTAGCTGTCCGTTCCTATCCTCGGAATCCGGACTGTCCTACGCCGACATCCAATGCCACCGATTAAAAACAGCACTTCCGGTGATACCTGCCCACAACATAACTGACATTATGTTGTGCCTTTCGAAGGTTCGGACTAAGAATGACGGTTGGCGGCCTCGATTAGGGCAATGACTTTCCTTACTTGCCTCTTCAAGTCAAGCGGCCAGTCATCCGCCCACAATATGGTTGCAGCTTTCGAAACGGCGACCTTGCTCGGTTGCTGTATACCTAGCCGCGCTGAAGCGAGGGGATTCGACCATTGATCCTGAGTGGGTAGCATGCGACCCCCAATAGATGGATGGGCGGCACGTACCGCACGAGTGAGGACGTGTTCGGGGACGTAGTTTTCTATAGTGTAGCCCGCGGTCACCCAAGCTAGGCTCGTTGTTGGGTCCTCCTGGAGACCAGCGATAACTCGCTGCTTACTAGTGTTGAGCCGGGCGTGTTTGCTCTTCCTATCTGAGTCAATGAGAACCATCATGTAGCGGTTAAGATTTCGAAGCGAGATGAATTCGTCCACCTCCTCCGCATCAAGAGGTGAGAGCGCGCTAAGTAAGGCTCCTCCGTAAAACATCAACGAATAGTGTGTGCCCTCGATAAACCTTCCTGGTGCAAGCTTCTCAATCCAGTATTTGAGGTAGATGCGATCGGAAGGTCCTTCGACCCATAAGACCGCGTTCGTTTGGACTAGGTCCGACGGGCGGTACCCGAGATCTGCGCACACCACAGCACGAGCCCTCGCGGACCCTGCGAATCGCACGCTTGATGCACCACTGTTGCGGGCAACGTGAAAGATGCTTCCGATCTCAGAATCCAGCATATGAGCGGAATGTGTCGCGATAAAGTACTGATTTGTTGTGCTCGATGAAAGGTAACGGAGAAGTTTGCGCTGAAGTACCGGGTGAAGATGTACCTCAGGTTCTTCCATGCAGATAATCGAGTTCTGCGTAACTGTCGCTGCGGCCGCGATAATGACCACTTCGTGGACCCCGGTCCCGACATTCTCAATCGGTAAGGTTTGACCACCTTGGGTAACATGGATTGTTGATAGGTCATGCGGGACGTCGATAGTAATACTTGGATCGTCGAGCACAGCACGGACGAAATCCTGTACCTTCCCGAAAAGCTCCTTATCTGCCAGTCGATCCGTTGACGGATTCTGTAACTCAAGTAGACGGCGCTTGATGCTCAGCCCGTTCAGGTCGGGCGCTTCGTTATTGCCGGCTGAAATTGTTCTCACACCACTCACGGTGAAGGCGGAAGGGGCAGCCGGCCTTGAGGAGCATATCCACCGGAGGACTCTGTATTCGTCCTCGCCCGCTCCGCCTCCGCCGGAATGGGTCAAAAGCATGGATAGGTCACGAGCCACCGGGCTGCCCGCCGATTCTCGAGCCATCTGTTTCAAGGCCTCTTGATCGGTACCAACACCGTTGGTGGGAAAGCCCACAACATCAGATTCCAGATTTGGAAAGGTAATTCCCCGAAGTTTCAGAAAAGCGGTCAATTTGCTTAGTGTCTGCGGCGACTGAGATCTAACGGTTTCCCACTCGAGTACGTCCGCAAGATCGTACAACTCCCATCGCATGAACGAACGCTCCGCGTCTCCGAGCGGGCGATCCCAAGAGGATGGTGGTGCGGCATCACTCCCATATGTATCGGCGATGACACGCAAGATATTCGATTTTCCCGTGTTGTTCTGACCGACGATGAGATTGATTCCACGGAGGGGAAACATCAGCGCCAGCTGATCCGAAGGAAAACTCCTGTAGCCGCGAAAAGCGAATCCTTTGATACTCGTCATGGTTTCAATCATTGCCTACACCGTGGTGAAGGCGTTCGTTTTGAAGGGAATCGAGGTGGATCATTCTCGCAGACGGGTATCCGGGTATAACTCACCGGTACGATCTAGCCATGACCGAACGCCAACAAATCCAAAACTCCGGATCGAATTTCACCCAGGTGCTGGACGCTGCGGCGAGGCTACCAGGTGCGAGGATCAGCAGGGCCGCCTACCTGCGAACAGCGCTCAAGCGCCATTGCACCGAGGAGCAGATCGCCAGGGCAATCGCCGAAAGTCCAGCGGCAGCGGGTATTCCTCTCAAGGTCATCAATGAGATAGCAAACACCTCCATCGTGTATGAGACGAGTAAGGTCACGGGCTTGTCGACCATTGCCGGCATTCCCGGCGGCCTGGCGATGGTCGGCACCGTGCCAGCCGACATAGCGCAGTACATGGGGCACATGCTTCGAATCTCCCAGAAGCTTGCCTACATCTACAGTTGGCCTGATCTGTTCGCCGATGATGGCGAAGATATCGATGAAGCAACCGAGAGCATGCTGACTTTGTTCGTGGGTGTGATGTTCGGAGTGCAAATTGCCCAGGGTGGTGTCGCCAGAGTCGCTGGAATGATCGCCGGCAACGTAGCCAAGAAACTACCCCAGCAAGCCTTGACCAAGGGAGTCGTTTACCCAGTTGTGAAAAGAGTTGCTGGCTATATTGGCGCGAACATGACCAAGAAGATCTTCGCTAGCGGAGTTGCTAAATTCATCCCCGTCGTTGGTGCAGTGCTGTCTGGGGGACTCACCTTGGGAACGTTTCTTCCCATGTCCAAACGACTACAAAAACATCTGGCCAGTTTGGAGCTCACCAAACCAGGACACCGAACCGATGAGACAGAGATCATTACCCTCGGGTCGTAGGCTGACCTTCACGAGGATCCTTACTGAAAGATGTCGGGGGATGCGGGACTGGGTCCTAGCGGGTGCCGTTTGTGACCCCGTCCGACAAGTTGCACGGAGGTCTAGTTGGTTGTCAACCAGGGCAGTGTCACGGTTTGTGGGCCGTAACGACCAGACTGCCGATGCCCTGCCCGGCTGGCTCGCCCTCGAATCCGCCGGAGACCTCGTTGACGACCAGTCCTGCCTGGCTGAGCATGGAGCGCAGATGCTCTTCTGAACGGAAGCGCAGGGTGCCACATCCAATATTCTCCGTGCCATCAGCGCCGACTTCATTAGCGAAGAATTCAACCAAGCCGTTCGCCTCATCAACCTGGGTGGTCTGGTACCATTGCTGGCTTTCCCCTTCAGGGAGTTGGACAGCTTTGTGGCTGCGTTCTTTCGTCCAGGCTTCCAACCCTCGTCCCATTGGGTCACGGCTGTCGAAGGCCAGTCGGCCGCCCGCGACAAGGTGGTGAGCGATATCGGCGAATGACCGGGCTAACTCTGCGTCGTCGAGAATTTCCTGAATAACGTTCGCGCTCATGATTGCCGTGTCGAACTCGTAGCCCGGTGGAATAGCTGTCGAATCACCCTCGATCCATTCCATCTGACCGGCGTTCGGCTTTGCCTGCGCCGCTTCCAGTCTTGACCCATTTGGGTCCACACCTGTGACTTTGCATCCTGCCAGCGCGACCGCCAGAGTCACGCGTCCGGTGCCGCAGCCAAGGTCGAGCACCCGGGCAGCAGCGACCGATGTGGCGAATTTAGGAAGAACTCGTCGTCAACGCCCCAGGTGTTGACCACATCGTACAAATCAGAGGCATGAGAGTCAGTCATCGAGCCAGAGTATCTGACCCGCCCGCATCAGTCTGGCCGCCACCGGCACGGGTGAACCGATATCAGATCGACGGCATCGTCATCGCGGCCAGTTTTTTGACGGTGGGAGACGTCTCGCGACCTAGCTTCTGGTCGAGAACTACTTTCAACTGCGCAGCGAAGATCTCGCTGCGCAGCATCCTCAGCAGCTCATTCGTGTCGACTGCATCATATTCCCGGTGTCCAGCCATCAGCTTCCTCCTTGGCATCGCGCTCGTTTCACTCTTCCCTGAAATAAGGGCGTAGCGCGTGAGGTCATGCCTGCAACACCTGCGCACCATCCTATGATTCTTTCTGGGCAGTCACATTGAGAACTCAGCCCACAATGGATAGTGGTCGGAGATCCGCCAGGACACTTCGTTGCGAGTGAGATCGGTGTAGAGGTGGGGGATAAAGTCGAAGTGTCCGGCCCGGCCGGTGTAGGTCATTGATTCCAGCAGTGAGGTTCCATCGGGTTCTGAAAACCAGGCGATCTGGTCGTAGAAGTGGTTCGAGCCGTCGGCGCCGAAGATGGTTCTTGGCACTGTGTTCAGTTCCGTGGGTGGCCACAGCCCGGTGGAGATGAATGCTTCGAAGAGCGGATCGTCGATCCGGTCGAGGTTGAAGTTACCCAGCACGAGAAGGTTCTGGTTCCAGTCCTTGGGCCGGTCCGCCCAGGCTCGCATCCACTGTGCAAAAGCGGTGATCTCTGGAAGCCTCCGCGCGGGGTTATCTCCCCAGAGGACGTGAACAGTGGTCAAAAGGAAGTCGACCCCACCCCGCGCGAATTCTGCGGCATATGGGGTGCGTGCAAACTGGTCGGCCGGTCCCTCAGCGGCCGGCGGTAGAACAATCTCGCCGACAAGGCCTGAAGCCTGCACCCGGTCAGTGTCGTAAAGGAACGTCAGGCGTTCTGTTCCCCGCCGAACCCTCGGTGACATCCGAAGTGATGAATTTCCAGGTCGGACCTAATAGGGCCATAAGTGTCCGCAACGCAGTGTCAAGGACGAGCGCTTCGCTCTGAACCCTTCGCCCAGCGCGAGACACCTATTGACTGGCGTGATAGACCCCAGCGGAGTTCGCTCGAAGAGCTTCAAACCCGCGGTAGCTCCCACCCTTTGCGACCGGGAACACCAGTTGGGTGGGTGGAGCCATGTGCAGTCTTCCCAGGTGAAATGGGCACTTTTACGCTTTGAATAAGCTCAAGCCTTAGCGGCTTAGCTCTCGCTAATTTGGTTCTGATGGTGTTCACCAGTAAAGGTAATCCAATGACGTCAGTAATACTTGGCTTGCTCGGGGCAGGCTTCTTGAATGTGCTGTATTTGACTATGCGCTCTGAATGGCCTGAGTCGTATATGTCAGTCCGCACTGCGCTGGACAAGGCTCCGCGATCAAGTGCGTCGAGGTACCTCCTTTTCCGTTGCATACCTACCTATGCGGTGGGAATCTTGCTGGCCATCACAGTGGAACGATTGGATGGTAACGTCCTGGTCGCCTTGATCTGTATGGGTGTGCCGTATGCCCTGCTGAACGACGGGCGCGCCATGTGGCGTTTGCGGCGCCGAGGATCAGGTCGCGGCCCTGTGCTGTGGTTCTACTACGTCTTCAACCTGGTCCTGATCACGGGGCTTGTGGCGCTGTCCTTGACTACCTACCGCGTTTACATGGAATTCGTTCCGGAGCCCGATGAGCTTATTTTCGCCCTGTGGACCGCCGTCTTCGCCGCCGTGCTTGCCACAGCTTTTCAGCAGCTCTTGCGAACCCCAAACCTAAGTGTCGAACAAAAGTTGGCAGCCGCTCGAAAGGACATGGGTGAAGGCACTTGGGCATATGTGGAGGAGGCGGCCTCTAACGCCAACTGCGAGCCGGTACTGATGCGTGCCATCGTGGCCGCCGAAGCGTTGCAACGCCCGCGGTGGATGCGGCGCTTGGAGCGAGCCAAAGGACGTGTCATTCCGGAGGGCAGCTATGGAGTTGCGCAGATGACCGCGTCCAAACCGTTAAGTGATGCCCAATCCGTGCAAGCTCTCTGTGACCAGCATGCTGGATATTATCCTGTCCGAAATTCGGCAGGTTACGTGCGCGATGCCCTGCTCAGGGCTCGTATAGAGAAACACAACTCCAATCCCGAATTTGTGGCGTCTGTCATGGAGTTTTATCACCACTTGACCCCATGGGTTCAGCACCATTCAGCGAGTATAAGTTATGACGGACGACCACATATTGAAGTCGTCGGAGTGCAGAGGATAGGCAGTCAGTTCGAAATTAAGGGCTTTGCGGTTATACCGAGTTCCCAATTATGCGCCGCGTACTGCGACGACGCGGGCTGGCATTCCCCGGTTGAAATTCAGGATCCGGGTGATCGTCGGCAAGGGTGGGGGACTCGGGTGCCGCTGGAAGCGACACAGGTGGTCGTCTACGAATGTTCCAATGGAAATCTTGACGACCAAAATTCCGTCACTTTGAGTTTGGAGTATTAGTGAAGTCCGTCCAGCCTGGACATTCCGAGAGGCGGACCATCGGGCGCACGCCTGCGACCCAATGTTCGCGTCGTGTTGTTGCACGATGGGTATCAGACCACTGAACGCGATGAAGTTCCGCCTCAATTAGGCATTTGGGGCCTGGCCTTGGGGTACGACTCTAGCTGCCTGCTTTTCGGATTTCTTCCTGCAGCCCCTGCGCGAAGAACTCGGGGATCGGCGATTGGGTGTTCTCAGAAGAAATCCAGTAGTTTCCCGTGAGTCGCCCATAATCGTTGAAATCGATCTCGGCCTTCCACGTGGTTAGGCCACTATTAGAGCGCATGGTGAGATGGACAGTCATTCCAGAGGCTAGTACCCGGGCGACCCGCGGGGTCTTCCTCCCGATTCGATCTGCGGCGTCGTTGAAATCACGCTGCGTTACTGTATCGTCAAACTGAATCGGAGTGCTCTTGCGGCGGTTGGTTACCTGATTTGATCGATAGGTCTGCACGATGCCGTTGCCAATGAGAGCAGCGAAGCCACCGATAATCGCCTTGTCGAAAAATCCCACGCCGCCTCCAATTGAAATCTTGTAGAAAAGAATACCCGCAAGAGGGGCCCTTGCGGCACGCCTCGATCAAGAAACGTCGCCAGACGTTCAAGCAATACTTCGAGTTGAGAGCTTTTTCAATCTGGGTGTGACTGAAAGCGAAAATCCGCAAATGAGCGATGCACCAAACCTGCGCCTGCTCGTTCCAGCCAACAACGAGGGCAACTGGTCTGACTATGGACGCCGACGATTTCAGGTGGTGCCGTCAGCAACGACCAGCAACATAGCCAACCGGATGACGAGGCGCCAGCGCTCCGGGAGTTGCGAATAGCGCTCTAGCACCAGAGAGACCACGTCTTCATCGGTGAGGAGTCGAACACCGGGGCGGGCGTTCCACTGCCAATGCCTCGCGGCTGTAGGAGCCCAATGTAACGAAGAGTGCCAATTCACCCACGCCCTGTGTGCCGATTAGCTGTTGAACCTCGGGAGAGCCGATGGTCCCGGTTCGCCTGTCAGGCGACCAAGAGCGAGTGCGTCGCTCATCGAATGCACCTGTCGGCGGCCAGACTTTCATGGCTTTGCGGGTTCCGCTAACTGTACGGAGCAGTATGTTGCGGCCGGTACGATGGGGACTGCTGATGTGTTGAAACCACAATGACGAATTCCGCCGTTCAGTACTGCGGAACCAAGATTTAGCTGATGTGATGGCAGTTGCCGAGCCGATGCCGCCAGCGAGCGTGCCGTCCGAGGATAGAGAAGGCCAGTTCATGACGTCTCAGACCTGGTGGGAATTGCTCCCGCTCCATGAAACTCTTCTAATCTGCGCTGGGCAGCATGCTTCCGCCGCCTATGAGATTCTGGATGAGGATGAGCCGAGGGCGGCCTCCTTCGCCGCGGTGCGTGCTAGCATCCACGCTGGCGCGGCCGTTGAACTTCTGAGCAAGTCCCTGCTCGCGAAAGAGCATTTGGCGTTAATCATGGAGAAGCCTTCCGATGCTGTGCCGCCCAAGAATCACCCTTTGGAGCTCGGCAAGACTGCTGACGCAAGCCCCTTGCAACGGCTTCTTTGTAGTCACCTCAATCTCGATAAGAAGGTCGAGGACCTCGGCGCCCAGATTCTCAGCAACCGGAACTACGCCGCCCACGCGGGACTCGCCACTCAGGGGTTGACTGAAGTCGTGGACCGCCTCGGGCTTTGGATTCACTTCGTCCAAGGTGCGTCCGGTCTCCTCGCAACGAGCTGGCTGTCCGAGTATGCCGCGCGCACGCAGGAGCGCCGCTTTAACGCATTTGCACTCGCGCTACACGAGAAGCTACTCAGCGCGAAGATCGTCTTCGAGAGACGGCGGGATTCCCGGCAGAAGGGCAGCAAGGACTTCGAGCAGTGGGCGGAGCAGCTCGAACATGCACTCGCGGAGTCCGTGGGCCATGAGATCGGCCCCGACGTGGACTACGAGGAGACGTGCCCTTCATGCGCGCGGACGGGTCGTATGTGGGGCGTCATCGATGACGTCGAGTACGAGTACGAGGGTCCCGGCGAATACTCCCAGAACGTTGTCTTGACCACGTATTTTAGGTGCCCCGTCTGCAGGCTCAAGCTCGACGACACTGAGACCGCGGCCGTGTTCAACCCCGGCTGGGTCGACTTCAGCGCGCGGTTTGAGCGTGCCACCACGTAGGTCACCTCGCCGTCGATCAAAAGCGCCCACGGTGCCGGAATAGAAGCGCCGCAGGGGTAGCCGCGCTAGGCCAGATGACTTCGGATGAGTCAAGGACTTCTTCACGAAAATTCGTACAACATTTGCATGATGCGATGAAGCGGCGGGCGTGGCGCGACATGATGCTTGCTTCGCGACGAGCGTTGGGTTAGGGGCGGTAAGAATGAGGATTGGGGGGATAACTTGGTCCCGGAAGGGCTTCCCGCTGCTGCATGCCCCAGTGGTGCCCCGATGGGCTTGCTGCCATAGATCACCATCTATGGCGAGGTGAAGGCAAAGGTCATTCAGCTCTCGAACGTCGTGGCGTTAGATTCAATGTATAAGACCCCCGTCTGAATCGATAGAAATGCCGCCCCTGTGAAACATAAGGATGCCGCGCGTGCAGCGGCTGTGTCTTGAATGACCTCGGGGCGCCGGACACTTTCGCCGTCCCTGAGCGTAACCGGCTCCGCGGGAAACAGCTCAACCGCCCCGGTCCTGGCGTGACCTTGATTTGGTGTCTTCATCGTGTAGTGCGTAAGGTCGACCATGCGCCGCGGGGTGGAGCAGTTCGGTAGCTCGCTGGGCTCATAACCCAGAGGTCACAGGTTCAAATCCTGTCCCCGCAACAATAGGGCACCTACTCACGACCATGGTGAGTAGGTGCCTGAACTTCATTAAGCCGGATTCACGGTCCCACGATGAGCGCTTGGTGGAGGCTCCTCACCCACGCCGAATGGGGACGCGTCGCCCTAGGATTGCCACATGACCAGCATGCAGCGCACACTCGAAGCCGTCCGGGACAAGATCATCGCAGCCACCACTGAGGCCCGCGCGATCGCCCAGTTGAAGCACGACGAGCCCGGGCCCAGGTTTGGGGACTAGGCCGGATGGACGATTCGCCGGCGTGACGGACGACCAGGACCTCCATTAGGTGACTCCGAGACCTTTCTTTGTCACGGAAAGCGGTGGAATTTGGATTAGATGTTTCCCCAGGATCGTGCAGGCCAGGTTGGATATACCGGTTCGTAGACCACACAGAATCCGCATGAAGTTTGTTGAACGGCTCGATCGATGAACGTGTCGTGTTATAAGTTGTTCGCGGCTGGTGGTCGAGTCGCATAGTATTCGTACGTGCGGTCGAACGGTCGACCACACTCCCCGGCTCACTTATGTGCCGGGGATGAATGACGCTATTGGTCAGCCGGTGTCTCAAGTGAACTGCCTGCTGGAGATCGAATCTGCTGCACGATCGCGAGTTCAGCCTCACGGTGGTAACGCGACAGGCTGCACCGCACCCATAGGCGTCGTGCGGTCGAATCTCGGTGAAGGTCGGCCGCAGCCGCATTGCCCTGTACCGGGGCAAGACGATGGGAGATTAGTATGCGGATCCGCCTTGGACCCGACGGCATGCACCTTTTTGACCGGCAGTCCGGACTGAACGTTCTTCTCGACGAGGTCGCGCCATCTGAGCATGCCTGGTCGTCTGCGCCGCGCCAGGTCTCAATCGCGGTGACGAACGCCTGCGACCTGGCGTGCTCCTACTGTTACGCTCCGAAGCACCACGCGGTCCTCGATATGAATTACCTGCTCAGCTGGATGGACGAACTAGACCAAGCAGGGGCCCTCGGCATAGGCTTCGGAGGCGGCGAGCCGACCCTGTACCGGCACCTTCCTGAAGTCTGTGCGCACGCGGCAGAGAACACCGACCTCGCGGTGACGATGACAACCCACGGCCATCGCTTTAACGCTGACCTGATCTCGCGCCTTCGCGGTACCGTGAACTTTGTTCGTGTCAGCGTCGACGGGGTCGGAAACACCTACGAGCGACTCCGTGGCCGCAGTTTTGCGGACCTGCGGGTATCCTTAGATGCGATTGCGGCCGACTTCCAGTGGGGGATGAACAGCGTGATCAACCAAGATACAGTCGCGGACCTGGATGCCATCGCTGCGCTCGCCGAGGCACATGGGGCCTCCGAGCTTCTGCTGCTGCCAGAACAGCCAACCGCCGGAACGCCCGGGGTGGAGCAAAAGACTCTGCACACACTGGAGAACTGGGTCCTTTCGTACACTGGCCCCGTGCCGCTCGCCACATCGGCCGATGCTGCGCTCGGCGTGCCGATCGCGGACGCTCTACCCGGCGAAGTCGGCCTCCGGTCGTACGCGCACATTGACGCAAGCGGAACGGCTCGGACCTCGTCCTACGCCTCCAGCGGCGTTTGTATTGGAGATGATGGAGTGATGGCCGCGCTCAAGCAGCTCGTCCGGATGGAGGCGGCATGAAGGTTTGGCACGGGTACGGGACCGAGCACTCGATGAACCTGAAGCTGATCGGACATTTTGCGGACGCCGACGAAGCGCGCGCAGCGGTGAAGGCCATTGCGACCCTGACTGCAGCGGCAGAGTTTGAACGCGCAGCCGGCCGTCTGGAGTACGGCGAGCCACTCCGCCTCTTCAGCGACGAGCTTCTCGCCGCGTTGAGCGAGGTGAGTATCCACAGCCTCGGGTACGCCGACGTTGAGCAGTTCCTCTACGACACCGATGTCCAGGTCGATGGCTGCAACGTTGTCGTGCAGACCGACGAGATCGACGTCATCGCCTACATCAAGGTGCTCATCGCCAGGGGAGCCAAGGTTGAGATGTACTCCAACCACGACCACGGCACCGGGGTGGGAGGCCAGTAGTGTTCGCAGCACCTTCTGAGCGCTACGCCGGCGCGCTCGATGCGGAGCGTCCCTGATGACTGAGCTCGACTGGAGCCGGTTCGAGAGTCTTCCGGGTGACCAAGCGGCGAACTTCGAGCTTTTGTGGCGTGGTGCAGTGCGCCACTCCTACGGCAAGCACGGGACGTTTCAAGCGCGCGCACAACAACCTGGCGTCGAGTTCCATCTCAAGCTCGATAGGGACTGCCCGCTCGGAGATGCCGGTCAACATTTCGGCTGGCAGACCAAGTGGTGGCCGCTGCATCAGGCGGGTCGCTCCATCGGCGCAACACGGAAGAGCGACGTAAAAGATTCGCTCGACAAGACGGAGACACATCTGGCCGGACTCACCGACTGGGTTCTGTGTACGCGCCGTCCGCTCGCACCGATAGACGAAACTTGGTGGGCCAGTCTGAGTACACCCTTCAAGCTCGAGCACCAGGTCGCAGAGGACCTAGCCAACCTCCTCACCGGCGAGGCCGAACTGTTCCGCCAGACGTACTTCGGAGATTTGGTCCTCACCCCGGACCGTCTGGAGATGCTCGCGAACCTTGCCCTCGCCGACGTGCGGGAGAGATGGTTCCCAGAAGTGCATCAGACCGTCCCGGCCGAGAGGACGCTTCGGCGCATACTCGCGGAACCAGATGCGTGGGAACATCTCGAAGTCGTTGGGTCCGAGATCACCACTCTCTCGGCGATTATCGAGAAGGACGTTCACGCCGCTCCCCTCAAGGCATCAGTTCAGGCAGAGCTGGACGCGCTCTTAAATTCTGCCGACACCATCCGGCAGCTCCTCGTAGATGCCCACGAACACCTCACCCCAGGTGGTGACCACACGTGGCGGGAGTTAGGAGAAGCGACCGTTCCGGACGCCCCGGCCTCGACACCCCCGGTCCTGCGAAAACTTCGCGCAGCCAACCATCCAGCGGCGCTCCCTTGCGCCAACCTCGTTTTCCACACCCGAGAGGCCGCTACCTTGGCGAAGAGCGTCTTTAGCGAGCTCGCGGTCCGGTGCGTGGTGGTCACCGGCGACGCCGGCTACGGAAAGACCCAGCTTGCGGCGAAGCTCTCAATCCCCATCGAGTCACGACCGGCCGGAGTACTGCTCTTCGGACGACAACTGCGGAGCCGAGACGATTTCGACGACCTCGCCCAACGAGTCTCGGTCAACGGGAAGAAGGTCGAGACCTTCGAAGCACTGCTGGCAGCCGTCGATGCGGCTGCCGCGCGCGCTCAATGCCGCCTGCCCATCGTCATCGACGGGCTCAACGAGGCCGAGGACCCAACCGACTGGAAGCCGCTACTCGAGCGCGCGCAGGTTCTGCTCGCGGACTACCCATCGGTGCTCCTCGTTTGCACCCTCCGGTCGGCGTTTGTTGACCGGGCGATTCCCTCGTCACTGACCCGCTCTGTGGATCTCGACGGATTCGGCGAGGACATTGACCAGGCGGTCGAGAAGTACTTCGACCACTTCAATATTGACGTTGGCGGCGTTGACCTCCCCCTCGAGCGCTTCGATCACCCGATTACGTTGCGGATCTTCTGCTCGGTTACGAACCCGACGAGAGAGCATCCCGTTCAACTCGTTGGCCGTGCTCCGTCCCTCAACGCGATGTTCGACGGGTACATGGCCGACGCTGCAAACCGGATCGAAACTCTCGCCAACTCTCGTATCCGATCCACTGATGTTCACAATGCCCTGTGGGCGCTCGGGGTCGAGATGTGGAACACCAACTCCCGCGAGGTCAGCGAGACTCGCGCAAAGGAAATCTTCGGTGACACCAACCGGCTTTGGGACGACAGCATCCTCAATGCCCTCCAGGGAGAGGGCGTTCTCATCCGGCAAACAGCACAGGAGATCGATGAAGACTCCGCTGCTCCGGGCAACTCTGAGGCGGTAGACAACCGAGAAGGGCTGGTCGTGACGGTCGTCTACGACCTCCTCGCCGGCCATATCGTTGCTTCGGGCATGGCAGCGACCAGCGGCGCGACGTTCGCGACTTCGCTCAGCACCCCCAAGGTCGAAGTCAAGTTCAGCGGCGAGGTTGCTGGAGTCCACCCTCTGGCGGTGGACATCTTCGACGCACTTGTCTTCGTGCTGCCCCAACGCGGCCTGGGTCATCTCTGGGAGCATGTACGAGCCACCCTGCTCGACGCTGCACTTCTCCGAACGACCGAGCTCGCGCCGGAGGAGGTCAGCGCTGGCACCGTGGTGGCCTGGGAGCAGAATCTTCCGACCCTGTCGAAGCAGCCGAGCTTTTGGCCCCGGCTCAGGTCCGTCCGTGCCGTTCCGCTCCACCCGCTCAACGCGAACTTCACCGACAAGGTGCTCCGGTCGCTGAGCATCACCAACCGTGACCTCACCTGGACCGAGTGGCTCCGCAGCTCGGTCCAGCCGCACCTGCGTCATGACGCTGGAACAGATTCACGAGCGATGGAAGACCTCCGGTCATGGACGGCCCGTTGGCGAGAGACCGACGAACGAACCGAGGCTGATGCACTGAGGGCGTGCTGGTTCATGTGGATGCTTACCAGCACGGTGCGGGATCTGCGCGATGCCTCGACCGCTGCCCTGTACTGGTACGGCCGAGGGGATGCCGCCTCGCTTTTCGAATTGGCGGCGGGCGCTTTGGAGATCAACGACCCTTACGTCGGCGAACGAGCCACCGCAGCTGCGTACGGTGTGACCACAGCGCACCAGCAACCGGACGCCGAGTTCGGCAACCACCTGGGCACCTACCTCGAGAACCTCGTCAATGTCACCACCGGAAACAAAGCCATTGCTCCCACCTACCACTGGCTCATTCGGTACTACATCGCCGGGACAGTCGAGTTCGGGCGGATCCACTATCCGGCCGTGGTCCCGGCCGGCGCTGTAGACGGCATCGAGTTCTCCGAAGGCCATCTCCCCGATCCCCTCCACCAAGGTGACGAACGGCGCGAGGAAGTCGAACGCACCATCCACATGGACTTCGGGAACTACACGCTCGGGCGGCTCTTCCCCGACCGGGCGAACTACGATTACGAGCACGAGGGACACCGCGATGCGACCGACCAGGTCCTGGGCGTCATTCATGACCTCGGTTGGCGCAAGAGCGAGTTCTCTTCCGTCGATCAGACTCTCGGGCACCAGGACCGAGACAGGAATCCCGGCCGCGTTGATAGGTACGGAAAGAAGTACAGCTGGATCGGGCTACAGTTACTGACCGGCATGATGAACGCACGCGGTGACCGTGTCTACGGGCTGGAGGTCGATATCGACCCGACGTTTCCGCAGATCTCGCCATCCTTGCCGCTCTTGGTCCCCACTTGGGTACGACCCGCACCGGCAGGCGACCGCGACTGGCTCATCAAAGGGATCGTGAAGGTACCGGACGACCTCATGTACACCGAGACGCTAGCGGGGAACGAAGGGCCATGGGTCCTCGTCCACGCCGAACTTGACGTGAAGGACGATCAGACGGGCCGCGGCGGGTACGGCCTGTTCAACACCATTGTGCTCGCCCCGGCCGACATCGAGGCGTTTATGACGTGGTGGTCGGAGAAGGACCACCCCGGCCGAGACCTCATCGAACTCCCCATGGCGCATTACCTCTTTGCTGGCGAGATCCCATGGCACACCCGGATGGTTACCTCGGGCGACGACATCGCAGGCACTGGCAAACGTCCCGTCGCCCGGGAGGATGACGACGGATGGGTGAACCCTCACGACAGCGAGGACCCGTACATCGATCACATTCGAGTGAATCTGCTAGCCGCTGGGGAGGCGGAAGTCAGCCACGGGATGCCGGCCGACGAGCTCCTTGAGGTTGTCGATGACGAGCCGAAGGATGTCGCAGAAGGGGGGGAGTTCGACTTTCCCGAAGACTTCGAGGCCAAAACGACTGCCCACCGCGGCACGATCCCACCGTACGAGGAACTGGCGTTCGAGTCGATAGCCCACACGTTTGCGTGGGAGGGGCACAACAGCTCGGAGAACGAGGCCTTCGCGTACGTGCCGAGTCAACGGCTCTCACTGCACTCGGGGTTGCGTTCGGTCGCTGCTGGCTTCGACCAAGTCGATGGGGACGGTCGCCTTGCCGCGATGAGCTTCACAGCGCCCCCGGGTTTCAACGGGCACCTTCTGTACGTCCGCGAAGATATCGTTAAGGCCTACGCTGGTGACAGGGCAGTCGTCACGTTCGGTTGGGGCGAGCGGCAGATCCACGCCGCGTGGTCCGAGGAGATCCCTGAACCGCTGTTGAGGGTCTATCGCGCTCACAGGAACGTCTGGCGTAGTCATCGGATTGTCGCCGAGGGGCAGCGGGGAGCGTCCAGATGCAGTCAAGAGGGCGACGAGCGGACCAAGTAGCCGGATTGTATCGGTCAAGACGACCCTATCGCTATTTACGGCTGGTTTGGTTCCGATCCGTCCCCTCTCGACCCTCTCAATGAGCGGGTCGATTAGAGGTGCTTCGGATACGGAACGTGGAGGAATTTCGTTTTAATGTCTAATTGCGCGTAATCTCGCGCATTTTTGAGGGCGGTTTAACACAAAATAAATGAGTCAAACTGCCCCTTGTGTCATGTCTGTGTCAAACATCGGCGTTGATCGCTGGCTGAAGGCGTCAGAGGAAATAGTCTTTAGCGTCCGGCCAGTGCTCTTCCCAGTCCTTGTTCTTGGGATGGCTAGACAGCCACTGGCGGATATTGATCAGAGCTTCATTTACGTCTCGGAGCAGATCCATCTGCTTCCGAACCAGAGTGTGATCAGTTAGGTTTGTCCGAACGGCGTGTGCTGGCGCTTGGCGTGCTGTCCTCACCGCCTTTAGAGGTTTCACCGCCCACTCTGCTTGTTCCTGGGTCACATGATTCATGGTCATTAGTTCTAGAAACCGTATGTTAGTTCCAAACGGATGCTGACTCGTGTCGTTTTTCTTTGGAACACCCGCTGCGTCAAAAGCCGAATGCATAAAGTTCTCGGACAAAACTTTGTCAAGCTGGTGAACAAAATGATCCCACTCCCGTTGGTCTGATCTAAGAGTCCAACCAAGATCTTCGGGCAATTCAGTGGTCCTGAGTAGCGGTTGCCCCCAAATACGCTCGAAGAGTTCATTGAGATAACCCAGTTCCTGGGATAGTCGAGCGAAGGGGCCCATTCCGTCTGGCCAGTGTCCCATCTGAGATCCGTACCATACTGGATGCGGCTCCACACCCTCAGCCGGCACCTGATAACTTGCCCAGCGCAGCTGATGGTCAGGGGTGAGATCATCGAGATCTCCGTAGAATGCAACGACACGTCGAATAATCTGGGTCTTGGAGTCTTGGAGTCTTGGAGTCTTGGAGTCTTGTTGCTTCGCCTCGCGGAAATCATAAGCAAATCCCAAGTGTAGGAGACTCACCTTGTCCTTCTCTGGTTCTTCGTCATCCTCATAGGCCTCATCGGAGATGCCCAAGTTGATACCAAAATCGCTCATGTCGAAGCGGTAGCGTGCATCGTTTCTATAAGTCTCGAGGACGTCGGCGCTAAAGTACGCGGGCTGCAACGTTGCTTTGCCTCGTGCCATCGCAGTCAGGAACGGAGCGTTTTCGAAGCGTTCCGGGAGGGGTCCATGCTTCATCGCAAGTTCGGTCGGATAGAGGCAGACTCCATAGTCATTTGGATCTAGCTCCGTGAGTTCATCGATTTGTGCTTGAACTGTCCGCCTGGAATGCCACGGCCGAATGTGGATGTTGAGGAAGTCCTGACTGCTGACTACCTCGACTAAACCAGCTTCAAGTAATTCGATTGAGGCGGTGATGATCTGCGGAACGACAAACTCGCCGAACAGGTGAAGCCCGTTAAAATCGGATTCTAGGTACTTTTGGCGAACCTTGTTGAGCAATTCGCTTGCAATCTCGCTTAGCTGGCTCTCCAACGTGCCTCCACTTATTCTTCTATGCAGCTTCAAGGCACATCATAGCCATTTCTCGAACCGGTGGGTGCTGCCGAGGTTCTGCACCGCGCGCTGGACATGGGACGTACCACGCGTATGACGAGTGAAGATTTTAAAGCCCTACGAAAGGCACTCGTGGATGCGGCGCCTGAGGAAGACCGTTCATGGGTCAAGGGCACGATCCGCAATGATCCAACGCTGCGTGAGTGTCTGCATAGTCCTTGATGGAGTGCCGGAAGCTGAAGCCATACGCAATTTGGTGCCCAATGTGGAGATAGTGGCTGGGACTGCAGCAAAGGCACGTAATGACCTCGAACTCCAATACTGATATACGCCATGCGGCCAACAGGCTGCTAAAGGGGTAACAACACGGGCGTCCACTGATCCGTCTCCATGATTTACATGGAAAACGACTACTAAACGGTGTGGTGGAATATAAACTTGACGCGTGATTCGAAGTTGAGCCTGAACTGCGAGCTGGCTCTACGCTAGCCCGCGGGTAGCGAGCTGCAGTACAGATAATGCCGGGACACGGTTACCTAGGGGAATATGTGAACGTTCCGTGCGAGAAGAAAGCCACTGAAGAACCGTTGGGGAAGATCTGTCGACCCGGCGACGCGGTGGCGGGGCCAGGCCAACCCATCGGGGGCGCGTACAAGGCGGGGCGAGGCTCGAGTCCGTACTCGACTGGTGGCGGTGGTGTGACCTTCGCGCAGCTCGTGGCCTCCGTGTACTTAACCAGCATGCTGACCCGTGGCCGCCGACGGGAGGGCTCAAACCTGCATGTTCGGACGGTGGGGTTCCAGAATGGGCCGGAGCACCCGGTCGATGACCTCCTCATTACGTGTGGCGACAGCACCAGTGAGGTGACGCTTGCGGTGGCGTGCAGGGCGACTCCGAACTTTGTCAACAGCGACGACGAGACGGTGAAGCTAGTTAAGTCGTTGCTTGCGGAGGTCGAGAAGTTCGACTCCGACGCGCATCAGGTTGCCGTGGCCACTGCAGGTTGGACCGCCCAGTGGAAGGACCTGGCGAAGCTGTGCGACATCGCACGCGCGCACGCGAACCCGGCGTTGTTCAAGAAGTCGATGGAGGTTGACCGCCGTTGGACGAAGCAAGTGCGAGGCAGGTTCGACCAGTTTCAGACGATGGTCTCGACAGCATTGAAGGGTGCAGTCGCGGCCGACGAGGTCTTGCGACTGACGTGGCGGCTGCTCGGTCGTCTGCATGTGCTTGGTTTTGCGGTTCAGTCTCCCGACGAGAGCGACCGGACGGCTGTGGCGACCGCATTGGACGGCGTTGCTGACTCGTCGACTAACGGGGTCACTCTCCGGGACCGGCTCGAGAGCTTGGTGGCGACGTACGACAACACCGGCGGCGTGGTCGACCTGAACTTGCTGCGTCGCGACCTGCACTCCCTGCTTGACGCGGCCGCGACTCGGACTCGGCACGCGTGGCAGGTGCTCGCCGAACACCGTGAAGTGTCGACTATTGCTGTGCGGGCATCCATCGGGGACGGCACTGTCGGCGGGCCGGTGCACGTCTCTTTCGCCGACTGTCGCAGCCGTCTGGCTAAATCACTCCTGGATGCGGGCTCGAGAGGCACCGCGCTGCTGGTTTCAGGAGAGTCCGGTATCGGCAAGAGCGCGCTTACGCTCTCGGCGGTCAAAGAACTGGAGGCAGCAAACGCGGTTGGTTTCGAGGCAGTAGTGCTGAATTTCCGGGGCATGCCGCAGTCAAGCCTGGACCTACACGGACTGCTCGGCATGTCACTTAAGGATGTGCTCTCGGAGCTATCAGCAGCGTCTCGGTTGCTGGTCATCGACGCCGCTGACGCCGCGCTCGAACGTTCTGTCGGGCTGCTGAGTGACCTGGTGCTGGCGGCGAGGACAGCTGGCGTTGGTGTCGTCGCGGTTTCCTCCGATGTTGCGTCGGATTTTGTGAAAGAGCAGCTGACAACCGCGTTCGCCACCGTCGCCCCGTTCAAGATGGACCCGCTGGGCGATGAGGACGTCGCTTTCGTCGCGGACGCGTTCCCACTGCTGCGTCCTATACTGCAGAACCTTCCTGCCAAGTCGCTGCTGCGTCGTCCGGTTGTTCTCGACCTGCTGACCCGCACCGGCGTCGCACCTGCGGGTACGTTGGGGGAGTGGGAGTGTCTGGATCTGATCTGGTCCAAAGTTGTTCGCCGTGATGGGCGTCCAAACGCCGGATCGGCCGAGGCGCGGGCACAGACGCTTCTCGCGCTCGCGGCTGCTGCGATGCAGTTGCCGCCTGACGCGCGTCCCGCCGCCAGCGTCGACGCCGCCGCGACCGACGCGTTGCGTAAAGACCATCTACTAGCCCCGCCGAACCCCTACCGGGCCGAGCCGGAGTTCGCACACGACGAGGTTCGCCGGTACGCGACCGCCATCCTGCTTGTCCGGGCAGCGAGTCAGACTGACCTGTTGGAGGCATCGCCGGTGCCGCGGCTGGCGATGTCCGCAGCAACTCTCGCCTGCAAGGGGGCGCTTAACGCGCCAGGCGTAGATCCGAAGGCAACGTTCCTCGGCGTGCTCTTTCAATACAAGGCGTTCGCTGCGGTGCACGGTGCCCGCTGGGCCGACGTCCCTGTCGAGGCAGTGCTCGAGACGCCGGCCGCATACGCTTGCTTGAAGACGGCCCTCGATGACACTACGGCGGGACTCGTCCTGGCTGACGTGGTTCGCGTCGTCCAGCAGCGTCACAAGTTTGGCGGTTTGCTCACCCTGGGTGTCGCTGGCGAGGTAGTGCGCATTCTGCTGGACGAGGATGAGCCGTGGGATGTGTCGAAGGAATCGTTCGAGCTACTCGCGGACTGGTTGACCGCCTTAGTGCTGGCCGAGGCGCCTGCGAAGAACCCGCTGCGCATCGCGCTACGCGAACGGCTGCTGAGCTACTGGAAGTCGTTCCCGCCTCCCGCGAGCAAGACGGTGAGCGCGAGGAGTGCGACCGCTGGCTTCCCACCAAGACGTCAGAAGCGACGAGACCTCGACTACCTCCAGACCACGGAAGAGTTCGTTGAGACAATGGCGCTCCTCGGCGCAGACATCGACGACGACATCGAAAAGTGCCTGCGAGCCATCGCCGATGACGCCCCTGCAGCCCTCGCGCCGGCAGCGGACTCCCCGGTCAGCGCCCGCGCTGTTGCACAACGTGACCCGGAGCTGCTCGCCGAGTTGATGGAGGCCTACTATATCGATGACAACCACAGCTGGCACCGCGACGAGGGTGTTCGACGGCATCAGGGACGCTGGACCGGGAACGGTGTTCCGTTCTTCATGTTCTACTTCGGTGGCTTCTGGCAGCTGTTTCACCGTGCGTCGCTGAGTACCCAGGGGCGGGTCTTAAACAACATCCTGAACAGCGGCGCAAACGCGAGAGTCAGGACGTTGGCTCGGCTCGACGCGCCGGGTCGGTTCCTACTGCCCGTTGACGAGAACAGAAGCTCCATCGACGACGCCGGGACTGGCGCTGACGAAGAGGGTGGCTGGGGGGCCGTCCTTAACCTCGACGGGGCCCCGCGGCTCTACGCCGGCGACAGTCACGTATGGTCCTGGTACCGCGGCACCTCCGTTGGCCCGTACTCGGCCATGAGCGGGCTGCAGGCGATGGAGCGCGCCGCCGACACTTGGATCACACAAGGCGCTTCACCTCGCCTTGTCGTCGAGTTGCTGCTGAAAGGCTGCGACAACCTCGCGGTCCCGGGGCTGCTGTTCGGTCTTCTGGTTCGGCACCTGGAGAAGGTCGATGACGAACTCGACTCCTTCCTCGCCGAGCCGCTGGTATGGGAACTCGAGTTCAGCCGCACGACCAAGGAGCACTCCGGTCTCGCTGCACGAACCGAAGGCCTCGAGAACCTTGACCGGCGTCAATGGACTCCGCGCGAAGTGGCCGCGATGCTCCTCACACGAGGCGGTCCCGAACGGGCCGCACGGTTGAAGAAGGTTGGCGAGAAGCTCATTGAGAACGGTGACCGGATCGGCATCAGCCAGGAACTGACGAGGAACTGGGCAGCCAGCCTTGACGCTGAGCGCTATAAGGTCACCCCTGTTGCCGAGGGCCTGCGCGTCGAGGTCGAACCGCCAGCTGAACTCGTCGCAGCCCAAGAGGCGCATGCCGCCTACCAGGCACTCGTTGGGACCAGCCTCCGGTTGCAGAATCGGTACTGGGGGTCGCTCAAGTACGGCGACACCTATGTTGCACCGTCATCTGAGGAAATCTTGGCCGACCTGGTTGCCGGCCGTAAACTGCTCGACACAGACGCGGACATGCTGCCGAACCAGCCTGAAGACGCTGTCGCGCATGTCATCCGTGCGGCCGTCGAACGGGCAGTCGCAGGCGACCTCACCGCACTCGGCGATGAAGCGGGGTTTGCCACCGAGTTCGTCCTCACGGTT
Organism: Arthrobacter sp. 260; assembly: GCF_013116745.1. Taxonomy (GTDB): domain Bacteria; phylum Actinomycetota; class Actinomycetes; order Actinomycetales; family Micrococcaceae; genus Arthrobacter_D. The sequence goes on from NZ_JABFOE010000001.1 coordinate 181,000, forward strand.
GCGTCCTCGTTCCGCGACGCTGCAGACCAGCGCGAAGAAGGGTCCTTCTTCGACCTCGGCGCAGACCGAGCCGTGGCCCAGATTCTGCCCGCCTACCTGACCGAACAACTCGCCGAGCCGCTGAAGTCAGTCGGCGGCAACCTCGCCAAGGTCGCAGACGCCGGCTTGGGGATGGCGGGCAGAGCATCCCTAGAGACCCGGCTGTTCCTCGCTCGCGGATGCGACGTCGTCTGGGCTGCACCGTGCGCCGGTGAACCGTGCGTTCACCGGATCGTGCTCGACTGGCTCCTGGAGACTGCCCGTGGCGCCGAGATTGGGCCCTGGGATGAGCGCGGCCACGGCCGCGAACGCGTCCGCATTGACGGGGACGTGGCCGAACGCCTCAATGCGCTCCCGGGAGACTCGGTCGATATCACCGGGCTCGATGCAGCTATCCGAGGTCTCGGTGCCGCAGCGTCAACCAACCATTGCTGCACCGAGGTAGCGGTCGCGGTGCTCGCGACTTTCCTCGACGTCGAGGCCAAGGCCATGGTTGTCCACGAGGAGAAGGGCTGGACTGCGGACGATCGCGGCAGTCACACGCTCGTGGCCGCTCGAGCGCTCCTTCAGGGATTCGCGAACAACGGCAACGTCGAGCCAGTGCTCGGCCACCTCGACGTCCTGCGTGCCGACTCCGGGTTGCTGTCGAATTTTCTTCACGGTCTTGCGGCTGCTGGTGCCGAGAACGAGGTCCTCGCGTCGGCGGCGCGAGGTCTGTGGCCATCAGTCGTGCGCCACGCTCTCGGCTACCGGAACGACGAGGACAGTCCGTACAAAGACCGTTCTTGGGGCAGCTGGTCCGCGAATGCGCTCCTTCCCGCACCGCTCACCTGGAGCCAGGGCATTTACAACGAATGCATCGGCGCGCCTCTCGACTGGGTCCGCGCCGATGACCTCCTCGATCTCATCGACGACTGGCTACCCGTCGCCCGCGGCGACCGCATGTGTGTTGACGGGCTCATTGGACTCCTCCGCCGGCTACCCGTCGAGGTCCAGGTTCGTCGAGGTCTCGCGTGGGTCTCCGACGTGTGCATCCAAGACGGCGCCGTGACCGTTGACCAATCGCGGAACACCAACGATTGGCTCAAGGAAGTTCGAAGTTCTGCGGAGGAACTCAAGCTTCTGGATGAGTGGCAGATGCTCGTCGACTCCCTGGTTGTCGCCGGTAACAAAGGTCTCGCTCCGTACAGCCGGTAGGGCACGTCGCGGGGCGCGGACGTGGTCACGCATCTCGATTATTCAGGGCTGAACAGGACTCGGCGGCAGACTAGGCAGCCATAGGGCGTCTCATAGGTTATTCGGTTACTGAACGTGGTCGAATTTAGGTTTAACGTTTAGTCTGATCTGCTTATGTGCGTTTCCATCACACCTCGCTAGTTGATGGCCCTGGTTGTAGCGTTGGCGAGTGATTACTTTTCCGGATGGCACTGTGGTTCCTGCTCTGGGTCAGGGAACGTGGAACCTGGGTGACTCTCCTGCCAGCCGGAGCGCTGAGATCCGGGCGCTGCGCACAGGTATTGATCTGGGTCTGACCGTGATCGATACCGCCGAAATGTACGGTAATGGGCGCAGTGAGGACCTTGTCGAAGAAGCCATCAGGGGTAGGCGCGATGAGGTTTTCCTGGTCAGCAAGGTCCTACCCTCGAACGCCTCCGCATCAGGAACGATCAAGGCCTGTCATGCAAGCCTGGGCCGTCTGGGCACTGACTGCCTGGATCTGTACCTCCTGCATTGGCGGGGGAGATTCCCGTTCGAGGAGACCGTCGCAGCGTTCGAGTCCCTGATCGAAGAGGGCTCGATCCGTGCGTGGGGTGTGAGTAACCTCGACACCGACGAGCTCCGGGGTTTGCCTGAGGGATGCCAGACTGATCAGGTGCTGTACAACCTGACCCGTCGCGGTCCGGAGTTCGACCTGATGCCATGGTCCGCTTCGACGAAGATGCCCGTGATGGCCTATTCGCCCGTGGAGCAGGGACGATTACTCGGTAACCCGGATCTGACACAGATCGCAAGCGAGCTGGGCGCGACGCCTGCGCAGGTCGCACTGGCGTGGACGATGCGCACCGGCAGCGTGCTCGCGATCCCGAAGGCTTCGACCGCCGAGCATGTGCTCGAGAACGCCGCCGCCCGCGACCTCCACCTCAGCAACACCGATCTTGAGCGCCTCGATCGCGCCTTCCCGCCGCCGACACACCCAGAACCCCTCGAAATGCTCTGATACACGTTGGCTTCGGAATCACCGCCAACCCGGCCGCTGGATGCTGGGGGTCATGGAGTTCCGCTTCAACGTCTAAGCGAGTCCGGGTCCGGTCTCAGCTTTCCGACAGGCGCTCGGTCAACTCATCAATGAAGCTTTGAGCGTCGGCTCGCGCCGGATCGTCGGCAGGTGCGCGCTTGATAGCTCCCTGGAGGACTTTGGCAGCCTGAGCCTCGTCTCCTTTGCTGTCAGCGAGGACGACGGCGTTCTGAACCGCTTCGCCCAACCGGCTGAACTCGGATGGGGATGTCTCAGCGACCCCATGACGGAAGAAGCGAAGCCAGTTGCCAGCCGGGTCGATAAGGCTGAATCCACTCAGTCCGTCGGCGTTCTTGCGGGCGCGCGGGCGGGTGATCCGAGGGAAGCCCTTGATCGGCAGTTTCCCGTACGCCTCGCGGAGTCCTGCTGCGAACTCCTCCCAGATGGGCCCGGTGTCATCGACGATGACGAGGCAGGAGCTATGCGAGGATTCTGGCGTGTGACCCTTCAGTCCGTAGTACTGCAGGTCGAACCCATGACCATGAAGGCCGAGGGCCGGGTTCGGTCGAAGCTGGCGGTAGGTGGTGCGGAAGCCCAGGGCAGCAAAAAAGGGTTCGATGTCGTCGATGTCAGCACAGGGCAACAAGGGGATCGTGCGGGGGTAAGACACGTCTGCACTCTACGCGGGTGCGAGTCGACGATCCAGGGTTGCAGAAGGATCGCGGTTGGCCCGATCGGGAAACAGGCCACAGAGTAAGGACGACTGCTAGCCTCTCCTCATGCGTAAGTCGTCGGCACGTGGACAGACCACCGAAGCCGGTGAGCGCGTCCTGATCCTCTCCGCGGGGGTTGGAGCAGGTCATAACAGTGCGGCGGCGGCAGTGCAGCAGGCGTGTGCGGGGCGAACCGACATCGCCGAGGTCCAGGTGCTGGACGTGTTGCAGGTGAGCAGCGTGCTGTACCGGGCATTATTGGGAAAGGGCTACTTCGTACTGGTCGAAGGCTTGCCCTGGTTGGTCGAGTGGGGTTACGACATGACTGACCCGCCGTTCAGGCGCCGCGGCCCGATCGACCCGTGGACACGAGCGAACGCTGCCCCGGTGATCGGTGCCATTAAACGATTCCGGCCGACGGCAATTGTGTGCACGCATTTCCTTCCGGCCCAGTTGCTGGCCATGCTGCTCCTGCGTGGCGTGACTGATGCCCGAACGGCTGTTGTCACCACTGACTACGACTTTCAGGGCCTCTGGCTCACAGGAGCATTCCATTCGCTGTTCGTGGCCCGGGAAGAGGCAAGGGTGGAGTTGATGGCACTCGGCCTTCCCTCCGATCGCGTGGCAGCCACGGGCATCCCGATTACCCAACACGTCACTGACCCATCGACCCTCACACGCGGTACCGACCGGCCCCCGAGGCTGCTGATCTCTGCTGGTGCGAGCGGCGGGGATTACGCTGTCTCGGTGGTGCGGCAGACGATGCACATGCGCTCGCCGTTCACTGCCACGATTGTCTGCGGACGCAATGATGCGCTGCGGCAACGCATCGAGCAGGTGGTCGCGCCGGCAGGGGATCGCTACCGCGTGCTCGGTTTTACTGAAGAGATGCCGCAGCTGCTTCGCGGTGCCGACCTTTTCATTGGCAAACCGGGTGGGCTGACCGCGTCGGAGTGCATGGCAGCAGGGTTGCCGATGGTGCTGGTGAACCCCATTCCCGGACAGGAAGTTCGTAACGGAGATTACCTGATGGAGCAAGGGGCAGCCGTTCGTTGCAACACCGGTGCAACGATCGGCTGGAAGATCGATGAAGTGCTGCGAGAGCCCGGTCGCCTGCAGCGGATGCAGGCGGCGGCGCAAAGAGCGGGTCGCCCTGACGCTGCGGCGGACGTGCTGACCGGTCTGCTGGATGGGCCGAAACGTCCGTTGGTCGTCACCCGCGCGGCGCAGAAAACGATTTTAGCCACGAGTGAGAAGCGCCTGGTTGCAACCGATCTGACGGGGCCATCCGCTTTGGTTCGCCTCGTTGACTCAGTGGCCGGAAGCACGGTCGCGCTGCTGCGGTCTCAGGAACGGGATGATCTTGAGCAGCGATACTCTACTGGGCGCGGAGATCTGGTGCTGCGCCGCAGCAAGGCGCCAGCCTGGCCGCAGCGGGAGGAACAGCGCCTGCTCCGCGCCGTTCTACGGGGTGACAAAGAGTTGCCTGTCCGCGTCGAAGCGCTGTCCGGTCGGTCGTCATCCAGGGAATGAGCGCAAACTACCCGGACGCACTGACGCACCAAAGAACCAGATGCAGATTGCCCGCTGCCCTGCGACGTGGATGAAAGAGCACCGCAATCCCCTCCATCCAGTAGCCTAGAAGAGCCGCTGCCTGCCGGTGCTGGTCTCACATGCCGGAGGAAAGAATGAAACGAGTGCGCCCGCGCCGATCCCCACGGATCGTCGCCCTGGCCGTCGTCGCCCTGCTGGGAATCAGCGGGATCGCCGGCTGTTCCTTCGAGGGTTCCCCGGAGGGGTACAGTCCCGACGATGCTGACACCGCCCCTGCTCTCATTAACGGGTACCGGACCGTTGGCTACTTCCCTCAGTGGGGGGTCTACGGGCGCCAGTACACGATGAAAGACCTTCAGGACTCGGGTGCTGCCGGCAACCTGAGCCACATCAACTATGCCTTCGGCAACATCCACCACGAGACCCTCACCTGTTTCCAGGCGAACAAGGCTCAGGAAAGCGGCCCGAATGGTTCGGACGGCGCATCCGATGCCTGGGCGGACTACGGCATGGCCTACGACGCCGCCACCTCGATTGCCGGCACACCGGACACGGCAGAGCAACCGCTGGCCGGATCATTCAATCAGCTGCGGCAGTTGAAAGCAGCCAACCCGGGGTTGCGTGCGGTGATTTCGCTCGGCGGATGGACCTGGTCAAAGAACTTCTCCCGCGCCGCAGCGACCGACGAATCCCGGAAAGCCCTCGTCAGCTCCTGCATTGACCTGTACATCAAGGGAAATCTCCCGGTTATCGAGGGCAGGGGAGGGGACGGCGCCGCGGCTGGCCTGTTCGACGGCATCGACATTGACTGGGAGTGGCCGGGCACCGACAAGGGGCTCGAAGGGAACGGGGTGGACGCCGAGAACGACGCCGAGAACTTCCGGCTGCTGCTGCAGGAGTTCCGGAAACAGCTCGACGCCTACGCCTCGACCACCGGCGCCTCCTACTCCCTGAGCGCCTTCCTGCCCGCAAATCCAGTGGTAATCGAAGCCGGCGGTTGGAATGACCCAGCACTGTTCGAGTACCTCGACTTTGGAAACATCCAGGGCTACGACCTCTGGGGGACCTGGGAGCCGGGTCTGACGGGACACCAGGCGAACCTCTTCGACGACCCGGACGATCCACGGGAGGACGGTGAACGTTTCTCAGTGGACCGGACCGTGAGCGCTTATCTCGACGCCGGAATCGATCCCGCCCAGTTGGGTCTTGGCCTCGCAGCGTTCGGCAGGGGCTGGGTGGGCGCTGACTCCGCCGATCCCTGGGGTGCAGCTACCGGCGCGGCACCGGGTGGCGAGGAGCCCGGCCTCGAGGACTACGACGAACTGCTTGAAGTGGGCGAGGAGTTCACCGACTCGACCCTGGGTACGGCCTGGCGGTTCGACGGCGACCAGTGGTGGAGTTACGACAACCCCGAAACCGTGCGGCTCAAGAGTGACTACATCCTGGAGCGGGGGCTTGGCGGTGGAATGTGGTGGGACCTGGCAGGCAACCGGGACGGTTCGCTCTTCGCGGTGCTGTCCGATGAACTGCTTAATGCTCCCGGTGGCCCAGCCCGTGACCGGGTAATGCCCGAGCCAACAGCGCAGCCACCCAGTCCGACGTCCACACTCGGCACGCCGACGGAGGCCCAGGATCAGGCGGCCCAGGGCGCGCCGGCGCCGGGCACAGAACCGGACTCCGCCCCTTCGCTGTCGGCAGATGAGGCCTCAGACCTTCCACCCGTACCGTGGGACGAAAACGAGGTCTACACCGAGGGCCGACGCGTGGTCTTCGAGGACAGGGTGTACCGGACCCAGTGGTGGACACAGGGCGATGTTCCTGGCGCTGAGCAATGGGGCCCGTGGCGGCAATCGGGCGACTGAACGGCTCCCGGGCATCCCTTATATAGGGGTGTCCCAGGGATGAGTTGAATGAGACCTTATATAAGGGATGAATTAGCCCTGTTGTGATTGAACTGAACCGCCCTCAAGCACCTTCGCGCACCTGAGGGAAACAACTGGGAATCAGCTGTGTGATCGCTGGAAATAAATTTGGTTGCATCTCGGTAACAACCCGGTTGCGATGAGGGTTAAGACACCTGACGGCAACAATTAGCACTTAGGCTTCTAGTCATGTGAGGCACGCCACTCCTCTCGAGGGGGCGTGTCAGCTCTTTGTAAAACCACATTGAGCTATTTCCAGAACATGAAATAGGAGGCGGAATGCGTTTCGGACGTACTTCCAAAGCTGTGGGAGTCGCGGCAATCGCTGCACTTGCACTCAGCGCCTGCGCCAGCACAGACAGCGGCGAAGGCAATTCTGACCCAGACGCGAGCGGTGACACCGGCGCCTCAAGTGGCGGCGTAGTCAGCGTTGCCGAGGTAAACCCGTTTACCTCGTTCAACTCAGACAGCGCCACAGGCAATGTGGACATCAACGGCAAGGTCAGCTACCTGACCAAGTCGGGGTTCAACTACATCAACGACCAGCTTGAGGTTGTTCCCAGGGAAGAGTTCGGATCCTACGAGGTCGTCTCCGAGGATCCCCTGACGGTCACCTACACAGTGAACGAGGGTGTTGCCTGGTCCGACGGCGAGCCCATCGACGGTGGGGACCTCCTGTTCTCCTGGGCCGTCAGCTCCGGCTACTTCGATGATGCAGACGCCGAAGCGGAAACCGGCACCACGTACTTCGCTGCGGCGAGCACCGCTGGTCTGGATCTGTCCCTCCTCCCCGAACTGGGTGAAGATGGCCGTTCAATTACCATCGAATACACCGAGCCCTACGCTGACTGGGAAATCGCCTACGGCGTGATTGACACCCCAGCCCACGTGGTTGCCACCCAGGCCGGTCTGGCCGACGAAGATGCCCTGATCGAACTCATCCAGAACACCCCTGAGGGTGACCCGGAGGATCCCCAGGAGCGTCCCGAACTGCAGTCCGTTGCCGATGTCTGGAACACAGCGTTCGACACCACCACCCTGCCTGACGATCCAGCCATGTACCTGTCCAGCGGACCGTACATCGTTGACGCAATGGTTCCCGACCAGTCGATGACCCTCGTCAAGAACGAGGACTACAACTGGGGCCCCGAGACCCAGCTCGACGAAATCACCATCCGCTACATCGGCGACGCTACTGCCCAGGTCCAGGGCCTGCAGAACGGCGACGTCGACGTCATCCAGCCACAGGCATCCGCCGACACGCTGGCGTCACTCGAAGCCCTTGACGGCGTCAACATCTTCGAAGGCGACGAGCTCTCCTTCGACCACCTTGACCTCAACTACAGCGGTGTCTTCGAAGACGAGAACGTTCGCAAGGCGTTCATGATGACGATCCCACGCGACGCCATCGTTGAATCAACCATCCGTCAGCTCGACCCCGAGGCTGATCACAGGGATTCACACATCTTCGACGTCGGCACCCCCGGCTACGAAGCTGCGACTCCCGTAAACGGCTCGGAAATGTACGACGAGGTTGACATCGAAGGCGCCACCGAACTGCTCGACGGTGCTACTCCTGAGGTCCGCATCATGTACAGCGTTGACAACCCCAACCGCGTTGACGCCTACACCCTCATCGCTGAAAGCGCCGAGCAGGCAGGCTTCGTGGTTGTCGATGGCGGTCTCCCCGGCAACGAGTGGGGCGCAGCCCTTGGTACCGGCACCTACGACGCAGTCATCTTCGGCTGGGTCAGCACCGGCGTCGGCGTCACCGGCGTTCCGCAGCTCTACGGCTGTGGTTCGGCATCCAACTTCAGCGGATTCTGCGATGAGGAAGCTCAGGCCGCTATGGACGAGCTGATCGTCACCACCGATGAAGCCGAGCAGCAGGAACTCCAGACCATCGTCGACACCCGTCTGTTCGACACCGGTTACGGCCTGCCACTGTTCCAGTCGATCGGCATCAACGCCGCCAGCGACTCCATCGAAGGCGTCGGCTTCAGCCCGACCCAAGAAGGAATCTGGTGGAACTTCTGGGAATGGACAGTCGCTGAGTAACTCGGCCACACCCACGACCTAATGTGCTAGATCCGAAAGCGCTGGGGCCGGACCACTGGCCCCAGCGCTTTTCTAGTGCCTGAAGTACCCCGAAGTCGTGCCGAGGTAAGCGATTGGGATCTCCCAAATATCGGCTACCTGTTAGGTGCATTACACTTTTGCCACAACGCCGGGTGATCCCCGGAACCTTAACATTGAGGTTATAAACACTATGGTGACCTACATCGTCCGGCGCTTAGTTGCCGCCGTGCTCATCCTGCTGGGCGCATCCTTCATCGTTTACATGCTGACCGCAGCATCAGGCGATCCGTTGGCCGACCTGCGCGAGAGTAACGTCCCCAACCGGGACACACTCATCCAGCTGCGGACAGACCTCCTGAGTCTGGACGTCCCCGCCCCTATCCGGTACTTCGAATGGCTGGGTGGCGCAGCGAGTTGCCTCATCCCCTTCGCCGCGACCTGTGACCTCGGCAGCAGCATCGCCGGTATTGAAGTAACCCAATTGCTCGCACGGGCGATGGGCCAGACCATCCTCCTGGTCACCGGCGCCACCGTACTGGCGATCCTCATCGGTATCTCGCTGGGCATCATCACCGCCCTCCGGCAGTACAGTGGCCTGGACTACGGCGTGACCTTCATGGCCTTCCTCTTCTTCTCCCTCCCTATCTTCTGGGTGGCGGTCCTGCTGAAGGAATACGGGGCCATCGGTTTCAATACGTTCCTTGCCGATCCCAATATTTCCCTCACCGCCATCGTCATTACCAGCTTGGTGAGTGCGTTCATCTGGTATCTGGTGGCACGTGGAACCCTGAAGAAGCGGCTGATCGCAGCCGCCGCCGGGTTCGCGTTCGCAGCTGCCATCCTCTTCTTCCTTGACATCACCCAGTGGTTCAGCTCCCCAGGCTTCGGCCCAGTGGTGATTGCCATTGCCGGCGTCGGTATCGCCTACGGCATTACCCTCCTGACCGCAGGGCTCAAGAACCGCAAGGCCCTGTACTCGGCGCTGATCACCGTCGGAATAGGCCTCATCGCCTACTTTGCAGTCCAGCCGCTCCTGGATCTGGCCACCCCACTGATGATCGTCATTCTGGCCATCGTTACTGTGCTGGTCGGTGTGGCAGTCGGCTACTTCATGGGCGGCTATGACCGGCGTCAGAGCATGAACGCAGCCGGGCTGACAGCGTTCCTCATGGGATTCACTATCCTGCTCGACCGCTTCATGCAGTCCTGGCCGCTGTACTCGGACAACAACCGGATCCGTGGCAGGCCAATCGCCACCCTCGGTTCGTCTACTCCCAACCTTGACGGCGACTTCTGGATCATGGGTATCGACACGTTCACCCACCTGCTGCTTCCGACCATCGCCCTCATGCTGATCTCCCTGGCTGGCTACAGCCGCTACTCCCGCGCCTCAATGCTGGAAATTATGAATCAGGACTACATCCGCACCGCCCGGGCCAAGGGCCTGGGGGAGCGCACAGTGGTCATGCGGCACGCCTTCCGCAACGCACTCATCCCGCTGGCCACCCTTGTAGCGTTCGATATCGGCGGCCTGATTGGCGGCGCCATCATCACCGAGCAAGTCTTTGCCTTCAGCGGTATGGGCCAACTCTTTATTGGTGCTCTAGGGCGCGTTGATCCGAATCCCATCATGGGAGTCTTCCTGATTACCGGCATCCTGGCCCTCGTCTTCAACCTCGTTGCAGACCTGGTCTACTCGGTACTTGACCCACGAGTGAGGGTAAAAGCATGAGCACGAGAGCAGAGAACAAGAAAAAGCGGACCCCGGCGAAGGACGACTCGATCGGCCTGAGTCAGGGTCAGATTGTCCGGAAACGGTTCTTCGGCAACTCCGCAGCCGTCGTCAGTATGGTCGTCTTTGTCTTCGTGGTCCTCATGGCCTTCACCTCGATCGGGTACGCAGGAATTCCGGGCTGGTGGAAGTGGAACTACGTTCAGACACTGCCGTTGGCTACCCCCAACGGCGCGCCCACCTGGGTCCTGCCGTTCGACTTCGGCGATCACCCCTTCGGACAGGACCGCGTCGGTCGCGACCTGTTCGCGATGACCATGCGGGGTACCCAGTTGTCCCTGATCATCATGTTTATCATCGGGATCCTTGGAGGCATCCTCGGGGTCATCATCGGTGGAGTCTCCGGCTACTTCCGCGGCTGGGTCGAATCCGTGCTGATGCGCTTCACTGACGTCATCATCGTTATCCCGCTGATCATCCTGGCCGCCGTCCTGGGCAGCGTGGGCAACAACCTCACCGGGAACGGTACGTTCCTGCGGACCATTATGGGCGGCAGCGCTGGAGTGATTCTGCTGGGCGTCTTCGTGGGACTCATCATCTGGACCGGCCTTGCTCGACTGGTCCGCGGCGAATTCCTCTCCCTAAGGGAGCGCGAATTCGTCGACGCGGCCCGGATCGCCGGTGCGTCCGATACGCGCATCATCTTCAAGCACATCCTGCCCAATGCGGTCGGAGTCATCATCGTCAACACCACGCTGGTGATGGCTTCGGCTATCCTGCTTGAATCCGCGCTGTCCTTCCTGGGCCTCGGCGTACGGGCTCCTGACATCTCGCTGGGCAGCCTGATCAGCGACAACCAGCAGGCGTTCAACACCCGCCCCTGGCTGTTCTGGTGGCCGGGTCTCTTTATCATCCTGATCTGCCTGTCGATCAACTTCATCGGTGATGGACTTCGCGATGCGTTCGATCCCCGGCAGAAGAAGTTCAATGCCAAGAAGGCAGTGCACTCAGGCGACATTTCCGATCCCAGCCGTCCCGAGGCCTAAGGTGCCCGGACGCAGGGTTCACCCGGTGGGTGCGGCAGCGGCACAATTGCGCCGTACCCACCGGTTACACCAGGGAGAAAGCGATCACATTGGCGGCGATCAGCGCAATAGCGCACCCGATCGCAATCCAGTGGAAGCGGGACGTGGCAACTGTTGTGTCAGTGGCGTCGGCGTCAACCAGGCCGCCGTCGACCAGCGTCGCCCAATGGGTGCGCACCAGGAAGGCTGCCGCTCCCGAATCCGTGTTCTTCAGGTCTCCCGGCCGAATCGATTGGGCCGGACCGTAAGTGGATTCGGGGAGTCCCTGAACGTGCTCGGGCTTGCCCCGGTGGGTACCCCAGACACCGGGCGCTGGCGCCGCCCACGCGGTATGGCTGCCACGGGGAGTGACCAGGGTCAGGGCGAACTTTGTGTCGACATGGATGAGCGCCGCCCACGGCACCGAGATGGATCTCAGCGGGTTATTGAGCGTGACCGCATCGTCGGCGACGACTACCGACGGATACCAGAACAGCAACCAGCCGAAGTAGGCCAGGGCGAGCAGGGGCCACGCGGACACCAGGCCCTCGACGCCGTCGCTGACAACGGACAGCACAATGCCAATCCCCGCCAGCACCCAGGTCAGGGACGCAAACCACTTGCCGAACCGGGGTTTGAACACAACGGGGCTGGCGACATCACTCGGGCTACTCATACCCATATAGTTTCAGGATTCCGGGCCAGGCCACTAATCACCAGAATGTGGCAGGCCACGGGCGGAAGGAAAGCAGAATCATGACCGACGGCGTCATCATCAACTCGGACTCAGGGCAGACCCCACGCAGCGACGTGCCGGTGCTGGAGGTTAAGGGCCTCAGCGTTGACTACGGTGTGGACAAGGTCTGGGTGCCCGCTGCCATTGACCTCAACTACGAGGTCAGGGCCGGTGAGGTATTGGCAATCGTCGGTGAATCGGGTTCCGGCAAGAGCGCCAGCTCGATGTCCCTGCTGGGGCTGCTGCCCGAGAACAGCCGTACCTCCGGCAGCGTCAAGCTCAATGGCAAGGAAATCCTCGGCCTGACGGGGAGCAAACTTCGCCAGATCCGCGGCCGCGACGTCGCAGTGATCTTCCAGGAGCCGATGACGGCCATGAACCCGGTCTACACGATCGGTTTCCAGATCGTCGAGACCATCCGGTTGCACAACGAGATTTCACCCGAAGAGGCGAAAGAGCGTGCCCTGAAGCTGCTGGACATGGTTGAACTGCCGGATCCGGACAAGGCCTTCAGGTCCTACCCGCACCAGCTGTCCGGTGGGCAGCGGCAGCGCGCCATGATTGCCCAGTCGCTCTCGTGCGACCCGAAACTGCTGATCGCTGATGAGCCCACCACGGCTCTCGACGTAACGGTCCAGGCGGAGATCCTCGATCTGATGCGCAACCTGCGCAGCAAGCTCAACAGCGCCATTGTGCTGATCACCCATGACATGGGGGTCGTTGCCGACCTCTCCGACCACATTGTGGTGATGAGCAAAGGCAGGATCGTCGAGGCGGGCACCGCAGAGCAGATCTTCCACAACCCGCAGCACGAGTACACCCGCAAACTCCTCGCGGCGGTGCCCCACCTCGGGCAGGGCGGAGATGGCACCGAGGAAGTCGACGTGACCGCTGCGCTGGCCGCCGCCACCCACGCCGAGTTGCGCGCGGTGGACCACGACGAGCTCATGCGCCGCGAGCGCGACAATCAGGCCAAGCTCGACGAGGCGGAACGCGCTGCTGACACCTCGCGGGGAGCAGCAGTCCTCAAGCTCACTGACGTAGCGATCGAGTACCCCAAACAGGGCCGGGTCCCTGCATTCCGCGCAGTGGAAGGGGCGAACCTCGCCATTTACCCGGGAGAGATCCTCGGTCTGGTGGGGGAGTCGGGGTCCGGAAAGACCACGATCGGCCGTGCCGCGGTGGGCCTCCTGCCCGTTGCGGAAGGTTCCCTGACCGTCACGGGCAAGGAGATCTCCAACGCCAGCCGCAAGGAACTCTTCGAGTTGCGCCGCAACGTGGGGATGGTCTTCCAGGACCCTTCCTCCTCGCTGAACCCCCGCTTGCCCCTGGGTGAGAGCATCGGGGAGCCCATGTTCCTCGCGAAGGTAGCGAAGGGTGCTGACCTGCAGAAGCGGATCGAGACCCTCCTCGACCAGGTGGAACTGCCGCGTGCCTACCGCAACCGGTACCCCCATGAGCTGTCCGGCGGCCAGAAGCAGCGCGTAGGTATTGCACGGGCGCTGTCCCTGAAGCCCAAGCTGCTGGTCGCTGATGAGCCGACGTCGGCGCTCGACGTCTCGGTGCAGGCCACCGTGCTGGAGCTGCTGAAGAACCTGCAGCAGGAACTTGGTTTTGCCTGCCTGTTCGTCACCCACGACCTCGCCGTCGTCGACCTGATGTCCGACCGCATCTGCGTGATGCGGCGCGGCAAGATTGTGGAGCAGGGCACCCGGGACCAGATCCTTCGTCGGCCGCAGGATCCGTACACCCAGCGCCTGCTGGCAGCGGTGCCACTTCCCAACCCGGAGAAGCAACGCGAACGCCGCGAGCTGCGGGCGAAACTCCTGGCCTCAGCCGAGTAATCCACTCGAAATGCCGCTGACAACGGCGGTCCATTCCCTACCGGAATGGACCGCCGTCGTTCATGTGTTAAGCGGGACCTTATGCATTAGTAGCTTTACTTCTGTAGTGTGGAGTAGGCCCTACTGCCTAATCGGCGGTGTGTCAATGGTCATTCTCCATGAAAACGCTATGAATGAGGAGTAACTCGAATGTCCCTCAGGTCCGGAAATCCGGCAACCGATAGTCCACCCGGCGAGCCAGACGGCCACCCCACGGAAGGAAAACCGCAGCCGGCCTCGCGCCTGGCGAAGTCAGTGTTCTATCCGGCTGCTGCGCTCATCGTGGTGTTCGTGGGCTTCGCCCTCCTATTCCCCTCTACGGCAGCCGAGGTCTTCGGCACTATCCAGACGAACGTCATCAGCGGGTTCGGCTGGTACTACGTGGCAATCGTCGCCATGTTTGTGGTGTTCTCCCTCTGGGTCGGCCTGAGCCGCTTCGGGGATATCCGGCTCGGTAAAGACGAGGATCGTCCCGAGTTCTCACTGATGTCCTGGTTTGCGCTGCTTTTCGCGGCTGGCATGGGCATCGGTCTGGTGTTCTGGGGTGTCGCCGAGCCGCTGAACCACTTCGCTGCTCCGCCTCCCGGCACCGAGGGCACCGGCATTGAGCTGGCCCAGCAGGCCCTCACCCAGACCTTCCTCCACTGGGGACTGCATGCGTGGAGCATCTACGTTGTGGTGGGGCTAGCCATTGCCTACGCGGTGCACCGCCGCGGCCGCCCGATCTCCATCCGCTGGACCCTTGAGCCACTGCTGGGCGACAAGGTCAAGGGCAAATGGGGCGACGCGATCGACGTCGTCGCGCTCGTCGGCACGCTCTTCGGTGTAGCCACTTCCCTCGGACTGGGAGTGCTCCAGATGTCGGCTGGTCTTGATACCGCCAACATTGTCGAGGCAACCAAGTTCACTCAGGTCGGCCTGATTCTTTGCATCACGGCGCTGACCCTGGTGTCGGTGATTTCCGGTGTCGGCAAGGGTATGAAGTGGCTCTCCAACACCAACCTGGTGCTGGCCGGCGTCCTCTTGCTGTTCATCCTCTTCACTGGCCCCACTCTCTTCCTCCTGCGGGAGTTTATTCAGTCGATCGGTAACTACCTGCAGAACGTCGTCGGGCTGACCTTCGACACCCTGGCCTTCGCCGGAGCCGACGGCGAAGCCTGGCAGTCCGCCTGGACCACCTTCTACTGGGGCTGGTGGATTTCCTGGGCCCCGTTCGTAGGGATCTTCATTGCCCGCATCTCCAAGGGCCGCACCGTACGCGAGTTCGTTGCCGGCGTCCTGCTGGTGCCGACCATGCTCACCTTCCTGTGGTTCTCGGTCCTCGGCGGATCAGCCCTCTACCGCGAACTGTTCGGCCAGGGCGGCCTCGTGGGCGAAGACGGAGCAGTGGATACCAACAACGCCCTGTTCGGGCTACTCACCGAGCTACCCGGTGGGCCCATCCTGCTGATCGGCGCGATCATCCTGATCGCCATCTTCTTCATCACCTCCGCTGACTCCGGTGCCCTGGTGATGAGTATGATCTCCACGGGCGGACACCCGGACCCGAAGAACTGGGTCCGTGCCTTCTGGGCCGTCGCCGCAGCATCAGTGGCGATCGCACTCCTCCTTGTGGGGGATGACGGTCTGGCCTCGATCCAGACCGCCGCGATCCTGACGGCGCTGCCGTTCAGCGTGGTGATGATCTTCATGTGCATTGCGACAGCGAAGGCGTTCCACGACGAGCACCAGCAGTTCCTGCGCGCCCAGCGGCGCCAGGCCCGCAACGCCCTCGCCGACCAGGTCACCGATCAGGTCAGCGAGAACATGTCCGATCGGATGGATCAGCAGATCCAGGATCAGCTCAAGGACTATCATCTCGAGGAAGCCCCGGCCTCTACCGGCACCAACTCCGCCCGGCGCTGGAAGCTCTCCCGCTCGAAGAAGTCCTAGACTCCTCCGGGCAATCCTGCGGCTTGATTTAGCACAGGAAGCACCTGCGGTCCGTCCCTCCGGGGCGGGCCGCTTTTGCGTGCCACCGCACGTTCGGTTTCGTCAGGCAACTTCAGAGGCCTAAGCTTGTCCACTGTGAGCCAGGACATGTACAACATCGTGCTGGCTCAAATCCGGGCGGAAACATCGATCCGGTCTACCAAATTACACAAGGAGGCGGAATGCGTTTAGCGCGTATTTCCAAGGTTGTTGGCGTTGCATTGACTGCGACGCTGGCATTAAGTGCATGTGGTGGCAGCGGCGAGGATGCTGCATCCAACACCGATCGGCCCATCGTGGTTGACGGCGTTGAGCCACAGAACCCACTGATCCCTACCAGCACCAACGAGGTGGGCGGCGGAGCAGTAGTCGACCTGATCTTCTCCGGTTTGGTCAGCTACGACGCTGATGGCGTGTCCCAGAACGAGATGGCCGAGTCCATCGAAACCGAGGATGCACAGAACTACACAATCACCCTGGCAGAGGGTAAGACCTTCACCAACGGGGAGCCTGTCACGGCCCAGTCCTTCGTCGACGCCTGGAACTATGGCGCAGCGGCGAAGAATGCCCAGCTGTCGAGCTACTTCTTCGAGAGCATCGAAGGCTACGACGAAGTCAGCGCCGAAGGATCCGAGCTCGAGGAAATGTCGGGCCTGACAGTGGTGGACGAGCGCACCTTCACGGTTGCCCTGAGCCAGCCCGAGTCGGATTGGCCTCTGCGCCTCGGCTACAGCGCGTTCTCCCCACTGCCCGAGGTTGCCTTCGAGGACTTCGAAGCCTTCGGCGAGAACCCGATCGGCAACGGACCCTACAAGTTCGCCGCCGAGGGTGCCTGGGAGCACAACCAGCAGATCGCGCTCGTCCCGAACGAGGACTACGACGGCCCGCAGGCCGCGCAGAACGCTGGCGTCACGTTCAAGATGTACCAGAATGGCAGCACCGCCTACCAGGACCTCATCTCGGACAACCTCGACGTCCTGAAGACCGTGCCTACTTCCGACGTGCAGAACTTCAAGAATGACCTGGACGACCGCTGGCTGGAATCCCCCTACGCGGGCAACCAGACCATCTCCATCCCTTACTACCTCGAAAACTGGGACGGCGAGGACGGCAAGCTGCGCCGCCAGGCAATCTCGATGGCGATCGACCGGGAAGAGATCACCACGGTGATCTTCAACAACGGCCGCACCCCAGCCACCGAATTCACCGCCCCCGTGCTTGAGGGTTACAACGACAGCCTGCCCGGCAGCGAGAACCTCGAGTTCAACCCTGAGCGCGCGGTAGAGCTGTGGGAAGAGGCTGAAGCCATCGAGCCCTACGATGACTCCGAGCCACTGACCATCGCCTACAACGCCGACGCCGGGGACCACCGCACCTGGGTGGAAGCAGTCGTTAACGGGCTCAAGAACAACCTGGATATCGAGGTGAGCGGTCTGCCGTTCTCCACGTTCGCCGAGTTGCGCACCAACGCCACCGACAAGACCCTGACCGGTGCCATCCGCACCGGCTGGCAGGCAGACTACCCTTCCCTGTACAACTTCCTTGGACCCATCCACGCCACTGGCGCCGGATCCAATGACTCCGTGTACGAGAACCCCGAGTTTGACCAGGCCCTCTCCGATGGTCTCGCGGCGGACTCCGTCGAGGCGGGAGCCGAGGCCATGAACAAGGCGCAGGAAATGCTCCTTGAGGACCTCCCCTCCATCCCGCTGTGGTACCAGGTTGCCCAGGGCGGCTGGAGCCAGAACGTCGACAACGTCGAGTTCGGCTGGAATGGCGTTCCCCTGTACAACGCCATCACCACCAAGTAACACCGAACAACTGATGGGGTCCTCTCCGGAGGGCCCCATCAGTTTGCTCCAAATCCAAAGGTCCACAACAGATGAATAAGCTTCAACAGCGTTCCGTGGGGACGCTCTCCTCCGGGGGTGTTGCCTGATGTCCTGGTACATCATCCGGCGCGTTCTTCAACTGATTCCCGTCTTTATCGGTGCCACCCTGCTGGTCTACTTCCTGGTTTTCAGCCTTCCCGGTGATCCCACCGCCGCCATCTGTGGCGAGCGGGGCTGCACCCCAGCCGTCGAGGCAGCATTGCGGGAGCAGTACAACCTGGACCAGCCGTTCTGGGTGCAATACTTCCTCTTCATCAAGGGCGTTCTGACCTTCGACCTCGGCGTCAACTTCGCGGGTCGGGAAATCGCCACGATCATTGCCGAAGTCTTCCCCACCACCGCGCGGCTCGCCATCATGGCCCTCGTGTTCGAGGCCGTCTTCGGTATCCTGTTCGGCCTCATCGCCGGACTGCGGAAGGGAAAGATCTTCGACTCGACCATCCTGGTCGTCTCCCTGGTCGTCATCGCGGTTCCCATTTTCGTTCTCGGGTTCCTCATGCAGTTCATCGTCGGCGTCAAGCTCGGGTGGGCCAGCCCCACAGTGAGCGGCGCGGCGCCTTTCAACGAACTGATCCTGCCCGCCGTCGTGCTGGGACTGGTTTCCTTCGCCTATGTGCTGAGGTTGACCCGCACCAGCATCATCGAGAACGTGAACGCCGACTATGTGCGAACCGCTACGGCCAAGGGCCTCTCACGGCGCCGCGTGGTCACGGTGCACATCCTGCGCAACTCGATGATCCCCGTCATCACCTTCCTTGGCGCCGACCTGGGCGCCCTGATGGGTGGCGCGATCGTCACGGAGGGCATCTTCAACGTGAACGGAGTGGGCAACACGTTGTACCGCGCCGTCCTCAACGGTGAAGCCCCCGTCGTGGTGGCAATCGTCACCGTTCTGATCCTGATATTCTGCATCGCCAATCTGGTGGTGGATCTGCTGTACGCATGGCTTGACCCGAGGATTCGATATGCCTGACATGGAAAACACACCCAAACGCGTGGTCGCACCCAAGCAACCTGCGTACCCCATCGAGCACTTCGTTGCCGACGCCGAGGACACCCCGGTTGTAGCCACCGACAGTGCAACCACTGACGATGCACCGCGGAGCCAATGGAGCGAAGCGTGGCGCAACCTGCGCCGCCAGCCCCTGTTCATCCTGAGTGGCATCCTCATCCTGGCGGTCATTTTTGTGGCCCTGTTCCCCGGGATCTTCACCAACGAACCACCCAACGAGAACTGCCTGCTGGCCAACTCCGGTGGCGGTCCCGCTCCCGGGCATCCCCTCGGCTTCACCCAGCAGGGCTGTGACGTGCTGTCCAGAGTGGTTTACGGAACCCAGTCGTCGCTCATGGTGGGAATGTTCTCCACCCTCGGTGTCCTCCTGATCGGCGGCGCCATCGGCGCCATCGCCGGATTCTACGGTGGCTGGATCGATGCGATCCTCGCCCGTCTGGGAGACATCTTCTTCGCGTTGCCCCTGATCCTGGGCGCCATCGTCGTGGTGCAGCTGCCCTTCTTCCGGGAGAACCGCAGCGTGTGGACGCTGGTGGTCATTCTGGTGACCTTCGGCTGGCCACAGATTGCCCGCATTACCAGGGCGTCGGTGATTTCGGTCAGGAACGCCGACTTCGTCACCGCGGCGCGCTCACTGGGTGTCTCACGGTTCTCGGCCCTGCTGAAACACGTGATCCCCAACGCGTTGGCGCCGGTAATTGTGATTACCACGATCTCCCTCGGTACGTTCATCGTCGCCGAATCGACGCTGTCCTTCCTGGGCATTGGCCTGCCACCCGACGTCATGTCGTGGGGAAATGACATCTTCTCGGCGGAACCCACGGTGCGGACCAACCCCATGCCGTTGTTCTGGCCAGCCCTCGCGCTCTCACTGACGGTGCTCAGCTTCATCATGCTGGGCGACGCGCTGCGGGACGCACTCGATCCAAAGGCCCGGAAGCGATGACACACACTCCAGAAAACACCGGGGCAGAACCCATCCCGGCGCAGCCGCTCCTTGAGCTGCGCGACCTCGCGATCACCTTCACCACCTCACAGGGGGACGTGGAAGCGGTCAAGAACGCCCGGCTGACCATCATGCCGGGCGAGACCGTCGCCATCGTGGGGGAGTCGGGGTCGGGCAAGTCCACCACCGCCCTCGCGGCGATCGGCCTGCTTCCGGCGAACGGCCGTGTGTCCGGCGGACAGGTACTGTTCGACGGCGAGGACATCACCCATGCGGACGAGAAGCGGATCGTGGAACTGCGAGGTTCATCCATCGGGATGGTCCCCCAGGACCCCATGTCCAACCTGAACCCTGTCTGGAAAATTGGTTTCCAGGTCAAGGAAACGTTGCGGGCCAACGGCCTGCCCCACGGGAAGAAGGACGTGGCGCAGGTGCTTGCGGAGGCTGGCCTCCCCGACGCCGAGTCACGCGCCAACCAGTACCCGCACGAGTTCTCGGGCGGTATGCGGCAACGCGCACTGATCGCCATCGGCTTGTCCTGCAGGCCCCGCCTGCTGATCGCCGATGAGCCGACGTCGGCCCTGGACGTAACAGTCCAGCGGCAGATCCTCGACCACCTGGACAGCATGACCAGGGACCTCGGGACGGCGGTGCTGCTGATCACCCACGATCTGGGACTGGCCGCAGAACGGGCCCACAAGGTGATCGTCATGTACAAGGGGAAGGTGGTGGAAGCCGGTCCAGCGATGGAACTGCTCACCAACCCGCGGCACGCCTACACGCAGAAACTGGTTGCGTCGGCGCCGTCCCTGGCCTCCCGGCGGATCGAATCCGCCAAGAAGCTGGGCGTGGCGACCACCGAGGTGCTTGCACCCGAGGAGCCCGCCGCGGTCGGCGGAGCCGTCGACAAGGTCATCGAGGTCAAGGATCTGACGAAGGTCTTCAAGATCCGCGGCAGCTGGGGCAAGTCGACCGACTTCAAAGCGGTCGACGGGGTTTCCTTCTCCATCGCACGCGGGACAACGACGGCGGTGGTCGGCGAGTCCGGCTCCGGCAAGTCGACCGTCGCGCGGATGGTGCTGGGACTGGAACCTGCGACGGGAGGCAGCATCGACTTCGACGGGGTGGATATCACCACCCTGAGCCGGAAGAAGATGTTCGACTTCAGGCGCCGGGTGCAGCCGATCTTCCAGGACCCGTATGGGTCGCTGGATCCCATGTACAACATCTTCAGAACCATTGAGGAGCCCTTGCGGGTGCATGGGATCGGGGACGCGAA
Source organism: Arthrobacter sp. 260 (assembly GCF_013116745.1). Taxonomy (GTDB): domain Bacteria; phylum Actinomycetota; class Actinomycetes; order Actinomycetales; family Micrococcaceae; genus Arthrobacter_D. The sequence continues at coordinate 202,058 of NZ_JABFOE010000001.1, forward strand.
GTCCCGGGAGCAGAAGGTCAGGGACCTGCTGGAGCAGGTGGCACTGCCCGCCTCCATGATGCGCCGGTTCCCCAACGAGCTCTCCGGCGGGCAGCGGCAGCGGGTGGCCATTGCACGCGCGCTGGCCCTCGACCCTGAGGTAGTGATCTGTGATGAGGCAGTTTCGGCGCTGGACGTCCTGGTCCAGGCGCAGATCCTGAACCTCCTTGCGGATCTGCAGGCCGAGCTCGGTCTGAGCTACCTGTTCATCACTCACGACCTGGCAGTGGTCCGGCAGATTGCTGATCACGTGTGCGTGATGGAGAAGGGGAAGCTGGTGGAGCAGGGGTCAACTGACGACGTCTTCGACCACCCGCAGACCCCCTACACCCGGGCACTGCTCGACGCGATTCCCGGGGCTGGCCTGGTGCTCCCTCCGGGTGCCGCCTAGCGCCACCTGCTGGTCATCGACCGGTTCGACGGCGGCTCGCTCCCTGGGGGTGGGCCGCCGTCGTGCGTCACGGTGACCGGCGGTAGAGCTGTGATTTTGACCCGAAAAGGTCCCCGCGTTAGGGCATTTTTTCCTGAGAGCTTAGACTGGTACAAGCAGGCGCCGTCCTCATAACGCTAGATTCCCCTCAAGATTACTGAATTGAGTCATTACGCATGTCTGAAACCACAGGCAACACAGCTGTTCGCAGCGACCTCCGCAACGTTGCCATCGTGGCCCACGTTGACCACGGAAAGACCACCTTGGTTGATGCCATGCTCCGGCAGACCAATTCCTTCGCAGCTCACGGCGACGTGGCTGACCGGGTCATGGACTCGGGCGACCTTGAGCGCGAGAAGGGCATCACCATCCTCGCCAAGAACACCACCGTGTTCTACAACGGCCCCTCGGCCAAGGGTGAGACCATCACCATCAACGTGATCGATACCCCTGGCCACGCCGACTTCGGCGGCGAAGTGGAACGTGGGCTGTCGATGGTTGACGGCGTCGTCCTCCTCGTGGACGCCTCGGAAGGCCCACTGCCCCAGACCCGTTTCGTGCTGCGTAAGGCGCTTGCCGCGAAGCTCCCCGTCGTGCTGCTGGTCAACAAGACCGACCGTCCCGACTCGCGGATCGACGAAGTGGTCAGCGAATCCATGGACCTTCTCCTGGGCCTTGCCTCCGACCTCGCCGACGAAGTTCCGGACCTCGACCTGGACTCAGTCCTGAACGTTCCCGTGGTGTACGCCGCGGCCCGTGAAGGCGCAGCCTCCCTCGAGCAGCCCGCCGACGGCACCGTTCCCTCGAACGACAACCTCGAGCCACTGTTCCAGACCATCATCGAGCACATCCCAGCACCCCGGTACAACCCTGAAGGCGTGCTGCAGGCACACGTGACCAACCTGGACGCCTCGCCGTTCCTCGGCCGTCTCGCCCTGCTGCGTATCTTCAACGGCACCCTGCGCAAGGGCCAGACCGTTGCCTGGGCGCGTCACAACGGTGAAATGAAGTCAGTCAAGATCACCGAACTGTTGGCCACCCGTGCCCTCGATCGCGTGCCCACCGATTCCGCCGGGCCAGGCGAGATTGTCGCCGTCGCCGGTATCGAGGACATCACCATCGGTGAGACCCTGACCGACATCGACAACCCTCAGCCGCTGCCGCTGATCACCGTCGACGATCCGGCCATCTCGGTCACCATCGGTATCAACACCTCGCCCCTCGCGGGCCGGGTCAAGGGCGCCAAGGTCACCGCGCGCCAGGTGAAGGATCGCCTGGACCGTGAACTGATCGGTAACGTTTCCCTGAAGGTTCTCGCCACCGAGCGTCCTGACGCCTGGGAAGTCCAGGGCCGTGGCGAGCTCGCGCTGGCCATCCTGGTCGAGCAGATGCGCCGCGAAGGCTTCGAACTGACCGTCGGCAAGCCCCAGGTTGTCACCCGCATGGTTGATGGCAAGGTCCACGAGCCGATGGAGCACATGACCATCGACGTCCCCGAGGAGTACCTGGGTGCTGTCACCCAGATCCTTGCGACCCGCAAGGGCCGGATGATCAACATGTCCAACCACGGCACCGGCTGGGTCCGGATGGAATTCATCGTTCCCGCCCGCGGCCTCATCGGTTTCCGCACCAAGTTCCTCACTGACACGCGCGGCGCCGGTATTGCTTCCTCCTACTCCGAGGGCTACGAGCCCTGGGCGGGCGACATCGAATACCGCACCAACGGCTCGATGATCGCTGACCGCGCCGGAGTTGTCACCCCGTTCGCCATGATCAACCTGCAGGAGCGCGGCTCCTTCTTCGTGGAGCCCACCTCCGAGGTGTACCAGGGCATGATCGTCGGCGAGAACTCACGTGCGGACGACATGGACGTGAACATCACCAAGGAAAAGAAGCTCACCAACATGCGTGCGGCTTCCTCGGACACCTTCGAGAACCTCACCCCTCCCCGCAAGCTCACGCTTGAGGAGTCGCTGGAGTTCGCCCGCGAAGACGAGTGTGTCGAGGTGACTCCTGAGTCGATCAGGATCCGCAAGCTGATCCTCGACGCCAACGAGCGGATGCGCGCAGCCCGTTCACGCGCCCGCGTCTAGGGTCCGCTGACGTTGCAGGATCCTCCTCCGGCTCTGACTGACGACGACGCGCGGCGCCCTGCCGCCGTCGTCGTCGGTCGTCCGGGGGGCGCTACCCCTGGCGACCGTCCACGGGGGAACCCCGTGCGGCGTCCTGCTTCTCTCTGGCTTTCCCTTGCGGGTTCGGTTGCTGTCGGAGTGGTTGCAGCCATTCTGGGGACCGCGCTGCATGCACAGGGTTGGGAACTGGCAGGAGTGACGGTGCCCCTGGGGGCCCTGGCTGCTGTCGCCCTGGTCGGGAGCACAGCTATATTCGCCGCGGTAGCCGCCCGGAACGTGTACCTGAGTCCCGTGGTCGGTGGAGTGGCCTACCTCGTGGTGGGCTGGTTTGCCGCCGTCGAGACCTACCCGCTGGTCCTGACCGATACAGGAGCGGATCCGGCGTTGCCCGCGGCAATCGCTGGAAGTATCTGGGTTTTTGGAGTGGCCGTCGCAACGGTCCTTGCCACGCTGGTGTCCTGGTGGGCGCTACGCCCCCGGCGGTCCAGCCGGCTTCGCGCTGTGAAGCTCTGAGCCTAGTCGGCGCTGCGGTCCAGATGGTGGGCCAGCATGATCGAGGTTGCGGTGCCATCGGTGTCGGAATCACGCACCGCGTATTCTTCGAGGATTTCCCGGATCCGGCGCATCATCTCGGTACGGTTGTCCTCGTTGAGTCGCACTCCGAGGCGCCAGACATCAATTTCGGACGGGTTCAGACCGTCAATCTCCTGCAGGAACGTCTCCACCAGCACGGGTGCCGCATTGGGAATCCTGCTGCGCCACGACAAACCTGTCGCGCGGTAGGGGATTTCCTTGGCTCCGCGGTTGCCGGTGCGGGGCTCTTCGGCGGCGAGGAATCCGGTGGCCAGCAGCGTGCGCACGTGGTGCAGTGCGGTCGCCGGGTTGAGGTCGAGGATTTCGGCGATTTCCTTATTGGTTCTGCCCTTGTGGAGGCATAACCGGAGGATTCGCAGTCTAACGGGGGAGCTGAGCGCACGGCCCCGCGCCTGTACGTCCTCATCAGTATCCATACCTTAAATGATACGTCAGACTGCCCCAGTGATTGACATTTTCCAATCACTGACCGCCGGTGACTGCGTCACATTTCGGTGCGTATGTCCCACGGATCGGGCGGGTTCACTGGGACCTTACTGGCTCCAGATCGGCTACCGGGCTAGAACCGTCGGGGGCGGCGTGGCGGCGGTGGAGGTACGGGCTTCGCCGCGGTCACCAGGTCCAAATTGACGACGACGTCGCCATGCCGGCGGGTGCGGACCGTGCAGCTAACGTTGTCGACGTGCACCAGGTCGCCCAGCGCGTCCGTCAGTCCACCGTCGATGCGATACCGCACCACCACGCGGGTACCCACGGGAAGGTGCGTCAGCTGCTGTGCGGGGGAGTCCATTCTGTTCATCGTAGTGGGCAGGGTCATAGTGCGCGTGGTGGAGGCGATGCGGCAGCACCCGGCCGTTGCGTTAAGCTGGAAACGGAACCAAAGCCCCAACTGGAAAGGCGTGGGAAGTGACCTACGTAATCGCACAGCCGTGCGTGGATTTGAAGGACAAGGCCTGCATCGAGGAATGCCCCGTAGATTGCATCTACGAAGGCGAACGGTCCCTCTACATCCATCCGGATGAGTGCGTCGACTGCGGCGCCTGCGAGCCGGTGTGCCCGGTGGAAGCCATCTACTACGAGGATGACACCCCCGACCAGTGGGCCGAGTACTACAAAGCCAACGTCGAGTTCTTTGACGACATCGGCTCCCCGGGCGGAGCCGCGAAGCTGGGGAACATCGGCAAGGACCACCCGATCATCGCTGCCCTTCCGCCCCAGACCCACGACGTATGAGCGTCCAGGGCGGCAACCGGCAGTTCGGGATCGCCCTCCCGGATTACCCCTGGGATGCGATGGCGCCCTACGTGGCGATGGCAGGCGAGCACCCTGAGGGTGCAGTCAACCTGTCGATCGGCACCCCGGTGGATCCCACGCCCGCCGTCATCCAGGACGCCCTGACAGCTGCTGCTGACGCGCCCGGCTACCCGACCACCCACGGCACCAACGAACTCCGGACGGCAATCAGCGACTGGTTCGCCCGTCGCAGGGGAGTCCACGGCCTGGACCCGGCGAACATTCTCCCGACCGTCGGCTCCAAGGAGCTCGTCGCCTGGCTTCCCACCCTCCTCGGGCTGGGCGAGGGCGACGTCGTCGTTCGCCCGACCGTCGCGTATCCCACCTACGACATCGGTGCGCTCCTGACCGGCGCCACAGCAGTGGCAGCCGACGACCTCTCCACCCTGGATGACGACACCCGCGCACGGGTGCGGCTGGTGTGGGTCAACTCGCCAGCGAATCCGACAGGTCACGTGTTGTCAGCCCCCGAGCTGGAGCGGATCGTCACTGATGCGCGGGCGCTCGGAGCGGTCGTCGCATCGGATGAATGCTACGCGGAGCTGGGCTGGGGCGACTGGGACAGTGCGCGTGGCGGCGAGGCAGTACCCAGTGTGCTCGACCCCCGCGTCAATGGCGGCGACCACACCAACCTGCTGGCCGTCTACTCGCTGAGCAAGCAATCCAACATGGCCGGTTACCGTGCGGCGTTCACCGCCGGCGACCCGGATCTGATCGCGAACATGGTCAACTCCCGCAAGCACGCCGGAATGATCGTGCCCTTCCCGGTTCAGGCCGCCATGCGCGCCGCCCTCGGCGACGACGGCCATGTGCAGGCCCAGAAGGACCTCTACCGGCTGCGCAGGGAACAACTGATTCCGGCGCTCCGGCATTTTGGGCTGGAAATCCAGGACTCTGCCGCCGGCCTGTACCTGTGGGCGACCGCGGGGGAGGACACGTGGGCCACAGTCGAACGGTTCGCCCGGCTCGGTATCATCGTGGGGCCCGGCACCTTCTACGGCGACGCCGGCCAAGGGTTCATCAGGGTGGCCCTGACCGGTACTGATCAGGGCATTGCGGCGGCGGCGGCGAGGCTCACCGCCGCGCCGTAGGCCTGCAATAAGCCGGACCGGGCTGGCGGATTAGCGCTGGGGGTGCCCCTAAAGGTAGCGTTTTAGTTGAATGTGCTGTCGGTGCCGTAGAGCCAATCCATGCCCCACTCCTAGAGGAGAGTTCAATGACCGAGCAAAACGGTGCGTCCCTGCACTATGACGGAGGCAAACTCAGCCTCCCGATGGTCAACGCCGCTGAAGGCAACAATGGTTACGACGTGTCGAAGCTGCTCAAGCAGACCGGCGCTGTCACCTTTGACCCCGGCTTCATGAACACTGCAGCCACCACCTCGGCGATTACCTACATCGACGGCGACCAGGGCATCCTGCGCTACCGCGGATATCCGATCGACCAGCTGGCGCAGCACTCGAGCTTCCTCGAGGTCTCCTACCTGCTGATCTACGGGAACCTGCCCACCCCCACCGAGCTGGCCGCGTTCGACGACCGGATCCGTCGCCACACCCTGCTGCACGAGGAGCTCAAGGGCTTCTTCGGCGGCTTCCCCCGCGACGCGCACCCTATGCCGGTGCTGTCCTCGGCCGTGTCGGCGCTGTCGACCTTCTACCAGGACTCCCTCGACCCGTTCGACGACGAGCAGGTAGAGCTTTCCACCTTCCGCCTGATGGCGAAGCTCCCCGTGATCGCAGCGTACGCGCACAAGAAGTCCATTGGGCAGCCCATGCTCTACCCGGACAACTCGATGAACCTGGTAGAGAACTTCCTCCGGCTCTCCTTCGGTCTCCCCGCCGAGCCGTACGACCTCGATCCGATGATGGTCAAGGCCCTCGACCTGCTGCTGATCCTGCACGCCGACCACGAGCAGAACTGCTCGACGTCGACGGTCCGCCTCGTCGGCAGCTCCAACGCCAACATGTTTGCGTCGGTCTCGGCTGGCATCAACGCCCTGTTCGGGCCACTGCACGGTGGAGCCAACGAGGCTGTGCTGAACATGCTCCGCGACATCCAGGGCAAGGGTATGAAGCCCGAGGACTTCATGGAGAAGGTCAAGAACAAGGAAGACGGGGTGAAGCTCATGGGCTTCGGACACCGCGTCTACAAGAACTATGACCCCCGCGCCACCATCGTCAAGGCCACCGCCCACGACATCCTCAGCAAGCTCGGCGGCAACGACGAACTGCTTGACATCGCGATGCGGCTCGAAGAGAAGGCCCTCGCCGATGACTACTTCATCGAGCGGAAGCTGTACCCGAACGTGGACTTCTACACGGGCCTGATCTACAAGGCCATGGGCTTCCCCGAGAAGATGTTCACCGTGCTGTTCGCGATTGGCCGTCTTCCGGGCTGGATTGCGCAGTGGCGCGAAATGATGCAGGACCCGCAGACCAAGATCGGTCGCCCGCGGCAGCTCTACACGGGCGAGCCGGAGCGCAACTACCCCGCGCGGTAGCGGGACCGGACGCCGCCCTGGCGTCGACCCACTAATAACGACGACGGCCGGTCACCTTGCGAGGTGACCGGCCGTCGCGGTTAATGCCGGGAAACCGTCGGGCGGTTCCTAGCTCGCATACCCTTGCGGGTTGTGCTTCTGCCAGCGCCAGTGATCCTCACACATCTGCTGCAGCGACCGGTGAGCAGACCAGCCAAGGTCAGCCAGGGCGGCCGATGGGTCAGCGTAGCTGACCGCCGCGTCGCCGGGCCGGCGGTCAGCGAATTCGTACGGGATCTCGTGGCCGGCAGCTGCCGAGAAGGCGGCGAGGACTTCCAGGACCGAGGAACCGTTGCCGGTGCCCAGGTTCCAGCGGTGCACGCCGGCGTGGGTGCGCAGATAGTCGAGGGCGGCAAGGTGGCCGGCGGCGAGGTCCACCACGTGGATGTAGTCGCGGACGCCGGTGCCGTCGGGGGTGGGGTAGTCGTTCCCGAAGACCATCACCTTCTCGCGGCGGCCCACCGCCACCTGAGCGACGAAGGGGAGGAGGTTGTTGGGGATGCCGGTCGGGTCTTCACCGATCCGCCCCGACTCGTGGGCGCCGACGGGGTTGAAGTACCGCAGGAGCGCAATGTTCCAGCGACCGTCAGCTGCGCCGAGATCGGTGAGGATGTCCTCGATCTGTTCCTTGGTGCGGCCGTAAGGGTTCACGGCGTCCAGGGGCATCTTCTCGATCAGTGGCACCTCTTCGGAGGCCCCGTAAACGGTTGCTGAGGAGCTGAAGACCAGTGTCCTCACCTGACGTGTTTCCATGACCCGCAGCAGGTTCAGGGTGCCGCCCACGTTGTTGTGGTAGTAGTGCAGCGGTTGTGCCACCGACTCGCCGACGGCCTTCAGACCGGCGAAATGGATGACCGCGTCGATTGCCTCCGCCTCAAACACTGCGGTCAGCGCCGCCTCGTCCAGCAGGTCCACCCGGTGGAAGGTGAGGTTTTTCCCGCTGAGCTCCTTCACCCGGTCCAGTGCTGTCTCAGAGGAGTTCATCAGGTTGTCGACCACCACCACCTCGTGTCCGGCTTCGAGAAGAGCGAGTGTCGTATGGGAGCCTATGTACCCGCTACCGCCGGTAACCAAAATTTTCATACTTCCAGCCTAGTTTGTTCCCGCCGTATTGACCTGCTCAGCTGCTGTTGGGGCGCGTGAGTTGGGTCTACCCTTGAAGTCAGCGGGCCGAGCCCACGACCGGGTACCGGGCAGGCTCGCCGGGAAAGGTTGTGCTGATGATGTCCACCGGTGGGCCCGGGTGGCAGATCGTTGCTGATTCCTCGCCGGTGCTGCTGTTCTCCCTGTACCTGCGCGACTGTGCCGGGTTGGAGGCAGCGGGAAGCCCCTTATTGCCCCCGGTGATCCCTCCGGTGCGCCGGGTGGACCCGAGTCATCTGGTACACGCGGCGGGAGGGCTCACGGTCCTGCGGATCGAGTGGGAAACCTGGTGGCATCAGCTGGTGGGGGACTGCTTCAACGCCGAGGCGACCGCCCCACAGTTCCCCGAACTCGATTCGCTGCCTGCGTTGCAGCTTCTGGCGCAGGCCCACTATGGGGCGGGCCTCGACTGGGCTCGCGAGCGGCGCATCGAGTACGCCGCCCTGGCCCGTCGCCGGGGCAGATCCCGGCAGCGGGACCCGTTCGAACAGTTGGTTCAGGAGCGCGAGCTTGAACTGGGCAGAGATGCGCTGCCGTTCACTTTGCAGGTGGTGGAACTTCCGCTCAGCGAGGCGCGGGCCTGGTTCGTGGAGCCCGGCACCTTGCTGATGAGCCAGGACCTCGCCGCTGACCCGCCAACCTTCAGCAGCTACGTGCGACCAGTGGTTGAGCTGCTCGCCTAGCGCCCGGGCCCACGCTGAAGCGCGGCTAGGGCTGCTCGGCGTCGTCGGCGGCGAGGAGGACGCGGATCTGCCCGGTGGTCGTCTCGACGGCGGTCCACCCGTGCCCGGCACGGGTCCATTCGAGGCCTCCGAAGGCCACTGACTCGATGTGCAGCGCCTTCGCGTTGGCTACCGCCCACTGTGCCGCCGCCCAGCCCGTGGCGCCGGTGGCTTCGAGAATGAGCGATCGGTCATCCACCACTGTCGAGCCGATTGATCCGAAGGCCGTCGCAGCCGCAGCCTGGACCGATTCGGGGTCCCCCACCTCGTCGGCCCCGCGCAGTACACAGTTCAGGGACGCGGGGGAGTTGCCAGTAAGGGCTGAAGCGAACGCCCGGCCCTCCGCCTCATGGTCGGCGTAGGCGTCAGGGAGCGCACTGCGCTGCACCGCCTGCGCAGCCTCAGTGATGGGCAGCGACTCGTACCCCGGGATGTCCACCAGTGCGTCGTAGAACGCGCCGGCAGCGTAGAGCGGATCCTGCACCTGGTCGTCGGTGCCCCACCCCTGGGAGGGGCGCTGCTGGAAGAGGCCACGTGAGTCGGGTCCGGCCTCGTCCCCGTAGTCGAGGTTGCGCAGCCCCGACTCCTGGACGGCGGTGGCCAGCGCAATCGACGCAGCGCGCGCGGGGAGGCCCCGCGCCACCGCCACCGCAACGATCAGGGAAGCGTTCTGCGCCTGTTCAAGACCCAGCTCGTACGTGTCATTTCCGACGACGGCGGTGCACCGTTCCCGCACCAGGACCTCGGAGGAGTTCACCTGGCTGACCGCGAGGTAGATCCCGCCCGTCAGCACCGCCAGCAGGATGACGAGGACGATCGCCGTCTTCCGGCGGCGGCGTCGACGTGCCTCGGCCTTCGTGTACGCCACGGCTACCTAGTTGGCGTGCAGCACTGAGTTCAACGCGACGCCGTGGCCGCTGCGGGGACGGGCCTCAACGACGCCGGTGGCCGAGTTGCGGAGGAACAGGAGGTGCGACTCGCCGGAGAGCTCGGACGCCTTGACCACGCGCGCATCCGGCAGGGTCACCTTGGTGCCAGCCGTGATGTACAGGCCGGCTTCGACGACGCAGTCGTCGCCCAGGGAGATCCCGATGCCGGCCTGCGCGCCGAGGAGGCACCGTTCCCCGATGGAGACGCGTTCCTTGCCGCCGCCGGAGAGGGTGCCCATGATGGATGCCCCACCACCGATGTCCGAACCGTCGCCAACCACCACGCCAGCGGAGATACGACCCTCGACCATTGAGTGTCCGAGGGTGCCGGCGTTGAAGTTGACGAATCCCTCGTGCATCACAGTGGTTCCATCGGCGAGATGGGCACCCAGGCGAACCCGGTCGGCGTCGGCAATGCGCACGCCGGTGGGCACCACGTAGTCGACCATCCGGGGGAACTTGTCCACCCCGTAGACCACTACGGCGCCGCGGGAGCGCAAGCGCAGTCGGGTGGTGTCGAAGTCTTTCACGGGGCAGGGCCCGAAGTTGGTCCACACCACGTTGGACAGGAGCCCGAACAGCCCGTCGAGGTTGATCGAGTTGGGGGCGGCGAGCCGATGGGACAGCAGGTGGAGGCGCAGGTAGGCGTCGGCGGCGTCGGCTGGCGGGGCGTCCAGATCACTCTGCACCTGGACGACCTCCTGGCGGGTGCCGCGGAGGTCATCGGCGCCGGCCAAGGCCGTGAGGGAATCCCTCAGATCCTCCTGGGTAGGGCCGCCAAGCTCCGGGCGGGGGAACCACACGTCGAGGACGGTGCGGTCGGCGGTGAGGGTCGCCAGGCCAAGTCCGTGGGCTGAGCGGGGGCCAGAATGGGCTGGGGCGGGGGCTGTGGCTCGTTCAGTCATGGCCTCAAGTCTACCGAGCGATAGGCTGGATCAATGACCGCACACCTTCCTCCCGCCCTTGATCTGACCACCGATGTTGCCCTCCTGACCGCCTCGCTGCTGGACATCGAGAGCGTGTCGGGAAACGAGCTGACCCTTGCCGACGCCGTCGAGACCGCCCTGCAGGGATACCCCCATCTGGAAGTGGTGCGCGACGGCGATTCCATCATCGCCCGGACCTCGCTGGGCCGGGCTGAACGGGTGATCCTCGCGGGCCACCTGGATACCGTCCCCCTGCCGACCGTGCCGGGTTCCCGCGGCACCGTGCCGAGCACCTGGGACGGGGAGGTCCTCTACGGCCGGGGCGCAACCGATATGAAGGGTGGAGTAGCGGTCCAGCTGGCCCTGGCCGCCGAGCTGACCAACCCGGCCCGCGACATTACCTATGTGTTCTACGACCACGAGGAAGTGGAAGCCTCACTCAGTGGGCTGGGCCGGTTGGTCGAACGGTTCCCTGACTGGTTGACTGCCGACTTCGCGGTCTTGCTGGAACCCACCGACGGCACCGTTGAGGGCGGGTGCAACGGAACTGCCCGTTTCAACGTGACCACTACCGGCCGGGCCGCGCACTCCGCCCGTGCCTGGATGGGGGAGAACGCAATCCATGCTGCGGCCGACATCCTTGCCCGGCTGCGGGACCACGAGCCATTGACCGTCGACGTCGACGGCCTGGCTTACCGCGAAAGCCTCAACGCCGTGATGATCAAGGGCGGTACCGCAGGGAACGTGATTCCTGACCGTACGGTGATCGAGGTCAACTACCGGTTTGCGCCCAACAAGTCACCCGACGACGCCGAGGCGTACGTCAGGGCCGTGCTGGCGGGCTACGACATTGAACGCACGGATGCGGCAGCCGGCGCGCGTCCCGGTTTGAACCACCCTGCGGCCGCCGACTTCGTCGCAGCAGTGGGAGCCGAGCCCAAGCCGAAGTACGGTTGGACCGACGTCGCGCGGTTCAGCGAACTGGGAATCCCTGCAGTGAATTTTGGACCCGGCGACCCGCTACTGGCCCACTCCGACAACGAGCACGTGAGCGCCGACGAGATCAGGCAGTGCCTTACCGCACTGCGGACCTGGCTGGGTTAGAACCCCCTACACGAAAGAGTGCGGCTACACCCCAGGGTGTAGCCGCACTCTTTTGCTTAGCGCTAAACGTCGCTGACGATCAGCTCCCTAGACGATCAGCGCCATAGACGATCAGGGCACGGGGGCGGCGCTGGCCAGCTCCGTGTCAGCGGTCTTCTTCACCTTGCGTCCCGTCCTGAAGCTCAGCAGCGTGGAAAGCTTGTTGGCTACCGATGACAGGATGAAGTTGATCAGGATGAAGATGAACGCGGCAATCAGCAGGGACTGCAGCAGGTTACCTTCACCCACGCCGAGGCGGCGTGAGTACTGCAGCAGCTCGGCGTAGCCGATGATGTAGCCCAGCGCCGAGTCCTTGAGGATGACCACGAACTGGCTGACCATTGCTGGAAGCATTGCCACCAGAGCCTGTGGGATCTCGATGCTCCGCAGGGATTTGCCCGGCGTCATGCCGATAGCCATCCCCGCTTCGCGCTGGCCTTTGGGAAGGCCGTGTACACCCGAGCGGACCAGTTCGGCAATCACCGACCCGTTGTACAAGGTCAGGGCCGTGACGACAGCCACGAAGATGGGATCGGTGATGAACGGCACCTCTGCGAGGGCCAGCCAAAGGAAAATCATCATCAGCAGCACTGGGACGGCCCGCAGGAACTCGACGACCAGCCCAGCGAACCAGCGGATGGGCGCGATGTGGGACAGCCGTCCGATACCGAACACCAGACCGAACACGATCGACGTCACCACGGCCACTGCTGCGGCTTTCAGCGTGCTGAGCAGGCCTGGGAGTATGAAGAACTCCCAGGTGCGGCCTTCAAGGAAGGGTGTCCATTTGGCGGCGGCAAACTGCCCCTGACCGGCCAGCGCAACCACTACGTAAGCCAACAGACCAGCCACCAGCAGAACACCGGCGATGTTGCCGATGAAGATGCGGCGCTTGCCCTTGGGGCCTGGCGCGTCGAACAGGACTTGTTGTGCGCTCATCGTGCCACCGCCAGTTTTCTTGACAACCAGGTAGTCAACAGGCCAATGGGGACCACGATAATCACGAAGCCCATGGCGAAGACGAAGAAGATGGGGATCACCAGGTCGCCCTGGAACTCGATCATCTGCTTCATCAGGTTGGATGACTCGACGACGGATCCCGCGAAGGCGACCGTCGAATTCTTGGTGAGGGCGATCAGGACGTTGCCCAGCGGGGCAACGGCGCCGCGGAGCGCCTGCGGGAGGATCACCAGGCGTGCGGCCGGGAGGAAGCTGAGCCCGATCGCGCGGGCTGCTTCGGCCTGGCCAAGCGGGACGGTGTTCACGCCGCTGCGGATCGCCTCACAGACGAAAGCGGCGTGGTAGATGCTCAGCCCCAGGATGGCGAGGCGCAGAAAGTTCAGCTGGAAATCTTCGGCGAGGACAACGTTCAGCTGCCCCCAGAGTCCAAGGATGCCGAAGGCGATGATCACCGTCAGCGGAGTGTTCCGGAAGATATTCACATACGCGGCACCGAACCACTGGAGACTGGCGATCGGTGAAATGCGCATGAGCGCGAGGATGGTTCCCAGGATGAATGACCAAATTGCGGCCCAAAACGTCAGCTGGATATTGACCCAGAACGCTCCAGCGACGTCGTACGTCTCAAAGAGCGATAGGAAATTATCCATGGTTCACCTCTTCCGTGGTGGTGAAATGCCTTGGTGGGGCAGCCGCCAGGCCGCCCCACCAAGGCATTAAACGGTTGGAGCCTAGGCGCAGGCGTCAGGTTCTGGTGGGTTCAGTTCCTCGTTGTACGAGTAGTCAGCACCCTCGGTGTTGGCCATGATGGCCTCTTCCCAGGCACCCTCGTCGATCATCTTGACGATGGCGGCGTTGATGTCTTCACACAGGTCGCTGCCCTTGGTGAGGCCAACTCCGTAGTTCTCCTCGGAGAACGGGTTGCCCACCACCTTGAACTGACCGGCGTTGGCTTCCTGGGCGGCGAGGCCGGCCAGGATGATGTCATCGGTGGTGACGGCGTCGATCTGGCCGCCGCCCATCAGCGAGACACACTCGGCGTAGCCGGGCTGCTCCACCAGGTTGGCGTCGGCACCGAACTCTTCGTTGATGCGTGCGGCCGAGGTGGAACCGGCAACTGAGCAGAGGTTCTTGTCGGTCAGCGACTCAGGTCCGGTGATTTCCTCGTCATCGGCGCGGACCAGGAGGTCCTGGCCGGCTACGAAGTAGGGTCCGGCGAAGTCGACGGTTTCCTTGCGCTCATCGGTGATGGAGTAGGTCGCGAAGATCATGTCCACCTCTTCGGTGGAGAGCAGGTTTTCGCGGTTGGCTGAGGGAGCCTCGACCCATTCGATCTGGTCCTCGGAGTAGCCAAGCTCGGTTGCCACGTACTTGGCAACGTCGACGTCGAAGCCGGTGTACTCGCCGCCCTCGTCGAAGCCAAGGCCCGGCTGGTCGAACTTGATGCCGATGCGGATGCTGTCGGAAGCGGCTTCCGAACCGGTGTCGTCACTGCCCTCGTCCCCTCCGCCACAGGCGGAAAGGGTGAGTGCGGCTGCAGCAGCCATGGCGGCTACTGCATAACGGTGCTTGCGCATGATTTCTCCTTGCGTTCGTCTATTTTGATGAAAATTGTTCCGTGCGGTGGCAGCTAGTGCGCGAGGATCTTGCCGAGGAAGTCCTTGGCACGGGGGCTCTGGGGGTTGGTGAAGAACTCTTCGGGAGTAGCTTCCTCAACGATCTGGCCGTCGGCCATGAAGATCACCCGATCGGCGGCTTTGCGGGCGAAGCCCATCTCGTGGGTCACCACGATCATGGTCATGCCCTCCTTGGCCAGGGTGACCATGGCGTCGAGCACTTCGTTGATCATCTCGGGGTCGAGTGCGGAGGTCGGTTCGTCGAACAACATCACCTTGGGCTGCATGGCAAGCGCCCGGGCGATGGCGACACGCTGTTGCTGGCCGCCGGAGAGCTGGGCCGGCAGTTTCTGGGCCTGGTTGTCAACGCCAACCCGCTTCAGCAGGGACATGGCCAGCTCTTTGGCTGGGCCGCTCTTCATGCCCTTGACCTTGATGGGGCCGAGGGTGACGTTCTCGAGGATGGATTTATGGGCAAACAGGTTGAAGGACTGGAACACCATCCCGACGTCGGCACGGAGCTTCGCCAGTGCCTTTCCTTCTGCGGGCAGTTCGACACCATCGATACGGATTTCGCCGTCGTCGATGGTTTCCAGCCGGTTGATGGCGCGGCACAGGGTCGACTTTCCGGAACCTGATGGGCCGATGACCACCACCACCTCCCCGCGGGCAACCTCGAGGTTGATGTCTTGCAGCACGTGCAGTTCGCCGAAGTGCTTGTTGACGTTCTTCAGCAGTACAAGCGGCGTCTGCGCCGATGGTGCAGCGGACGCGGACGAGTTTGCTTCGAAATCACTGGTCATAGTGATGAATGTAGCGAAGGATTGCCTGCTGGCAAGACACCTTGGTACCGAATGTCGAAATCGTGACTCAAGAGCAACCAAGACCGCGAGGGGTTGCGGTGGCCCGATAGGCTCAAAAGATGCCTTCCAACGAGTTCACCCAGGATCCAGTACCGACGACTGCAGCACACACGCCGACCCGGCGCCGCGGGCAGGTCGAGTTGCGCCGTGACCAGACCCGGACACCCCAATCCGACCGGTACCTGCTCGACTCCGGGAGTGGCAACCACTTCACCAAGACGGATCCGTGGCGGGTGCTGCGCATCCAGAGCGAGTTCGTTGAAGGGTTCGGCACGCTCGCGGAGCTGGGCCCGGCGATCAGCGTATTCGGATCCGCCCGCACCCCACGGGATTCCCCGTTCTATGCAATAGGCGAGGAAGTAGGTCGCCGGCTGGTGGAGGCGGGCTATGCAGTGATCACCGGTGGCGGACCGGGCGCCATGGAAGCAGCCAACAAGGGTGCCTGCGAGGCGGGCGGCATGTCGGTGGGTCTGGGTATCGAGCTTCCGTTCGAGCAGGGGATGAACGAGTGGGTGGACCTGGGCGTCAACTTCAGGTACTTCTTCGCCCGCAAGACCATGTTCGTTAAGTACGCCCAGGGCTTTATTGTGCTGCCCGGTGGCTTCGGTACCCTCGATGAACTCTTTGAGGCGATGACCCTGGTCCAGACCCAGAAGGTCACCTCCTTTCCGATCGTCCTGATCGGCACCGAATTCTGGACACCCCTGTGGGATTGGGTCCGCGGCAGCCTGCTGGCGAACGGGATGATCTCCGCCAAGGACCTGGACCTGGTGCATCTGGTGGACGACCCAGCCGAGGCGGTCCGGTTGGTGCGCGCCGACACCGCATCCCATGTCTCCCCCTGACGGGACGCCGTCGCCGTCGCCGATGATGGGGTGGGTATCGTAGAACGGTGAGCATCTTCCTTGTCCTGGTCGCGATAGCAGTACTCGGCGCGGTGGCTTTCGCGCTGGTGGGTGGGCGCCGCTCCGGGGGACAGGACACCACTCCCGACGTCGGCTTCGCCGGGTTGGTCGAGCCCACCCCATCCCTGCCGGCGGTGCTGTTGCCCGACGAGCCGGATGCCGCCGACGTGGGAGCAATCCGGTTCGCTCCCGCCCTGCGTGGATACCGGATGGACCAGGTCGATGAGGTCCTTGATCGACTGGCCGCAGCGCTGGAGGAGCGCGACGCGACGATTGCCGAGCTTCGCCAGACACGCCAGGATCACCCGTGAGCGGCGGTGTCCGCGGTGAGGACGGACTGATCCGGTGCGACTGGGCGGATTCCACACCTGACTACCGCAGATACCACGACGAGGAATGGGGCCGCCCCGTCCAAGGCGATGCGGCGCTTTTCGAACGGCTCAGTCTTGAAGCTTTCCAGTCGGGCCTGAGCTGGCTCACGATCCTGCGCAAGCGTGAAGCCTTCCGGGCAGCGTTCAGCAACTTCCAGCCGTCAGCGGTGGCCGGGTTTGACGACGCCGACGTCGAACGTCTGATGCAGGACTCGGGGATTGTCCGCAACCGGGCGAAGATTCTCGCCACTATCGCAAACGCTCGCGCGCTCCAGCAGCTACCGTCAGGGGAGTCTCTGGGCATGCTGCTGGAACTGCGCCGTCCGGCTCCCCGGCCGGCGCCTGACACCTTGGCCGATGTTCCTGCGGTGGTCCCGGAATCGGTGGCTTTGGCGAAGGCGCTGAAGGCCCGGGGATTCAGGTTCGTGGGTCCTACCACGGGGTACGCGATGCTCCAGGCGACGGGGTATGTCAATGACCATCTGCACCGCTGTTGGGTACGGGGTTCGATGTGACCCACGACGCACCGCGATTCGCCCAGTCGGCTTACGTGTTGGATAATGAAGGTGGATCAATGCGCGGGGGCCAGCATGCCGCCGTGTACGTGAAGTTAATTTTCGTTGACGGGCGGCCGGGGATCCCGGGCGCGCACTTGTGAAGGGATACTCCTTATGGCTGCGATGAAACCGCGGACCGGCGATGGGCCGATGGAAGTCACCAAAGAGGGACGCAGCCTGATTATGCGGGTCCCCATCGATGGTGGTGGGCGTCTCGTAGTCGAGCTCAACGCGGAGGAAGCCGGAAAGCTCAAGGACTGTCTCCTCACCGTCACCGAGTAATTACCGAATACAATCCGGTCGCCGGGGGGCGACCGTACCGGACGGCGGCCGCATCACCCGATAGGTGTGACCGGCCGCCCTGGTTTTAGCGGCTGGCTGGCATCTTGACGGCGAGCAACAGACCGTGGCCGGTCGGAAGCAGTGCTGTGACCAACTGATCGTGGTCGCGAATGGTCCGGCCTACCTGGCGCGTGACGTTCGTTGACTCGTCCCGGATTGCGGGATCCGCTACCCGGTCCTGATCCAGCGCATCGTTGAGCATCAGCATGCCGCCGGGCTTGAGCAGGCGAATGGCCTGGTTCACGTAGAGCGGGAGACCGGCCTTGTCGGCGTCGATAAAGACGAGATCATACGCGGCGTCGGTCAGACGTGGCAGCACATCGGCTGCCCTGCCCGAGATGGTGCGGGTCCGGTTTCCCGGCACACCAGCCTCGGCGTAGGCTTCCCTGGCCGCCCGCAGATGGTCGACGTCGGAGTCAATCGTGGTCAGAACCGCCTGCGGACCCAGACCCCTCAGGATGCACACTCCCGAGACTCCCGCTCCCGCGCCAATCTCCACAACCGTCTGCGCCTTCGACGTTGCAGCCAGAACGGTCAGGGCCGCGGCAACACCGGTGGTGACCGGGGTGACCCCGAGCTCGTAGGACCGGTCCCGCGCCCGCAGGAGCACGTCGTCCTCATCGGGGAGTCCCTCGGTGTAGGACCAGCTGCTCTGTTTGTCCGCGCTCATATGTATACCGCTGTCTTCTCGCTCAGGTTGTGTGCACTTCGACGTCCAGCCGCCGGGTTGCCCTGCGGCGGGGATAAGTTCTCCTTACCAGCGTACTGGGTGCCGGCCCGTGGCCCTACTGGGCGACGGCCGCGCAGAGTGTCCTGGTCCGCGCCCGAACCGCCAGCAGGGCGTCCGGCATAGTTTTTCAGCGATCTCCCAGCTTGATAGGGCAATATTCAAGCCCGGGCATCCGGTCCTTCATCGGCCGCGAATACCCTAGGAGACGGCAGCAGCCGTCCCACACTGGGAGGAGAGGTTGATGTCCACTTCGCAAACGACGGTGGCCGATTCGACCGTTGCCGATGGAGCCCCCGAGCCGGAAGCCGCTTGGGTGGCGCCGTCCTGGGAAGAGGTAGTGACTGTCCACTCGCCGAAGGTTTACCGTCTGGCCTACCGGCTGACGGGCAACAAGTTCGACGCCGAGGATCTCACTCAGGAAGTGTTTGTCCGGGTCTTCCGGTCACTCGCCAATTTCAAGCCGGGCACCCTCGACGGCTGGCTCCACCGCATCACCACCAACCTGTTCCTCGACCAGGCCCGCCGCAAGAGCAGGATCAGGTTCGACGGGCTCACCGAGGAGGCCGAGAGCAGGCTTCCGAGTTCACATCCCGGCCCCGAACGCAGCTTCGAGTTCAACAACCTTGACATCGACGTGCAGGCCGCACTGGAAGAGCTTCCCCCCGATTTCCGTGCCGCAGTGGTTCTCTGCGACCTTGAGGGTCTTGCCTACAACGAGGTCGCGGAGGCGCTCGGCGTCAAACTCGGCACCGTGCGCTCCCGGATTCACCGTGGCCGCACGATGCTGCGGGAAAAGCTCGCCCACCGGGATCCGGCCCTGACTGCCGCGAAGGGCCCGCGGATGAAGATGCCCCGGATCGCAGGTGCCCGTTAGCGGCCATGCGACATCCGAAGCGACATCTAGCTGACTTCGTCGACGGGGAGTTGCCTTCTGGCCGCCGCCGGGCGGTCGAGAACCATCTTGCTCGCTGCGGCCCCTGCCGGGAGATCGTGCAGGCGCATCGTGGTGTCCGGGACAGGCTCCAGAACTCCGAGATCCCGCGGCCCGACGCCGATCTGGTGGGAAGGATCATGGCGACGGCCCACCACGAACCTGCCTACACTCCGGTGGACCTGACCGACGCCGTCGGGCACCACAGCGAGGGGGCCCGCAGGGTGAGCGGGTTTGCGGCGCGTCACCGCACACCCATGGCCGTCACCGGCGGCCTCGCCGTGGTGGCACTGGCAACCCTCACGGGTGCCTACGCGCTCGGTGCTGAGTCGGAGGACGACGTCCTCGCCGACACTGGACGAAATGGTGCGCTGATGGCGGGCTGGGAGTCGGTTGCACCCGAAACACCCTCCCTGCTGGATGCCAGCGAACTCGAGGAACTCAGGGGTGGCGGCTGGTACTGCCCGGACCTGGAGATGATGGGATTCACGGTCTCCAGCGCCGAAGCGATTACCGTTGCCGGCCGCCCCGCACTGATGATGGTGCTTGAGGACGGGGCCGATTCGGTGACCATCTACGAACAGCGGAAACTGGGCAGTGGTCGTCAGCCCGAGGCCTCCCCGCCCATCAACGCCGTCACCGGAAATTCAGTCACCGCTGACGGCTTCGAACGTATTGGTGGAATGCAGCGCCAGCTCTGGGTGCACCCTGGCCACTCCTGGCAGGTGGTGCTCGACTCCCGGTCGGTGACCTATACGGTGATTTCCAGTCTGCCCGCCGCCGAAATGCCTGCGGCCGTCAACCAGCTGGTGCTGGCCGAACACTCGCAGCTTGCGCCCACCAAGCCGACCTCTCACGATCCGCTGAGCCGGATCCTTCGGGGCCTCAACAAGCTGGCCCAGCCATCCTCGGGGCAGTGAGCCAAATAGCTCCTGCCGCCGCAGAAAGGTAGTCTTCTTCCGTGTTTGGAATCAACGGGCTCGAGTTTCTGCTGCTAGCGGTGATCGCCGTCATGGTGCTCGGACCCGAACGCCTCCCCGAGTATGCAGGTCAGCTGGGGCGGCTCGTCAAAGACCTTCGACGGATGGCCACTGGCGCACGGGAACAGCTCCGCGACGAGGTGGGTCCGGAACTTGACGAAGTGGACTGGCGCAAGCTTGACCCCCGCCAGTACGACCCTCGCAGGATCATCAAGGAAGCCCTGCTCGACGACGTGCAGGAAGCGTTCAAACCAGTCAGCGGCGGTGCCCCGGGTGCCGCTGCGCCGGGCGCCCCCGCGTCGGCCACGGGTGGAGCGGTGGCCCCGGCCGGATCGACGCGCTCCCGGCCGATGTCGTCAGTAGCCAGTTCGCCCCATCTAGCGGCCGGCGAGCCAGCTCCGTTTGATCTGGAAGCCACCTAGGCCGCCCGGCGCCGTCCGCACCGCCTAAGTGGGAGTGACCTTCAGCCGCAGATCGCCGAGCCCGCGAGGACGGCGTGCAAGGGCTCCGGCGATATCGCGCAGTTCCCGCGCGGCCGCCGAGTCGCTGGCGCCCGCAACAATGGGATGCCCGCTGTCGCCGCCCTCCCTCAACGCAACCTCCAGAGGAACACTGCCCAGCAGCGGCACCGGGTACCCCATCGCTTCGGTGAGGCGCCCCGCGAGAGCCTGGCCGCCGCCCGTGCCGAACAGTTCCATCCGCTCCCCGCCAGGAAGTTCAAGCCAGGACATGTTCTCGATGACTCCTGAGACTTTCTGACCAGTCTGGGCGGCGATGGTACCGGCCCGCTCCGCCACGTCCGCTGCGGCTGTCTGCGGCGTGGTGACCACCAGGATCTCCGAGGAGGGAAGGAGCTGTGCGACAGAGATCGCGATGTCTCCCGTGCCGGGAGGCAGATCCAGGAACAGGACATCCAGGTCACCGAAATGCACGTCGCCGAGGAACTGCTCCAGAGCCCGGTGCAGCATTGGTCCACGCCACGCCACCGGCTGGTTGCCGCTGATGAACATACCGATGGAGATGACTTTGACGTCCATCGCCACAGGGGGCAGGATCATCTCATCCACCCGGGTGGGCGCCTGGGTGATTCCCATCAGCGAGGGCACAGAGAAGCCGTACACGTCGGCGTCGACAATCCCCACCCGCAACCCCTGCGCCGCCATCGCCACCGCAAGGTTGACCGTGACACTGGACTTTCCGACGCCGCCTTTCCCGCTGGCCACCGCATAGATCCGGGTAAGGGACGAGGGCTCGTTGAAGGGGATACCCTTCCGGTCGCCGGGCCCCTTGAGCTGTTCCTTGAGTTGGTTCCGCTGCTCCTGGGTCATCACTCCGAGTCGGACCTCCACTGCCGAAACCCCTGGCAGGCCGCCCACTGCTGCCTCAACGTCCCGGGTGATCGTGCCCCGGAGCGGACAGCCCGCAATGGTGAGAAGGACGTCGACGGTGACCACACCGTCGTCGAACGCGGTGCCAGCCACCATCCCGAGTTCAGTGATGGGTTTGCGAAGTTCGGGATCGATCACGGTCGCCAGGGCTGCTTCAATGTCCTCCAGCGGTGTGACTAAAGGACCCATCACGTCCGGTCTGTCCGGTTGGGCTGAAGCTTCGGCAGGGACGCCGTCTGCTCACCGCTCCTGCGCCGGGCCTTCTTGTGCAGCGCGGTGTCCTTGTCATCGGTGTCGAGGATTTCCTCGAGCACCGAGCGGAGCTCCGACCTCACGTAGTCGCGGGTGGCAACCTCGCGGATGGCGATGCGGAGTTCGGCGATCTCGCGGGTCAGGTATTCGGTGTCGGAGAGGTTGCGTTCGGCGCGCTGGCGGTCCTGGCGGAGTGACACCCGGTCGCGGTCGTCCTGCCGGTTCTGGGCGAGCAGCAGTAGCGGAGCAGCGTAGGACGCCTGGAGGGAGAGCATCAGGGTCAGCAGGGTGAAACCGATAGCGGCGCTGTCGAAACGCAGTCCGCCGGGTGCCCACGAGTTCCAGGCCAGCCAGACCGCAACAAACACCGTCATGTAGAACAGGAACTGGGGGGTCCCCATGAACCGGGCAAAGTTCTCGGTGGCGCTGCCGAACCGGTCCGGGTTCGGGCGCAAGCGGGGGAGCCAGCGGGTCCGGCTCTCACGGGGGGTGTCGAGCCCCGTCGCAGTGGTCTTGATTCGCTCAGCCATTGGTTGCTCCCTTCGTCAGCCCGGGATAGTCGTTTGCGGCCCGCCAGTCGTCGGGCAGGAGATGGTCGAGGACGTCGTCCACGGTGACCGCCCCGACCAGCCGGCCCTCCTTGTTGACTACGGGGAGGGAGTTGAGGTTGTAGGTGGCAAGGATGCGCGCCACTTCACTGATGTTGGCCTGGTCGCCGACGGGTTCCAGATCGGTATCCACGATGTTGCCCAGCTGCTCGGGTGGCGGGAACCGCAGCAACTGCTGGATGTGGACGACGCCCAGGTACCGTCCGGTCGGCGTCTCCAGGGGCGGCCGGCAGACGAAGATCGACGACGCCAGAGCGGGAGTGAGTTCCTCCCGGCGGACATGGGCCAGCGCTTCCGCCACCGTCGCCTCCGGCGGGAGAATGACCGGCACCGTCGTCATCATGGAGCCTGCGGTGTCCTCCTCATATTGGAGCAGCCGCCGGACGTCCTCGGCGTCCTCGGGTTCCATCAGCGCCAGCAGGTCTTCCTTCTGGGCCTCGGGGAGCTCATTCAGCAGGTCGGCTGCGTCGTCCGGGTCCATTTCCTCAAGGACGTCGGCGGCGCGCTCGCGGTTCAGGGACGAGATGATCTGCACCTGGTCGTCGTCGGGCAGCTCCTGGAGGATGTCCGCAAGCCGGTCGTCCTGCAGCGCGCCTGCAATCTCGGTGCGCCGCTTGTCGCTCATCTCGTGGAGTGCGTCGGCGAAGTCGGCGGGTTTCAGGTCCTCATGCTGCGCAACGAACTGGGAAGCACCCTGGGGCTCTGCAGTGCCGCCGTGGTAGGCATCCATCCAGTCGACGATCAGGCGCTCGCCGCGTCGGAGACCGCGTAGGGGCGATGACCCAGCCCCGCGCCTGATGAACATCTGGGACACGTGCCAGTCGCCGGCACGGTCCATCTCGATGGCAATGTCCTCGATGGTCGCTTCTCCGCTGCCGTCACGGAGGGTGACCCGTCGGTCAAACAGCTCACCGACGACCAGCATCTCGGCGCCCCGCTGCTCGAAGCGGCGCAGGTTGACCAACCCGGTACAAATAATCTGGGTGGAGTCAATAGAGGTGACCCGGGTCATCGGCACGAAGACGCGCCGTTTGCCAGGAACCTCAACCACCAGGCCCACCGCCTGCGGGGCGGCGTTCGGTCCGGGATCCAGGACGACGGCGTCGCGAAGCCGGCCCAGACGGTCACCCAGGGGGTCAAACACGTCGAGGCCAAGCAGGCGCGCCACGAAGACACGGGTCGGGTTAGTACTCACCTGCCTAGGCTACTTCGGAACACCGTGTTCTGCGTTATTCGGTTGGGAGCCGGCGGGGGCTAGTTCACTGCGAGCGATACGAACCCACAGCACGGTCAAAGTGGGCAAGAATGGGACCATGTCAAACGTGCTTGGACGAACGGCGTCACGGGATGAAAGCCGCATCCTGCCCAAAGGCGAGACCGTCGGGCGGTACAGTGCCTACCTGGATGCCCAGAAGGCAGTGGACTACCTTGCCGACAGCAAGTTCCCGGTCCAGAAGGTCTCGATCATTGGCAGCGACCTGAAAACAGTCGAGCGGGTCACCGGGCGGCTCAGCTACCCACGGGTGGCCCTCGCCAGCGCGGCGACCGGTGCCTGGTTTGGCTTCTTCGTAGGCCTGATCCTCACCCTGTTCGGCGACGGCGGCGCGTACCTGCCGATCATTACCTCGATGGCGCTCGGCGCAGTGTTCTGGATGTTGTTCGGCGTGATCACGTATGCGTTCCAGCGGGGCAAGCGGGACTTCACCTCCACCAGCCAGGTCATCGCGACCAGCTACGATGTCATCGTCGAACCGGATGCGGCGGGCGAGGCACGTCGCATGCTGCAGCAACTGCCCATGAACGGGCAGTCCCAGCATCCCGGCAATGCCCCGCAGGGCTGGCAGCCCCCCGCAGGCGGTGGCCAGCCGCCTCAGCAGCCGACGCCGCCGGCCGCTTGGCAGGATCCGCTGGCGCAGCCGCCCCGCGACAGCCAGCCTGCCGCTGCGCAGCCAGGCGGTCCGCAGAGTGCCACCGGTGACCCGACCCCGGAGTCAGGTCCCCGGCGCGGACAGTTCGCCGACCTCCCGGACGGCCGCCCCCAGTACGGGGTGCGGGTGACCCAGCCGGACAACGGGCAAGCTCCGGAGACAACCGGCACGCAGGAACCCAGGGAGAACGCCGAACAGGATCCGAAGCAGTAACGTCCCCGGACGTCCCCACGGGGACCCGGGCGGGCAGCTGCAAGTACAGGCCGCGTCACGCGGGAAGCGGGACTCAGTCGCCTGGTCCGCCGGCCAGGAGGGCGGACGCTGCCGCTAAATGACCGGGGTCCCCGGTCTCCAGGGCGAAGGTCGCGTAGCCGACGGGAGCTGCGGCCATCAACGCGGCACACCGGTCGGCAAGCCGCGGCTCGTCCCAGCCGGTAATGTCCCGGTAGGCGTCAACGGTCCTCATGAACGCCTCGGGTGGCGCGCTGACCTGCTGGAACATGAAATCCAGGGCTGGGTCGCCCACAGCCGCCGTCGTCCAGTCGAGTACTGAGAGGATGCCGTCATCGGGTCCCAGCAACAGGTGTGCCGGATACAGTTCACCGTGGGTCAGGACGGTGCGATCCGGCCACAGTGAGTCGACGTCGAGCCAGCGGGACCACCGGGTCAGGAGCGAGTCGGCCACCGTGAAGTGTTCCTTCGCGAGGGCGATGTCCGCCCGCCACTTGTCACGCACGCCGGCCGATGTCCGGACGTTGACCCCGGCTGCGGCAGCATCGCCCACGTCCACGGAGTGCAGGGCGGCGATCAGCTGGCCCAGTGAGGTTGCATAGTGCTCTGACGAGGTGTCGAAATGCCACACTGGCTGACCAGCGTCGTCGAGCGTGAGGCCAGGGGTTCCAGGAAGCAGCGGGTAGGCAATGAGGTCAGCGGCCTTGATGCGCCAGTCGGGGACGCCCACGTCGAGGCGGGGTTTGAGGAAGTTGAGGATCAGGGCTTCCTCAGCGAGCTTCGCCGAGACGTCGGGGCGGCGGGGCAGCCGCAGCACCCACGGTTCGCCGTCGAGCGCGGTGGCGAACACCACGCGGTAGTCGAGCCCTGCCTCGTTGAAGCGCAGGCTCTCCGGATCCAGATCGAGACCATGACCGGCCGCCAGGGCCGTCAGCTCTGCAGGTGATGGCGCAGGCAACGACGCTGACGGCTGGGCGGTCATCGGATTACTCGCCGGTGGGGCTGTAGATGCCCGCCATCCAGGCCTCGACGTCGTCAGCCTCGCGGGGCAGCGCCGCGCTCAGGTTTACGGGGCCTTCGGCGGTCATCAGGATGTCATCTTCGATCCGTACACCGATGCCGCGGAACTCCTCGGGTACTGACAGGTCCTCGTCCTTGAAATACAGGCCCGGCTCGATGGTGAACACCATGCCCTCGGTGAGGACCCCATCCAGGTAGAGCTCACGCTTGGCCTGTGCGCAGTCGTGCACATCCATGCCGAGGTGATGGCTGGTGCCGTGGGGCATCCAGCGCCGGTGGTGCTGGCCGTCCTGGGACAGTGCCACTTCGAGGGACACCGGGAGCAGGCCCCAGGCGTCGAGGCGTTCAGCCAGGACGCTGATTGATGCCTGGTGCACGTCACGGAACTTGCGGCCCGGCTGGGCGGCGGCGAATCCGGCGTCGGCCGCGTCGAGCACAGCCTGGTAGATCTTCCGCTGGATGTCCGAGTACTTGCCGTTCACCGGGAGGGTGCGGGTGATGTCGGCGGTGTACAGGCTGTCGGCTTCGACGCCGGCGTCCAGGAGCAACAGGTCACCGGCGTGGACCTGCCCGTTGTTCCTGATCCAGTGGAGCACCGTCGCGTTGTTGCCGGACGCTGCGATGGTGTCGTATCCCAGATCGTTGCCTTCCTCGCGTGCCCGGGCGAAGAAGGCACCTTCGACCACACGCTCACCGCGGGGGTGGGTGATGGCGCGGGGGAGTTCCTTGACCACTTCGTGGAACCCGTTGACGGTCGCGGCGACGGCAATCTTCATCTGCTCGACCTCCCACGAGTCCTTCAGGAGCCTGAGCTCGGAGAGTGCCTCGGCAAGTTTGCTGTCCAGCTCGTCGGACTTTTCCAGGTCGACGCCGGTGTTGATCCGGGACGTGTCGACCAGTGCGTCGGCGTTGAGGTCCACCTCGCGCAGCAACCGGATCCGCATGCCGCCGACCTCGGGCACTCCCGCGTCCTTGGTGATCGCGACCTCCAGCTCGGCCAGGTCCGCTGTCTCAATCGACAGAAGTGCCCTGACCTGGGCGTGGGACAGACGGGAGCCGATCCAGAACTCGCCGTACCGCGCGTTGGCGTAGAACTCCGGGTTGTCGTGCCCGGCAAGCTCCTTGAAGTACAGGGTGGCGTGGTGTTGGCCACCGTCGTCGCCCTGGCCAGCCTCGGTGGGTTCCATGATCAGCACGGCGTCCGGCTCGTGGTCGAGTCCGAAACCGGTCAGGTGGGCGAATCCTGAATGTGGACGGAAACGGTAGTCGGTGTCATTGGAGCGCACCTTGAAGGGCCCGGCAGGGATCACGATTCGCTCGCCGGGGAACTTGTCGGAGATGGCCCGGCGACGCTTCGCTGCGTAGGGCGCCACCTCCGCCTCGGCGGGCAGCTCGGTGGGCTTCGTCGCCCACTGTTGGGCCATGAAGGCCTTGAAAGCATCCGAATCCGGCCGCTGGGAACGGTTCTCGTTCCGGGCGGCGAGGGGCTGCTCCTCTGGGGTGGGGGGCGTCGCGGCGGTCTGGGACAGGGTGTTGTTCTCTGCAGTACTCACCCCCCTATGATCCCACCGGTACCGGAGGCAACCAAACAGTTGTCCACCGGTGCGTCGGCGCGGGCGTAGATTGGGTGGGTGAGAATCGACCTACACACCCACTCGACCGTCTCGGACGGCACCGAAAGCCCAGCCGTGCTGATCAGGGCGGCCCGGGACGCCGGACTCGACGTCATAGCACTGACCGACCACGACTCGACAGCTGGTTGGGGCCCAGCCGCGGAGGCGGCGCAGCGGGAAGGGGTTGCTTTGATCCCCGGGATGGAGGTCTCCTGCCGCACCGACACGGGCATCAGTGTCCATGTGCTCTCCTATCTTCACAATCCCCTGCATGCGCCCCTGGTGGAGGAGATCCAGCGGTCCAGGGATGCCCGGTTGTCGAGGGCGGAGCGCATGGTTGAACGCCTCGGCGCCGACTATCCCATCACCTGGGCGGACGTGCAGGAGCACATTGCCGAAGGCGCAACGGTCGGCCGTCCCCACATTGCTGATTCGCTGGTGACGCTGGGAATCGTGTCCGACCGTAGTGAGGCCTTCAAGCACATCCTCACCGCCGCCTCGCCCTACTGGGTGGGCCACTACGCCCCGCACCCCGCTCGGGCCGTCGAGCTGATCCGCCAGGCGGGAGGGGTGGCGGTCTTCGCCCATCCGGTGGCCTCGGCGCGCGGACGGGTGGTGGGCGACGACGTCGTCGGCCAGATGATCGACGCCGGTCTGCAGGGGCTGGAGATTGAGCACCGTGACAACCCGGAGCCCGGACGCCAGGAGCTCCGGCGCATCGCCGCCCGGCACGGGTTGCTCGCGACCGGATCCAGTGACTACCACGGGGAGGGGAAGCCCAACCGGTTGGGCGAGAACCTGACCTCGGCTGCGGTGCTCGAGCAAATTGAGGCGCTCGCCACCGGGTCCGTCGTCGTCCGCTGACCCCCTCCGGGTGAACTGGATCTTCTAGGCCCGGTCCGGTGCTGCCGGGGTGGAAGGCTCACAGTATTGGCCGAGCCGTGAGCTCATCACTTCGATCGCCTGGGGGTTCTGGTCCACGCAGACAAAGCGGCGGCCCAGTTTCGCTGCCACTGCGCCCAACGTCCCGGACCCCGCGAAGAAGTCAAGAACCCAGTCGCCTTCGCGGCTGCTGGCCGTGACAGCACGGCGGAGGAGGCCCTCGGGTTTCTGCGTGGGGTAGCCGGTCTTTTCCCGGCCCGTGGGGGAGACGATGGTGTGCCACCACACGTCGGTGGGGAGCTTGCCGAGCGCCGCCTTCTCGGGCGTGACCAGTCCCGGGGCCATGTACGGCTCCCGGTCCACCCCGCTGCTGTCGAAGTAGTAATTCGCCGGGTCCTTGACGTAGACCAGGATGTTGTCGTGTTTGGCGGGCCACCGGCTCTTGGCTCGGGCACCGTAGTCGTAGGCCCAGATGATCTCGTTCAGGAAACTCTCCCGGCCGAAGAGCGCATCGAGCATCACCTTGACGTAGTGCACTTCCCGATAGTCCAGGTGTACATACAGGGTGCCGTCGTCGGTGAGGAGCCGCCACGCCTCAGCAAGGCGTGGCGCAAGGAACTCCCAGTAGTCCTCGAAGGCGTCGTCATAGCTGGCGAGCATGCCCTTGACGGTCGAGTAGCTGTGTCCCTTGAAACCGACGCGGTCCCCGGTTCCGTCAAGGTTGCGCACCATCGAGGTCTGCTGGCGCCGTTGAGCCCGCCCTGTGTTGAAGGGCGGGTCAACGTAGATCATGGTGAAGGACCTGTCCGGCAGCGTGGGAAGGTAGCTCGCGTTGTCGGCGTGCACCACCAGATTGCTGCCGTCCGGGCGCCACAGGGGCGCCGTCCCGGGAACGGCCACTGAGTGCTTAGCCCTCGGTTCCGGCGGCGGGTTTGTTGACTACCTCACCGTTGCGGCTACGGGTCCTCGAACGGCTCCGACGGGGACGGTCGGCGGCAGGCGCGCTGTCACCGGCGGGCGCGGAAGTTGCTGCCTGTCGTGCCTGTCCTGAATCCTCGCTGGATCCGCTGGATCCGCTGGATCCACTCGACCGACGACGACGGCTGCTGCCCGGGGCATCCCCGGACTTCTGCGCACCGCGCTGGTCGGTGGAACGCGAGCGGTCCCCGCCGCGTGAGCGGTCGCCGCCACCCGAACGTTCCGAGCCGCGTCCCCGGGCGGAGCCCTGCGCATCAGCACCGGCGCGGTGCTTCTTGCCGGTTTCGCCAAGATCCTCGAGCGTCTCGGCGTTGATGCCGGCGAGGGTCCTCTTGTTGCGGGGGAGCCTGCCCTTGGTGCCCTCGGGGATGTCGAGTTCCTCGTAAAGGTGCGGGGACGAGGAGTAGGTTTCTACTGGCTCGGCGGCAGCCAGGCCCAGGGCCTTGTTGATCAGGCCCCAGCGGGGCATGTCGTCCCAGTCCACGAAGGTGACCGCGGTGCCCTTTTTGCCCGCGCGGCCGGTGCGGCCAACCCGGTGCAGGTACGCTTTTTCGTCCTCGGGGCACTGGTAGTTGATGACGTGGGTGATGTCCTCCACGTCGATACCCCGGGCTGCCACCTCGGTAGCGACCAGGACGTCGATCTTGTCACCGCGGAAGGCACGAAGTGCCTGCTCGCGGGCGCCCTGGCCGAGGTCGCCGTGGATTGCTCCGGCAGCGAACCCGCGGTCGATCAGTTCCTCCGAAAGCTTCGCTGCGGTGCGCTTGGTCTTGGTGAAGATGATGGTTCGTCCGCGTCCGCGGGACTGCAGGATCCTTGACACTACCTCAGCCTTGTCTAGGTTGTGCGCCCGGTAGATGACCTGGCGGATGTCCTTCTTGGTGATGCCCTCGTCCTCGGGGTCCGCGGCCCGGATGTGGGTGGGCTGCGTCATGTAGCGCCGGGCCATCGCGACCACTGGGCCAGGCATGGTGGCGGAGAACAGCATGGTCTGGCGGACCGCGGGAGTGCCGGCGATCAGGGTTTCGACATCAGGAAGGAACCCGAGGTCGAGCATCTCGTCGGCCTCATCCAACACCACCAGTTTCACGTTGGCGAGGGAGAGCAGCTTCTGTCGGTACAGGTCGATCAGGCGGCCGGGGGTACCGACCACAATCTCGGTACCGTTCTTCAACGCCTCGATCTGCGGCTCGTAGGCCCGTCCGCCGTAGATGGTCACAATCCGTGCGTGCCGCTTCTTGGCAGCGGTGGTGAGGTCGCCGGCAACCTGGACGGCGAGCTCGCGGGTGGGGACCACGATCAGGGCCTGGGGAGCGCCGGGCACGGGGAGGCGGTCGTAGCCGTCGTCCTTGGGGGCCACCACGCGCTGGAGTGCGGGGATACCAAAGCCGAGGGTTTTGCCGGTACCGGTCTTGGCCTGGCCGATGATGTCATGCCCGCCGAGAGCGATGGACAGGGTCATGGCCTGGATGGGGAAGGGGTGGATAATCCCGGCGTCGGCGAGAGATTCCACAATGTCGGCGCGGACGTTGAAGTCCGCGAACGTCTCCTCGGCCTCCTTGTGAGGCTCATCAGTGGTTACAAGGGTCTCCTCGACGAAGATTTCGTCGTCGCTGTTGTCAGCCTGGAGATGGTGGGTGTCTTGCACCTGGGTGTCATCAGTGTTCAATTAAATACCGTTCATTTAGGCCGTGCGGCTGCTTGAACTCGACGGGTGGCTGACGTGTGGTCAGCCCGGAGGAACAGGCGCATGGCGTCCAGTGGAAGCCGATCGCGGGCTTACAACTGCAGGCCGGGGATTCGAGTGAATCCTGCCGGCTAAGAAGAACTCAAGATCGCGTAGGTACTTGCGGGTCAGGGGTTACTTATCAAGATATGACGAGTACGACCGGGCATCCATTACTACGGAAGTTAACTCTACCCTGCCCCGGCGGCGGCGCCCGACACGCCGGGCGGGGGCGTGCCATTGACCAACTCGAACCGGGTGGTCCGGGTGGGGATGTCGGCGAGTACCAGTCGGACCCGCACCTCCTCGCCGGCGACCAGTTCACCCTCACACCTGGCCTCCACCGCGGGGTTGGCCAACTGGATGGTTCCGACTGGCTGATAGTCGTCGGGGGAGTTACCGTTCGGCGGCTTCGAGGCGGCGATGACGACGGCGTCGAACTCCTGGCCGACCAGGTTGCTCAGGAGCGCCGCTTCGACGGCGTCGAGGGCGCCCCGCTCCAGCCGGGAAGAAAGCTGATTGGACGAGTTCATTAGCGAATTGAGTTCGGGCAGCGCGTCCCGGGCCCACCCGGGGACCTCGGTCCTTGCGCACAGGGCAGCGCAGATTACCAGCACGAATCTGTCGACCAGCCGGCGCAACGGGGCGGTGGTGTGGGCATAGGGTGCAGCGATGGCTGCCTGGGTCATGGCGGCTGGCAGGTCGCCGTCGAACGCGGTGTAGCCAGCACCACGGAACAGCGACGCGGCAGCATGCATCAGCGACAGCTGCCGCGGTTCGGTGGTGTCGAGGCTTCGCAGGAACTCGCCGTAGGCCATGCCCTCCGGCCAGGGTTTCCCCAGGACCCGTGCCTGGTGGCGAAAACGGCCCACCGATTCTTCGTCGGGTGGTGGCATGGTGCGCAGCACGCCGATCTTTCCATCGATCATCAACTGCGCGGCGGCCATGCCGGTCATCAGGGAGATCTGGGCGTTCCAGTCTTCGGCGGGCAGCGGCGGTGAGGTGAGGATGAAATACCTGTCGCCGTCGTTGGCGATCTCTTGCTCGGGAAGGTTCAGACTGGCGCCCCCGCGCAGCCGTTCAAGTTCGATGCGTAACAGTCCCACCTCCCTGAGCAGCAGCAGGTTCTCGGGGGCGCCGCCGGAGTCAATATCCCGCTGTACCTGTTCGTACGTCAGTTGCGCCCGGCTGCGGATCGTGGCGCGCTCAAGGTCCATGTCCTGCACCACTCCTTCCGCATCCAGCCGGAACTGCCATACATAGGCGGGCCGCACCTTCCCGGGCAGCAGGCTGGCTGCATCCTCGGAGATCAGCTCGGGATGAAGAGAGATCCGGCCGTCCGGCGCGTACACGGTTTGACCGCGGCGGCGGGCCTCACGGT
The DNA here is from genome assembly GCF_013116745.1 of Arthrobacter sp. 260. GTDB lineage: Bacteria > Actinomycetota > Actinomycetes > Actinomycetales > Micrococcaceae > Arthrobacter_D. The sequence goes on from NZ_JABFOE010000001.1 coordinate 234,210, forward strand.
CGATGGCGCCGCCGGGTGCCACGAAGGCCGGCACATCCGCTATGGCGTACCAGACGCGATAGCCGGTCCCGTCGCGTTCCAGGTGGACCGCCTGGTCCAGGTCAGTGGACCCGGGCGGGTCGATGGTGATGAAACCAAGGCCGGTGAGATCGGTCGTGGGGGAGGAATTGTTGGTGATAGCCCGCCTGGCCTCGTCGAGAACCTCGGGCGGGAAGTCAGCCTCGAGGTTCAACTCTTCACGGAGCAACTGCAGGGAACGGGTCAGCTGCAGTTGCGAATTCCGGTTCGATAAATCCAGATGCGAGTACGGCACAACTTCAACCGTAATACACCTGGCTCCGGGGGTGCAGGATTGGCGGTGACACAGATGGCGGGGGCCCGGGCGTTCGACACCGGTACCCTTAAGTCCATGAGTTCAGCGCCGTCCTCCCCGTCCGGGCAAGTCACCCCTCAGCACCCCACCTCCGACGCTTCGGCATCTGGTGCCACCCCAGATGCCGCCGCCAGCGCACCACCGAGGCTTCCCGATGATCCCCGGTACGCCCGGTTCATCGTGGACCTGTTCGGGGTGATGGCCTATGGGGAATTGTCAGGGTTTGAGCGGCTGTCATCGGATGCCCGGTTCTCGCCCACGCTCCATGACCGCGCCACGCTGGGGCGTCTCGCCGTGATCGAGTTCGAACACTTCGAGATGGTCAGCGCCCATTTGGCAGCGCTGGGCGTTGATGTGGAAACAGCGATGACCCCGTTCCAGCCGTCCATTGACTCCTTCCATGAACGGACCCGGCCGGGCGACTGGTACGAATCCCTGATGAAGGCGTACGTGATTGATGCAATCTCGGATGATTTCTACACGGCGCTCGCCGGACGGCTGGATGCTCCTACCCGTGAGCTGATCGGCAGGATCCAGTCTGCTGATGAGCAGGGTCCGCTGCTGCAGGAGCGTCTGCAGGCAGCGCTCGCGGACGATCCGCGGTTGGCGTCACGGTTGGCGCTCTGGGGACGGCGTCTAGTGGGCGAGGCCCTTACCCAGGCGCAACGGATCGGGATTGAGCGGGCCTTCCTCGGTGCCTTGCTGTTCGCCGGTGCGGAGGAAGATCAGGAAAAGGAGACCCTCTTGCTCTTCTCGCAGCTGACCCGCAATCATTCACGGCGCATGAGCGTCCTCGGGCTGACCGCCTAGCAACGAATTCTTCAGCCCAAATGTCCACCAATCCAAAGATGGATCCGGGCTTGATCTGTCTGAGAGTCCTGTGTCTGGCCTGACGTGGGACGGTCGGGTGCGCGAGCTGGTCACCTCGAATATTTGTTCGAGAGATTTGTCCACATAGCCTGTAAATCCGCAGGAATGTCGGTGGGGTTTGGGACAATAAAGGTATGGAAGGCAGCACAGCTCCATCACCGCAACGGAAGGGAATCCCCGCCCGGGTGGCCGCCCCGCGGGGCGGTTCTGGTCCGGTTGGCGGGCCCGACGGCGGCGCCCGTCCTGGTGCTGTTTCTGGTGCTGTTTCTGGTACTGGCATCACCGGTACTGCTTCGTCGGTTGGTGCCGCTGCGTCATCACTGGTCTCTGACTATGCGTCCTCGCCTGCCGGTATTGCTCTCTTGGGGCCCCGGTCCGTTGGCCCCGATCGCAATCGCGGTGAATCTCCCGCAGCTACCCGGTCCGGCAGTCGCAGTCGCGGTGAATCTCCCGCAGCTACCAGGTCCTTCCGTCGCAGTGAATCTTCCGTTCGGGAGCTGGTCGAAGCCCTCCACTCCCTGCGGCCAGCCGGTGATGCGGCGGGGCTAATAGATCAGTTGCGGGAACTCGAGGATCTGAAGTCCGCAATCGCCGGCGTCCAGGCCCGGATCACGGTGGCTGTCGACGTGTCCGAACGGCAGGTCCAGGCTCTGGCCGGGGTTCCCGCTGCTGAGCGGGGCAAGGGTGTAGGGGCGCAGATCGCGTTAGCGAGGCGTGAGTCCCCGTCCCGCGGCAGCCGCCTCCTCGGATTAGCCCGGGCGCTGGTCACGGAAATGCCCCACACGTTGGCGGCCTTGCATTGTGGCCAGTTGAATGAGTGGCGGGCCACCCTGTTGGTAAAAGAAACCGCGTGCCTGTCCGCTGAGGACCGGGCAGCGGTCGATGAGGAACTCGCCCCCGACACAGGCACGTTCGACGGGTGCGGGGATCGGGCGATTGTCGCGGCGGTGAAGGCCGCCTCCTATCGGAGGGATCCCCGGTCGGTGGTGAACCGGGCCGCCCGCGCGGTGACGGAACGGTGCGTGAGTATCCGTCCCGCACCCGACACGATGGCCTACCTCACCGCCCTGCTCCCCGTGAAGGAAGCAGTCTCCACCTATGCTGCGTTGTCACGCCACGCGGACACCACTAGGGCGGCCGGCGACCCCAGGTCTCGGGGGCAGGTGATGGCTGACACCCTGGTCGAACGTGTCACCGGGGTCCCCGGCGGTGTCAGCCGGGTCGAGTTGCAGCTCATCATGACCGACCGCGCCCTCTTCCAAGGCGACAGCGAACCCGCCCGGATCCCCGGCTACGGCATCATCGGCTCCCACTGGGCACGCACCCTCCTCCAAACGGGACGGCAGATGACCGACGGGACAACCGGCTTGAGTACTAGCGATCCCGGGCCTGCCAGAACCGGCCAGGGCCCCGCCGCCACAACTCGTCTGGCCACCAACCCAGCCACTGGATCCGCACCAGCTCCTCCCGCCCCGACCGTCGTCGATCCGGCCGGGAACACCGCTACCGCTGTCGACCCTGCACACCATGCCTTCGATGTCTGGTTACGTCGGCTCTACACCGCGCCGTCGACCGGGGAGTTAGTGGCGATGGATTCCACCGCCCGCCTCTTCACGAAAGCCCAACGCCGGTTCATCACCGCCCGCGATGACACGTGCCGCACCCCGTACTGCGACGCACCGATCCGCCACTTCGACCACATCATCCCCTGGCACCGCGGCGGACCCACCACCATCACCAACGGGGCAGGGCTCTGCGAAGCGTGCAATCACACCAAGGAACGTCCCGGCTGGACAGCCCAAACAGTCCTCGGATCAAGACCACAAACCCGCCCCCGACACACCTTCAGCATCACCACGCCCACCGGCCACACCTACCACTCCACAGCACCACCCCTACCCGGCACCGGAGCCGTCACACGGGCCAGCGTCGGTGCAGGCACCGGAGCCGTCACACGGGCAAGCGCAGGTGCAGGTGCAGGTGCAGGTGCAGGTCCAGGTGCTGGCGCAGGTGCCGAACCGGGGAGGACCGATCCGGTTACCCGCCTGGAATCCGTCACGCTAGCTTCGCGACGCCGCCGGATAAGGGACCGCGGCAGCCCCAAACAAGGTGCGGCCTGGCGATTGCGAGAAGGACCGGCTGCCTAAGTGCCGCAGAAGGTCCGGTAGGTTCCGAAGTCCTCCGGTGCGCCGACGGCGTAGCGTTCGAGTCCCGGGCGGTCGTCAAACGGCGCGGTGACCGCTTCCAGCAGGCGTCCGAGCGGCTCCAGATCGCCCGCCGTCGCTGCTGTGAGGGCTTCCTCCACCAGATGGTTGCGGGGGATATAGACGGGATTGGCCAGATCCATCGCAGCGGAGTCCGGGCCGAGAGCCAGCCAGCGTTCCAGCCATCCGTCCAGACCCTGCCCGTCGCCGCCGACTACGGCGTGCACCGGCCCGACGTCGCCCCGTGCCGCAGCCCCGAGGGACCTGAAGAAGGAGGTGTAATCGACTCCAGTGTCCTGTAGCAGGTTCACGAGCTGATCCACCAGGGGCAGCACCACCGAGCCGTCATGGTTGGCGGCGATCCCCAGCTTGGCCTTCATTCCGGCTGCCCACGCGGCACCGTACTGGTCCCGGAACCGTCCGAGCGATTCGGTGGCCAGCGCGACAGCCTGCTCCTGGTCATCGTGGAGGAGGGGCAACAACGCCTCGGCGAGCCTGGCCAGGTTCCATTCAGCGACCACCGGTTGGTTGGCGTAGGCGTAGCGACCGGCATCGTCAATGGAGCTGAACACCGCTCCGGGATCGAAGCCGTCCATGAAGGCACAGGGGCCGTAGTCGATTGATTCCCCGGAAATGGTCATGTTGTCGGTGTTCATCACCCCGTGCACAAACCCGACGAGCATCCACCTGGCCACCAGAGAGGCCTGGACAGCCTGGACAGCCTCGAACAGGGCGAGATAGGGGTGGTCGGCGGTCGCGGCGTCGGGATAGTGGCGGCTGATCGCGTGATCGGCGAGGCGGCGGAGGAGGCCGACGTCGCCCATGGTCTGCGCGTACTGGAAGCTGCCGACCCGGAGGTGGCTGGACGCAACCCGGGCCAGCACTGCGCCGGGCAGGAGGGTTTCCCTGCGGACCGATCGTCCGGTTGCCACGACGGCGAGGGAACGGGTCGTGGGGATCCCGAGAGCGTGCATGGCTTCGCTGATGATGTATTCCCGGAGCATTGGTCCGACGGCGGCCAGGCCGTCGCCGCCTCGGGCGAAGGGGGTGCGACCCGACCCCTTGAGGTGCAGGTCGTACCGGTCGCCGCCCACGTCAGTAAGTTCTCCGAGGAGAAGCGCCCGTCCGTCGCCCAGACGGGGGGAGAACCCACCGAACTGGTGCCCGGCGTAGCCCTGGGCCACCGGGGTCGCGCCTTCGGGCACTGCGGCACCCGTCAGGAGGCCGAGCCCCTCCGGCGTGCGCAGGGCGGAGCTGTCGAGCCCCAGGTGCGCGGCGAGGGGGTCGTTCAGGACGAGCAACCGGGGTGCGGGCGCTGCCTCTGCCTGCCAGGGAATCGCCAGCTCGGGCAGTTCCCGCGCGAAGCGGTTGTCGAGTGAGAGTGCCAGCTCGGGTGTAACGCTCATTATGTGAGCCTACAGGGCCTGGTTCGACGGCGGGGGAGTCCGACGGCGGCGCGGGGCGGCCGGAACGCTAGTCATCGGACACCTTCCGGAGTGCTGCAGCCTCGGATGCTTCCCGGTGCTGACCGAGCCACCACGCGACACCAACGGTGATTACGGTGGAGGCGAGGATTGGCAGTAGCCAGCTGAGCCAAAACAGATCCGGGTTGTAGCCTAGCCCCGTGAACTGCACGATCACCCAGCTGGCCAGACCCGAGGCGAGGGCGAGGACCGGCAGCAGCAACGTGTTGTAGTGCTGATGGTGCCGGTTGGCGAATCGCACGGCAACGCCGAGCACCAGCGTCACCAGGGTGACTGCCAGGAGCGTTACCATGCCCGACCCCGCCTCTGGTCCTGATTGGGCCGCTCGCTAGAGGGCCCCGAAACCTACCCGGCGTGACTCTTCGGCGCCGATTTCCACGTAGCCGAGAACGTTTGCTGGCACGATGACGTGGCGGCCCTTGCTGTCCGCCAGCCGGAGCTCAGAACCGCCGTTCATCGCCTTTGCAACAATGTCCGCAACCTCGTCGGCGGTCTGTTCGGACTCGAGAACGATTTCCCGGTTGACGTTCTGGATACCAATCTTGATTTCCATGGCGGTTCCTCCTGCTATAGCGGTAAGTGGGTGGTGATTGCTTGCCCTCACTGGAACTTACTCTAGATTTCCTTGGGGAAGCGACTGATTCCGCGCCAAGCTAAACGGTAAATCAGCTCGCTCGCGGCATCGATGTCCATGCTGCCGTCAGTCTCCAGCCAGTAGCGCGCGCTGACCTGTGCCATCCCGGCCAGACCGTGCCCCAGCAGAGTCGCTTCCAGATGGGACAGGCGGGTGTCCTCCGCGATCACGCCAGCGATCGCGTCGGCAAACCGGGCGTTGAACTCTTCCAGCCGGCCGCTGACGTCGGGGTCGTTGAACAAATCGGATTCAAAGACCAACCGGTGAGCCTGGCTGTCCTGGGCTATGAACTGGAAGTAAGCCCGCATCGTGGCGTGCACCCGGAGCTTGTTGTCGGTGGTGGACTGGAGAGCCTCCACCAGCAGGGCGGTCAGCTCGGCGAGGTGGCTTTCCAGCAATGCCAGGTATAGCTCCCGCTTCCCCGGGAAGTGCTGGTACAGCACTGGCTTGCTGACCTTCGCCACCTCGGCAATTTCGTCCATCGCCGCACCGTGGTACCCGTTGGCAACAAACACTTCGTGGGCGGCGCTCAGCAGCTGACGCCGTCGCTCATCCCGCGGGAGGCGGGTTGGTTTGCCGCCTGTCGGTGCTTCTGCGCTCACAGTTCGTCTGGCTTTCGGTCGAGGGTGTCCCACGGTGGGGCCGGGGAGGTAGCCTCCAGTTTACCCGTGGGTAACCTCTCCGGTCGCGCGGCTGGCCCCCGGCAGTTCAACGGGCATACATTTAATGCATGAGCACAAACGGCCAGGCTCTGGCCCCCCTGGTTGCCCCGCATGCCACGCTGACCCGGGAAGAGACTGAGCGCTATTCCCGCCACCTGATCATCCCCGAATTTGGGATGACAGCGCAGCAGCGTCTGAAGAACGCCCGGGTGCTGGTTATCGGTGCCGGTGGCCTGGGCTCCCCAGCGCTGTTGTATCTCGCCGCGGCCGGGGTAGGGACACTCGGCATTGTCGATGACGACGTCGTTGACCTGTCCAACCTGCAACGGCAGATCATCCACGGGGTCTCGAACGTCGGGCAGTCGAAGGCGGAATCGGCGGCCCAGCGCATCGCGGAACTGAATCCGCTGGTCACCGTTATCAAACACGAGGTGCGGCTGGACAACAGCAACGCCGTGGACATCTTCTCCGGGTACGACCTCATTCTGGATGGCACCGACAACTTCGCCACCCGCTACCTGGTCAACGATGCTGCCGAGATCCTGGGAAAGCCCTATGTCTGGGGCTCAATTCTCCGGTTCGACGGGCAGGTGAGCGTGTTCTGGGCCAAGCACGGCCCGAGCTACCGTGACCTGTACCCGGATGCCCCACCGCCAGGATCGGTGCCGTCCTGCGCCGAGGGCGGGGTGCTCGGTGTCCTGTGTGCCCAGATCGGGTCGGTCATGGTCAACGAGGCGATCAAGTTGATCACCGGCACGGGGGTTTCGCTGCTGGGTAGGGTGCTGATCTTCGATGCACTGCAAATGAGCTGGCGCGAGGTGCGCGTCCGTCGCGATCCCGACGCGTCGCCGGTTACCGAGCTGATGGACTACCAGGCGTTCTGTGGACTCCCGGCCGCCGGCGACACAGCGGCCGACGAAGCGTCGGAGAACCGCGTGCCGTCGGTCAGCGTCGCCGAGCTCGAGCGGTTGCTCCGCGAACGGGGAAGCGGGGAGCGAGATTTCGACCTGATCGATGTCAGGGAACCGGGGGAATACGAAATTGTCCGAATCGACGGCGCTACCCTCATGCCCAAGAACTCGGTGCTCTCCGGCGAACTGACGGTCAGCGCGGACCGGGATGTCTACGTGCACTGCAAGGCGGGTGGGCGATCAGCCGACGTGGTCCGGCACCTGCGCACCGAAGGACACTCGCGGGTCTACAACGTGGACGGCGGCATCCTGGAGTGGGTCAAACAGATTGAGCCGGAGAAGCCGGTCTACTAGAACTGAGTCAGGTTAGGCAGTGCCGGTGGCAGGCGGATCCTGCCGTACCGGGCAGCTGGCTTCGCCCGACTGGTTGGCCGGGGCGTCCAGGTTGATGCCGTACAACGCTTCCAGCGCTGCGGCGTAGTCCTGTTGGCGGCCGTCGGCTGCCAGTTCCCGGGCGCGGACCGTCGGCACGTGCAGTAGTTGGCGGACCATCCGCCGCAGAGCGAACTCCACTTCTTCTGCCGCCGCGGTGCACCCGTGCTGGGCTCTGACTTTCTGCATTTCAGATTCCAGCACCTGCTGGGTGTGCTTCCGGAGCGCGACGATAGCCGTGTCCATGGCCCGCGAGTTCTGGCGGTCCTGGAAGTTCCTCGCGGCATCGGCGACGAGTGTGCTCGCCTGGCTGAGGGCCGCGGCCTGTTCGCTGGGGGCTGCAGCCCGCACCGACTCGAGGGTGATCAGTTCAACGTTGTGCAGGGAACCCACGGCTGGGTCGAAATCGTGGCTGAGCGCGAGGTCGACGATGATCAGGGGCTTGTCGACGCCGGCGCGGACCCGCTCGACGTCGTCGGCCTCGACCCGGTTGTCGCTGCCGCTGCAGCCCACCACAATGTCGGCCTCAGCCAGCGCGGCGGGGAGGGTTTCGGAGGTCAGCGCGACGCCGCCCCGGGTGGAGACAAAGGTTTCGGCGCGGTCGGAGGAGGAGTAGACCGAGACATTGGTGCAGCCCTTCTCCTTCAGCAGTGCCATGGTGGCACCGGCGTAGGCGCCGGTCCCGAACACCACCACTGACTTGTCAGCGAATTCGCGGGTAAGCGAAAGGTCAGCTGCGAGTTCAAGGGCGACCGACACGATGGAGCGGCCCTGGCTGCCCAGCGCTGTCTGTGCCCCGACGTCCTTCGCGGTGCGGGAGGCTTCCTGGAAGAGTCGAACCAGCGGTCCGCTGGTGGTCCCTTTGGCCTGGGATTCGATCAATGCGCGACGCACCTGGCCGGCGATTTCCCGTTCGCCGACGACGGCCGAGTCAAGGCCCGCACCGACAGCGAAGAGGTGACGGGCAACATCCTCGCCCGTGCGGGTGGTGAAGGCCGATGAGACCCAGCTCTCGGGTAGACCCGACAGCTCACTGATGCGGGCGATGACTGTGGAGCGTGCAGCCTCCACATCGTCGCTGGACGGGGCATCGCAATAGATTTCGAGGCGGTTGCAGGTGGCCAGGGTGACTGCCCCGGAGACCGCCGGGCCGTCAGCGAGCACAACGGATGCGACCTGGTCGGCGCCGACACTGAGTCGGGCGACGGTTTCCAGATCCACATCGGAATGGGTTGCAACCAAGGATAGTAAAACCACAGCCCCACCAGCATAGCGAAATCTGTGCCCCACCCTTGAATAGGCTTGCCTAAGTTCCCCGCCAATCCAGGGATCGGGGCGACCCGGTTCGGGGTGAGATTCACCACCTTGCGCCAGCCGGAGGGCGGGGGAGCCGGGCGGTCCACCACATGTCGGCGACGGGCGGGTTAACCCAAACCGTCCGAACTTGGGCACAATCGAGATATGACTTTGAGTGCAACACACCCCCTGGTAGATGGCCGGACTTCCTCCTCGCCACTGATCTCGGCCTACCGCGGTGAGCGGCCCAGCCGTCGCCCGGTGTGGTTCATGCGCCAGGCCGGGCGATCGCTGCCCGAGTACCGCAAACTGCGGGAGGGGACAGCAATGCTCGACTCGTGCCTGGACCCGGCCATGGCCTCGGAGATCACCCTCCAGCCGGTCCGCCGCCACGACACGGATGCGGCCATCTTCTTCTCCGACATCGTCATCCCGCTGAAACTTGCCGGCGTCGACGTCGACATTGTCCCGGGAATCGGGCCGGTGCTCGGCTCCCCGATCCGCACCGCCGCCGACGTCGCGGCGCTGCCGGAGCTCACCGACGAGGCGCTTGAACCGATCCGGCAGGCGGTCGCGCTGACCGTCGCTGAACTCGGCAGCACCCCACTGATCGGTTTTGCAGGCGCGCCGTTCACGCTCGCCGCCTACATGGTCGAGGGCAAACCGTCCCGCGACCACCTCGGCCCCCGCACCATGATGCACTCCGACCCGGAGACCTGGGGTGCTCTTACGCGTTGGGCTGCCGACGCGTCGGGCAAGTTCCTCCGGGCCCAGCTGGAAGCCGGTGCCAGCGCGGCGCAGCTGTTCGATTCATGGGCTGGATCCCTCGGTCTGGCGGACTACCAGGCACACGTCGCCCCCGCCTCCGGCCGTGCCCTCGAGTTCGTCAGGGGCCTCGGCGCACCCCTCATTCACTTCGGGACCGGCACCTCGGAGCTGCTGGTCGCCATGCGCGATGTCGGGGTGGACGTGGTGGGAGTGGATTACCGGCTTCCCCTCGACGAGGCCAACCGGCGTCTCGGCGGCACGGTTCCGCTGCAGGGCAACATCGACCCTGCCCTGCTCACCGCGCCGTGGGAGGTGCTCGAAGCACACGTGCTCGACGTACTGAAGGCGGGGTCAGCCGCCCCGGGCCACGTGGTGAACCTCGGCCACGGGGTACCGCCGGACACCGATCCCACAGTCCTCACGCGCATCGTCGAACTCGTCCACTCGGTGGAACCGTAACCATGCCGCACCGCACCACTGTTTCCCGCCAGGCGGCGGCCAAGACCGTCGTCGTCATCGGTGGCGGAATGGCCGGGCTGATCGCGGCCCGTGAGCTGGCGGGCCGGGGTCTGGACGTCACAGTCCTCGAGCGCTCAGCGGGTTTCGGCGGTTGCGTTGCCGACCACGAGGTCGCCGGGCTGAGGCTGGACAGCGGTGCCGAGTCCTACTCCACCCGTTCGGAGACGGTCCCGGCGCTGGCACGCGAACTGGGCCTCGGGGACCTGCTGGTCACCCCCAACCCGGTGGGCGCCTGGATCCGGTTCCCCGGAAAAGACCCCCAGCACAGCGCGATGCCGTTGCCCCGCAGCGGCATCCTGGGTATTCCCGCCGACGTGCTGGACCCCGACATCGTTAAGGCCATCGGCCGCGCGGGAGCGCTGCGCGCATCCCTGGACCGGGTGCTGCCCCTCGGAAGCCTGTACAAGGACGACGGCGTCAGCCTCGGCGAGGTGGTGCGCGCACGGATGGGAGTGGACGTCCTCGACCGTCTCGTTGCCCCGGTGGTCGGCGGAGTATTCTCTGCTGACCCTGATGACTTGGACGTCGATTCGGTGGCACCGGGCCTCCGCAAGATGATGAAGAAGCACGGGTCACTCGGCGCTGCAGTAGGCGCCATGCGCGCAGCAGCGCCGGCCGGATCAGCGGTCGGGGGACTGAGCGGAGGGATGGCCCAGCTCACGCGGGTGCTGACCACCGAACTGAGCGACGCTGGCGTTCACCTGCAGCCCGGGAACGACGTGCGCAGCATCGCGCGCGCCGGGACCGGCTGGACGATCACCACGAGCGCTTCCACCGGCACCGAACCCACCGGCACCGAACCCACCGGCACCGAGTCCACGATGACGGCAGACGCCGTCGTGATGGCAGTGGATGGGCCTGGCGCCGTCGACCTGCTGGGTGAGGCACTGCCGCGGCTGGTCACTGACCGCCCCCGGGCGGTTCCCGGCGTTGCGCTGGTGACCCTCGTGGTCGACGTCCCGGAACTCGACGCACATCCCCGGGGGACCGGCGTCCTGGTGGCTGCGGGGGCCGAGGGAGTCAGCGCCAAAGCACTCACCCACGCCACCGCCAAATGGCAGTGGCTCGCCGACCAGGCCGGGCCGGGTTCGCACGTGCTGCGCCTGTCCTATGGCAGGGCTGGGCAGGTGGGGGAGGAACTCGCCGACGACGACAGCCTCTACCGGCAGGCGCTCGCCGACGCGTCGGCCCTGCTGGAGACCCCGATTGCCGATGATGACGTGGTGGGCTGGAAGGTGGTCCGCTGGAACGGTGCGCTCCCTCACGCGTCAGTCGGTCACCGGGACCTGGTGGCACGCGTCCGTGCCGCCGCCGCTGTTGAGCGCACTCTGGAAATCACCGGCGCCTGGCTGGCAGGAACTGGTCTCGTAGCCGTGATCGACGACGCACGGGTGCGGGCGAAAGCGCTGGCCGACCGGCTCACCTAGCGGCCGGAAAATTCGGCGGCACTGTGATGTTCGCGACTTTCTACGCGCAGTAGAACCTTTGAATTTCGGTTTGCTCATTGCGGCGGGGCAGACTAGTACCATGAGTGAGCAAACCCGCACGGAGCACACGCAGAATCCTTCAACAGCCACCGACGGCGACGTCGCGGCAGAGCAGTTCTTCACCCTGTGGACGGTGTTCAAGCGGAGTGCGCTCACGCAGCCCTCCGCCACCGGATCACTCGACTCAGTAGTCGCCTCCCTTGAGGCGGACGGGGTCACGCTGCGCGGCTTCTACGACGTATCAGCGATGCGTGAGGAAGCTGACGTCATGGTCTGGCTCCACGGATCCAAGCCCGAAGCGCTGCAGGCAGCAGTCCGGAAAATCCGCCGCACCGCCGAGTTCGCGTCCGCAGAGATTGTCTGGTCGGCGATGGGAGTCCACCGGGCGGCAGAATTCTCCAAGAGCCACTCGCCGGCCTTCTCACGCAACGTTCCGCCGGCCGAATGGGTCTGCGTCTACCCGTTCGTCCGCTCCTACGACTGGTACATCCTGCCATCGGAAGAGCGCCGGGAAATGCTGTACGACCACGGGATGAAGGGCCGCGACTACCCGCAGGTCCTGTCCAACACCGTCTCCTCCTTCGCGCTCGGCGACTGGGAGTGGATCCTGGCCCTTGAAGCCCCCGAACTCGTTGACCTCGTTGACCTCATGCGCCACCTGCGTGAGACAGAGGCCAGGCGTCATGTTCGTGACGAAATTCCCTTTTATACCGGACGGCGGATCGATACCGCCGGGATTGCAGAGGTGCTCCTATGACCGCACAGGCATTTCACCCGCTCGACGGTGTTGACGACTCCGGCCGGATGGCGCCAAAGAACTACGACGCCATCGTGCTCGCCTCGTTCGGCGGACCCGAGGGCCAGGAGGATGTGATCCCCTTCCTCCGCAACGTCACCCGCGGCCGTGGGATCCCCGACGAGCGGCTTGAAGAGGTCTCGCACCACTACCGTGCCAATGGAGGCATCAGCCCCATCAACGCACAGAACCGTGCGCTGAAGGCAGCTATGGAAGCCGAACTGGCCAGCCGCGGGATCGACCTGCCCGTGTTCTGGGGCAACCGCAACTGGGCCCCGTTCATCGCTGACACCCTGCAGGAGGCGTACGACGCCGGCCATCGCCGCGTCCTGACTGTCACCACCAGCGCCTACTCCTGCTACTCAAGCTGCCGCCAGTACCGCGAGGACCTGGGTATGGCCCTGGTCGAGACCGGCCTCGACGGGAAGCTCGAAGTGGACAAAGTCCGTCAGTACTTCGACCACCCCGGCTTCGTCGAGCCTTTCGTTGAAGGGGTGACTGATGGTCTGGCAGCGCTGCGCCGGAAGCTCGCCGACAGCGGGGAAGCCGACGCGCCGATGCACATCCTGTTCGCGACCCACTCGATTCCCACCGGTGACGCCGACGCTGCTGGCCCCCGGGTCAACGGCGAGGCCGACGGCGGTCCCGCCTACGCAGAGGGTGCCTACGTAGCCCAGCACCTGGCCACCGCGCAGGCGGTCCTCGACCGCATCCCGACCTCGGCCAACGTCGACTGGTCGCTGGTCTACCAGTCGCGCTCCGGCGCTCCCCATGTGCCGTGGCTCGAGCCCGATATCAACGACGCCATCAAGGACCTCGCCGCTGCCGGTACCAAGGGCGTCGTGATTGTGCCCCTCGGGTTCGTCAGCGATCACATGGAAGTGAAATGGGACCTCGACACCGAGGCCCTGGAGACCTGCGCCGACCTGGGCATCCTCGCCGAGCGGGTCCCGACTCCGGGAACCCACGAGAAATTCGTGGCCGGGCTGGTGGATCTGGTCTGCGAACGCACCATTGATAACAACATTGCCGAACGGCCCGCCGCAACGAACCTGGGACCCTGGTTCGACGTGTGCCGGCCGAACTGCTGTGCCAACCGTCGGGGACCGAAGCCTACCGTTGCTGCCGCCGACTCGACGGTCGGTGTTCCGGGGACGGCTCCGGCCTCGTGACCCAGCCGCTCCGGGTTGGTACGCGCGCCAGCGCGCTGGCTCTCACCCAGACCACCACGGTCGCCGAACGGGTTAGCGACCTGAGCGGGGCGCACCACGAACTGGTCCGGATCCGCACCGAGGGGGACGTCCACAAGGGGTCCCTTACCCAGATCGGCGGGACCGGGGTGTTCGTTGCCGCGCTCCGCGACGCGCTGCTCGATGACCGCTGTGACCTTGCGGTGCACTCCCTGAAGGATCTGCCCACCACCCCTGCCGACGGGCTGACAGTAGCTGCGATCCCTGAACGCTCCGACACCCGTGACGCGCTCTGCGCCCGCGACGGACTGACTCTGGCTACCCTGCCCGACGGTGCCACGGTGGGAACCGGGTCCCCCCGCCGGGCGGCGCAGTTGCGTGCAGCCCGGCCCGGCCTGGACGTCATCGACATCCGCGGCAACGTTGACACCCGCCTGGGCAGGGTCGCCGGGCTCAGTGACTCGGGGCCCGGGGACCTGGACGCGGTGGTCCTCGCAGCAGCCGGGCTGCTCCGGCTCGGCCGTGATTCACACATCACCGAGCTCATCGACCCGACCGTCATGTTGCCGGCTCCGGGCCAGGGAGCCCTTGCCGTTGAATGCCGGACCAGCGACGCCGAAGACTCATCGTTCGCCGCTGCCCTGCGCGACTATGACCACACCAGCACCCGGCTGGCGGTCACAGCCGAGCGGGCCGTCCTGCGCCGGCTCGAAGCGGGGTGCAGTGCACCCATTGGGGCGCTCGCCACGATCAACGAGGGGGTCCTTGCCCTGCAGGCAGTGGTCTGCAGCCTCGACGGGACGAAACTGCTGCGCCTGGCCCGCTCGGGACGGGACCTCTCAGTTGACGGGGCCGACGCGCTCGGTGTTGGGCTTGCTGAGGACCTCCTTGCTGCGGGGGCAGCCACCATCGCGCCACTCACCGCTCAATGACCCCAGCCCCGGCCTCCGGTGCGCTGCCGCTTGAGGGTGTCAGCACCGTATTGCTGCGCGGGGCAGACCAGGCAGGGCCGATTCTCGCGGAACTGACCCTTCGGGGCGCGACCGTGAAACTGCTGCCGCTCATTGACTTCGAAATCCCCGAAGACACCGGACCGCTCGATGCAGCTCTGCACCGCCTGCAGTCGGGGGGTTTCAGCTGGCTCGTCGTGACGAGCAGCACCACCGTCCGCGCCCTGAAGCAGCGGTCCGCCCACCTCGGGCTGGACCTCCCCGGCGGGTTACCCCGCCACACCCGCGTCGCGGCAGTCGGCGAGGCCACCGCCAGCGCGCTGGCAGCCGAAGGGTACCGGGTGGATCTGGTTCCCGGGCGGACCGGCCAGGAAAGCGCCGCGTCCGGGCTGGCCGCAGCCCTGCGCACGCTGCCACCCGAAGGCCAAGTCCTGCTCCCGCAGGCCGACCTCGCGGCTGACACCCTGGAACGTTCGCTCAGCGGGCAGGGCTGGGATGTTCTTAGAGTGATCGCCTACCTCACCGTCGCCTACCCGGCCGCTCCAGCACGGCGGCTGACCACTTTGGTCCCACCGGAAGCCGAGCGGGACGCGCCGACGTCGGCCGCGACCTCGGCTCCGACCGAACTGGATCCCGCAGGGTTCTGGGCGGCCGTGGCCGACGGCGCAGTCGACGCGGTGGTATTCACCTCACCAAGTACCGTCCGCAGGCTGGGCGAACAAAAGCCCAAACCAAGCGGAGCTAATTTCCCGGCCGGTCTGGCCGCCGTCATGATTGGCGCCAGCACGGCTGCCGAAGCGGTGCGGTGGGGCATGCCCGTCGCAGCCGTCGCCGCGGAACCGACACCCGCGGGAATAGCCGACGCCGTTGCCGCCGCGGTGCGGGACCACCCCTGATCGTGACAGGCTAAGTGCAAGAGAGAAGGAGCACCATGAGTTTCCCCCAACACCGGCCCCGTCGGCTGCGGACCACACCGGCGCTGCGCCGGCTGACGGCCGAGCATCGGCTCAGCCCCGCCGAGCTGGTGCTGCCAGCCTTCATCAGGGAGGGCCTCACCAGCCCACACCCTATTTCCTCGATGCCCGGGGTGGTCCAGCACACCACCGACTCCCTGAAGCGTGCCGCAGCGGAAGCTGTCGGGTTGGGAGTTGGTGGCATCATGCTGTTCGGTGTCCCGGCGCACCGAGATGCGACCGGTAGCGCCGGCCTGGACCCGGACGGCGTGCTGAACCGGGCAATCGCCGATGTCCGCGCCGAGGTGGGCGATGGCCTCGTCATCATGAGTGACGTGTGCCTTGATGAATTCACCGACCACGGGCACTGTGGTGTCTTGGCCGCTGACGGCACGGTCGACAACGACGCCACGCTCGCCATCTACGCGGAGATGGCCGTCGCCCAGGCGGACGCTGGCGCGCATGTGCTGGGGCCGTCCGGGATGATGGACGGCCAGGTGGCGGTCATCCGCCAGGCACTCGAGGAAGCGGGACACCAGGAGACAGCCGTGCTGGCCTACGCCGCCAAGTACGCTTCAGCGTTCTACGGTCCGTTCCGGGAGGCGGTTGACTCGCAGCTGAAGGGCGACCGGCGCACCTACCAGATGGACGCAGCCAACCGCCGCGAGGCACTGCTTGAGGTCGAACTGGACCTCGAGGAAGGAGCGGATATGGTGATGGTCAAACCCGCCATGAGCTACCTCGACATCCTCGCCGACGTCGCAGCGCTGTCCCCCGTGCCGGTCGGCGCCTACCAGATCTCCGGCGAGTACGCCATGATCGAAGCCGCCGCGGCCAACGGGTGGATCGACCGCCGCCGGGCCATCGAAGAATCTGTCCTTGGCATCAAGCGCGCCGGCGCGAACATTATATTGACCTATTGGGCCACTGAACTTGCCGGCTGGCTGAAGGAGCAACACTCATGACCGTTTCAGAAGATCTTTTCGCTAGGGCTCAGACCCTGATGCCGGGCGGTGTGAACTCGCCGGTCAGGGCCTTTGGTTCGGTCGGAGGCACCCCCCGTTTCCTGGTCTCCGCGAAGGGCCCGCACGTCACCGACGCCGACGGCCGGGAGTACGTCGACCTGGTCTGCTCGTGGGGCCCCGCCCTGCTCGGACATGGGCACCCTGCGGTGCTGGACGCGGTGCACCGTGCAGCTGACAAGGGTCTGTCCTTTGGAGCGTCCACCCCCGCTGAGGCCGATCTGGCACAGCTGGTGCAGGATAGGGTGCCAGCCGTGGAACGTCTCCGGATGGTCTCCACGGGCACCGAAGCCACCATGACCGCTGTCCGGCTGGCCCGTGGCTACACCGGACGCAACCTGATCGTGAAGTTCGCTGGGTGCTATCACGGTCACCTCGACTCCCTGCTGGCCGCCGCTGGCTCCGGGGTGGCCACCCTGGCGTTGCCCGGCTCGGCCGGAGTCACCGCGGCCACCGCCGCCGAGACACTGGTCCTGCCCTACAACGACCTTGCCGCTGTCGAGGCCGCGTTCGCCGAACACGGGGATTCAATCGCCGCGGTGATCACCGAGGCAGCGCCTGCCAACATGGGCGTCGTCACCCCCGGTCCCGGTTTCAACGCCGGTCTCGCCAGGATTACTGCGGCGCATGGCGCGCTGCTCATCGTCGACGAGGTCCTCACCGGATTCCGGGTGGGCCCGGGCGGGTACTGGGGCCTCACCGGGGGTGCCGCTGACACAGCCGAGGCCTGGACCCCTGACCTGCTGACCTTCGGAAAGGTGATTGGTGGTGGCCTTCCCGCGGCGGCCCTCGGCGGCCGCGAAGAGGTAATGAACCACCTCGCCCCGCTCGGTCCCGTCTATCAGGCCGGCACGCTCTCAGGTAACCCGCTGGCGATGGCGGCCGGGGTAGCCCAGCTGACCGCCGCAACGCCGGAGGTCTACCGGCAGATCGACTCCGCCTCGCTGGCCCTGTCAACGGCACTGTCCAGCGAACTGGACCGCGCCGGGGTGGATCATTCCATCCAGCGCGCGGGGAACCTGTTCAGCGTGGCCTTCGGTACGTCGTCGGGCGGCGTGCACAATTACGCCGACGCGCTGGCGCAGCAGGCCTACCGGTACGCACCGTTCTTCCACTCAATGCTGGATTCAGGCGTCTACCTTCCGCCGTCGGTGTTCGAGGCGTGGTTCCTGTCCTCGGCGCACGACGACGCGGCCATGAACCGGATCTACGAAGCGCTGCCCGCAGCAGCGGCCGCCGCAGCGGGAGCGACTCCGGACAACTGAACCTGACTCAAGACAACAAAGAACCCCGCACCGAGACGGTCTGCGCTCTCGGTGCGGGGTTCTTTGGGTTAAGTATCGTTTAGGAAGCCGGTGCGACGTCGCCGCTCGGCCACTGCTCCTCGATGTAGGCCTTGACCTCGGGGGAGTGGAGGAGCTCTTCCAGCTTGTCGATCCGGGCGTCACCCTCCGAAGCGGTGTTCCACGCCAGGAAGTTTGCGTACGGGTTGCCGTCCAGCGACTCCACCACCAGAGCGTCGGTGGTGCTCAGGCCGGCGTCGAGAATGTAGTTCCCATTGATGATCGCCAGGTCGACGCTGGGATCCTGCAGGTCGTTGAGCAGCAGCTCAGGCTGGTTCTCGATGAACTCCAGACCCATCGGGTTTTGCTCGTCGGACAGGGCGAGCACCGACGCGTCCTCGGCAACATCCTCCAGCAGCCCGGCATCCTGCAGCAGGGTCAGCGCACGGGCCTGGTTCGACGGGTCGTTGGTGATCGCAATGCGTCCACCCTCGGGGATATCAGCGATGTCGCCGTGCTGCTCGGAAAAGGCAGCGTACGGTTCGATGTGGACACCCTCGCCGTGGGAGAACTCGTAGCCCTGACCTTCGACCTGGCTCTCGAAATAGGGCAGGTGCTGGAAATAGTTGGCATCCAGATCCCCGTCGCTGAGAGCGATATTGGGGGTGGTGTAGTCGTCGAACTCGGTGATCTCCAGGTCGAGCCCTGCGTCTTCGGCCAGATTTTCATCGACGAACTCGAGGATCCGGGCGTGGGGCTGCGGGCTTGCGCCAACGGTGATGGTCTGGGGGTTCGCCGGGTCCAGCGAGGAGACGACCTCGGTATCCGCCGACCCGCCACAGGCGCTCAGGGCCAGGGAAGCAGCGACACCGGTGATGGTGAGGGTGAGTAGCTTGCGCAACAGAATTGGTTTCCTTTCAAGATGACTTACAAAAAAGACTTGTGACCTGGTGGCTAGCTGCCGACCACCTGGACGGCAGCCCGACGGCGGAGGCGTTTGCCGCTTCCGGCTGTCGCGGCCGAGCGATGGTCAACGCGGCGGGCGGCGGCGTCACCGGCAAGCTGGATCGCCTGCACAATGAGCACGATGATGATGATCACCACCACCATGACTGTGGTGTCGAATCGTTGCAGGCCGTAGTTGTAGGCCAGCCGTCCGAGCCCGCCACCGCCGATGATTCCTGCCATCGCCGAGTAGCCGACCAAGGTGACCAGCGTCGTCGTGAAGGCGGCGATCAGGCCGGGAAGCGCCTCACGAAGCAGGACCTTGCTCACTACCTGCATCCGGGTGGATCCCATCACGAGGGCGGCATCGATCTTCCCGCTGCTCACATCCCTCAGTGACGTCTCGACCAGGCGTGCGAAGAACGGGATGGCACCAATGCTCAGTGACACCGACGCGGCGACCGGCCCGATCGACGTGCCGGTCAGGAGCCGGGCCAGCGGGATCAGCGAAACCATCAGGATGGCGAATGGAATGGAACGGGTGATGTTGACGACGACGCCGCTGATCACCTTGTTGGTCAGTGGCATGGGACGGAGCCCGTCGGGGGCGCTGGCTGACAGGAAGACACCCAGGGGCAGCCCGATCAACAGGGTAAAGAACCCCGAGATGCCGACCATCTGCAGGGTCGCAGCAAACTCCTCGGGCAACGCGCGGGTGATACCAGGGTTGGTGAACAGCTGATCAAGAAATTCCATTACGCCACCTTCGCCGAGACGCCCTGGGCCTGCAGGTACTCGAGCATTTCATCGATCGGCGCTGGCTCCTCGACCTCAATGCGGAGCCGGCCAAACCGGCTGTCTGCAAGCGTCTCCACACTTCCGGCCAGCACGTTGATCCTCAGGTCGAACTGGCGTCCAAGGTCGGACAGGACGGGCCCGGAGGCGACGTCACCGGCCAGCAGTAGTTCAAGGGCCGGCCGGTCGCCAGGTCGGTGGGCTGGCAATGGCAGGAGTGCCTGCGACAGTTTCCCGTCAAGCTTGGCGGCGACGTCCCGGAGTTGGCCATGCTCCACAACGCGTCCATCTTCCAGAAGGGAAACCGAGTCGCAGATGCGCTTCACGACATTCATCTCGTGCGTGATGATGAGCACGGTCAAGCCCAGGGTGTCGGTGAGATTGTGGATCAGGTCCAGGATGTCATCGGTGGTCGTGGGGTCGAGGGCTGATGTGGGTTCGTCGCAGAGCAGCACATCCGGGTCGGAGGCCAGGGCCCGCGCAATCCCGACCCGTTGTTTCTGACCGCCGGAAAGCTGCGAGGGGTAGGCGTCAGCGAAACCGGCGAGGCCTACCAGGTCCAGGAGCCGTGCGACAGTGCTGGCAATGTCGGACTTCGGCGTCTTCACCAGCTCCAGCGGATGGGCGACGTTCTGCGCTGCCGTCCGCGAATCCATCAGGTTCGCGTGCTGGAACACCATTCCGATGCGACGTCGTGCGGTGCGGATTTGTGAATCGGGGACCGCGGTGAGTTCCCGGCCGTCGATCGTCACTGAGCCCGAAGTGGGACGGTCGAGGAGGGTCAGGCACCGGACGAGGGTGGACTTTCCGGCACCTGAGTGCCCGATGATCCCGTGGATTGACCCCCGCGGCACTGTCAGAGACACACCGTCCAGAGCGGTGATGGTGCGGGTGCCCTGCTGGTAGGTCTTGCGCAGGTCGGAGACGGTGATCATTGGCCCTCACGGTTGCAGATGCGCCCCAGGGCCTTGATGGATCCTGGTGGCGGGCGCACTCGCCAGCGCCCAAGCCATCTTCACACGCATGAAAGAAGTGACTGAACTTTTGTGCTAAGCATCACGCTGACATTGCCAATCCGGGATCTGCGCGACGATACTCGAAGAATCTTCGACTGCTCGTCGTTGGGAAGCGCTGAATCGGTGAAGAGGCGAGGCGGAAGAAGTGGGGAGCGGTGGCTAGGAGGCGATTGCCGGCCAACGCCCCTCGACCACTGCCGACGGGTCCTCGCGGCGGAGGTACTCCTGAAAGCTCTCGGCCTGCCGCGCCGCCCACACCACCTGCGATGCGTGAAGCGCATCGGCCGGGTGCTGCAGGCGGGGGAACCGGGCAGCCAGGACCGCTGCCACCCGCAACGTCGCCAGTACATCGGCGGCCGAGGTGTGGGCGTTCTCGAATGGCACCCCATAGTGTTCGCACATGGCGGTCAGGGTCCGTTTGCCGCGCCGGTAGCGGTCCGCCTGCTTGTCCATGATGTAAGGATCCAGCACGGGGAACGGCAGCGGCACCGATACGCCGTGGCGTTCGCCTTCGCGGGCCAGCACGGTGAAGTCGTAACGGGCATTGAAGGCAAGCACCGGGGTGCCCGCGGCGAACAACCGGCCGAGGACCGCAGCGACCTGTCCGACAACCTGCTGCACCGGTTGGCCGTCCCGACGGGCCCGTTCGGTGCTGACCCCGTGGATGGCTGCGGCCTCGGCGGGAATCTCGACACCGGGGTCAGCCAGCCATTCGTGCTGTTCCAGCAGCGCCCCGTCGCCGTCGACCAGCAGGATCGAGGCGGTCACAATCCGCGCCTGCTGCGGATCGCGTCCGGTGGTTTCGAGATCAAATGCTGCGCGGGGGTGGTGGTGCCAACTGTCCATACCTCAAGACGCTATCGGTCGGCTACGACATTTTCGGGGAGGTTCCTCCGGCTAGGCTGGAATTCATGCGTGCGGACTTTGCTGAGGCGGTGTATGAGGTGGCGGAGCAGATTCCCGCCAGCCTGGTGTTGTCCTACGGCGACATTGCCGAACTCCTGGAAATGGCAGGCCCGCGCCAGGTGGGGGCTGCGATGTCCCGCTCCGGGGACGGCGTGCCCTGGTGGCGGGTTATCCGCGCGAGTGGGCAGCCACCCCGCGGCCTCAGCGCACGGGCGCTGCCCTTCTACACGGCAGAAGGAACTCCGCTGCGCACCAAAGAACCGGAAGTGGGAGGGTCCGCAGCCGGGTACACAATCGATATGCGGTCGGCACGCTGGCATCCGACAGCCCACGAACGCACCATCCTCGACGGCATCCGCGACCGCCTTGCGGCCTACTCCGATCCGGCAGCGGCCCTCCCGGGATCGGCGGAGACTGTGTCAGGCGAAAGAATTGCGTCTCAGAAGGCTGCGGCGAAAATGTCAGTGGCCCGTGATGAGCTGTTGCCATGAGTTTGATACCACGGCTGGTGACCGCTCCGGGCGCCGATGAGCCCGCCTCCTCAGTACCCCACCTCAGCCCCGAGCAGCTCCGGGTTGTTGAGCTGGGTGCAGGCAGCGGGCCGGTGCTGGTGCTCGGCGGCCCCGGCACCGGCAAGTCAACCGTCCTGATCGAGTCGGCCGTGCGCCGGATCAACGAGGAGGATCTCGACCCGTCGACGGTGCTGATGCTTGCCCCCTCACGACTGGGTGCCGCCCGGTTGCGTGACGCATTGACCGCTCGCCTAAACCGGAGCCTCAGCACCGCACCGGCGCGCACCTGGACCTCCTACGCGTTTGACCTGATCCGCAGGGCACGGATCGCCGGCAGGATGCCGGAGCTGGTCCGCAGCCCCCGGCTCCTCTCCGGCGCTGAGCAGGACCTCATCATCAAGGAACTCCTGGACGGCCACAACCGGCCCGGGGCCATCGCGCTCGGCTGGCCGGACGGGCTGTCCCTGGCCCTGGGCACCCGTGGGTTCAGGCAAGAGGTGAGGGAGCTGTTCGACCGGGTCAGCGAATACGGAATGGACCCGGCCGAACTCGCGGATCTGGGCCGCCGGTTCGACCGGCCCGACTGGACGGCTGGCGCTCAGCTGTACCGTGAGTACCGCGACGTCGTGGACCTGCGGATGCCCGAAGCCTTTGACCCTGCCGGAGTCCTGACCGCCGCCCGGCACCTGCTGGAGTTCGATGAGGAGTTCCTCGATCAGGAGCGTGCCCGCCTGCGGCTGATACTGGTGGATGACTACCAGGAGTCCAACGCGGCCGTCCACGCATTGCTGACCCTGCTGGCCCGGGACCGCGATGTACTGGTGGCGTCGTGCCCGGACACGGTGGTCCACGGATTCAGGGGTGCCCGGCCGGAGCTCACCGGGAGACTCGCAACAGACCTGACCACCACTGAACTCCACACCATTGCGCTCACGGCTTCCCACCGGTTGTCAGGCCCGCTGGCCAGTGCCTGGCAGAACGTCGCCTCACGCATCTCGGTGGTGGGCGGTTCCCCGGTGTACCGGACGCTTGAAGTTCCGACGCCGGGCACGGGAACCGTTCCAGCCGCGGGAACGACCAATGTTTCGGCGCACCTGGTCGATTCTTCCTTCCACGAACTGCGGTACGTTGCCCAACGCATTCTTGAGGCACAGCTCTTCGGCGGACGAAGCCTCGCCGATGTCGCAGTAATTGTCCGGACCGGCGCACAGGTGAACGAGTTCCAGCGCTACCTGACGGGCCAGGGCATTCCCGTTAACGTTCCGGCGGCCGAGCGCGCCATCCGCGACGAACCTGCGGTTAAGCCACTCCTGGACATCTTCGGTGTGGTGCTGGGACAGGTCCACCTCGACGCCGAGGTAGCCGTTTCACTGCTCTGCTCGCGGATCGGGGGAGCCGGGACCCTTGAACTTCGTCGGCTACGCCAGAGTCTCCGCCAGGAGGAGGTGGCGTCCGGCCGCGGACGTACCAGCGACGAACTGCTCGTGGAAGCGCTGACCGATCCCCAGCTGCTCAGCTCCGGGTTGCAGGGCGGGACGGCGGCACGCCGGATCTGTCGCATGATCGCCGCTGGAACCGCTGCGCTCGACGCACCCGGAGCCAACCCCGAGACGGTGTTGTGGGCCCTGTGGGAGGCCTCCGGATGGTCCTCCAAATGGGCTGACGCGGCAGTGGCGGACGGGCCGTCGTCGGCCCGGGCCGACCGCGACCTTGACGCCGTGGTCGCCCTCTTCCAGACCGCTGAACGATTCGTCGACCAGGTGCCAGGTGCTCCGCCAGCACGATTCCTTGAGTATCTGACCAGCCAGGAACTGCCCATGGACACCCTGGCTCCGCGCGCCCAGAAGCAGGAATCGGTCGCCCTGCTCACCCCTGCCAGCGCGGCGGGCAGGCAGTGGCCCGTGGTCATCGTCGCCGGTATCCAGGAGGGCGTCTGGCCAAACCTCCGGCTGCGGGGGGAATTGCTAGGGTCCGGGGAGCTCACAGCGCTGATGGATCACGGAGCCGACTTCCGGCGGCACCGTGACCCCCTAATCCTGATGCAGGAGATTCGCTTCGATGAGCTACGAAGCTTCTCGGTTGCCGTGTCACGGGCGGCCGAGGAACTCATCTGTTGTGCTGTCGCTTCAGATGTGGCGCAACCGTCCCCGTTCCTCGACCTGGTGGATCCGCTTCCGCCGGGCCAGCTGGAGCGACCCCGCACCGAGGTGCAGCGGCCGCTGACCCTCCGGGCACTGGTTGCGGAACTCAGGAAGTATGCGCAGCAGGCCCCCACGCACCCGGACCTTTCAGCGGAGGCGGCGCGCCACCTGGGAACGATGGTCAATCATTCGCCGGAAGTACCCGGCGCACATCCGAACGCGTGGTGGGGCCTGAAGGAACTGTCAACCACGTCGCCTGTCGCGCCAGCGGACCAACCAATCCCGGTATCGCCCTCCAAGGTCGACGCCGTGCTGAAGTCGCCGCTGAACTGGTTCGTCTCGGCCGCCGGTGGCGAACCGACGATGGACTTCGCCCGATCGCTGGGGACGCTGGTGCACGGGATCGCCCAGGACTATCCGGAGGCGACCGGCAACCAGTATGTCGAGGAGCTGCAGCGGCGGTGGCCGTCCCTGGGCATGAAGGAGAACTGGGAAGGGAAGATCGACTTCGAGCGGGCCGAGCAGATGGTCCGGAAGCTCGCCGGCTACGTCTTGACGATGCGGAAGTCGGGCCGGGCGCTGGTCGGCACGGAGGTGGACTTCGAGGTCGACCTTGAGATTGCAGTCGGGGACGAGCAGCGTGTGGCGCGGCTCCGTGGACAGATCGATCGCCTGGAAATTGATGCCGAGGGCCGGCTGGTTATTGTCGACCTCAAAACGGGGAAGTCCTCACCGCCGCAGGCAGACCTTCAACAGCACCCTCAGCTTGCCTCGTACCAGGTGGCCCTGAACGAGGGTGCGCTGACGGGCGGGCTGGCCCCCGGATCCGGCGGTGCGGCACTGGTTCAGCTCGGCACCACCCGCAAGGAAGCGGGAGTCCAACAACAACCAGCACTGTCCACTGACGACCGATGGGCGAGGGAAATGATCGAGGAGGCAGCGGGTCTGATGTCCGCAGCGCAGTTTGACACGGTTCACGATCCGAAACGCTCGGGTCACGGCGGATCGGGGTGCAGGCTTCCCGAGATCTGTCCGCTGTGCCCAGAGGGCCGGCAGGTGACCGAGTGACCAGCCAGGCACCACCTACCGATTCCATTGCCACCTCCACTCGTGGCGAAGCTCCGGAGAACCGCCCTGTACCGAGGTTTTCCGCGCGGGAGCTGGCCGAATTGCTGCACCAAGACCCGGATTCGCCGGTGCAATACCCGACGCCCGACCAGGTCACAATCATTGAAGCGCCCCTGGAGCCGCTGCTGGTGATTGCGGGTGCCGGATCGGGCAAGACGAAGACGATGGCTGACCGCGTGGTCTGGCTCGTGGCCAACGCTCAGGTACGTCCCGAACAGATCCTCGGAGTGACCTTCACCAAGAAGGCAGCGGGGGAGCTGTCCACGAGGATCCGGCAGCAGCTGGCCGCCTTCTACCCGGCGTTGCACGCGGCTGGCTACGACGAGGTTGACGAAGACCGCCTCGATCCCAGCGTCTCCACTTACCACTCCTACGCGAACGCGATCGTGCAGGACTACGGGCTGCGGATCGGGGTGGAACGGGATTCGGTACTGCTGGGCGCCGCGCAGGCCTGGCAGCTGTCCAGCTCAGTGGTGGAGGCCTACGAGGGAGAGTGGGAACACTTCAGTGCCGCGAAATCCACCCTGGTGAAAGCTGTCCTGTCGATGGCCGGGGAATGCGCTGAACACTTGGTGACCCCCGCGGAGGTGCGGGGGATTCTTCGGGAACAGATCTCGGCCGTGGGCGAGCTTGAGTACGCCGCAGGCACGTCCCGCCGCCCGGCCCAGGCGGTGTCGAAACTGTTGGACAAGCTGCGGACCCGGATCACCGTCACGGAACTGGTCGAGCACTACTCCGACGCCAAACATTCCCGCCGACAGCTCGACTTCGGTGACCTGGTGGCACTTGCCGCCCGGATCGTCAGTGACATTCCCGAGGCAGTCGAAATGGAGCGACGCAAGTTCAAGGTGGTGCTGCTGGACGAGTTCCAGGACACCTCGTTTGCCCAGATGGTGCTGTTCTCCAAGCTGTTCGGGGACGGCCGGGCGGTCACCGCGGTAGGGGACCCCCACCAGTCGATCTATGGGTTCCGGGGGGCGTCGGCGGGCCAGCTCGGCACCTTCCGCCACACATTCCCTCTGACTGTCGACGACGGGCTCCGTCCGTCACCGGTGGCCAACCTTTCGGTCGCCTGGCGCAATGGAACCAGTATCCTCGCTGCGGCGAACGCAGTCGCCGCGGAACTCAACCAGACCCCCAGCTGGCTCCGGTCCACCACCCTGTTCGTTCCCCCGCTCGAACCCAAACCACGGGCAGGTGTGGGCGAGGTCTACCTGGGGCGGTTCCTCTGCGAGGCGACAGTGACGAATCAAACAGTAACGAATCACACCGGGACGAATCACACCGGCACGCTCCCGGGTGAGGCGGCAATCCTCGCGGACCAGGTGGTCCAGCACCGGCGTCGTTCGTTTGAACGCGGCGCCGACGGCCGGCGGCTCAAACCAACCGTGGCAGTGCTCTGTCGCGGGCGCCGGCAGTTTGAACCGATCAGGGCTGAACTCGAACGGCGCGGCATCCCCGTCCAGATCATTGGGCTGGGCGGACTGCTCCGCACCCCCGAAATTGTTGAGCTGTTGGCGGTGCTGAGGGTGCTCGGCGATCCGGACCGTTCGGACTCCCTGCTCCGACTGCTCTCCAGCGCGCGGTGGCGGATCGGTGCGGCGGACATTATGGCTTTGGGCGACTGGTCCCGGCAGCTGGCCAGGCGCAGAATGTTCTCGGCGACCGGGCAGGGCGCCGGTCCCGAGGCGGAGCCTGGCACGGGGGTCAGCAAGGACCCGAACGAGCCCGTGGTCCTGCCTGACACAGTGGAAGCGGGCAGCCTGGTCGAGGCGGTCGACCAGCTTCCGCCGGTTGACTGGGTATCGGGAAGCGGCCGGGGGCTGAGTGCCGAGAGCCGTACCCGCCTGACCAGCCTCCGCGATGAGCTGCGCGTCCTCAGGGATTTCGTTGGTGATGACCTGACCACACTGATCAACGAGGTGGAACGCCGGATTCTGCTCGATATCGAGGTGGCAGCAAAGCCCCAAGTCGGTATCCACGAGGCCCGGCGGAATCTCGATGCATTTGTCGAGGCGGTGGCCGGGTTCAGCTCGACCGCTGAACGTGTTGACCTGGCGGCTTTTCTGGCCTGGCTTGAGGCAGCTGACGCCGAGGAGGACGGCCTGCACGTCACCCAGCTGGAGACTAACCGGGACGCCGTGCAGCTGCTGACAGTGCACGCAGCGAAGGGACTGGAATGGGACATCGTGCTTGTCCCGGGCCTCAACGAAGGGTCGTTCCCCAGCGGGTCGGACTCCCGATGGAGCAGCGGCGATTCGGCGATTCCCTGGAACCTCCGGGGAGACGCTGCCGAACTCCCACAGTGGGACTGGGAGCAGCCCGACCAGGTGTCCTGGATCGCCAGTGAGAAGGACTTCACTGCCGAAGCCCGCTACCACGCCGAGCGGGAAGAACGACGGCTTGCCTATGTGGCTTTCACCCGGGCCAAGTTCGTCCTCGTCTGCACCTCGGCGGCATGGGGCGGGGGCCGTTCCAAACCGACGCCACCGTCGCCGTACCTCACCGAGCTGCGTGAACTCGCAGAGCAGCGTCAGCCTGGCTTCACTCTCCTTGGTTGGTTGCCTGAGGAGGATGAGGGTGATACCAATCCGGCGAACTCAGTGCTGGCACGGGCTGCCTGGCCCGCAGATCCCCTTCGGTCGCGCCGGCCGGGAGTCGAGGCCGCCGCCTCAGCGGTGCTTGCCGCAGCAGCCGAGCAAATGGCCGGTGCGCCCCGAGCCACAGCCGGTAGTGACGACCCGTCCCAGGTCGCGGGCGGCCGCTGGGCCGAGGAAACCCGGTTGGCCCTCGCCCGGCATTCACGTCACGCGGTGAGCTCAGCAGTGGAGCTGCCCGCGCACATATCGGCGTCGCTACTGGTGGAACTCTCCGACGACCCAGCCGCCGTCGCGCGCCAGCTTCGGCGGCCGGTTCCGCGGCGCCCCGGAATGGCTGCCCGCCGAGGAACTGCCTTCCACTCCTGGATCGAGGAGTACTACGGAACGAGCGGGATGCTGGACCTCGGCGAGACTCCGGGAGCGGACTCACACATAGACGAGGCACTTGATCTGGAGGAAATGATCAGCACTTTCAGGAACTCCGTCTGGGCGCAACGCGGGCCCGTGGAACTTGAAGTGCCGATCGAGACGAAGGTGGGTTCCCTGGTGGTTCGGGGCCGGATCGACGCAGTGTTCAGCGACGGTCACGGCAACTGGGAGCTTGTCGACTGGAAAACCGGTACCCCACCGTCCCGCGAGAAACTCGCTGTCCGTTCAGTGCAGCTGGCTCTGTACCGGCTGGCCTGGGCGCGGCTGAAGGAGGTTCCTCTGGAATCGGTCCAGGCGGCCTTTTACTATGCCAGCACCGACACAGTGATTCGTCCCCACGATCTGGCTGACGAGGCGGGGCTGGAGAACATCATTCAGAGGGCGACCGCTGCGCCCCCGACCTCCCGCGATGCGCCGACCCAGCGGGCTGTCCGGGGCTAGCTGGACTTGATGCCGCCCGGGGCTAGCTGGACTTGATGATGGGAAGCGCTGTCGTTTCGGTGTCCTCGGTAGGAACCCGGGAGACAGAAACTGCGCCTCCTGTTTTCGTGGCGGCGGGATCTTCGTCGGCAGGCTCCTCCTCACGGAGATCCTGCCCGGAAGTTACCTCGGCTACGAGTTCCTCAGGGGTGGTGCCGGCGAGATGGTCCTCGTCCGACAGCTCGCCGTCCCGGGGATCCCGCCCCTCAACGCCGTCGTCGGACGCGTCCGCGTCGTTGTGCAGGTCACCGTCGTCGAAACTGGCACTGTCGTCGAAACCGGCGCTGTCATTGAAACGGTCACTGTCGTCGATACTGTCACTGTCGTCGAAACCGTCACTGTCGTTAGGGTGACCGTCGTAACTGTCGTAGCCATCGTCGGTTCCGCCAGCAGGGCCCTGTTCTGCTAGGTGGGCTTCCTGCGCTGCCAGGTAGGCGGCGGCCGATGCTTCTTCGGCCTGCAGGTCACGATCGAGCGTGGCCATCATGTCTTCCGCCTCGGCGATCATTTCAGCGTTGTCCATGGCCACGCCCCGCACGAGCCACTGCGCCAGCGCGAACTCGGCAGCCAACGCGGCGCGCCGCATCAGGTGCGGGTCGGCGGCGTCCGCACGGGCGGAGAGATACGCGTCATGGACCTCGACGGCGAAACGCGGGTTCGTGGCGGCCAGGAGCCAGGCGAAGTCGTCTGCGGGGTCGCCCACCCGGAGATCGGTCCATCCGGTCACAGCGCTCACCCGACCGGCCGAAATTACCAGGTTGTCCTCATGCAGGTCCCCATGGACCACCGTTGGGTGGAACCGCCACAGGGTGACGTCCTCCAGGGCGTGCTCCCAGCGTCGCAGGAGGTGGGCGGGGATGCGGCCCGTGATGGCTGCCTGATCGAGTTCGTTCAGCTTCCGCTGCCGGAACTCGTTCGCCTCGTAACTGGGCAAATCGGCGTTGTGGACCAACAGCGGGGGAAGATCATGAATGGCGGCAAGCGTGCGTCCCAGTTCGCGGACCATCTCGGGGCCTCCGGCGGCTAGGCCGTCCAATTCGCGGGGGGACCCTTCCAGATGGGCGTACACGAACGTGCACAGCTCACCGTGGCGCAGGGTTCCGGCAATGTGGGGTACCTGGAACGGCAGTTCCGCGCGCATCGCGGGGGTGAAGGCTTTCAGCGCCTGGAGCTCGGTTTCGAGCCTCATGGAGGCGTCGGGGTGCTTCGGCGACCGCACCCGCCACTGCTTCCCCGAATCGTCGACCAACAGCGCCGATTCGAAGTCTGCAGCGTCATCCGGGACGCCTGCCACCCCGGTGGGGGTAAGCCCGGGTACGGCGGCGCTGGCAATCGCGGCGAGTTCCATGGGTGTCCGTTTCACATCCTCAACGGTAGGGCTGCCATCCGCATTATGGGGTGGTAACGGGCGGCGAGTCGTCAGAACCTCGTCCGCCCTCCGCCGAAAAGCACTGAGAAATGTGTTTTGGGGGAGCAAGAACGTACCGTAGAACCATGAGCGAAACCCTCCGGATCCCTGCACTGTCATCCTTTGGCAATCTCCCCCTGGCGCGGGTGTCCCTGGACCGGGGCGGGGCTCTCCGGTCCAGCCCTACGCTGCTGGATGAGCTGTGGGGAGCACCCGGCACCCGTGTGATGTTCATTGCGCAGGGCCGGTCACCGATGCTCGATGGCCGGCTGATGTTGAAGGACTCAGCCCAGGTGAAGCGTCCGGACACGCCGATCTATCTCGGCCGGACACTCGCTGATGACCCGGACCACGGCGGTGTCCCGGAGGGTACCCACATTCTTTTGGCGGTCCTGGATGCGGTGGACCCGGACATCCTCGACGACGATGGCTGGGTGGACCTGCGCGCGGCCGCGACTCTCCTGTCCGGCCGGGACGCGGGTATTTTCGCCCAGGCTGCCGCCATCGCCAACTGGCATGCCAAACACACCCACTGCCCCCGCTGTGGCACGCTGACCGAAGTTACTGAGGGTGGCTGGGTGCGTCGCTGCCCGTCCGACGGCACAGACCACTACCCCCGGACTGATCCGGCCATCATCGTCGCAGTCGTCGACGAAGCCGATCGGCTGCTGCTGGGATCGGCTGCTGCCTGGCCGGAGGGAAGGTTCTCGACCCTCGCCGGGTTCGTTGAACCGGGGGAGTCGCTCGAGGGCGCGGTGATCCGCGAGGTCGCCGAAGAGTCGGGGATCGAAGTGCATTCGCCGCAGTACCTCGGATCGCAGCCGTGGCCTTTCCCTGCGTCACTGATGCTGGGCTTCATCGCCACGGCCGTGAATACCAACCAGGTGCCCGACGGCGTCGAAATCATGGACGTCAGGTGGTTTACCCGCTCTGAGCTCGCAACTGCGGTGCGCGACGGCGACATCACCATCCCCACGGGAGTGTCGGTCTCCCGTGCACTGATTGAGCACTGGTACGGCGGCCCTCTCGATGAGTCAGTCGCGGAGGACCGGCCATAGGCATGGAAACAACTCTCGAAGAGAGGATCCTGGCCGGCCTCGACGACGAACAGCGCACAGTCGCGTCCACCCTCACGGGACCACTGTGTGTCCTTGCCGGTGCCGGGACCGGCAAGACCAGGGCCATCACCCACCGGATCGCCTACGGCGTCCACACCGGGGTCTACAAGCCGCAGCAGGTGCTCGCCGTGACCTTTACAGCGCGGGCGGCTGCGGAGATGCGCACCCGGCTCCGCGACCTCTCCGCCCAGGGGGTGCAGGCGCGGACTTTCCACGCCGCCGCACTCCGGCAGCTCCAGTACTTCTGGCCCACTGCGGTGGGTGGCCCGCTCCCTGCCCTCCTTGACCACAAGGCACAGCTGATCGCGGAGGCCGCCCGACGGCTGCGGCTGTCCACCGACCGCGCGGCCATCCGGGACGTTGCGGCAGAGATTGAATGGGCCAAGGTCTCGATGCTCACCCCCGAGCGGTACACGGCGGCTGCCGCCGGCCGGGTGGAACCCGCCGGTATGGACCTCACCACCGTGGCCCGGATCTTCGCCGGCTACGAGGACCTGAAAATTGACCGCAACGTCATCGACTTCGAGGACGTCCTGCTCATCACAGTGGGCATCCTGCAAGAGGACGAAAAGGTCGCGGCAACCGTGCGGGCCCAGTACCGTCACTTCGTGGTTGACGAGTACCAGGACGTTTCCCCGCTCCAGCAGCGTCTGCTCGACCTGTGGCTTGGCGACCGCCGTGAACTCTGCGTCGTCGGCGACGCAAGCCAGACGATCTACTCGTTCACCGGGGCGACGTCGCGTCACCTGCTCGACTTCACCGGCCGGTACGAGGGCGCCCAGGTGGTCCGGCTGGTGCGCGACTACCGCTCCACGCCGCAGGTGGTCCGGCTCGCCAACAACCTGCTCGCAGCCCGGACCGCCGAAACCGGAAGGCACCCCGGATCATCCAGCTGGTCGACCCCGCTGGAACTGATCGCCCAGCGGCAGGCCGGTCCTGAGCCGTCCTTCACCGAGTGCAGCGACGATGAAGCCGAAGCAGCCGAGGCTGCCCGCCGGATCGCCGCGCTGATGGACAGCGGGGTACAGGCCAGCGAAATCGCCATCCTCTACCGGACCAACGGGCAGTCCGCAGCCTACGAACAGGCGCTCGCCAGCGCCGGAATCGGCTACCAGCTGCGGGGCGGTGAACGCTTCTTCGCGCGCCGGGAAGTCCGGGACTCGCTGCTGCAACTGCGCGCCGGGGCACGGACCGCCGGGTCCGACGACGTTCCCCAGCTGGTTCGGGACATCCTGGCCAGCCTCGGCTACACAGCCGTAGCGCCAGGAAGCTCAGGCGCCGTCAGGGAAAAATGGGAATCGCTCGCCGCGCTGGTGGCACTGGCCGACGAGCTCAGCGAGTCACGGGCGGCTGACGGGTTCACCCTGCAGGACTTCGTCGCCGAACTGGAGGAGCGGGCCGCAGCCCAGCACGCCCCCACCGTCCAGGGAGTCACCCTCGCCTCCCTCCACGCGGCAAAGGGCCTCGAATGGGACGCGGTGTTCCTGGTGGGACTCAGCGAGGGCCTGATGCCGATCTCCTTTGCCGATACGCCCGAGGCGGTTGACGAGGAGCGCAGGCTCCTCTACGTCGGAATTACCCGGGCGCGGGAACACCTGGCCCTGTCCTGGTCGACCGCCCGCACCCCGGGTGGGCGGGCCAGCCGCAAACCCACACGCTTCCTCGACGGACTGCGCCCCACCGCCGACGGCGAGCGGGTCTACCGCACGCCGAAGGCCCGGCAGCCACGGAAGGTGTCGGCCCCGTCCACCTGCCGGGTATGCGGGAAAGTACTGGGCTCCGGGTCCGAGCGCAAGATCGGTCGCTGCGCTGATTGTCCGGCGACCTACCAGGAAGCCACGTTCGAGGCGCTGCGGGCCTGGCGGCTGGAACAGGCACGAGAGAACGACGTGCCCGCCTTCGTTGTCTTCACTGATGCCACGCTGGTCGCCATCGCCGAAGCGCGGCCGGAAACCATCGAATCCCTCGGTGGTCTCGCCGGGATCGGCCCGTCAAAGCTGGAGAAGTATGGCGAGTCAGTCCTCGCCATCATCGCGGACAGCAACTCCTCATGACGGCCGCGCCCGCCGACGGCTGGTCGCGGGGGACCGGCAACCCGCCCGTTGAGGTCCGACGCTCGGCGCGCCGGCGGCGCACTGTGAGCGCGGACCTGCGCGACGGCGTCGTGATCGTTTCCATCCCCGCCCACTTCAGTGCCGCGCAGGAGAGGGAATGGGTGCACCGGATGGTTTCCAAGCTGCAGTCCAAACACTCACAGACGCCGCGGCACGCCGATGGCGACGGAACCACGGGACCCACGGATGAGCTTCTGCAGCGGGCAGCCGGTCTGTCGCGGGAATACCTGCAGGGGCGTGGCCAGCCCCTGAAGATCGGCTGGGTGCGAAACCAGAACTCCCGGTGGGCTTCAGCCACTCCGTCACGCAGGACGATCAGGCTTTCCCATAAGCTGCAGGGCATGCCCGACTGGGTGGTGGACTACGTCATCCTGCACGAGATGGCCCACCTGATCGAACCATCACACAACAGGAGCTTCTGGCGGCTGCTGGAGGCGTATCCCCAGACCGAGACGGCCAAGGCATTCCTTGCGGGCGCGGCCTTCGCGGCCAACCACGGGTTGGTTGGCCGCTAGACCATGACCGGGTCTTGGCCGTGACCTGGCTCCGTCAGGGGTGTTGTCAGCGGCGTCGCCGGGCTGCTTCGAGCCAGTAGTTACTGAAGCCCGCATCGGCCGGATCGATGTTCGTACCGGGGGGAACAATTTCGTCGATCCGGTCAAGGGTCGCGTCGTCGAGGTCCAGGGACGCCGCGTCGAGCAACGACTCAAGCTGCTCCATCGTGCGGGGCCCAATGATCGCGCTGGTGACCCCCGGGTGGCGGAGGACGAAAGCCAGCGCGAGATGAGTCAGCGGAACCCCCAGGTCATCAGCCAGTCCACCCAGGGCATCGGCCGCCTCGAACTTCGCAGCGGTGACGGGGTTGGTCAAGTCGAAAGGATCCTTCTCGGAGCCACGCCGCGTAGCAGGAAGATCCTGGCCCTTACGGTACTTCCCGCTCAACCAGCCACCGGCGAGCGGGCTCCACACGAGGGTCCCCATCGCATGGCGGTGGGTGGTCGGCAATAGGTCAGCTTCCACTGCCCGCGCCAGCAGGGAGTAGGGCGGCTGCTCGGTGACGAAGCGGGAGGTGCGACGCTCCCGGGCGGCCCACTGGGCTTCAACCACCTGGGAGGGCTGGAACGTCGACGAGCCGATGTACCGGACCTTGCCCTGGCGGACGAGGTCATCGAGCGCACCGAGGGTTTCGTCGATGTCAGTGTGCTCGTCGGGCCGGTGCATTTGGTACAGGTCGATGTAGTCGGTGCCCAGCCTGCGCAGTGAGTCCTCGACCGCGCGCATGATCCAGTGGCGGGAACCGCCGCGGTAGTTGGGAAGCTGTTTCATGCCGTTGAAGAATTTGGTGGCGATCACCAGATCCTCGCGGTTGCCATGCTCGGCGATCGCCTTGCCGAGAATTTCCTCCGACTCGCCGTATGCGTAGATGTCGGCGCTGTCGATGAAATTGATTCCCGAATCGATGGCGCGCCGGATGATCCGGATCGAATCCTGGTGGTCCTTGTTGCCCCAGTCGCCAAACATCATGGTGCCGAGGCAGAGGCGGCTGACCTCCACACCGGTCCGGCCAAGCTGGGTAGTCGGCTGGGTCGTGGTGGTCTCAGACATTAGGCTTTCTCGTCTTCCGGATTGTCGTCGTCGTTGTCGTTCGGCTCAGCTTTATCAGTCGGGTCAGCCCCATCCGCTTCGGGCGCTTCGTCAAAACCGCCGTCGAGCAGACGCTGCAGCGCCGCATCAACCTCGGAGTCCGAGGACTCGGCAAGCTGTCGCCGCTGGCTGAACCCCTGGGGGTCGTCGAGGTCTTCTGCTGTTGGCAGCAGGTCTGGGTGCTCCCAGACCGCGTCCCGTCCCTCAATGCCTCGCTCCTCGGTGAGGTGTGCCCACAGCGCGGCCGCGTCACGGAGTCGCCGGGGGCGTAGCTCAAGTCCCACGAGCGAAGCGAACGCCTGCTCGGCAGGGCCGCCGGTGGCGCGGCGCCGCCGTACCATTTCCCGCAGGGCGGCCGAAGATGGCAGGTTGGCGGTGGCGGCTGCGGTCAGCTCGTCGACCCACCCCTCCACCAGTGCAAGGGCGGTTTCGAGCCTGACCAGGGCGGCGTCCTGTTGTGGAGTGCGTCCCGGCATGAAAACGCCCTCGGAGAGGGCAGCCTGCATGGACTCGGGGTTGGACGGGTCAATGTCCCGAGCGACCTCTTCGATTCTTGACATGTCGATGTGGATCCCGCGGGCATAACTTTCCACAGCACCCAGCAGGTGGGCGGACAGCCAGGGCACCCTTGTGAACAAGCGGGTATGGGCGGCTTCCCGCACGGCGAGGAACAGCCTGACTTCCTGCTCGGGAATGTCCAGGCCCTCGCCGAACGCGCTGACGTTGGCAGGGAGGAGTGCCATCTGCCCCTCAGCAAGCGGCACGCCGATGTCGGTGGAACTCACCACATCCTTGGACAGGCCGCCGACCGCCTGGCCCAGCTGCATCCCGAACATGGCGCCACCCAGGTTCTGGAGCATCGATGACGCTCCGCCCATCATGGTCTTCATTTCCTCAGGCAGCTGCTCCGAGATCGCATCGGAAAGAGCCTTCGCGATGCTGACAGCTACCGGTTCGGTCAACCGCTTCCAGGTGTCCATGGTCGCCTCGACCCATTCGGCGCGCGACCACGCACGGCCGAGGGTGCTGGTGGAAGGGAAATCAGTCACCGGATCCAGCCACATTTCGGCGAGCTTCAGGGCCTCGTCGACGTCGCGCCGCTGCTGTGGCGTGACCGAGGGATCGCTGTCGGATGCCGCGACACGTCGGGCGTGTTCATGGGCGAGCTTCCAGTTCACCGGCCCGTCGCTTTGCGCAGCGAACATCGCCTGCACCTGCTGCATCATCATCGCCATCGCCTGGGGGTCGGAGGGCAGCCCCGCTGCTTTGGCCAGCTCCTGCGGATCCATACCCTGTGCGTTACCACCCATCAGGCGCGCCAGCATTTCGGCGAGGGGGTCCTTGGGGGTGTCGCCGTCGTCGTTCGACGGATCTGACGGGTTGGAGGTCACTGCTACCACCGGTCCTGGAATTGGCTGCTGTTGGATGTGGCTGCTGCTGGAGCCGGAAGTGGCTCAGGTGCAGCCGGTGAACTACTTGTTCTGGCGTCCACGTTACCCGCCGCTCTCTCGCGTTGTCCCGGGCGCGCTGAACCGTTCGCTGAGGGCAAAGCGGACACCTGGCCAGCGATAGGTGCCCTCGGCCGGTGCAGGAAGTACGCTGGAGAGGCTCACGCGTGGGGTCCGGGGAACTGGCAAAGTCTGGCGAGGACAAGTTGTTCCATCACGCACTACCAGCCAAGAGCGCAGTGTCTGATCGTTGCGGCAGTGTCTGAAGACGGCAGTGCCTGAATTCAAGAGAAGGTTCCCTGTTGACCCAGCCCACCCACGTCGACGTCCCGGCGCCGCCCACCAAGGCATCCAGGGACCCCCGCTTTACGGTGATGGTGGTGTCGGGATTCCTGGCGCTCCTGCTGGGTGCGGCGGCGATCCTGCTGCCCGCGCCCTACGTGGTGGAGTCTCCCGGCCCCACCTTCAACACCATCGGGGAGATCGATTCCCAGCCGCTCATCGAGGTGGAAGGCAGGGAAACCTTCCCCACCTCCGGCGACCTGGATCTGACCACCGTGTACGTGACCGGCGGGCCGGGAACCCAGCTTGGCATCTTTGAAGTCTTCAGGGCATGGCTCGACCCCACCGAGTCGGTGGTGCCCCGGGAGCTGCGGTACCCGCCCGATGTCACGCAGGAGGACATCCAGGAGCAGAACGCGGTAGCGATGACGTCCTCCCAGGAATCGGCAATTGCCGCAGCCCTCGCCCACCTGGACATTGAGTTCGAGGAGGAGCTCTCCGTCGCGGGCCTGGTCGAGGATGCGGCCGCGACAGGAATCCTTGAGGAGGGCGACGTCATCACCTCTGTCGACGGGACCGAAGTCACCAATATAGGGGTGCTCCGGAGCTCACTGAACGCTGCGAACGGCGAGTCGGTCGACATTGGACTGCTGCGCGACGGCGGGGAGGTCACAGAGGCCGTCACCCCCAAGGAGTCACCGGAGGGGGACTTCCAGCTCGGGGTGGGGCTGGTCGCCAACTTCACCTTCCCGTTCGACATCACCATCGCCCTCGACAACGTCGGCGGCCCGTCGGCCGGATCGATGTTCGCCCTCGGGATCGTCGACCTCCTCACCGAGGGTGAGCTGACCGGGGGCAAACACTTCGCCGGCACCGGAACCATCGACTCGGCCGGCACCGTGGGTCCCATCGGCGGGATCCGCCAGAAACTTGCGGGTGCCCGTGAGGCGGGGGCCGAAGTGTTCCTGGCCCCGGCCGCCAATTGCGACGAGGTGGTGGGTCATGTTCCCGACGGGCTGCAGGTGGTCCGGGTGGAAACCCTCAACGACGCCGTGGCAGCGGTCAGCACTCTCGGCGCCGGCAACGACGGCGCCGACCTTCCCACCTGCGAAGCCGGCTGATCGGGGAGAACAGCACCTCGCCGATGCTTCCTCACGGCTGGTTTGGACACGATTTCATTTCGATCTTGGGTCAACAGGCTCGGACCGGAACGAAATTGGGCTGCTCAGACGTGTTCAGGGCAGAATGGAAAAGCATGGAACTACTGCGTCGCACTGCCGATCTGGGCAGTGGGAACGGGGTTTCCGTGATCCAACGGATCCAACGATGAGGTAAATGTGACTTCCGGAGAAGACCGGCCGTTCGGCGGCAGGCCGAGCCAGACCAATTCCAACAGCGCGAAAAGACGCAGCCCGCTCATCCCGACGTTGGTGGTGCTGGCCGTGCTGGTCATCGCCTTCGTCTGGGTCTCCCAGATCTACGCCGATGTGCTCTGGTACAGCCAGCTCGGATTCGTCGAGGTCTTCGTGACGGAGAACCTGTCCCGGATCGGCCTGTTCGCAGCTGCATTCCTCATTATGGGGATCTGCGTGTACTTCAGCCTCCGGGTTGCGTACCGGTCACGGCCGATCTATGCCCCTGACAGTGCGGTCCAGGACAACCTGAACCGGTACCAGGCCCAGCTGGAACCCATCCGCCGCCTCCTGATGCTCGGCATCCCAGTGGTGCTTGCGGCCTTCGCCGGCACCGCCGCCGCTTCCCAGTGGCAGCCGGTCCTGCTGTTCTTCAACCAGGAGCCCTTTGGCGAGGTTGACCCCGAGTTTGGCCTGGACATTGCGTTCTACGTGTTCACCCTGCCGTTCCTGACCTTCCTGATCGGCTTCCTGATCAGCGTGGTCATCATCAGTGCCATCGCCGGCATCCTGACCCACTACCTCTACGGCGGCATCCGCCTCGAGGAAAAGGGCCTCTTTACTTCCAAGGCAGCCCGCGTCCACATTGCCATCCTCGCGGCGCTGTTCCTCCTGTTGCAGGGCGTCAACTACTGGCTGGACCGCTACGCCACCCTGACCGGTACCGGCGGACGCTGGGACGGGGCTCTCTACACCGACGTCAATGCGGTGATTCCCACCAAGGCGATTCTCGCCGCAGCCGCGATCATCGTCGCCGTCCTGTTCATCGTCTCCGCCGTCATCGGCCGGTGGCGCCTCCCGATCATCGGCACCGCGATGCTGATCATCGTGGCTATCCTGGCCGGCGGCGTGTACCCCTGGGTCATCCAGCGCTTCCAGGTGGTGCCCTCAGAGTTCAGCCGTGAAGAGCCGTTCATCGAACGCAACATCGATCTGACGCGTGCGGCCTACGGGCTGGACGAGGTCGAGGTCAGCGCATACAACCCGACGGACATCCCCGAGCCCGGCGCCCTTGACGAGGACGGCGAAACCACTGCGAACATCCGGCTGCTCGACCCGAACCTGGTCAGCGACGCCTTCAGCCAGCTCCAGCAGTTCCGGCAGTACTACCAGTTCCCCGAGACCCTCAACGTCGACCGGTACGAGATCGACGGCGAAGTCGAGGACACTGTGATCGCTGTTCGTGAACTGAACACTGCGGGCGTACCGGACGGCTGGATCAACGAGCACGTCCTGTACACGCACGGTTACGGGATTGTCGCTGCAGCGGGTTCGACCACCGAACCTGATGGCCGCCCGACCTTCATCCAGTCGGGGATCCCGTCCACCGGGTCCCTGGGCGATGAGTCGACCTATGAACCCCGGATCTACTTCGGCGAGGAATCCCCGTTGTATTCGGTAGTCGGCGCACCCGAGGGTGCCAACCCGATCGAGATTGACCGCCCGCAGAGCGAGGAATCCGACCAGCAGTCGCGCAGCACCTTCCAGGGCAGCGGCGGACCCGACGTCGGCAACATCTTCAACCGGTTGGTGTACGCGCTGAAGTTCCAGTCGACCGACCTCCTGCTGTCGGACCAGGTCAACAGCGAATCCCAGATCTTCTACGATCGGGATCCAGTGGAGCGGGTCGAAAAGGTCGCCCCTTACCTGACCCTCGACGGCAACAGCTACCCCGCGATTGTCGACGGCCGCGTGAAGTGGATCATCGATGGGTACACCACCACCGCCGACTACCCGTACTCGACGCAGCAGGAGCTGCAGTCGGCAACCCAGGATTCACTGACCGCCGAGGGGCTTGCCACCACGCTCCCACCGGAGCAGGTCAACTACATCCGTAACGCGGTCAAGGCGACAGTCGATGCCTATGACGGATCAGTGGACCTGTACGCCTGGGATGAGGAAGACCCGATCCTGAAGGCGTGGCAGAACATCTACCCCTCCTCGTTGCAGCCCTACAGTGCCATGTCGGCTGACCTGATGGCTCACGTCCGGTACCCGGAGGACCTCTTCAAGGTGCAGCGTGAACTGCTCGCCCGGTACCACGTGACCGAGACTGAGCCTTTCTACAGCAACAACGAGGCCTGGAGCGTTCCGAACGATCCGACGCTTGAAGGGGAGGCCATCAGTGTCCCCCAGCCGCCGTACTACCTGTCACTGCAGATGCCCGAGCAGGAGGGGGCCAGCTTCTCGCTGACCACCCCGTTCATCCCGTTCGTCCCTGCGGGCCAGGAGGCACGGAACGTGCTCTACGGCTTCCTGGCCGCCGACGGTGACGCCGGCACTGGCGAGGATGGCGTGAAAGCCGATACCTACGGCACGCTGCGGCTGCTCGATTCATCAGGCCAGGACTCAGCGGTCGGCCCCGGTCAGGCTGCCAACCTCTTCAACTCGGACACCACCGTGTCGCAGGAGCTGAACCTGCTGCGTCAGGGTGCTTCCGAGGTGATCAGCGGTAACCTGCTCACCCTGCCCATCGGTGGCGGCGTGGCGTACGTGCAGCCGGTCTACGTTCAGTCGTCCGGCGACTCGTCCTTCCCCGTCCTGCGGCGGGTTCTGGTGAGCTTCGGCGAAGAAGTTGGTTTCGCGCCGACCCTCGCGGAGGCCCTGGACCAGGTCTTCGGCGGAGACTCGGGAGCGGTGACCGGTGACAGCGAGAACGTCGGCGAGACGCCGGTCGATCCTGCTGCTCCACCGGTGGAGGGTGAGCCCACCGAGGGCGAACCTACTGAAGAGCCCACCGCACCGGCGACCGGCGGAACCGATGATCCGGCAGCTGACCTTCGGGCGGCGCTTGAGGACGCCAACACGGCGATCCAGGAGGGGCAGGATGCCCTCGCCGACGGTGACTTCGCCGCCTACGGTGAAGCCCAGGATCGTCTGAGCGACGCTCTGGCACGGGCACTGGAGGCCGAAGAGCGGCAGTCAGGGGCCGCGCCAGCAGGGGAGTAGGGCAGCGAATAGCCGCCCGATTCCCGCCGATTTGCACTATCCACCCCGGGGCCGTAACGTTGAGTTTACGCCGCGGGGTGGAGCAGTTCGGTAGCTCGCTGGGCTCATAACCCAGAGGTCACAGGTTCAAATCCTGTCCCCGCAACGAGAAAAAGATCCCGGCCAGTCACAGACTGGCCGGGATCTTTTGTGTGCCCAGACGAGCCCCCCGACCCAGCCCCCGGAACCAGTTTGCTGGACCAGCCCGGAGGGCTGCGCCCAGGGCTTTCACCGGCGCAGCCCCGACGGCTCATCCACTTCGGGTTGGGGGGGCCTTCTACCGCAGCTAGCTGCCGCGGAGGTCCTGGTAGGCCGACAGGGCACGTTCCCTGGTTTCTGCCAGGTCCACCACCGGGGAGGGGTAGCCGCCCGGTGCTTCGGCATCCTTCCACGGCT
This sequence comes from Arthrobacter sp. 260, assembly GCF_013116745.1. Lineage (GTDB taxonomy): Bacteria > Actinomycetota > Actinomycetes > Actinomycetales > Micrococcaceae > Arthrobacter_D. Next base: position 275,806 of record NZ_JABFOE010000001.1, read on the forward strand.
CGTGGACGTTTCCCGCAGCCCTCAGTTCCGGAACGAAGCGCTTGAGGTACGCGCCGTCCCGGTCGAACTTCTTGCTCTGGGTGACCGGATTGAAAATCCTGAAATAGGGTGAGGCATCGGCACCCGAGCCCGCAACCCACTGCCAGTTCGCCGGATTGTTGGCGGGGTCGGCGTCTACCAGGGTGTCCCAGAACCATTGCTCTCCCACCCGCCAATCCACCAGCAGATTCTTGATCAGGAATGACGCGGCGGCCATTCGCACCCGGTTATGCATCCAACCGGTGTCCCACAGCTGGCGCATTCCCGCATCGATCAGTGGGTAGCCGGTGCGTCCACGCTGCCACGCACCCAGTTCGCCGGGTGTTGGCGTCTGCCACGCGAACCCATCAAAGTCCCGCCGGTAGTTCTGGGTCGCGAGGTCGGGGTTGTGGTACAACAACTGCCAGCAAAACTCGCGCCAGCCCACCTCGGAGCCGAAGACCTGGATGTCCTTCGCTATCGAAGGGTTGGTGGCAGCCTTCGATGCGTGCCAGATCTGGAACGGACTGATCTCGCCGAACCGCAGGTGGGGTGAGAGCCGGCTGGTGCCCTCGACACCGGGCAGGTCCCTGTTCCCGGCGTACCCGTCAACCGATCCGCCCAAAAACTCATCCAGCCGTTCGGCGGCTCCGTCCTCGCCGGGGGTCCACTGTTCCTGTAGTCCTGCAGACCAGTCCGGCCGGGTGGGGAGTAGGCCCCAGGCGGCGAGGTCCTCCGACGGCAGAGAGGGGCCCGCCAGGCGCTCAGGAGCGGGCAGGGGTGCCCGTGGTTCGGGCTGGTCCCTGCAGGCCCGCCAGAAGGGCGTGAACACCTTGTATGGTCCACCGGCACCGGTGTTGATCTGCCAGGGCTCGAACAGGAGGTTGGCCTGAAAGCTGGTTGCTTCTACCCCATTGTCGCCACACCACGACTTCAGCGCAGCGTCGATGGTCCGCTCCGGCTGTCCATACCGACGGTTCCACAGGACCCGGTCGGCGCCGGTTTCTTGCACCAGGGAGCGGATAACATCACCGGCTGGGCCCGAGCGCAGCACCAGTTGGCCGCCAAGCTGTTCGATGGCTTGGCCAAGTTTGGCAAGTGAATGGTGGAGCCACCAACGGGTGGCTCCACCGAGAGGGCGGATACCCTCGCTCTCCTCGTCGAAGACGAAGCAGACAATAGTGTTTTCGGCGTCAGCCGCGAGGGCTGCGGAGAGCGCTGGGTTGTCGCCAAGGCGTAGGTCATCGCGGAGCCAGACAAGTTGTTGTTCAGACATGATGCCAATCTACCTGTCGCGGGGGACAGGAAGAGGGCAGCAAAAAGCCGGCGCCCTTCGCTCTGCGCCGGACGCCGGCTTTGTGCTGCGATCCCCGGGGGTCTACCCGGGGGGATCGCTGAGTGTTACTGGCCGGGCCGGTATTCCTCGGAGTCGCTGCCCTGCCCGATGGCCGACGGCGTGCGGCCGCCGGAGCCGCCGGACTTCAGGGCGGCGAGGCGCGCTTCGACCTCGGTCTGTTCGCCCAGGTCTTCGAGGCTCTCGAACTGCGAATCGAGGCTTGAATTGGCCAGTTCAGCCTGACCGAGCACGCGGGCCTCCTCGCGGCGGATCTTCTCCTCGAACCGTCCCACCTCGCTGGTGGGGTCCATGAAGTCGATGCTCTTCACCGCATCGTGCACCTGCTGCTGGGCCTGCGCGGTGCGGGAGCGGGCGATCAGCTCGTCGCGCTTGCTGGTGAGCTCGTTGAGCTTGCCCTTCATCTGGTTGAGACCGGTCTTCAGCTTCTCGACGATCTCTTCCTGCGACCCGATGGTCGGCTCCGCGCCGCGTGCCTCGTTCTCGGCGGTCATCTGGCGCTGGATAGCTACCTTGGCCAGGTTATCGAACTTCTCGGCATCGACCGTATCGCCGGCGTTGCGGTACTCATCGGCCTTCTTCGACGCGGCAAGTGCCTTGTTGCCCCAGTTTCGGGCGTTGTCCAGGTCTTCCTTGTAGTCCTCCTGCAGCATCCGCAGGTTGCCGATGGTCTGGGCCACAGCGCTCTCGGCCTCGGCAATGCTGTTGGTGTAATCACGGACCATCTGGTCCAGCATCTTCTGGGGGTCTTCCGCCTGGTCCAGGAGGGAGTTGATGTTTGCCTTGGCTAGCTGGGCGATACGTCCGAAGATTGACTGTTTTACCATGGGTTTGCCTTTCAATTCGCGTCTGTTCTGGATAGGTTTTCACCACTGTGGTGAGGTCTGTTGCCGGGGTGTGGGCTAGAAATCGCCGCCGCCACCACCGAAGTCGCCGAAGCCGCCGCCGCCCCCGCCGAAGCCTCCAAAGCCGCCGCCGCCGAACATGTCGCCGCCGCCACCGCCGAAGCCTCCGCCGCTGTCACCGCCGCCGCCCCCGAAGAGGCCTCCGCCGCCACCGCCACCGTTGAGGATTCCACCAAGGAGGATGCCGCCGAGAAGGGCTCCGCCCATTCCACCGCCGCCCTGGTTGCCCCGGCCTCCGAACATGCCTCCACCACCGAAACCGCCCATGCCGCCGCCGAAGCCGTCGACATCCTGCTGGGCTATCTGGGCTGCCTGCTCTGCCAGTGCCGTTGCCTGCTGTGCGTGGGACAGTGCGGCGACGGGGTCGTCCGACTGGATCTGGACCGCGTAGTCAAGGTTCCGTTCCGCCTCGGCGAGACGGGTGCGGGCCTCGCTTCCGACTCCACCTCGCCTGGCACGGATGTAGTCGGAAGTTCCTGAAATACGCGACTGGGCCGCCATGATGGCATGCTGCAGCGCCTCACGGGCGCGTTGCGTCTGTTCGGTCTGGTTCTTTACACCGCCCAGCGCAGCGTCCAGCTGTGCATGGGCAGCCTCGGTGCGTTGCAGGAGCGACACCGGGTCAACCCTGCCCGCTGACGACTCGGTACGGACCGTGTTGAGGGCAGCCTCCGCCGAGGCCACCGGGCCAGCCAGTTCCTGATGCTGACCCGTCGCGAGCATCGCCTGCGCCTGCGCCAGGTCCTGGGCGGTGTCGGAAACAGAGCGATCCAACTCCTCCTTGGCCGCATCCAGTTCGGTAGCCCGCTTGCTGATGGCCTCAAGGAGAACAGTCGTCTGGTGAACACTTTCCTCAGCCGCCCGGACGGCGATCACCGCCGACCCGGTATCACCGGCATCCAGGTGCTGCTGGGCCGACGCGGAGGCGCTGTCGACGAACTCCAACCGTTCGTTGGCCTGCTCGACGTTGTCCTGTACCTGCGAGGTGGCCGAATCCGCGTACTTCTGCTGCAACTGCCGCAGGGTCTGCTCTGCGGTTGCCACACGGGTCCTGACCTCCTCGGCAGAGCGCTGGGCCGCCGCCAGGGCAGCGGGGGCGTTGCGTTCGAGTTCCCGGAGGGCGTCGAAGTCCGCCTTGTGCTCCTGAAGTGAGCTGTTGACCGATTCGCAGCGGCGGATGATGTCGCCGAGCCAGGTGCGCTGTTGTTCCTCGGTGTCAGGAATATGGTCATCGAGCTGCTGCTGCAGTTTGAAGGACTCGCTCATGTGAGTCTTGGCAGCAGCGATGTCGTCGACGAAGGGCTGCACCGCTGCATCACCGTACTGGGCCTGGGCGAACCCGACTTCCTGCTCGCTGGACTTGATGGCATCATCGGCGGCAATGAGGAGGCTGCCCGCTTTCTTCCTCAGATCCTCGACGCTGAAGGCCGCCAACGGGTCGAGGACCTCGCCGTCTGGTCCGCGTCCTGGACCGAAGTCCTGGGTTTCGGTGGGGCCGCTGGTGAGCGATTTCTGGCTGCGGGACCGGAGGAAGAAGAAGCCACCGATACCGGCGAGCGCCACCAGGGCACCTACTAGAATAATCGCGCCCAAAGCGCTGCCACCGCCGTTCGATTCGTTGTCGTCATTCCCTGAACCGCCGGTCTCACCGGCGAGAGATTCTGAAACTCCTGTGGCAGCTGCAACACCGGCTGCTGCCCAGTTACCATCCTCCAGTTCGGGCAGGATGTAGGACGTGTAAATCTGGGGCGCATCCGCGCGCACGGGGCTGGAGTTGGCGGCCACAAAATTGGCCTGGCCCGAGCTGCTCTCGTCTCCGATCGCGACGGTCAGCAGCAGGTCGGATTCGCCGAGTCCGCTAAGTTCGGCGGTCTGGGCTGTCCACTCCTCTGGGTCTTCTGGATCAGTGAAGGTGTCGACATAAACCACCCGCAGCCGGTACCCCTCTTCGTCCCTCAGCTGGGCGATCGCATCTTCGAGTTCGGCCAGCCCGCCCGAGTCGAGGACACCGGCGTCGTCGATGATCTCCTCCGCACCGAAGTCGACCGGCGGCGCAGCGTACACGCCGGGAAGTGTGGTCAGGGGCAGCATTAGTGCAGCGGTGACGCCTGCTGTTGCCGCGAGGCGCCTGGTGCTCGATCGCATTCAATACCCTTCGATGAGTGTCCCCGGAATCCCAGTGAACGGCGGGCCAGCGGTCGGTGGCAGATGCACCCACGCTGTCACACGCCCTTTTTGAATTCTAGGGTGCACCAGTGGGGCAGTCCACCTAACCCCATCTGCCCCTAGCGAAACAGGGGCCACCGCCGCCCCGATCTTTGCGGTGGGCGGCGGACCCGAGGAGAATAGCTGACAGGAGCGCCATGACGTCCGGTTGGCTCACAGTATTCACCCAGCGAACATCAGTCAAAGGTCCAGAATGCTTTGGCATAGTTCGATGCATCGAGACGAAAGGCATTCCGATGACTGATGACAACTTGCACGGGTTCGAACGGAACATCCCACCGCGCCCGCAGACACCCCCATCCCACGTGTGGGCGGATTCCTCTCGTCCAGATGAGGGAAACGGTGGTCCTCCGACTGCCGAGCAGCCCCATACCGCCGCCTACGACGACGGCTCCCACTCCAGTGGTGGCTTTTACGGATCGGCCCTGCCCCCTGCAGCTCTTCCGCAACAGCGGGACAAGAAGCGCTTCGGTACCGCTACCTTCGTCAGCGGGGTCCTGATTGCGGGGCTGATCGGCGGCGGCGTTGTCGCAGGCGCGGACCAGCTGCTCGGCGGAGAGACAGTCACGCCGGCTGCCACGACCGGCCAGTCACAGTCGGTCGTCGTCAACGACACCGAAAGCGTCAATGAGGTCACCGGGGCCGCCGTCAAGGCTTCCCCCAGTGTGGTCACGATTGCCGTGAGCGGCGCCGGCTCCGGCGGCTCCGGTTCGGGCATCGTGCTTGACGACGAGGGGCATATCCTCACCAATACACACGTGGTCACCCTGGGCGGGCAGGTCAGCGATGCTGCGGTGGAGGTCCGAACCAGTGACGGGAGGGTATTCCCCGCGGAAATCGTCGGAACCGACCCGCTGTCCGACCTCGCGGTGATCAAGGTTGATGCTCCGGATCTGCAGCCGGCCACCCTCGCGGACTCGGATGCGCTGAATGTCGGCGACACCGCCATCGCGATCGGTGCTCCGTTGGGCCTGAGCGGAACGGTGACTGACGGCATCATCTCGACCCTCAACCGGACCATCAGCGTGGCCTCCTCGGCGGTGCCCGAGGAATCGGCTGATGCTGCCCCCGAGCAGGAAGGCGACGGTTTCAACTTCCTTCCGCCCGAAGGGACAGAGGTACCCCAGAACCAGGCACAGGGATCCATCTACCTGAACGTCATCCAGACTGACGCAGCTATCAACCAAGGGAACTCCGGTGGAGCACTGGTGGATGGCCAGGGCAATGTGATCGGTGTCAACGTTGCCATCGCGTCGGCAGGATCGGCGGAAAGCACCGGAAACATCGGTGTCGGCTTCTCGATCCCGATCAACTATGCGGAGCGGGTGGCCCGGGAAATCATCGAGGAAGGAAGCGCCTCCCACGGATTCCTGGGGGTGTCGGTCTCGCCATCAGCATCAGAAAATTCCAGCGGGGATACCTCTTTCTCCGTCGGCGCTGAGGTTGCTGGGGTTGAACCGGGATCTCCGGCAGCCAGCGCCGGGTTCCAGGAGGGTGATGTCATCACCAACGTGGCAGGACGGCAGATCACCGATCCACGCGACCTCACTGCGGCAGTCAGGATGCAGGCAGAGGGGGACACCGTAAGCGTCGAGTTCCTGCGCAACGGTGAAACCCAGACCGTTGACGTCACCGTGGGGCAGGCAGAAGGGTAACTGCCGACCACCGGTTGTAGCGCAGGGCGGCTCTCCTTGGGAGACCGCCCTGCTTCGATGACTGGCCCCGCCATCGGGGGACCCCGATATGGTTAGCTAGGTCAGGGGAGATCCCCGTCAGAGGAAAGGCAGCAATGGAAGACGCATCGCAGGCAGGCCTGGACATCGTGGTCCTGGTAAAGCATGTGCCAGACGCGCAGTTCGACCGGCATATCAGCGGCGAAGACCGGACCACCGTCCGTGAGGAGAGCATCCTCTCGGAGCTCGACGAGTATGCGCTGGAAGCAGCGCTGCAGATTGTCGAGGCGCATGGCGGGGAGGCCGCCGGACACCGGGTCACTGCCGTTACCATGGGCCCGCCCGCCGCCGCCAGCGCCGTCAAGAAGGCGCTCCAGATCGGGGCCCACGCGGGGGTCCACCTGAGCGACGAGGCCCTCGCAGGCTCGGATGCGGCTGGCACCTCCCGGGCGCTCGCCGCCGTCGTCCGCCACCTCGGCGCCGTGGACCTGGTGCTCACCGGGATGGCATCGACCGATGGCGAAACCTCGCTGGTGCCCGCGCAGCTGGCCGAACGCCTGGACCTGCCGCAGGTCACTTTCGCCTCATCGCTGGAGGTGCAGCAGCAGGACGGTTCCTGGTCGCTGACGGCACGCCGGGACGGTGACGTCTACTCGGAAACGGTTGAGGCCACCCTGCCGGCCGTGGTCTCGGTGACCGATCAGATCAACGAGCCACGGTACCCGAACTTCAAGGGCATCATGGCCGCGAAGAAGAAACCTCTGACGACCCTCTCACTCGAGGACGTCGGCGTCGACGCCAGTGAAGTGGGGCTGGCGGGTGCCTGGACGAGAGTCCTGACCGCCGATCCCAGGCCGCCCCGGAGCCAGGGAACCATCATCAGCGACGAGGGTGACGCCGGAATCAGGATCGTGGATTTCCTTGCGGCGCAGAAACTGCTGTAGCAAGCCACAGCTGCCGTGGCAATCCACCGAATTCCGTGCCCGAATAGCGCAAAGGAGCCAGCTTAATGGCCACCGTTCTTGTACTGATTGATCAGCCCGGCGAAGGCCTGCACAAAAGCCATCGCGAGCTGCTCACCATTGCCTCCGGTCTCGGCGGCGCAGCCGTCGCCTTCCTCGGTGACCTCAATGAAGCGGTCGCGCAGGAACTGGGGGCGCGGGGGGTGCGAACCATCTATCGGCCTTCCTCGGCCGATGTCGGGGAGTTCCTTGTCGCAGGCAAGGCCGCGTTCCTCGCGGCCACCGTCCGGGCTAGTTCACCCTCGGCAGTCCTCCTGGGGAACAGCTTTGAGGCCAAGGAGATCGCCGCGCGAGCAGGTGTCCAGCTGACCTCTGGGGTGATCACCGACGCCGTCGCGATCGGCGAGGACTTTTCTGTCACCAAGTCAGTGCTGGCCGGTTCGTACGCGGTCGAGGCGAAAGTCATCACCGGAACGCCCTTGATCACGGTCAAGGCAAACACTGTCGACGTTGCACCTGCGGGCGACGGCGGGGCCCCCGAGGTTGTGACCGTCGACTCGGCGATGCCGGCCCGCGCGGCCCGGATTACAGGACGCACCGCGAAGGCCGCCAGCGGGCGGCCCGAGCTGACCGAGGCCCGGGTGATCGTGGCCGGTGGACGGGGAGTGGACGGTGACTTCACTCCGGTGGAGGAGCTTGCGGACGCTCTCGGCGGTGCCGTCGGGGCGTCCCGTGCGGCCACCGACGCGGGCTGGATCGAACATTCCGCGCAGATCGGGCAGACAGGGAAGACCGTGTCGCCGCAGCTCTACATTTCGGCGGGTATCTCGGGTGCCATCCAGCAGAAGGCCGGCATGCAGACCGCTAAGGTCATCATTGCCGTCAACAAGGACGCAGACTCCCCAGTGTTCGAAATTGCTGACTTCGGGGTCGTCGGCGACCTCTTCAAGGTGCTTCCCCAGGCCACCGCCGAGATCATCAAGCGCAGGTCCTGATCAACGTGTCAGCGATCTTTGACCCGGACCGCCACCGGATCACCAGCGTCCTGTGTTTCGCGGCCCACCCCGACGACATCGACTTCGGTGCCGCTGGAACGGTGGCGCAGTGGACGGCCGCGGGCGTGCAGGTACAGTACTGCATCATGACCGACGGCGACGCCGGTGGTTTTGACGCGGCGCAACGGGACACCATGGTCGAGCTTCGCCGGAGCGAGCAGATAGCTGCGGCCCGGCAGGTTGGCGTCCAGGATATCCATTACCTGGGGGAGCTGGACGGCTACCTCGAACCATCAACCGACGTCATCAAACGGGTGGTCGAGGTCATTCGCAGGGTGCGTCCCGACGTCGTGATGTCGATGCACCCTGAACGAAACTGGGACCGGATCCAGAAGAGCCACCCAGACCATCTCGCCTGCGGCGAAGCCGTCACCCGGGCGGTATACCCCGCCGCGGAGAACCCCTATGCCTTCCCCGAACTGGAAGCCGCCGGTCTGGCAAGCCATCGGGTGTCCTGGTTGTGGTTCTACGCGGGCCCGACTCAGCTGGAAAACCACTTCGTGGACATCACCGACAAGGTGGAGGACAAGCTGCGCGCCCTGCATTTTCATGGCAGCCAGCACCCCGACGCCAGCCGGATGGATGAAGCGGTCCGTCAGATGCTCCAGGCCAACGCCGCGCGTGGGGGGCTGGCCCCTGGACGCAGCGCCGAGGTCTTTCAGGTGGTCCCGGTCAACTCCGAGCAGACCATCGCCGGATTCTAGCCACCCATCCCAGCAGGCCGGAAGCTTAGGCTTCGAGGGGAATCTCAGCGACCAGCGGAAGAGTGGGCTGTTCAGACCCGCCATCGGGTTCGACGGTAATCGCGAAGCCCATCGACGAGCCGACCCCTTCGACTGTGGTTACCAGCGAATCTTCGACGTCTTCACCGGTCATGGTGCTGATTGATACCGGGGCAGAGCCATCGGTGGGTACGCGCCACATCTGGTACACCTTCCCGGCAGGGGGAGCGGGCACCTCTCTGAGCGTAATCACTGCTGCGTCCTCGGCTCGGGAGAATTTGAGCTCGGCCGTGCCGCCGGCGGGGATGGTAAACGTCTCCGACTGGAGGTCCTGTGCCTGCAGCACTTCCTGCTCGACGGAGGTCTGTTGAAGGTTTTGTACAACACTGACTCCGCCGACCGCGATCACTACGGCTGCGGCGGCGGCAACCAGCCAGCGTCCCACGGGACGGGATTTGCGCTGCCTGGACTCCCTGCGGGCGGCCAGATCGTCAGTCGTGTCTGGAGTCTCGGCTGTGTGCGGGGGAGCCCCCTGCACTCGGGGAGCAGCCAGGCTGGCGGGCAGCTGGGAAAGGATACGGTCGAACAGAGCGGCGGGCGGCTCGACGTCGTCGACGGCGTAGGCCCGCGCCAGGGTTTCCCTGGCAGCGCGGACGCGATCGTCGAAGGCTTCGCGCTCCGGGGCGTCAGCGGCGGCCAGATGCGCCTCAAGGACCGTCCGCTCGGGATCGCTGAGCGCGTCCAGGGCGTACATTTCAGCCCACTCAAGTGCGCGGCCACCCTCCAGATCCTGCCGAAGGTCCGCAGTCGATTCGTCAAACATTGAGTTGTCCTGCATCTCAGTTCACCCCCAAACAGGTTTTGAGTCGGAGTAATCCGTCACGGATCCTCGATTTGATGGTTGGTACTGCCACGCCGAGCTTCTCAGCGACCTCACGGTAGGTCAGGCCCCCGTAGTAGGCGAGCTTCACTGACTCCTGCTGGGTGTCGGTGAGCGTGTCAAGGCATTTCACCACGGTCTCCGCTTCGAGACGCTGCGTGACAGTGTCCACGACGTTGTCGTGATCGATCTCCTGCATCGCCGCCCCGTAGCGGGCTTCCCGGTCGGTGGAACTCTGCTCCGACCGGACCTTGTCGACGGCCCGCCGGTGGGTCAGGGTCATCAGCCACGCCATGGGGGTGCCCATCTCCGGCCGGAACCGGTCGGCAATATTCCAGACCTGAAGGTACACCTCCTGGGTGGTGTCCTCACTCAGCTCCGGGTCGATCAGGACCCTGCGTGCCAGACCATACACACGGCGCGAAGTCTGCGCGTAGAACGCGGCGAACGCTTCCTGGTCTTTGGCAGCCACCCGCAGCAGAAGATCGGTGAGGGTGTCTGCGGTGGGTTCAACGGCGAATCCACTCGCTGATGAACCTGCTGAGGTAATCCTGCTGGCTCGTGGCGTTTCCATATACTCCAAGCATAAAGCGCCCCGTCCACGATTCCGAACAGGTGACCGCCTGGTACGGAGCAACTCGGTAGTGCCCCCCGTGTACCCGCTCATCCGTCCCACCGTCCTGATCCTGTGTCCGAGGACAGTCACCTCACCATCCGGGACGTCGAGTGCCCAGCCCAGGCGGATCAGCATTTGCTGTCATGAATAATTCGGAGCTGACGCCACGGGGGATGGGAGAGGCCAGCGGGAGATCTTCAGCCAGCCCTATTCGGCGGTCTCGGCAACGGCGACGAGGGAACGGGCATCGAGAACGTAACCCGTTCCCAGCCGGTCAAGAAATCCGCTCCGGATCCGTTGGATCGCTGCGGGATCCTGGGGGAGGAGGTGGCGGAAGAGCGAACCATGCACGAGCGACCAGGCCGATTCCTCATCGAGGGGTACCTCAAGGGGCACAGAGTCCACGCCTGCCGTGCTGAAACCGTTGGCCAGCAGCCACTCGCCCAGTCGCTCGGCGGAGGCCAACTGTTCCATGTTGGCCAGCTCCCGCTCCAGCAAGGCCTCTCCCTCGGGCGGTACCTCCGCCGAGCAGGCTTCCTGCAGGATCTGCCGGAACTCAGAGTGCGCGCCCGTGTCCCAGGTGCTCAAAGCGATCCGCCCGCCGGGCCGCAGCAGCCCCGCCAGCTCGGTGGTGGCGACCGCCATGTCGGGAAAGCGGGGCAGTCCGTAGCAGCAAAGCACCACATCGTACGGAGCTGCAGTGGTCCACTCAGCCAGTTCGGCGGTGTGGAACCGGATTTGTGCCAGGCTCATCGCCTCAGCTTTCGCCCGCGCCAGGTCCAGCAGGGACGACGACGGGTCAAGGGCGTCCACCTCTGAATCCGGACCCGCGAACTGTGCGGCCGGGATGGTGCTCGCCCCGCTGCCGCAGTAGACGTCGAGCACCCGGTCACCCAGGACGATGTCGGCCGCGGCCGCGACAGCGTTCCCCATCGGGTTCCACAGGGCTGGGGCAAGACGTTCAAAGTCCTCGGCGCCGGTCTCAGACACATCTTCGGCATGGCGTGGTGGCATGGTGGCTCCTTGTGGGGTGCGGATCAGCTGCCGGCGCCGCTAAAGCTGTGCTGCCGCCAGGCCTCATAGAGAACGATTGACGCCGAATTGGCGAGGTTGAGCGACCGCCGGGTGGGGAGCATGGGCAACCTGACCCGGGCCGTAACCCGCGGGTCGTGTTTCACGTCCGTCGGGAGTCCCACGGACTCGGGCCCGAACAGCAGCACGTCGGAAGCCTGATACGAAATGTCGGCGTAGGAGGTCTCACCGTCCGCGGTGAAAGCGAACACCCGGTCGGGGGAGAGCGCCTCCCAGGCGCTCTCAAGGTCCTGATGCACCCGGAGCACCGCTAGATCGTGGTAGTCGAGCCCCGCGCGGCGGAGCTTCGCATCATCAAAGTTGAAGCCGAGGGGTTCCACCAGGTGCAACTCGGCACCCGTCACCGCCGCAAGACGGATGGCGTTGCCGGTATTGCCCGGGATCTCGGGAGTATAAAAAAGGATGCGGAACACTTTTCAATCCTAGCGCTCGGCGTACTTCAACAGTCGGCCCAGCACCGGGAGCTGCACCACATACGGCTGGGGTCCGCCACCCAGGAACTTCCGGAGCTCCCGCAGGAGGGTTCCAGGGTTGGCGACATGGACTGCCGTCAGTGCTGACTTGTCCAGGGACGGTGGGTAGTCGACGATGGGCTCGAACGGGTTGCCCTCCGCGCCGTGCAGCACGAGCCACGCCTGGACGTTGCACTCGGGGAAGAGGTCCTGCACGCGCCGCACGGATTCGATGATGCGCACCTCTCCGGCGATCTTGCCGTTGCGGCGCAGCGCAGCACCGTCCCACCGGTAGTTGCCCGGAGGGGCGAGCAGCGAGTCGATGACGGCCAACCGGTAGCCGGCCAGGACCGCGTGCCCGGCTTCGGTGCCGGCGTCGTCCCCGAAACGTAGCCCATTAACCAGACGCGCCGCGGGAAAGCCCTGAAGGAAATGGTGCTCCAGCAGCGCGGAGGTGCGGCGTTCTCCGTCGTACCGTGAACCGCCGTTGGATCCGAGGCGCGCGAGGAATCCGGGCTGTCGGGCGGTGCCATGCACCTGGCTGCCCGCAAGCGTCAGGGGGATTACCGGTGGCTGTTGGGGAGAGAAGGGCGGCTCGTAGACCGCTGGCCGCTGGAAGGCCTCGTCGTCGCCCGCCGGAGCGCCGGGTGCCGTGGCAGAGGTGCGGGACGGTGGGCGCGGAGCAGGCTTGTCGCGGCCCGTCGCACTGCCGCCCAGTCCCTGGTCGTAGCGGCGGCGTCGTTCGGGGTCCGCGAGGGTCTCGTAGGCGACAGCCACGTCGTGGAACTGTTCGGCGCTGCCACCAGCGTCCGGGTGTGTCGACCGGGCAGCCCGGCGGTAGGCGTCCTTCACCTGTTTGGCGGTGGCATCCCGTGACAGCCCGAGAACGGCGTAGTAGGTCCGGTCGGACGGGGTCGCCATGGGTGCCTTTCATCTTCGGTGGGGCTTGCGCATCAGGGCAAGACTGTAGACGTATCCGTAGCTCCCAACCAAATGCCTGCTCCTCCTTCAACGGCGGAGGAGGTCAATGGGTTCGGTAGCATCGGGGGATGGTGATCAGTGGCGAGGATTGGTACGGGAAAGTACTCGACCGGGAAGACTACGCGGGGACGACCTTCATGGACTGCGACTTCACCGAAATGCGCAGCACAGGGTCAACGTTCAGCAACTGTGTTTTTCGCAATATCAAGTTCAACGTCTCTACCCACGCGGAGGGAGCGTTCGATGGGTGCCGCTTCGATTCGTGCAGCTTCTTTGATTCCACGTTTGTCGGCTGCCGGCTCACCGGCAGCACCTTCACCAACTCCTCACTGGTACCGCTGAAGGTCACGGGCGGCAACTGGTCCTATGTATCGCTGGTACGGGCCGACCTGTCCTCGGCCGAGTTCACTGAGGTGACACTGACCGAGGCGGATTTCACCGGAGCCAACCTCACCAAGGCAGCACTGCGGAACTGCCGACTCTCAAACGTTGACTGGGCTGGCGCCCGCCTCCGGGACACGGACCTGCGGGGAAGCGAGCTCGGTGAGCTGTCGATGGAGAATGTGCAATTCAGGGGCGCGGTGATCGACGTCGCGCAGGCCATGACGATCGCCGAGGCGCTCGGCGCGGTCATCCGGTAGCACAGGCGTTCCCTCGTCCCCCGACGCCAAAGTGAAGTGTCGGGCCGAAGCAGCTAGAATTGACCGATGCCCGTGTATCTAGACCACGCGGCGACCACGCCCCTGTCGGCGCCCGCGCTCGCCGCACTCACCACTGAACTCAGCCGTAGCGGCAACCCGTCGTCGCTGCACGGCTCAGGCCGCCGTGCCCGCAGGGTCGTGGAGGACTCCCGCGAAACCCTCGCGACCGCTGCCGGAGCGCACCCGTCGGAGATCATCTTCACCTCGGGCGGCACCGAGGCGGACAATCTCGCGGTCAAAGGCCTCTACTGGGCCCGACGGGCAGCTGACCCACGCCGGCGCAGGATCCTGTGCTCAACGATCGAACACCCAGCCGTCCAGGACACTGTCGAGTGGCTGGCCCGACACGAGGACGCCGTCGTCACCTGGCTGCCCGTGGACGCCGACGGGATCGTGTCCCTGAACGCACTCCAGTCCGAGCTCGACGACGACCCCTCGTCGATTGCCCTGATCACGGTCATGTGGGCTAACAATGAAGTGGGAACGGTCCAGCCGATCCGGCTCATCACCGCCGCCGCAGCAGCGCACGGCATCCCCGTCCACTCGGACGCTGTCCAGGCCTTCGGCTCCCTTCCCGTGTCGTTCGCCGAATCGGGTCTGGCCACGATGGCCGTCAGCGCCCACAAGATTGGCGGCCCGGTCGGCGTTGGCGCCCTGTGCGTCGGACGGGCCGTGAAGCTCACCCCGGTCCAACACGGCGGCGGGCAGGAGCAGGACATCCGGTCGGGGACCCTCGACGCCGCCGGCATTTCAGCGTTTGCCGCCGCAGCCTCAGACGTTACTGGCAACCTCCCCGAAGAGTCCGACCGCATCGCCACCCTGCGGGATCGGCTGATCAGCGTGGTCGAGGCAGCAGTGCCCGACGCCGTGCTGCGGGGGCATCGCACTCAGCGGCTCCCCGGCAACGCCCACTTCACCTTTCCTGGCTGTGAGGGTGACTCGCTGCTGTTCCTGCTTGATCTGGCAGGCGTGGAGAGCTCCACCGGGTCGGCCTGCACCGCAGGGGTTCCCCGACCGTCGCACGTCCTGCTGGCGATGGGGCTCTCCGAAGCGGAGGCCAGGGGCGCCCAACGCTTCTCCCTGGGGCATACCTCGAGCGCCGCGGACGTTGATGCTCTTGGAGCGGCCCTGCCCGAGGCCTACCAACGGGCACGTCAGGCCGGGATGGCCTCCCACGCATCAAGCATCCAGACAGCTGGCACAGGATTTCGATTGTGAAGGAATATTCATGAAGGTACTCGCAGCAATGAGCGGCGGAGTCGACTCCGCCGTTGCCGCAGCACGCGCCGTTGAGGCGGGGCACGACGTCGTCGGGGTCCACCTGGCGCTGTCCCGCATGCCCGGAACCCTCCGCACCGGTAGCCGGGGATGCTGCACCATCGAGGACTCCCGGGACGCCTGGCGCGCCTGTGACATCCTCGGGATCCCCTACTACGTGTGGGACTTCTCCGAGCGGTTCAAGGAAGACGTCGTCGACGACTTCATTGCCGAATACGCGGCGGGCCGCACCCCCAACCCGTGCATGCGCTGCAACGAACGGATCAAGTTCGCTGCGCTGCTGGAAAAGGCGCTGGCCCTGGGCTTCGACGCTGTCTGCACCGGCCACTACGCGAAGGTGATCGAGGACAGCGACGGCAACCGTGAGCTGCACCGGGCAGCTGACTGGGCCAAGGACCAGTCCTACGTGCTGGGTGTCCTGACACATGAGCAGCTGAAGCATTCGATGTTTCCGCTCGCCGAGACCCCGTCGAAGGCCGAGGTAAGGGCCGAGGCGGAACGCCGTGGGCTGTCGGTGGCGAACAAGCCGGACAGCCACGACATCTGTTTCATCCCGGACGGAGATACCCGGGGCTGGCTCGCCGAGCGGATCGAGATGACCGAGGGCGCCATCGTGGACACCGACGGTGAACAGGTGGGAACCCATCCGGGAGCCAACGCCTTCACCGTGGGACAGCGCCGGGGCCTGAAGCTCGGAACGCCCGCTGACGACGGCAAGCCGCGCTTCGTGCTGGAAATCCGGCCCAAGGAGAACAAGGTGGTGGTCGGCCCTGAACGGATGCTGGCCGTCGATCAGCTCCGGGGAATCAAGGTCTCCTGGGCAGGGCTGCCGATTGACGCCGTCGTGAACGGCGGCGAGTTTGACTGCATGGCGCAGGTCCGCGCCCACGGCGACCCCGTGGATGCTGTGGCCTGGATGGAGGACGACGCCGACGGGCAGGCCGAACTCGTGGTCCGGTTGAACGAACCGATGCGCGGCGTGGCGCCCGGCCAGACGGTGGTGCTGTACCAGGGCACCCGGGTCCTGGGGCAGGCGACGCTCGACTCCGCCCGGTCCCTGGAACGCCCGGAGCTGCAACCCGCTCATTGATTGTGTCGTCGCCGGATTAGTCGGCGGTCCGCACCGGGTGCTTGACTTGGGTTATGACTGAATCGACCAGCAGCTACGACCCGGCGGCAAGCTCACTGGCCGGGCAGGTACAACCCGAGGTAATGGCGGAACTGTTGTCGGTGCGGAGCAGCATCGACAACATTGATGCGACACTCGTCTACCTCCTGGCCGAACGGTTCAAGGCCACCCAGCGGGTGGGGGTCCTCAAAGCCGAGCACCAGCTGCCTGCCGGTGATCCGGATCGGGAAGCGGCGCAGATCACCAGGCTCCGTGCGCTCGCCGAGGAGGCCAACCTCGACCCGGCCTTCGCCGAGAAGTTCCTCAACTTCATCATTTCCGAGGTGATCCGGCACCATCAGGCGCTGTCCGAGAACCGCCGCCCGTCGGAGGGCACCGGTGGCGCCTGACGCCCCACAGGTCACGGCGACGGCGCTCGGCGACTGGCCGGGCACCGACCCGCTGGAGGCGACCCGCGTGGTCCGGGGCGAACTCGGCGGACCGCATCTACCACACCTGGTATCGCTGCCCCACCGCGGAGTAGGCAGCGACCCCGTCGGGCGGACCGCCGCCATCCTGGTGGAGCTGCCGGTTGATCTGCAGCCCCATGGGTGGCGGCTCGTGGACCGTCCCGGGAAGGATCACCGGCGGGCGGTGTCAGCACTCTCAACCGATCTGAACGTACTCGGTGATGTGATCGGTGCCGAGTCCAACCCGGCACCGGCGCTGAAGATCCATCTCCGGGGGCCGCTGTCCCTGGCCGCCAACCTTCACCTGCACGGCGGCGAACGCGCGCTGCTCGACCATGGTGCCCGCCGGGAGATCAGGGACTCCCTGGCCGTCGGGGCAGCGGAGACGGTCAGCCGGGTTCAGGCGCTGGCTCCCGGAACAAGGATCCACCTGCAACTTGACGAACCGGAGATCGCCGACATCCTCGTGGGCGGCATCCCGACGGCGAGTGGCTACCGAACCCTGCGCGCGGTACCGGATCAGGAGGTGTCGGATGCCTGGGACGCGGTGGCGGAGGCGGTGCGTGCCGTCGGCGTGGGCACCGTGGCAGTGACCTTCCCGGCGGACCGTGCACCACTTGACGTCCTTGGTATGAGCACCCTTAGCGCGGTGGCGGTTCCACTGACGGGGCTGACCATGGCGCAGTGGGAGCAACTCGCGGGACATCTCGAAGCCGGTGGCGAACTGTGGGCGGGCATTGTTCCGGAGCCCCGCCGGCTGCGGACAGTCTCCACCTTCGCCGCCACCGTCCTGACCCCGTGGCGTCAACTCGGCCTGCCCCTCAGCCGGCTGGCGCAGGTGCGGCTCACCCCTGATTCAGGACTCGAGAGCGTGTCCCCGTCCGCGGCCGGGACCATCCTGAGCAGGCTGACCCAGACCGCCGACGCCCTGAACCAGGAGATGGCAGGAAACTAGCTGCGCCGCTCCCAGTGCCGCGGTTCAGCCTCGGCTGGCAGTACGCCGTCAAAATCGACCAACTGGTAGTCGAAGGCCCCCGCATACACCAGGAGGGTGCCGAGTTGGCGCTGAACCACCCGGGTCTGGATCCTGAACCTGGCGGACGCCTCATCCCACCACTGCTCCATGTAGGCGGTTGCGCCGACGACGTCGGGCACCGCCAGCCGCACCGGGCCAGCGAACACGCGGGTCCGGTTGGAAACCATCCGCATCCGGCCTTCAGCAGTGACGGAGCAGGTGAGGTCGGTGAGCGTCAGCCGGTGCGCCCCCACGTAGTCAAGCAACTGGCCGTTCTCCTCGGAGGAGGTGTCCTCGAAAATTCTTGCGGTGTCCTCGAACTGGAGGGTCCGCCGGGCGGTCAAGGATTCGCGGCCGAAGGGATCCGTGTGCGGGTAGTTGGTGATGGTGAAGGGGACATTGGTTCCGTATTCGGGGAAGAACGAGTTCTCCGCCGCCGCCAGCCTGAATGCGGGCCGGGCGAACCAGGCAGGACAGCCCGCCACATCAAAGGTGCCGCTGCCGAGGCCGGCCTTCCCCGCGCCTGAGTGAAGGCTGAAATACGCCTGGAGTTCAGGCTGAAGACGGTCAAAGTCGGTGCCAAGGGCACGCTGATAGATGGATTGCATGTTAGGGCTCCCAGAGTCGTCGTTCGCTGATCCACTCGATCAGGATCCGTGCGGTAAATCGTTGGTGGGCCCGCAACAGGGGACTGGTCGGCAGCTCCGGTTGCGCCCCACTGGTCACCATCAGGGCGGCAAGAACCGCCAGCCAGGAATCAATATGGTCAGGGTGGGCGTCGGCACTGAGTGGCGATTCAGTGAGCCAGGGGTCGACGTCGACCCCGGCATGGCGCGGATACACCAACAGTGCCACCCAGTCGGCCCAGGCAGGACCGGTGGACAGGAAGTTCCAGTCACAGAACACTGCGGCAGGCTCACCCGGGTGCCCTCTCGGGTGGCGGATGATGATGTTGTCCGCCCGAAGGTCATTGTGCAGTACCGAATCCCCGGCGAGGGCCTCGCGACCCAGCAGGGTCAGCGCCTTCAGTTCCGACATCCGCTGTCCGGTCAGCGGGGGAAGATAAGAGGGGAGTCCACCGTCGCGCCCCCAGCAATCGATGACCCCGGCCGGGGACCCAGCGCCGAAGAATTCATCGACCATTGAGCTACCGGAGAGTCCGGGTGGCAGCCGCCGCAGACCGGATTGAACCGTCAGCAGGGACTGGTGGACGGCGCTGAGATCGGTGACGGTCCATGGCTGCCCCGGCATACGGCCATCAACCGCCTCAAAGCAGAGCAGCTGCCACTGGATCCCTCCAGCCAGGACCAGATCGGCGGAATGCAGCAGCGGCACAGGCAGCCCGGTCGGAAGCGCCCTGAGGACCTCGGCTTCGCGCACGTAGGCAGCAAAGATGGAGGCGTCGGTCGCGGGCACCGCCTTGACGAACAGACGCTGCGTCCCGCCGGACACCACCGCTGCGAAACCGTTGGTGAAGCCGCCACCGGCCGGTTCCACGAGGTCCACCGGAGCCCGCAGCTCACTGGAGATCCGGTCACGGACTGGCGCGGGTAGGGCGGCCCACGCGGGGCGACGTGAGGTCTGCGTGTAGTCGATACCCGCCATCGTGTCGCGGGGCACGGTCACAGCCGACCCGCCGCTTTGAGCCGGATGTACATGTCGGCCAGCTGGGGAGGCAGCTCGTGTGGGGGTGCGTCGACCACCTCGGTCCCGAGTTGGCGGAACTGTGATTTCACGGCTGCCCGGTCGAGCAGGGCGCGCTCGGCGGCTGCCGCCCGGTACACGTCGGAGGCTGACTGGCGTTCTGCCCGCATTTCGTCCAGCCGCGGGTCGCGGACCGAGGCAACCACCACCACGTGCTGGGACGTAAGCTCCGCCAGGACGGGGAGCAGGCCCTCTTCCACCGATCCCGAATCGAGGGAGGTCAGCAGCACCACCAGGGATCGGTGCGACGAGATGGCGCGCACCTGGGAAGGTATCCGTGACCAGTCCGCTTCGATCAGTTCGGCTTCCAGCGGAGCCATGGCCTTGACCAGGGAGTTCAGCAGGTTTCCCTTTGCCGCCGAAGCCACCCGGGCGCGGGGGCGGCGGTCAAACGCAAGGAAATCCACTCGGTCGCCACCGCGCTGGGCCAGTACGGCCAACAGCAGCGCAGCCTCCATCGACGTGTCCAACCGGGGCTCGTCGTTGATCCGGGCCGCCGACGTGCGGGACGTGTCCAGAACGATCACCACCCGGCGGTCACATTCAGGGCGCCAGGTACGCACCACCGTGTCACGGCGGCGGGCGGTGGCACGCCAGTCGATGGAGCGGACGTCGTCGCCCCTCACATAGTCCCGCAGGGAATCGAATTCGGTTCCGGCGCCGCGGATCTGGACCGCGGCGCGGCCGTCGAGTTCCCGAAGCCGGCGCAGTTTGGAGGGCAGATGGCGTTTGGAGTGGAACGGAGGAAGGACGCGGAGCAGGCCCGGGGCCGGAATGCTGAGCTGCCTGGCCGCGAGGCCCAGCGGGCCGAAACTGCGGATTGTCACATGCTCTACCCGCAGGTGGCCCCGGCGTTCCGGGACCATCCGGACCCGGACCTGCCGTGACTCTCCCCCGGGGACTGATACCCGCTGGACAGGGTCGGTAGCACCCGCCGACGGCTGCCACCCCTCGCGGACCTGCGCATGCAACGGTCTCCGCGAGTAGTTGCGGATTGTGAGAGTGCTGGCGCAGGCCTCGGTGAGGCGCACCGTGTCCGGCACCGACCGGCTGAGCCCCTGCCGCCGGGGCGATGCAGCGAGTGCCAGATCAAGGGTAGCGGCGCCCAGGAGGCAGGCCGCCCAGAGCAGGATGGCAGTCGCGCCGGGATACAGCGCGACGGGAAGCGTTCCGAGGAACGCAACGAGGACGAAACGTCCGGTGATGCTCATGCTGGGGCCGGAACCTTAGCGGGGGACGGGAACGGTCGCGAGGATGCTCAGCAGAACATCGTCCACCTCGACGCCGTCCATCTGTGCTTCGGGGCGCATCGACACGCGGTGCCGCAGCGCGGGGAGGGTGAGCGCCTTGACGTCGTCGGGGGTGACGAAGGTCCGCCCCGAAAGCCAGGCCCACGCCCGTGCAGTGTTCAGCAGGGCGGTGGCACCCCGCGGGGATACACCCAGCTGGAACGACGGGGCGGTGCGGGTGGCCCGCACCACGTCGACGATGTAGGCGATCACTTCGGGAGCGATCGCGACCGCTGCCACCGACCGGCGGGCACTTGCCAGGTCAGTTGCGGAGGCGACGGCGCTGACCCCTGCGGCGCCGAGCTGCCGGGGGTCAAACCCGATGCTGTGACGGCGGATCACCTCGATCTCGTCGTCCCGGTCCGGCACCGACAGGGTGAGCTTCAACAGGAATCGGTCGAGCTGGGCCTCCGGCAGCGGATAGGTCCCCTCGTATTCCACCGGGTTCTGGGTGGCAGCGACGATGAACGGATCGGGCAGGGAACGCGACACTCCGTCGACCGACACCTGGCGTTCCTCCATGGCTTCGAGCAGCGACGCCTGGGTTTTGGGTGGGGTCCGGTTGATTTCGTCGGCCAGCAGGATATTCGTGAACACTGGGCCCTCCCGGAAGGTGAACTTCGAGTTCTGGGCCTCATAGATGAGGGAGCCAGTGACATCGCCGGGCATGAGGTCGGGGGTGAACTGGACGCGCTTCGTGTCCAGGCTGAGAGCCGCCGACAGGGTCCTGACCAGCAGGGTTTTTGCGACACCGGGCACCCCTTCGAGCAGGACGTGCCCGTTGGCAAGGAGGGCAATCAACATCCCGGTCACTGCGGCGTCCTGGCCAACAATCACCTTGGCCACTTCGGCACGCACATTCAGCAGGGCCTGACGCTCCGAACCGGCAACGTCGGTGGCAACCGGAGAGTCCTGATGGTCTGGGAACTGCTGGCTCATCTCGCGTCAATCTCTTTCTCTAGGGAGTCAAGGTCTTGGCTCCAACGCACCAGGTGCGCGTCGGTGGCTGGTGCATCGGTGCGGAGAAGTTTGTCGAGGTCAGCAGGACTTCGGTCCGAATGCCGCGCGGCCGCGTCCACCACCTCGGTCACCGAGCTGGTCGCTGGCAGGCGTAGCCGTAAGGCCAGACGGAGGAGGGTGGCGGCACGCAGGTTTGCGGCAGCGCGGTCCAGGGAGGATGAGTCCTGGTAGAGGCGTGCCCGTCCCTCAGCGGTCTCGGCGGCACGAACCACCACAGGCAGTGGCTCGGCCACCAGCGGACCGAGCCGACGCCCACGCCACAGCACTGCCAGCAGCGCCGTGGCAAGGAGCCAGAGCATCACCGGATTCACCCACCCGGGCAGCAGGTTCAGGGGGTCGACCAGCGCGTCGGTGGGGGCGAGGTCCGCGGGGGTCGGCTGGTACCAGACCAAGACCGGGGTAGCGCCCAGGGTGCGGAGCGCGAGCGCCGCATTGCCCTCCCGGTCGATGGACTCGTTGCTGAGAATAGCTCCATTGCCGAGCGCCACGACATCCTGCGCTGCCGTCGCGGCGTAGGATCCCGATGGCGGACCCCCCTGGGCAGAGGTCGGCGGGAAACAGATCAGGTCCCCCCGGTAGGCGAAGCCACCGGCAGTGATGGCACCGGCGGCGGTGGCATCCGTGACCTGGCAGGCCGCGGGAAGCGCTACGTCCGCCTCGGCAGCGGGGATCAGGCCCGCCTGACGGATGGTGGGCGCGAGTTCGGACAGCATGATTGTGGTGGGTTCGACAAGGACCAGCCGGTCGGCGATCCCGCTCAGCTGGCCCAGCTGGTCGGCGCTCAACCAGGAGTCGGGGTCGTGGAGCAGCAGGGTGGTTCCTTCGGTGACTGAGGCCTCGGCGGCTTCCAGCGATTCGGCCTGAACTACGTCGACGCCGCGGTCCGAGAGCACCTCAGCGAGTGCCATGGCACCAGCTGGCGCCGGGTTCACCGGCGAGAGGGCGGTTCCGTCCTGCCCTGACCGGCCGAAGAATCCGAGCACGACGACCAGAACCAGGAGGAGTCCGAGGGCCAGCCAGGGGGCGAATCGGCGGAACCGGGTGCGCGCGGTCCCGGAGGCGCTGCCGCCGTCGCCCACTACCTCGGTCGCTGGGTCATGGGTTAGCTGCTCGGCCATCAGCGGGGTGCCATCAGCTCGGGTGTGTGCCGTTGCGCGGCGGGTGAGGTGGTCGTGAGCAGGTCATCGATGGCGGTGGCGCGCTGGTAGTCCGGGGCATCAGCGGCCTGGCTGCCGTAGTGGACCTCGTTGAACCGGTCGGCCAGCCAGCTGGTTTCCTCGGCAGGAGGCCCGAAGGCCGTCCGGAGCTGCACAGCGGTCTCGCCAGCAGTACGACCGGGCTGGCTGTCGATGATCCCCCGCTCCTCAGCCGATCGGATCACGGCGCGGAGCCGCTCGGTCAGCGCCGTGTCCCAATCCTTCGACGCTGCAGCGCTGTCTGCTAGCTGCCGGTGTTCGAGCGCAGTGCGCACTGTGTCACCGGCGAACACTCCACCGCTGTCGACCTTGCGCCGCGCGTTCAGGCGCGGACGGACCAGCCAGACGGCTGCGGCAATGACTACCGCCGCGCCCAGGGCGAGCAGCAGCGTGCCGGGACCCGCCTCCAGCGGCCGGAGTCCAGCGAGGAGCGAGCCCAGCCACTCGAGAATGGCGGCGATGATCCGCTCAACGATGTTCGGCTCGGCCTCCTGGTAGGGGCCTCTGGCCAGTTCGTCGACCAGCCACCGGCGCGCCTCGTCGTCGTCGGGCACCACTGGGCTGTGACTAGACAGGGGCATGACGGTGGGCACGGGTGGGGTGGGCATGGTTGCGGCGGCCTGGCCTAGAGGCCGTTGCTGGGTGGATTGCCGGGCTGGTGGCCGAACTGCTGGCCGCCAGGGTTGGCGGACTGGCCCGGAATCGGGGTGAACCTGCCAGCGGTGGCTTCCTCGTGCTCGCGCAGCAGCACGACATCGAATCCCTCACGCCTGATGCGCAGGTCCACGTAGAGCAGGGCGGTCACGCCTGCCTGAAAGGCGTAGCCGATGGCGCCGAACACCGCGGTGATCAGCTGGGCCAGAATCAGGACGGGCAGCGAATTCATCAGGTCCTCGCCCAATTCCGTGGGGGAGTCGCTGAAGGACACGAACTGGGTTGCGAGCAGGCTCAGTGGGGTGGAAATCACCGAGGTGATGATTGAGACGATGATGCTGGTGAGGATCAGGATCCCGAACGTGCGCCACCAGTTCCGGCCGGTCAGGGTCCAGGACCGGCGCAGTGAGGTGATCGGCCCGGCGCCTTCCAGCATCAGCACGGCGGGGGCGAGCACAAACTTGATGCTGAGCCAGACGATTGCGGCCAGTGAGGCTAGGAACCCGAGCACGATGAGCCAGATGGAATCCTGGCCGAGTGTTGCGGCCAGGAGGACGGCGACCGCCACCAGCAGACCGAGGCCGACGACAATGATCAGCAGCAGCAGGAACCCAAGTCCAAGCAGCGGGAGGATGCGCCGGGCAGCCAGCTTCCACAGCTGTATGAAGCTGGTCCGCTCGTTCAACACCGCCCGCGCGATCGGGATGACCAGTACCCCCTGGAGGATGAGCACGCCCACGCTGCTCAGGACCACGAGCGCGGTGCCCACCGAAATTGCCGATGCCGCAAGCCCGGTCACCTGATCCATCGAGGGGTTGTTGGGATCCAGCTGGGCGACCGACCCGACCAACCCGACGGTGAGTAGCAGGGTCAGGACTGAAATAACCACCTGAAAAAGGATCGCTGTGCCAAAGGTCGCGAGAGGGTTCTTGCGGCAGGCCTGGAATGCGCCGTCGAGGATTTCCCCCAGGCCTAGGGGCCGGAGCGGAATGATCCCCGGCTTGGGTGGAGCCTGGTAGCCGCGGAACTGGCCATGCGGGATGCCCTGCCAGGGCGCTGGTGCTCCCCACTGGAGCTGTCCGCCCTGCGCGGGACCGGACTGTTGGCCCCACTGGGATTGTCCGCCCCACTGAGCGTTCTGGCCCCACTGGGGCTGTGGACCAGGGGGCGGCGGCAGCTGACCGTCAGGCGCGTTGTCCCGCGCCTGGTCGCCTGGTTCACTGTCGTGCGGATTGTTGCTCATCCTGTCCCCCCGGAACGATCGTTCCACTTGTGAACCCGTTTACTAAAACTATAGTTACAAAGCAGGGGTGTTGAGGGAACTGTCCTCCCAGTGGGGCGCGCGGACAGTCCCCGGCAGTTCAACATTGCCGTCACAATGGGGGACTATGGAGATATGAAGGCACGCATTCTGGTCGTCGACGACGACGAAGCTCTGGCCGAGATGATCGGCATCGTACTGCGCAACGACGGGTTCGACCCGGTGTTCTGCGCCGACGGCTCCCAGGCGCTGGAAATCTTCAGGAGTTCCAAGCCCGACCTGGTGCTGCTCGATCTGATGCTGCCCGGGATCGACGGGATTGAGGTGTGCCGGCAGATCCGCAATGAGTCTGACCTGCCCATAGTCATGCTGACGGCTAAATCCGACACCTCCGACATTGTGCGGGGCCTCGAATCCGGAGCTGACGACTACGTTCCCAAGCCTTTCAAACCGGCCGAACTGGTGGCCCGTGTCCGGGCCCGGCTCCGGCCAGGGGATCAGAAGGCCCCGGAAACGCTGCGGATCGGCGAGGTCACCATTGACGTCGCGGGCCATTCGGTGGTCCGTGCAGGGGACCGTATTTCACTGACACCGCTGGAGTTCGACCTGCTCGTGGCGCTGGCGCGCAAACCGTGGCAGGTCTTCACCCGTGAACTGTTGCTGGAGCAGGTCTGGGGTTACCGGCACGCCGCTGACACGCGGCTCGTTAACGTTCATGTGCAGCGGCTGAGGTCGAAGATCGAGCGCGACCCCGAGGCACCTGAGATTGTGCTGACGGTCCGCGGCGTCGGATACAAGGCAGGACAGGGGTAAGTTGGAGCGCGCTTCAGCCACGGTTCGGGACCGGCTGTCGGAGCTGGCCACCCAGGTGTGGGCCCTGATCCGTCGGGGGCTGTCACGGACAGCGCTGCAGTGGCGCCGCTCACTGCAGTTCCGCACTGTGGTTTCCACCCTGTTGCTCACCGCGCTGGCCTTCGCCGCCGTCGGCGCTTTCCTTTCCAACCAGATCGCCACAGGGTTGTACGAGGAACGGTTCGAGCAGTTCCGTGCTGAGTCCAGCAACGGGTTGACCGAGGTGGAAGCGATCTTCAGCAGTGCCTCGACCACTGACCGGGAATCCACCAGTCAACTGGTGCGGGATACCCTCCCCAGTCTTGAGGGTGGCGGTGCGGACGCTCCCCGCCGCTACGTCCTCGCGATCGTGCCCGGCCAGACCACTGACGTCTACATGGCGCCATTCGGCAGCGACGGCCTGCTGGAGTCCAGTGCCATCCCGCAGACGATGGTCGACGCCGTCAGGAACGGTGACGACCAGTACTGGTCCGCCACTTCCATCAAGTCCGATACGGGGGAGCGCGTACCGGGGCTGGCCTTCGGTACCAAGGTGACGCTGCCACCCGCGCAAACCGAGTACGCCCTGTACCTGATCTACGATCTGTCGTCGATGCAGGCGACCCTCGACTACATTCACGGGGTGATCTGGATTGCCGGCACCCTGCTGCTGGTGACCATTGGGGCTATCGCCTGGTTTGTGACCCGGAGTGTGGTGGGGCCGGTCAGCCACGCGGCTGTGGT
Source organism: Arthrobacter sp. 260 (assembly GCF_013116745.1). Lineage (GTDB taxonomy): Bacteria > Actinomycetota > Actinomycetes > Actinomycetales > Micrococcaceae > Arthrobacter_D. The sequence goes on from NZ_JABFOE010000001.1 coordinate 302,013, forward strand.
GTCCGAGAAGCTGGCGTCCGGACACCTGCAGGAACGGATGGACGTCAAGGGCGAGGACGAGGTGGCCCGCCTGGGAGCTTCGTTCAACCACATGGCTGAGAGCCTGCAGGACCAGATCACCCAGCTCGCCCAGCTGTCCCAGATGCAGCAGCGCTTCGTCTCGGATGTATCGCACGAGCTGCGCACCCCGCTCACCACTGTCCGCATGGCCGCTGAGGTGCTGCACGATGCCCGTGCCAATTTCGACCCCATCAACCGGCGGTCGGCGGAGATCCTGTACAACCAGGTGGAGCGGTTCCAGGCCCTGCTCGCCGATCTGCTGGAAATCTCGCGGTTCGACGCTGGCGCCGCGGTGCTTGAGCCGGAGTCGATCGACATCTTCCAGGTGGTCCGGCACGTCATTGACGGAGCGCAGCCGCTCGCCGATGCCTGTGGCTCCGAGCTGACCATCATTTCGCGCGAAACCGAGTGCATCGTCGAGGCGGATCCGCGACGGATCGACCGGATCCTGCGGAACCTGGTGGTCAACGCTCTGGAGCACGGCGACGGGAAGCCGGTCGTCATCTACATCGCTTCCAACCCTGACGCCGTCGCCGTCGCGGTTCGGGACTACGGCATCGGCATGACCCCGCTGGAGGCCTCCCGGGTCTTCGACAGGTTCTGGCGGGCTGACCCGGCGCGTGCCCGGACCACCGGGGGCAGCGGACTGGGCCTGTCCATTGCCACCGAGGACGCCCACCTGCACGGCGCCTGGCTGCAGGCGTGGGGCTCACCGGGCAAGGGCGCCTGTTTCCGTCTGACCTTGCCCAAGCTGCGCGATTCGGTGCTCAAGGTCTCGCCCCTCCCGCTTCCGCCACGCAAGGGCGGGGTGCCGGAACGGCCGCCGGTCGGAACCACCCCGGAGTCGCTGCCCCAACTGCAAACGATGGTGAAGGAATCCTTCGATGCCCGCTGAGAGACGACCCCTGACCCGGTCCCTGATGCTGGTTCTGCTCCCCGTCCTGCTGGTGATCACGGGCTGCTCGTCGATCCCCACTTCCGGTCCGGTGGGGGTCATCACCGCCGATGACGGGTCCGAGGCCACCGAGCCAATCATTTTCAACCCGCTCGGTCCCACCGAGGACGCCGATCCGGAGTCTCTGCTGGAATCGTTCATTACTGCTGGCCGGGGCGCGGCGGGAGACTACGAGATTGCGAGGGATTACCTCACCGAGGAATTTGCCGCACAGTGGCAACCAGAGGAACGCATCATCATCTACAACGCGAACCCGCAGATTTCGGCAACCCCCGTGGAGGGGGTGTTCCAGATCCAGCTTGAGGTGGAGGCCACGATCGACGCCGAAGGTATCCGGAGCAGCGCGGCGGCCACCACCACCGAGTCGGTGACAGCTGAAATGGTGCAGGACGCCGACGGACAGTGGCGCATCACCTCCATCCCCAACGGCATCATGATCGCCTCGGACGAGGCCGACCTGTTGCTCAAGACCTACAGCCTGTACTTCTACAGCAGCTCCTTCGAGCACTGGGTACCCGACGTCAGATGGTTCGTGAACCGCACCGCCATCGCCGCCAACATTGTTGAAGCGATGCTGGAGGGGCCGGCGCCCTATCTGCAGGGGTCGGTGACCAGCGCGTTCCCCGAGAGCACCACGCTCGGGGTCGAATCGGTCCCGATCGTCTCGGGTACTGCCACGGTGGACCTCTCGGCAGACATCCTGCAGGACACCAGCGATCTGGTCCGCCAGCAGATGCAGCAGCAGCTCCGGGCGAATCTCGCTGGCCTGAACACCGTCAACTCCGTGCAGATGACCGTCGGCCAGCCGGTGGACCTGGGCGACGATGAGAACATTCCGCACCCCGATCTCATTGTTCCCGCGGGTGACCCGCCCGTCGGCAATGAGCAGATCGTCGTGTCCGGCAATGAGCTGTTCCTCTACCAGACCGACCAGACGGTCCCGATCGGTGCCGTACCGACAGTTGCCGCCCTGGACCCGCAGGACCCCGGGATGTCGCTGAACGGGTCGGACTTTGCGTTCCTCAACGGGGACCGTACCCGCCTCTACACCACAGGGCCTGACCGGGAAGTCACCATCGCTGTCACCGGCCGGTCGCTGACCGCACCGAGTTTCGACCCCAGCAACTGGGTCTGGACGGCGAGCACGGGCGCCGAGGGACAGGGTGGAACCGTCACCGCGGTTCCCCCCGGTGGCACCCAGGACAGCGCGGTCACGGTGGCGGCGCCGTGGCTCGCCGACGTCGCCGTCCTCGAACTCCGGGTGTCCCGTGACGGGTCGCGAGCCCTGGTCGTGACCGAGCAGGACGGGATCAGCCGGGTCCAGCTTGCTGGGATCATCCGCAATAACGACCGCACCCCGCAGTCCCTGACCACCCCCCGCGAACTTTTCGCCAGTGGGCCGGTCAATACCGCCAAGTGGGTCAACGAGGACACAGTGATCGTCGCGGAAACGTCGGCTGAGGCTCAGGTAGTCCCGGAGTTCCTCGGTCTGGATGGGAGCACCGAAGCCCTGGCGCCCCTGGACGGAATTATCCACCTCAGCGCCGGCACCGGCCCGACCGCCATTTTTGCCGGCACCCCCGAGGGCGTCCGGAATCGGGTGGGTGACACCTGGTCCGACCAGCCAGTGGAAGGTGTCAGCGACCCGGCGTTCCCCGGCTAGCCCTCCGTCGCAGAGGCATCCGCTGCTCGCGCTGGAGTTATGCACATCCACCACCCGGTCCTGCCACCGTCGATCAAACATCGGCAGGGTGGAGGTCATGCGGCGGGACAGGCAGGGCGGCACCCGGCTTTCCAGCGTCACTGGTCGGCTCGATGGTGTCCTGCAGTGTATCTGGGCGGTCCGGTTGCTCAGTGCTGGCAGGGACTTCTGGTCGCTGGTCTTTCCCACAGAATGTGCTGCCTGCACCTTGCCCACAGTCTCGTTGTGCCCCGAGTGTCGTGCCCAGGTCCGGAAGGCGACGGTCCGTCCCTTCCGTGCCGACGGGGGAGCGCAAGCCCTGCCCGCGGCTGAGGGCTGCGATGGCGGATCGGGCGATCCCACCGTCATCGGTGCGCTGCCGGTGACCGCCGCGGGCCACTACCGGGGCACCGTGGCCCGGGTGCTCCTGTCCTACAAGAATCACCGGCGCACCGACGTCGGGCGGCCCCTCCAGGCGGCGCTGGCGGGTGCCCTGCAAACAGCTGTCCACGAGGTCCGGGAGGGCGGTGAATTGGGGGAGCTGTTGTTGGTACCCGTGCCAACGAGGGGTGCCTCGGTGCGGCGCCGCGGCTACGATCCGCTCGGCCTGCTGCTCGCCGGCCTGGGTCGGAGGGGCGAGCTTCCGGCGGGGTGCCGCGTTGACGCCTTGGTGGTCTACCACGGCCCCCTGAAGGGGAGGCCTTCGGCCCTACCCGGCGGCACCGGGCCGGTGAGCCAGAAGGGTCTCGGTGGCTCCCAGCGACGGATCAACGTCCACGCCTCGATGGCATTGGCGACCGGCCGCCAGCTGCCACCCGGCACCCTATGTCTGGTGGTCGACGACGTCCTGACCACGGGAGCGACGATCGCCGAGGTAACCCGGGTCCTGCGACACGCCGGAGCCGCTGTGGCCGGGGCGGTAGTTGTCGCTGCCACACCGGCACCATCCCGTGCCCGGTGAAATCTGCCCGAAATAAACCCCCCTCAAGGTAGGAATATCAGGGCTCCGTGAACTAACGTGAGGTATGGGTATCTTGACGAAGACAGGTACCCGTCGACAGCGGCTGGAAGCACGACTCCCCGGCCGCTGTTGTGTCACCTAAGCGATTTTGGAGGGCACCATGGAGTTTTTGATCAGTGGTCGAAATCTGGCAGTTTCGGACCGTTTTCGTGAGTACGCCGAGGAAAAGATCGACAAGATCGAGCAGCTCGGCGATAAGGTGCAGCGGCTTGAGGCGAAAGTCACCAAGGAGCCCAGCGCCCGAAACGCGGATAGCGCACTCACCGTCGAACTCACCGTCCTGTGTAAGGGTCCGGTGATCCGAGCTGAAGCATCAGCGGCTGACAAGTTTGCAGCCTTCGACCTCGCGTACAGCAAATTGCTGGAGCGACTCCGCCGGGCCAGAGACCGGCGGAAAGTGCACCATGGACGCCACACCCCCGTGGCGGTCCGGGAGGCCACTGCTGATCTCGAACCCGCCAGCACCACCGCTCCGCTGTACCTTGCGGTGCAGTCCACCGAGGCCGAGCCCGAGCCCGACACCGGGAGCACCGCCGTCGATGGCTACGAAATTGAAAATGACATTCCGGCGGGCGATTCGCCGGTACTGATTCGCCGGAAGGTCTTCTCGGGCACCCCCATGACGCTCGAGGATGCCGTCGACAACATGGAGCTGGTGGGACACGACTTCTACCTTTTCGTCGATTCGGCAACGGGCGCGCCGTCGGTGGCCTACCGCAGGCAGGGTTGGACCTACGGAGTCATCACTCTGGACGCCAGGTGCGCGGAAGGGACCGAGGACCCGCGCGAGGAGCTGCTCGCCTACCGGGCCCGGGAAGCAGCCGCCTCCGCTTAGCTCCCGGGGGAAGACACGGTTAGGGTCAGGGTATGACCAGTGTCCTCTCCCAATCCCAGGCCCGGCGCATAGCACTAGGCGCCCAGGGACTGGCTAAGGTAAGGCCCACCGGCCCCGCTACGGCGCGGCAGGTGGGCCTTACCTTTGACCGCCTGCAGCTGCTCCAGATCGACTCGGTCAATGTGCTGGCGCGCAGCCACTATCTTCCGCATTTCTCCCGGCTGGGTGACTATGACCGCGACCAGCTGGATCGACTGGCGGGCAAAGCTCCCCGTCGGATGGTCGAGTACTGGGCACACGAAGCCAGTTTCATCCGCCCGGCACTGTTCCCCTACCTGCGGCCGCTCCAGGAACGGCGGTGGGTGGGGGCGAGCTCGGTGCCCGAGGGGCTCAGGGAATCCCTGCGGGAGCGGATCCTTGAGGTGCTGTCCGTCAGTCGCCCCCTCACCGCGGGGCAGCTGCAGCTGCGGCTCGGGTACGAGGAGATCCGTAGTTCCGACCAGTGGGGGTGGAACTGGAATTCGGTGAAGCGGGTGCTGGAGGACATGTTCGAGCGGGGGCAGGTATCCTCGGCCGGGCGCACCCCGTCCTTTGAACGCCGCTACGCGCTGTCGTCGCGCGTACTGCCCGACCCGCAGGCGGTGGCGATGGAGGTGGATCCTCTCGAGGCTCACCTGGTGCTGATCGAGCTTGCGGCCCGGGCGCAGGGGGTTGGGACGCTGAGGTGTTTCGCAGACTACTTCCGTCTGCCGCTGGCGGCGAGCCAGACGGCGATCCAGACGCTGGTTGACCGCGGAACGCTCCGCCCGGTCACAATTGCCGGGTGGGACAAACCAGCCTTCCGCCACGTCGGATCGGTGCTCCCACGGAGGGCCGAGGGAAGGGCCCTGCTGAGCCCGTTTGATTCGATGGTCTTCGAGCGACGCCGCTTATCGGCACTGTTCGGGTTCGACTACCGGCTGGAGATCTACACCCCCGCAGCCAAGCGGCGGTATGGCTATTACGTGCTGCCGTTCCTGCTGCGGGAGACGATGGCCGCGCGGATCGACCTGAAGGCCGACCGGGCGACCGGGCGGCTGCTGGTGCGTGGGAGCCATGCCGAGCCCGATGCACCCTCGGACACCGCTGCCGAACTCGCCGCCGAGCTGCGGCTGATGGCGGCATGGCTGGGGTTGCAGGAGGTGGTTGTCGATCAGAACGGGAACCTCGCAGCAGCCCTGAAGCTGGCAGTTTCCCACGAATAGCGGGCCGGGCGGGCACCAACTCGACAGGACAAGTCGTCTCTCCCGTAGACTGAACACGCCAGATTTCGGCGCACCTAGATTGGGAGCAAATACCAGTGCCATCACTTCTTGAACGAGTCCTCCGCACCGGCGATAAGAAGACACTGAAGAAACTCCGGAACTACGCTGACGCCATCAACGTCCTCGAGGACGAGTTCCGTGAGATGAGCGACGACGATCTCAGGGGCGAGGCCGACAAGCTGAAGCAGCGTTTTGCCGATGGCGAGACCCTCGACGATCTGCTGCCCGAGGCTTTCGCAGCCGTCCGTGAGGCATCCAGCCGCACCCTGAAACTGCGGCAGTTCGACGTCCAGCTGATGGGCGGCGCCGCCCTGCATCTGGGGAACATCGCCGAGATGAAGACCGGTGAGGGCAAGACCCTGGTGGCGGTAGCCCCCGCGTTCCTCAACGCGCTGTCGGGGAAGGGTGTCCACATTGTCACCACAAACGACTACCTTGCGGAGTACCAGTCGGAGCTGATGGGACGGGTGTTCCGGTTCCTGGGCATGACGTGCGGCTGCATTCTGTCCAAGCAGGATCCCGCGACCCGCCGCGAACAGTACAACGCCGACGTCACCTACGGCACGAACAACGAGTTCGGGTTCGACTATCTGCGCGACAACATGGCGTGGAGTGCTTCCGAGCTGGTGCAGCGCGGCCACAACTTCGCCATCGTTGACGAGGTCGACTCCATCCTGATCGACGAGGCGCGCACCCCGCTGATCATCTCCGGTCAGGCCTCCGGCGACGTTAACCGGTGGTACACCGAGTTTTCCAAGGTAGTCAAAAAGCTCGAGAAGGACACCGATTACGAGGTCGACGAGAAGAAGCGCACGGTCGGCGTCCTGGAGGACGGCATCGAGAAGGTTGAGGATTACCTCGGGATCCAAAACCTCTACGAATCCGCCAACACCCCGCTGATCGGTTTCCTGAACAACGCGATCAAGGCCAAAGAGCTCTTCAAGAAGGACAAGGATTACGTGGTCCTCAATGGTGAGGTCATGATTGTCGACGAGCACACGGGCCGTATTCTGGCCGGCCGCCGCTACAACGAGGGCATGCACCAGGCCATCGAAGCCAAGGAGGGGGTGGAGATCAAGGCCGAGAACCAGACCCTCGCGACCGTCACCCTGCAGAACTATTTCCGTCTCTACGAAAAGCTCTCGGGCATGACCGGCACCGCCGAAACCGAAGCTGCCGAGTTCATGGCCACCTACAAGCTCGGTGTGGTCCCCATCCCGACCAACCGCCCCATGGTGCGCGCCGACCTGTCCGACCTCATCTACAAGAATGAGATCGCCAAGTTCGACGCCGTCGTCAAGGACATTGTTGAGCGGCACGAAAGCGGCCAGCCGGTTCTGGTGGGCACTACCAGCGTGGAGAAGAGCGAGTACCTCTCGAAGCAGTTGGCGAAGGCCGGCATCCGCCACGAGGTGCTCAACGCCAAGAACCACTCCCGTGAGGCAGCGATCGTCGCCCAGGCGGGTCGGAAGGGCGCGGTCACCGTCGCCACCAACATGGCCGGTCGCGGCACTGACATCATGCTCGGCGGCAACGCCGAGTTCAACGCGATCGCCGAACTGGAGAAGCGCGGCCTCAGCCCTGTCGACAGCCCGGAAGACTACGAGGACCAGTGGCCCGCAGCGCTGGACGCCGCGCGGAACGCAGTGGAGTCCGAACACAACGAGGTCCGCGAACTTGGCGGCCTCTATGTGCTGGGCACCGAGCGGCACGAGTCACGACGCATCGATAACCAGCTTCGCGGGCGGTCCGGGCGCCAGGGTGATCCGGGACGGTCGCGCTTCTACCTTTCCCTGACGGATGACCTGATGCGCCTGTTCAACTCCGGCGCAGCTGAACGCATCATGAACAGCTCCACGATGCCCGACGACGTGGCGCTGGAATCGAAACTGGTATCCAAGGCCATTGAGAGCGCCCAGGGTCAGGTGGAGGGCCGCAACGCCGAGCAGCGCAAGAACGTCCTGAAGTACGACGACGTGCTGAACCGTCAGCGCGAGGCGATCTACGGCGACCGGCGTCGTATTCTCGAGGGCGGGGACCTGCACGAGAAGGTTGCGTTCTTCCTGGAGGACGTGGTGACGGCAATGGTTGATGAGGCCACTGCTCAGGGCCACGGCGATGACTGGGACTACGACCAGCTCTGGACCAACTTGCGGACGCTGTACCCGATCAGCCTCACGATCGATGAAGTCCTTGACGAGGCCGGCGGCCCGTCGAAGGTGACCCGCGACTTCCTGCACGCCGAGATTCTCTCGGATGCCAAACTTGCCTACCAGACCCGCGAGGAAACGCTCGGCGAGCAGACCATGCGCGAGCTTGAGCGCCGGGTGGTGCTCTCGGTGATCGGCCGCAAGTGGCAGGAACACCTCTACGAAATGGACTACCTCAAGGAAGGGATCGGGCTGCGCGCCATGGCGCAGCGCGACCCATTGGTCGAGTACCAGCGTGAAGGGTTCATCCTCTTCCAGGCGATGATGGAAGCCATTCGCGAGGAGAGCATCGGTTTCCTGTTCAACCTTGAGGTCGAAGTGGGCGCTCCAGCGCCCACCGGCCTCCCCGGGGTCACCGATGGGCGCGGCCTCGTCCAGACTCCGACCATCAAGGCAGCCGGCCTCGATGCTCCCGAGAAGCCGGCAACCCTGAACTTCTCCGCCCCGAATGCGCAGGGTGAGGTGGAGACCCGCGTGGAGCGGAACGCTTCAGCCAAGGCCGAGTCCAACGGGACGACGCGTGCCGAAATCAGGGCTGCGGCCAGGCGCAAGAAGAAGTAGCTTACCCAATCTCCAGCGCAGTCACCTTCCAGTGCCCGCGCCGACGCTCCAGACGAAGGGCGACGGCGCGGGCTCTGTGGTTCTCGCAGGTCACGGCGGACGCTTCATAGACGTGGGCGTTGATCCGGCAGGTCCGCACCGTTCGCACCGATACGTTGCGGTGCAGGAGCTGGTCGGGGCGACCGCTGGCACCTGCGGCCCGGTTTAGGGTCCGCACCAGGTTGGCGCGGAGCTGAAGGCGCTCGTAGCTCGGCGGATCCAGCCAGTCGGCAAGCTGCTGCAGGGGTCGGGATCCACCCAGGACCTCCAGTGCTGCCTGCACCACCGAGCGGACGATCCGCTGCACCTGGGCCGCTGCAGCAACCTCCTCGGGCGCTGCCTGGGGTGCCGGATCCGAGGGTAGCGGGCTGCCCTGACCAGCGGTGGTCGCAGTGGATCCGGCGCTGTGGGGGCGGGAGAGTTGGGCCTGTACGGTCATGATGATCCTTCGGTTGCTACCGGGGCTAGCGCGGCGCCCGCAGAAGCTGCCCGGGCAGCAGCAGATCGGGGTTGTCGCCGATTACCTGACGGTTCTCGTGATGCCACCGTGGCCACGCCTGTGCTATCTCGACGTCAGTGGCGAAGGGTCCGAGGTGACGGGCCACGATCGTCCAGAGGGAGTCTCCGGGGCCCACCTCAATGACAGCTGGCACCGGACGGTTTGGTGCGGCCGGGGACTGGCGCAACTCGCCACGCAGCAACGGCCCGCTCTCCACTGGTCCGGGAAGTGGTTTCCACTGAGGTTCGATTGCCGGGACGTCAGCCCCGGGGCTGGCCACCTGATCTCCGGCCAGCACCACCGGGCCGGGGGCTCCAGGACGGTCGGCAATGGAAAGGGCTGATGCAGGTGCGGAACCGCCCGCCACGAGCTGCAACCCCAGCGCGGCCGCCGCGAGCCGCTTCATGAACTGCGGGGAAAGCGCCCCAGCGACCAGAGCCGCCCGCTCGTGCCCGCCACGCCGGAGGCCTTCGCTGAGCAGGGCAAGCGCAAGGGCTGCCGCCCACCACCCGACCAGGATCATCCCGACCGCCGACGCGGCCATTCCCAGCACCACGTCCAGCCGATGGTGGCCGGTGAACGGTCCGGCATAGCTGCGGATAGCCTCACCCGAGAAATAGAGCCCCACGGCGAGGAGGGCAATCATGATCACCGGGACGTGATCCCGCCGGTATTTCAACGATTTATCCATCTCGATACCTCAATGGTGTCCGGTCAGGAAGGCTCGGCCGCTCGAGTCTTCGAGTGAACCAACCCTTCAGGCGTTGTTTGAGGACATAAATGTTTTTTGGATGCAGTTTGACCTAATTTGAACCAACTTGACGAGATATATGTATTTTGTACACCCTGAACGTTCAGCTGTCTATCCTTGACCGGGCTTTTAGGGTCCCCTAGGCTGACCCGGTGCGGTGGGATGCCCTGTTTCTGGACCTGGAATCGCAGTTCGCCGCGGCCGACCTGATCGCCGTCGAAAATGAGATCGCCGAGCGCAGGCGTCTGGAGCAGGCGTCAGTCCCCCTGATGGACCGCCTTCGCGGACAGACAGGATCAGTGGTGCGGATACGCACCCGGTGTGGCACCGTCTTCAGTGGCGCGGTGCATCACGTCGGAGCTCAGTGGCTGGTCCTTGATACCGGGTCAGGTCCAGCAATGATCCCCGCCACAGCCATTGGATCGGTGGAAGGGCTGGGACGGCACACAGCACCCGCGCGCTCCGCCGTAACGGCTCGTCTGGGATTGGGGTCAGTTTTCAGGGCTTTTGCGAGGGACCGGACCCCGCTGACCATTCAACTGGCTGCGGACGGTGCTCGCATCAATGGGACCATTGACCGGGTGGGACGGGATTTCCTTGAACTCGCGTCGGTCCCGTCGGGTGAGCTGCGGCGTACCGACAGCGTTGCAGCAGTGCTGCTGATCCCCTTCAGTAGTGTCGACGCGGTGCTATCGCCCGCGTGACCGGCCTCTGCGGCCGTGGGTACGCTACCGCTGACTGCCGTCGCGCGCAGGTCCCGCAGAGCCGTCCCTGACCGCGGCCGCCGACCTTTCGTACGCCCGGGCAATGAACTCTTCTAGGACCTGGGATTCGACCCGCCATTGGCCTCTGCCGCCGATTTGGATGGCTGGCAGCTCGCCGGAGCGGACCAGAGCATAGGTTTGCGACGACGAGATGTTCAGCACCTCACCCACATCGGCGAGCGTCAGGAACCGCTTCTCAGCCACGATTGTCCGCCTTTCGTTCCGTCTGTCACGGAACCGTCACACCCATGAACCGTTCAAGTCCAATCTTGCCATCCTGGGCGAGTGTTTACGGGGATTATCCACAGTTTGGAATCAGTTGGCCCGGGAGGATTTATTTTGATGCAGCAGTGAACGAGAATTGCAGGGCAACGTCAAACTAGCCGCGGCTGGAGGATCAGGCGGCCGGAGACTGTAGGAGGCCGTGTTGAGCCTGGTGACAGCTATCCCGGATCGTGATGAATCCCCGGTCCGGCTCAGGAAACCGTCGTGGCGGGACCCGCGCCTCCTGGTCGGATTGCTTCTGGTCCTCGCCTCGGTTGCGGCGGTAACGGCATTGGTCGGAAACGCTGACCGCACCACCGATGTCTATGTTCTCCGAACTGAGATACCCGTTGGTGGGGCAGTCACCGGCGAGGATCTGTCGGTTGTCGCCGTCCGGCTAGGCGACCTCGAACCCGCCTACCTGCGAGTGGATGAGGGGATCCCGGAGGCAGCGGTCGCGATGAGCGTGTTGCGGGAAGGGGAGTTGGTGCCCCGTGCAGCCCTGGGTCGGGCCGATGCGCTGGACCGCAAACCGATCGGTCTTACCGTCGACGACCCGCTGCCTGCCGGCACAGTCACCGGGTCCCGGGTTGACGTCTGGGTTGCTTTCGAGGGCGAAGGTGGGACTGTAGAACCACCAACCCAACTGCTTGAGGCAGCCGAGATATCCGAGCTCACGGTGTCCGAGTCGGCGCTCGGCGGGGGCGGCGGTTCAACCCTGGTCCATGTCCTGGTCGCCGATGATGCACTCCCGGAGCTGCTGGATGCCCTCCTCAATGAGGCGCGGATCGCGCTGGTCCTCAACCCGGCCGGCGCTCCATGAGCATCCCGGTGGTGACCTGCGGGCTTACCGCCCGCGAGTGTGTCACCGGGTTGGAGAAGCTTCGAGGCCCTGTCACAGTGGTGCGCTGGTGCGCTGATCTTGCCGAGGTGATCGCGGTCTGCCAGACGGGCCTGGCGCGCGCCGTGATCCTGTCCACCGACGCCGGAGAGCTGACTGCATCATTGATCGAACGGTTCCGGAACGCCGAGGTGGCGGTGGTGGCCCTGGCCACTACCGAGAGCGACCAGCACCGTCTCGACTCGCTCGGGGTCGCCCACACGGAAGCCGACGTGGGCGCAGCCGCCCTCGCCGCGATAGTGGAAGCCGCAGTCAAGCTGGCAGCCGAGGCGCCGGGTCCCGGGATCGATAGCGTCTCCTATGCCGACCCCGCCGCCGCCCTGGGCCGGCCAGCGACCGGGCCGCCCCTGAGTGGCAGCGAGTCGGCGCAGACCGAGGTGGGGGAGGTGATGGCGGTCTGGGGACCCGCAGGATCCCCGGGGCGCACTACGGTTGCGGTGAACCTCGCCGCCGAGCTCGCTGCAGGTGGGCGGGCGGTACTGCTCATCGATGCGGATACCTACGGGGCTTCCGTCGCGGCGTCCCTGGGGTTGCTGGACGAATCGGCGGGTCTCGCCCAGGCCTGCCGCCTCGCCGATCAGGGATCGTTGGACCTGACGGGACTCAACCGGGCCATCACCCGCCTGGCAGTGAGGGGGTCCCACCTTGGCGTTCTGACCGGGATCACCCGCGCTGACCGCTGGACTGAGTTGCGGCCGGCGGCCTTGACGAAAGTGCTCGAACTGTCACGGTTGATCGCCGATGTGACAATAGTCGACTGCGGATTCTGTCTGGAAACCGATGAGGAACTGAGCTTCGACACGGTCGCGCCGCGCCGGAATGCTGCCACGCTGTGCTGCCTCGGGGCAGCGGACACCGTTATCGCGGTGGGAGCGGCGGACGCCGTCGGCCTGCCGAGGTTGATTCGTGCGCTGGCCGACCTCGAAGCAATGGTGCCTAACGCGACGCCGCGGGTGGTACTGAACAAGGTGCGTGCTGCGGCGGTCGGTCGTGGACCTGTTCGGCAACTCCGTGAGGCCTGGGACCGGTTCGGTCCCTCGCGACCCGTGGACGCGTTCCTGCCGGCGGACTTCTCCGCCGTCGATTCCGCGCTGCTGGGAGGGTCGGTACTGCTCGAATCAGCGCCCCGTTCACCCCTCCGAACCGCGATCGCCGAACTGGCCGGTGTACCGATTGAACAACTGCGGCGCAGCCGCGTTGGAGTAGGCCACAACGAAGTGAAGTTTTCCCGCAACGGCGTTAGGCTCTTGGGTAAGGGGCCGCAAAGGAGCGGCCTTTAATTTCGTTTATGGAGGCGTTTTCATGTCGTCTGGATCCAGCATCACGGACCAGTCAAGTTCTGACACTTCTACCGGAGAGTTCATTGATCACTATTATGAACATCTCGCCGAGGAGGACGCCAAGGCACACACAGCTGAAGCGCTCAAGGAGCGTGCCCTTCGGCACCGGGCACTGGCCGAGAACCGCAAGTCAGGTGAAGCTGCTGTAGACATTTTCGACCAGTCGGACGCCAGCATCGTCATGATCGTCACTGACGACATGCCCTTCCTGGTCGACTCGGTCACCGCTGAACTGGTCCGCCATCAGGTGGCGATCCGGCTCGTCATGCACCCCACATTCATCGCCACCCGCGACCGCCAGGACGCTACCCTGCACCGGCTGCAGCGGGTGCCATCCACGGCCGGTGTCTCGAGCGGCGACACCGCCGCCTTGCCAAATGTGTCCCACCTGATCGCCGATGGGGACGTCGCGGCGCACATCGAGTCGTGGATCGCTATCGAAGTAGGGCGCATCCTCGACGACGAACGACGCCAAAAAATCATCGCGGGCCTGTTGAGCGTCCTTGGCGATGTACGTGCCGCCGTCGAGGACTGGCCAGCCATGCGGAGCAAGGTCCGCGAGATCGCCGCTTCCCTTGACACAGTGCCGGGCGGGGAGGACATCCCGGACCTCGATCAGGCGAAGGAGTTGCTCACCTGGCTTGATGGTGGGAACTTCACCTTCCTGGGTTTCAAGGAATACGATCTGGTCACCGACGACGATGGCCAGGACGTGCTCCGGATCGCCGAGGGAGACGGGCTGGGGCTGTTGCGGCACCCAGTGGGTGGGCGCAGGGTCCAGCAATTGACCAGCGCAGGCAAGGCCAAGGCACGCGAGAAGCGGGCCCTGGTGATCACGAAGGCGAACTCGCGGTCCACTGTGCACCGCGCTGCCTACCTGGACTACATCGGCGTGAAACGCTTCGATGCGCAGGGCAATGTGAATGGCGAACGCCGCTTCATCGGCCTGTTCGCCACCAGCGCCTACACCGGTTCGGTGCGCGGGGTGCCCATCGTGCGCGACAAGGTGAACGCAGTCCTCCTGCAGTGCGGATTCCCGCGGGATTCGCACTCCGGCAAGGACCTGCTCTCCATTCTGGAAACTTACCCACGCGATGAGCTGTTCCAGATCGAGGTGCAGGACCTCATCAACACGGCGATGGGGATCCTGCGACTGCAGGAACGACGCCGGACGCGTCTGTTCCTGCGCCCCGACATCTATGGGCGTTTCATGTCCGCGCTCGTGTTCCTGCCCCGCGACCGTTACACCACCGGTGTGCGGCTGAGGATAGAACAGGAGCTGCGCCAGACGTTCAAGGCTGAGTCCATCGACTACGAGGCGAGGATCAGCGAGTCCGCCCTGGCGCGCCTGTTCTTCAGGATCAGGCTCCCCCGAGGTGTGGAAGTGGCCCAGGTCGAACCAGCCGAGCTGGAACAACGCCTGGTCGGAGCGGCCCGATCGTGGTCCGAGGGGATCGACGAAGTGGTGCGCGGCCGGTTTGACCGCCGGACCGCGGAAGAAGTCTCGGGGCTGTGGGCCGAAGCCTTTCCCGCGAGCTACCGCGTGGACTATGAGGTCGAAGACGCACTCAAGGACATCGAGCGGTTCGAACGCTGCGACGCGAACTCGCCCGCCGCACCGGTCATGCACGTCTACGTCCCCGAGGGCGCCGGAGAGAACCTGGAGGAGGACGCCCGACTGAAGCTCTACCTCACCGAGCCGAAGAGCCTGAGCCAGATCCTCCCGTTCCTGCACAACCTCGGGTTGGAAGTACTTGACGAACGGCCATTCGAGATCGAGCGCTCCGACGGCCGGGAATTCTTCCTCTACGACCTCGGCCTGAAGTACCCGGCCGGCATCGATCCGATGAGCACCGGGCGTCTGCTCGAGCAGTCGTTCGCCGCGGCTGTGGCCGGGTCCTCGGAATCCGATCCCTTCGACCGGTTGGTGTTGAAAGAGAACCTGCGCTGGCGTCAGGTAGTCATCCTGCGCAGTTATGCGAAATATATGCGGCAGATGGGCAACACCAATTCGTACGGTTTCGTCGCCGACACGCTGCTCGCCAACGCGGCAGTGGCGCGCGCCCTGGTGACACTCTTCGAGGCGAGGTTCGATCCCGACCTCAGCGACGAAGACCGGACCGTTACCACTGAGAGCGCCCGCGAAGCCGTCGAGTCGGGACTTGAGCAGGTGCCCACTCTCGACGCCGACAAGGTGCTGCGCACCTTCGGCAACCTGATCGACGCCACCCTGCGGACGAACTATTTCCAGGACAAACGCCATGTGAGCTTCAAATTCGACACCTCCGCCATCGATGGCGCGCCTTACCCGCGCCCCAAGTTTGAGATCTGGGTCTACTCGCCGCAGGTGGAAGGCGTCCACCTGCGCTTCGGCAAGGTTGCCCGCGGAGGGCTGCGCTGGTCGGACCGCCGGGAAGACTTCCGGACCGAGGTACTCGGACTCGTCAAAGCCCAGACCGTGAAAAATGCTGTGATCGTTCCGACCGGTGCGAAGGGCGGTTTCTTCGCGAAGCAACTCCCCAACCCAGCGGTCGACCGCGCGGCGTGGATGGAGGAAGGCAAGTCCAGCTACCGCACCTTTATCAGGGCGCTGCTGGATATTACCGACAATCTGGTGACTGGCGACGACGGCGAGACGGTGGTTCCGCCGCCCCGCGTGGTCCGGCACGACAGCGACGACAGCTACCTGGTGGTCGCGGCCGACAAGGGCACTGCCGCGTTCTCCGACATCGCCAACGAGCTGTCGGCTGAATACGGATTCTGGCTCGGCGACGCGTTCGCCTCCGGCGGTTCGGTGGGATACGACCACAAGGCGATGGGGATCACCGCCCGCGGCGCCTGGGAATCGGTGAAACGCCACTTCAGCGAGTTCGGTATCGACACCCAGGCCGAGGAGTTCACGGTGGTCGGCGTAGGCGACATGAGCGGCGACGTGTTCGGCAACGGCATGCTGCTCTCCGAGCACATCAAACTTGTTGCCGCATTCGATCACCGGCACATCTTCCTCGATCCGGCCCCTGACGCTGCGGTTTCCTTCGCCGAGCGGTCGAGGCTGTTCGACCTGCCGCGCTCCAGCTGGGAGGACTACGACGAATCACTGATCAGTGCCGGTGGCGGGATCTACCCGCGGCAGTCGAAGACCGTACCCATCTCGGATCAGGTGCGGTCGGTCCTGGGGCTGGACGAGGGAGTCACCACCCTGAGTCCGCCCGAGCTGCTGCGTGCCATCCTCTCCGCTCCGGTGGACCTGCTCTACAACGGCGGCATCGGTACCTATGTGAAGGCATCGAGCGAAACGCACGCCGCGGTGGGAGACAAGGCTAACGACGCCATCCGCGTGAACGGCAACCAGCTGCGTGCCCGTGTGGTGGGCGAGGGTGGAAATCTCGGGATGACTCAACGGGGCCGGATCGAGGCGGCGCTGCACGGAGTCATCCTGAACACTGACGCGATCGACAATTCGGCAGGTGTCGACTGCTCGGACCATGAGGTCAATATCAAGATCTTCGTGGACCGGTTGGTTAGAACCGGGGCCCTTCCAGCGGAGGAACGCGCCGAATTCCTGCACTCGATGACCGACGAGGTGGGACGGCTCGTCCTGAAGGACAACGTCGACCAGAACGTTCTGCTCCTCAACGACCGGCAGCGGGTAGTGGAATGGAGCCCGAGCTTCGAACGGTTGATGGACTGGCTCGAGTCGAACGCCGACCTGAACCGCGAGCTGGAGGCGTTGCCCACCACCGAGGAGCTCAGGGCACGGGTGGAATCGGGTCAGGGACTCACCTCGCCGGAGCTGTCGGTCCTTGCGGCCTACGTCAAGATCGAGTTGACCAAGGCGCTGACGAACAGTGATCTGACAGACGATCCCTGGTTCGGCAGGACCCTTCGCGAGTACTTCCCGAAGCAGCTGGCGGAGCGTTTCGGTAGCCAGCTGGATACCCATCCGCTGCGTCGGGAGATCATCTCGACGGTGATCGCCAACGACATGATCAACATGGGCGGGATCACCTTTGCCTTCCGGGTCATGGAGGAAACCTCGGTGTCTGGCCCGGTAATAGCGCGGGCTTTTGTCGCACTTCGGGAGATTTACGACCTTGACGCGCTGGTGAACGCGCTCGGAGAGCTTCCCCCGAGTTTCCCCACCGACAGGTGGTCAGCGGTCCACCTCGACATGCGTCGCCTGCTGGACCGGGCTGTTCGCTGGTTCGTGAACAATGTGGGCCAGGGAACCACTGTGGCCGAGGACATCGAGCTGTTCAAGCCTCTGATGGATCCGCTGCGGACCCATCTGGTGGATTACGTCCGGGGCAGTGACAAGCAACGGGTCGAAGAGTGGTTTGCCCGGGCCGAGGAGTGGGGCCTGCCCGACGACATCGCCCGCCACTGGGCCGAGCAGTTTGAATCCTTCGGTTTGCTGGACATCGCCCTGATCGCCCGGCAGATTGACGAACCGGTGGACCGAATCGCGCAGGTCTACTACGCCGTCTATGACAGGTTTGCGGTCGACAATCTGCTGGAGCGGATTACTACCCTCCCACGGATGGACCGGTGGCAGGCGCTCGCCAGGGCCGCCCTGCGGGACGACCTGTACTCGACCATTGCCGATATGACTGTCTCGGTCATGAAGGCCTCGTCGTCGCTGGAGCTCGCCGAGGCAGCGGAGCGTCTCGATGCCTGGGAGCAGCAGAACGCTGAAATGCTGGAGCGTGCGCGGCACATGTTCGTCGAGGTCAACCGGCTGGAGCGTGACGACATGGCTTCGCTGTCGGTGGCGCTGCGGTTGCTCCGGTCGATCGTGCGACGGTAGGCGGGAGCCAAAGTGGCAATCTTCACCGATCCGATCCGCGAGTACGCCCATTTTGGACCGGGTGATGCGGAATGGCTGCATCTGCTGGTGGGGGACTGGCAGATGGTTGCGGACCTTGCGTTCGCTGACCTTGCCCTCTGGTTTCCCCTGGAAGACGGTGGGTACGTAGCCCTTGCCCACGTGCGGCCGTCCACCTCCCACACCGTGTTCCACACCGATTTTGTCGGTGAGCGCATCAGGGCTGACCTTCTGCCGCTTGTCGACAAGGCATGGCAGAGCCAGCAGATGGAGCGTTCGGGGGACACCAATTGGACCACTGAGATGGCCATGCGGGTCGAGGCCGTGCCAATGGTGCGGAACGGGCGGACCCTCGCCGTCGTCACCTCGCATATGGACCTTTCCAGCTCCCGGATGCCCTCCCGGCTGGAGTTGACCTACCGGCAGTGCGCGCACGATCTGCTGCGGATGGGAACGCTCGGGCTGTGGCCCGATTTCGCTACTCCGACCGGTTCGCGTCGGGGCGCGCCCCGTGTCGGTGACGGTTTGATCCGGCTCGATGTTGAGGGTGTCATCCAGTATGCGAGCCCCAACGGAGTTTCGGCGTTCAGGAGGCTCGGCGATGTCGAGACGCTTGAAGGACGGTCCCTGGCGGAGGTTGCCACGTCCCTGCTCACCGACCGTCGGATGGTTGATGAGACGCTCCCTCTGGTGGTGACAGGCAGGATGCCGTGGCGGACAGAAATTGAATCCCGTGGGGTCAGCCTGTCGCTGCGTGCCATCCCGCTCCGGGACGAGAAGGACCGGTTCGGAGCGCTGGTGCTCTGCCGGGATGTTTCCGAGTTGCGCCGCAGGGAAATGGAGCTGGTATCCAAGGACGCCACCATCCGCGAAATCCACCACCGGGTAAAAAACAACCTCCAGACCGTCGCGGCGCTATTGCGGATGCAGTCGCGCCGGATGGTGAGTGATGAGGGTAAGCAGGGTCTTGAACAGGCCATGCGGCGGGTGGGCACGATTGCGTTGGTGCACGAGACGCTGTCCCAGGGACTTTCGCAAAGTGTCGACTTCGACGAGCTCATCGCCCGCCAGTTCCGTCTATCGGCCGAGGTTGCGTCTCCTGCCCACGTGGTGCGCACCGAGCGTGCCGGTTCCTTTGGTGAGCTGCCCAGTGACTTCGCCACACCGTTGGCGCTGGTAATCAACGAACTGGTGACCAACGCGGTGGAGCATGGACTGTCGGAGCGCACCGGCACCGTGTGGTTGCTCGCCAACCGGCGGAAGGGTGCCGACGGTGACGAGATCCTGAACGTGACGGTCGCGGACGACGGCATCGGGCTGCCGAACGGAGCCCACAAAGAGGGTCTGGGTCTGCAGATCGTCAGGACACTGGTGACGAGCGAGCTGGACGGCACCATCGAATGGTCGCCCCGGGAGGGCGGCGGCACCGCCGTGACCATTGAACTGGGACTGCACGACAACCGCTCATGACAACGGACCGCTACCCCTCGGGTAGCGGTCCGTTGTTTCCTGCAAGACTTTTGGTCCGCCAGGGACCAGGCGTCACTTACCTCTGCTAGGAGGCACGACGTGCGCGGGCTGCGCGGCGCTTGAGCGCACGACGCTCGTCCTCGCTCAATCCACCCCAGACCCCTGCATCCTGGCCCGATTCGATTGCCCACTGAAGGCAGGTGTCAACTACCTGGCAGCGGCGACAGACGCTCTTGGCTTCCTCAATTTGAAGAAGGGCAGGCCCGGTATTTCCGACCGGGAAAAACAGCTCCGGGTCCTTGTCCAGGCATGCAGCGCGACTACGCCAATCCATGTATGATCACTTTCTCCTTCGGCCGTTCGAGATTGTGAAAACATTCACGAACGGCCACATAGTAAAGGGGCCCGTACGGCCCCCGATTTCTTCTTCCTCAAGGCTGTCACGTTAAATTCGCCCAAACAAGAGGTAGCAAGCGCTTAATTGTGCAATGTGGTGAGTTATACATCACAGGGATTGTCAGTGAGGGCACGATTGGTGCCACGTGACTACTAATCGACTATGTCGGCTGATGGGTTTTCTGTCAAGAGCCGCCCCCTGACGGCTGGAAGCGTGGTGCAGCCTCAGGCCTCCAGAAGATTGAGAAGATACTGTCCGTACCCGCTCTTCAGGTATGGTGCTGCGCAATCCTTGAGCTGGTCATCAGTGAGGAAACCCTGCCGCCAGGCTGTCTCCTCTGGGCAACCGATGGACAGTCCCTGCCGCTTCTGCACGGTGCGGATGAAGTCGGACGCGTCGGTCAGGGAGTCGAAAGTGCCGGTATCCAGCCAAGCGGTCCCGCGGGGAAGG
The DNA here is from genome assembly GCF_013116745.1 of Arthrobacter sp. 260. Lineage (GTDB taxonomy): Bacteria > Actinomycetota > Actinomycetes > Actinomycetales > Micrococcaceae > Arthrobacter_D. The sequence continues at coordinate 322,340 of NZ_JABFOE010000001.1, forward strand.
ATCTCCACGTGCAACTTGCCCCGGGAGAGGTATTCCATGTTCACGTCGGTGATTTCCAGCTCGCCCCGGGGCGATGGACGCAGTGAGCCAGCGATGTCCAGCACCGAGTTGTCATAGAAGTAGAGGCCAGGAACCGCGTAGTTACTCTTGGGATGCTCAGGTTTTTCCTCCAGCGATACGGCCCGCTTCTCGTCATCGAACTCGATGACACCGTAGGCAGAAGGGTTCGCCACCCAGTACCCGAACACCGCTCCGCCGTCGATTCCGCTGAACCGCTGAAGCTGGGTGCCCATCCCTGGCCCGTAGAAGATGTTGTCCCCAAGTACCAGTGCCACCGACTCGGATCCCACGTGGTCAGCGCCGAGGATGAACGCCTGGGCGAGTCCCTCCGGTTGTGGCTGCTGCACGTAGGTCAGGGAGATACCAAACCGTGAGCCGTCCCCGAGCAGGTTTTTGAAGTGCTCGGCGTCGTGCGGAGTCGTCACCACGAGGATGTCCCTGATCCCGGCAAGGATCAGGGTGGACAGGGGGTAATAGATCATCGGCTTGTCATACACCGGCACCAGTTGCTTGCTGACCCCCAGGGTGATGGGGTGAAGCCGAGATCCCGTGCCGCCTGCCAGAATTATTCCCTTCATGATCGTTATGCTATCCGGAGCGGGTACCGGTAATCGGCGATGCCTAGGAATTCGGCGCGGCTTGCGGATACATTGTCGGTATGCGCAGATCATTGGTGACCGGGGGCGCCGGTTTTATTGGGTCTAATTTCGTCCGGCATTTACTCACTGTTACTGATGACTCGGTCACCGTGCTGGACAAGCTGACCTACGCGGGGAGCCAGTCCTCGCTGGATGGGCTGGATCCGGAACGGGTGTCGGTGGTCACCGGAGATGTTGCTGACCCGGACCTCGTCAACCGGCTGTTCAGCGAGCACGACCTGGTGGTCCACTTTGCAGCTGAAACTCATAACGACAATTCGCTTCGTGACCCCGGGCCTTTCCTGCACAGCAACATCGTCGGAACCTACACCCTGCTGGAAGCAGCCCGGAAGCACGGAATCCGCTTCCACCATGTATCAACGGATGAGGTGTACGGCGACCTGGAACTGGACGATCCAGCCCGGTTCACCGAGCGGACTCCCTACAACCCGTCAAGCCCGTATTCGTCGACGAAAGCTGCGTCTGACCTCCTGGTGCGCGCCTGGGTCAGGTCCTTCGGCGTGCAGGCGACCATCAGCAACTGTTCCAACAACTACGGCCCCTTCCAGCACGTCGAGAAGTTCATCCCCCGCCAGATCACCAATGTCCTGCAGGGCCGGCGTCCCCGACTTTATGGGGATGGCCTGAACGTGAGGGACTGGATCCACACCGAAGACCACTCGTCGGCGGTACTCGCTGTGATTGAACGCGGGACGATCGGGGAAACCTATCTGATTGGCGCCGACGGCGAGCGCAGCAACATCGAGGTGGTGCGGACGCTGCTCAGGCTCATGGGCGAGCCCGAAACCGCTTTCGATCTGGTGCCGGATCGGGTTGGGCATGACCGGCGGTACGCGATCGATTCCTCACGGCTGCGGACAGAGCTGGGCTGGACTCCACGATTCGTCGATTTCGAGGCTGGCCTCGCTGACACCATCGAGTGGTACAGGGGCCACAGCCGGTGGTGGGAACCCGGCAAGGAAGCAGTGGAAGCGCTCTACGGGGTCACCAGACAATGAACGGGTTGTCGCTGGCGCCGACCCCCATTCCGGGCCTGATGATCGTCTCGCTGCCCGTCCACGGCGATGGCCGCGGCTGGTTCAAGGAGAACTGGCAGCGGGAGAAAATGGTGGCCCTCGGATTGCCTGACTTTGGGCCCGTGCAGAACAATATCTCCTACAACGCGGCCGCGGGTACCACCAGAGGTATCCACGCCGAGCCATGGGACAAGTTCGTCACTGTCGCCACCGGACGGGTCTTTGGGGCGTGGGTGGACCTGCGGGAGGGACCAGGGTTCGGAACCGTCTTCACTACCGAGATCGACGAGACGGTGGCGGTCTTCGTCCCCCGCGGAGTGGGCAACTCGTTCCAGACGCTCGACCAGGACACGGTGTACAGCTACCTGGTGAACGATCATTGGAGCCCTGAAGCAGTCGGCCAGTACGTCCTGGTGAACCTGGCCGACGAGACACTGGATATCCAGTGGCCCATTCCGCTGGATCAGGCAGAGGTGTCGGCGAAGGACCGAGACCATCCGCGGCTGACTGAGGTGCGACCCGTCCCGCCCCGCACCACTCTCGTGCTGGGTGCCGACGGACAACTCGGCCGCGCGCTCCGTGAGGCATTGCCCGAGGCCGAGTTTGCCACCCGCCAGGACTTCGACCTCGCCGCCGACGCGTCCTACCACCGTGACTGGAGCGGCTATTCGGTCATCATCAACGCCGCGGCGTTTACTGATGTCGATGGAGCCGAGACCACCGAGGGGAGGCGCCGTGCCTGGGCCGTCAACGCCGTCGCACCCGCGAGACTCGCACAGATCGCTGCGACGCACCGGATAACCCTCGTCCAGGTGTCAACCGACTACGTCTTCGATGGGCTCGACGACCCGTATCTTGACGATGCTCCACCCAGCCCCCTCGGAGTGTACGGCCAGTCGAAGGCAGCCGGCGATCTGGCAGTGCGCACGGCGGCGCGCCAGCACTACATTGTGCGAACCAGCTGGGTCATTGGGGACGGCAGAAACTTCGTCAGGACGATGGCGGCCCTGGCCACCAGGGGAGTGTCACCAACCGTGGTCAACGACCAGATCGGGCGGCCCACCTTCGCCGGGGACCTGGCGGCGGCGATCCTTCACCTCATCGCCTCCTCGGCTGAGTTCGGTACCTACAACATGTCTAACGCGGGGGTGCCACTCAGCTGGGCGGATCTGGCCCGCGCCGTGTATCAGCGGGCAGGCGCCGACCCGAGCCAGGTGGTCGATGTCACGGCCAAGGAGTATTTCCTGAACCAGGATGCGGCGCCCCGCCCCGCGAACAGTGTCCTTGACCTGACTAAGCTGGAAGCCTCCGGGTTCCAACCGCGGGACTGGGTGGACGCCCTGGCCAGGTACCCGGTGCAGGCGACCGACTGAACGATAGGGATGACGTACATGCCGCAGGATTGCACCGATGGGTGAGACGGCAAGCCAGCAGGCTCCGGCGGCCCGTCCCGGCGGGGTCACCATTATTGCGGTGGTCCTCGTGCTGGAGGCGCTGGGCTTGCTCGCTGCCGCGGGGTGGTACCTCTATGGTCTCCTCACCAGTACTCCCACCTCGCTCGGCGGGGCCATCTTCACCATGGTCTTCCTGGTGGTGATGGCACTCTGGCTCCTGGTGGTGAGCTATCACCTGGCCCGGGGATACCGGTGGACCCGGTCTGCCGCTCTGGTCTTCCAGCTGTTCGTGATTGTCATCGCCGTCCCGACCCTCTCCGCCGGAATCATCCCGGTGGGTCTGGCCCTGCTGGTTCCGGCAGCGGCAGTGCTGCTCCTGTTGTTCACCAGGCCGGTACTTGCCTACATCTCGAGGACCGGCGACAACGCAAAGGTCCTCTAGGGCCCGAATCCCTCACCGTTTTCCCCGGGACTCCAGGGTCACATGGGCTCGTCCGGGCCGGCCCGGTCAGCCTACTCGCCCAGCCTGGCCCGGGACGGCGACCTGGACCTCCTGGACCTCACCGGCGTCGAACAGGAACCCGCGGCCGGGCCGCGGCCTGGCGTCGCAATCCAGGCGCACACCAAAGAAATCGCCGTCGGACGCCTGCCGGGGCCCAAGGATCATGCCGGTCCGGCCCGACCGGGCCTCGGCGGCGAGCGGGACCTTCGTGAGAATCGTTGCACCGTCAGTCACCGCCAGGATCAGGCGGTACCCCTGCGCGAACAGCTGACCGAGGTGACGTTGGGTGTCCTGGGGCAGGTGGTCTGCATCATCGACGAGGAGCAGCGATTCCGCCGGTGGACCGCCCGTGCCAGCCAGGAGCCGTGCCTGTCCTGCCCAGAAATCCACCGGGTCCGACCCGGGTGCCGGGCGCACACAGCTGGTCGACGATGCAGCGGCGAGCTGCTCGATCAGGGTCGAACGCCCTGAGCCTGGCGGTCCAACGATCAGGAAGACCAGGCGCCTCGTCAGCGTGAGGAAGACGACGTCGGCCTCGTCACCGCCCACGCCGATCGGTATCCGGTGACTGTCGCCCGGTGCCGCGGTGAACAGTGGATTGCTCCCCTGGATAAAGGTCGGCAGCGGCGCCACCCGGAACGGTACCGTGACCGGCGTCGCTGGGGGAGCGCCTTGGGCGCGTGAGGCTTCGCGCCGACCGAGGATCACCTGTGCTACGGCTCCCTCGGGGGTGGCGATGGGTCCCTGGGCCAGGCAGCGACCCGGGACCGGCTCGGTCGGTGGCAGCTTCGGCCACGAAAAGGTGGACTCCCGGGTTGCGCCCAGCGGAAAGTACAGCCGATTGGGCAGGAGGGGAAAGAAACGCCCCGTGACAACCTCGCGGTCACCGGAGATCACCAGGGTGGTACCGGCCAGCTGACCGTCCCGCGCGAGGTCCTGCAGCAGTTCCTCCGCCCATGGCCAGCGACTGGCTCTCAGCTCTCCCATCCAGCGGCCCCACCCCGACACGACCACTGTCAGTGCGGGGTCCAGACGCTGGTCCTGCCCCCGGCCCGATGCCGGTGCGGTGTCGCGCGACAGTCGCTCAGTGACCTCGTCGGCGAGCTTCCGGATGACGCGGGCAGCCCGGCGTGGTTCCTGGGCGCCCACATAGGCGCCTACCTGCGGGGCGGAGGCCACCCATCGAAGAGTTCCGTCGCCATCCAGGATGTACAGGTGACGGTCGGGGAGGGTCTCCACCAGGCCCGACACGACCTGGACGAGAGCGCCGGCGGTGCCCGCAACGGACTGGCCAATCAGGGCGAGGTGCGAATCGTTGCCGGGGAACCACAGCAGGGGCCGCTGGGTTTGCGCTTCGGGGAGGTCAAGAAGGCCCAACACCACCGCACCTTCGGGAGCCGGTGGCATCGTCAACGCGGTCAGGACAGGGGGAAGCCCTGGTAAGACCGGAGAGTGCAGGGGTCCATACCGGAAACCCCCGGCGGCAGTGGCTACTGCGGCGATCAGTCCCGCCGGTCCCCGAGTTTCCCTGGACCGCATCCCTGCCACCGGTGACGTTGGGCGCAGGAGGGACGTGGCCCACTCGATGACCCCCGGCTCCGATCCTTCGCTGTCGGGGCCCGTTGACGCGGCCTGGAACAGCCTGGCCGGGCCCGTCCCGAGCCGCAGCAGGGCGCGACCGGGGATGTTGACGGGGATGGCCGCCGCTGCCGCTGACCCGACGATGTCGTGTGATTCGAGGGGTGAGCTGACCCGGAGGGCGATGCTGGCACTCACATTGGCACGGATGTCCGGGCCGAGGGCACCCTGGGGCCGCTGCGTGGACATTACCAGGTGCACCCCGAGTGACCTGCCGACAGTGGCAAGGCGCACCAGCTCGCCGGCTGCGCCCGGTACATCCTCCAGCAGCATCCTAAACTCATCGATCACCACCACGAGCCGGGGTAGCGGCGGTCGGTGAGCAGGCCAGTCGGCGATGTCGGTGACCAGATGGGTGGCAAAGAGCTGTTCGCGTCGGCGAAGCTCCGCCAGCAATGACACCAGGGCGCGGGCCACCGACGCGGCCGAGAGATCGGTCAGCAGGCCGACCGCGTGGGGCAGGGTGGACAGGGGCCTCAGCCCGGCACCTCCCTTGAAATCGATCAGGAGAAAGTTGACCTCTGACGGGCTGTGGTTCAGGGCCACGGACAGAATCAGGGTCCGGAGCAACTCGGATTTCCCGGAACCGGTGGTGCCGGCGATCACCAGATGAGGCCCATCGGAAACCAGGTCAAACAACTGGACGCCCTCCGCGTTGCTGCCGATTGCCGCGGTCAGTCCTGGAAGCGGTCCCGCCCAGGCCTGGAGCAGCTGGTCGGGGGTGGAAGGTGCGATCCGGTCAAGGCTGATCCTGGGTGGCAGGACGGGTGGGTCACTACGCGACGGCTGTTCCTGCTCCCCGCAGACGGGCGACCTCCGGCCGCCGAGAGCGCGGGCCAGCCGTCCAAATGATTGGCCACTCACCAGATCCGGCTGGAAGTTGATGGTCCGAATACCCCTCAGCTCCGCCCCTCCACGGCCCAGAGTGACCGCTTCGCGCACCGTTCCGGCCCCGGGGGACAGCTCTCCCGGGGTGCACCCGAAGCGGAAGATCGCGGCCGCGCGCGGCACAGGGTCGGCCGCCGCTGAACCGAACAGCAGAACGGGCACCTGCTCCATGGTCTCCGGGAGTGCCGCAATGTCGGCTGGGCAGGCGAGGATCACACCGGGCAGGAACCGGGCATCTCCGGGCAGATCGGCGGGTGTTCCCACACAGACCGCAGTGCCCGGCCGGTTGCAGAGCTGCAGGAGCAACGATCGAGCCATTCCCAGTAGGTCCCGCCCCGAGCCGGCGAAGCAGACCTCCGGAGGCCCGATCGCCCGGGTGCCGATCGTGAGCTCGATCAGTACCGGAACATCGTTCAGGAGCGGGCAGGTCCAGACCGCGTCGGCAGGTTTCACCACGAGATGGGCCCCCTGGGTTGCCAACCCAAGACGCACATAGACGGGAGCCGATGATGGTTCGCCCGGGGCCGGTGGGTCGCCGGTTGCAGGTGAGTACGCTGCCGCTGCCAGCCTTCCGATCTCGTCAGAGGCGGCCAGCCGTCGTCGGCGGTCCTCCCGAGCAGCATTGGCCAGGGCGGCCAGGAACGCCCTGCGCGCTCGCCGACCGGTCACCAGCGGTATCAGCGCGGCGGTGGCGGAGAGCACGCTGAATCCGAGGAAGATCCACATTCCGGTGGCCAGGGCGAGCACGACGCCGAGCACGAGGGGCAGGAGGGCCGAACCGAGCAGCAGCACACTGGCGGGGCGGGGCGCCACCGCCTGCACCTCCAGCGGATCCGCGAGGCTGGGTATCCGAGGGGTGGGTGCCACCTGGTCGAGCAGCGCCAGACGGCAACAGCTGTTACCGAACCGAAGATCCGAGTCGACCGAGATTGTGGCTTCCTCGACCCGTGCACCGTCAACCCAGGTGCCGTTGGCAGAGGCAACATCGTAAAGGGTGACCTGGTTCTTCTCGACGGTGAGGCGGGCGTGGTGCCGCGATACCGCAGGATCTGCCAGCACCATGTCGCAGTTGTCGCGGCCAATCGTGTAGCTGCCGCGGCGCAGCCCGATCAGCTGGCCGGCGTCCGGCCCGGTGCTGGTCACCAGCACCAGGTTTGGCGGCAGCCCGCGCCGGGTTCGCGACGGCTGCCCACCACCTGCCACAATCACCGCGCCGTTCACCAGAGGGGCGACGCCGAGGGTCAGCAACTCCAGCGGCCGGCCAGCAACAGCGCAGGCGGCGCCAGTGTGCTGCTCAAGCAGCAGCGCCCGCAGGGCAAGGGCAGAGTCGACAATCGACGTATCAACCACCAGCTCCACGACCGTGCCCGGAGCCGGCCGAGCCACGCCCGGGGCGCCGACGAGCGAGAGGTGCAGCAGCATCGGGCCGCCTTGGGACGGGGACGGGTTGGTGCGAATGACGCTATCGGTCCTCAGGGCAGACGATCGTGGGCGCCACCGGCAATGTGGACAACCCCAGATCAGGTGTTTTTCCCTGAGTGCCTATAGGCTTGACTACTGGGTCCGGTCGGACATGTTCACTACCCGCCTCTAGAGAAGGTCATTGATTCGTGAAGATTGCTGTTATCGCGCTAGGAAAAATCGGGCTCCCGCTCGCCGTGCAGTTTGCGTCCAAAGGCCACGAGGTGGTGGGCGTGGACGTGAACGCACAGGTCGTCGAGCTGGTGAACCAGGCCACTGAGCCATTTCCCGGCGAAGCACATCTGCAGGAGATGCTTTCTGAGCTGGTTCCCGCTGGCCGGCTGCGTGCCACCACCGACTACGCTGACGCCGTCCCCGGGGCAGACGCCGTCGTGCTTGTGGTTCCCCTGTTCGTCGACAACGACGCGAAACCAGACTTCGGCTGGATGGACGCCGCAACAACCGAACTGGCCCGGCACCTGACTCCCGGCACCCTGGTGTCCTTCGAGACCACCCTCCCCGTGGGCACCACCCGGACCCGGTGGAAGCCTATGCTCGAGGAAGGCTCGGGCCTGGTCGAAGGCAAGGACTTCCACCTTGTGTTCTCGCCGGAACGGGTCCTGACCGGGCGCGTCTTCGAGGACCTCAAAAAGTATCCCAAACTCGTCGGCGGCTTGTCCGACGCCGGAGCGGCCGCCGCCATTGAGTTCTACGAAGCGGTGCTCGACTTCGATGACCGTCCCGACCTGGATCGTGGCAACGGCGTCTGGGACCTCGGCTCCGCTGAGGCATCGGAACTGGCCAAACTGGCCGAGACGACCTACCGGGACGTCAACATCGGCCTGGCCAACCAGTTCGCCCGCTTCGCTGCGACGGCCGGAATCGACATCTACCAGGTCATTGACGCATCCAACTCGCAGCCGTACAGCCACATTCACCAGCCCGGCATCGCCGTCGGCGGTCACTGCATTCCCGTGTACCCACGGCTGTACCTGTGGAACGACCCGGACGCCACGGTGGTCCGGGCTGCCCGGGAAGCCAACGCCGGGATGCCCGATTACACCATCGGCCTGCTTGAGGGCGCGTACGGCGACCTCACCGGAGCGAGGGTAGTGGTGCTCGGCGCTGCGTACCGGGGCGAGGTCAAGGAGACAGCGTTCTCGGGAGTCTTCGCAGCGGTGGACGCCTTGAAGTCGCGCGGGGCGACCGCGCTGGTCCACGATCCGATGTACACCGACGAGGAACTGCAGCGGCTCGGGTTCGATCCCTACCACCTCGGCGAGCCGGTTGACGCCGCTGTGGTGCAGGCAAACCACGCATCCTATGCCTCACTGAGCCCGGCGGACCTGCCGGGAGTCAAGGCGTTCATCGACGGGCGCCGGGTGAGCTCGGCTGAACACTGGGAAGGTGTTCTTTACCGGGTCATCGGCAAGGCCTGACATTACGGATGCCAATTCACTACGGAAGAGGGACTCGATGAGCTTCATCGCGGACGGCGCAGACGTGTCCGAACAGGCCACCCTGGGGGAGGGGACCAAGGTCTGGCACCTGGCGCAGGTACGGGAGCAAGCGGTCCTCGGCGCCAACTGCATCGTCGGCAGGGGAGCCTACATCGGCACGGGTGTGAAGATCGGTGCGAATTCCAAGATCCAGAACTACGCGCTGGTCTACGAGCCGGCGATGCTGGGGCGCGGGGTCTTCATCGGTCCCGCCGTGGTGCTCACCAATGACACCTACCCCCGGTCGGTGTCGCCCGACGGCGAACTCAAGAGCGCCCACGACTGGACGCCGGTGGGGGTCACCATCGGCGACGGCGCCTCCATCGGCGCCCGTGCGGTCTGCGTGGCACCCGTCAGCATCGGTGAGTGGGCAACCGTCGCCGCTGGCGCCGTGGTGACAAAGGATGTCCCCGCCTACGCACTGATGGTCGGGGTGCCGGCGAAGAGGATCGGCTGGGTCGGCAAGGCCGGCCACCCCCTCCGCGAGGAGGCCGGCGAATGGGTTTGCCCCGCCACCGGGGAGCGATATGTGGAATCGAATTCAACACTGAGACCAGTAGAGGTAGAGGCATGAGTAAAGGCTTTATTCCGGCAGCGAAGCCGATTGTTGGAGACGACGAGCGGGCAGCGGTTGATGCCGTCCTCCTCTCGGGGATGCTCGCCCAGGGTGCCGAGGTGGCGTCCTTTGAAAACGAGTTCTCGCAGGTGCTGCTGGACGGGCGCGCCGCGGTAGCCGTGAACTCCGGCACCTCCGGCCTGCACCTCGGTCTGCTGGCCGCCGGCGTCGGGCCCGGGGACGAGGTCATCGTGCCGTCCTTCACCTTCGCCGCGACAGCGAACTCTGTCGCGCTGACTGGCGCGACACCGGTCTTCGCCGACATCGAACTGGACCACTACTGCCTCGACATTGCCCACGTCGAGTCCCTGATCACCGAGCGCACCAAGGGCATCATGCCCGTGCACTTGTATGGACACCCGGCGAACATCGCTGCGTTCCGTACCCTTGCCGACAAGCACTCCATCGGTCTCTTCGAGGATGCTGCCCAGGCCCACGGTGCGGGGCTGGATGGCCGCAAGGTGGGTACCTTCGGTGACTTCGCAATGTTCTCCCTGTACCCCACCAAGAACATGACCTCGGGTGAGGGCGGAATGGTGTCCACCGGCGACGCGACCATCGAACGGAACCTTCGTCTGCTGCGCAACCAGGGGATGGAGAAGCAGTACGAGAACGAGCTGGTCGGGTTCAACGCCCGGATGACAAACCTTCACGCAGCGATCGGGCGTGTCCAGCTGACCAAGGTGATGGGTTGGACCGCCCAGCGGCAGGCCAACGCTGCCTTCCTCGACGCCAACCTCACCGGCGTTCGCACCCCCGTGGTCGCTTCCGGTGCCGAGCACGTCTACCACCAGTACACCGTGCGGGTTGACGGCGGTGCCGCTGAACGTGACCGTCTCGCGGCTTCCCTCAAGGAGGACTACCAGATTGGATCGGGCGTGTACTACCCGATCCCGAACCACCGCCTGCCGTCCTTCAAAAGGGAGGAAGACCTCCCCAACACCGAAATTGCGGCCCAGGAAGTGCTGTCCCTTCCAGTGCATCCTTCCCTGGACCAGGAAGATCTCGAGCGTATCGTCGCTGCGGTTAACGCACTCACGACGGCAGGAGCCTGAGCATGGCGGATCTGAGGGTCGGCCTGATCGGCCTCGGCATGATGGGGCGCCACCACGCCCGGGTCATCCGGGAACTCGATGGCCTGGAACTGGTCGCGGTAGCCGACGCCTTCGGCGACCCCCACGGGGTCGCCGGTACGCTCCCGGTCTGCGGTTCGGTTGACGAACTCATCGCCCAGGGCATCGACATGGCGGTCTGTGCCGTTCCCACCGGCCTGCACGAAGAGGTTGGACTGGCGCTGGCAGCAGCCGGCATCCACACGATGGTCGAGAAGCCCATCGCCTCGACCATCGACGGCGGCCAGCGACTCGTCGACGCGTTCGAGGCAGCGAACCTGGTCGGTGCCGTCGGACATATCGAACGGTTCAACCCTGCGCTGCAGTCCCTGCGCGCGAGGATCGAGAACGGGGACCTCGGCGAGGTCTTCCAGATTGCCACCCGGCGCCAGGGTCCGTTCCCGTCCAGGATCGCCGACGTCGGCGTCGTCAAGGACCTCGGCACCCACGACATCGACCTCACCGCCTGGCTGGCCCAGTCGCCTTTCGCTTCGGTGTCCGCGCTCACCAGCACCCGCTCGGGCCGGCCCCACGAGGACATGGTGGCCGCCTCCTGCCAGCTGGAGAACGGGGTCATCACCTCCCATTTGGTCAACTGGCTTTCCCCCATGAAGGAACGCCTCACCGTGGTGACCGGTGAGAAGGGGGCCTTCGTCGCTGACACGCTGACGGCTGACCTGACCTTCTTCGAGAACGGCACCATCAACACCGAGTGGGAGGCAGTCTCCAATTTCCGTGGAGTGTCGGAGGGAAACATCACCCGCCTGGCCCTGACCAAGCGTGAACCCCTGCGCTCCGAACACGAGGCGTTCCGGGATGCCGTGCTGGGACTGTCCAACAACATCGTCACCATGCGTGAGGGATTGAACACCCTGAGGGTCGCCGAGGCAATTATCGAGTCGGCCCGCGCCGGTTCCACGCTGAAGCTCACGGCGTTAAAGCACTAGGTATGCCGCTTCGAATTCTTGTTGCAACGCGCATCTATGCCCCGGAGACGGGGGCGGCGGCCTTCCGGCTGGCCGCCATGGTCAAGGCGCTTCAGGGCCGGGGTCACCACGTTACGGTCCTGACCACCTCGTCGCCCGGCGCGAAACGGTCTTCCCCATCGGTCCGGCGCTGGCCGGTGCTGCGGGACAAATCAGGCGCCGTCCGCGGCTATGTGCAGTACGCCAGTTTCGACATTCCGCTGTTCCTGAGGCTGCTCACGGCACCCGCCTTCGACCTGGTCGTGGTGGAACCCCCACCCACTACCGGCGTGGTGGTCAGGGTGGCTACGGCGCTGCGCCGTCGGCCCTTTGTCTACTTTGCCGCCGACGTCAGCTCGGTGGCTGCCGAGGGCATCGGCGTGTCCCCGGCAGTGGTGCGGGTCCTCCGGGCGATCGAACGCTGGACCCTCTCCCGGGCGCGAAGAATCCTGACCGTGTCCGAGGGCGTTTCGACGGCTGTCGCGGCCCTGGTGGGTCAGTCCGACCGGATCGTGAACGTGGGGACCGGTGTCGATACGGACCAGTTCACCAATGACGGGCCAGCAGGTCCCGACGACGGCGGCCGCTACTTTGTCTATGCCGGAACCATGTCGGAGATTCAGGGCGCCGGCGTGTTTGTTGACGCGTTCATCAGCATCGCTGCCGAGTACCCCGATGTCCGCCTGGTGATGTACGGCCAGGGGGTGGAGCTCGACGAGCTCCGTGCCCGGGCCGAAGCGGTGTCCGCGCCGATCGATTTCCGGGGCACCGTGGACGGTGACCAGATTTCCACAGCGCTCCGCGGCAGCGTTGCCGGCCTTGCCTCGGTACGTCCATCCCGCGGCTACGACTTCGCCTTCGCCACGAAGGCACTGGTCAGCCTCAGCTGTGGCACGCCGGTGATCTACGCGGGGGTGGGTCCGTTGAAAAACATCATTGCCGACGAGAACCTTGGCGTCAGTGTCGACTGGGAGCCGGCAGCAGTCGCGGCCGCGATGAGGGATGCCCTCGCCTGGCCCCAGGATGCCGCTCAACGCCAACGAATTTCCGGCTGGGTCCAGCAGAACTACTCGTTGAGGAGCGTCGGGGCCAGGGCGGCTGAGGCTATCGAGGCTGCTGCGAGCGAGTAGCCCCGAAAGCGGTGATCGCATCGACCACTGCGGCTGCGGCAGCTCCGGTACCGTAGGGCGCAGCCGATGTCGCCTCGGGCTGGGGACGCTGGACGACGTCGGCGAGAGTGTCGAGGTGCTCTGACACCAGGACATTCCACCCCAGTTCAACTGTTTCCACCCACTCCGTCTCCGGGCGGATCGTGGTGCACGGCACCCGCAGGAGGAACGCTTCCTTCTGCAGGCCTCCCGAGTCGGTGATTACGCCCGCACTGTTCATCACGGCGTTGATCAGCCCAGGGTAAGCCAGTGGCGGGCCCACGCGGATGGCGCCGGTCTCCAGTTCGATGCCGTGGCTGGCAGCCAGGTCCACCAGGCGGGGGTGGGCGAGCAGGAGCACCGGCCTGTCCAGCTGGGACAGGGACGAGACGATCTGCTGGAGCCGTGCCAGATCGTCGGTGTTGTCCGGGCGGTGGATGGTGCTCACATAGTAGCCACCGGACACCAGGCCTGCGGGCAGCGGCTCGTCCCGCGCCTGGAGGGACTCACGGGTTTTATAGAGGACGTCAGTCATCACGTCGCCGACGAGCACGCTCTTGTCCGCCAGCCCCTCGGTGGCCAGATGGGTCATCGCGACGTCGGTGGGTGCCAGCAGAAGGTCCGACGCGTGGTCGGTAAGCACCCGGTTGTGTTCCTCGGGCATCCGGCGGTTGAAGGAGCGCAGGCCGGCTTCCAGATGGGCCACCGGGATGTGCAGCTTTACGGCGGCCAGCGCCGCGGCAAGGGTGGAGTTCGTGTCGCCGTAGACCAGCACCAGGTCGGGCCGCTCCTGCTCGAAGATCTCTTCCAGCCCGGCGAGCATCGCGCCGGTCTGCTTGCCGTGCTTGCCCGAGCCGACGCCGAGGTTGTAGTCGGGGGCCGGAATGGCAAGGTCCTGGAAGAACACGTCCGACATCAGAGAGTCGTAATGCTGGCCGGTGTGGACGATCAGGTGTTCGGCGCGGCCTTTCATGGCTGCCGCGATCGGCGCGAGCTTCACAAACTGTGGGCGTGCGCCAACGACGCTGAGGATTCGCATGCGTTCCACTTTAGCTGTTGCCCCGGACCCCCAAATACAAGCCGCGCCCCGATTCTCCGGTAATCTTGTGCAGGCAGAGCGCTGAGTAGCCAGCGCAGTCCCCACCATGTAGCTGGCGCAGCCCCCAACAATTCAGGAGTGTTTGTGAACGTTGACCTCGTTGTCGTAGGGTCGGGCTTTTTCGGCCTGACCATCGCTGAACGGGCGGCCACCGAGCTCGGCCTGAAGGTGGCTGTGCTGGACCGGCGGCACCATATTGGCGGTAATGCCTACAGCGAGAAGGAAGCGCAAACCGGGATCGAGGTGCACCGTTACGGAGCGCACCTGTTCCACACCTCCAACGAGCGGGTCTGGGACTACGTGAGCCGGTTCACCGAGTTCACCAACTACGTCCACAAGGTGTACTCCAGCCACAAGGGCGAGGTTTACCCGATGCCCATCAACCTGGGCACCATCAACCAGTTCTTCAGGTCCTCCTACGGTCCCGCCGACGCCCGTGCACTGATCCAGGAGCAGGCGGGGGAGCTGGCCGGAACGGATCCACAGAACCTCAACGACAAGGGCATCCAGCTCATTGGGCGGCCACTCTACGAGGCGTTCATCAAGCACTACACCGGGAAGCAGTGGCAGACCGATCCGCGTGACCTGCCCGCGGAGATCATTTCCCGGCTCCCCGTCCGGTACACCTACGACAACCGGTACTTCAACGACAAGTACGAGGGCCTGCCGGTGGACGGTTACACGGCCTGGATCGAGCGGATGGCCGACCACCCGAACATTACCGTGCAGTTGAACACCGACTTCTTCGACGACAACCATGAATTTTCCCGCGCAGCGACCCTGGGCCAGGTGCCGGTCGTCTACACCGGTCCCGTTGACCGGTACTTCGACTACGCCGAAGGGGACCTCTCCTGGCGCACCATCGACCTGGAGGAGGAAGTCCTCCCGGTGGAGGACTTCCAGGGCTGTTCGGTGATGAACTACCCCGACGAGGACGTTGCCTACACCCGGATCCACGAGTTCCGCCACTTCCACCCCGAGCGGGACTACACGAAGGACGCCACGGTGATCATGCGTGAGTTCTCCCGGTTCGCCCAGAAGGAAGACGAGCCCTACTACCCGGTCAACACCAGCGAAGACCGCGCCAAGCTGAGCGCCTACCGCGACCTGGCCAAGGGCGAGAAGTCGGTGCTCTTCGGGGGCCGCCTCGGCACGTACAAGTACCTCGACATGCACATGGCTATCGGCTCGGCGCTGTCCATGTACGACAACAAACTCAAGCCGCACTTCACTGCTGGCGCCAAGCTCGAAAGCGGAGGAGTCGACGCATGAGCGATACCGTCACCACCACCCCCGAAACCTCAGCGGAGGCCACGCCCTGGCAGACCCTCCAGCGGGTCGTCCTGCCCAACCTGAGCGACCTCGATACGGCGCCGCTTTACATGGACACCGGCAGCGCCCTGAGCGTGCAGCTGAACACCATGGACGGCAGCGTGTCCACCCAGGGTGGTGGGCAGGCGCGCAGCAGCGACGGCAAGGAAATCCACGCCGAGGACTTCAAATCCCGCCGCTCCACGTTGGTCAGAGCGGGGGAGCGCGTCTCCTTCGGTACCTACTTCAACGCGTTCCCCGCGAGCTACTGGCGCCGGTGGACCACCATCCAATCGGTCCGGCTGAGCGTGAAGACCAGTGGCTCCGGCGGGGTCAGCGTCTACAAGTCGAACGCCCGCGGCTCCCTGCAGCATGTGGAGACGAAGCGGGTCACCGATACCGCGGTCACCACCTTTGACCTGACGCTGGCGCCGTTTGGCGACGGCGGTTGGTATTGGTTCGATCTCGTGGCCGGATCCGGGTCCCTCGTGCTGGACGAGGCCGAGTGGCAGGCACCGCATGCCGGCGGCACCCATGGCTCGATCACGCTTGAGATCACCACCCTGAACAAGCCCGACTTTTGCCTGAACAACCTTTCCATCCTGGCGGACCACCCCGAATCCCTCGCCCCGCTCAAGGAAATTCTGGTGGTGGACCAAGGCACGCAGAAGGTGGCCGACCAGCCCGGTTTCGCCGAGGTGGAAGCCGCGCTGCAGGGCAAGTTGCGGATCATCAACCAGGCAAACCTGGGTGGCTCGGGCGGGTTCGCCCGCGGCATGTATGAGGCCGTCGAGAACGGGAGCGACTACGCGTTGCTGCTGGACGACGACGTCGTCATCGAACCCGAGAGCATCGCCCGGCTGCTGACCTTCGCCGATCACTGCAAGACCCCGACGATCGTCGGCGGCCACATGTTTGACCTCTACAACCGGACCGTGCTGCACACCTTCGGTGAGACGGTGAACCCGTGGCGTTTCCAGCCCGACCAGCCCGTCGAGGGGCAGGTCCTCGGTCACGACTTCGTCCGGTCGAACCTCCGTCACACCCCCTGGCTGCACCGCCGGGTGGATGTCGACTACAACGGTTGGTGGATGTGCCTGATCCCCACCGCCGTCATCCGTGACATCGGTCTGTCGCTGCCCGTGTTCATCAAGTGGGACGACGCCGAATACGGCCTGCGCGCGAAGGCCGCCGGCTACCCGACGGTCTCCATGCCGGGATCGGCGGTCTGGCACGTGTCCTGGATCGACAAGGATGATCTGGTGGGCTGGCAGGCGTACTTCCACACCCGGAACCGGATGATCGCAGCGCTGATCCACAGCCCCTACGAGCACGGCGGCCGAGTGGTCAGGGAGTCCGGCTACATGGACATCAAGCACCTGATCTCCATGCAGTACTTCACTGCACGCGGCCGGATCATGGCGTTGCAGGACATCCTGAAGGGCCCCGAGTCACTTCACGAGGTGCTGCCCACGAAGCTGCCCGATATCCGGGCCATGGTCAAGGAGTTCCCCGACTCCCAGTTCAAGACCGACCCCGACGCCTTCCCCGCTGCGCGGATGGACAAGCCACCCCGCCAGGGGCAGGGATTCCGGGCGCCGTCCTACGCCACCCTGGTGCCGTGGGCGGCCAAGACCCTGGTCCGGCAGTTGAGCAAACCGGTGCAGGATTCCAGCCGGGAACGCCCCCAGGCCGTCGTCGCCCACCAGGACAACAAGTGGTGGCGGATGTCCCAGTACGACAGCGCTGTGGTCTCCAACGCCGAGGGCAGCGGTGCGTCGTGGTACCAGCGCGACCCCAGGAAGCTGCGCTCAATGCTCACCGAGGCCGGTCGACTGAACGCCGAGATCCTCCGGAACTGGCCACAGCTCAGCGCCCGGTATAAGGCCGCGGCCGCAGAGATCAGTTCTTTCGAAGCCTGGAAGAAAACCTTCGAGGCCCACTCCGAGAAGAGCTGATAACGGTTGAGCACCAGCGAACTCACCACGCCCGGTCTGGGTGGCGGTCTCCGCGACGTCCTGCGCTCCCGCTTCCTGCTGAAGCTGCTGGTCGCCAAGGAACTTAAGGTCAGGTATCGCGGCTCGGTCCTGGGGATCCTCTGGTCCTATGTGAAGCCGGGTGTGCAGTTCTTCGTGTTCTGGTTTGCCCTCGGGGTCTTCCTGCAGATGAACCGGAACACCGAGAACTACGCCATCTATCTGTTCTCGGGCATTGTGTTGATCAACTTCTTCAACGAGGCTCTGGGCAACGCGTCCCGTTCAGTGGTCGGCAACGGGGGGCTGATCAAAAAGATCTACCTTCCCAGGGAGCTGTTCCCCGTGGCGTCCGTCTGGGTGTCAGCGGTGCACTTCCTGCCGCAGCTGTTGGTCCTGCTGGTGGCCTGTCTGTTCGCCGGCTGGACCCCTGGGGTGTTCCAGATCTTCGCCGCAGTGGCCGGGTTTATGATCGTGGCATTGCTCGCGACCGGTCTGGGACTGTTCTTCGGCGCAGCGAACGTATATTTCAGGGACAGCGAGAACTTCGTGGACATGCTGTTGATGATTGCCACTTGGGCGTCGCCGGTGCTTTACACCTGGATCATGGTGCGGGACGGACTGGCGACGGTGTTCTCCGCCGGAACTGCCTCGGTGCTGCTCGTGATCTACCAGGCCAACCCGCTCACGATCGCGGTGGAGCTGTTCCACTTCGCCTTCTGGCTCCCGACCACCTCCGAGATCACCGATCCCATGATCGCCGCCCCGCCCAATCTGCTCGACATGTGGCTCCCGATTGGGCTGGCAACCGCACTGCTGGTGACCATCCTGGGCCAGTGGACCTTCCGGCGGCTCGAGGGCCGCTTCGCCCAGGAGCTGTGACCCGTGACCACCGCCATTGAAGTACGTGGTATTTCCAAGCAGTTTGTGCTGCGCCACACCCGGTCCATCAAGGAGGCGTTCGTCTGGCTGGTCAAGGGCCGGAAGGGTGACCTGTCGCAGAAATTCCACGCCCTCGACAACGTTTCGCTCGACGTCCGCCAGGGCGAGTCAGTTGCCCTGCTGGGGCTCAACGGCTCCGGGAAGTCGACCCTGCTCAAGCACATCTCCGGTGTCATGCTGCCGGACAGCGGCACCGTGCGTACCCGCGGCCGGGTAGCCGGGCTGATCGAGGTGGGGGCGGGATTCCACCCGGACCTCAGCGGCCGGGACAACGTCTACCTCAACGGCGCCATTCTTGGCATGACCGAACAGCAGATCGATGACCTCTTCGACTCGATTGTCGACTTCTCGGAGATCGGACAGTTCATCGACACCGAGGTGAAGTTCTATTCCTCGGGCATGTACCTGCGCCTCGCGTTCTCGGTGGCTGTGCACACCAACCCGGAGGTGTTCCTGGTTGATGAGATTCTCGCCGTCGGGGACGAGCCCTTCCAGAAGAAGTGCATCGCCAAGATCATGGAACTCGCTGCGGCAGGGAAGACCCTTGTGGTCGTCAGCCACGATCTGGACCTGGTGGCCCAGGTCTGCGAACGTGGCGTGCTCCTCGAGCACGGGCGGATTGTCATGGACGCCCCGGTCGACGAAGTGGTGTCCAGGATGCGCAGCTAGCGCACTGGGCACACCGCGCCGGCGGGGTCTCTCTCCGTTACCGCGGCTAGCGGCAGGCTGTGACTTCGTAGAGCCGTGCCTGGCCTTCCCTGTCGATTAGCTCGATCCCCGGAGCTGTCGCCAGGTTATCGAAGCCCCGATAGGGCTGGGACCCGCCGTGCAGTTCCTGGTCTCCGAAGTCCAGGACGTAGAAAGCATCCAGTTCCTGCACCGCGCGGCAGACGTCGGGGGACGTCGCTGCCTCATCGATCCGGTCCATCAGGAGTAGGTCGTCGTCGGCCACCCGGCTGGACGCGTGCGTCAGCAGCACGTCCCTCCCGCCGAGGGCGTACGCGAGGGATGCACCCGTCCACGGGTTCCCGACGACGACGGCGCCCTCGGGCACCGACTGATCCAGCCGATCCAGCAGGGCCAGCTCGTCGCTGGTGAGGAGTGCCGAAGACCGGTCCAGGACGTACTCCGCGCGTGCCTTGGCCTCGGCGTTGTCGACCGACTTGCCCTGCCCCAGAAGTCCGACGATCGTGCAGCCGGCGATAATGATCACCCAGGTGGCGGCGTTCTGATACCGGCGGTTGGCGGTACGGCGGACGAACGCGGTGAGCATGGCGGTCCCTCCGAGCACAGCGAGCGGTAGGGCTGCGACCGGGAGCAGCGCCGCCAGGCGGTTGCTGTCGTTGTACCAGAGCCCGGTGAAGAAGTGGCGGACTTCGCCGATTTCTGTGCTGGCCACGTTCACATACAGCAGTGCGCTGGCTGTGAAGATTCCGAGCACCCACCAATAGCGCCGGGCGTTGATGGTGACTGCCAGACCGACCAGGGTCAGCACCAGCAGAATCCAGCTGATCCCGCTGCGCATCGGGGCGACAGCCAGGGCCTCGCCGACCGCGTGGGTGGGACTGAGGAACGGCTCCCAGAGCGAGTTCTGCAGGGAGGGCCTGAAGGAGATCCAGAAGTAGTAGGTGAACCCGAGATAACCCAGAAACATGGCGGGCGCCGCGAGATGGCGGTACCAGGGTGCACCCCGGCGGACCAGGTACCTGGTGGTGCGCCACAGCACGAGGGCGGCCAACGGCACCACGAACAGGAACAGGGCGATCATGGTACTTGGGTGGGACAGGGCGATGGCGGGTAGCACCGCCAGCAGGCCGAGCCCGGCCAGCACCCTGCCGTTCAGGGGGTCCTGAACCACTCCCAGCATGGTCCCGGCCAGTCCGACGCCAATGGGAAGCAGTGCAATGGAGAGCAGATAGGGGTACAGGACGCCGAAGTCCACCATCAGGTAGGGAAAGGTCGGGTAAGCAGCCGCCAGGGCGCCGGTCAGCAGGATCGGGAGAGGCTTTTCGCCAGCGATCCGGGTGACCATGAACAGGGCGGACAACGGCCACACGAACGCGGCGATCGCAATGTTTGCCGCGTTAACGGCGACCGCAATGGGAGCTCCAGTGGTGAGCGACACCAGGGTGACGAGGTCGTGCCACGCGGCAGGGTAGAAGCTCAGTCCGGTGCCGTCATTGGTCAGGTTGCCCAGCGTCAGTGATGATCCGGATCCGGTGTCCAGGATGTACTGCAGGGAGTTCAGGTGGAAGATGTTGTCGTAGGTCTGCGAGATGTTCTCGGGGCTGATGAACATCTGGGCAAACCGGACACCGATGATCAGTGCGGGGACGGCGACGGCGACCGTGCACAGCGCTCCGGTCAGCAGGCCCGCCCGGGTCGGCCGGTGCAGCAGCACCAGCGGTTCACCGCGGGATCGCAGCCAGAGGAAGCGGGCCAGGAGCCCTCCGCCTGCGGTCAGTACTGTCATGCCTACCAGCACCACCGGTGACCAGGGGATGGAGAGGAAGGGGGCGATCATGGCCCCGACAGACGCCAGCGTCACCGAAATGGGTGCGGCGAGGGCGACCGACGTCAGCCCGCGGGTTCCGCAGGCCCTGGCCACCAGGAATCCGGGCACCATCAGAATGACCAGAGTCATCAGGATGACCGGCGCTGCCTGCCACCAACTCATCGACACTTCACCTTTTCTTGGGTCATGGCGGCTAGGTCCGGGGGGACGTGAGCCGCTGCACCATGGCCCGAATCACTGATTCGTCGGTGGCGGAGCTCAACTCCGGCGCCGCGGTGTGGGCGTTCCGCTTGAACTGGGCGACCTCCTGCTCTGTGAGCTCGGACAGGGTCCGGGTGAGGTCGTCGGCCGTGAAACCCTGCGTCACTGCGCCGAGCTGATGGTCCTGAATCAGTCTAGACGTCTCCGGCGAGGGGCTGAACACGATGGCCAGGCGCGCCTGGACAAAGTCGAAGAACTTGTTCGGGAGCATCAGCGCGTGGTTGGTGGTCCTCGGGGGAAGGCTGAACACCCCGACGTCGTACGCGTTCAAGGTGGCGGGCAGGTCGTCCGGGGCGACGGCGTCGTGAAAGGTGATCCGCTCCTGGGCGCCGGTCGCGGCGCGGAGTGTTTCCCAATACTTTCCGCCATCGCGGGCCTTCACCAGGTACAGGTCGAGGCTGAACCGTTCATCCAGCGCCTTGACCGCCTCGATCATCGCCTCCAGGTTGCGGCCCGGCACTGCCGCGCCGCTGTGGACCAGGCGAATGCGGCCCTCAACCATGGGGGAGGGCTCCAGCGGGCGCAGCGGACCCGCATTGCGGACCACTTCCGTGCGGCACCCGAACCGTTCGGTATAGAGGCGGGCAATCGACTCGTTGACGGTGATAACCCCGGCCGAGCGGGGGAGGTAGGTTTTGCAGACCCAGGTCATGTAGGGCTTCACCAGGATTTTCCACGACAGCACGTGAGATCTCTCCTCGGGCGCCCACTCGTGCATGTCCCCGAGCACCGGAGCGGAGCCAGCCACCTCGTGGGCGAGGGGGAGGGCGCGCGCCTCGTTGGCGACTACCAAGTCATACTCCGCCGCCCCGATCAGTTCGCGGGCCCGCTGCACCGCGGGTGCCTTCGAGCCTGCGGTGGCGAAACGCCGCAGGGCCAGGCCGAGCACGCCAGCGGGAGTCTGGGGCAGGGAGGGGAGGGCCGAATCCACTTCGAGGTGGGTGGTGGCCCCGGGAGGGGCCGATCCGTAGCTGACGGTCGTCACCGTGCCGCATTCGGCGAGGGTTTGTACCTGCCGCAGTACCCGGGAATCAGCGTTGATGTCCGAGAAGGAGATGCAGAGAATGCGGAGGGTCATGACCGCAAGCCTAACGGTTCGGCACGGGTTGGCCGCCCGGCACGGCGGCGCGCCCCCGGCATCGAAGCTGGGGGGCGGGCCGGGGAACGTATGGAATACTTACCCCTGTGAGTCGCTCCTGGGTCGTCATACCAATGTATAACGAAGCCACCGTTGTAGGTGGCGTGATCAAAGGACTCCTCCCACATTTTCCCCACGTGGTCTGCGTGGATGACGGCAGCACCGACGGATCACCTGAGGCGGCTGCCGCGGCGGGCGCCGTCGTCGTCCGGCACCCCTTTAACCTGGGACAGGGTGCTGCCCTGCAGACGGGCCTGGAGTATGCACTGCAGGATCCCGCCTTGGACGCGGTCATCACGTTCGACGCCGATAACCAGCACCGTGTGCAGGATGCCCAGGAAATGCTCGCCCGGGTGCAGTCCGGCGAGCTGGAAGTGGTGCTCGGATCCCGGTTCCTGGACGGGCGCACCAAGATTTCGCCGCTGAAGCGGCTGGTCTTGAGAACCGTCGCCTTCCAGTCGAGGATGTCGACCGGTCTGGAACTGACCGACGCGCACAACGGTCTCCGGGTCATCAACGCCGGGGTCGCGCGCCGCATTCACCTGAAGCAGAACCGGATGGCCCACGCGTCCGAACTGATCCACCAGCTGGCAGAGCTGAAGCCGCGGCTCGCGGAGCACCCCGTCGAGATCATCTACACCGACTACTCGAAGGCCAAAGGCCAGTCCTTGCTCAACGGCGTCAATATTCTCGCCGATCTCTTCTTCAGGTGAACCCCATGCTCTTTATCGTCCAGATTGTCCTTGTCCTTGCTGTGATCCTCGGCTCACTGGTGCTGATGCGGGGCGGCGCCAACGCCAGCCACCTCGCCATCCGCCGGATCCTACTGCTGGCCTTCGCCCTGATCGCCGCGCTGTCGATTTTCCTGCCGGAGCTCCTGACCGGGCTGGCGAACCTGTTCGGCATCGGCCGGGGCACCGACCTGGTCCTGTACGGGTTTATCGTCTGCTTCATGGTCTTCATGGCCTCCTCCGCCCAGCGCCACCGGCACATGGAGGAATCCCTGACGCGGCTCGCCCGCCGGGTTGCGCTCGATGAGACGCCCCGCGTCTGGGAGACGGAGACCAGCAATCCCAGCCTGCCCGGAGCCCCCTCCGACGACCCTCCGCGGACCCAACTAAGCTAATCTTGCGGGAGCCATGAAATCACTTATCAGTATTAACCGTCAGCTTCTGGCGGTCCTCCCGCCCAGCGCACGCCGCTTCCTCCTGCGCTACGCCATCCTCTCGTCGCTGCTCTCACTGATCGACGTGGTGGCCCTGGGTTTGCTCGCCATCGTCATGTCGAGCATCATCACCGGCAGCCCGGTCAACCTGGGCCCGTTCGGCCGGATCGACGAGGTCTCCCACTACATCACCGTGCTCGCGGTCTTCTGCACCCTGGTGATCATCAAGAGCGGGCTGAACATCCTGCTGCTGCGCTACGCAACCTCCCGCTTCGCCTCCCACGAGGTGGCCATCGGTGACCGGCTGCTGGCCGCCTACATGCGTGCGCCCTGGGTGGACCGCCTGAAGCGCAATTCCGCGGAGCTGGTCCGCTCGGTCGACTCAGGTGTGTCGCTGACCGTGTCCGGCGTATTGATGCCTTCGATGGGTCTGGCCGGCGAGATCGTCTCCGTGATCGCCGTCGTCAGTGTTTTGTTCGTGAGCAACTGGATCACTGCCGTCACCGCCATCATCTATCTGGGCCTGATCGCCCTCCTACTCTCCCGTGGAATCTCCAAGCGGGCCGTCGCCAACGGACGGCGCAACCGGCAGTTCTCGTTCAGGACCGTCCGACTGCTGACCGAAGCAGTGGGCGCGCTGAAGGAGGTCACCCTGCGCGGTGCCTCACCGGACGTCGAAAGGGCAGTCCACAACAACCGCATCCACTCCTCGAAAGCCCGGGCGCTGGCAATCTTCCTCGGCCAGGTGCC
Source organism: Arthrobacter sp. 260 (assembly GCF_013116745.1). GTDB lineage: Bacteria > Actinomycetota > Actinomycetes > Actinomycetales > Micrococcaceae > Arthrobacter_D. The sequence goes on from NZ_JABFOE010000001.1 coordinate 346,452, forward strand.
GCGGTTTGTGCTCGAGGCCGGTCTGATTGGCGGCTTCATGCTGGTCGGCGGGGTGGGGCTGCTCACCAGCCCGTCCGGCGTCGACCCGGTTACCAACGCCCTGGCCGCCGTCGCGCTCTTCGGCGTTGCGGGGTTCAGGATCATCCCGTCCCTGACACGTTTCCAGGCGATCCTGTCGATGGTGCACTCCAACTCACCGTTCGCCGAACAGGTGCTCGCCGACATCAAGGAATCCGAGGCCAGCGCCAAGGACCAGGAGGAGCCCGACCAGTCGGAGCTGCCCCAGGGTGTGCCCGACGTCGTGCTCAAGGACGTGTCCTTCACCTACCCCGGCGCGGAAACCCCTGCGCTGAGCGGCGTCACGATGACCATCCCGTCCGGGTCACGCGTCGCAGTGGTGGGATCGTCGGGTGCCGGCAAGTCCACCCTGATCGACCTGCTGCTCGGACTGCTGCTGCCGAGCTCGGGGCAGGTGCTGGTCGGGGGAGTGCCGATGCGCGCCGTGCTTCACTCCTGGCGTTCCCGCGTGGGCTACGTGCCCCAGGAAGTCTCACTGTTCGACGCGTCAATCGCCCAGAACGTTGCCCTGACCTGGGATCCCGAACAGGTGGACGAGGACAGGGTTCGCCGCGCACTGGAGCGGGCCCAGATGCTGGAGACCGTTGAGAAGCGTCCCGACGGCATCCTCGGCGCGGTCGGAGAACGCGGAATGGCGCTGTCCGGTGGGCAGCGGCAAAGGCTTGGCATTGCCCGCGGACTCTACGCCGATCCGGCGGTGCTGGTGATGGACGAGGCCACCAGTGCCCTCGACACCGCCACCGAGGCGGCGGTCACCCAGGCCGTCCGCAACCTCACCGGCAGCGTCACCACCATCACCGTTGCCCACCGTCTGTCGACCATCAGGGACAGCGACGTGGTCTTCTTCTTCGCCGATGGCAAGTTGGCCGCCCAGGGAACCTTCGCCGAAGTCATCGCACAGATGCCTGACTTCGCCGAGCAGGCCGCCCTGGCCGGCCTCACCTAGCCGGCACTGTCCACCACTCTTCAACCAACCCACACCTGGAGTAAAACCATGACCGAGGGAAACCTTCCCGGAGCCCGTCCGCGCATTCTTGTGCTCTCGTTCTCGCCCATCCACCGGGATCCCCGGGTCCTGCGGCAGATCCAGTTCTTCAGCGAGTTCGCCGACGTGATGTCCTGTGGCTATGGTGCTGCACCCGACGGAGTGGTGGACCACGTCGAGATCCCGGTCGAGTACAAGCCGTGGCGTCCGGACTTCAAGAAGGTGGCTGTGCTCCTCGGTGCGCGCTTCCACGAACGCCTTTACTTCGACTCCGACCGGGTGAAGCACGTTCTGAAAAACATCCCCGCCGGCAGTGTCGACGTGATCGTCGCCAATGACGCACTGGCCGTCCCCGCGGCTGTCGCGCTGCGCCCCCGCAAGGGCATCCACGCCGACCTGCACGAGTACGCGCCCCGGCAGGGCGAGGACAAGCTGCAGTGGAAGCTCCTCGTGGGCCCCCTGATGGACTGGGCGTGCCGCAAGTACGTCACGAAGGCCGATTCCGTGTCGACCGTGGCCAAGGGGATTGCTGAGGAGTATGCATCCGTCTACCGGATTCCCGAACCCGCTGTCGTCCCGAACGCCTCCTACTACGATGACCGGTACAGCCCCTCACCGGTCCACTCGCCGCTGCGCCTGATCCACGCCGGAGCCGCTGGCCGAGGGCGCAAGATCGAGATCATGATGGACGCCGTCGCCCGTGCCAACGAGCTGAAGCCTGGCAGCGTCACCTTCGACGTCGTGCTGGTTCCCGGCGAGCAGGACTACATCGACGAGCTGGCCGTGAAGGCTGCTGCGGTGCCGGGCGGCGTGATCAGGATGCTGCCGCCAGTGAAGTTTGAGGAGATTGTCGGGCTGCTGCACGGCTACGACATTGGCTTCTACCTGTGCCCGCCCGCGAACTTCAACATGCTGCACGCGTTGCCGAACAAACTGTTCGAATTCGTCCAAGCGCGCCTCGCGGTCCTCATTGGCCCCTCACCGGAGATGAAGCGTGTGGTCGAGGAACACGGGTTCGGTGTGGTGTCGAAGGATTTCGATGCGGAGTCAGCCGCCCGGGTCCTGATCGGTCTGACCCCGGAGCAGGTCTCCGAAATGAAGGAGGCCTCGCACAAGGCAGCCCGTACCCTCAGTGCCGAGAATGTTGCGGCACCCTGGATTGCAGCAGTGAAGAAGCTTGCCGGCGTCGCCTAGACTCCTGGTCATTGGCCGTCCGCTGGCCTGACACCAGACAGGCGCCGTCCCCTTCAGCTGAAGGGGACGGGGCCTGTTGTGGTTGGTGGGGAGGCCTAGTGCAGCCGGGTCCCGGCTACGGTCAGCGTCGACCAGCCGTGGCCGAACTGGGCCCAGGTGCCCCAGACGCCCCCGGTCCTGATGGGGTAGTAGTGAAGCGTTCCATCGTGGCGTTTGGCAATGATGCCCCGGCTTCCCGCGCCAGCGAAACCCGAGACACTGTCCATGGTGTGGGTGGTGTGCCAGCCGGTGCCGACCAGGCGCCGGGTCTCATACTGGAATCCGCCGGTGCCCACCCCCCGGTACAGTGCCAGCTTGGAGGCGGTGTTGCGGGCCAGCAGGTCCTGGCGTCCGTCGCCGTCGAAGTCGGTCATGACCACCGACATGGAGCCGAAGCCGTGGCCGATCTTGCGGGGCGACATCAGGGTGCCATTGTTGTTCTGAGGCCAGTAGTGAAGGGTGCCGTCGGAACGGGTGCCGATGATGGTGGGTCGGGCACCGCGGAGCCACGGGCCGACTGTCATTTTCATGCCGCCCCAGCCCGACGTGGCCAGGACTTGCGCTGGGTAAAAGCCGCCAGTGGTCCGGCCCAGGTAGACGGTCAGACGGCCGTTGGCCCACTGCGCGAGGATGTCGATGACGCCGTCGCCGTTCCAGTCCACCGAGTGGATGGTTCGGGTGTTGGACCAGCCGTGACCGATCTGCACCTTCGAGGAGACAGACCCGTTCCCGGTGCCGGGGTAGTTGAAGAGCCGGCCGGCACTGTCGATGGCGATGACATCGGCGGACGAGCGGATGGACGGACCGGTGGGGCGAGGTGCTGTTACCACCGGGGCAGAGTTGCGGGCGAAGTTGGCCAGTGCCGCGGAGGTGCCGTTCCAGACGTTCCAGTCGCCCACTACCGGACCCTCGTGGGTGTACTGCCAGAGGCTGTACGTGTTCCAGCCTGCTGGCAACCTTCCGGCGCCAACATTGTTGTAGTTGGCAATGTGCAGCGGGTGGTCAGCGAACGCGGTGGAGTTGCCGGTGCAGCGGTTCCACCAGTCGGTGGTGGTGTAGATCATGGGGACGCGGCCGGTTCGGTTCAACATGGTGTTGGAGAAGTCCCGGATCCAGTTGACCATCGCGGTGGTGCTCATGTTGTAGCAGTCGTTCCCGAGCGAGGAATAGGGGTTGTACTCGACGTCGAGCAGGGGTGGGAGAGTCCTGCCATCGGCGGTCCACCCGCCGCCGTTGTTGATGAAGTAGTTGGCCTGTGCCGCCCCTGTGGAGATGCTGGGGATGGCGAAGTGGTAGGCACCGCGGACCATTCCGACGTTTGCCGACCCCGTGTACTGCTGGTTGTAGTTGGGGTTCTTGTAGCTCAGGGCTTCGGTGGCCTTGGTGTAGGCGAACCGTGAGCCCTGGTTCCAGGCTGCTGCCCAGTTGACGTTGCCCTGATGGCTGCTGACGTCAATGCCCAGGATGCCCTGGGGGCGCCACAGGTTGACCGACGGGTCAGCTGCAGCAGCGGGTGCGTCGCTCAGTTCCTTCTGGTCCTGGAGCTCCCGGGCGGTGGGGACCTGCGGGTTGCCGGATTCAGCGATCCTTTCGACGCCCTGCCCGAGGGTGGCTCCATGGGGGCCGATCAGCTTGGCGAGCGCTTCGGGGTCCGCGGCGAGCTCGGCGGCGGTGAGTTCCTCTGGCGCCTTTGCTGCGGGTTCGACCGCTTCTGTCGTCTCAGCGGGTTCAGCTGGTTCGGGGACTGCTGCCGGATCGACGGCGGCTGGTTCAGCCGGGTCCGTGGCGGCAGGGACTGGAACCGTTGTGTCGACAGGCGCAGTGCTGGTGCCGGTCGGGTCGGTGGGCGCAGATTCGACCGGTGCGGATTCGGCTGGTTCCGCGACGGCGGGTGCCGGAGGGACAGGCTGCGGCGCGGCGATGGCGGGCATTGTTCCGGCGGCCATCGCTGCGGTGAGGAGGACGGCGGCAAGGACAGTGGAGGCACGAGAGTGAGTCACAGAATTTCTCCGGGTAATGCGAGCCCAAGGCGAGAGGAGGGCGTCGTCCCTTCGAGAATAGCTGACTGTGATGGATGTTACTACAGGTACGGGTGTTACCTGGGAGTAAAGAGTTATCCACACAAGGTGTTGTGGAGTCTAGGCACGGATCGTGGATTCCCCTACCCTAGGACGAATTCACCGGTACCAGCCACGGTCTCAGGCGTTCCGGCCGAAGGGTCGGTTCGCTCTGACATCAGGGAGTCCTATGGACGCCGTTCGGATTATCGAGGACGAGGTGCGCGAGCTGATTCGCCGCCGTGGTCTTGATCCGAGCCGCCAAAGCGGTGAGGTGCTGAGCCTGGTGGAGGCTGCCGTAAATGACTACGACGAGCGTTCCGTGGTCGGGACGCTCCCGCAACTGGGACAGCTGGACCTGGCGCGGAAGCATGTCTTTGACGCTGTCGCGGGTTTCGGTGCCCTGCAGCCGCTGCTGGACGATCCAACGGTCGAAGAGCTGTGGATCAACTCTCCGTCGGAGATCTACGTGGCGAGGTCTGGCGAGTCGGAGTTGACCTCCCTGGTCCTTGCAGAGCAACAGATCCATGACCTGGTGGAGCGAATGCTGAAGTCCTCTGGCAGGCGGCTGGATCTTTCATCACCCTTTGTGGATGCGGCATTGCCCGATGGTTCCCGACTGCACGTGGTCATTCCGGACGTCACCCGGCGCCACTGGTCGGTGAACATTCGCAAGTTCATCGCGAAGGCCACCCGGCTGGACCATCTGGTCGAACTGGGTACCCTGACCTCGCAGGCCGCCCGCTTCCTGGATGCAGCGGTCGCGAGTGGGTTGAACATTCTTGTTTCGGGTGCCACCCAGGCAGGAAAGACCACACTGCTGAACTGTCTCGGCTCGAGCATCGGGTCGCGGGAGCGGGTGGTTACCGTGGAGGAGATCTTTGAGCTGAAGCTGCCACTCAGGGATGTGGTGGGGATGCAGTGCCGTCCGCCGAATCTGGAGGGTCAGGGCGAAATTCCGCTGCGGAGGCTGGTCAAGGAGGCCCTGCGGATGCGTCCCGATCGGCTGATCGTCGGCGAGGTACGTGAAGCCGAAAGTCTGGACATGCTTGTTGCGCTTAATTCGGGATTGCCCGGCATGTGTAGCGTCCATGCCAATAGTGCCCACGATGCGGTGACGAAGATTTGCACGCTCCCGCTGCTCGCTGGCGACAACATTTCCAGTGCCTTCGTTGTGCCGACCGTTGCGTCCTGCATCGATCTGGTTGTCCATTGCGAACGCGTCCGGGACGGACGGCGGTGGATCACCGAAATCCTGTGCCTTGGGAGACGTGTGGAGAACGGCATCATCGAGTCCTCGTCTGTCTTCCGGAGGGTCGAAGGAGACCTTGTCGTCACGGCCTCGGCCATGCCCGCCGAGGAGAAGTTCGCCAGCGCGGGTTTCCAGGTGTCACGACTATTGGAACCAGTCACATGACGGCGGCGATTGGGGCTGCACTCGGGGCGGGGCTGTACCTCCTCTGGTGGTCTTGCTGGACCGAACCGCGGCGGAGCAGGCCGACTATTCAACAGGTCGGACGGGTCGAGGAACTTCTCCTCCGCGCCGGGATCGAGAAGGTTTCAGTAGGGGGCCTCATGGCATCCTCAGCGGGGATAGGGGTGCTGTGCTTTCTCACAATCTTTGTTCTTACCGGGTCTCCGCCTATTGCGGCCTGCTTTTCACTGTTTGCGGCGTTCCTTCCCACGGGCGTCGTCAGGTGGAGGGCGCACCGGCGCGCGGCGGCGCTTCGGGAGCTGTGGCCCGACGTTGTTGACCATCTGCGATCGGCGATCCGGGCTGGGTTGTCGCTACCGGAAGCGATCGCTCAACTGGGCGACAAGGGCCCGGTCGAGCTACGCCAGGCATTCACCGCATTCGGCGCTGATTACCGCGCAGGAGCCCGGTTCGATGATGCGCTCGGTCGGTTGAAGACCAGACTCGCGGATCCGGTGGCCGACCGCATCATCGAAGCTTTGCGGATGACGCGTGAAGTGGGTGGCTCGGATCTTGGCCGGCTCCTCGGCACATTGGCCGACTTCCTGCGGGACAGCGCCCGGACGAGAAGTGAGCTTGAGGCGCGCCAATCGTGGACCGTCAATGCAGCCCGTCTGGCGGTGGCCGCGCCCTGGCTGGTTCTGATGCTCCTTGCAACCCGGCCTGAGGCTGTCAGGGCGTACAACACTCCGACGGGAGCAGCAGTTCTTCTTGGGGGACTGGTCATTTCGGTGGTCTGCTACCGGATCATGCTTCGCATCGGTGCGTTGCCTCAGGACGAGAGGGTGCTCCGGTGATGGACACCCCGGCGCTCGCAGCGCTCGCCGGTTGTGTACTGGGTGTCGGTCTGTGGCTGGTCCTGGTGAGAGTTCCGGTGATGCGGACGACGCGGTTTGTCGACCGGGTGGCGCCTCAACTGAAGTCCGTCGAGGTGCGTTCCCGTTTGTTGGATGGAGCTCCGGCGCTCTTGACTCCCTTTGGTCCCATTGAGCGCATTGCTCGCCCGGTGGTGAACGACGTCGTCGCCTGGCTTGGTCGGTTCAATCCGGCATCGACCATGTTGGCAAAACGGCTGGCCCAGGCGGGCAAGGACCAAAGGGTCGTCGACTTTCGAGCTGAGCAAATTCTCTGGGCGGCGGTTGCCTTCATCCTCTCCGCGGGTGTCGCTGTAATGATGACCCTCTCGGGTGCCGTCGGCACGTTCCCGGCTGCGCTAGCCGTCGGCGGATGCACAGCCGGTGGGTACCTACTAAGGGACTACGTGTTGTCCGTGCAGATCAAACGGCGTGAGGCCAGGATGCTCGGTGAGTTTCCCAGCCTGGCCGAGCTGATGGCCCTGGCGGTAAGCGCGGGCGAGAGTGCAACGGGGGCGTTGGAGCGAATCTGCCGTACCGCACATGGGGAGCTGGCGCGGGAGTTCGAACGGGTCCTCGCGGAAACCAGGGCTGGGACCCCACTTATCGCAGCCCTGCAGCAGTTCTCCAACCGGACCAGACTCACACCGCTGGTGCGGTTTGTCGATGGGGTTTCGGTGGCAGTTCAGCGCGGCACACCCTTGGCGGATGTCCTCAGGGCTCAGGCCCAGGACGTCCGCGATGTGTCCAAGCGGGAACTGATGGAATCCGCCGGAAAGAAGGAAATCGCCATGATGATTCCCCTGGTGTTTGGCGTGCTTCCCCTGACGGTGCTTTTCGCCGTTTACCCGGGCATCGCACTGATCAGCCTGGGGCTGTGATCCACAGCAAATCAACTGAAGTCGACCGGAAGAGGTACAAAATGAAACCGCACCCGCCCATCCATCGGATCCTTCCAGCCCTTCACCTCATCGTTGCTCTCACCCTGACCCGTTTGGTTCACGGAGTGCGTGGCACCGCTGACGATCCGCCCGAGCGCGGTGACGTACCCGGTTGGGTCATGATCACGCTGATGTCAGCAGTGCTGGTGGCAGCGTTGCTTGCCCTTGCTGGCCCGGCCCTGGAGAACCTGTTCAATGACGCGATCAGTCGCGTCAGTCCCTGAAGTATCGGGCATCGCGGAGATCCGCCGGATGGACTCCGGGCCGGGGTGGCGGCACGCCAATCGCACTGGGGCGGCTGAGGGACCCGAGCGTGGGGCCGCGGTGGTGGATTTCGCCTTCGTGGGGGGCCTCCTCACGGTCATCTTCATCGCGGTCCTGCAGCTGACTTTGGTCCTTCATGTCCGCAACACTCTCATCGACGCCGCGTCCGCTGGGGCACGCTACGGCGCACTCGCCGACCGCTCCGCCGATGACGCGGCCGCACGTACGGGGATCATTCTTTCCAGCGCCCTGAATGGGGCCTATGCGGAGAACATCTCGGTGGAGGAGATCGATCGGGACGGTGTGTCGATGTTGGCCGTGACGGTGCGTGCACCATTACCGGTGATCGGGCTCATCGGTCCTGCCGGGGTGTTGGAGGTGACAGGACATGCTGCGCTTTCGAACGCTCCAGCGGACCAATAGTCGGGAATCCGGAAGTGCGGTGGTGGAGTTCGTCTTCCTCGGGCTGCTGCTCCTGGTGCCAGTTGTCTATTTCGTCCTGGCGCTCTCCCAGCTCCAGGCCGGGTCCTTCGCCGCCGTTGGTGCGGCGGATCAGGCTGCAAAGGTTTATGTGAGCGAGGAATCAGTGCCGGATGCAGCTGCGGGTGCACAGCAGGCGGCGCTGTTGGTGCTGGATGATTTCGGGTTCGATGCAGCTGCAGCGGAGGTTCAGATCCGGTGTTTGAGTGAGTGTCTGGCACCCGGGTCGGGTGTGACCGTCGAGGTTCGGCTTGACGTAGGGCTGCCCCTGATGCCTTCGGGAAGCGGTGCGAACGGTTCGGCGATCGTTGTCGACGCGTCAGCAACCCAGCTCGTGGAGCGTTACCGGTGAGCGGATTTCCTCCTCATCCCAGATATCGCCGCGCATCACCGGCTGGTGAGGAAGGGCAGATTATGGTGATGGTGATCGGCTACGTTCTGCTGTCCCTACTGACGCTCACGGTGGTGTTGGCAGCGTCGGCGGTCTACCTTGATCGGCAGAAGCTTTTATCGGTTGCTGATGGGGCGGCTTTGAGCGCCGCGGATACGTTCGGGCTGGCTGAGCCGGCACCGGATGCCACGGCTCCGCTGCCGGAACTTGACTCGGGTACGGTGCGTACCTCGGTGCAGAATTACCTGGAACTGACCGGTGCTGGAGCACGCTTCAACGGGTTGTCGGTCGACCCGGCGACAGGAGCCCCGGATAACCGCACGGCAAGGGTGGTGCTCACCGCCGTCGTACACCCTCCGGTGGTGAATTTCCTTGTTCCGGAGGGTATTCCGATCGTCGTGACAGCTGATGCCAGGTCCGAGCTGACCCGTTAGACCTGACTGAGATTGGTGCCTTTGAGCAGGCTCTTTATTTCTTCAGCGGCGGTAAAATGGTGCCGGTTGGATGAGGTGGTCTGCGTGATGATTCGCTCGCTCCGGCGGATGGCAATTGCCCTGCTGACCTCACTCGCGCTCCTGCTCGGTTTCCTGACTGTCGCACCGCCTGCCCAGGCCGCACCGCTGTATGGCCACGACATTTCGTGGCCCCAGTGTTCGACGGCGCAGGGCGGGTTCGGTTTGCCCCTGCCGCCCACCTCGACCCAGTTCGTGATTGTGGGGCTGACCAGGGGGCTGCCGTTCACCGAGAACCCCTGTCTGGCAAGCCAGGTCAACTGGACCAGAACCAACAACAAAAAAGCCCATGGCTACGCGATGGCGGGCTACCCCACCGCCGGTCAGCTGAGCACCTATGGCTCACGGGGTCCGTGGACCAGCAATACCCGCGCCGGGCGACTCTCCAATGTGGGCTACTCCGAAGCGCAATACGCCGTCGCAAGCATGACCAGGATCGGGTTCCGGCCCCCGGTCGTCTGGATCGACGTCGAACCCCGGCCCGCCCAGCCCTGGCCCAGCAGCACGGCAGCCCAGCAGCGGGATAACCGGCTCGTCATCGAGGGGCTGATGAGGGGTCTGCGCGACGCCGGCTTCTCCTACGGTCTCTACTCCTACGCGGCAGGATGGGCCGAAATCACCGGCTCCTGGCGATTGCCGGGTGTACCCGTCTGGGCGACCGCCGGCCGGCTGGACTACCCCAACGAAGCACTTGATCGCTGCCGGCAACCGAGCTTCTCCGGCGGGCGCGTCTATATTTCCCAGTGGTACGACGACACCCGGGACTACGACCTCACGTGCGAGCCATACGCCTTTACACCGCTGGCCATCCCTGCATCGACGCTGTCGCGATCCACTGCAGAGTTCAACGGCGACTGGAACAACGACATTCTGGCCCGCGTCACCTCAACGGGCGACCTGCGACTGTACCGGGGGAAGGGGAACGGCACCGCCTGGGGAGGAGTCCGCATCGGCGTGGATTGGGGACCGATGAACGCACTCGAAACTCCAGGCGATTTCAACGGTGACGGTCCCTCCGATGTACTCGCACGTGAAGCAGCCACCGGATACCTCTGGTTGTACCGGGGGAACGGCACTGGGGGATGGCTGCCTCGCGTGCGAGTCGGCCATGGCTGGAACTCGTTCAACTCCATCGTCGGGCCGGGCGACTTCACTGGCGACCAGTTCGTCGACGTCCTCGCCCGCGAGAGGACTACCGGCGACCTCTGGCTCTACCCGGGGAACGGTGCCGGTGGGTGGTTGCCTCGGCAGCGGGTCGGCAGTGACTGGAACGCGTTCAGCGCGATTGTCGCCCCGGGAGACTTCAACGGTGATGGCCGCTCCGACATTCTGGCCCGGGAATCAGCGACCGGCTATCTGTGGCTGTATCCCGGCAACGGCGCCGGCCGGTGGCTTCCGAGAGTCCGGGTGGGGACCAGCTGGAACTCGATGACCGCCCTGATGAGTCCGGGCGACTTCAACGGTGACCGCACCACTGACCTCCTGGCAAGGGATTCACGGGGCATCCTGTGGCTCTACCCGGGCAACGGCTCCGGCGCCTGGCTCCCACGGGTGCAGGTGGGCACCGGCTGGAACGGGCTGAACGCCATCTTCTAACCGGAGGGCTACCCGTTAGGTACCAGCGTTGACCGCATCGAGCCGTTTCACGGCCGCAATAGCGGCGGCCCTGCCGGCACGGGTGGCTCCCAGGGTGGAGGCGGAGGCGCCGTAGCCCACCAACAGCACCCGGTGGTCCTTGAGCACATGGACCCCATCCATCCGGATCCCGCCGCCGGGCTCCCGCAGTTTCAACGGGGCCAGATGGTCAAGGGCCGCCCTGAACCCGGTGGCCCACAGGATGACGTCGGCCCGGACTTCGTCCCCGCTGTCGAGGAGGACACCCTCGGGCGTGACCGAACGCATCCCACCGGCCGAGACCAGGATCCCGGCGTCGATCCCGTCCTGGTACTGGCGGGTCAGCGGTAGCCCGGTGGTCGAGACCACGCTGGCCGGGGGAAGGCCAGCCGCCGTCCGTTCGTTGACGGTCGCCTCCACCTCCCTGCCCCACTCGGCGTCGAACTCGCGTCCGGTAAAGAGTGGCGGCCGGCGGGTGACCCAGGTGGTGGTGGCGCCCGCTGCGGTGAGCTGGAGGAGAAACTGTGCGGCCGAGGTCCCGGCGCCCACTACCACCACGTGGAGCCCAGTGAACTCCTCCGCCGACCGGAAGTCGTGGGTGTGGAGCTGGGTGCCGAGGAAAAGTTCGCGGCCCGGATAGTACGGCCAGTAGGGGCGGTCCCAGGTGCCGGTGCCGTTGATGATCAGTACGGTGTCCCAGATCGCTGATCCGGTGACGACCCGCAACGGACCATCGGGGGAGTCGGACACGACTTCCCGGACCGCCTCCGGGCGGTGCACCGGCAGCTCAAACTGCCGCTCATAGTCGCCGTAGTAGCGGCTGACCACCTCCGACGCCGGTTCGGTCGGGTCGGGTACGCCGAGGGCGAGACCCGGCAGGTCATGAATGTTGTGGGCAGTTCCGAAGGTGAGCGACGGCCAACGGTGCCGCCACGCACCGCCGGGCCCGGAATTGGCATCCAGCACCACAAAGTCCCTTTCGGGTTCGAGTCCCTGCCGTCGCAGATGGTAGGCGGCCGAGAGGCCGGCCTGGCCGGCGCCAATCACCACAGTCTTCAGCATGCTGCCCCTCTCGCCCCGATCATCGATACCCGTGAAACGGGTGGGCCGGGGTGCTTATTCCGGCGACCCTTGACACCCTTTCCAGTTCTGAGGACGCTTCTTCCTAAGCTCTCGATTTACCAGCACCCAGCACCCCCGGCACGAAGAAGAGGAGGGGAGGCAGTGCCCACAGCAAATGTCATCCCCACCGGCATGCGGCCGGCAAGGACTTTCGGCGTGGAGGAGGAACTCCTCCTCCTCGACGAGCACACCGGGCGCCCCACGCCTCTCTCACCCCTGGTTCTTTCCGAGGTGGCGTCCGACGACGACGACACCAGCGAGTTGTCCCTGGAACTGCAGCAGCAACAGCTTGAGGTGATCAGCCAGCCCTACGCCGAACTGAAAGATCTGGCCGCGGCAATCCACGGCGGACGCCGCCAGGCGGACCGTGCCGCCCGCCAGTTTGGGGCCAGGGTGGCAGCGCTTGCCACCAGCGTTCATCCGACGGCGCTCAGGCTGGCCCCTGATGGGCGGTACGAACGGATGCGCGACCTCTACGGACTGGCGCTCGCCGAGCACCTCACCTGCGGGTTCCATGTGCACGTGTCGATCGGCTCCCCCGAGGAGGGGGTCGCCGTCCTGGACCGGATCCGGGTCTGGCTGCCGGTGTTGCTGGCGCTCAGTGCCAACTCGCCCTACTGGAACGGCGTGGACAGCGGGTATGCCAGTTACCGGTACCCCTTAAACCTGCGCTGGCCCACCTCCGGTACCTACGAGCCGTTCGGCTCGGTGTGGGCGTACCAGAAAATGATTCAGGCACGTCTCAACGACGGTGTGATCCTGGATGAAGGAATGGTGTACACCGACGCGCGGTTGGCCCGCAAACACCCGACGGTGGAGGTGAGGGTCTGCGACGTCTGCCTTTACGCGGGCGACGCCGTCCTGATCGCGGCGCTGACCCGCGCGCTGGTCGAAGATGCGGCGCGGGCGTGGCGGGCAGGGGAGCCTGCCCCGGTCGCCACCGCAGCGGACCTGCGGGCCGCCAGCTGGACGGCCAGCAGATACGGGCTCGGAGGCCCGCTCGTCAACCCGGTGGCGGGCGGGCTCTGCGACGCAGCCGACGCAATCAACCTGCTGATCGCCCGGGTACAACCGATCCTGCGTGAGTACGACGACGAGGTCATGGTAAACGGATTGCTGCGCCAGATCGAGCAACGTGGGACGGGGGCCGACCATCAGCGGTACCTGATGCGTGAAGGCCCAGCCGTCGTCGTCGCCGATGCCATGGAACGCACCCATCTGAGTCCCCTCACCTAACCCAGGAGGAAGAATGTGGATCATTTCGGCGCTTCTAATTGTCGTTGGTGTAATCTCAGTCGTCTTTGCAATGATGCGTTCAGGTCGGGTCATCCTCACCGTGACAGCGGTGTTGGGTGCGGCGGCAATATTGCTCGGGGTTGCCCTCGCGGTCGTGCCGACTCCCGGGCCGTCAGGGCTGGGTATCCCGATGATCATTGCCGCAATAGGTTCACTGGTCGTACTAATCTTTGCAACCCTGGCACTCATTTATTGGCGCAGCGCTCACGGGACGGTCCCAGCGAATGAAATAAAGGCGAATCTAGCCATTTCTCTGGGTATGGGGGCGGCTGTCACAGTGAGTGTTGTTGTCTTACAGTTTGCTGTGCAGGGAATCGCTGAGCGTCAAGGATATCAAGCCGCGCGCGAAGCCGTTAAGGTGGCAGTCGCCGTCGAGCCAGACCTCTCCGGTTTTAGCGCTCCACGAGATCCCGAGCTGCAGACCGAGCCACTAAACATGGACGGATACTGGCTAAGAGGTAAGAAGATGCCAATGGCTTCCATGCAGGAGGTCAGCCTCAGGGGAAGCAATCTGGTATTCACCGATCTCAGCGGTGCTTTCCTACGAGGTGCGGATCTGTCCGAAGGGGAGAACGGCACGCGGACCGATTTGAGGTCAGCTTCCCTGTATTGGGCGGACCTCACTGACGTCGTAGCGGGCCGCGCGAGCTTCTTCGGTGTCGACCTGAGGCGAGCAATCCTCTGTGGAGTAGATCTGCGCGAAGCAGATTTGCGGTATGCGGACCTGCGTGAGGCCGCTGTAAACGAGACGCCGACGCCGCAGGGTGAAACGTGTGGCAGCAACCCTGCCTTTTTGCCCCCACCCGAAGGTAGCGACGGAACCTGTTGGCCAACAGATACACCCGAAGACCCGCTGTGTGGGGACGAGGCTCGACAGATGTTGTGCCAACGGGGAAGCGTTGTTGCCCAGCTGCCAGCGGTCCGTCCCTGTGAAGGGTGACCTGGCCCAGCTGTGTAGTCGTCCGGCGCCATGACGTAGGCTGGATCAATCATGGCAAACATCGATTTTCCCGCAGAAATCCGCGCGCTCCGCACCAAGTACGCCAACATTGAACAGGTCGCCGATGTTGAGGCGATCCGTACCGACATTGCTGAGCTCAGCGAACAGGCGGGGGAGCCCAACCTGTGGGACGATCCTGCTGCCGCCCAGAAAATCACCTCCCGGCTGTCCCACCGCCAGTCGGCGCTGGAGCGGCTGGAAACCCTCCACTCCCGCATCGAAGACCTCGAGGTCCTGGTGGAACTCGCCCAGGACGAGGACGACGAGGCCTCCCGCGAGGAATCCGTCAGGGAACTCACCTCGTTGAGCGCCTCCCTGGATCGGCTTGAGGTGGTCACCCTGCTGGCCGGGGAGTACGACGAGCGGGAAGCGGTGGTCAGCATCCGCTCCGGCGCCGGCGGGGTGGACGCCGCCGACTTCGCCGAAATGCTGCTCCGCATGTACCTGCGCTGGGCCGAACGCCACGGGTACCCCACCCAGGTGCTGGACACCTCCTACGCCGAGGAGGCCGGGCTGAAGTCCGCCACCTTCGAGGTGAAGGCGCCCTACGCCTTCGGCACCCTTTCCGTGGAAGCCGGAACGCACCGCCTCGTCAGGATCAGCCCCTTCGACAACCAGGGACGCCGGCAGACCTCCTTCGCTGCCGTCGAGGTCATCCCGCTCATCGAACAGACCGACTCGGTGGAAATCCCCGACAACGAGATCAAGGTGGACGTCTTCAGGTCCTCCGGACCCGGCGGCCAGTCAGTGAACACCACCGACTCGGCGGTCCGCCTGACCCACATCCCCACGGGCATTGTGGTGTCGATGCAGAACGAGAAATCCCAGCTGCAGAACCGTGCCGCGGCACTGCGGGTGCTCCAATCCCGACTGCTGTTGCAGATGCAGGAGGCGGAAAACGCTGAGAAGAAGGCGATGGCCGGTGATGTGAAGGCGTCGTGGGGAGACCAGATGCGCTCCTACGTGCTCAACCCCTACCAGATGGTCAAGGACCTGCGGACCGAGCACGAGGTGGGCAACACCTCGGCGGTGTTCGACGGCGAGATCGACGACTTCATCGACGCCGGAATCCGGTGGCGGGCGAACAACCGCAGCGCTCCAGCGGAGTAGACCGATACCAAGCGACACACCGTGTGGTTGAGCAGTCAACGCACACCGGCGTCGCTATAGTCTAGAAGCCGGTACTTCTTCCCCCCAGCAAATGCCCGTGCACTGGCAGCTTCCTATGGGCGCAAAGTAGTCATGATTAGATTTGACACTGTCACCAAGGTCTACGACAACAATTCACGGCCAGCTCTCGACGCTGTCAGCCTCGAAGTGGACCGTGGGGAGTTCGTTTTTCTGGTCGGCGCCTCGGGCTCCGGCAAGTCCACGTTCATCCGCCTGGTGCTCAAGGAGGACCGGGTATCGCGGGGTGCCGTATACGTCGCCGGTCAGAACGTCGCCAACATTCCCAGCTGGCGCGTCCCCAAGCTGCGCCGCGGGATCGGGGTCGTGTTCCAGGACTTCCGGCTGCTGCCCAACAAGACAGTTTTCGCCAATGTCGCGTTCGCCATGCAGGTGATCGGAAAGAGCCGTGCCGTCATCCGAGAGACAGTGCCTGACGTTTTGCAGACCGTGGGACTGGAAGGCAAGAACAACAGGATGCCCCACGAGCTCTCCGGTGGCGAACAGCAACGCGTCGCGATTGCCCGGGCCATCGTGAACCGGCCGGGCATCCTCCTGGCCGATGAGCCCACGGGTAACCTCGACCCCACGACATCCATGGGCATTATGAAGGTGTTGGGCAAGATCAACTCCAACGGCACCACCGTGGTGATGGCCACCCACGACGACGACATTGTGAATACGATGCGCAAGCGCGTGGTCGAGCTCCGCAACGGGTCGGTAGTGCGCGACGACGCCCAGGGCATCTATATCGGCGAGACCGGGGTGTCAGCGCAATGAGGTTCGCCTTCGTCCTCGGCGAGCTGGGATCCGGACTGCGCCGGAACCTTGCCATGGTCGTGTCGATAATCCTCGTCACCTTTATCTCCCTGACCTTCGTGGGAGCGGCAGGCCTCCTGCAACTGCAGATCAACCAGATGAAGGGCTACTGGTACGACCGCGTTCAGGTTGCCGTGTTCCTCTGCGTGGATAACTCCACCTCTCCGAGCTGCGCCGCCGGCCCGGTCACCGATGACCAGCGTGAGGACATCAAAGCGACCCTCGAATCGGCCTCTTTTAGCGAGTACGTCTCGACAGTCGAATACGAATCGCAGCAAGAGGCCCTCGGCCATTTCCAGGATCAGTTTGCCAATTCACCGATCGTGGATTCGGTCACCGCGGATCAGCTGCCCGAATCTTTCAGGGTCAATCTGGTGGACCCCGAGAAGTATGAGGTCATCAACGAAGCCTTTTCCTCGACGCCCGGCGTTGATGTGGTCAGCGACCAAAGGGAATTGCTGGAACGGCTTTTCACCTACATGAATGTAGCGTCGGCAATCGCCTTGACCATAGCCGGCGTAATGCTGCTCTGTGCTGTGTTGCTGGTGGCAACTACTATTCGGCTTTCGGCGTTTAGCCGACGCCGCGAGACCGGAATCATGCGGCTGGTGGGTGCCAGCAAGGCAGTCATCCAGCTTCCGTTTGTCCTGGAGGGGGTGATTGCGGCGGTGATTGGTGGGCTGTTGGCCACTGTTACCCTGTGGGCCGTCGCCCACTTCGCCCTCAATGGCGTGCTCGCTGAAATGTATCCGGAAACCGCATTTATTTCCTCGTCGGAGGTGCTTCTCTTGGCCCCACTTCTCATTTTGTTGGGTGGAGTTCTTGCCGGAGTGTCATCACTTCTTACTCTCAGACGCTATTTGAGGGTTTAGAGTGATGTCCAGGAAAGAAAGAGAGCCTATGCCTGCCCTAAAATCCTGGTCGTTCAAACCGGCCAAACAATCAGTCGCGACCAAGGCCGCTGCCGGTACCTCCGTCGCGGTGATTGTGGCGTTGGCACTGGGCTTCAGCGCACCCGTCTTCGCTGATGAACTGGATAACCGGCAGAGCGCACTAGAGCAGGAAATCGAGGATGTCCAGCAGTCAATCGAGTACCTCGATGCCGACATCACGAAGACCATTGCGCAGCTCCGGGTGTACCAGGGTCAGTTACCCGCCGCGCAGCAGGCTCTCGCGGATGCCCAGGGGCGCGTCGAATCGGCCACCGGCCAGGTCGCCGCTCTGACCCAGCGGGTCGATCTTGCGCAGGAACGAAAGAACAAGATCAACGAGCAGATCGACCTCGATCGTGAGGCGATGGGCGAAACCCGGGAGATGATCGGGCAGATCGCCACCCAGGCCTACAAGAACGGGGGAGTGCCCTCGAACCTCTCCCTGTTGTTTGGTGCTGAAGGTTCGGAGAGCCTCACCGACTCAATCGACATGGTCGACCAGGCGCTGCGCAGCCAGAACGCCGCCATGGACCAGCTTTCCCAACAGAACGCGACCAACGTCAATTCGGAGGCACGTCTGATCGCTATCGAGGCAGAGATCCTCGACCTCAAGACGCAGGCGGAGGAGGCACTCGCCGCCGAACAGGTAGCCCGCGACGAGGCAGCGACGCAGAAAAGTAAAGTCGACACCCTGGTGGCCGACACCTCTGAACTGTCCGAGGAACTCCAAGAACAGAAGCCGGTGATCGAGGCGCAGCTGGCCGAGGTGGAATCCGCCCACCAGAAGGTCACCGCTGACATCGCTGCGCGGCAGGCGCGGCTGATCGAGGAAGCACGCAAGCGCGAGGAAGCCCGGCTCCGTGCCGAGGCCGAGGAGCGGGCCCGGATCGAAACCGAACGCCGTGCCCAGGCCGCGGCTGACAAGGCCGCGGCAGAGAACGCGGCAGCAGCCGCGGCCGCCGCCGCGGCACGCCAGCCGGCACCGGCACCCGTGGAGCCAGCCGCAGTAGTTCCCGCGACGGTCGGCCCGATCGGTCCCGTCCAGTCCGGTAATCCCTCGGCCTTCGGGCTGCGGGCACCGGTCAACGGTCCCATTTCTTCCGGCTTCGGTTGGCGCGCGACGCCGGTAGGCACGATCGACTTCGACGGCTCCGGCGGTTACACCCACACCGGGATCGACTACGGCGTGGGGTGCGGCACACCGCTGTACGCTGCGGCGGCTGGCGAGATCTGGTATGCCGACTCCAACGCAATCACCGGGGCAGGTAACCGCATCGTCATCAACCATGGCGTCCTGCAGGGGAACGCCCTCGCGACCAACTACTACCACCTGTCCAGCTTCAACGTGTCGGTGGGGCAGAAGGTCAGTGCCGGCCAATTGATTGGCCGCACCGGTACCACCGGTAACTCCAACGGCTGCCACCTGCACTTCGAAACGCAGCTCAACGGCAGCCTCGTCGACCCGCTGGGCCTGCTGTAGGGACCGACACACTAGACTGGAGGGACTGTTCGTCGCCCCCGGTGGTATGCCGTGGAGCCGCCCACCTGCAAAAGGAGTTGTACCGTGCCCAAGGAAAGTGGCCGAAAAGTAGTGGCCACCAATCGGAAGGCCCGGCATGACTATGAGGTGCTGGACACCTATGAGGCTGGCCTTGCCCTGATGGGCACCGAGGTGAAGTCCCTCCGCGCCGGACGCGCCTCCCTGATGGACGGGTTCGCGATCTTCTACAACGATGAACTCTGGCTCGAGGGCATCCACATCCCCGAGTACACGCAGGGCAGCTGGACCAATCATGCCGCCCGACGTCGTCGCAAGCTGCTGCTGCACCGTGACGAGCTCACCCGCATCTCACAGCGGATCCGCGAGAGCGGGTTCACCCTGGTGCCGCTGCAGCTGTACTTCCTGAACGGCCGAGCGAAGGTGGAAATCGCCGTCGCCCGCGGTAAGCGGGACTACGACAAGCGACAGACCCTGCGGGAGAAGCAGGACAACCGCGAGGCACTGCGGGATATGCGTGAAAAAAACCGGGGCACCTGAGGGATGAGCGATGTTTTCTGGGATGCCCAGGAACCTGTCGAGGATCCCGACGAGTCCGAGCTGCGGTACCGCAGACCCTGGTGGGTCACCGTCGTCGCCCTGATCGACCTGTTGCTCCTGCTCGCGATCGTCCCGGTAGGGATCTTTGCGCTGATCCCCTTCTTCTTCCTGATCTACCTGTACCTGGCGCAGCTGATCATCTGGGTCGCCCCGCTGCTCATCGTGATGAACGTGGTGGTGTTCTGGTGGAGCTTCAAGCGCAAGCAGGCGGCGACCACCGCGCTGGCCGCCGTCGGGCTCGCGTTCGTGGTGGTGTCTTTCGTGGTGGTGTCACTGTGGCAGTCCCCGATCGTCATCTTCGGGATCACCCTCTAGCCGTCCGCCGGGAATACATCCCCCGTAACGGTGCGTTACACTTGGATATCCGGGGTAACCGGACTGCACCACAGTTGATAACTACACACGGGGATGACAGGTTTCGACGATGTTAGTCGCGACAGGGGAAGCGGGCCGAGGATTTACAAGGTTATCTCGTAAACGCTCCTTGTAAAAATATAAGTGCCGAACAAAAACGCACTGACTTCGCTCTCGCTGCCTAAGCAGTAAGACCAAGTCCGTCAGCCCGGGAATGCTCTCGTCCCGGATCCTGGCGTCATTTAGAGGGCCACTGCTCCTGAAACTCGTTACAGGTTTCAGGGGGACACTTATGTAACTGAGCTTGGCAGCAGTCTGTTTGCAGAACTGCTGGAGCTGAGAAAAACCGACGCAAACTGCGCCCGGAGAAGCCCTGACTACACTGCATCGGACGCGGGTTCAATTCCCGCCATCTCCACACCCCGGCTCCGTCTGGAGCTACAGACAAAACGTCCTTACCCTTTGGGGGAGGGACGTTTTGTCGTTAAGACGCAGGACCCGCAGCGGCAACGCGTCTGTGGCGTCAACACCCGGCTGCCAGCCGTAGACTGACCTGTATGAACTGGACGGATGATCCGCCACCGTGGCTTCCTCCGCTGCCGCCGCCCAATCGTGGCCGCGCACTGGTCACCACAGGCTTGATCCTGGTGATCGGGACCTTCATTTTCATTTTCTACATGAGCTTCATCGGTGGCACCCATACCCTGTTCACCCTGATCCCGCTGGCTCTCGGACTGACCTTCCTCATCATCGGGATGGTCAGGCGCAACGAAGGCCGTTGACCGTCAGGTGAGGGCTCCCACGATCGACTGCTGAATCACGACGGCGGCCGCTCCGCGCGCCCACTGGCCGAAGTCCGCCGGTTCCCGGACCAGCTGGATGGGGTGTGCCTCGGGGTCGCGGTACGCACTGAGTGCGGCGTCAATCGGTTCGGCTGCCACTGCGGCCAGATCCATTCCCTCCCCCGAGAGGATCACTGTCTGCACCATGGTGAGGTTGGCGATCGCCGCGATGAGGGTGCCGAGGGCCGTTCCGGCGCTGGTGATGACCGACAGCGCCTCCGGGTGGTTGTCGCGGGCCTGCTGGAGCACCTCGGCGTATGAAGGGGCAATACCCGGGGACGGTGCCAGCTGCTCCGTGATGCCCGGCATGGTGAGCATCGCCGTTGAACACCCCCGGTGGCCTACTGAGCACAGGGGGCCTGAGGAACTCAGGGGGTAGTGGCCGACGAGGCCCAGTCCCGCATCCGGTGGGGCAATAACCCGGTCGTTGATCACCAGTCCATAGCCCACCCCGGCACCGATGGTCAGGACGGCGAAGTTGGGAATCCCGCGTCCCGCGCCAAACCATTGTTGGGCGACGGTGAGCGCGACGACGTCGTTCGCCAGTACCACCGGTATCCCGAGGCGTTCCTGGACCAACCGGGCCAATGGCACCTCCCGCCAGCCCAGGAAGGGGGCCCGCTGCACCACCCCGGAGGCTTCACCGGATCCCACCTTGCCCCCAAGGCTGATCCCGATGCCGCTGAAGCCCGCGCCAGCGGACAGGTCACCGATCAACGCGCAGATGACGTCGACGACGTCGTCCACCGCGTGGCTGCCCAGCGGGCGTGCCGAGGACGCGGTGGGACGGCACCGCAGATCGGTTGCGACTCCGCTGGCGGTATCACCCGTGAGTTTGATCCCGACAAACCGGTGGGCCTCCGGGCGGATGTCAAGCGGCCGGGTGGGGCGGCCCACCTGCCCCGCCTGCACATCGATGCCCTCCTGCAGGATGCCAGCTTCCAGCAGCGGCCTGCTCAACCGGGTCAGGCTCGCTGCGGACAGGCCCAGGGTGCGGGCCAGCTCCGACCGTGAGATCGGTCCGCGGACCAGCACCTCGCGGGCGACAATGCGGGCGGGGCTGTCCGCAGGCAGCGGCAACACTTCCTTCACGCCCGTACCCCCGACCTCACTGGTTTTCGATGGCTTCGGGAACTAATCTACCTTGACCCCCCAATTACTTTTACGATAAAAATAACCAATGGATTCCTCGACTGTCTTCCACCTCACCAACGGTGGCACCAGTGTCATCATTGACGCCTCATCCGCCGGTCTCCCCGCGATCCTGTACTGGGGTGAGGACTTAGGAGAGCAGGGGAGCCTTGAGGACTTCGCCACCGCCTCCCGGCCGCAGCGGGTCTCGGGCGGTCTCGACACCCCGGCCCAGCTCACCCTCGTGCCGCAGGAGTCGTTCGGCTGGCAGGGGACCCCCGGCCTCACCGGCACCCGCGAAGGCCTGGCGTTGTTCCCCCGGCTCACCACTACCGACATGTCCTCGACGGGGAGCGAGCTGCGGTTCACCGCGGCGGATCCCGGCGCCGGACTTCGCCTCAATGCCATCATCAGTGTCACCGGGGCGGGGCTGCTCCGGCAGCGGCTCCACCTGACGAACGAAGGCCCGACCCCCTGCGAGATCGGATCGCTGCTGGCCGTGTTCCCGGTGCCGTCGTCGGCAGTGGAAATTCTCGACACCACCGGCCGCCACCTCCGCGAACGCAGCCCCCAGCGGCACACCCTCACCACCGGCACCTATCGGCGGGAGAGCCGCCGGGGCCGCCCCGGGCTCGACGCGACCCTCCTGCTGGCTGCGGGCGAGACGGCCTTCGGCTTCGAATCCGGCCAGGTGCACGCCGTGCACTGCGCGTGGAGCGGGAACCATCAGCTGCTGGTGGAAAAGACTCCCACGGGGGCCGCGTTCATCGCCGCCGGAGAGTTGCTCCTGCCACGGGAGATAGTGCTCGAACCCGGCGAAACCTATGCCGCTCCGGACGCCCTCGCCTCCTGGGCGAACGGACTCAACCAGCTGGCGCAGCGGTTCCATCAGGAGCAGCGGACCCGGCCCTCCCACCCACACCGTGCACGGCCGGTCACGCTGAACACCTGGGAAGCCGTCTATTTCGATCACGACCTCTCCCGGCTCACCCGGCTTGCGGACCAGGCTGCCAGGGTGGGTATCGAGCGGTTTGTGCTCGATGACGGCTGGTTCCGGGGGCGGCGCGATGACACGGCCGGCCTGGGGGACTGGTTTGTCGACGACGGCGTCTGGCCCGACGGGCTCGACCCGCTGATCGACCACGTGCGCTCACTCGGCATGGAGTTTGGGCTGTGGTTCGAACCCGAGATGATCAACCCGGACTCCGACCTCGCCCGCGAGCACCCGGACTGGATTCTGCAGGCTGCGGGGCGGCTGCCGCCGTCGGCCCGCCAACAGCAGGTGCTCAACCTCGCCATTCCCGAGGCCTGGGACTACATCCTGGAGCGGATGGACGCGATCCTGGCTGCCCACGATATTGCCTACATCAAGTGGGACCACAACCGGGACCTGATGGAGGCGGCCACCGCCGGATCGGGTGGTGCAGCAGTCCACCGCAACGTGCTGGCACTGTATCGGTTGCTTGACGAGCTTAAACGGCGGCACCCCGCGCTGGAGATCGAAAGTTGCGCCTCGGGCGGCGGCCGGGTGGACCTCGGGATCCTCGCCCGCACCGACCGGATCTGGACGAGTGACTGCATCGACCCGCTGGAGCGGTTGGTGATCCAGAAATACACCGGGCTACTGGTCGCGCCGGAACTCATGGGGATGCACATCGGTGGTCCGGTGTCCCACTCCACCCACCGGGCCCACTCACTGCCGTTCAGGGCGGCCACCGCGGTATTCGGGCACTACGGCGTGGAGTGGGATATTGCCGACCTGGACGAACAGGACACCGCCGAGCTGGCATCGTGGATTGCCCTGCACCAGCGGTGGCGGGGACTGCTCCACACCGGTCAGGTGGTCCACGCCGACCTCCCGGACCCGGCGATGGACCTGCGCGGGATTGTCGGCCAGGACCGCACCGCTGCATTGTTTGCCTACACCCTCACCGGATCCAGTGCCTCCTACCCACCCGGACGGATCCGGTTCCCGGGCCTTGACCCCACCGCGAGGTATACGGTGGCGCCGGCCGGGGGCGCACTGGAGCATCCCGACGCCGGCCAGTCACGCCTGGACTGGGTCGAGGCCGCGCTGGGCGGAACACCCCTGGTCCTCTCGGGCAGGCTCCTGGGTTCGAGTGGGGTCCAGGCACCGGTGCTGTTTCCCGAACAGTCGGTCCTGATCGAGGTCCGGCAGGTCCCGTGAGAGGATCGACCCCATGAACACCGACCCAGTACAGGACCAGCCCGCCTGGTGGACCCACGCCGTCGTCTATCAGGTGTATCCACGCAGCTTCGCTGATTCCAACAACGACGGCGTCGGCGACCTGGGCGGGATCATCGGCAAGCTTGATTATCTGGCTGAACTCGGGGTGGACGTGCTCTGGCTGTCTCCCATCTACCAGTCGCCCCAGCACGACAACGGCTACGACATCAGCGACTACCGCAGCATCGACCCCACGTTCGGCACCCTCGAGCAGTTCAGCGAGCTGCTGGACGGGGCGCATCAGCGGGGCATGAAACTGGTGATGGATCTGGTGGTCAACCACACCTCCCATGAACACGAGTGGTTCAGGGAGGCGTCCTCCTCGGTCGACTCGCCCAAGCGGGACTGGTACTGGTGGCGCGATCCGCGGGACGGTTTTGCCGCGGGGGAGCCGGGTGCCGAACCGACCAACTGGGGGTCGGCCTTCAGCGGACCGGCCTGGACGCTCGATCAGGCCTCCGGACAGTACTACCTGCACCTGTTCGCGCCCCAGCAGCCGGATCTCAACTGGGAAAACGCCGGCGTCCGGTCCGCCGTGTACGAGATGATGAACTGGTGGCTTGACCTGGGCGTCGACGGTTTCCGGATGGACGTCATCAACTACATCTCCAAGGACCCCTCCCTGCCCGACGGCGTGGTGCCCGCCGGTGGGCTCCGGGGCGACGGAGGTCCACATTTCATCTCCGGGCCGCGGATCCACGACTACCTCCAGGAGATGCACCGCGAAGTGTTTAGCGGCAGGACCGCCGACCTGATCACGGTGGGCGAGATGCCCGGTGCCACCCTCGACGAGGCGCGGCTCTTCACCGATCCGGCCCGCAAGGAACTGGACATGATCTTCCAGTTCGAGCACGTGGGACTCGACTACGGGCCAGGCGGGAAATGGGATTACCGCGGGCTGGACCTCCGGGACCTGAAAACGTCCTGGAACCGCTGGCAGAAGGGTTTGGCTGACACCGGCTGGAACAGCCTCTACCTGAACAACCATGACCAGCCGCGGCTGGTGTCCCGGTTCGGCGACGACTCCCGCTACCGGTACGAATCGGCCACCCTGTGGGCTACGTTGCTCCACCTCCAGCGGGGGACCCCCTACATCTACCAGGGGGAGGAACTGGGGATGACCAACGTCCCGTTCACTTCGATCGAGGACTTCCAGGACCTCGAATCCATCAACTACTACAACGAAGCCACCACCGCGCTGGGACGTGACCCTGAAGAGGTGCTGGCAAAAATCCGCATCATGAGTCGGGACAACGCCCGCACCCCAATGCAGTGGACGGCCGGCCCGCAGGCGGGATTCACCACCGGTGAACCATGGCTGGCTCTCAACCCGAACTACCCGACCATCAACGCCGACTCCGATCGATCAGGCGACCAGTCCATTTACCGGTTCTACCAAAAGCTCATCAGGCTGCGCCACGACAGCGCTGTCGTCCGGCTCGGAACCAACACGCTGATCGAGGAATCCCACCGCACCCTGTACGCCTTCACCCGCACCCACGACGGCGAGACGCTGACAGTGCTCGGCAACGTGTCGGGGGAGGAGCTCACGCTGCCACCGGAGCTCGGCCAGGGCGAATGGGTGCTGGGAAACTACCCGGCCCGGGAGGCGCTGCGCCTCCAACCCTGGGAAGCACGCGTGTTGCGGACGACCGTTCGGTAGACGGGTTCGCTAAGCTTCTGAAATGGCCCAATACCGAGATCCCGGCCCCATCGAGTTCGACGCGGTTATCCAGCGCTCTGCTGTCATCGGTTCGGCAGCGTACGTCGAGTTCCCGCACAGCGTGCCGGAAACCTTCGGCGCAAGCGGCCGCGTGCCGGTGATGGCGGCGTTCGACGGCGTCGGCTACCGCGGCTCGCTGGTCACCTACGGCGACGCGCACCTGTTGCTGGTGCGTTCCGATGTGCAGGAAGAAATCGGGAAAGCCGCCGGCGACACGGTGCGGGTGTCCCTCACTCTCGACACCAGTGAACGGGTAGTGGCCCTGGCCGACGACGTATCGGCGGCCCTCGTCGCGGGCGGCGAAGTGGATGCGTTCAGGGCACTGTCCTACTCCCGCCAGCGCGAGTACGCCCTGTGGATCGCGGCGGCCAAACGGCCAGCGACCAGGGAGGCGCGCATCCAACGGACGGTACAGCGCCTTGCGGAGGGCAAGGCCAACCAGAAGCCGGGTTAGCGTTCGGCGGTGAGGGTTTCGCTGTACAGGGCCAGCAGCGCAGCCATTCCGCCGCTCTCCATCGCCCTGCGCTGCCGTTCAGCGCCCGTTCCGCGCTCCCAGACCGTCGCCAGGCCAGCGGCGATCCAGTCGGCGTCGCCCTCCTTGTCGACGGCGTCAGAGGTGTAGCCCAGCAACCGGTCCATCTGCTCACGTGCAGGAATGAGATCGCCCGTGGTGAGGTCCACCAGGTCTCCGGCAAGCCCGTGGCGGGCGGCCTGCCACATGGCCGCATCGAGCAACTCCGGGTCCGGATCCAGGAACGGCAGTCCAGCCTCCGCTTCCCGGATGGCCGTGGATACCAGCCCCCGGACCAGGGCCGCCTGCAACACCGAATCCTGTGCCTCCAGCTGGGCGTCGCCGGCCCGCACCTCGAGGGTGGGATACGTGTCGGAGAGCCGCGCCATCCAGGTCAGCACGCCGCGGTCGATGATGACGCCGGTGGCCACCAGGCGTTCAATCCGTCGTTCGTAATCGGCGGCATCGGCGAACACCGGGGGGCAGCCCTGCACCGGCCACCGGCGGTAGTGCACCACCCGCCAGCTGGCGAAGCCGCTGTCCCGGTCCAGCCAGAACGGAGAATTGGTGCTCAGAGCGGTGATGACCGGGAGCCAGGGCCGGATCCGGTTCAGTGCCTGCACCCCGGTTTCCTTGTCCGGGATGCCCACGTGCACATGCAGGCCGTTTACGAACTGGTCAGCGACAATCCCGCGGGCGCTCGCGCGGAGCTCGTGGTAGCGCTGCTTGTCGGTCAGCGTGGGGTATGCGGATTCGATCCGCGGGGCTGTCGCCGACCCGCTGGCGCGCACCCCGGCCTTCCGGGCCGCCGCGGAGATCCGCCGCCGGAAATGCAGCAAGGATTCCTCGGCCTCGGTGAGGGTGGCGCAGACCGGCGTCGCGGTTTCCAGCTGGCAGCTCAGGAGCTCGCGCTGGATGTCGTCGGCCTCGATCGTCGACGACTGCTCCAGTAACGCCTGCACCTCGTTGGCCTTATAGACGGGCAATCCCGACGTCGGGTCCAGCAGGAGGTACTCTTCTTCAATCCCCAGCGTTGTCATGTAGTGATCATTGCATTTGTTGGCCGGTCGATAATACTGTGACGCGCTGCGGCCCCCGGGGATCCGGTGGACCAATCCGATATAGTCGAGGCAACGGCGATGGATCCCGCCTGGGCACTGCCCGAACCGCCACCAGGGCTGATGGTTCCTGCCTTGACACTCACAAGAGGCAGGTGCACCGTGTCCACAGAGAATTCCGTTCGAGGCCCCCTCCTGGTCGGGGTGATGCCGGGGCAGGACCGGGCGGTTCTTGACACCGCCATCACCCTGGCGCAGGCCCTGCACACCACTATCGCCTTCGTCTACGTCGATCCCGCCGGGTTCCGGGTGCAGGAGCCCGACGGCGGGGAGCGCTTCGCCTCGATTGACCCCGACGTCGAGGACGACGACTCCCGGTCGGCTCACCTCAAATCCCTGATCAGCGCCGGGCTCGCCGACTCCGGGATTGGGTGGAGCTACCGGCTGGTCCGCGGCGAGGCCGCGGATGAGCTTGCCCAGGCGGCTAAGGCGGCCAGGGCATTCATGATCGTTGTGGGAGCGCGGCGGCAGACCGTGGCACGCCGCATGGAGAATCTCCTCACCGGGTCGGTGGCCGCCCACCTCGCGCATCATCAGCCGACGCCCGTCCTGGTGGTGCCCGCTGCCTCCTCCCGGGCGCGGGGCGGGCGCTGATGGCATCGCATCCAACCGTTTCCAGTGCGACGACGCCGACGCCGGCCGAGCGGCGTCCCCACTGGCGGCCGGGCCTCATTCTCCTCGTCTTCGTCGGAGGAATGGCGGGAACCCTGTGCAGGTACTGGCTGGAGGGGGTCGTCCCCAGGCCGTTGGGACTCCCGGTGCCCACCCTGGCCATCAACCTTCTCGGGGCCTTCCTGCTGGGCCTGTTGCTGGAAGCGCTCCTGCGTGCTGGACCGGACCAAGGGAAACTCCGGTCCGCCCGACTGCTCCTCGGCACCGGGCTGCTCGGCGGTTTCACCACCTACAGCACGTTCGCGGTCGAGGCGGTCGCTTTGGGGATCGACGGCGATGCCGGGTGGGCGGCCCTGTATGTAGTCATCAGCCTGATCGGCGGGGTCCTGTTGAGCTTTGCGGGGATCGCCCTGGCGTCAGCCCTGCACCGGCGCGGCGCGGGCCGGCCGCGCTCCGGCGAGGGCGGAGTTACCCGATGAGTGTGCTTCTGGTACTGCTGGTGGGTGCGGCTGGAGGGTTGGGGGCGGTGACCCGATTCATGCTCGACGGCGTGGTGAGGTCACGGTTCCGGACAGCCATCCCGTGGGGGACCGTGGCGATCAACGTGGTCGGTTCGGGGCTGCTCGGGCTCCTGGCCGGGCTGGGCCTGGCGGGCGGCATCCCGCCCGCTACCGAGGTGATTGCCGGCGTCGGATTCCTGGGCGGGTTCACCACGTTCAGCACCGCCAGCGTGGAAACCGTGAGGCTGCTGCAGAGCGGACGGGTGGGTCGTGGCCTGATTAATGCGGTGGGTACCGCCGCCCTGGCGCTTCTCGCCGCCGGGGCCGGGGTCGCCGTCGGAACCCTCCTCGCCGCTGCCTGACGCACTGTCCCTGGGCTACTACCGGGCGGGTTCTGGAAGCCTGCAGCCGGTGTGGGTTCCGTCCGTCTCGATCCAGAGGGCCTGGGTCAGCTCCTCGCCGAAGTCGTAGGTCCTCGCGTCGGCTGTCCCACCCACGGCAACCACCAGGGGGCCACCGAAGGGTTTACGCTCCACCACGCGGACCGGTGTGTCCAGGTCGATGGATTCCGAGGCGAGGAACCGCAGCAGGTCTGGGTTCGCGTCGCTGATCCGCGTGATCCGTCCGGGGTGGCCGTCGTCGAGATCCTGTAGCAGGTGAGCGGCAGGCAGGGTGATTCTTCCGTCAGCGGTGGGAATGGGATCCCCATGCGGGTCACGGGTGGGATGGGAGAGTTTCCGGTCCAGCCGTTCGATGAAGGTGTCGGAGACCGTGTGCTCGAGCAGCTCGGCCTCGTCATGTACCTCGTCCCAGCTGTAGCCCAGCTCGCTGACCAAAAAGGTTTCCAGGAGCCGGTGCCGGCGCACCATCGCCAGGGCCAGCTGCCGCCCGTCACCCGTCAGCTCCACCGCGCCGTAGGGCTCGTGGTGGGCAAGGCCCAGATCCCTGAGCTTGCGCACCATCTCCGAGACGGAGGAGTTGGCCACCGACAATCGGGCGGCCAGCTGTGAGGCGGTGACTGGGCGATTGTGCCATTCAGTGAACGAGTAGATGACCTTTACATAGTCCTGCACGCTGGAGGACCCGGCGCTCAGGGTGGCGGCGGTGCGTTTGGCCATGGGTCAGGCCCTTCCTGTCGGTTGCAGACTGGCCGGTTTCCCGACGTCGTCCGGCGGGGTGGTCCGGCGCAGCCGACGCCGGGTGACGGCCTGCCAGATGATCCCCGTCCGGCGGGCAAATAGGTAGACGAGCACAAAGACGAGCGACTGGGACAGGACCACTGCCGCGCCCGTCGAGATATCCAGGTAGTAGCTGGCGTAGATTCCGGCCACCGACGCCACAGTGGTGATGCTCGCGGCGAGGATCAGCATCAGGTCGAAGCTGCGGGTCAGCAGGAACGCCGTCGCCCCGGGGGTGATGAGCATGGCCACCACCAGGATGATGCCGACCGCCTGCAGCCCGACGACGACGCTGAGCGCCATCAGGCCCAGCAGGAGTGTGGACAGCGCCCGGGTGTTCAGCCCGATCACGTGGGCGTGGGTGCGGTCAAAGGCGAACAGGGTCAGGTCCCGGCGTTTGTACAACACGACGGCGAGGGTCAGCGCGCCGAGGATGACCACCTGCCAGAGTTCACCGTCTGTCACACCCAGGACGTTGCCGAAGAGGATATGCATGAGGTCCACCTGGGACGGGGTCCGGGACACGATCGCCAGCCCGACCGCGAACAATCCGGTGAAGACGACGCCGATCACCGTGTCCGACTTCAGCTTGGTCGTCGATTTCACCACACCGATCAGGGCGACGGCTCCCGCACCGAAGACGAACGCGCCGATCGAGAACGGGATCCCGATGATGTAGGCCAGGGCGACCCCCGGCAGGACGGCGTGCGAGACGGCGTCGCCCATCAGCGACCAGCCCATCAGGATCAGCCAGCAGGAGAGCACCGACGCGACTACCGCCGCGCACACCGTGACCACCAGGGCGCGGGTGAGAAAGCCATACTGCAACGGCTCGGTCAGGAAGGACAGGAATTCCATCACTGCTCCTGGTTTTGCTCGGCGGCCGGGGCGGGACGGCGCGGGTCGGGCCCGGCCGCGGGAAGCGGCCCGAACGCGAGGGCCAGCTTTTCGTGGGTCAGCACCTCGGCGGGGGGGCCATGGGCAAGGACCCGGTTATGCAGGAGTACCGCCTCGTCGCAGAGCTCGGGGATCCCCGCGAGGTCGTGGGTGGAGATCAGCGCCGTCCGTCCCTCGTCCCGGAGCTCCTGGAGCAGGCTGATCAACGTGGCTTCGCTGGACTTGTCCACCCCGGCGAACGGCTCATCCAGGAGGAGCAGCTGGGCGTCCTGGGCGATGCTCCGGGCGACGAACGCACGCTTTTTCTGCCCGCCGGAAAGCTCACCGATCTGCCGTCCCCGCTGGGCGGTCAGCCCCACCCGGTCCAGTGCCTCGTCGACAGCGTCCCGGTCGGCACGGCTGGCGCGGCGGGACGGCCCCATCCGCCCGTACCGGCCCATCAGGACCACGTCCTGTACCGAAAGGGGGAAGGTCCAGTCAACATCCTCCGACTGGGGGACATAGGCCACCAGGTTGGTGCGCCGCGCGGTGCGGTGATCCTTGCCGAACAGAGCCACCGTTCCCACGGAGGGCTGGACCAGGCCCATCAGGCACTTGAAGAGTGTTGACTTGCCTGAGCCG
This sequence comes from Arthrobacter sp. 260, assembly GCF_013116745.1. Classification (GTDB taxonomy): domain Bacteria; phylum Actinomycetota; class Actinomycetes; order Actinomycetales; family Micrococcaceae; genus Arthrobacter_D. Next base: position 377,504 of record NZ_JABFOE010000001.1, read on the forward strand.
TTGACACCGATCAGACCGCAGATTCTGGCCCGCTCGACAGTCAGATCGACGTCGATCAGCGCCCGTACCTCGTTGTAGCTCACACTGAGTCCGGACACGGAGAGGGCGGCCACCCGGTCATGGTCACCGGGCGCCGGCGCGGGATGTGTGGGGGCGTACCAGCTCATGGGGCGAGTCCTTCGGTGATCAGGGCAATGTCGTAGCGCAGGAGGTCGAGGAAGGTGGGTACCGGGCCGTCCGGTCCCGAGAGCGAATCGACATACAGGGGCTCCGACAGGTCCGCCCCGGTGGCCAGCGCCACCTGTTCCTGCGCTGAGGGGTTCACCGTCGATTCGCAGAACACCGTGGGCACCTCGTTGGCCTCGACGAAACCGATAACCTCCTTGATCTGCCGGGGAGTGCCCTCGGCGTCGGAGTTGACCGGCCAGATGAACGCCTCGTCGAGACCCGCGTCCCGCGCCAGGTAGGAGAAGGCGCCCTCGCAGGTAACCAGGGCGGGTGTGCCGCCGTCGGCGAACGCAGCTTCAAGATCGTCGAGCATTCCCTGCAGCTCGGCCTTGATCCGCCCACCGTTCGCCTCGAAGTCCCCGGCGTGGGCGGGATCGAGGTCGGTGAGCGCCGCAACGATGTTGTCCACATAGGTCTGTGCGGCGCGGGGCGACATCCAGGCGTGCGGGTTGGCCAGCCCACTGTAGTTGCCGGACCGGATATCGACCGGTTCCACGCCCTCGGACAGCACGGCGTGTGGAGCGTCAACGGAGAGTAGGAACCGCTCGAACCACCGTTCAAGACCGAGGCCGTTGTCCAGGATCAGGTCGGCATCCTGCGCATTCACGAGGTCCGAAGGGGTGGGATCGTAGCCGTGGATCTCCGCGCCGACCTTGGTGATGGACTCGACCCGGACGTGCCCTCCACCGACCTGGTCGGCGAGATCGGCGAGAACGGTAAAGGTGGTCAGCACCATGGGGCGTTCATCGTCGCCGGCCGGCCGCGCCTGGGCCGCCGGACTGGCGCCACAGCCAGCGACCGCCAGCAGCGTCGCCAGCACCAGCGGAAGACAATATTTCGGCATACCTAAATCTAACTCATAGGCATGCCTTAACAGTAGTAAAAGGTCCGATCAGTTGCGGGCTGCCCGCCAGGAATGGGTGAAGTAGGGCAGGTCCACCGCTGCGTCGGAGTCAAACCCCAGATGCTCGTGCAGGTACCAGTCCAGATTGGTCTCCACCTTGAGGCGGATGGCAGGGCTGGCGCGACGATAGTAGCTGCGGGACTTTGCCAGTTCAACGATGTCGGACGTGCCCAACTGCTGGTTCCACCGGGTTGTCAGGTGCTCGGCCACCCCGAACCCGGGGCCGATCCCCGGCCGGTACTCGGGGGTATACACATCCCCGGCATGCATGATGCGGCTGAGCCGGTGTACCCAGGGGACCGACACGTCGAGCTGGTTCCAGAGCAGGGCGATCCGGCCGCCGGGAACCAGGATGCGGGCCACTTCCGCCGATGCCGCGACCGGATCCAGCCAGTGCCAGGCCTGTGCGATCGTCACAAGGTCGGTGGAGGCGGCGGCGAGGCCGGTCGACTCGGCGGTCCCCACCACAGTGGTGACCTGGGGGAGCTTCGCGCTGAGCACCCCCAGCATGTCGCTGGACGGGTCGACGGCGGTCACCCGGAGCCCGCGCTTCACCAGCTCGGCGGTGAAGAGGCCGGTACCCGCTCCCAGATCGACTGCGGCTCCCGCACCGTCCGGCACCGACCAGTCGACGCTTTCGGACGGATACCCGGGTCTGACCCGGTCATACTGTTCGCCGCCGGCGAGATAGCCACCCGCGAGATGGACTCGTCGGTTCTGGTGCAGGCGCGGGCCGCCGCGGGGCATGGTCATCGGATTCCTACAGGAGGTCATCCACATCGGGGTTGAGGATCTGGAGCACATCGTTGTGGAGCGTGCTGTTGGTGGCGAGGGCGTTGCCACCGAAAGGCCCATCGGTGCCTTCGAGGGAGGTGAAACGTCCGCCAGCCTCGGTGATGATCGGCACCAGTGCGGCCATGTCATAGAGGTTCAGAACAGGTTCGCAGGCGATGTCGACAGCACCCTCGGCGACCATGCAGTAGGACCAGAAATCGCCGTACGCCCGGCTACGCCAGACCTTTTCGGTCAGCGACATGAACTCGGGCAGGTTCCCGCGCTCCTTCCAGCCGGAGAGGCTCGAGTAGGACAGGGAAGCGTCCTCAAGCCGGGAGACGTTCGAGACTTTCAACCGGCTCGCCGCGGCGAGCGATTTGCCCATGTAGGCGCCGGTTCCGGTGGCCGCCCACCAGCGTTTCCCCAGGGCCGGCGCACTGACCAGGCCCACTACGGGCTGTCCCTCGTCGACGAGGGCGATCAGGGTGGCCCAGACCGGGACGCCGCGGACAAAGCTTTTGGTGCCGTCAATGGGGTCGATGATCCAGCGTCGCGATCCGGCGCCGGTGCTACCGAATTCCTCGCCCAGCACTGCGTCGCGGGGGCGTGCACGGGAGAGCTGGCCGCGGATCGATTCCTCGGCGGCCTTGTCAGCATCGGTCACCGGAGTGAGGTCAGGTTTCGTTTCCACCACCAGATCCAAAGCCTTGAATCGCGACATGGTCTGGTCGTCAACAGAATCGGCCATCACGTGGGCAAGGCGCAGATCATCGTTATAACTTTGGCGGTGGTTCATACCTTCAACCTATCGCCTTCCCTCGCAGAGTGCGGGAGGCCCTGCCGTTAAACACCACAGGACACCGGCGGCATAGTGCCGCGTCAGTGTCCTGTGGGGGAGCCGCCCAGTGGGGCGGCCTACGTATCTGGGTTACTAGATAACGGTGATGTTCTCGGCCTGCGGTCCCTTGGGGCCCTGCGTGGTCTCGAAGTTGACCTTCTGGTTCTCTTCGAGCGCGCGGAACCCGCTGGAGTTGATTGCCGAGAAGTGGGCGAATACATCCGCGCCGCCGTCGTCAGGAGCAATGAATCCAAAGCCCTTTTCAGCGTTGAACCATTTGACTGTACCTGTTGCCATTTTTTTCATATTCCTTGTGTGTGAGAATCCCCCCGTGCTTCGGGGTTCTCGTTGCAGTGCTACAACGTGCGCAACGCCACAACTGGTTTAAGCCTATCAGGTCTACTGTTCGCCCAGCTCTTTGGCTTCCTGAGTATTTCCTTTCGCCTCAGGAATACTGGAGCCAAGCAACCGTCGCAGGGACGCGAGCCGCACCGGCCCCGAGGTGCCAGCCAGCCCATCGCGCACCCAGGGGTCCAACCCGCACTTCACTGCCGTCCGGTCGTGAAGGCAGCCCTTCGCGCAGTCTGCCGTCCCGGGTTCCAGGTCCGGGAACGCCTGAAGGATCCGGTCGGGGTCCACATGGGCCAGCCCGAACGAACGGATCCCGGGGGTGTCGATGATCCAGGTGCCGGGCAGGGAATCCCCGGCTTTCAGCGCGATTGCCGACGACGACGTATGCCTGCCCCGGCCGGTCACGGCGTTCACGCCGCCGGTTGCCCGGTTTGATCCGGTCAACGCGTTGACCATCGTGGATTTACCCACCCCTGAGTGTCCCAACAGCACGCTGACCTTCCCATCGAGGTGCGACCGAAGCTGGTTGACCGCGTCACCGAGCAGCCGGGCGGATAACCCGTCGTCGGACGTGCTATCCACCCCGTCGTCGTCGGCCGCGGTCCGGCTGATGATGACCGGAAGATCAAGATGCCGGTAGTTATCGAGCAGCTCGGATGGGTCCTTCAGGTCTGCTTTGGTCACACAGAGGATGGGCTGAATACCTGAGTCGTATGCTGCCACCAGTGCCCTGTCAATGAACCCGGTGCGCGGCTCCGGGTTGGCGGCGGCAACGACGATCACCAGCTGGTCGGCGTTGGCGACAACGGCACGCTCCACCGGATCGGTATCGTCGGCGCTGCGCCGGAGCAGCGTCCGCCGCTCTTCGACCCGAACCAGCCTGGCGAGTGCGTCGGGTCCGCCGGTGAGGTCACCCACCAGGGCCACCAGGTCCCCGGCAACGACGGGGGTGCGCCGCAGCTCCCGGGCCCGGGCGGCAATAACAATTCGCTCGTCGGCGCCATCCTCGTCGACGACGGCGGTGTAGCGTCCGCGGTCGACGGTGACGATCCGTCCGGTGACAGCGTCGTCATAGGCCGGCCGGTCCTTGGTGCGGGGACGGGTGCCCTTCTTGTTGGGTCGTACCCTGATGTCGGATTCGTCCCAGGACCGTGCGCCGCCGCGATTTCCTCCGGTGGCCACGTCAGCGCCCGCCGCCGGGGACGGGTTCGGCTGCAGTGGTGCGCCCGGTCGCCGCGAGGTCCGCCCAGAGTTCGGGGAACTGGGGCATGGTCTTGGCGGTGGTCCCGATGTTCTCCACCTCGACGCCCTCAGTGGCCAACCCGATGATCGCCCCGGCGGTCGCCATCCGGTGGTCCTCATAGGTCATAAATACGCCGCCGTGCAGTGGTGCCGGGCTGATCGACAGCCCGTCGTCTGTCTCAGTCACGTCGCCACCCAGCCGGTTGATCTCAGTCGCCAGTGCCTTGAGCCGGTCGGTCTCGTGGCCACGCAAATGGGCAATCCCGCTCAGGGTCGACGGTGAGTCGGCCAGCGCGCAAAGTGCCGCGACGGTGGGGGCGAGTTCACTGGTGTCGGCCAGGTGTGCTCCGCGGATGCGGGCCCCACCGGTCACCGTGAGGGTCCCCTCGGCCAGATCCACCTTGGCACCGAGCTGTGTCAGGATGTCCCGCCACTGATCGCCGACCTGGGTGGTGCCCAAGGGCCAGTTGGGAATCCTCACAGTGCCGCCGGTGACCAGGGCTGCCGCGAGGAAGGGGCCAGCATTGGAGAGGTCTTGTTCGATCCGGATGTCGAAGGCGCTGATGCTGCCGGGGGAGACCCGCCACTGGTTTGGAAGTGAATCGTCGACGTCAACGCCCACCTCGCGCAGCACCCGCACCGTCATGGCGATGTGGTCGAGGCTCGGAACGGGCGGCCCCACGTGCTCCAGATGCAGTCCATCGGTGAACCGGGCGCCGACCAGGAGCAGCGCGGAAATGAACTGGGACGAGGCGCTGGCGTCCACCACCAGCTTTCCTCCGGGGACTGAGCCGGTACCGGTGACGGTAAACGGGAGCTGCCCGTCGCCGTCGTCGTCGACAGCGATCCCCAGACCCCTTAGGGCCTGGATAACAGCACCCATCGGGCGCTGACGGGCATGCGGATCACCGTCGAAGGAGGCGGACCCGGTGCGCAGCGCGGCCAGGGGTGGAACGAACCGCATGACTGTCCCTGCCAGGCCGCAGTCAATGGACACGTCGCCCGTGGCGGCAGGATCCAGCGGTGTGACGAGAAGATCCGGGCCGAAGGCACCGTCCCCGGCCACCTCGGTGAACCCTGCGCCCAGAGCGGTGAGAGCCTGCACCATCAGCGCGGAGTCGCGGGAGATCAGCGGGGCGCGCAGCCGTGACGGGCCGTCAGCCAGTGCGGCAAGGACCAGGAACCGGTTGGTGAGTGATTTGGAGCCGGGAACCTGAACTGTCGCATCGACCGGCGAGGTAGCGAAGGGTGCGGGCCAATGCGACAGTTCCACGTGGGTCACGTTTTTGCTAGCCCACCAGATCGGTGGCGGTCTTGCGAACAGACTTGTTGGCCTTCTTCAGCTGCTTCTCGGTGTCCTTGGCAATGGACTTGGCGCTCTTGCGCGTGTCGTGGCTGAGGGCCTTCGCGTTGCGCTTCGCGTCGGACGCGAAGTGCTCGGCGCGCCAGGCGAGGCCCGGGCGACCGTTCGTGTCAACGGAGGCCAGCAGGACGGCGCCCAGCAGCGAGACATTCTTCAGGAGCTGGTTGCGGCGGGCCTTGCGCGCCTCGGAGGTGGAGGAGTCGGCCGACTTGTAGTCAACGAGGGTGTTCAGGCCTGCGGTGCCGACGAGTACCAGCGCAGCAACCCGGGAGAACCGTCCGATGCCCAGCAGTGCCGCAGCACCGACCTGCGCTGCGCCGAGGGCCTGCGCCACTACCTTTTCGTTGGCGGTGACCGACGAAGCTGAAGGGACAGCCTTGGTGATCCGGTCAAGGGTGGGACGGAGCTGCGTGCCTGCTGCTTCGGCGTTCCGCAGCCGGTCAATACCGGCCACCACGAACGAACTTGCAAGCATTGGGCGGGCTACTACGCGAACAAGGGTCATGATTGCCTCCTGGCAGTGGACTGATCGGGCACTTGGGTTCTAGTTTTGCACTTTTAAATTGGTAAGGCGACATGGGTATCGGCAGGTGGCGCCCAAAGGTGCGACGGCGGCGCCCTGCACCGATCGGGAACGAACGATCAGTGAGGAATAACCACCTGGGGGTAGCGGTTATGTCCAGCAGAGACCGAATAGGTACGGCAGAACTTACTGCAAGCTCACGAGAGGCGGATAATGACGGCACCAGCCGCGACAGTCAGTCAAACGCCCGATTTCCAGCTGACGGTGGATCCCGTCCGGCCGGCTAGGGCCGGGCGCGTAGACTTTTCATCAATGAATACAACAGCCGCGGCGGGCAGTGTCCCAGCCGAAGACGCCCAACTGGATGTGTCGACCGAGTCGGATGCGGATCGGAAGATCCGCTTCGAGCGGGATGCCATGCAGTACGTGGATCAGCTGTACTCAGCTGCGATGCGCATGGCCCGCAATCCCGCTGATGCTGAGGACCTGGTGCAGGAGGCCTACACGAAGGCTTTTTCGGCGTTCCACCAGTACAAGCCCGGGACCAACCTGAAGGCGTGGCTGTACCGCATTCTGACGAACACGTACATCAACCTGTACCGGAAGCGTCAGCGCGAACCGTTGCAGTCCCACTCGGACACGATCGAGGACTGGCAGCTGGCGAAGGCCGCCGAGCACACTCCCACGGGCCTGCGGTCTGCCGAGGTGGAGGCGCTTGACCACCTTCCGGATTCGGACGTGAAACAGGCGCTGCAGGCCATCCCGGAGGAGTTCCGGCTGGCCGTCTACTTCTCCGATGTGGAGGGGTACGCGTACAAGGAAATTTCAGAAATCATGAACACGCCCATTGGCACCGTAATGTCGCGGCTGCACCGTGGGCGCAAGCTGTTGCGTGAACTGCTCGCCGAATATGCTCACGAACGCGGCCTGGGGGCCGCGAAGATGGCGGCGGGTAGCGGCACGGCAAAGACACAGGAGGGTGGAAAATGAGCGATTGTCAGAGCCTTGGCGACTGCGCCGATTCCCGGATCGAGCGCCTGTACGACTACCTCGATGGGGCACTGTCCCACGATGATCTGGTGGAAATCAAGAACCACCTTGAAGACTGCCCCGAGTGCGCGGAAGAGCACGACCTGGAGTGCGTCATCCGCTCAGTGGTGAAGAGGTCCTGCACCGAGGTGGCACCCACCACTCTCAAGACCAGCATCCTGGACCGGATCAGCCAGATCAAGACTGCTGAGCACTAGCTCACAGGAGCACAGTCTGCACCAGACAAAAAGAGAGCCCCCGCAGCCGATGATCGGCGCGGGGGCTCTCTTTATGGTGCTAGCCCGACTGCTCAGGCGTTGGGGCGCTTACCGTGGTTAGCGCCGCCCTTCTTGCGGTCGCGCTTCTTGCGTGCTCGCTTGCTCATGGCTGCCTCCTTGCTTCTTAAGTATGTGGACTACCATCCAGTCTCCCACACTTCACAGAGGCCAACCGTCAATTCCGCCATCCCCGGTGCCGGGAGTCCTAGGATGGAAGGACTGTCGATCCAAAGGAGCATCACGTGACCCGCGCCGTATACGTTGAGTCATTTTCCGCTGACGACCCGCTGGCTGGGCTGGTGATCGGCGACCGGCCGGTCAGCGAGCCCCCCGAGGGGTACCGGCGGGTCACCGTTCGTGCCTCCGCGCTGAACCACCACGACCTGTGGTCCCTCCGTGGGGTGGGCCTGGGCGAGGACAAGCTACCGATGATTCTCGGCTGTGACGCAGCGGGCGTCGACGACGACGGCAACGAGGTCATCGTGCATGGGGTCATTTCCTCGCCAGGCTGGGAGGGCGACGAAACCCTCGATCCCCGCCGGACCCTATTGTCCGAGAAGTTGCCTGGCGCCATGGCTGATGTGGTGTGGGTCCCGGCACGCAACCTGGTCCCCAAGCCTGCCGAGCTCAGCTTCGAGGAGGCAGCCTGCCTGCCCACGTCATGGCTCACCGCCTACCGGATGCTGTTCACCGTTTCCCCCGCGGCGCCGGGATCCACCCTTCTGGTGCAGGGGGCCGGAGGCGGGGTCGCGACCGCGCTCATCGCGATGGCAAGCGCGGCCGGATTCAGGGTCTGGGCCACCAGCCGGAGCAAGGCCAAGCAGGAGCGCGCGCTCGCGCTCGGTGCAGCGGCAGTGTTCGACGACGGCGCGCGCCTCCCCGAACGCGTGGACGTCGTCTTCGATTCAGTGGGCGAGGCCACCTGGAGTCACTCGCTCAAGGCCTTGAAGCCCGGTGGTGCTGTGGTGACCTGCGGCGCCACCAGCGGTCCGGCACCCAGCGCGGACCTGAACCGGGTGTTCTTCCTCCAGCTGAAGGTGCTGGGGTCCACCATGGGCACGCGGGAGGAACTGCTCCGGCTCACCCGGTTCCTGGTCGCGACCGGCGTCCGTCCGGAAATTGACGAGGTGTTGCCGCTCGATGATGCGGAGAAGGGCTTCCGCAAGATGGCCGACGGTGACGTCTTTGGAAAGATCGTTTTCAGGCATTAGCCGCCCGGACACCGAACGGGAGGCGTCGGGGCTGAGTCCCCGCTGTATCGTGCCCTAGTCGTCGTCGCCGTCTGAATCATCGTCGCCGTCGTCGTCAGAATCGTCGTCGGAGTCGCCATCACCTGAATTGTTGTCGTTGTTGTTGAAGTTTGATCCGCTGTCTTCCTGCTGCTGTTCCTGGTTGTCACCGTTGGTGTCATCACAACCGACGAGGAAGAGTGCGGCGAGGATGAAAGCGGCTGCCGAGGCTTTTTTCGAAATGGTGGTCTTCATGGCGGATACGTCCGTTCCCTGATGAATCAGTCGTGCGTGATCGGTCTATTGGTCAGTGCCCCACCGTACACAGGGAACATGAGAGGACGATGAGCTGGGCCGGGCTGGTTATTCGGGGGGCTCGGGCCGTGGTTGCTCGCCGGTCACCAGAGAGGCGCGAATCGAGATGCGCGCCTGGTCCAGCACCGTTCTGATGGTCTGGGCGGTGAGGTCGCTGACCCCCGGGGCGCCGAGCCGTCCGGCCGCGTGGCGCCTTAGATCCATCCGCACATCGTCGCGGAACTCATTGATCAGGTGCTCGAGTTCCTTGACGGCACGTTGTCCGAGGACATCGCCGCGCTGGGGTGCGTGACGGGCGGAACGTTTGGCCGCCTCCGCGGTCGCCGCCAGCTCGGCGCGGAGCCCGCGCATGTTCTGGCGGATGTCGCCCCGGAGATCGTCCGCCAGGCGGCGTACCGAGGCCGAGATGTCCTCCTCCACATCGGCGAGGTCATCGGCGCGCCGGGACAGTTCCAGCCTCCCGGCATCGGTGATGCGATAGATCGTCCGGCGCCCGTCGGTCTCAGTGGTCACCAGTCCTTCACCCTCAAGCTTGGTGAGCCGGGGATAGACCGTGCCGGCGCTGGGGGAGTAGGTGCCGCCGAAGCGGTCGCTGAGGGCCTTGATGACCTCGTAGCCGTGTTTGGGGCCGTCCTGCAGGAGTGCCAAGAGGTAGAGCCGAAGCGCTCCGTGGGCAAAGACTGGCGGCATCAGTGAGCCTCATCATTCAGGCCGTTGGCCTGCGGTGAGCGCAACCGCCCGGTATCCGGTGTGCGGTGGAAGATTGCTACTGAACCGGACACCGAGCGGGTGCGCATGACCATGCGCTGCCCGGTGGTGCCGGGCTCACCGTGGAAGGTCTTTCCCTTGCCCTTCAGGGACTGGTCGTTGACGGTGACCCCGCCGGAGACCGAGCTGAAGGTGAGGTCAATCCCCACTTCCTCCGGCACCCTGACCGTGAGTTCGCCGGACACGGTCTTTGCGTTCAGTTCCCGCGGCGTGCCGAGGAGGTCAAGGCTCATTCCACCGCTGACCGTGTTGGCTGTAGCTGACTCAAGGTAGCCGGAGATAGTGACCTCACCCGACACGCTCTTTGCCGCGAGCGTGCCCGTGTGATGGCGGACGATTGCCTCACCGGAGACGGTGCTGACCGCGAGGGTGCCGGTGGTGTCGTCGGCGAGAATCGAGCCGGAGACGGTGTCCAGTCTGGTGTCCTGGGTGCCGCAGGCCATGCCATCCCCGGTCACTGTGTGAAGTACCACCTGGGTGCCGGCGGGCACCGCGATACTGATGACAGCGGTTTCCCTGGTGCGCCCGGTCATAATCTGGCCCTGGAAGCCCAGCCATCCCAGGCCGCGGCCCGCGGCACTCTGGTGCCGCAGTTCAAGGAGCCCATTCGTCAGCGTCAGTTCCAGGGGTTGTCCGTCCACCTCCGACACCTCCACCAGGGTGCTGGGTTCGTCGTGCACCAGGATGTCCACCCTCCCGGCGACGATTCCGGCGCGAAGCCGCTGTACCCCGTCGATTTCGATGGTTTGCGGGGAGTTAACGCTCCACTGTTGGTTTTCCATCTTCCTGTCCTTTCCCGGTCCTGCTCCAGCTGATGCGATTATCCGGATGCGATATATCGCGTTGAGGAACACGATATATCGCGTTATGAAAGAGCGCAATAGACTGGGTCCGCAACCCTCAGTCGATGTGAAGGTTCCAGGTACCGAGCAGGGAGATGTCCGATGACCACTGGTGAGCTGCAACGTTTCGTCTCGGCCCAGGACAGCGAGGGAATCTACGAGCGGGCGATGGAGGAACTGGCTGCGGGGCGCAAAGAGTCCCACTGGATGTGGTTTGTCTTCCCCCAGCTTGCCGGACTGGGCAGGAGCCCGACGGCGCAGCGGTACGCGGTGATGTCTATTGCCGAGGCCAGGGCCTACCTGGGGCACCCCGTCCTGGGTCCGAGGCTGGTGGCTGCCGCCCAGCGACAGCTGTCGCTCAGCGGGACCAGCGCGCAACGGATTTTCGGCTCGGTGGACGCGCAGAAGCTACGATCCTCAATGACACTGTTTTCGCGGGCGGATCCCGAGCAGCGGGTCTTTGACCAGGTGCTGGAGCGGTACTTCGACGGCGAGCCGGACCCGCTGACGGATCGGCTCCTTTAGGAGTCAGTGCCGGCCACGGGCGCTACTCAGGCGCAGGTACATCCAGCCACTGGAACCAGCCACGGTGGAGGACAAGCCAGGCCATCAGGCCGTAGCCAGCCTGCCCGGGTCCGCCGCCGTTCGCTGCCAGATCGCTGCGCCATTGCTCATGGGCCTGCAACGGGGTGAAGGTATCCACGTAGACGTGTTTCCGGCGTGTGGTCACATCCGCGTAGGCAGCCGACAGGTCTGCGAGCCGGCGGTTCCGTTCGGGGTCGAGACCGGGGGGAGGGCCGACCACGAGCACCTTGATGCTCATCTGGGCTGCGCCATCCAGGATGTTGGCAAGATTGAGGCGGCTGCGTGCAGTGGACAGGTCCAGGTCAAGGTCCCGGTCGGAGAGGCCAATCACCAGCCGGTTCTCGAACCCGTTGTCGAACCTCCGCCCGGTTTCCTGCTGCCAGCGGTTGGCCAGTGCCTCGGTACCCTCCTGGGGTGCGGCAAGAGTAAAGGCCTGGAGCGAGACGCCGTCGGGAGAGGTCCGGGCCAGAACGCGGCCGAACCAGCCAAGCGCACGAGGGTCGCCCAGGCCTGCGAGCAGTTCGTCACCTACGGCTGCGAGCCGGATTCTGCGTTGTTCCACTGGTTGGTTACCTTTGTCCGCTCATCGATTGCACTACTGCGGTCCGCGTTTCGAACCCAGTATAAAAATCCAGTCTGAAACTGGTGTTGGGTGGGGTGCCTGGCACCCCACCCAACATCATACGTACCCGGCAGTTGGTTACCTGCTAGTTGCGTTCGAACGCCTTCTTGACCAGGATCTCCTGCTCCACGGCGTGACGCTTGGCCGAGCCTGTCGCGGTGGAGGCCGAAGCCGGACGGGATGCCAGCCGCAGGGGGCGGTCCAGGTGCTCGGGCAGGTTCAGGCCAATGAACGGCCACGGACCCTGGTTTGCTGGTTCATCCTGTGCCCAGACCAGGTCGGCGTTCGGGTACTTGCCGATGGCGGCGAGGATGTCATCCACCGGGAGCGGCGCCAGCTGCTCCACCCGGATGATCGCTGTCTTCTGGTCACCGGTCTTCTGGCGGGCGGCCAGCAGATCGTAGTACAGGCGTCCGGAGACGAGGATGACGTGGTCGACGTCGTTCGCGGTGAGTTCCTGCTTGTCCGGGATGACGGGCAGGAAGCTGCCGGTGGTGAAGTCCTCCACCGAGCTTGCGGCGGCCTTCAGCCGAAGCAGCTGCTTCGGGGTGAAGATGATCAGCGGCTTGCGCGGCCGGGTGTAGGCCTGACGGCGGAGCAGGTGGAAGTGCGACGCGGCGGTGGTGGGGTTGGCCACCACCATGTTGTCCTCGGCACACATCTGCAGGAACCGTTCAATGCGGGCCGACGAGTGGTCGGGGCCCTGGCCCTCGTACCCGTGCGGCAGCATCAGGACCAGGGAAGAGCGCTGTCCCCACTTCTGCTCAGCGGAGCTGATGAACTCGTCAATTATCGTCTGGGCGCCGTTGACGAAGTCGCCGAACTGGGCCTCCCACAGGACGAGCGCATCGGGGCGCTCGACCGAGTAGCCGTACTCGAAGCCCATTGCCGCGTATTCGGACAACAGCGAATCGTAGATCCAGAACTTGGCCTGGCCCTCACTGAGATCATCGAGCGGCAGCCATTCCTCGCCGGTAGCCCGGTCGTGGAACACCGCGTGCCGCTGCACAAACGTGCCACGGCGGGAGTCCTGGCCTGCCAGGCGGACGGGGACACCCTCCATCAGCAACGACCCGAACGCGGCGAGCTCGCCGAATCCCCAGTCGATGCCACCCTCGCGGGACATCTGCTCCCGCTTGTCCAGCAGCGCCTTCAGCTTCGGGTGCACAGTGAAGTTCTCGGGAATTGCGGTATGCACCTTGCCAATGTGGGCAAGGGTCTCAGCGGTGATGGCGGTGCTGGCGGGTACCCCGACGCCGGTATCGGACTGCTGCGCAATCGGCCGCTCGATGTCCGACACGGCTGCAGCATCCTTGGTCACGATCGGGATCGGTGACGTCTGGGCTGCGTGTGTCTCGGCGAACACCCGTTCCAGGCGCTCCTGGTAGTCCTTCAGCGCCTGCTCGGCCTCGTCCTGGCTGATGTCGCCGCGGCCGATCAGGGCCTCGGTGTACAGCTTGCGGACGGACCGCTTCGCTTCGATCAGGTTGTACATCATGGGCTGGGTCATCGACGGGTCGTCGCCCTCGTTGTGGCCACGGCGGCGGTAGCACACCATGTCGATTACAACATCCTTGTTGAACTTCTGGCGGAACTGGTACGCCAGCTGTCCGACCCGGACCACGGCTTCGGGGTCATCACCGTTGACGTGGAAGATCGGCGCCTGCACCATTTTCGCGACGTCGGTCGAGTAGACCGAGGAGCGCGACGAGGTGGGGGAGGTGGTGAAGCCGACCTGGTTGTTCACGATGATGTGGATGGTGCCACCCGTGCGGTACCCGCGGAGCTGGGACAGGTTCAGTGTCTCAGCAACGACGCCCTGGCCAGCGAAGGCCGCGTCGCCGTGGATCTGGATGGGCAGCACGGGGAACGCGTTGCCCATGTCGAGCCGGTCCTGCTTGGCCCGGACGATGCCCTCGAGGACCGAGTCCACCGCTTCAAGGTGTGACGGGTTCGCTGCGAGGTAGATCTTCGTCTCGTTGCCGCTGTCCGAGGTGAAGGTGCCCTCGGTGCCCAGGTGGTACTTCACGTCTCCGGAGCCCTGCACCGACCGCGGATCCTGGGTGCCCTCGAACTCGCGGAAGACCTGGCCGTAGGTCTTGCCGGCAATGTTGGTCAGGACGTTCAGCCGGCCACGGTGTGCCATGCCGATCGCTACCTCGTCGAGGCCGTCGTCGGCGGCGTTGGAAATGATCGAGTCCAGCAGCGGAATCAGTGATTCGCCACCCTCAAGAGAGAACCGCTTCTGGCCGACGAACTTCGTCTGCAGGAAGGTCTCGAAAGCCTCGGCTGCGTTGAGCTGATGCAGCACCCGCATCTGCTCTTCGCGGCTGGGCTTGGAGTAAGAGTGCTCCAGCTCATCCTGGAACCACTGACGCTCCTCGGGATCCTGGATGTGCATGTACTCGATGCCGGTGGTGCGGCAGTAGGCGTCACGCAGCACTCCGAGAATGGTCCGGAACTTGAGCATCGGCTTGCCACCGAAGCCCCCGGTGGGCCACTCGCGGTCCAGGTCCCACAGGGTCAGTCCGTGGGTGCGCACGTCGAGGTCGGCGTGCTTGCGCTGCACGTACTCCAGCGGGTTGGTGTCGGCCATCAGGTGGCCGCGTACCCGGTAGGCGTGAATCAGCTGCTGGATGCGGGCAACCTTGTTGATCTCATCCATCGGATCAACCTGGATGTCGGCGCTCCACCGGACCGGCTCGTAGGGGATCCGCAGGGCCTCGAAGATCTCGTCGTAGAAGTTCTGTTCACCGAGCAGGAGCTGGTGGATGATCCGCAGGAACTCGCCACTTCCTGCGCCCTGGATCACGCGGTGATCGTAGGTGGACGTCAGGGTGATGGTCTTGCTGATGGCGTGCTGGGCGAGGGTTTTCTCGCTGGAACCCTGGAACTCGGCAGGGTACTCCAGGGCACCGGCGCCGATGATGCAAGCCTGGCCCTTGGACAGGCGGGGCACCGAGTGGACGGTACCGATCCCGCCGGGGTTGGTCAGGGAAACAGTCGTCCCCGCGTAGTCGTCCGCACCCAGCTTGCCGCCGCGGGCCTTCTTGACCAGGTCCTCGTAGGCGTGCCAGAAGTCCGAGAAGTTCATCTGCTCGGCCTTCTTGATGTTCGGAACCACCAGCAGGCGGGTGCCGTCCGGCTTCGGCATGTCGATGGCCAGGCCGAAGTTCACGTGTGCGGGCTGCACCGCTGAGGGCTTGCCGTCGACGACGTCGTAGTACACGTTCTGGGAAGGGAACTGGGCCAGCGCGCGGATGATGGCGTAGCCGATGAGGTGGGTGAAGGACACCTTCCCGCCGCGGGCGCGGGCCAGATGGTTGTTGATCACAACCCGGTTGTCGATGAGTAGCTTCGCCGGGATGGCGCGGACGCTTGTCGCGGTGGGGACGGTCAGGCTGGCATCCATGTTCGTCGCGATGGCCTTGGCCGGGCCCCGGAGAACCTTGACCGTGTCCTCGTCCATGTCGGTGCTGCGATCAGACTTGGGCAACTGGGCGGGAATGGGCGTCGTCGCCGGCTTCTCTGCCTTGGCGCTCTCGGACTGCTTGGACACAGGCTTCTCGGCTCTTTCCTTGGCTGCCTTCTCCATGGCCTTATCAGCGTTATCCTCGGCCTTGATCTCTGCTTTGGTGTGCGTCTCCTTGGGAACCGGCGGCTTTGTCGACTCCTCGAAGCTCGCGGGGGACTCGCCAGATGCTTTGGGGGTGCTGCTTTCCGCGTTCACCACGGGCAGTTCGCGCGTGGCCGGGTTGTGGCCGAGTTCGCCACTGCTGTTATTGACGCCGCTGTCCTTCGAGCCGCTGTTGCTCGGTGCGGGGCGCCCGTTTCCGGACTTGGAGTCATCGGCGGCAAAGGAGTCGAACAATGTCCACCACTTCTTGTCCACCGAGTTCCGGTCCTTCTGGAACTGCTCGTATAACTCGTCGACAAGCCACTCGTTTCCGCCGAATTCTTCAGGTAGACGGTGGTTGGGTTGTTCTGGCACTAGTAATACGCCTCTTCCGTAAGTTTGCCCTGAGCCCGGTGGGAACAGCCTGCAGCTTTTTCGTCGCTAGATAAAACTGTATACAGACCCGCTGCCAGTCTAATGACAGTCTGAGGTAACAAGCCAATCACCGGGGCAATCACGCGCCGACGCGTGAACCGCCTAGACTTTTAGGGAAGCCGAGCCAGGAGCAACACCCATGCGTTTTATCAACCAGCCCGCCACTGACCTCACCTATTCGGACGTGTTTTTGGTCCCGTCAGCGTCCAAAGTGGTCTCCAGATTCGATGTGGACCTGTCCAGTGACGATTCCTCGGGCACCACCATTCCCCTCGTCGTCGCGAACATGACAGCGGTGACGGGACGGCGGATGGTGGAAACTGTCGCCCGCCGCGGTGGGCTGGCGGTGCTGCCGCAGGACATCCCGTCCGAGGTGATCGCGGAGGTCACCCAGTGGGTGAAGAGCCGCGATGCTGTCTACGAGACACCGCTGCGGTTGAAGCCGGGCAACACCGTCATCGACGCACTGCACCTGATCAACAAGCGCTCTCATGGGGCAGTGATGGTGGTGGATGAACAGAACCGCTGTATCGGGGTGGTCCGGTCCGCCGACTGCGAGGGAGTCGACCGGTTCGCGTCGCTGGAATCGGTGATGCGCACCAGCTTCATCAGTTTCGAGTCCACCCGGTTCGAGGGGGATCCCGCGGCGGGACTGCAGCGGGCGTTTGAGGAACTCGACGCATCCAGCACCAACCTGGCCCCCGTGCTGCGCGATGGTGAACTCCTGGGCGTGCTGACCCGCAAGGGTGCGCTCCGCTCCACGATCTACCGGCCGGCACTGGATGCGAAGGGCGCCCTCCGGGTCGCGGCGGCCGTCGGAATCAACGGTGACGTAGAGGCCAAAGCCTCGGCGCTGCTCGACGCCGGGGTGGACGTCCTGGTGGTGGATACCGCCCACGGGCACCAGCGCAAGATGCTCGACGCCCTGAAGGTGGTCCGCAGCGTTGCCAACGGGCTCGCCCGGCCAGTCCCGATCGTCGCCGGGAACGTTGTGAGTGCTGGCGGTGTCCGGGACCTGGTGGAGGCTGGCGCCAACATCGTGAAGGTCGGGGTGGGGCCAGGTGCCATGTGCACCACCCGGATGATGACCGCCGTCGGACGTCCCCAGTTCTCAGCTGTCCAGGAGTGCGCCGAGGCGGCGCGAGCCATCGGTGCCCAGGTCTGGGCCGACGGCGGGGTCCGGTACCCGCGCGACGTCGCCCTGGCCCTGGCGGCTGGTGCCAGTCAGGTGATGATCGGCTCGTGGTTCGCTGGCACGTATGAGAGCCCGGGTGATCTGCAGACCGACAGCAGCGGCCGGCAGTACAAGGAGAGCTTCGGCATGGCTTCGGCACGCGCCGTCCAGAACCGGACCCAGCGCGACGACGTGTTCGCACGGGCACGGAAGGGACTTTTCGAAGAGGGAATCTCGACGTCCAAAATGTACCTTGACCCGGCCCGCCCGGGCGTGGAGGATCTCCTGGATATGATCACCGCCGGTTTGCGCAGCTCGATGACCTACGCGGGTGCGCGCAGCCTCGCCGAGTTCCGGGAAAACGCAGTGGTGGGCGTCCAGTCGGCGGCGGGCTATGAAGAAGGCAGGCCGCTGCCACAGAGCTGGTAGCAGGGACTGGTGCGGTCCGGTCCCTGATGTAAACTGAAGCTCTTATGGACAGTTCCTCTAGGGGCCGGCCCGCGATGCGTGCGCAGCGAATCTCCGCAGCACGATCGACTTGCGCCGGCAGCCCCCGCACTTACGCCCATCACCTACCGGCACCTCTGAGTCCCACTGAGCCCGACCCCAATGGGTCCGGCATCGCGGCAGCACGTTCCACCGAGCCGCTTTCGGAGCCTTCTAGACCGGGGTCACCCGGCTATTTACTGTGTTCCCCTAGCGATCAGGGCCATACCGCCCGGGCGGCGGTGACGGCACCATGGAGATCTATTTCCTGATAGCTGGCATGCTGCTCATCCTGGGCACCGGGTTCTTCGTTGCCGTGGAATTCTCCCTGGTCGCCCTGGATCAAACGTATGTTCAGCGCGCTGTGGACAACGGAGACAAGGGTGCAGTGCCCCTGCTCAAGTGCCTGAAGTCCCTTTCGACCCAGCTGTCCAGCTGCCAGCTGGGCATCACCCTCACCACCCTGTTAACCGGGTACGTGATGGAACCCTCGGTCGGGCGACTGATTCAGGGTCCGCTCACCTCGATCGGCGTCCCCGACGCCGTTCTGGGCACCGTTTCCCTGGTGATCGCGATGACCCTCGCCACCTTGTTGTCGATGCTGATCGGCGAGCTGGTCCCGAAGAATCTCGCGATCGCACTCCCTTTCAAGATCGGCAAACTGCTGGCACGGCCGCAGCTGATCTTCACCGGTGTGTTCAAACCCGCGATCATTGTCCTCAACGGCTTCTCGAACCGCGTCCTGAACCTCTTTGGACTGGAGGCGAAGGAGGAGATCTCCGGCGCCCGCACCCCTTCGGAACTGTCCTCGCTGGTCCGCCGGTCTGCCGAGATGGGGACCCTCGACGCCGGTACCGCAAACTTCCTGGCGCGGACCTTCAGTTTCTCTGAACGCACCGCGGCAGACGTCATGACCCCACGGATCCGGATGGAAACCATCGACTCCGATCAGAGCGTTGCCGATGTCGTCGACCTCGCCCGTCGGACCGGGTTCTCGCGGTTTCCGCTGATTGCCGACTCACCCGACGACATCAGGGGTGTGGTGCACGTCAAGAAGGCAGTTGCCGTCCCCCGCAACAAACGGGCAGGGCTCCCGGCCGGAACCATCATGACCGAGGTGCTGCGGGTGCCGGAGACAGTCCACCTGGATTCGCTTCTCGCCGAGCTGCGCGAGGCGAACCTCCAGCTTGCGGTGGTGCTGGATGAATACGGTGGAACCGCTGGCGTGGTCACCCTGGAGGACCTGGTCGAGGAAATTGTCGGCGAGGTCGCCGACGAACACGACAAGCTGAAGCCAGGAGTGCTGCAAAGCGCGTCGGGCAACTGGTTCTTCCCCGGACTCATGCGTCCCGACGAGGTTACCGACCAGATCCCGAACCTCGCGGTGCCGGACGAGGCAGGGTACGAGACTGTCGCCGGATACATCATGGCCGAGCTGGGACGGATAGCGGTTCCAGGCGACCGGGTCGACGTCCCCGGTGGGCTCCTCGAAGTGGAGCGCATGGATGGCCGCCGGATCGACCGGGTCAGTTTCATCCCCCTGCAACCAGCAGATGACACAGGCGTTGCAAACGCCGCAGCAACGGAAGGCCAACGATGAGCGACTGGGCCGGAATCATATGGCTGGTTGTCCTGCTGATCGGCAACGCCTTTTTTGTCGGCGCCGAATTCGCTGTGATGTCTGCCCGCCGCAGCCAGATCGAACCGCTGGCCGATGCGGGCTCCAAGCGGGCGAAAACCACGCTGTGGGCAATGGAACACGTCTCCCTGATGCTGGCGTGCGCGCAGCTCGGTATCACCGTCTGCTCGCTGCTCATCCTCCAGGTAGCTGAACCTGCCATTCATCATCTTCTGGTGGTTCCCCTGGAGACGGTGGGAATCCCTGCGGGCCCGGCTGACATCATCGCGTTTGCGATTGCCCTGCTCGTCGTGACCTTCCTGCACGTGACGTTCGGCGAGATGGTTCCGAAGAACATTTCGGTGTCGGTCGCCGACAAGGCAGCTTTGCTGCTGGCCCCGCCACTGGTCATGATCGCACGCATCGTGAACCCGATCATCGGCTCGCTGAACTGGCTGGCCAACCACATCCTGCGCGCCATGAGGGTGGAGCCGAAGGACGAGGTGACCTCGTCCTTCACCCTGGAGGAGGTGCAGTCAATCGTCCAGGAGTCCACCCGGCACGGGTTGGTCGACGACGGCTCAGGGCTGATCTCCGGTGCGCTCGAGTTCTCTGGCCAGACAGCAGGCACCGTCATGGTGCCACTGGATGAACTGGTCAGTGTGCGGACCGATTCCACGCCCGCCGAGTTTGAGAAGACGGTCGGCAGGACAGGGTTCTCCCGGTTCGTGCTGATGGACGAGAACGATGTCCTCACCGGTTACATGCACCTCAAGGACATCATGTCGATCTCGGAGGAGATGTACTCCAAGCCGATCACTGAGAACAAGGTCCGGACTCTTGCAAACCTGTTCCTGGACGACGAAATCGAGACCGCGTTGAGCACCATGCAGCGTACCGGGTCACACCTCGCTCGGGTGCTCGGTCCCGACGGCGAGACCCACGGAGTGCTGTTCCTCGAGGATGTGATTGAGCAGCTGATCGGTGAGATCCGCGATGCCACCCAGAACCAGGGACATCGCCGAACGGGGGAGGGCGTCGTCGAGCTGACGGTGGACCGAGGTCTCAGGTAGCCCCATCAGAATATGCGAATGATTCGCGTTTGCGTTAGACTCGAATTCACCGGGTAGTCATCCGAGGCCCCACCCCCTGAAGATCGAGGAACAATGCGACGTCTTTCCACATCGACAGCTTTCGTCGGAGTAGCAGCGGCGGCACTTGCCCTGACCGGGTGCGGCCAGTCAGGTGACCCGGCCGCTGCTGACTCGTCCGCCGAAGGCATCCAGGTAGTGTCCTCCACCAACGTCTACGGAGACATTGCCGAGACCATTGGCGGGGAGTTCGTCACGGTGACCTCGATCGTGAACTCGCTCTCACAGGACCCGCACTCCTACGAGGCAACGGTGCAGGACAAACTGGCCGTGTCCGAGGCGGAGCTGCTGATCGAGAATGGTGGAGGGTATGACCCGTTCCTCCACCAGCTGGCAGACGAAGTGGAAATGGACCACGACTACATTGTCTCGGCGGTCGCCGTTTCCGGTTACGAAGAGTCCGAGGAGGAACATGCCGACCATGCTGATGAGTCCGGCGACCACGCCGAGGATGACCACTCGGATCACTCCCACGGATCCGTAAACGAGCACGTCTGGTACGACCTTGCGGCGATGGCAACAGTCGCTGAGGACATCGGGTCGAAGCTGTCCAGCCTCGACCCGGACAACGCCGAAACGTACCAGAGCAACGTCGAGGACTTCACCACCGGGATCAGCGCGCTGACCGACCGGCTGGCTGACCTCAGCAGCACCGCCGACGGGCAGACCGTCGCGATTACCGAACCCGTCCCGGTCTACCTCCTGGAGGCGGCAGGACTTCAGAACGTCACCCCCGAAGGCTATAGCGAGGCCATCGAAGAAGGCTCCGATGTGTCAGTGGCCGTCCTGAACGACATGATGAACCTGATGGAGGACGAGTCGCTGGCCTTCCTTGCCTATAATGAGCAGACGGAAAGCCCCCAGACCCAGACCGTCCGCGACGCGGCGGACGCGGCAGGGGTGCCTATTGTGAACTTCACCGAAACGGTGCCTGACGGGGAGGACTTCCTGAGCTGGATGACCGCCAACGTGGACGGCATCGAAAGCATCCTCGCCCCCTGATCTGGTGCCACCTACCTTCTGCTGGAGCTGAACCCCACTGGCCTTGACCCATGAACACCGAACGACTGATCACCGCACCGCTGAACCGATGGTTCAACTGCGGTCGGCGTCCCTGTCGTTTGGCGACCGCGTGCTCTGGCGGGACCTCGATCTCGACATCCACCCCGGTGAGTTTTTCGCCGTCCTCGGGCCGAACGGGTCAGGCAAGACCAGCCTCCTGAAGGTCCTCCTGGGTCTGCAGCAACTCGACTCTGGATCAGCCACGGTGAACGGGTCCGGGGTGCGGCGGGGAAGCCGGGACATCGGGTATATCCCACAGCAGAAATCGTTCCCTCCCGAGACCCCGTTGCGGGCACGGGACCTGGTGGGCCTGGGCGTGGATGGGCACCGCTGGGGACTGCGCTGGCGGGGCAAGGAGTACAACGCGACAGTCGAGGCGCTGTTGGACAAGGTGGGGGCCTCGGACTACGCCGACGCCCCGGTCGGTCGGCTGTCCGGCGGCGAGCAGCAGCGGCTCCGCGCGGCGCAGGCACTGGCCAGCAATCCCCAGGTGTTGCTCTGCGACGAGCCGCTCCTGTCACTGGACCTGCACCACCAGCAGGCAGTCAGCGGCCTGATCAATTCCCAGTGCCGGGACAACGACTCAGCGGTCGTCTTCGTCACCCACGAGATCAACCCCATCATCGACTATGTGGACCGGGTGCTTTACCTGGCTGGCGGACAGTTCAGGGTGGGACCGCCGCACGAGGTGATGACCAGCGAGGTGCTCTCGGAGCTCTACAACAGCAACGTCGAGGTTCTGCATAGCAAGGGGCGGATCATCGTCGTCGGGCTCCCCGATGACACCACCCATCACCATGCGGAAGGACACTGACAGTGGACCTGCAGGAGATCTTCACCGCCATCTTCAATTTTGAGAACTACGCCGACCTGTTGCCCCTGGTGCAGAATTCGCTGTGGGCGGGGGCAGTACTCGGGCTGCTGGGTGGACTGATCGGCACCTTCGTGATGATGAGGGACCTGGCGTTCGCCGTACACGGCATCGCCGAACTGTCCTTTGCCGGCGCCGCGTTCGCCCTGCTCATCGGCGCCAACGTCATCTACGGCTCACTCGTCGGTTCGGTGATGGCTGCCGTGTTGCTCGGGGTGATGGGCATCAGGGCCCGGGACCGCAACTCGATCATTGGCGTGATCATGCCGTTCGGCCTCGGCCTCGGCATCCTCTTCCTGGCACTCTACGAGGGCCGGGCGGCCAACAAGTTCGGTCTGCTGACCGGTCAGATCGTCTCGGTGGACGACGTGCAGCTGTCCCTTCTGGTCGGCTGCGCCCTTGCCGTGATGGTGGCGCTGCTGGCGATCTGGCGTCCGCTGACCTTCGCCAGCGCCGACGCCGACCTCGCCGAGGCGCGGGGGGTACCCGTGCGCGGACTGTCGATCATGTTCATGTTCCTGCTCGGCGTCTCGGTGGCCCTGTCCATCCAGGTGGTGGGGGCCCTGCTGGTGCTCGCCCTGCTCATCACACCGGCGGCGGCAGCGCTGAAGGTGACCTCATCGCCACGGCTGGTGGTGCTTCTCAGCGTGGTGTTCGCCTGCCTCTCGGTGGTCGGCGGCATCCTGCTGGCGCTCGGCGGGCGGATTCCGATCAGCCCCTACGTGACGACCATTTCCTTTGTCATCTATTTGATCTGCCGCACCATCAGCTGGCAGCGGGGGCGGCGAACCAGCTCCAGTACCCGCCAGCCAACGCAGGTACGCTCAGCCTAGCCCGGCGCCTGACCGGTCGAGCACAGCGGGCACAGGCCGTAGATCTCCACGGTGTGCGCCACCTCGGTGTAGCCG
This sequence comes from Arthrobacter sp. 260, assembly GCF_013116745.1. Classification (GTDB taxonomy): domain Bacteria; phylum Actinomycetota; class Actinomycetes; order Actinomycetales; family Micrococcaceae; genus Arthrobacter_D. The sequence goes on from NZ_JABFOE010000001.1 coordinate 400,716, forward strand.
TGCTCCTCGGCAATCCTTGCGGCCCACTTCTCGACGGCGGGCGCTTCGATTTCCACCGCTCGGCCGCAGTTGCGGCACAGCAGATGGTGATGATGATGGGGGGCTGCGCACCTGCGGTAGACGGCTTCGTTTTCGCCGTTCCTCAGCACATCGACCAGACCGTCCTCGGACATCGACTGCAGAATGCGGTACGTGGTGGCGAGGGACACCGCATGACCCGCCTCGTGCAACAGCCGGTGCAGCTCCTGGGTACTGACAAAATCGTCCAGGTCATCGAGCGCTGCGCTCACTGCCAGTCGCTGCTTGGTGACCCGCTGTTCAGTCCCTTTACGGGCTGCCGGTTCTGCTGTTGGTGGCACTGTGAATCGCCTCCTGACGGCTCGGACATTACTGACCCCGCGAACAAGATTACCAGCGCTGCGCGGGTCGCCCTGTTGGCGGGCAGGGCCCTGACGGTAGGCTGACGCGATGAAGCTCACCAAATTCACCCACTCCTGTGTCCGGCTGGAAAAAGAGGGTGCGGTGCTGGTCATCGATCCGGGATCGTTCTCCGAGGTGGAGACCGCCCTCGCCGGTGCGCACGCCCTCCTGATCACCCACCAGCATCCCGACCACATCGACGAGGACCGGGTGGTGGCCGCGCTCCAGGACGACCCGTCCCTGGTGGTGTACGCGCCGGAGGTGGTGGCGGGTGTGCTGGCCGAACGGCTCGACGAGGACGCCTCCGGAAGAGTCCACACAGCGGCGCCGGAGCAGCGCTACAGCGTTGCCGGGTTCGAGGTGCAGACGTTCGGCGGCCAGCACGCGATGATCCACCCGCAGATCCCGGTGGTCGCGAATATCGGCTACGTGATTGACGGCAACCTCTACCATCCGGGAGATTCTTTCATCGTTCCCCACGGTATCGACATCACCACGCTGCTGGTCCCGGTGCATGCCCCGTGGTCGAAGATCGCTGAGGTCATCGACTTTGTCACTTCGGTGCGCGCGCCGCGGGCCCATCAGATCCACGATGCACTGCTCAATGACACGGGACTGCAGATGGTCGAGGGCCACGTTGCCCGGCTCGGCGGACTGTACGGTACCGACTTCCGCCATCTGGCCCCGGGTGACAGCGTGACCATCTAGTGCTGGGAGGACCCCGTAACGGCGGGTGAGATCCTGGGGGAGACGGTCACTGTCGACACCTGCTCAAGCTGGGGTGAGAGGTGGTCTCCGTCGACAACGACGCCGCGCTCCCACCAGAACCGGAGCCCGTCCGGGCCGTCCTGGAGGCCCGCGAGGTTGTTGTCGAACCAGGGCCCCTTGAGGCCTGACCATCGGAACGGCGGGTTCGGGACCTTGGCGGATCGGGCCACCAGTGCGCCCACCGGGCTCGCGACGCCGTAGGACAGGATTGCCGTCGCAAACCGCATGGCGCGAGGGAGCGGGTTGCGGATCGGCGAGCACACCGCCTGGATAATCCGGCTGCCCGAGGTGCGCTCCACCTCGGAAACGTAGGAAAAGTGCACGTCTCCGGACAGGAAGGTGACCGTCTCCGGCGCCGGGCCTCGCAGCCCGTCGGCCACCTCGACCGCCATCCGTGCGACAGTCCTGAAGCTCCGCTGGAACGCCCCCCAGTGTTCCAGATCAACGGTGCGCCGCATTTTCTCGCCGATTTTCGCGCCAACCTTTCCCCAGGCGCCGTCGGCCAGCGCCTCGTTCCAGGCCTCGATGTGGTGCAGGCCGGCGGGGAGCAGGAAGGGCAGCGAAGTGGCGATCAGCAGATGACGGAAGCCGCCCTGCATCTGGCCGTCCAGCCAGTCCATCTCCTGCTCATCGAGGATCGAGCGCCTGGCGGGGTCGAGAACCCTTCCCGCGCGCGAGTCGACGACCACCAGGCGCACGTCGCCGATTTCCCGGGCATAGCTCCAGCGGTAGGTGGAGGGTTGCTGATTCGCCCGGTCGGCGAACCGGTCCAGCACGTCGCTGATATCCAACTCGTCCTCGCCCTGATGGCCGGCAATGACCTGCCAGATTTCGTCCCCGGCCCGGTGCTCGGGGGAGAGGTTGCCCAGATGCTGGTGGACCCAGTAGGACCCAAGTCCCGAGACGATGCGTCCCTGCCACCAGGATGTCTCCTCCATTGACTGTTTCCACTTCAGGGACGTGTTCCAGTCGTCCCGGATGTCGTGGTCGTCGAAAATCATGGCGCTGGGCAGGGTGGAGAGCAGCCACCGGTTGGCGTCGTCCGACCATGCAAGGTTGTACAGGTGCGCGTACTCCTCGTAGTCCTTCAGTTCCTCGCCGGGTTCCTCGCTGATGTCCCTCCGGGCCTTGATGAACTCCTGCATCGCGTCGGAAGTCACGTCCGCGTACACCTGGTCGCCAAGGAAGACCACCAGGTCTGGCCACGCCACGTCGTCGACGCCGTTCGCCATGTTGAGGGCATAGGCCCGCATTGAATCGACGCCGTGCTTGCCGTTGCCGGCCTCGTTGTGGGGGACACTGGTCCGGCAGGAGCCGAAAGCCATCTTGATGGGCTTGCCGGGGGCCAGGGTGGCGATCTTCGAGGGCGGATACTGGGACCCTTCTTCCGGCCACACCAGTTCCCCGTCGATCGACACCGTGTATTCGGAGACGGAACCGGGTTCCAGGCCATCGACTTCGACGAGGGCGTAGTGGTGGCCGTGGACGCCGAAGGTCCGGGCAGTCCAGGAACGCTGCCCGGCAGTGACCGTCACCAGCGCCGCGCGGCGGGTTTCCACCCAGATGCTTGCCGACGTGAGGTCGACATACCGCATCATGGGGCCAAGCACCAGGGAATCAGTCATGCCTCAGTTCTACCCGGTTCACGCGGCCGCCGCTATCTGGGGTCGCTCAGTCGTGCCACGTTCCAGTGGAGAAGAACCGCTCCAGCTGGGCCGCCGCGGGTGCCGGATCCAAGCCGCGGGCGGCCAGCCAGGCGTCGTCGTCGTACGACCCGGCGTACCGGGTGCCGGCGTCACACATCAATGAGACCACGCTGCCCCGCCGTCCCTCGGCGATCATTCCGGCGATCAGGCGCCAGACGCCCCACAGGTTGGTCCCGGTGGACGGCCCGGCATGAAGGCCGGTGAGGTCCCTCAGGTGCCGCATAGCGGCGACGGAGGCGGCATCGGGCACCTGGATCATGTGGTCGATCACTCCCGGCACAAAACTGGGTTCCAGCCGGGGCCGTCCGATGCCCTCGATGCGGGAGGGGCTGCCCGCCGCGGAGGTGCCGCGGTTGAGCCAGGCCGGGTAGAACGCCGAGTTCTCCGGGTCGACCACGGCCAGCCGGGTTGGGTGACGCTGGTACCTGATATACCGGCCGATGGTGGCGCTGGTGCCGCCGGTTCCGGCGCCCACCACGATCCAGTCGGGGATGGGGTGCTGTTCCAGGGCGAGCTGGCCGAAGATCGATTCGGCAATGTTGTTGTTGCCGCGCCAGTCGGTGGCCCGCTCCGCGTACGTGAACTGGTCCATGTAGTGGCCACCGGCGGTGGCAGCGAGCTCGGCGGCAGCGTCATACACGTCGGAAGCGTGCTCCACGAAGTGGCAGGCTCCGCCGTACTGTTCGATCAGGTCGATCTTTTCCTTGCTGGTGGTCCGGGTCATCACGGCAATGAACGGCAGGTCGAGGAGTTGAGCGAAATAGGCCTCCGAGACCGCCGTCGAACCACTGGATGCCTCCACGATGGTGGTGTTCTCGGTGATCCAGCCGTTGACCAGGCCGAAGAGGAACAGGGACCGTGCCAACCGATGCTTGAGGCTGCCGGTGCGGTGCGTCGACTCGTCCTTGAGGAACAGGTCGACACCCCAGTGCTCCGGCAATGGAACCGCATACAGGTGCGTATCGGCCGACCGGTTGTTCTCGGCTTCGATGCGGCGGATCGCCTCCGCCGCCCAGGACCGTTCGGAGAGGGGCGTCAGGATAGTCACGGGTTCAGCCTACCGGCCACTTCCCAGCCCGCAGATGAGTCTGAGGTGCCGGATTACAAAACCAGCACCGGCTGTGGTGGACTGGTGCACATAGGCCCGGCAGTGTTGCCGGTCACATTCAAAAGGAGATCTTGATGAAGACTCTGATGGACGTGCAGGCCCTGCGGGACCGGATGACCTCCGGTCTGCAGACGGTCCTGCTGGATGTCCGCTGGACGCTGGGCGATCCCCACGGCCACGGCCATTACCAATCAGCCCACATCCCCGGCGCCGTCTACGTTGACCTGGAGTCCACGCTCAGTGCCGAACCATCAGCCCGCGAGGGCAGGCACCCACTCCCGAGCCTTGACCGCTTGCAGGAAGCCGCCCGGCAGTGGGGGATCAACGACGGCGACGTCGTCGTCGCCTACGACAACTCGGGCAACACCTCGGCTGCACGGCTCTGGTGGCTGCTGCGCTGGGCCGGGCTTGAGACGGTGCACCTGCTCGACGGCGGGCTCACCGCCTGGACAGCAGCCGGCTTCGAGACCGAGGGCGGCGAGGAGCAGCACTGTCTCGGCGAGGTCGACCTGACGCAGGGGGCCATGCCGGTGACCGGCCTCGATGCCGTAGCTGACCTCGCCCGGGATGGAGTCCTGCTGGACGCCCGCGCCGGTGAACGGTTCCGCGGCGAAGTGGAACCACTGGATCCGAAGGCAGGCCACATTCCCGGGGCGATCAGTGCACCCACCACCGAGAACCTCGCCGCCGACCTGCGGTTCAAGACGCCGCAGGACCTCAGGGAACGATTCGAGGCCCTCGGGGTCAGCGACACGGTCGACGTCGCCGTGTACTGCGGGTCGGGGATTACCGCCGCCCACCAGATCGCCGCCTTGGAGATTGCCGGCTACCGTGCCGCGCTGTATCCGGGATCCTGGTCCCAGTGGTCGTCGCGGTCCGAGTTGCCGGTGGCAACCGGAGCCTAGACGGACACCCACCCATCCCTACCTTGAAGCTGAGGAGTTTCGCATGAGTACCCTGTTCACCAAGATCATCGACGGCGAGATTCCGGGGCGCTTCGTCTGGAAGGACGACGACGTCGTGGCTTTCCTCACGATCGCGCCCCTGACCGACGGGCACACCCTGGTGCTGCCCCGGCAGGAGGTGGCGCACTGGGTGGATGCTGAACCCGAGCTCCTGGGCAAGGTGATGGCCGTGGCGCAGACCATCGGCAAGGCACAGGCGGCCGCTTTCGCCCCGAAGCGGGTAGGCGTACTCGTGGAGGGGTTCGAGGTGCCGCACCTGCACGTCCACGTCTGGCCGACGCAGAGCTCCAAGGACTTCGACGTTCATGCGGTGGACCACAACCCGGATCCGGAGAGGCTTGACGCCAACGCAGCGGCCCTGCGGGCTGCGCTCCGGGACGCGGGTCACGGCTCGCGCGTGCCCGAGGCCAGCTAGCGGCTGGCCGCCCACCGGGTGCTTACCCGGCGGACCCTACCCCGGTCCGCTGCGCTGCCATCGCCTCGCCGATCGCAGCGCGGATCCGTTTCTCTGAGACGGTGTAGGCGGTGCCGAGTTCCTGAGCGAACAGGCTGATCCTCAGTTCCTCGAGCATCCAGCGCACCCGCAACAGGGCGGGCGGAGTCTTCCGTCCGCCCGGAACGAGGGCGGCGACGGCGTCGTCGTACTCGTCTTCCAGCCGCTGGACCACCGCCGTTCCGAGGGAATCGCGCTGGACGTTGCCCGCCAGCTTGGCGATCCGCGTCTCGATGCCGGTCAAATACCGGGGTAGCTGGCTGAGCTGGGTGTAGCCGGTTTTCGCGACAAAGCCCGGGTACACCAGCTGCTCCAGCTGGCTCCGCACGTCGTTCAACGCTGTGATCAGGGCGAGGCTGGTGGTCCCCTTGAGCTGCTTCTCGATCCGCCGGGTGCTGGACAGGATCTTCTCCACTGTGGCCGTCACGGTGAACACGGTGTCGATGAGCTCGGCCCTGACGGTCTCGTAAAGGGCAGTGAATTCGGCCTCGGTCCAGGGCAAGGCCTCCGGGGTGAGCTTGTCGACTGCCGCCAGGGTGCAGTCCTGGATCAGTCCCGCCACGCTGCCGTGGGGGTTCTGCGTAAACGTGAGCTTTTCCGCATTGCTGAGATGCTCCAGCACGTACTTGGCAGGGCTCGGCACGCGGACCGCGAGGAGGCGGATGACGCCGTCGCGCATTGACGCTTCCTGCTCGGCGGTGTTGGGGAAGACCGCCAGCCCGACGGCGGTGCCCTCGTCGGTCAGAGCCGGATACCCGGTCACGGTGTGGCCATTCACCAACCGAGTGACCTGCCGGGGCAGGTCACCGAGGGTCCAGGCGGTGAGTCCGGACCGCTCGGTGATCCCAATGTCTGTCGGTGAGCCGGTCGCGGCGGCCCGCGACTGCACCCTCGCGGGAGCCTTGGCCGGCCGGGTGGTCGCCGGGGTGGCACCCAGGGACTCCGCGATCGCGCGGCGTGTCTGCGGCGCCAACCGCTCCTGCAGGGCGGCCAGGTCGGTGCCCTCGTCGAGGATCTTGCCCTGGCCGTCCACCACCTGGAAGGTCATCAGGAGGTGTTCAGGCAGGACGGCGCGGTTCCAGGAACCGGGCGCGATGATGTGCCCCTTCAACCGCCGCAACGCCAGTTCCAGCGACTGCTCCAGGTCGTCCCGGTCGGGATCGAAGTCGGTGTTCAGGGCAGCAACGGCGCTCCTGGCCACATCGGGGGCGGGAATGAAGTTCTTGCGCACCTGTTTTGGCAGGGACTTGATCAGCGCGGTGACCAGTTCCACCCGCAGTCCAGGGATCTGCCAGTGGAACGGCCGCGCCTCGAGCTGGTTCAGGAACACCACGGGGATCTGGACCGTGACGCCGTCCGAGGCGCCCTGCACGCCAGGGGAGAACTCGTAGCTCAGCGGCAGGTCGAACCCGCCCTGATGCCAGGTCTTGGGGAAGGCGGACTCGTCGAGGTCATCGTCGGCGAGCACATCGCCGGGAAGGAAGTCCAGGAGTTCCGGCTGACGATGGCGGGTGTCCTTCCACCAGGAGTCGAAGTGCCGTTCGGAGACCACGTCGGGTCCCACCCGGGAGTCGTAGAACTCGAACAGGGTCTCGTCGTCGACCATCAGGTCACGACGGCGCAGCCTGTTCTCCAGCTCCTCGATTTCCGCGAGGCGTGCCTTGTTGCGGTGGAAGAACTTGTGGTGGGTCTTCCAATCACCCTCCACGAGGGCATGCCTGATAAACATTTCGCGGGCAACTTCGCGGTCGATCCGCCCGTAGTTGACGCGGCGCTGCGGGACGATCGGAACGCCGTACAGGGTGACCTTTTCATGGGCCATCACCGCGCCCATCTTGCGGGACCAGTGGGGTTCGCTGTAACTGCGTTTGACCAGGTGCGGCGCCACCTCTTCCGCCCACAGCGGGTCGAACTTCGCAGCGACCCGGGCCCAGAGCCGGGAGGTTTCGACCAGTTCGGCGGCCATCACCCAGTCCGGCGATTTCTTGAAGAGTGCGCTGCCGGGGAAGATCGCGAACCGGGTCCCCCGCGCACCGGCGTACTCCCGTTTGCGCTGGTCATAAAGCCCGATGTGGCTGAGCAGCCCGGAGAGCAGGCTGATGTGAATCGGGGTGTCGTTGCCCACCGGGTCCACTGGGTCAGGGGACAGCGTGATGCCCAGCGGTTTCGCCAGCTGCCGGAGCTGGGCAAACAGGTCCTGCCACTCGCGCACCCGCAGGTAGTTGATGAACTCGTTGCGGCACAGCTTGCGGAACTGGGTCGAGGAAAGTTCCTTCTGCTGCTCCTGCAGGTACCGCCAGAGGTTCAGGTAGCCGGTGAAGTCGGAGTTCTCATCCAGGAACCGCTTGTGCATCGCCGTGGCGGTCTGCAGTTTCGCGCCCTGGTCTGCCTGCGGGCGCTCCCGCGGGTCCTGGATGGTCAGGGCCGCCGCGAGCACCATCACTTCCTTGGCGCATCCCCGCTCGCCGGCCTCAACGATCATCCGGCCCAGGCGCGGATCCACGGGAAGCTGTGCGAGCTTCCGGCCGACCTTCGAAATGCTGCCCGACGGGTCGAGGGCGCCGAGCTCCTTGAGCAGGGTGACGCCATCGTTGATGGCCTTGGAATCAGGTGGTTCGACGAAGGGGAAGTCAGCGACGTCCTTGGGGCCGCGGGTGACGCCCATCGCGCTCATCTGCAGGATGACCGCCGCCAGGTTGGTGCGCAGGATCTCGGGGTCGGTGAATGGACGGCGGGCGTCGAAGTCCTCCTGGGAGTACAACCGGATGGCGATGCCATCCGACACCCGGCCGCAGCGCCCGGAGCGCTGGTTCGCGGAGGCCTGCGAGACGCGCTCGATTGGGAGCCGCTGCACCTTGGTGCGGTGTGAATACCGGGAGATCCGGGCGGTACCGGTGTCGATCACATACTTGATGCCGGGGACGGTCAGCGAGGTCTCCGCGACGTTCGTGGCCAGGATGATGCGGCGGCCCGGGCCTGAGGGGCGGAAGACCCGATGCTGTTCCTGCAGCGACAACCTGGCGAACAACGGCAGGATGTCAGTGCCCTTGAGCCGGGGGTTGACCTGCACCCGGGCGCGGAGGGCGTCGGCAGCGTCGCGAATCTCGCGCTCGCCGGAGAAGAACACCAGGATGTCCCCGGGAGCTTCGGTGGCGAGTTCGTCGACGGCGTCACACACCGCGTCGAGCGGGTCGCGGTCCTCCTCCTGGTCCCCGGGATCGGCGCTGTCATCAGCCGCGCCCGCCGGCTGGCTGAGCGGACGGTACCTGATCTCCACCGGGTAGGTGCGGCCGGAGACCTCGATGATCGGTGCCGGCTGCTTGACGCTTACGGCTTCATCGGCGGCGAAGTGCGCGGCGAAGCGTTCCGGATCGATGGTGGCGGAGGTGATGATGAGCTTCAGATCGGGGCGCTGGGGCAGGATCCGCTTCAGATACCCGAGGATGAAGTCGATGTTGAGGCTCCGCTCGTGGGCCTCATCGATGATGATGGTGCTGTATTTCTTCAGCAGCCGGTCGTGCTGGATCTCCGCGAGCAGGATGCCGTCAGTCATCAGCTTGATCTTTGTGCTGCGGCTGACCTCGCCGGTGAACCGCACCTGGAAACCGACCTCGGCTCCCACCTTGACATCCAGTTCCTCGGCGATCCGTTCGGCGACGGTGCGGGCCGCCAGCCGGCGGGGCTGGGTGTGGCCAATCAATCCATGCTCCGCGAGCCCCAATTCCACGCACATCTTGGGGATCTGGGTGGTCTTGCCGGAGCCGGTCTCGCCAGCGATGATCGTCACCTGGTTGGCAGCGATAGCGGCCATGATGTCGGCGCGGCGCTCGGAAACCGGGAGTTCGGGGGGATAGGAGATAGTCAGTGCCATGGTTGGTACCAATTCTAGGCCTTGGGAGAACCGGATCAGTCCCCGGCTGCCCCGCTCAGGCGGGCCGCCGCCAGCCGGGCACGCTCACGCATCTGCGGCGGGTCCAGGATCTCGAAGTCCAGTTCCAGCGCCACCAGGTGCATCAGGGGCCAATCGAGCGAATCGAACCCGGCGCGCATGATCGTGTGGCCGTCGCCGTCGCTCTGGAGCTCAGCCGTATCCGGTGAAATCTTTTGCGAGACATCGGCGATGTTCCCAGTGAGCCGGACCACGACGTCGTACTTGTAGGGGGACCGGGTAATTGACTGCTGGACGTACAGGGCGAGGTCCCGGGCAGGCAGCGGCCGGGGAGTGAAGCGGTCCCGCTGGGCGGGTACTGACTGGCAGCGGTCCACCCGGAACGTCCGCCAGTCCTCGCGGGTGGCATCCCACGCCACCAGGTACCAGCGGCGACCGGTGTCGACCAGCCGGTAAGGCTCGACGATCCGGCGTGATGATTCACCGTCTTGACGGGCATACCTGAAGACGACTGTGCGACGCTCGGTGATCGCTGCGGAGAGCGCGGTGAGAATTTCGGGCCGCACCGGTGTGCTGACCGCCGCCATCCGGGTGACGGCGTTGCGCAGGCCGGCAAACCGGGGGCGTAGCCGGCCCGGCAGGACCTGTTCCAGTTTGGTGAGCGCCCGTACGGAGGCCTCGCCGATGCCCGCCACGGGGCTCGCCGTGACGGCGCTGAGGCCGAGCGCGACAGCGAGGGCTTCGTCGTCGTCGAGTAGCAGCGGGGGCAGCTGGGCGCCTGCCCCGAGCTGGTACCCGCCAGCGATCCCCGGGGAAGCGTGGATGGGGTAGCCCAGAGTGCGGAGCTTGCCGATGTCGCGGCGCACCGTGCGCTCAGTGACATCCATCCTGTCGGCCAGGGCGGAGCCGGTCCATTCACGGCGCAGCTGAAGCAGCGACAGTAATTGCAGCAGCCGGGCCGAGGTTTCCAACATGTACCCAAAATACTCTCCAACCAGGTCAGAAGCTGTCCTCAATCGCTCCTACCCTGAGTCCATGGACATCACTAAGGAACTGACAGACCAGCTGCGGTGGCATTGGGAGCACCAGGCCCGCCCCCGGCTGGACGGTTTGAGCGATGAGGAGTACTTCTGGGAGCCGGTGGACGGCTGCTGGAGTGTGCGGCCCCGGGGGACGGGGACAGCCGCCCTCCAGGTGGGAAGTGGTGCGTTCACCATTGATTTCGAGATTCCCGAACCAAGCCCAGCGCCGGTCACCACGATTGCCTGGCGGATGGGGCATCTGATGGTGGGGGTGCTGGGGTCGCGGGTAGCCTCGCACTTCGGCGGGGAGCCCATCGACTACCCGTCCTTCGACTACCCGGGATCCGCTCAGCAGGCGCTGGAGCAGCTGGACAGCCTCTATGAGCAGTGGATAGCCGGGGTATCGCAGCTCGACGCAGCAGGAATCGACCGGCCGGTGGGACCAGCTGAACACGAGTTCGCCGCCTGGCCGATGGGGTCGCTCGTCCTCCACATCAACCGTGAAATGATCCACCACCTGGCGGAGATTGCCCTGCTGAGGGATCTGTACGCGGCCCCCTTAAAGCAGTCAACCCCCGGATTTCAGTGAGATCCGGGGGTTGTTCTGTGCCCTCGATAGGATTCGAACCTACGACCTTCTGCGCCGGAGGCAGACGCTCTATCCCCTGAGCTACGAAGGCGTGGAACCGGTCATACCGGCCCCGTAATTGGGACTCATTGAGCTTAGCAGGGAAGCACCCCCTGACGAAAACCCCCTGTTCCCGGTCCCCCCGGGTGAGGGGGACCGGGCCGGGGAGGCGTCACAGAAATGGCCCCAGCGGTGAGCCCCGTTATGCTGGACGGGTGACTCCTGAAGAACTATCTGCTGCCATCTCCTCATGCCTCAAAGACGCCGTCGCCGCTGGCGAATTCGACGTCGAGCTTCCCTCTGAGGTGCGGGTGGAGCGACCCCGGAGCCGGGAGCACGGGGACTGGGCCACCAACATCGCCCTCCAGCTGTCCAAGCAGGCGGGAATGAACCCCCGGGAGTTCGCCCAGATCCTCAGCAGTCGCCTGGAGCAGATCGACGGCGTCAAGACCGTCGCGATCGCCGGTCCCGGCTTCCTCAACATCACCCTCGACGCCGCAGCCGCTGGCGAACTTGCCCGGTCCATTGTCGAAGCGGGCGCCACTTACGGCAACAGCGGGTTGATGGCGGGCACCAAGATCAACCTGGAATTTGTCTCGGCGAACCCCACAGGCCCCATCCACCTGGGCGGCACCCGGTGGGCCGCCGTCGGCGACGCACTGGCCCGGCTGTTCCAGTCCCAGGGCGCGGCAGTGACCCGGGAGTACTACTTCAATGACCACGGCGCGCAGGTGGAGCGGTTCGCCCGCTCGCTGTGGGCCAGTGCCAAGGGCGAGCCGTCCCCGGAGGACGGCTACGGCGGAGCCTACATTGACGACATCGCCGCCCGCGTCCTGGTCCTCGACCCTGCCATCCTGGACCTGCCGCAGGACGAATCGGTCGAGCGGTTCCGCGAACTGGGTGTGGATCTGATGTTCTCTGACATCAAGAAGTCCTTGCATGACTTCGGCGTCGACTTCGACGTGTACTTCCACGAGCACTCGCTCTTCCAGGACGGGTTCGTCGAGGGGCTGCTGGAGAAGCTGAAGACCTCGGGGAACCTGTACCTCGAAGACGGCGCGTGGTGGCTGCGGTCCACCGAGTTCGGCGACGACAAGGACCGCGTGGTCATCAAGTCCGACGGCGCCCCCGCTTACATCGCTGGCGACATCGGCTACTTCGTCAACAAGCGCCAGCGGGGCTTCGACCTGAACATCATCATGCTCGGTGCCGACCACCACGGCTATGTGGCCCGGCTCAAGGCCGCAGCGGCCGCGCTCGGCGATGACCCCGACACTGTCGAGGTGCTGATCGGCCAGATGGTCAACCTGATGAAGGACGGTGCCCCGGTCCGGATGTCCAAGCGGAACGGCACCGTCGTCACCCTTGAGGACCTGGTCGACGCCGTCGGTGTGGACGCCGCCCGGTACACCCTGGCGCGCTTCTCCGCGGACTCGAACATCGACATCGACCTTGACCTGCTCACCCGGCGGACCAACGACAACCCGGTGTTCTACGTGCAGTACGCCCATGCCCGGACCCACGCGGTGGGGCGCAATGCCGTAGCCGCCGGAGTGGACACCAGCGCGTTCGACGCCTCCGAACTCAGCCACCCCACCGAGGGTGAACTGCTCGCGGCGCTCGGCCAGTTCCCTGGCATGGTGGCGCAGGCCGCGGCGTTCCGGGAACCGCACCGGGTGGCCCGCCACATCGAGGTCATCGCCGGCACCTACCACCGCTGGTACGACGCCTGCCGGATCGCGCCGCTGGGCGACGAACCGGTCACCGATCTGCACCGCACCCGGCTCTGGCTGAACAACGCCACGCAGCAGGTTCTCGCCAACGGCCTGGGGCTGCTCGGCGTCTCCGCGCCGGAGCGGATGTGAGCATGGGAACCGAAGCGGTCAGCCTGTCCACACCCTCGCCGCTGGCCCCCGCCTGGCTGAGTTATCCCGACGACGTCAACCGGCTCGACCCTGCCCTCTGGGCGAAGGACGTGAGCCGAACCGGTGAGGAACTCTCCATCGGCGGGATCGCGGTGAGCGCGCTCGCCGCCGAGTTCGGCACCCCGCTGTTCGTCGTGTCCGAGGATGATTTCCGGTCGAGGGCCCGCAGCTTCAAGGACGCGTTCGACGCCGCCTTCGCTGACCTCGGCGGGGGAGTGGACGTCTACTACGCCGGCAAGTCGTTCCTCTGCACCGAGATTGCGCACTGGGCGGCGGAGGAGGGCCTGCGCCTGGATACCTGCTCGGCCGGGGAACTGGCGATCGCCATGCGGGCCGGCATCCCCGGTGAGCACCTGAGCCTGCATGGGAACAACAAGTCCGATGCCGCCCTCCGCCGCGCGCTGGACCTGAACCTGGGCCGCATCGTCGTGGACAGCCTGCCCGAGCTGGAGCAGGTCGCCGCCCTCGCCGCCTCCCTCAACACCACAGCGAACGTGATGCTCCGGCTCACCCCGGGCGTGCACGCCTCCACCCACGAGTTCATTGCCACCGCCCACGAGGACCAGAAGTTCGGTCTGTCACTCGCCGGTGGACCCGCAGGACAGGGCACAGACGAGGCGGGCACCTCCCCGGCAGCGCAGGCAGTCGCGGCGGCGCTGGGGCACGAGTCGATCAACCTGCTGGGCGTCCACTGTCACATCGGCTCGCAGATCTTCGAGCCCGAGGGCTTCGAGCTCGCCGCCCGCAGGCTGCTTGCCTTCCTTGGCCAGGTCCGAGACCTCCATGGGCGGGAACTGCCCGAACTGGACCTGGGCGGCGGCTACGGCATCGCCTATACCGAGGTCGACGCCCCCCGCCCGCCAGCCGAGATCGCGACGGCGATGGCCGACGTCGTACGCGCCACCTGCGCGGAACTCGGTCTGGCCGTGCCCCGGATCTCGATCGAACCGGGCCGGGCCATCGTCGGGTCAACCACTTTCACCCTGTACACGGCCGGTATTACCAAAACGGTCAGGGTCGACGTCGACGGCGACACCCAGCCACGGCGTTACGTATCGGTGGATGGAGGGATGAGCGATAACCCCCGCCCAGTCCTCTACGACGCCAACTACTCGGCGGCCCTCGCGTCGCGGACATCCGTCGCGGACCCCGTGCTGTCACGCGTGGTCGGGATGCACTGCGAAAGCGGCGACATCGTGGTCAGGGACGTCTATCTGCCTGAGGACACCGGTGCGGGCGACCTGCTGGCGGTCCCCGGGACGGGCGCCTACTGCTGGGCGCTGTCGAGTAACTACAACTGGGTCGGCAGGCCTCCCGTCGTGGCGGTCCGGGATGGGCAGGCACGGCTGATCGTGCGCGGCGAAACCGAGGATGACATCCTGGCCCGGGATATCACTCGCACCACCAACTGATTGCAGGAGCGACACAATTTCACCTGATACAGACTTGTTCTCACCAGCCCTTTCGACGCTGAAGATCGCCCTGCTGGGCTGCGGCAACGTCGGCTCGCAGGTGGCGCGGATCCTCCTCGAAGATGCCGACGCGCTGGCCGCGCGGACCGGTGCACGGCTGGAACTGACCGGTATTGCGGTCCGGAACCTCGACGCCCCGCGTGACGTCGACCTGCCGCGCGAACTCTTCACCACCGACGCCGAGTCGCTGGTGGAGGGCGCCGACATTGTGATCGAACTGATGGGCGGCATCGAGCCCGCGCGGTCATTGATCCTGCGCTCCATTGACCACGGCGCCACGGTGGTCAGCGGCAACAAGGCGCTACTGGCGCTCGACGGGCCCACCCTCTACGAGAAGGCCGACGCCGCCAGGGTCCAGCTGTCCTATGAGGCAGCGGTGGCCGGCGCTATCCCGATCCTGCGCCCCATCCGGGACAGCCTCTCCGGCGACCGCATCACCCGGGTGCTCGGAATCGTCAACGGCACCACCAACTTCATTCTCGACCAGATGGACACCACCGGCGCACAGTTCGACGACGCCCTGGCCGAAGCCCAGCGCCTCGGTTACGCCGAAGCCGACCCTACTGCGGACGTGGAGGGGCACGACGCCGCGGCGAAGGGCGCCATCCTGGCGTCCCTGTCCTTCCACACCCGGTTTGCCCTGGAGGATGTCTACTGCGAGGGCATTACCAAGGTGACAGCCGACGATATTGCCGCAGCCAAGGATGCCGGGTTTGTCATCAAGTTGCTGGCCATTGCCGAACTCCTGCCCCGCGACGACGTTGACGGCGCCGGTTCCCAGGGCGTCAGCGTCCGGGTGCACCCCACCCTGCTGCCCCGTGACCACCCGCTGGCAGCTGTCCACG
This sequence comes from Arthrobacter sp. 260, assembly GCF_013116745.1. Lineage (GTDB taxonomy): Bacteria > Actinomycetota > Actinomycetes > Actinomycetales > Micrococcaceae > Arthrobacter_D. Next base: position 415,957 of record NZ_JABFOE010000001.1, read on the forward strand.
GTGCGTTCAACGCGGTCTTCATCGAAGCTGAGAACGCCGGCGAACTGATGTTCTACGGCCAGGGCGCCGGAGGCACCCCCACCGCCTCGGCCGTGCTGGGCGACGTCGTCAGCGCGGCACGCCGGATGGTGCTCGGGGGCCCCGGGCGCACTGAAACCACCACCGGGCACGTGCCCTCGATGAGTATCGACTCAGTCAAAACCAGCTACTCGATCGGCCTCGAGGTGGCGGACCAGCCGGGTGTGCTGGCCCGGATCGCCCAGCTGTTCGCCGAGCAGGGCGTCTCGATCGAGACCATGCGGCAGAATATTCATCCAGCCGGCACGCCGGGGGACGCCACCGCTGAACTGCGCATCGTCACCCACCGCGCCACCGAGGCCGCACTGGCCACTACCGTCCAACATATCCAGGACCTCGCCGTGATCAATTCGGTGACGAGCGTCCTTCGAGTGGAAGGAGCCTAAGTGGCTCACCAATGGCGCGGCGTTATCCGCGAGTACGCCGACCGTCTGCCAGTCACCGAGTCCACCGAGGTCATCACCCTGGGTGAAGGCGGGACCCCCCTGGTTCCCGCCAAGGCACTCTCCGAACTGACCGGTTCCCAGGTCTTCCTCAAGGTTGAGGGGATGAATCCGACCGGGTCCTTCAAGGACCGGGGGATGACGATGGCGATCACCGCAGCGATCGAGGCCGGGGCCAAGGCAGTGGTGTGCGCCTCGACTGGGAACACCTCTGCCTCAGCGGCAGCCTATGCCACCCAGGCGGGCATCACCTGCGCTGTTCTGGTGCCGGACGGCAAGATCTCGATGGGCAAGCTGAGTCAGGCCATCGCTCATGGAGCAGAACTGCTTCAGGTGAACGGCAACTTCGACAACTGCCTCGACGTCGCCCGCAAACTCGCCGAGGCGTACCCGGTGTTCCTGGTCAACTCAGTCAATCCAGCGCGGATCGAAGGCCAGAAGACTGGAGCCTTCGAGGTGGTGGATGTCCTGGGCGACGCCCCCGACTATCACCTGCTTCCGGTCGGCAACGCCGGCAATATCACTGCGTACTGGAAGGGCTACAAGGAATACGCGGAGCCCTACTCCAACCCCCACCTCATCGGCGACAGCACTGTGCTCCCACCCGTCTCCACCAAACGGCCCATCATGTGGGGCTTCCAGGCCGAGGGCGCCTCGCCCCTGGTGAAGGGACACCCGGTAACCGAGCCCGACACCATCGCCACGGCCATCAGGATCGGCAACCCCGCCTCCTGGGACCAGGCGATTGCCGCCCGGGATGAATCCGGTGGCTTGATCGAAGCAGTCACCGACGAGGAAATCCTCGACGCACACCGCTGGCTGTCCGCACGCGAGGGTGTCTTCGTGGAACCAGCCTCCGCGGCCGGAGTCGCCGGGCTGCTGAAGAAGCATGCCGCGGGAGAGGCGCCCGTCGGCAAGACCATTGTCATCACCGTGACCGGCCACGGACTCAAGGACCCCCAGTGGGCGCTGAAAGCCGCCGACGGATCCGACGTCGAGCCCACGAAGGTGGATTTCGACGTCGTCAGCGTCGCGACCGCTCTGGGACTCGAGGGCACAGCGGGTGAGTGACCGGGTTCCCGTGTACTCCACCGAGATCGACCCCTCGCCGGTGCCCGCCCGCCTCGTTGCTGCTGGTCAGGACGTTACCATCCGGGTGCCAGCGACCAGCGCAAACCTCGGCCCCGGGTTCGACACGCTGGGACTGGCCGTATCGCTTTTTGACACGGTCAGGGTACGAACCAACACCAGCGGCATTGTGTCGGTCAGGGTTACCGGCGAGGGGGCGGACAGCCTCCCCACCGATGGCAACCACCTCGTGGCGCGGACCCTGCTGGAAACCCTCGATCGCGCAGGATACGGCTGCCCGGGTCTTGAGCTGGAAACCGAAAACCTGATCCCTCACGGACGGGGGCTGGGCTCCTCGGCGGCAGCGATCGTCACCGCCGTGCTGGGAGCCAACTTCCTGCTCCCGGACGCCGCACGGATGGCACCACCTGCCCTCCTCCAGCTGTGTTCCACCCTGGAGGGTCACCCCGACAACGTAGCGCCGGCACTGGTGGGTGCACTCGCCATCTCCTGGGAAACCGGGAGGGTCTTTCACAGCACCCGCGTCCCCGTGCATCCGTCAATCATTCCGATAGCTGCGGTCCCGTCGACCAGCCTGTCGACGGAAAGCGCGAGGGCGTTGCTGCCGACCTCGGTGTCCCACGCCAGTGCCGCAGCCAATGCCGGCCGTGCGGCGCTCCTGATTGACGCGCTGTCCCGTGAGCCTGAGTTCATCCTGGATGCCACCCAGGACGAACTGCACCAGGACTACCGGGCGCAGGCGATGCTTCCCAGCGCCACCCTGATGCGCCAGCTCAGGGCCCAGGGATTCCCGGCAGTCATTTCCGGTGCCGGGCCAACGGTGATGACTCTCGCCGTCGGCGAGGCGCAAGCGACGGCCGCCGAGCAGGCGATCAGGTCACTGACGGCGGACCCAGACAATGCAGATTCAGGCGCCCAATGGCGCGTCCTTAGGCTGACCGTTGCCCCTGAGGGTGCTAAACTGGTGGTGCACCAACGGAATGAATCGTGACCTATTGGTTCGCTGTTCAACTGAGTGCTTCTGCTGATCTGGCCGTCATTTTCTTTTGACCGCCGCAAAACTGCATGGTTTTCAGCAGTCGCATCACCTCCGGTGTAACCTCCCAGGAACGTATGAGCATCACCGGTTTGAACTTAAACCGAAAGCCTACTTACTTCCGAAGGTTCCTAGCACGCACGGCCAGGCCGGACTCTACCGGCAGGACCGAACCCGATCCGCCAGTTCTTCTAACGGTGGCAGGGCTAACCAAACGCGGTCCACATCAGAGTTGGACCGCCCGACGAGGGGGAAGGATCCTTCGTGACTGAAACCACTGACCTGATATCAGGTGTGGACACATCAAACGCCGGCGCAGCCGACGCTCCCGCTTCCAAAAGCTCCGGCCTTGCCGGGCTGAAGCTCGCCCAGCTCCAGGCGCTTGCCGGCCAGTTGGGCATCACTGGCGGTTCCAGGATGCGCAAGGGCGACCTGGTCTCGGCTATCTCCGATCATCAGCGTGGCTCCGCGGTCGCAGACCGCCCCAAGGACGCAGCTCCCAGCGATGCCAGCGCATCCGAGTCGGAGGCCAGCCAGTCAAATGGCTCGACCCGCTCGTCGCGCCGTGCATCCAGCAGGACCGCGAGCACCGACATCGAGAGCCAGGACAGCGACGGTGCTGCACAGGAGCAGACCGAGCGTCCATCGCGCACCCGGAACCGCAACCGACGCGCCGGATCCGATGGCGTCGTCAGCCTGCCCACCTCCGAGGCTCCCCAGCCGGAAGCTGCTGAAGCATCTGCCGACGATGCCCAGAACGGCAGCAGCGACACGAACGGCCGCGAGAACACTGGCCGGGACAATGGCGGCGAACGTGGCCGTGGCCGCGCTCCCCGCGAGAACCGCCGTGGACGCCGCGGCGAAGAGCGTGCCGACAACTCAGTGAACGAGTCCTCGGAGACGGCGTCGCAAGACGATTCGTCGCGCTCGGACCGTAACAACGCCGACCGGAACACCTCGGACCGGAACAATCAGGGCGCGGGCGAGTCGAACGAGACCTCCGAGCAGAATGATGCGAACGGCCGCAATGACCGTGGCGGACGGAACCGGAACGACAACCGGACTGATTCCAGCGACAACCGGAACAACGGCAACGACAACCGGAGCAACGGCAACGAGACCCGGGGCAACGACAACCGGGACGACGACAGCCGTGGCCGTGGCCGGAACCGCCGCAACCGCAACTCCCGCGACGACAACGGAAGCGGCAACGACCGCGGAAATGATCGCGGCAACGACCGTGGGAATGACCGGGGCAACGACCGCAGCAGCCGGTTCCGCGACCGCAACGACCGGAATGACCGTCGTCGGAACCGCAACCAGAACCCCGAGGTCGACGACGTCGAGGTCACTGACGACGACGTCCTGCTGCCCGTAGCGGGCATCCTGGACGTCCTGGAAAACTACGCGTTCGTGCGGACTTCCGGCTACCTTCCCGGCCCCAACGACGTCTACGTTTCCCTGGCACAGGTCAAGAAGCACAACCTGCGCAAGGGCGACGCAGTGGTGGGCGCCATTCGTGCCCCCCGCGACGGCGAGAACCAGAACAACACCCGCCAGAAGTTCAACGCGCTGATCCGCGTCACCTCGGTGAACGGCAAGCCAGCCGAGGACCTCAAGGACCGGGTCGAGTTCGCCAAGCTGGTTCCGCTGTACCCAACCGAGCGCCTGCGCCTTGAGACGGAGGCCAAGAAAATTGGCCCTCGCGTCATCGACCTTGTGGCGCCGATCGGCAAGGGCCAGCGTGGCCTGATCGTCTCGCCACCCAAAGCTGGCAAGACGCTCATCCTGCAGGCAATCGCCAACGCGATCACCATCAACAATCCTGAGGTCCACCTCATGATGGTGCTGGTTGACGAACGTCCCGAGGAAGTCACCGACATGCAGCGCACTGTCAAGGGTGAGGTTATTGCCTCCACCTTCGACCGTCCGGCTGATGACCACACCACTGTCGCCGAACTGTCCATCGAGCGCGCCAAGCGTCTCGTGGAAATGGGGATGGATGTGGTGGTCCTGCTCGACTCGATGACCCGACTGGGCCGCGCCTATAACCTCGCAGCCCCAGCATCCGGACGCATCCTCTCCGGCGGCGTCGACTCGGCAGCGCTCTACCCGCCGAAGCGCTTCTTCGGTGCGGCACGCAACATCGAGAACGGTGGCTCGCTCACCATTCTCGCCACCGCGCTCGTCGAGACCGGGTCCAAGATGGACGAGGTCATCTTCGAGGAGTTCAAGGGCACCGGCAACATGGAGCTGCGCCTGTCCCGGAACCTCGCTGACAAGCGGATCTTCCCGGCCGTCGACGTCAACGCGTCGGGTACCCGTCGTGAAGAGAAGCTGCTGTCCCCGGACGAGGTCAAGATCATGTGGAAGCTGCGCCGTGTCCTTTCCGGACTGGGCGAACAGCAGTCACTTGAACTGCTGACCAACAAGATCCGGGAAACCCAGTCGAACGTCGAGTTCCTGATGCAGGTCCAGAAGACCACCTTGGGTTCCAAGAACGACGACGACTAGCAAGCCACCCGTCGCCCACGCTCCTCCGGTCCGCCGGATGGAGCGTGGGCGGCTCTGGTTAACCAAACGAGTCGACAGAAGTGACAGGTTTTCGGGCCGGTTTCGGTTATAGCTGTTGAAATAGAAATTGTTCGAAAGAGGTATTTCCCAAATGTTTGAGTCGATCCAGAACCTGCTCGACGAGCACGCCGAGCTGCAGCTCAGGCTCTCCGACCCGGCAGTGCACTCTGACCAGGTGCTGGCCCGCAAGCTCGGCCGCAGGTACGCCGAGCTGAGCAGTATTGTCGACGCGCACACCAAGTGGGAAGCGCTGAAGGACGATCTCGAAGCAGCCCAGGAAATGGCCGACGATCCGGAGTTCGCTGCCGAGGTTCCGGTCCTTGAGGAACAGCTCGCTGCCGCGCAGGAGCGGCTGCGCCGGTTGCTCATCCCGCGCGACCCCAACGACAGCCGGGACGTCATCATCGAGGTCAAGGGTGGCGAAGGCGGCGACGAGGCGGCACTGTTCGCCGGCGACCTGCTCCGCATGTACACCCGGTATGCGGAGACCCGCGGCTGGAAGACCGAGATCATCTCGGCCAACGAGTCCGACCTGGGCGGCTACAAAGACGTCCAGATGGCCATCAAGGGATCCTCCAACGACCCGGGCGAGGGCGTCTACGCCCGCCTGAAGTTCGAGGGCGGGGTGCATCGCGTGCAGCGCGTCCCGGTGACGGAGTCGCAGGGCCGAATCCACACCTCCGCTGCGGGCGTGCTGATCCTGCCCGAGGTGGATGAGCCTGAGGAAGTGGAGATCAGCCAGAACGACCTCAAGATCGATGTCTACCGGTCGTCCGGTCCGGGCGGCCAGTCGGTGAACACCACCGACTCTGCGGTCCGTATTACCCACCTTCCCACCGGAATTGTCGTGGCGATGCAGAACGAGAAATCCCAGCTGCAGAACCGCGAGGCGGGCATGCGGGTGCTCAGGTCCCGGATCCTGGCACACCAGCAGGCACAGATCGATGCGGCGAACTCGGATATCCGGAAGTCGCAGATCCGTACCATGGACCGCTCCGAGCGGATCCGTACCTACAACTATCCCGAAAACCGCATCGCCGATCACCGTACCGGGTACAAGGCCTACAACCTTGACGCAGTCATGAACGGTGACCTTGAAGCAGTGATCCAGGCGGGCATCGAGATGGATGAACAGTCACGGCTTGACGCAATCGGCGAGGACGACTGAACACCCACCGCCCCATGACCGATCGGACCTCCGTCGAAGAGACGCTAGAGGATGCACTGGCGCGAGCCACTGACCTACTGGCCGACGCAGGGGTGCCCAGCCCGAGGGCGGATGCCCATCTGCTGGCAGCACACCTGTTGGGCGAGCCGGTGGGGCGAGTCAAGACCATGGCGCTCCTCGGTGCGCCAGCCCCGGCAGGCTACTTTGAGCTGGTGGCGGAGCGTGCGCTGAGGGTGCCGCTCCAGCACATCACCGGCATTGCCTACTTCCGGCGGCTGGAGCTGGCGGTCGGCCCGGGGGCCTTCATTCCCCGCCCGGAGACGGAGTCAGTGGCGCAGTTGGCGATCGATCACGCGCTCACGCTGCGCCGACCCCGGGTGGTTGACCTGGGGACCGGCAGCGGCGCCATCGCCGCAGCCATCGCCGACGAGGTGCCCGGCGCGGACGTCTACGCGGTCGAGTACAGCCCGCTGGCCCACGCGTGGGCCGAACGAAATCTTCTCCCACGGTCAGTGACATTGATTCTTGGCGACCTGCGGGACGCTCTGGGGGAGGAGGACGGGACGTTCGACGTCGTCGTGTCTAACCCGCCCTACATTCCCTCCGAAGCAGTACCCCGGGAGCCTGAGGTGGCTGACCACGACCCGCATATCGCGCTTTACGGCGGTGGCAGGGACGGACTCGAACTACCCTGGGCTGCGGCGCTCAGCGCGGCACGGCTGCTGGTGCCCGGTGGCTATTTCGTGATGGAACATGCTGAGGTTCAGGCCCCGGCGATCGCGGCGCTGTTGCGGGCCGACCCCCGCTGGGACACAGTCCTCACCCATCAAGACCTCACCGGACGGGACCGCTCCACCTCGGCCGTCCGCACCGAATACGCCAATCCTGGCGCACCAGTGAAAGAATAAATTAGTGACCACCAGCTACGACTGTTCCGACCCAGCCCAGCGAAGCGAGGGGTTGGCCCATGCCCAGCGCGCCGTCGCTGCCAATCAGTGCGTGGTGGTCCCCACCGACACGGTGTACGGGATCGCCGCCGATGCGTTCTCACCCCAGGCCGTGGCCACCCTGCTGGCATCCAAGGGGCGGGGGCGGAGCATGCCGCCACCTGTTCTGATCCCTCGCATCCAGACCGTGGACGGCTTGGCCACCGACGTCCACCCCGACGCACGGAAGCTCGCCGAGGCGTTCTGGCCTGGGGGATTGACCCTCATCTTCCGTGCGCAGCCGTCACTGACCTGGGACCTTGGGGACACGATGGGCACCGTTGCCCTGCGCATGCCTGATGACCGGTTGGCGCTTGACCTATTGACCCTGACCGGGCCGTTGGCGGTTTCATCAGCCAACCGGACGGGTTCGCCGGCCGCAACTACCGGCGCGGAGGCCTATGCCCAGTTGGCCGACTCGGTTGAGGTGTACCTTGAGGGCGGGCCACGGAGTGGCACCGCTTCAACAATCGTCGACGCAACGGGAGAGGACCTGCTGGTGGTGCGCTCCGGCAGCATCAGCCTTGCCCAGCTGCAGGAGGTTGTCCCGGGGGTCAGGGAACCTGGCGCGCCTGACGGTCCCGGCGCTTCCTCGGACGGCCCTGACGTTGCCGGGACCCAGCAGCCTCCAGCACCCCGCTGACCCGGTGTTCCACCCGGATGTCGTGGGCTTCGGCCCACCCCGGGGCTTGCGCCTGACCGAACCACATCAGCTCTACCCGACGCAGACTGCCATGCAGCCGTTCACCGAGCAGCGCTGAGACCCGGTAGCCCACCCGAAGGATGAAACGGCACAGGGACCGCGGCAATACGATCGGGGTGCCTCCCACCGCCTCCAGTACAGAGCGGACAGTCATTCCTTCGCCGGGCTGGAGGATGACCGCCGGAAGTGGTCCGGCAAAAGTGCCCGCCTGAACCACATAGTCGGCAAGGGACTCCACCGACGTGACCGGGGTGCTTGCGGTTCCGGGTGCGGCCACCGAGGCGAAGGGTGATGCCGCCAACCTGGCGAGTGCAGCGGTCGTCGGCCGGCCTGCGCCCTGCACGGAGGTGGCGCGGATCACCACCGGGTGCATTCCTTCGAACCTACCCTGGCTAGCTGTGAGACGAAGTGCTTCCTCGCCGAGCGCCTTGCTCCGGGAGTAGGCCGAAAACGGCGCCAGATCGGAGGACTCGTCGAGAATCTCCCGGTGACCCTGGACCGCTGCACTGCTGAGGTGGATCAACCGCTCCACCTGAGCCTCCGAGCAGGCGTAGGCAAGGACGGCGGGGAGGAGTGCGTTGGCTCCGCGGAGTTCAGCCGTGTCAGCACCCCGTGGAGCGGCGACGCCGGCGGCATTGACCACTACCGACGCGCCAGCCAGCGCAGCGGCGAGATCGGTTACCGCCGGGTGGCGTGCTGCCTCATCGATGATCTGCACGGCGGATATGGCATCGCTGGTCAGGCGGGGCGCTGGGAGAGCCGTCACGTCCAGCCCCGCATCCTGCGCGGCGCGGAGCACGGCCGAGCCCACAAACCCGGTGGCGCCGACAATCACCCACTGCATCGTCAGTTCTTCTCCCTCAGCAACTCGGACCTCTCCGGGCGCCCGGCAAGGGGTGTCAGTGGCGGCATAGGCTGCCAGGCCGGATCCGTGAGGATGTCCCGCGACTCCCGCCATCCCCGCCAGAGCGGTGCCAGCCCCGTGAGAGAGTGCTCGACGGCCACCAGCCGGAGCACTTCCTTGGCGGCGGTCAGGAGGGTGCCCAGACCAAACCCCCACCGGTTGAACCTGCCGTTGACCCTGAGGTAGCGCGCCAGGTGTCCCCGGTTTCGCATGCCGCAGTAGCGGCCCAGATCATTGGAGTCATTAAGGTGCCTGACGCCGAGGTCAATCTGTTTCTGGGGCCGTGCCTTTTTCAGCACGTACTCGTTGATGTACACCACCGGCTCTGACTGGGCGATCAACCAGCCGTAGGTGGTGTCATCACCGTTAAGGAAGAACCGGGGATCGGGGAGACCCACGCGGCGCACCACATCGGCGTGGACCAGCATTCCTTCGAAGCACCCTACGTTGGTGTGAAATACGCGGCTGTGGCGGAACACGTTGCCGTGGACCGGGAAGTGCACGCCGAGAAAGGCGTTGAACTGGTGCTGCCAGAAGAACGGCTTGCCCAGGTGGTCGTATCGGCGCCCGTGAAGGCAGCGGTAGGTCTCCATCTGCGGCTGGAATGCTGCGAGTGCGCCGGGGAGCACCTCGACGTCGTCGTCCATCAGCCAGAGCCATTCGGCACCCTCGGCGAGTGCCCGCTCCGCCCCGGCCGAGAAACCGCCGGATCCTCCAACGTTCTTCTGTAGCCGATGGTGAATCAGCGGCACCGGGAGGTTCGCCTGGGCAATGACCTCTTCCGTGTCGTCGGTACTCGCATTATTGACCACAATGACGTTCTCCGGTGCCGGATCCATCTGCGCGATGGTTTCGAGCAGGACCCGCAGATAGCCCGCGCGATTGAAGGTGGTGACCACCACTGTCACTGCTGATTCTGGGACTGTCATCTCAGAATCCCTGGTCCGATGGGGGCCCGAAACCGCGTCCGCGTACCCCGGTGGCGTAGGCCCTGAACCAGTCGGCGAACCCGCGCGGATCGCGATGCTTCAGGAAGTACAGCGGGTAGCCCACGCCGTCGGCGATCAGGGACTTCACCCGGCCATACCGGCGCGTCAGATAACCACGGTTGCGGAAGTAGTAGAAACGCTTGAACGCCGTCTCGGGGACAAGCACGTGCAGCCGGTCGCCGAGCACCTGGTGCGTTTCCGCCCACCCCGGAGGGTGGCTTAGCGCAACGGTGGTCACCGTACCGAACGGAATGCCGGCTCGTCGCAGCCGCAGCATGAAATCCGTCTCATCCCCGCGGATGAACAGGCGCAGATCGGGAAGCCCCACCCGGAAGAACACCTCGGTGCGGATCAAGGCGCCGTTGAAGAACTGGCCCACGTCCCTGATGATCCCGAGCTTTTCGACCTCTGCACGGTCGTGGACCGAACGGCCCGCCAGCCGGAAGGGAAAGGACAGCCGGGTCGGCTCGCCGGGGGCGACAATCAGGGGTACGACGACGTCGAGGCCCTCCGCCTTCGCGGCTGCCAGCAGGGTAGCGAGGGCTTCCGGGTCCTCGGGGTGGGCGTCGTCGTCCATGATCCAGACCCACTCTGCGCCGCTGGCCATCGCGGACAGGATGGCCAGGGAGAACCCGCCAGCACCGCCAAGGTTACTCAGGGAGCGGATGTAGTTCACCGGTGCGTCGGAGGCGATGGCGATGGACTCGATATCCTTGGTTCCCGAGTCAACCAGCGCCACCGAGGTGAGCGGCACGCTCTGTTGGGACAGTGCCAGCAGGAGGGTACGCAGGTCGTCGGGGCGGTCAAATGTTACTGCCGCAACGGCCACGGTATCCTGCAAAACAGTCCTTTCCGGTCCACTCACAACACGCCTCAAAAGCGGTCAGGGCCGGGTAGTGCGGTTAGTATTCTCGGGTAGGGAGAGTCTATTACACCAGCACGAGCTGATATTTTGCCGTGAGGACTCACCGCTTGCAGTGAGGACTCCTCTGCACGATTGCCATGACCGCCGAGCCGTTGTTAGGAACCATGAAACTCGCTGACAGCGCGGATCCAGCCCGGGAAGGGCCGGATGACCGCAGCACGACGCGGTCGGAGAAGCCGACGCTCTGGCTCTGGTCGCAGTACATTTTCGATTCGGTGGCCTGGGTGGTCGCGATTCTGCTGGCCCTGGTACTCCGGTACGAGCTGCTGATCAACCAGATCAACATCACCGGGGTGGTGGTGTTCTGTGCGGTGGCCCTCGCTGCCCAGCTGGCAGTTGGTCTGAGCTTCGCCCTCTATCGCGGCCGGTATAGCTTCGGCAGCTTCCACGAGGCGCGACTCCTGGTGATCGTCACAGTCATCGTCTCGGTGATTCTGCTCCTGGTCAGTGTCGCCTTCTTCTCGATCATCGAGATTCCACGCAGCATCGGCATTATTGCCTTCCCGTTCGCTTGCATGTTCATGGCCTCCACCCGGTATCTCAAACGCATGTTCGTTGAGAGCAAGGCCAAACCCGGTGAGGATGCGCAACGGACCCTCATCTATGGAGCCGGGTTCTTGGGCAGTTCGCTGGTGGGACGGATGATCCAGGACCGTGACTCGCCGTATTTCCCGGTGGGCCTGATCGACGACGATCCCGCCAAGAAGCACCTCCGCCTTGCCACGGTCCCTGTGTTGGGCCGGATCGAGGACCTCCCCAGCATCATCGCCCGCACCCGGGCATCGGTGCTGGTGATCGCGTTCGCCGACGTCGAAGCCTCCCAGGTGCGCCGGGTGTCCGATCTGGTGGCCGGAATGAACATCAGGGTCCTGGTCCTGCCGCCTCTCCGGGACATGCTCGCGACCGAAGGGTCCGGGGCAGGGTTCTCCGATTTTCGGGAGGTAGCGGTTGAGGACCTCATCGGGCGCCGACCCGTGGACATCCACGCCGACGAGGTCGCCGGGTACATCACCGGCAAGAAGGTGCTGGTCACCGGCGCCGGCGGATCGATCGGATCCGAGCTGTGCCGTCAGCTCGCGCAGTTCAACCCCGCCGAGCTCATCATGCTGGATCGCGACGAAACCGGACTGCAGTCCACCCAGCTCTCCATGACGGGGCGCGGACTGTTGACCGGCAAGGACACCGTGTTGGCAGACATTCGCGACGCCGACACGCTCCGGGCCATCTTCGAGGAACGCAAACCCGAGGTAGTGTTCCACGCGGCCGCCCTCAAGCATGTGTCGCTGCTTGAGCAGTACCCGGAGGAAGCCTGGAAGACCAACGTCCTGGGCACCCAGAACGTGCTCAACGCGGCCAAGGCCGCTGGCGTGACCCATTTCGTGAACATCTCCACCGACAAGGCGGCGAACCCCACCAGCGTGCTGGGACACTCGAAGCGGGTTGCCGAGAAGCTCACCGCCTGGCAAGCCACCCAGACCTCCAACAGCTACGTCTCGGTCCGGTTCGGCAACGTGATCGGCAGCCGGGGCTCGATGCTTCCCCTCTTTACCGAGCAGATCAGGGTGGGCGGACCCATCACCGTGACCGACCCCGAGGTCACCCGGTACTTCATGACCATCCCCGAGGCCTGCCAGCTGGTGATCCAGGCCGGAGCCATCGGCCGCCCCGGAGAGGTACTGATCCTGGATATGGGCGAGGCCGTCAAGATCCTCGACGTCGCGCAGCGGATGATCGCGATGTCGGGCAAGGACATCGAAATAGTCTTCACCGGGCTGCGGCCTGGGGAGAAGATGCATGAGGAACTGGTCGGTTTCGGGGAGGACGGCTCCCGTCCGCTGCATCCGAAGATCTCGCACACCAACGTATCGATTCTCGACCCCGGACAGCTGAACCTGCTCGACTGGAAACGCAAGGGCGGGATCCTCGATGCTTGAGTTGCAGCTGGCCCTGGTGGTCGGCGCTTCGCTGGTCCTCAGTGCCGTCCTACCCTTCGTCCTCAAACCGGTCCTGGCGAAGCTCGGGGTGCTGGACATCCCCAATGAGCGGTCCTCACATACAACGGTGGTGATCCGCGGAGTGGGGATCACCGTAGCGGTCGGTATTGCCGCAGGGTTGGCGCTCTCCCTCGCCGTCGGGCTGGTGGCCGTGGACCGCTCGCTGATCGTGATCATCCTGGCGATGCTTTCCGCTGCCGCGTTGCTCGGCTGGATCGAGGATTACCGGGGGATCTCGATCAAGGTGCGGGCAGTGTTGCAACTGATGATCGGTGCGGTGGGGACCGCAGCGTTGGCGTGGACCATCGGCCAGAGCTTCTGGTGGGTTCCGGTGGGCGCGCTGGCGGTGGCCGCGTACATCAATGCGGCAAACTTCATGGATGGCATCAACGGCATCTCCGGTCTACACGGAGTCGCGGTTGGCGCCTTCTACGCGGTCGCCGGGATGCTCAGCGACCAGCTCTGGCTAGTGGTTGCCGGCCTGGTGGTGGCGGCCGCCTTTGCCGGGTTCCTGCCCTGGAACCTGGGCAGGGGGTTCGTGTTCCTCGGCGACGTGGGCAGTTACCTGCTGGGCGCCTCGATCGCGGCGATAGCTGTCACCGGCCTGCTGGCGGGGGTGTATCTGGAGTATCTACTCTCGCCGGTACTGATCTACCTCGCCGACACCTTCACCACCTTCCTGCGTCGTCTCCGCGCCGGGGATCGCTGGTACGTCTCCCATCGGGAGCACGTGTACCAGCGTCTGACCGACGTCGGCCTGACCCACATCCAGTCGGCCCTCGTGGTTACCGGCTGTTCGGTGCTCACCGGTGCTGCCGGATTCGCTGCGGCGACCTCTCCGCCACTGATGGCCGTCGCGTTCTCCCTTCTGGCCGCCGGGGTGGTAGTGCTTTACCTCTACTCACCACGTCTGCTGGCCGGCCGTGTCCGGGCCTCCGGTAGGTTGCCTGGGTAAGCGGGGTGAACCCCGATTTCTATTTACTGTAGAATTGATACGCAGTCCGCGGCAGATGAAGCGCGGCTTGAGTCGGGGACTTCCCTCACATCGAATCTACGGACGGATTCCCTATGAGCACACCTGACGCCCCGCGCGTCGGAGCCCCCCGCGGCACTGCCCACCCCGCGGCCGACCCATCGGGGTCACTCTGGCTCGGCATATTGAAGAAGTGCACCCTCGTCGCCACAGGGGCCATCGTGCTCGCCGCTGGTGTCGCCGCGATTTTTTCTGGCTCCAACGCAGCTTTCAGTGCCGTCTTCGGTTACGCGCTAGTCGTAGCCTTCTTTGGAATCAGCCTGGCGATCGGCCACTTCGCCGGCCGCAGCAACCCCTCGGGAGCTATGGGCCTATTCGTTGTCACCTATGCGATCAAGGTGGTGGGCTTCGCCGTCGCCCTCTTCGTCCTCGGTACCCCACCCTGGCTCGACCGGAACTGGTTCTTTGGTGCCGCCGTCGGAACGGTGATCTTGTGGCAGGTGGTTGAGGTCTACGCATTCTCGAAGGCGCGCCACCAGTTGTACAACGACCCGGTTCCCACCCAGCCAGCAACCAGCCCGTCTGCCGGTGACGACCGTGGCTGAGAATTCAGTGAACGGCCCCCAGCAGGATCCCTCATCGAGCAACGACGACGACGTGCGCGGCCCCTACGGCGAGGGCGGCTATAACGCCGGAATAGCTGTCTTCAGCTACATAATTGGCGGGATCATCGTCTGGAGTTTGATAGGCTGGGGCCTGGACAACCTCCTGGGAACGCAATGGATCGTGCTCGCAGGAGGTCTCTTGGGTGCAGCCGGGGGTTTCTACCTCTCCCACATGCATAACCTCACCCGCCAAGGTACAACTGATCCCGGTTCGACGCCGAGGGACAGCAGCGGGAAGGCTGGGGATAGCCCGAAGTGATGTCGGAAAACTTAACGAGTCGGAGCAGTGATTCTATGCCCGATCAGAATATGCCCAATGATGGACACTGCAGAGAGGAAACGCGTTGATCGCGCTTGCGCTCCCGGCCACTACGACGGACGAGGGTTTCGTACCCCCTACTATCAGCGACACCCACTATCCGAACATCCTCCCTTGGGGCGGTGAATACGGCATTTGGTTCGAGGCTGGCTTCGGCAAGCAAATGCTGATGATCATCCTCTCGGTGGTCTTGATCTCGACGTTCTTCCTGATCGCTTCCCGCAAGGGCAAGATGGTCCCCGGCAAGATGCAGTTCCTGGGCGAAATGTCCTATGGCTTCGTCCGCAACTCGGTCGGCAAGGACATTATCGGCGGCAAAGACTTCATGAAGTATGTGCCGTGGCTGTTCACTGCATTCTTCTTCATCATCGTCAACAACCTCTTCGGAGCGATTCCGGGCCTGCAGCTCCCAAGCTTCTCCCACCCGGGTAGCGCCTATGCCATTGCGGCAATCTTCTACATCCTCTGGGTAGGAATCGGCATCCAGAAGCACGGGTTGCGCTACTTCAAGCTCGCAGTCGTCCCTTCCGGTGTCCCCTGGTACATCCTGCCGATCGTGGTTCCCATCGAGATCATCTCGAACTTCCTGGTCCGCCCGGTTACCCACTCCCTCCGACTCTTCGCCACCATGCTTGCCGGTCACCTGATCGTGATGCTCGCTGGAAGCGCGATTGAGTTCATGGCAACGAGCGGAAGCATCCTGCTTGCAGGAACTTCGGTCCTCGTCCTGGGTGGCGCACTGGCCATGTACATGCTTGAAATCCTCATCATGGTGCTCCAGGCGTACGTATTCACGCTTCTGGCAGCCATCTACATCGAAGGCGCTCTCAACGCCGACGCCCACTAATTCACCACATAGATAAAGACTTCCCCGTTGGGGATGATCCCAAACAACCTGCCGCAGGAAGCGGCATCTTGAAAGGAACAAAATGGACGGCAATCTCAACCTCGTAGGTTACGGTCTCTCCGCAATTGGCGGCGGTATCGGTGTAGGACTCGTCTTCGCGGCGTACATCAACGGCGTCGCCCGTCAGCCTGAGGCACAGCGCGTTCTCCAGCCCATCGCATTCCTGGGTCTGGCTCTGACCGAAGCACTCGCCATCCTTGGTCTGGTCTTCGCCTTCGTTCTCTAGTAGAACGCAAGGTGTTGGTCCTAAGTATTTAGAAAGACGGGTGAAACATGGATAACGCAGTAATTTTGGCGGCGGGGAGCGATAGCCCCCTTGCCCCGAACATGTGGGAGTTCTTTGTTACTCTCGCTGGCTTCGCACTGCTGTTTTTCATCGTCAAGAAGTTCGTCATGCCGGCGTTCGAGAAGACGTTTGCCGAGCGCACTGAAGCCATCGAAGGCGGAATCGCCAAGGCGGAGGCCGCTCAGGCCGAAGCCAACGCGGCGCTTGACGAGTACAAGCAGCAGCTGGTGGACGCACGCACCGAGGCAAACCGCATCCGTGAGGAAGCACGCGCCGAAGGTGCCCAGATCCTCGCGGAGCTCAAGGAAAAGGCTGGATCCGAGGCCGCTCGTATCACCGAGCAGGCACACGTCCAGATCGAAGCAGAACGTCAGGCTGCAGTCGTCTCGTTGCGCGCTGAAGTAGGCGCACTCGCAACTGATCTCGCCAGCCGGATTGTCGGGGAGTCCCTTTCCGACGACCAGCGGTCCGCACGAGTGGTTGACCGCTTCCTGGCCGACCTCGAAACTCAGAGCGCAGGTGCATCGAAGTAATGGCAGGCGTATCCAGCCAGTCCCTGGCAACGGCACTGAAAGATCTAGAAACCCGTCTGCCCGGCGCAACGCTGTCCCTGGCCGAGGAACTCTTTGGAGTCCTCGACATGATTGACAGCAACGCCGGCCTGCGCCGCGCACTGACCGATCCTTCCCGTGAAGGCAAGGACAAGGCCGCACTGGTCTCTAACCTGCTTGCGGGCAAGGTTTCGGATCAAACAGCGACTGTGGTCGGGGAACTGGTTTCCATGCGGTGGGCCGCGGCCCGTGACCTTGGAGACGCGCTGGAAACCCTTGGTGCCACTGCAGCGATTGCGGTGGCCGAAAATCGGGGCAACGGTGCAGCGAGTCTGGAGAGTCTTGAAAACGATCTCTTCGACTTCATCAGGACCGTTGACTCGAGCCATGAATTGCAGCGCGCTCTGTCCGAGCGGCAAGCCAGCACCGACGCCCGGGTTGCCCTGGCGCTGAAGCTGGTACCCAACGCCGGACCAGAAGCGCAGCTGTTGGTGCGTCAGGCAGTACAGGCACCCCGCGGCATCAAGCCCACTCACTTGGTGAAGCGGTTCGTTGAACTCGTGGCCAAACGGCATGACCGCTGGATTGCCAACGTCAGCGTTACCCGTCCGTTGACTGATGAGCAGTACGAGCGGTTGCAGCAGGGCCTCAACTCCCTGTTTGGACGCGAGCTCAGAACCGATGTCACCGTGGAGCCGTCACTTATTGGCGGGGTCCGCGTCCAGGTTGGCGACGAAGTGGTTGACTCCACAGTTATCGCCAAACTGTCTGAACTGCGGCGAAAGCTTGCGGTGTAGGACGGTACGCCGTCCTGGAGCCAGACACACAACAGACTGAATTACACACCGGTCGCCGCGAAGCAGTGGTGATCACAACACAGGAGAGCAGGGACTGCAGATGGCCGAATTGACCATCAACGCCGAAGACGTCCGTAATGCGTTGAACGAGTTTGCGGCATCCTACGAGCCCGGCAACGCAGAACGCGTTGAAGTCGGCCGCGTGAGCACTGCCAGCGATGGCATCGCCAAGGTAGAAGGATTGCCTTCGGTGATGGCCAATGAATTGCTGCGTTTTGAAGATGGCACCCTGGGCCTCGCCCAGAACCTCGACACCCGTGAAATCGGCGTCGTCGTGCTCGGTGACTTCACCGGCATCGAAGAAGGCCAGGAAGTTCACCGCACCGGAGAGATCCTCTCCGTGCCAGTGGGCGACGCCTTCCTCGGCCGCGTAGTTGACCCTCTGGGCCAGCCCATCGATGACCTTGGTGAGATCAAGGCAGAAGCGCGGCGCGCACTGGAGCTTCAGGCACCGGGCGTTACCGAACGCAAGTCGGTCCACGAGCCCATGCAGACCGGGCTCAAGGCAATCGACGCGATGATCCCGATCGGCCGTGGCCAGCGCCAGCTGATCATTGGTGACCGTCAGACCGGCAAGACGGCCATCGCCGTCGACACCATCATCAACCAGAAGGCCAACTGGGAATCCGGCGATGTGAAGAAGCAGGTTCGCTGCATCTACGTCGCTATCGGACAGAAGGCTTCGACCATCGCTGCGGTACGCCAGACCCTTGAGGACAAGGGCGCCCTGGAGTACACCACGATCGTTGCATCGCCTGCATCCGACCCCGCGGGCTTCAAGTACCTGGCACCCTACGCCGGTTCGGCCATCGGGCAGCACTGGATGTACGCAGGCAAGCATGTTTTGGTGATCTTTGATGATCTCTCCAAGCAGGCCGAGGCCTACCGTGCGGTATCGCTGCTGCTGCGGCGCCCGCCGGGACGTGAAGCCTACCCGGGCGACGTTTTCTACTTGCACTCCCGTCTGCTTGAGCGTTGTGCCAAGCTCTCCGACGAGCTGGGTGCTGGTTCGATGACCGGTCTTCCGATCGTCGAGACCAAGGCAAATGACGTATCGGCCTATATCCCGACCAACGTCATCTCGATCACTGACGGCCAGATCTTCCTTCAGTCGGACCTCTTCAACGCCAACCAGCGTCCAGCTGTGGACGTCGGCGTGTCGGTGTCCCGCGTGGGTGGTTCGGCGCAGGTCAAGTCGATGAAGAAGGTTTCGGGCACGTTGAAGCTCGACCTCGCACAGTACCGCGACATGCAGGCCTTCGCGATGTTCGCCTCCGACCTGGATGCCGCGTCACGCCAGCAGCTCACCCGTGGTGCACGGCTCATGGAACTGCTCAAGCAGGGTCAGTACGCGCCGTTCCCCGTCGAGGAGCAGGTTGTCTCCATCTGGGCCGGCACCAACGGCTACCTGGATGACGTACCGGTCGAAGATATCCGGAAGTTCGAAGGCCAGTTCCTTGAGCACCTGCGGCACAAGTCGTCAGTGCTCACCACTCTGGCCGAGACCAACCTCCTTGAGGACTCCACCGTTGACGAGCTGAAGAAGCAGATCGACGACTTCAAGCAGGGATTCTTCGGCGAAGGCCATGATGGTCTGGTTGCCGGTCACGAAGAGTACAGCGCCCTCTCCGAGGACGAGGTCGACCAGGAGAAGATCGTCAAGCAGAAGCGCTAGGGAATTAGGTACCGGGATGGCTAAGCCATCCCGGTGCCATCCCGGCCTTAGCCGTAATCCCCAGGTGGACTACGAAGGAAAGGACAAGTATGGGAGCCCAGATCCGGGTCTACCGCCAGAAGATCACTTCGACGACGTCGATGAGGAAGATCTTCAAGGCGATGGAGCTGATCGCGACTTCTCGCATCGGCAAGGCAAGGGCACGAGTATCGTCGTCGCTGCCTTACGCCAATGCGATCACCCGTGCCGTCTCAGCAGTGGCATCGCAGTCAGAAATCGACCATCCGCTGACCACCGAGCCAGAACAGATCCGCCGGTCGGCGGTTCTGGTGATGACCTCGGACCGCGGCCTCGCAGGTTCATACTCAGCGAGTGTGTTGAAGCAGGCCGAGTCGCTGATTGAGCTGCTGCGAGAAGAGGGCAAGGAAGTCAAAACCTACCTTGTCGGTCGGAAGGCCCAGGCCTACTTCGACTTCCGCAACCGTGCGTTCGAGAACGTATGGACCGGCGGAACTGACGCTCCGGAGTTCGAAACTGCACGTGACATCGGCAAGGCACTCCTGGCCGAGTTCAACACGGATTTCGAAGACGGCGGCGTTGACGAAATCCATGTGGTTTACACCCGCTTCAGGTCAATGGTGTTGCAGGAACCAACGGTAATCCGCCTGCTTCCACTCGAGGTCGTCGAAGAGGAAGCAGCATCCGAATCGGATCTGCTGCCGTTGTATGAGTACGAACCGGAGCCGGAAATGGTTCTGGACGCACTGCTTCCCCGCTACATCGAGTCGCGGATCTTCGCGGCTCTGTTGCAGGCGGCCGCCAGCGAGCTTGCTGCCCGTCAGCGGGCAATGAAGTCCGCAGGCGACAACGCATCGGACCTCATCAAGAAGTACACCCGGCTCCGCAACACTGCGCGCCAGGCGGAGATTACCCAGGAACTTTCGGAAATTGTGGCAGGTGCGGACGCGCTCAGCGCTTCCTAGCCTTCCCTCAAGTTCTTGAACCTGCTCCACCCTAGTTAGACTTAGCCCCACGCCATCTACGTAAGTGAAGTGAGAGAGATGACTGCCCAGACTATTGAGCACGGTAGTGACTCAGTTGCATCCGGCGGCACAGGTCGAATCGCCCGTGTCATTGGCCCGGTTGTCGACGTCGAGTTCCCGGCTGACGCCATTCCCGCAATCTATAACGCGCTGACCACTGAGATCACTCTCAATGGTGAGACGCACACCATCACCTTCGAGACCTCACAGCACCTCGGTGACAACCTGGTGCGTGCAATCTCGCTCCAGGCCACTGATGGCCTGGTCCGCGGAACCGTTGTCCACGACACCGGGAGCGCCATTTCGGTGCCTGTCGGCGACGTCGTCAAGGGTCACATCTTCAACGTCCTGGGTAAGCCCCTCGACGTCGAAGAGTCCTCGTTGGAGATCACTGAGCGGTGGCCAATCCACCGCAAGCCACCGGCATTCGCCCAGCTTGAAGGCTCCACCGAGATGCTGGAGACCGGCATCAAGAGCATCGACTTGCTCACCCCGTACATCAAGGGTGGAAAGATCGGTCTCTTCGGTGGTGCAGGTGTTGGCAAGACCGTGCTGATCCAGGAAATGATCACCCGTGTTGCCCGTAACTTCGGTGGTACCTCCGTATTCGCTGGCGTTGGCGAGCGGACCCGTGAAGGAAACGACCTCTGGGTTGAAATGGAAGAGGCGGGCGTCCTTAAGGACACCGCGCTTGTGTTCGGCCAGATGGATGAGCCACCAGGAACGCGCCTCCGGGTCGCTCTGTCGGCGCTGACCATGGCCGAGTACTTCAGGGATGTCCAGAAGCAGGACGTGCTGTTGTTCGTTGACAACATCTTCCGCTTCACCCAGGCAGGTTCCGAGGTGTCGACCCTCCTCGGCCGGATGCCTTCGGCAGTGGGTTACCAGCCAAACCTGGCCGATGAGATGGGCCTCCTCCAAGAGCGCATCACCTCGACCAAGGGCCACTCGATCACGTCGATGCAGGCCGTTTACGTGCCTGCTGATGACTACACCGACCCGGCACCGGCAGCGACCTTCGCCCACCTCGATGCAACCACCGAACTGTCACGTGAAATTGCTTCCCGTGGTCTGTACCCGGCGATCGACCCGCTGACTTCGACGTCGCGAATCCTCGATCCTCAGTACATCGGTCAGGATCACTACAACACAGCAGTGCGCGTCAAGCAGATCCTTCAGAAGAACAAGGAACTGCAGGACATCATCGCCATCCTCGGTGTCGATGAGCTCTCTGAAGAAGACAAGATTGTTGTTTCGCGGGCTCGCCGCATCCAGCAGTTCCTGTCGCAGAACACCTACACGGCAAAGCAGTTCACCGGAGTCGAAGGCTCCACCGTGAGCATCAAGGACACCATCGAGGGCTTCAACGCCATCGCCAACGGCGACCTTGACCACATTGCTGAGCAGGCGTTCTTCAACATTGGTGGACTCGACGACGTCGAGCGCCAGTGGGCCAAGATCCAAGAGCAGACCGGAAAGTAACGTTCATGGCTGAACTCGAAGTAGAAATCGTCGCGGCGGACCATTTTGTCTGGTCCGGCGCGGCGACCATGGTCAGGGCCCGCACCAGCGATGGCGAAATCGGTATCCTGCCCGGGCACGCTCCGATGCTCGCCATCCTAGCCGAAGGCGAGATGGCCATCGAGCCCGTCTCCGGTGAACGGCTTTTAGTATCGGTGGATGGAGGGTTCTTTTCCGTCGACAGCAACCGGGTAGTCATTGTCGCTGACAACGCGAAGATCGGCGGCAATGTGTCCGCGGAGACTCGCTGACAATACCGGTGATGGACGGTCTAGGTATAGCCTTCATCACGCTCGCAGCAGTCTTCCTGCTGCTGGTGCTTGCCATTTTGGCTTTCGGTCTTCGCCGGCTTCAGTTGCGTGGAGCGCTCGGAACTTTTGACGCCTCCATCTGCTTCCCTCCCAAGGGATGGCAGATGGGGGTTTGTCGTTATACGGACCGACATCTTGAATGGCTGCAGATGGCGTCGCTGAGCCCACGCCCCCGGTATCGGTACCTGCGCAGTTCGCTGGAACTGAGGGGATGGCGTCAGCCGACTGAGGCCGAGAAACGCCGTATCCAACCCGGGGCCATAGTGGTCACGCTGGACTATGAGGGCCAGGAAGTGTTGCTGGCCATGAAATTCGACGTCTACGCCGGACTGTCCTCCTGGCTGGAGGCGGGACCGGTTGTCGGGATAGGCACCTGGCGCTGAATTCTTAAAGATAGGGCCCCCACGGTCATTCGTGGGGGCCCTACTCTTGAGAACTGGTCGACAGCGAGGACGACCGTCGGTTGCTACAGGGCGGTGACGCCAGTAGCCTGGGGGCCCTTGGCGCCCTGACCGATTTCGAACTGAACGCGCTGGTTCTCGTCAAGAGTCTTGAATCCGCCAGTCTGGATCTCAGAGTAGTGAACGAAAACATCGCCGTCGGAGTCGTCCGGGGTAATGAAGCCGAAGCCCTTTTCAGCGTTAAACCATTTCACAGTGCCCTGTGCCATTTGTTTCTCCTCCATAATGAAATGTTCAGTCCTACACACTGCGTGTAGTCCCGGGGTCACTCCACGGAAACAACCTATCGGCACCTCTTGTACTTCGGTTCCGTTGGGAAGTCACACGCTCGCAACATCGTCTTGCGAGCATGCTTAACACGTACACAAAGACTAAATTAAGCATCACATAATGGCATGTGCTGGTCAACGGAAATTGCGCGCATTCTTAGGGAAATTGGCAAAGGCAATTAGTGGTGGCCTCGTTCGAGCGGTTCCAGCCACGTGCCCTCCCTGAGCACGGCCAGCAACTCTAGATCGGCGGTCACTACCAGGGCATCGGCGCGCAGGCCGAGCCGGAGGCTGCCGAGCTCGTCGGCGAGTCCCAGGACATTGGCGGGGACCACAGTCGCCGAGGCGACCGCGTCCTCAAGGAGTACACCGGCTGCAACGGTGCGTCGCACTACGTCAAGCAGAACAGCTGTGCCGCCCGCGAGGGATCCCGTGCGGTCCAGGGTAGCTACACCGTCGGCAACAGTTACGGCGGAGGAGCCCAGATGGTAGTTACCGTCAGGGAGACCGGCTGCGGCCATTGAATCGGTTACCAGGGTGATGTTTTCGGAGCCCACGAGGTCAAAAACCGTCAGAACCGTCTGGGGATCCAGGTGTGCGTTGTCGGCGATCAGTTCGACCACGGCAGTGCCCGCCTTGGCTGCCCGGAGGCAGGCGGCTACAGGGCCGGGGGAGCGGTGGTGCAGCGGCGGCATCCCATTGAAGAGGTGGGTGACTGTGGGTCGCATACTGTAGCCGTCGAACCCGGTTGACTCCATTTCCTCCCACGCGAGTGCGAGTGACGCTGCGGCGGTGTCAGTGTCGCTGTCGGTGTGTCCGAGTGAGGGGGTGATTCCGTGGGTGGTCAGGGTATCGACGAGCGCATCAGCTCCGGGCAGTTCCGGCGCGTACGTCATGGTCTTCATCCGGCCCTGTGCTGCTTCGATCAGCTCAGCCACATAGTCAGGTTCAGGATCGGAGATGTAGTCGGGGTTCTGGGCGCCGCAGCGTGCGACCGAGACAAACGGGCCTTCTGCGTGGATGCCAGCGATGACCCCTTCCTCTGCCAGGTCAGCCAGGACCGCAAGCGCATTCAGTAGGTCCTGCCGTGGTGCAGTCATGGTGCTTGCGAGGAGGGTGGTGGTACCGCTGCGGTGGAGGAAGTCGATCGCGCGGCGTGCCGCATCTGCGTCAGCATTGGCGAAGTCGCCGCCGTTTGCTCCGTGACAGTGCGTATCGACGAGGCCGGGAAGGATGATGCTACCTGGCGGGAAGTCCCGATCTGCTGGTGCGGATCCGCTATCGAACGCTGTGGCTTGTCCGGCAAATGAAATGCGATCCCCATCAACAGCCAGTACCCCGTCATCGATGATTCCGGCCTCGGTGACAAGGCGTCCACGAATGTAGCGCACGGTGGAGCGTCCAGGAACCTCGTTGCTGACCATAGCCCTGATTCTATGCGCAGCTCTCAGATTGGCCGCACGGATTACATTGTGCGGGGGCTTTCGGGTACCCGTATCGGGTCGCTGTAACGCCCTTGTGTAGGGAATGGTGGGGGACTGTAGCTGGCGCCTGGCCTAGGTTGTCAATGAGCTGGGGACTTCCAGGACTGGGGGAATGCTCGGTGAGAGTGGGCGTGTTTCGGATCGGCGTGTTTCCGGTCGGGCCAAGGTGAGGGCCGTGCTCGGTGATTGCCTGCCAGGTTACTTAGGGTCGCGACCTGACCTGCTTCAAGCCTTTGACCTGTGCCCGCTCGATTGTCGCTCCGGTGCCGGTGCCGGTGCCCGTGCCGGAGCCGGTGCCTGGTAGGGGTGGTGCTGTGGAGTGGTAGGTGTGGCCGGTGGGGGTGGTGACTTTGAGCCTGTGCCTTGGTCCGGGGATTGTTTGGGTTGTCCAGCCGGGTTGTTCTTTGGTGTGATTGCACGCTTCGCAGAGCCCTGCCCCGTTGGTGATGGTGGTGGGTCCGCCACGGTGCCAGGGGATGATGTGGTCGAAGTGGCGGATCGGTGCGTCACAGTAGGGGGTGCGGCAGGTGTCGTCGCGGGCGGTGATGAACCGGCGTTGGGCTTTCGTGAAGAGCCGGGCGGTGGAATCCATCGCCACCAACTCCCCGGTCGACGGCGCAGTGTAGAGCCGACGTAACCACACATCGAAAGCGGACCGCTTCTCCCCGGAGGTATCCGAATCGTTCGGGTCGGTTGTTCCGGTGCTCGTCTTCTGTCCCATCGTGAGGAGGGTGCGTGCCCAGTGGGAGCCGATGATGCCGTAGCCGGGGATCCTGGCTGGTTCGCTGTCGCCTTGGAAGAGGGCACGGTCGGTCATGATGAGCTGCAACTCGACCCGGCTGACACCCCCGGGGACCCCGGTGACACGTTCAACCAGGGTGTCAGCCATCACCTGGCCTCGGGACCTTGGGTCGCCGGCGGCCTTAGTGGTGTCCGCGTGGCGTGACAACGCAGCATAGGTGGAGACTGCTTCTTTCACGGGGAGCAGGGCGGTGAGGTAGGCCATGGTGTCCGGTGCGGGACGGATACTCACGCACCGTTCCGTCACCGCGCGGGCGGCCCGGTTCACCACCGACCGGGGATCCCTCCGATACGAGGCTGCTTTCACCGCCGCGATAATCGCCCGATCCCCACACCCGTCGAACGTGCCCGTGTCGGGGGCGAGTTCCTCATCGACCGCTGCCCGGTCCGCGGCGGACAGGCACGCGGTTTCCTTCACCAACAGGGTGGCCCGCCACTCATTCAACTGGCCACAATGCAAGGCCGCCAACGTGTGGGGCATCTCCGTGACCAAAGCCCGCGCTAACCCGAGGAGCCTGCTGCCGCGGGACGGGGACTCACGCCGGGCCAACGCGACCTGCGCCCCCACACCCTTGCCCTGCTCCCCAGCGGGAACCCCGGCCAGAGCCTGGGCCTGGCGTTCGGCCACGTCAACAGCCACCGTGATCCGCGCCTGGACGCCCGCGATCGCGGACTTCAGATCCTCGAGCTCCCGCAGCTGATCAATCAGCCCCGCCGCATCACCGGCTGGTCGCAGGGAGTGGAGGGCTTCGGCCAGGGCCCGAACGGAAGATTCACTGCGACGGAAGGACCGGGTAGCTGCGGGAGATCCACCGCGACTGCGACCGGGACCAACGGACCGGGTCGCCAAGAGAGCAGCACCGGCAGGCGAGGACGCATAGTCAGAGACCAGTGAAGAGGACGCGGCACCAGCCCGAGTCCGGACAGATGCAGGGGTAGAGGTGGAGGCGCCGCCGTCGGGCTGGCCGACCGAACCAGAACCGCCCCGCGGGGCGGCCACCCGGGCGGGGATTCCCGTCCGTTGCGGTGATGGAGCTGTGCTGCCTTCCATACCTCTATTGTCCCAAACCGCACCAACATTCCTGCGGATTTACAGGCTATGTGGACAAATCTCTCGAACAAATATTCGAGTGAAACCCGGTCACAATGCAGCTGTCAATAGCAGGGCGCTGCGCACGCGGCTTTATGCGCACACCAGCACTCGACATCCGGTACCCGGCTCCCGACACCCGACGTCCAAGACCCGGCACGCGACACCCGGCGCGCGCCAGCATTCGACGTTCAATATCCGACGCCCGACGTCCGGTACCCGGCTCCCGACACTCGGCGCCCGATGACCGGCGCTCGACACCCGGCGCACGCCAGCACTCGACGTCCAATATCCGGGACGCGATCTCCAACTACCGGCGCTCGACGCCCAGCACTCGACACCCGGCGCACCCGGTGCACCCAGCACTCGACACCCGGTGCGCCCAGCACCCGACAACCGAACCAGGGGCTCAGGCTAGAAGAGGCGCGACTCGACGTCGTCCACGCCACGCATCATGTCGTAATCCAGCGTCAGGCAGTCGATGCCCCGATCCAGAGCCAGGACGCGAGCCTGCGGCTTGATCTGCTGTGCCGCAAAGATTCCCCTGACCGGGGACATTAGTGGATCCCGGTTGAGGAGTTCGAGGTACCGGGTCAATTGTTCGACGCCGTCGATGTCACCCCGGCGCTTCAGCTCGATCGCCACGGTGGCTCCCGTGGCATCCCGGGCAAGGATGTCGACCGGGCCGATCGCGGTCATGTACTCACGGCGAATCAGCGTGAAACCGGCCCCAGCCAAGTGGATCTGCTCAGCCAGCAGGCGCTGTAGATCTGCCTCTACGCCATCCTTGACCAGGCCGGGATCCACGCCCAGATCGTGCGAGGTCTCGTGGATCAGCTCGTGGATGTTGATGACCAGGCGGTCGTCGGTCTTGGCATGCTGTACGTTCCATACCTCGGTTACACCCAGTTCGGTGTCCGCCTCATCGGGAGCGACGATGCGCAGGGTGGCTGGCGGGCTCATCCAGTTGAGGGGCTTGTACGAGCCGCCGTCGGAGTGGACCAATACTGACCCGTCTGCCTTGACCATCAGAAGCCGGGTGGCCAGGGGAAGGTGGGCCCGGAGGCGGCCGATGTAATCGACTGAGCACTGGGCTACAACTAAACGCACGTATTGCCATCCAATTCGCTGAGTGGTTTTGGGAGTACCTAAATCGTCCCACAGCGCACAGGGAACCCCTGCCCCCGAAACGGAGGTCAGGGGTTCTGGAGGGTACTTAGTGGCCTGCGGTTGCTGTTACCTGTCGGGTCGCGAGCACGATCCAGACAATGTACGCAAGCACCACCGCACGGTTGAGCAGCCCCACGCCCCAGGTGCCAGTCGCGATCAGGGCGCCCATCAGAACAGCACATACCCACGGCGCATGGGCTGCGGCTGCTGACCAGTAGCGTTCCCGCTGATCAAGACCCCGGCGCAGGTCCCGCCCCACCAGGACCGCCCCGACAGCGAGGCCAACATTGCCCAGGAGAGACCCGACGTCGTGCAGGGGACTCCCGACGGCGAAGACCGCTGCGATGACCAGGCCGGCAGCCGCGACGAAGAGGAGCATGCGACCTATCCGTCCGGCCCGGCGCAGGCGTCCTGGCGGAAGGCCAACCGCCAGAAAGCAGCAAGCGGCAGCAAGCAGCACGAACGCCACGGGCAGAATCCAGCCCTGGTCGCCAAGCGCGTACTGGCTGATGACACTCCAGCCGGGATCGAGAAAGGGGTTCAGGAAGTGAGCGACGGCGAGGGCCGCTCCTGCTCCGATGGCGGTTAGAGCAGCGGCGCGGAGAACCGCCCCTGGACGGTGAGTGGAGCTCACCAGAAGGGGGGTCATGACCCCTGCTCCCGTTCGCGCAGCAGGAATGCCTCGATCCGTGCCAATGCGCCCTGCCAGACCTCGGCAGCGAAGAAGTCCCTGACCTCTGGGACAGGGAAGCCTGACTGCTCAATGGCCATCAGGGTGCCGCCCTGGCTGGACGGCTCAAAGGTGATCTCGATGCGGGTGGTCATCGTCATGCCGTCGGGGCTGCTGCCGGATGACTCGGTGACCAGCCGGTGTGGGCGGTCGATCTCGAGGAAGGTCTGGGTTTCCCTGAACAGGGTGTCTGCATCGGGCCCCCACACCGCTGTCTGTTGTCCTCCAACCCGGAGGTCCACTTCGATCTCCACGATGCCCGGCCGCTCATCGAGGATGGAGAACCAGATCTTCTGTTTTTCGGCGTCGGTGTACGCATCAAACACCTCTTCCGGGGTTGCAGGAAGGATCCGCTCGATGCGGAGGGTCAGGGGAGTGGTGGTATCGGTCATTGGTCTTGTCCTTTCTGGAGGGTGAAGTACGCGTCGAGGCCGTCCAGGCGGCGGTCCCAGAGTCGTTGATAGAAGTTGAGCCACAGCATTGCGTCATCCAGTCGTTCAGTGCCGAGGCGGCATTGCCGGGTGCGGCCGACTTTCTCCGTGGTCACAAGCCCGACCTCCTCCAGCACCCTCACATGCTTGGCCATGCCGGTCACTGTGATTCCGGCGGGTTCGGCGAGTTCGGAGACTGTCGCGGGGCCCGCGCCAAGGCGGGCCAGGACATCCCGGCGGGTGCTGTCGGCAAGGGCCGCAAAGGTGCTGTCGAGCAATTCAGAGTGAACCATGTGGTTCAGTATATTTTACTGAACCACATGGTGCAATGTTTTTGGGCGTCTCCGTCGATCTGATTCATCGGGCAGACTTGATCCATGCCGCGTTCCAATCGTCCCCGTCGCCCAGGGAGACCAACAGCTCAACCCGGGCGCAAGGCCGGGCCGGTGCCCGAGATCGATCTTGAGCGGGCGCGTGCCGGCATTCCCAGCCACGAAAGCGCGCCCGACGGCGAGTGGTCAGTCCGCCGGATCACCGAGCGCAACGCTGCCAAGGACTACATTTGTCCGGGCTGCCACCGGGTGATTCCCTCGGGCCTCGCCCACCTTGTCGTCTGGCAGGAAGATTCACTGTTCGGTGCTGCCGCCGGCTTGGCCGGACGACGCCACTGGCACGTGAACTGCTGGCGGACCCGTAGTTACAAGTACTGAGCCGACGACGGTGCAGGGTCGCACCGCGCACCGGGGGGCCATCCCGGATTCCCCTAGACTGAAACGATGACTTCGACGCCTTCCAGCTATGACTTCACCGATTCCGACGGCCCAATGGACATCAGGGCATCAACGGTCCTCCCCGCGACCCGCACTGACATCGAGTTGCGGACATCCGACGGGTTGACGCTGGTGGGTGAGTTCGCCGAACCGGTGGACAGGCCGCCCCTGGCCACCCTGGTAACCATGCATCCGCTGCCCACCGCTGGCGGATTCATGGACTCGCACGTGTTCCGCAAGGCATCTTTCAGGCTGCCGGCGCTGGCCGACATCGCAGTGCTGCGCTTCAACACCCGTGGCACCAGTTCGCCGCGTGGCCGCAGCGAGGGCGAATTCGATGGCGGCGCTGCGGAGCAGGCGGACATTGAGGCGGCAGTCGCCTGGGCAGCCGAGCGCCACCCGGAGAACATCTGGCTGGTTGGCTGGTCCTTCGGCACTGAGCTGTGCCTGAAGTACGGTGCCACTGAGCCGATCGCCTCGGCAATTCAGGGGGCAATCCTGTTGTCCCCGCCGCTGCATCGGGCTGGGGACGAGGATCTTGATGCGTGGGCCGCGTCCGGTCTTCCCCTGAAAGTTCTGGTGCCCGAGCACGACGATTATCTTCAGCCAGCCGCAGCCGCGGCCCGGTTTGCCCGGGTGCCCCAGGCCGAGGTCATCGGTGTGGACGGAGCCAAGCACCTGTGGGTAGGAGAGAAGTACGCTGCCCGGGTCCTGGACGAGATAGCCGATACCGCGCTGCCCGGCAGCTCTGATTCGTTGCCGACCACCTGGACCGGGTCGGCCGCCACCGCTTCCTAGGCTGGCCGTATTCAGTAGCATGGCCGCATCGTCGGCCGGGCTACTGCCCGTCCTGGCGGGCGATGAACACTTCCTTGAGTAGCAACATCACGGCGGCGGCGGTTGGAATGGCGATGAGGGCGCCGAGCACGCCCAGCAGGCTGCCGCCGGCAATCACGGCGATCACCGCCACCGAGCCGGGGACCGCTACCGCCCGCTGCATGATGCGGGGAGAGATGAAGTACGCCTCGACCTGCAGGTAGGCGATGTAGAGCACAGCGAAGAGCAAGGCGGTCTGCCACCCTGCGGTCAACGCAACGAGCGTGACGATGACAGCGGCGATCAGCGCCCCCACCAGCGGAATGAAGGCCAGCAGAACGACGACGAAGGCCAGCAGAACCGAGAACGGAACCTGGGCGATGGTCATGAAAATGAAGGCAAAGGTGGCGTTCAGCAGGGCGACGCACGCCTGGCCAATCACATAGTTGCCGACGCTGCTGGTGATCTCCTCGGCCAGCGACTCGACCCGTGGGCGGCGTGAGCGCGGGGCAAGGCGGTAGGCCCACTTCTTCATCGCGGGCAGTGACGCCAGGAAGTACAGGGTCAGCACCAACACGATCAGCGTGCCGAACAGGCTGTTGAGGATAACCGTTCCCACTCCGAGAACGCCGCCGAAGATTCCGCCTACGGCCTCCGAATTGTCGAAGAAGTTGTTGACCTCATCGGTGACCCGTTCCCTCACCTGGAACTGCTCGTCGACCGTCTGGAAGAAATCCGAGTTCAGGAAGTCATCGACAAAGCCGGGGGCCCGGTCCACAAACTGGCTCGTCTGGTTCACGATGGTGGGGATCAGGGTTGCGAAGAATCCGGCGATGAGACTGGCAAGGAGCAACAGTGCGACGGCGATACCGGCCGGGCGCGGCACCCGCTTCTTTTCCAGCCAGCGGACGATGGGATCCAGTCCGAGCGCAATGAACAGGGCTGCGCCGATCCAGAGCAGCAACTGGCCCACGTTGGTGATCATGAAGTAGGCGAGGAGAGCCAGGCCTACACCCACGGTGCCCATGAATCCGAAGTGGATGGGGTGGTGGCGCATCGATCGGGGCTGGGAGTTGCCGAACTTCAACCGCTCGTCGGCGAGGGTCACGTCATCGTCGAAGGGCACAGGATCGGGCGTGCGCTCCGGAGGGAACTCAAACCTCAGCCGGGGCTGGGCCCCGGGAATGGGCCTGCGCAACCGGTGCAGGATCGCGGCGAGCAGGCCCGGCTGGGAGGCTTCGTCGGGCGAGCCCGCCGTGTGCCCGTTCGGCACGCGGGGTGGGGCAGTGGGCCGGGGGAGCGGCTCGCCTACCGGAACTTCCTGATTATCGCTCACGCTTTTGTTCTGCTTTCCCAGTAGTGCCTGCGAGGGGTGGCTGTCGTCCAGAGCCATTGCACGTTAGCGAAACACTAACAGGCGAGCTGGACGGGGCCCTGCACGGTGACCGGTCCGCCGTCGTGCACGGGACCAGGGTGATTCCAACCGATAGTGACGCCCTCCACAAAAATCCTGCCGTACAGGTGAAGTTAGTTACGATGGAAGGTGAGATCAAGCTTTTGCACAGACAATCGCGCCGCCGGAGACCCGTCGGCGCATGAAGCGTGGCCGTGCTGCGCGCGAGCAACGATAGGTATTTGAGTGCGTTTCAAGATTGCAGTTCCAGCCCTGGTGATCGGAGTGCTGTTGATGCTCGTGGGCATCGCACAGCTTACCTTCTGGTCCCCTTCCGAGACAGTGACAGCTTCGGTGCCGGCCGGGGCCGAGAGCGGTCCGGTGACTGTGATCGACGCGGGCGCCAAGGAGCCCGGAGCCGACGACGTCGACATCACTGTCCGCTCGGAGGGAACCTTCACCCTGGCGGTGGGCCGGGCCAGCGACGTCGACGCCTGGGTGGGCGACGCAGCCCACCTTCGGGTGACTGGAATCGACGAGGACGGCCTCCAGACCACGTTCACCGACGGCGAGCAGACGGTCCCGGACCCCAGCGGATCCGACCTCTGGACCAGCGAGGAAACCGCCGACGGCAGTGTCACGCACCGCTGGCTCGACCCGGCCGACGGGGAGTGGTCCATCCTGCTCGCGTCCGACGGCGAAAACGCCGCCCCGACCGACGTCTCGATTACCTGGCCCAACGAGGAGACCACCTCCTGGGCGGTTCCCCTCATCGTCATCGGCGCCCTCGTGGTCATCCTCGGGATCGCACTGTTCTTCGTTAGGCCCAAGCGCGACCGCCGTCCCACCGTGGAGGGTTCGCGGGCCCACGCACGCACCCTCGAGGCCCGCAACAAGCAGAGCCGGAAAAGCACGGCGCCCTTCAGCGTGGCAGTTGTCGTCATGGGGCTCACTGCCTCCGGACTGGGCGCGGCCCACGCCACCTCCTCAGAGCCAAGTCCCTCACCCGCGGCGGAGGAGACCGAGGAACAGCCGCCGGTCCTGCTCGAAAGCCAGCTGGAGCGAATCCTCGCGTCGGTCGCCACCGTCGTCGCCGAGGGTGACGCGGCCGCCGACGCCGAGCTGCTTGCACCGCGCGCCGCCGAGGCAGCGCTGGCGCTGCGGACCGCCAACTATGCTGTTCGCGCCGAGGCTTCCGACATCCCGGAGCCCACGCCGGTCGCCGCCGAGCCGATCCTGACCACCATGATCTCCTCCGATCCCAGCTGGCCCCGCACGGTAGTGGCCCTCACGCAGTCCGAGGACAATCCAGTGCCTCAGGCGCTGGTGCTGGTGCAGCAGGACCCACGGTCCAACTACAACCTCAGCGCGGCTATCCAGATGCTGCCCGGAACAACCTTCCCCAGCTCCGAGGGCGCGGGCGGCGTGGCTCAGGTCCCGCTCGATAACGCACCGGGTCTTGCCTACGCACCGCAGACGGCCATGAACGCCATTGCGGATTTCCTCTCCGAGCCCGACGGCGACAACGCCGACACCTTCGAGGAGAACTCCTTCGCCGATGCCATCACGTCCTTCCAGTCGGAGGTTGTGGCGGATCCAGACAACGACTCGGCGAGGATCACCTTTGTCCACGCATCGGAACCCGATTACACGCATGCCCTCGCCACCAGCGACGGCGGTGCGATGGTCTTCGGATACCTCAACCACACCTACTCCAGCGTTCCCCGGGGATCCGGTGATTCAATCGATCTTGATGGCACTGTCTACGAGTCGCTCACCGGCGAGACCTCCACCGACGAGGGCATTGACGTGCGCTACGGCGAAGCGGTCATGATGTATGTGCCCACCGAAGAGAGCGGCGAACGCGTCCGGGTCATCGGCGCTGCCCAGCAACTGCTGTCGGCCGAGCTGCGCTAGTCCAGGGCGAGCCCCACCCATTCCTGCCCACGAGTAAATGACTTCCAACGAATAAAGGTGGAACCATGAGCATTCCGAACAACCGCGGGCCTCTCCCGCCGTCGTCAATGAACCTGCACGGAGCCGTTGACCTTTCGGCGCTCAAGGCGCGCGCCGAAGCTGCGCGAACGGCGCCCCAGGCCGGCGCACCGGCGGCGGGCAACGGCCAGCCGGCGTCAGCCCAGCCCGCCGGCGGTGCCGGTGCTGCCGGCAGCCCCTATGTGGTCGAGGTCACCGAGCAGAGCTTCCCCCAGTTGGTGCAGCTGTCTTCGCAGGTCCCAGTGATCGTTGACCTGCGGGCTGGCTGGAGCGAGGAATCCTCCCGTGTCACCGCCGCGCTGGAAACCATTGTCGTCGAACACGATGGCAAGGTCCTGCTGGCGAAGGTGGATGTCGAGACGCAGCCGCAGATCGCCCAGGCATTCCAGGCCCAGACCGTACCGACAGTCGTCGCCGTTCTTAAGGGGCAGCCGGTGCCTCTGTTCGAGGGTGCCCTCCCCGAACAGCAGATCCGTTCCTTCATCGACGAACTGCTGAAAGTGGCGGGCGCCAACGGGGTTGCCGGGTCGCTCCGGGAGGGTGCTGACGCGGAGGGCGCCGAGGCCGTTGCCGAGGAGCCACCGCTGCCACCACTCCACCAGGCCGCCTTTGACGCCATCGAGGCCGGGGACTATCTCGCCGCGGCGGCTTCCTACCGCCAGGCTTTGGCCGAACAACCCGCAGACGCCGAAGCCAAGGCCGGACTCGCCCAGGTGGAGCTGATGCAGCGGCTCAAGGACGTTGATGCGGCAGCTGTCCGCCAGCGCGCAGCCGACGAACCAGACACCCTTGAGAGCCAGCTGGCCGTGGCGGACCTGGATGTCTCAGGGGGACACGTCGAAGACGCGTTCTCCCGCATCGTGGCCTTCATTGGCCGCACCGCAGGGGAGCCGCGCGAAGCAGCACGGGTGCGGCTGCTGGAACTATTCGACGTCGTCGGCATCGCTGATCCACGGGTCTCCAAAGCCCGCGGAGCACTCGCGCGCGCCCTGTTCTAGATCCGGTTCCCGCTTCAGGGACACAGGTCATCCGGGGGGCGGAAAATCCAGGGCGGTAATTCGTCCCTTTGGATGACGAGGAGAAGACGTCAGCGTTGCTAGCGTTGGGGGATGAGTTCACCCACCCTTCCCCTGTCTCCCGATGACGCCGGCGGATCTTCAGTTCCGGACAGCCCTGCGCTCGTCATCCGCGGGCTCGCCAAGCGCTTCGGCGAGAAGATTGCCGTCAACGGTGTCGACCTCGATGTCCCGGCCGGGTCCTTCTACGGACTGGTGGGCCCCAACGGCGCGGGCAAAACCACCACGCTATCGATGGCGACGGGACTGCTCAGACCGGACCACGGTCAGGCCTGGGTGCACGGAGTCGACGTCTGGGAGCATCCCCTCGAAGCCAAGAAGCTGATGGGAATCCTTCCCGACGGTGTCCGGCTCTTCGACCGGCTGACCGGCGAGCAGCTGGTCACCTATGCGGGGCTGCTGCGCGGCATGGACCGGGACACTGTCGCCGAGCGGGTTGCCGACCTGCTCCGGGCCCTGGACCTCACCAACGACGCCGGCACCCTGGTGGTCGACTATTCGGCAGGTATGACCAAGAAGATCGCGCTGGCCTCCTCGCTGATCCATGCGCCGTCGCTCCTGGTTCTCGATGAGCCCTTTGAGTCGGTGGATCCGGTGTCGGCCGCGAACATCCGGGACATCCTCGCCAGTTACGTCGGTTCCGGCGGGACGGTCATCGTCTCCAGCCACGTGATGGACCTGGTGCAGCGGATGTGCGACCACGTGGCTGTCATCGCCGCGGGAACTGTGCTCGCGGCCGGCACCGTGGACGAGGTGCGCGGGGAATCAAGTCTTGAGGACCGGTTCGTGGAACTGGTGGGTGGCCGGAACACTGCTGAGGGGCTCACATGGTTGCGCACCTCCTAAGGCTTAAACTCACCCTCCTCCGGAACTCCCTCAAACGCAGCACCTGGGCGCTGATCGGCGTCATCCTGGGCGGCCTGTACGGTCTGGGGATGCTGGGCCTCCTCATTGTTGGTCTGGTGTTCCTCGGCAGCGCCGACTCCACGGTGATCCGCAACGTGCTGGTCATTGGCGGGTCAGTGGTCGTCCTCGGGTGGATCGTGGTGCCGATGGTCTCTTCCGGCATCGATATGACCCTCGACCCGGCCCGGTTTGTCACCTTCGCGGTGCCGATGCGGCAACTGATTATCGGGTTGGCGCTAGGGGCGGTGATCGGAATTCCGGGGATCGTCACCCTGCTGGCCTCCCTGGCCCAGGTGGGAACCTGGATCCGCTTCCCGGCCGCCGCCGTGGCAGCCCTGATCTGCGCGGTGTTCGCCGTGCTGCTCTGCGTGGTCGCCTCCCGGCTGGCCACCACAGCCGTCATTTCCCTCACCTCCTCCCGCCGGTTCAAGGACGTCAGCTCGATGGTGATCCTGGTGCCGCTGATTCTGGTGGGGCCGATCATCGCCGGTGTCGCGACAGGTTTTGAGCAGTCCCCGGGCTTCGCCAACGAGCTCGCGGCGATCCTCGGGTGGACCCCGCTGGGGGTTTTCTGGGCGGTGCCCGCCGACGTTGCCGACGGCGCCTACCTCACCGCTGCGCTGCGGTTCGTCCTCGGCGTCGGCGTGCTTGCCCTGCTGGCCTGGCTCTGGCAGCTGAACCTGGCGAGGGCCCTGGTCACCCCCGCCTACAATGCGGTCACCCGGAAGGGAGCCGGCAACCTGGGGTTCTTCGGCCGCTTCCCAGCCACCCCCACCGGGGCGGTGGCAGCCCGTGCGCTGACCTACTGGGCACGGGATCCGCGCTATCTGGGGTCGATCGTGATCGTTCCGCTGGTACCGCTGCTGATGTTGTTCTTCGCGGCGCAGTCGGGCGACTACACGCTGCTGAACTTCGTGGGGCCGATCATCGCCTTCCTGCTCGCCTGGTCCATTTCAGCCGACATCTCCTACGACAACACTGCGTTCTGGCTGCACCTGTCCACGGGGGTCAGCGGCCGGGCCGACCGGGCCGGACGCGCCTTGGCCGTCGCGGTGATTTCGGCGCCAGCGGTGCTGGTGTTCACCATCGCACCGCTGTGGATCTCCGGTAGCCTCGAAGACCTCCCCATGATGCTGGGACTGTCCATCGGCGTCCTGTTGACCGGCATCGGGTTCTCCAGCGTGGTCTCGGCTCGGTATACCTACAACGTGCCGTTGCCGGGGGAGAGCCCGCTGAAGACTCCACCTGGTACCGGGTTCTCGATGTTTGCCGTCCAGATGATTGGCTGGCTGGTCCTGCTGGTGCTGGTCATCCCGGAACTGGGGCTCGCTATTGCCTATCTGGTCACCGGAAACAGTGCCTTCGGCTGGCTCACCCTGCTGGTGGGATGCGTGCTGGGAACCGTCCTGCTCCTCGTCGGGTTGAAGGTGGGCGGACAATGGTACGACCGCAGGGCGCCGGAACAGCTGCAGGCGGTTTCGGTCAACAAGTAGGCAGGTCCTGAAGAACCCGACCACAACAAGAGGACAGTGGATGGAAGTTGTTATCCTGCCCGACCAGGCGGCCATCGCCACGCTCGCAGCGGATGCGATCGAGGCGCTGGTGCGGCGCAAACCCGACGCTGTCCTGGGGCTGGCCACCGGGTCATCTCCGCTCGGTGTGTACGACGAACTGGCGACCCGGCACCAGCGGGACGGCCTGAGCTTCGCGGCAGCCCACGGCTTTGCGCTGGATGAGTATGTGGGGCTTCCCGCCGGGCATCCCGAGTCCTACCGGGAAGTGATCCGCAGGGAGTTTACCGACCGGATCGACATCAGCCCGGGGAACGTCCACAGCCCCGACGGTGCCGCGACTGACATACCGGCAGCCTGCGCGGCTTACGAGGAGGCCATCCGGCTGGCGGGCGGCGTCGACCTGCAGCTGTTGGGGGTGGGGACCGATGGACACATTGGCTTCAACGAACCGGGCAGCTCTCTCGTGTCTCGGACCCGGATCAAGTCGCTGATCATGCAGACCCGCAAGGACAACGCCAGGTTCTTCGGCAGCATCGACGAAGTGCCCCATCACGTGGTGACCCAGGGCCTCGGGACCATCATGGACGCCCGGCATGTGGTACTGATCGCGACCGGTGCCCAGAAGGCCCGTGCCGTCCACGATTTCGTCGAGGGCCCAGTGGCGGCGGTGTGCGCGGCGTCCATTCTGCAGATGCACCCACACGCCACCATCCTGATTGATGATGCGGCGGCCTCGGGATTGAAACTGGGCGATTATTATCGCCATACTTACGCCAACAAACCCCCCTGGCAGGGAATCTAGGCCGGTATACGCCCGGCAGGATGGTCAGGAAGCAAGGATAGGATGGACGCATGAGTACGCCTGCAGACCCTTTTGACAATGATCCCGGCAACGACCCCCGCACTGATCCCCAGCGTTCAGGCTCCACCGCCACGCTGGAGCGCGAGGAGCTCCGCGAAGAGCTGGAGCCAGGCGATCGCGAACGCCTCGCCCACTACGTCCGCAAAGAGAAGATCATGGAGTCCGCTCTGTCGGGCGAACCAGTGATCGCCCTGTGCGGCAAGGTGTGGACGCCGGGCCGCGACCCGCAGAAGTTCCCGGTCTGCCCGGAGTGCAAGGACATCTACAACGGAATGCGCCCTGGCAAGGACGACAAGGACAAATAGCACCACCTCATGGGAGCGGTCCCCGGATTTGAACTCGTCCCGGGACCGCGGTGGTCCGCGTGCGCGCCTGCCCGCCGTCGTCGTAGGTTGACTAAGGATTCATGACAGATCACCCCGCCCGCCCCGTCACGGGCTCCGAAGCCGAAGGCGAGGCAGCGAACCTTCGCCCGCTGACCATCGGGATCATCGCCATCATCACCTGTGCCGCCTTCGAGGCGATGGCGGTGACGACGGCGATGCCTGCGGTGGTCGCGGACCTCGATGGAGTCTCCGGGTACGGCCTGGCCTTTTCGATGTACCTTACGGCGTCGCTGCTGGGCACGGTGATTGCCGGTACCTGGTGTGACCGGGTGGGTGCACGTCCAGCACTCGCCGTGGGCATGTTCGGCATGATCGCAGGGCTGCTGGTCTCGGGTGCTGCCGGTGAGTTCTGGATGGTCACCGCTGGTCGGGCCGTCTCGGGCCTGGGCGGTGGCTTTATGGTGGTGGCTGTCTACGTGATTATCGGGGGAGCCTATCCCCAGCACCGCCAACCGGTGATCTTCGGTTGGCTGTCCGCAGCCTGGGTGCTGCCCTCGCTGATCGGGCCGGCGGTGGCCGGTTACCTGGCGGCAGAAGCCAGCTGGCGCCTGGTCTTTCTCGGGGTGGCACCGATCGTCCTCGCCGCCTTCGCCCTGGTCTGGCCGAAAACCGCTGCCCTCGTACCACCCGAGCCCGGCGCCGGGAACCGGCACGACGGACGACGACGCGCCCTTACCGGGTTGGGGCTTGCCGGGGGAGTCCTGGCAGCCCAGTTTGCTGTCAACCGTCTCGCGGCGCAGGAAATGGCCGATGCCGCTGGGGCAGCTCTCCTGGTGGCGCTCGCCGTCGCTGGCGTGATCGTTGCTGCGGTGACCTTACCCCGGCTCCTGCCGAAAGGGACAGTGCGCCTGGCTCCCGGGCTGCCCAGCATTATTGCAACCCGCGGACTGGTGACGGCCGCGTTCTTCGGTGCTGAGGCATTCCTGCCGCTGATGCTGGTCACCTCCCGGGGGATGGATGAGGCGACCGCCGGGCTGAGCCTTAGCGCCGGTGCGCTGGGCTGGAGCGCCGGGGCTTTTGTGCAGGCACGGGTCACGTTCCGCAGGCAATGGTTGCTGGTGATCGGGGCGTCGGTGCTTTCGATGAGCATCGGTCTGCTGGCGCTCACCTCGGACCCGGTAGTGCCTTTCTGGGTCCTGGTGCTGGTGTGGACGCTGGCTGGCTTTGCGATGGGAATGACCCTGTCGAGCACCTCGGTGCTGGTGCTGAAGCTCTCACCCGCGCAGGAGCGGGGGAAGAACTCGTCGTCGCTGCAGCTCAGCGACCAGCTTGGCGGGGTGGTGGGAACCACTATCGCCGGCGGGCTTTTCGCCCTACTGCGTGACCCGTCCGACCCAGGACAGGTGGGCGTGTTTGTTGCGATTTGGCTGGCTCTGTGCCTCTTCGCGGTTGCCGGTATAGTTGCCGGTTTGAGGGGGGCACTGGGGTCCACCGATGAACCAAGCGCACCCGCACCCAGACACCCGTAGGCATGGAAAGGTCTCTTCTTAAGCGTGAGTAATAACATGCTCTTTGGCGTTGCCCCTGCCACAGGTGCGTCGCTGCCGCCGGCCTACCCGGAACGGGCAGCGTGGGGCACCGCCCCCAAGCTGCGCCAGTGGCAGGAACAGGCACTCGCTAAATACTTCAGTACCGGCCCCCAGGACTTTCTCGCTGTAGCCACCCCGGGCGCGGGTAAAACCACCTTCGCACTGCGGGTCGCCACCGAGCTGGTGGAGCGCGGCACTATCAACCGGATCACCATCGTCGCGCCGACGGACCACCTGAAGCGGCAGTGGGCTGATGCCGCCGCGAGGATCGGCCTGGCCATTGATCCCAACTTCCGGAATGCCGACGGCCGCCACGGCCAGGGCTTCATCGGGGTGGCGGTGACCTACGCGCAGGTGGCCAGCAAACCGATGCTTCACCGCGCCAAGACCGAGGCCGCACGGACCCTCGTCATCCTCGACGAAATTCACCACGGCGGCGACGCCCTCTCCTGGGGTGACGGTATCCGTGAAGCGTTTGAGCCGGCGACCCGGCGCCTGGCGCTGACCGGTACCCCGTTCCGTTCGGACACCGCCGCTATTCCGTTCGTTGAATACGCAGCGGATGCCGACGGCATCCGGCGTTCGAAGTCCGACTACACCTACGGGTACGGCGAGGCCCTCCGGGACCACGTGGTGCGTCCCGTGATTTTCATGGCCTACTCGGGGCAGATGCGCTGGCGTACCAGCGCCGGTGAGGAGATGGCTGCCTCGCTGGGTGAGGCGGCTGTCACCAAGGACATCACCGCGCACGCCTGGCGAACCGCGCTGAACCCGACCGGTGAGTGGATCCCTGCGGTCCTCGCGGCCGCCGACAAGCGACTCTCCGAGGTGCGCCGGACGGTGGCCGACGCTGGCGGGATGGTGATTGCGACCGACCACGACGACGCCCGCGCCTACGCCGGTCTCCTGAAGAGAATCACCGGTGAGTCCCCGGTGGTGATTCTCTCGGATGATGCAAAGGCCTCCGAGAAGATCGAAGAGTACTCGGCCGGCGAGCAGCGCTGGATGGTGGCCGTCCGGATGGTGTCCGAAGGTGTCGACGTGCCGCGGCTCGCCGTCGGCGTCTACGCGACGTCCACGGCAACGCCCCTGTTTTTTGCCCAGGCGGTAGGACGCTTCGTGCGTGCGCGACGCCGGGGGGAAACCGCATCGGTCTTCCTGCCCTCGGTTCCCAACCTGATGATCCTCGCCAACCAGCTGGAGCTGGAGCGGGACCACGCCCTGGATCGGCCAGCGACCGACGAGGACGGGTTTGCCCCCGAGGAAGCGCTGATGGAGGAGGCGAACCGTTCCGAGAAGGCCTCCGACGAACTGACCAAGCAGAAGTTCGAGGCGCTCGAGTCGCAGGCGTCCTTCGATCGGGTGCTGTTCGACGGCGGCGAGTTCGGCACCGGCGGGGAGATGGGGAGCGAGGACGAACAGGACTTCCTGGGCATTCCCGGGCTGCTCGACGCCGATCAGGTGGGAGTGCTGCTGCGGCAGCGCCAGCAAGAGCAGCAGACCCGGCGTGGACGCAAGGGGGGAGCCGTTGCGCCAGCGCCGGAGCCGCTGGTCGTGGATCACCGGATGTTGACCGAACTGCGCGGCGAGCTCGCGAAGAACGTCTCGGCGTGGTCCGCGCGGTCCGGAATGCCGCACGGCGTGGTGCACACCGAACTGCGGAAGGCTTGCGGCGGCCCCGCCGTTGCCCAGGCCAATGAGGATCAGCTGCAGCGACGGTTGAAGAAGCTGCAGGACTGGTTCATCGGCCGGAAGTAGGGCAGACTGTTCCGCCGCGTGACCGGGCCGGGGAGCTAGTCGACCGAGACTACTGGCACGCCCAGATAGTTGGCCGCCCCATCACTGAAGTTCAGTTGCGCGTGGGAGCCACCGCCCCTGGCATAGACGTACAGTGATGCGGTCACCCGGAGATAGGCCTGGTCCGCACCGAGCAGTTGCGCGTAGTACATGGTCCGCCAGCCATCAAATCGATCATTGATATTGATGTTGTCGTCCGAAATGCTCAGCACGTTTGTTGTTGCCGACGCTTTGTAGTTGTATTGGTAGCCAATTGTCGTCAGATCGATCTTGACTTTCGCTTCCTTGGAATCCCAGAACCCGTCATCAGCCTTCACAATATGGAATCCGTTGAAGGGGACGTAGACGGTGTGGGAGTAGTTGCGGTTTTGCGGTGCCTGGTAGGTGAACCACCAGTCCATGTAGACGGTGAACGAGCCGGCCCCCGTACCGAACAGGCCGGATCCCGCGCCGCTGGCAAAGGTTGAGGCGTCAATGTTCCCCGGGTTGTACCCCTGCCAGTACACCGCCCCGTTCGATCCGTGCAGCGTTCCGTAGTAGGGATAGACCCAGCCGACGGCGCTCGGCTCAGCGGCGAGGCTGCCCCGCACGAGTCCCGGATGGGCTGCGGCAGCGATTTCCGGGGCTACCTCGTAGCCTGACATCTTCTCGACAATTGACTCGGTGTCCTTGGCCGTGTCGGCTGCGAGGTCCTGGTGGGTCTTGTCCTGCGCCGCGAGGGCCTTGGAAAGCTCGTCCGGCAATTCCTTCTGCAACTGGCTCAGCCGGGCGGCGCCGCTCTTCTCCAGCTGTTCCAGCTGGTTGGCCTCCGCCTTCTGCAGGTCGACCACCTCTTCCCGCCGTTCGGCGACGAGTTGCTCGAGTACCTGGTCCACCTCAGTGGTAATCCGTGTCATGGTGTTCATCCTCAATCATTGGTTGAAGGTCAGTTATTGGGTATTGCAGTGGAAATTAAAACTGTACAAAGAGACCGTTATCCGAGTGTTATTTATTCGCACCGTATTTCAAGAAGGGGGAACAAATAAATAACACCCGAGTAACGCGAGGAATGGTGTGATCGAATTCGGCTGGACCAACGTCCAGGCGACCAACGGCCCCCAAGGAGCACGACATGTCAGAGGACCAACCGCGACCGCACTGCAATCCCAAGCCCCGCATCCCGATTGCCCTACCCGCTGGCATTTCGGACCCGCGGATGCGGCTCATCGTGTTGCTGAGGACCAAATGGGTCAACGGCACGGTGCTGCACTATCACTTCCTGGGTGGCCCTGCCGCCCAGCAGCAGGCGGTCCGGAGTGCCTTCGCCGAGTGGAAAGCGCTCGGGATCGGCCTGGAGTTCGCTGAGGTGGGCGACCCTGGTGAGGCGGAGATCCGGATCAACTTCGACCAGGGCGACGGGTCCTGGTCCTACCTCGGAAAGGATGTTCTGGGCATCGGGGCCAACGAGCCCACCATGAACTTCGGCTGGGACCTCACCACTGACTACGGCAGGACCACGGCCCTGCACGAGATTGGGCATACCCTGGGCCTGCCGCATGAACACCAGAACCCCTTCGCGGGGATTGTGTGGAACGAACAGAAGGTCTATGAGTACTTCACCGGGGCACCCAACAGGTGGACCCGGGAGCAGACCTTCCACAATGTCCTCCGGAAGATCAATACCCACGAAGTCGAGGGGTCCAACTGGGACCCTGACTCGGTGATGGAGTACTGGTTCCCCGCGGGGCTGATTACCGAGCCCGCGGAGTTCAGTAACGGGTTGACACCCCCCGGTGGGCTCTCGGCGGTGGACCAGGAGTGGGCGCGGAGAAGCTATCCCGGGCTCACCGGGTCCACCCCAGCGCTCACGCCATTCGAATCCGTGTCGTTGTCACTCGCCCCCGGGGCACAGGCCGACTTCGTGATCGACCCGCCGTCGTCCCGTTCCTACCAACTCGGTACCTTCGGCACGGCGGATACAGTGCTCGTGTTGTTCGAGGAGATCGACGGTGAGCCACGGTTCCTCGCCGGCGACGATGACAGTGGGGAGGACCGCAATGCGCTGTTCAGCGCGAGACTGATCCAGGGCAGGAGATATGTGCTCAGGGTCCGGCTGTACTGGGCAGGACAGTCGGGTCAGACAGCCGTCATGTACTGGTAAGCGAGGCCTAGTCCACCAGTTCGACGCCGGCGTCCTCAAGTTCCTCGAGGGCGGTCTCGACGCCGTCGGGATGGACTCCCCGGGTGTAGCGCAGCAGCACCGCTGTGCTGTAGCCGGCCGCAACGGCGTCCAGCGCCGTTGCCCTGACACAGAAATCAGTGGCAAGGCCCACTACGGCGACTTCGTCGACCTCGCGTTCACGAAGCCAGTCGTCGAGCGTGACGGGTTCGTCAGGCGTCAGATCGTCGAGGGCGCCGAGCTTCTGCTCTCCGGTCGGCACTTCGTCCTCCGGGGCAAGGACCCCTTCGAAACCCGAATAGGCCGCCTCGAACTGTCCCTTCCGGAACACTGCCTCAACGTTCTCGGTGTCCAGTTCCGGGTGAAACTGGGACCCCTTGGTGTCAGCGACGCAGTGCACCGGCCAGGAGTGACGGTAGTCGGGGGTGTCCGAGAAGTGCGCTCCAGGATCGATATGCCAGTCCTGGGTGGCGACGATGTAGTCGAACTCCCCACCTTCAGCGTCGATGAAGTCGCTCAGGCGTGCAGCGACGTCGGCGCCTCCGTCGACTGCTAGGGAGCCTCCCTCACAGAAATCATTCTGGACGTCGACAATAATCAGGGCTCGGGTCATGGCTCCTCCTCATACTCAGTGGGAATGGCAGGTTCTCCGCGTTGCAGCCGCATGACGGAACCGGGCAACTCGGTCATTGACGCGCTGTGGTGGGCCACGGCCCGCCGGACACCCTCTGTGCCGGTCCAGCCGGGCAGGATCTCGCCGTTGCTGACGAACTGCTGCAGCAAAGGGCGGTCGTTGCCGTCGTCGTGGGGGGATCGGCCGATGCCCACCACCTCGGCGGTGGCGGTGCCCGCGTCGTCCAGCCG
The DNA here is from genome assembly GCF_013116745.1 of Arthrobacter sp. 260. Taxonomy (GTDB): domain Bacteria; phylum Actinomycetota; class Actinomycetes; order Actinomycetales; family Micrococcaceae; genus Arthrobacter_D. The sequence continues at coordinate 460,456 of NZ_JABFOE010000001.1, forward strand.
ACGGAGGGCGTACTTGCGCCCACCCCGTGAGGCCTTGTTCAGCGCGGACTTGGCGACCGAGACGAACTCGCCGTCGTCGTCGGTCCTGCTTACCAGCTTGTAAACGAGACCCGCCGTGGGAGCTCCCGACCCGGTGACCAGTGAAGTGCCGACGCCGTAGGAATCCACCGGTGCAGAGGCAAGCGACGCGATCGCGAACTCGTCGAGGTCGGAGGTCACGACGATGCGCGTGGTGTGGTTGCCCAGGTCGTCCAGGAGCTGGCGGACCCAGCGGGCCTGGGCCACCAGGTCGCCGGAGTCGAGCCGGACCGCACCCAGCGCCGGACCGGCCACCTCGACCGCCGTCCGGACACCCCGTTCGACGTCGTAGGTATCGACGAGCAGCGAGGTGCCGGCGCCGAGCGCGGCCACCTGCGCTGTGAAGGCGTCCCGCTCGGAGTCGTGAAGCAGGGTGAAGGAGTGGGCGGCGGTACCGACCGTCTGCACGCCGTACCGCCGGCCCGCCTCAAGGTTGGAGGTGCTGGCGAAGCCGCCGATTACCGCGGCCCGCGCGGCCGCCACCGCAGCCTCTTCCTGGGTGCGGCGCGATCCCATCTCGATGCAGGGCCGCTGGCCGGCTGCGCCAGTCATCCGGGACGCGGCAGAGGCGATCGCACTGTCGTGGTTGAGGATGGACAGCACCAGGGTTTCCAGGATGCAGGCTTCGGCGAAAGTGCCCTCGACAATCAGGATGGGGGAGTGGGGGAAGTAGGCTTCGCCCTCGGCGTATCCCCAGATGTTTCCGCTGAAACGGAAGTTGGCCAGCCAGTCCAGCGTCATGCTGTCCACAACTGACGCTGAGGACAGGTGGTCGAGCTGCTCCGCACCGAAGCGGAAGTTCTCGAGGCTTTCAAGCAGCCGCCCGGTTCCGGCAACCACGCCGTAGCGCCGTCCTTCCGGGAGTCTGCGGGCAAAGGCCTCGAACACTGACTTCCGGTGGGCTGCCCCCGAGTGCAGGGCAGCCTGCAGCATGGTCAGCTCATAGTGGTCCGTATACAGGGCGGTGTTGGCCCGGGTGCTGATGACCGGGGCGGCGTCGGTGGGGCTCACAAGCAAAACTCTAGCCCCTCTGCACCCTCAGATACCCGGACTCTTCAGGTGGTGCCCGGTCCTACAATGGTTCTATGACAGTTGGCACCGCTCCGGACACCGAACGCCTCGAGGAAACGGACCAGCTGACGGCCAGCGACATCCCCTGGGTGGTGATCGTCTGGAACGATCCCGTGAACCTGATGAGCTACGTCAGCTACGTGTTCCAGACCTATTTCGGCTACAGCGAAGCCAAGGCGCACAAGCTCATGATGGAAGTCCATGAGGCGGGCAAGTCGGTGGTGGCTGGCGGAAGCCGTGAGGAAGCTGAACGAGACACGCTCGCCATGCATTCCTACGGGCTGTGGGCGACGTTCCAGAAGTCCGACGAACCCTAGGGCCTGCCCCAGCTCACCCGAGCAACCACTATTTTCGATGTTGACTGTGCGTTAAGGAGATTTTTTGGCCAAGGCATTCAAGGCAACCCGCCGAGGGATCATCGGCACCCTGGACCCGGGGGAGCGGCAGCTGCTGCGCAAGCTGTTCGAGGACATCATTGAGCTGCTGGAGCCCGCCGAGCCCGCCGACGCGGATCCGCTCGCCGCGATGGTTGGGGTGGACAGCGTCGCCGTTGCCCCCTCCGACAGTGCTGTCCGGCGGCTGCTGCCGGATGCGGTCCGCAACGACGACGACGAGGCGCTCGAGTTCCGCCGGCTGACCGAACGGTCACTGCGGGAAGACAAGATCGGCACCCTGCGCGGCAGCGCGTTGCTGCTGGAATCCAGCCCGATGACCCTGAGCGCGGATCAGGCGCGGCTGATGGCGCGTGCCCTTAACGACGTGCGGCTGGTCCTCGCGGACCGGCTGAAGATTGAATCCGACGAGGATGCCGCCCGCCTCCACGAGATTGACGATGTCGCCGACGCCGACGACGTCGAGACCTACCTGGCACTCGTCTACAACTTCGCTAGCTGGCTGCAGGAGTCACTGATCCAGGCCCTGTTTGGGCTCAAGGACAAGTGATGATCCTGCCGGCGCGCTCCCGCGCTGTGACTAATTGCACTGGCCGCTGGTTCGTCTAATGGCTGTCGCACGTCTTATGGTCGGTAGATTATGACCAACGTCCCGGGTGAGATTTCATCGCTGAAACGAACCGAGGCCCCGATCGGTATCTTCGATTCGGGCGTCGGGGGGTTGACCGTCGCCCGCGCCGTCATCGATCAGCTGCCGCAGGAGTCGATCCTGTACGTCGGGGACACCGCTCACGGCCCCTACGGGCCGCTCCCCATCGCCAAGGTCCGCGCACATGCGCTCGGCGTGATGGATGAACTGGTCGACTCCGGAGTGAAACTCCTGGTGATCGCCTGCAACTCTGCCTCTGCCGCGGTCCTCCGTGACGCCCGCGAACGCTACACGGCGCGGTACGGCATCCCGGTGATCGAAGTGATCCAGCCAGCCGTCAGGCGTGCCGTCGCGTCCACTCGCAGCGGAAAGATCGGTGTCATCGGGACGTCCGCGACGGTGGGCTCCCGTGCCTACGAGGACACGTTTGCCGCCGCGCCGCACCTGTCCATCACCTCGGCCGCCTGCCCCGATTTCGTCAAGTTCGTTGAGGCGGGGATCACCTCCGGTCCCGAACTTCTCTCCACGGCGCAGCAGTACCTGCAACCGCTCAAGCGCGCGGGGGTCGATACCCTGGTGCTGGGATGCACGCATTATCCGCTGCTGACCGGGGCAATCTCCTATGTCATGGGGGACGCGGTCACACTGGTTTCCAGCGCCGAGGAGACCGCCAAGGATGTGTACCGGGCCCTGATCTCCCACGATCTGGAGCGGGTAGGGGATTCCCCGCCGAAGCACCATTTTGTAGCTACCGGAGACGCCCAGCGCTTCGGGGAACTGGCCCGTCGCTTCCTCGGGCCCGAGGTGCTCAGCGTCGAACACGTGGACCACGTGGCAGCGCAGTACCCGACCGGCAGCATGGCCCGGATCACCCCCGAGATGATCGCTACCGCCCGCGCCGACGCATTGGGGACCTCCCGCCCATGAAGTTGACCATTGTGGGCTGCAGTGGCTCCTTCCCCGGCCCCCAGTCACCGGCGTCGTGCTATCTGGTCACCGCCACCGTTCCCGACGGCGAGGGCACGAGAACCTGGCGGATCCTCCTGGATCTGGGCAACGGGGCACTGGGGGCACTGCAGCGCTACATGGACCTTCGCGACATTGACGCAGTTTTTCTGAGTCACCTTCATCCCGACCACTGTATGGACCTCTGTGGCCTTCACGTCGCTGTGCACTGGGACCCCAACGGCTGGAACCGGCCGCGCATCCCGGTGTGGGGCCCCGGGGGAACCGCGGACCGGATGGCGACCGCGTACGGCCTGGAGCTCGATCCGGGGATGCACGAGGACTTCGACTTCCACCAGTGGAGCTCCCGCGGCTCCGTGACCGTGGGCCCGTTCAAAATCACCCCGTACCCGGTGCTGCACCCGGTTGAGGAGGCCTACGCCCTCCGCGTCGAGGTGGCGGGGGAGAATCCGGGGGACCCACCGCGGGTGCTGACCTACTCCGGTGACACCGACGCCTGTGAAGGGCTGATCGAGGCTGCCTCCGGATCCAATGTTTTCCTCTGCGAAGCCGCGTTCCACGAGGGCCGCGACGACGCGATCGAGGGTGTGCACCTCACGGGCAGGCGCGCCGGGCAGGTGGCGGCAGCGGCATCGTCGGACCGGCTGCTGCTGACCCACATCCCGGTCTGGAACGACGCCAACCGGACTGTAGAGGAAGCCAGGACCAGCTACCAGGGCGACCTTGCTGTGGCCGTGGCGGGCGTGTCCTACGAGATCTGAGCGCAGCTCGCCCCCGCCCGTAGAGCCATGCCCCGTAGACTTGACCCCATGAATCCCGCAAACACTTCCTCCACTGCCGCTGCCCCGCTTCGGGCCGACGGTCGGACCGCAGACCAGCTCAGGCCCATCACCATCACCCGCGGGTGGTCCACGCAGGCTGAGGGCTCTGCCCTCATCGAGTTCGGTAACACCCGCGTCCTGTGCACCGCCTCGCTGACGCAGGGAGTTCCCCGCTGGCTCAAGGGCGAAGGGAAGGGCTGGGTGACAGCTGAGTACGCCATGCTGCCGCGAGCCACCAACACCAGGTCGGACCGTGAATCAGTCAAAGGCAAGATCGGTGGCCGGACCCACGAAATCTCCCGCCTGATCGGGCGGTCCCTCCGTTCGATCATCGACACCAAGGCGCTGGGCGAGACGACCATCGTGCTGGACTGCGACGTCCTGCAGGCCGACGGGGGCACCCGGACCGCCGCCATCACCGGCGCCTATGTGGCGCTGGCCGAGGCAATCCGCTACGCCAAGGAAAACAAGCTCATCGCTGCCTCGGCCCGGCCCCTCATCGACACGGTGGCAGCTGTCAGCGTCGGCATCATCGACGGGGTCCCCATGCTGGACCTGCCATACGTCGAGGACGTGCGCGCCGAAACCGACATGAACGTGGTGGTGACCGGCAGCGGCAAGTTCGTCGAGGTGCAGGGCACCGCTGAGGGCGCACCCTTCGACCGGGACGAGCTGGACGCGCTCCTGGATCTGGCCCTGCTCGGTACTTCCCAGCTGACCCAGATCCAACTCGACATTCTCGCCGAGGGCGCAGGTGCCTGAGAGCCCCGAGGCAGCCTCGCGTCCCGAGGGAGCCCGGCTGGTCCTGGCGACCCGCAACCCTGGCAAGCTCCGGGAACTGCGGGAGCTGCTGCGCGGGAGGGTCCCCGGTCTCGATGTGGATACGCAGGTGATCGATGCGCAGGCAGCGGGAGCGCCCGACGTCGTCGAGAGCGGCACCACTTTCGAAGCGAACTCGCTGCTGAAAGCACGGGAAGTGGCCGCCGCGACCGGGCTCGTCGCCGTCGCCGACGATTCTGGCCTAGCGGTCGACGTGCTCGGTGGAGCTCCGGGAATCTTCTCGGCACGCTGGTCAGGGCGCCACGGCGACGACGAAGCCAACCTGAGCCTGCTGCTCGCGCAGCTGGGCGATATCCCGGCTGAGCAACGGGGAGCGTCGTTTGTCTGCGCGGCAGCGGTGGCCCTGCCCGACGGCACCGCCCACGTCACCAGGGGTGAGCTGAAAGGTTCACTCCTGACGGCACCGCGAGGCACCGGGGGATTCGGCTACGACCCGATCCTGCAGCCACGCGGCATGCAGGTGAGTTGTGCTGAGCTGACCCCCGCGGAAAAAAACGCGATCAGCCATCGGGCACAGGCCTTTGCGGCACTGGTGCCGCACCTTGTCGATGCCCTGAGCTAGCGCGGCGCAGGCGATAACCAGGATCGTAAGGCAAACTTGATCGGGATATGACTACTCTCCTGCACTCGACTTCCTTCCCCGCAACACTTGGCGCACCCTCAGGCGGAGGATCCTGGCTGGATTCCATCTCCGACTGGGCCGTGTCCATGATGGAAACCATTGGCGCGCCTGGCGCGGGGCTGGCGATTGCCCTGGAAAACCTGTTCCCACCCCTGCCCAGCGAGGTCATCCTGCCGCTGGCAGGCTTCACCGCGAGCCGAGGCAGCTTCACCCTGTTCGAAGCCATCTTCTGGACAACCGCCGGATCGGTGGTCGGCGCCCTCGCGCTCTATCTGCTCGGGGCCTGGCTGGGCCGCGACCGGATGCGTGCCATCGTTTCCCGGGTGCCGCTGGTGGACCTGCAGGACGTGGACCGGGTCGAGGCCTGGTTCAGCCGCCACGGGTACAAGGCGGTGTTCTTTGGCCGGATGATCCCGCTCTTCCGAAGCCTGGTGTCCATACCCGCGGGCATTGAACGAATGCCGGTCTGGAAATTCCTGGGACTGACCACCGCTGGAAGCCTCATCTGGAACTGTATTTTCGTCATGGCTGGCTTCTATCTGGGAGAGAACTGGCATGTGGTCGAAGCCTACGCTGATGTTTTCCAGAAGATCGTCATCGTGTCGGTCATCCTGTTAGTCGGTTATTTCGTCATCAGCCGGATCGTGAAGATAAGGCGCAACCGCGCAACGCATGACACGCCTTGAGGACGTCTGGCCGCTTTTCGGCCTGCAGATCTCCACACCGCGGCTCACGCTCAATCCTGTCCGCGATGAGCAGCTACCAGGCCTGATCGACGCGGTCCTCGCCGGTATCCACGATCCGGCAGTGATGCCCTTCGGTGTGCCCTGGACCGACGCGCCACGCGACGAACTGATCAAGGGCACGGCGCGGCACCAGTGGCGGCAGCGCACCACTGTCGAGCCGGAGAACTGGACCCTGAAGCTGGCGGTGTGTTGTGGGGGACGGGTGATCGGCGTGCAGGACCTCTCAGCACGCGACCTGAGCATCCAGCGTACTGTGCATACCGGTTCGTGGCTCACCCAAGCCGAGCAAGGGAAGGGGCTGGGTACCGAGATGCGGTCTGCCGTCCTGCAGTTCGCCTTCGATTACCTGGGTGCCAAGTGGGCCGTCTCTGATGCTGCCTCCTGGAACGCGGCGTCGTTGGCGGTGTCCCGGAACCTCGGCTATGTCGCCAACGGTGTTACCCGGACGGTCGTCCGACCCGGCGAAGCCACCACGATTCATCACGTCCGCCTGGCCGCAGAAGCCTTCGCCCGGCCCGGGTGGTCCATTTCGGTGGCGGGCTTCGACGCGGCGCGCTCCACGCTGATCGCCACCTAGGCGTCGCCGACCGAAATCCCAGCGGGGCGACAGTGGACGCAAAGCCCTTGTACAGATGCGGCGGGTTGTCTGAGGCATTTGTACAGATGTGGCGGGTCCGAGGGAGTGTCACCCACCAGTGCTGCACAAACGGTTCCGACATCGTCGCGCTGGCGGTTGCTCACCCGCCAGTGCTGCACAAGTCGTCCCGACGTCGTCGCGCCCCCGAGGGCCCAGAAGTCACTTTCAAGAGGCATTGCCACGCATCCATTGCGGTTGTATGGTTAGTTACATCAGTAACTAACCAACTGACCAACTAACGGTCAACGGAGGGCCGAGATGATCGACGACAGTAGGCCCATCTTCTTGCAGATCGCCGAGGAGATTGAAAACGAAATTGTCGAGGGGACACTCGCCGAGGAGGCACAGGTCCCATCCACCAATGAGTTTGCCGCTTTCCACCGCATCAACCCGGCCACCGCTGCCAAAGGGGTAAACCGGCTTGTGGATGAGGGCATCCTGTACAAGCAACGGGGAATAGGAATGTTTGTAGCCACCGGGGCCCGAGCCGCGCTCCTGCAGCGCCGGCGGGACCGCTTTTTTGATCAGTACGTCCGACCGTTGGCCGTCGAAGCGCGGAAACTGGGAATCAGCCCCCACGAACTTGCCGAGATGGTCCGGAGCAGCGAATCAGTTACGGGAGGTACGCCATGACCAGTGTCATCGAAACCCACAATGTGATCAAGACCTATCGCAACTCCACCGCACTCGATGGGGTGAACCTCTCCCTGGAGCCAGGGAAAATCTACGGCCTGCTGGGCCGCAACGGGGCGGGCAAAACCACCCTCATGTCTATGCTGACGGCGCAGGGGTTCCAGACCTCGGGAAATGTCCGGGTGTTCGGTGAAAGCCCCTACGAAAACGATCGTGTCTTGAGCCGGATCTGCTTCATCCGCGAATCGCAGAAGTATCCCGACGCCTTCACGCCGAAGCACGCCTTCCGTTCGGCCGCGCTGTTCTTCAGCAACTGGGATCAGGCATTCGCGGACCGGCTGGTGGATGACTTCCAGTTGCCGCTCAAACGCTCGATTAAGAAGCTCTCCCGTGGGCAGTTGTCCGCGGTGGGCGTGATCATCGGATTGGCTTCGCGGGCTGAGCTCACCTTCTTCGACGAACCCTATCTCGGCTTGGACGCCGTCGCCCGCCAGCTGTTCTACGATCGGCTGGTCGAGGACTACGCGCTGCACCCCCGCACGATCGTGCTCTCATCGCACCTGATCGACGAGGTGGCCAACCTCCTTGAGCATGTGATCGTGATCGACAAGGGTCGCATCATCATGAATGACGACGCCGAGAGCATCAGGGGCTCAGCCTTCACCGTGGTTGGATCAGCGGCGGTGGTGGGGTCGTTCCTCTCCGGCCGGGAGATCCTGCACACCGACAACTTCGCTTCGCTCGCCTCGGTCACTGCCCTTGGTGTCCTCACACCGGCGGAGAAGCGGGAGGCAGCCGAGCTCGGCCTGGAGCTGGCCCCCGTCTCGTTGCAGCAGTTGGTGATCCGTCGAACCCTCGCGGCAAGCACCGGGGATCTGAATGCCGTGGCCAACCATTCACTGGAGGTATCGCAATGAACCGCATTGTCAACGTCATGCGGATGCAGCTGATCAACCGATGGACCTTTATCGGCATTCCCGCGGTGATCCTCGTCGCGTCCTTCGGATTGAGTTGGTTAATCTGGTCCTTGGTTCCCTATGAGGGAGCGAAGTATTCGGGTGGTTCCCAAGCCATCATGTGGTACTTCCTGGCGCTGGGAATCCAGTCGCTCACCATGACCTTTCCGTTTTCACAGGGGCTGAGCATCAGCCGCAAGGCCTTCTTCCTCGGAACCCTCGGACTGTTCTCGATCATCGCGGTCGTCACGACGGCGCTCTATTACGTGTTGAGCCTGATCGAGGTGGCGACCGACGGCTGGGGAGTGAACGGCAGGTTCTTTGCTCTCGAATGGATCGCCGAGGGATCCGGATTGCCGATGATGGTCTTCTACTTCACGGTGATGATGGTGCTGTTCCTGATCGGTTTCTGGGCTGCAACCATCTACAAGCGGTGGCAGACCACCGGGCTCCTCGTCACGGGGATCGGCGCCGCGCTGATTGTGGTGGGCCTCGTCTTCTACATCACCCGGGCCGAACTTTGGGGACAGGTGGGACAGTTCCTGGGCAGCCAGTCGCAGCTGAGCGTCGCGGGATGGCTCGCCGTCGTGGGCGTCGCCCTGGCGGGAGGATCCTACCTCACCCTGCGGCGGGCGGTTCCCTAACTCCTGGGCACCAACTCCCTTTGCAGGTCGATGCCCGGCTGGTGCAGCCGGGCATCGAGTCCCACATCCTGGGCCGCGGCTACATTGGCCGGATTGTCGTCAACGAAGGTGACCATCCCGGGTTCCACCGCAAGGTCCCGCAGGACATGCTCAAATATCTCCCGCTGCGGCTTCACCAGTGACAGCTTCGAACTGAAGTACCTGCGCTGGAAGTAGCCGGTCCAGGAGGCCTGCTCGAACCGCGACACCATCGGGGCCGGCATGTTGGACAGCAGCGCCAACCGGGCGCCCTGGCCACTAAGTTCCTCCAGCACATCGAGGGTGTCCAGATTGAAGTGGGACCACTGGTTGGCGTCAAGAGTGTCGAGCAGGTCAGTCCGTGACTCAGGGACCTCCCGACCGGTGACCCGCGACCAGTATTCGACCGAGGTATACCGGCCCGCGTCGAATTCCAGCCGGTGCTGCCAGTAGGGCGACCCAGGATCCATGAGAGGGACGCCCGCAGCATCCTCAAGGTTCAGCCAGTCCTCAGGGGTGGGTGCGTCGGTGATCACCATGCCGTAGTCAAAGAGGTACCACTGTGTGTTTCCCATACTTCAGGGTAGGGGAATGTGGCAGGTATCTCCCGGCGCGCGGGTGAACGTTGGGTAAAATTCAGTGCTGCGCCCCGTAGCGTTGACCGGGTGGGAATTGAGTTCACGGCCATCGACTTCGAGACAGCAAACGGGTTCCGCGGTTCGCCGTGCGCCGTGGGTCTGAGCAAGGTCCGGGACGGCAGGATTGTGGATGAGGCCCACTGGTTGATGCGGCCCCCCGCAGGCCACGACCATTTCGACTGGCGGAACGTCCGGATCCATGGCATCTCCCCGGAGATGGTGGCTGCGCAGCCCCGCTTCGGCGACCTCTTCCCCGAAATCGGCGCGTTCATTGGCGACGACGTGCTGGTGGCCCACAACGCGGCATTCGACATGGGCGTGATCAGATCGGGACAGGAAGTCTCGGGGATTGCCGGTCCCGCCTACAACTATTCGTGCACGGTAGTGCTGTCGCGGCGGAATTATTCGCTGCCGTCCTACTCGTTGCCGTTTGTCGCAGAAGCGGCCGGCGTCCCGCTGGTCAACCACCACGATGCGGTGGAGGACGCCCGCGCCTGCGCCGGGATCATGATTGACATCGCCCGGATGAACAACGCCGGTAGCCTCGAGGAACTGGCATCGATCCAGCGGCTCCCGTTGTCCACCCAGGACGCGTATGTGCCCGGCATGAATGAGGTGTCGAAGGCGACCCGTGGGGCGCTGGCCCGCGGGGCGGCCGCTGTCCGCACAGGACCATCGGGGTGGCCCGACGAGGGGCTGAACCCGCCGGCGAACGGCGCAGCCGACCCCGCCAACCCGCTGTACGGCCAGACAGTGGTCTTCACCGGCACGCTCGGCATGCCCCGCCCGCAAGCCAAGGAACGGGCTGCATGGCTGGGGGCGCAGCCAGCGAGCACAGTCACCCGCCGCACCACAGTACTCGTGGTTGGGGACGGATTTGTGGCCTCCGACCTGCGGAACGGCCGGGTCACCGGGAAGGCGCGGCGGGTCCTTGACCTGCACGAACGCGGCCAGCGGATTGAGGTGCTCTCCGAGGCCGAGTTCCTGCAGATGACCGAGGGCCGCTGGCCGGTCGACAGTCCATAACCGGTACCTAAAGGCTCAACTGCACGCCGGTGAGGTCCTGCGAGGCGTCGATCAGCCGCGACGCCGTGTTGCGCTCGCGGGCGTGTGGTTGCGCCGGGACCAGTGCCGGGTTGCCCCGTAGCTGGAACCATCCCTGCGGCCCGCAGTAGGACCCATTGCCTACCGCAGCATCGGCTACCGCGCGGACCAGGGGCCACGCCCCGGTGTCCTTCCCATGGGAGACGGGTGCGAGGATGCGGCGTTGCGGGGCGGGCGAGGTGTTGTTCAGCCCGATGCCCGGACGGTGGGGTGTGAGCATGTCCAGTGCCAGGCCGGGGTGGGCGACAATGCTCTGTACCGGGCTTCCCAGCAGATGCAGCCGGGCAGCGAGTTCGAAACCGAAGGTCATGACAGCGAGCTTCGACGTGGCGTAGGCCCGGGGGTTGTTGTACCTCGCGGGCATCAGGTCCGCGGTATCCAGGCGGACCCACCGGTGACTGATGCTGCCGAGGTGAACCACTCGCCCACGTGCCGCAGTGAGGGCGGGCAGCAGGCCAGCGGTCAGGGCGAAGTGGCCCAGATGATTGGTCCCGAACTGCAGTTCGAACCCGTCGGCGGTGTGCTGGCGGCCAGCGGCCCCCACCACCCCGGCGTTGGCCAGCAGGGCATCGATGGGACCTCTCGCGGACAGCAGGTCCACCGCCCGTCGTACGGAGTCCAGGCGGGCCAGGTCGAGTTCCTGGAACTCGACCCGCGCCTCCGGAACCTGGTGCCGGATCGCCGCAATCGCTGCTCTGGCCTTCTGCTCGTTCCGGGAGGCCATCACAACGCTCGCACCGGCGGCTGCGAGCTGCTCGCAGGCAAAATAGCCGAGTCCGGCGTTTCCGCCGGTGACGACGACCGTGCGGTCACTCAGGTCAGACAGGTCGGTGGGGTTCCAGTTATCCATTCAACAAGACTAATTCCCCAAGCCCAGGCGCATTGCCTTAGGGGTACCGGGCTAGCGACAGCGTGCATCGTGCGTCACGCTCACCCGGCCGAGGTGGTGTCCACCAGCAGCCGGCCCATGGAGGTGACGACGTCGGCCCCCTCCAGTGCGGCGGCCCAGCTGTCCGGGAGCCCGTCCCGGCCATAAAGCGCGCCCAGGATGTTGCCGGCCAACGATCCGGTGGTGTCGCTGTCGCCGTCGTGGTTGATTGCGAGTGCTATCGCGGCGCGGAAGTGCTGTTCCGGCCCGGCAGCGGCCTCGCTGGCCAGGACCGCATAGACGGCGATTGCCAGTGCCTCGTCAGCCGTCCAGCCCCCGCCGAGGGCAGCGCTCATCTGTTCCGGTGAGCCGTCGTCGTCGGCCAGCCGAACCGCCGTCTCAAGGAACTCGGCCAGTTCCGGGACGTTGGAGGTGTACGCCCGCGCGACGGCCGCGGAAACTGCTTCCCGCAGTGACATTCCCTGGCGCACGATGCCATGGATCAGGACCGCCACCACCGCTGCCCCGTGCAGGGCGGCGGGGTGGCCGTGGGTCAGGGCGGCAGCGTTCATGGCCAGCCGATCGGCTACCTCCACCGGAATGTGCGGCACCAGCCCAAAGGGTGCGGAGCGCATCACGGTGCCCGATCCCTTCGCCTCGGGGTTCACCGGCCGGGACAGGGTTCCCATTTCCCCGCCGCGCAGACCACTGAGGCAGGCTGCGCCCGGCCGGCGACGGTGCCGCAGCACCGTCTGGGCATCGATCCAGCGGGGCGGGGCGACGGGAGCCGACGACGGTGGCGTCTCACCCTGCGTCGCTAGCCAGCGGAGGTAGGCCAGCCAAAGACACGCCGTCTCGTCGGCGGCTACTCCCTCGTTTGCCCACTGAATGGCATCCACGAGACCGTCGACCGTGTAGAGGGACAGCTGGGTGTCGTCCGAGAAGCGAAAGACCCCGGACAACTGGGTGGGGGAGGTCAGCCCCGCCGGGCCATAGGCGGCCCTGATCGACTCAAGATCGAGGGTTTCGACGGCGAAGCCGAGCGCATCGCCGAGCGCGCCGCCCAGCAGGCAGCCATGGACACGGTCGGAGAAGGTGGGGTCGGTCAGCACCACAACAGTCTAGTGTCGGGTAGTGTTCTACTGCCGCGCCCACTATGGCGTCCGCTCTCAGCGGGCGTTCAGCAACAGGTGGAAGGCTTGACGGGTTTGCCCGACCGCATAAGACGGTCCCGGCAGCCAGCACGGTCCCGACAACAGCGTCGGCCACAACTTCAGCTTCTCCCACAGCTCAAAGGATTTCGTCCACCATGACGCAGACATCACTGCCCACCACTGAACAGCACGCAGAACCGGAACCGTCCGGCCGCGCCGCAATGATCAGCGACTTCTCCCTGGTGGCCCGGTCCCTCGCCGAGGCCGCCGGCTCATTCCTCCTGGTCCTGGCCGGTCTCGGGGTCACCATCCTGAACACCCAGACGGGGGTGCAGCCCACCCTCGCGTTCGGGCTGGCCCTGATCGGTGCGATTGTCGCCTTCGGCTATGTATCTGGCGGTCACTTCAACCCGGCGGTCACGCTCGGCTCGGCCATCGCGGGCAAGACCTCATGGACCTCGGTGCTGCCGTACATCGTGGCGCAGGTTGTTGGCGGCATTGTCGCTGCTGTCTTCATCTGGCTGCTCCTGAGCGCCAACCAGCAGTTCGCCGGAAGCGTCCAGGCGCTGTTCGCCGTCTCGGCCAACGGCTACGCTGACCATTCCCCGACCCAGTTCGCGCTGAGCAGCGCCTTCCTGGCCGAGGTGGTCGGCACCGCGATCTTCGTGGCAGTTGTCATCGGCGCGATGTCGCGGACCGCCACCGGATCGCTGCGCAATGCCGGCGGCCCCTTTGCCATCGGCCTGGTGTACGCGGCGCTGCTGACCTTCCTGCTGCCCATCAGCAACGGATCACTGAACCCTGCCCGTTCCACTGCCGCAGCCATCTTCTCCGAAAGCTGGGCCATCGAGCAGCTGTGGCTCTTCTGGGTAGCACCCATCCTGGGCGCGGCAATCGCCGGACTGATCTACCGCAGCACCGATCTGTTCGCCGGGCGCACGAAGGGTGCAAAGCCGGCCACGGTGACCGACGCCCCGGACACCAGTGCGGTTTCAGCTACTCCCGCCGATGGCACCCAGGCCACCGCCACGCCGGTTGCCTCCCCGGCTTCAGCTTCTTCGCCAGCTACTGACCGGTACCCCGCCGACCACGCGCGCACCGGCGACCATGCTGACGAGGGGCAAGTGGACCGCCCGGCAGGCACCGACGACGCCCGCGCATTCTTCGACGAATCGGACGAACGCCGCGACGAAAAATAGGCCACCCAGCGGGCAAAGTCCGCACCGCCGGGTGCGCTCCGCAGGAATGTCGGTGGGGGCCGGTAGCTTGGAAGCATGAGGTTACTGCACACATCCGATTGGCACCTGGGACGGTCGTTCCACGGTGTGGGCACCCTCCAGGCGCAGCGGCTCTTCATTGATCACCTCGAGAAGTCGGTCCGTGAGTTTGAGGTGGATGTGGTGCTGATTGCCGGCGACGTCTACGATCGGGCGCTACCCAGCGTGGACGTCGTCGGCCTCTTTGACGATGCGCTGGAACGCCTGACCGCCGCCGGCGCGCAGGTGGTGGTCTCCAGCGGAAACCACGACTCTGCCACCCGGCTGGGCTTCGGCGGTCGCATCCTGGAACGCGGGGGAGTGCACCTGCGCACCCGGCTCGAGGATATTGCCCGGCCGGTCATTTTTCCCCTGGACGACGACGGCGCCGAGCTCGCTGTGTACGGCCTGCCATACCTCGAACCACGGCTGGTCGCGGAAACGCTCGGTGCCGAGGCCCCCAGCCACACAGCCGTCACCCGTGCGGCGCTGGACCTGGTTCGCTCCGATCTGGCGCACCGCCGGTCCGCAGGACCCGTCCGGTCGCTGGTGATGGCCCATACCTTTGCCAGCGGCGGCATCACCTCGGACAGCGAACGCGATCTCAGCGTGGGAGGGGTGGGAGCCGTCCCCCTGGATCTCTTTGAGACCTTCGACTATGCGGCGCTGGGGCACCTGCACGGTCAGCAGCAGCTCGCCACGAATGTGCGCTACTCCGGTTCGCCCCTGCCGTACTCCTTCTCCGAAGCCCGTCAGTCCAAGGGCGCGTGGCTGGTGGAGATCGGCCCTGAGGGGCTGGGTGACGTCCGCGCTGTCGAATGGCCCGGCTACCGTGAGCTCGCGGTGCTGACCGGCGAACTCGAAGAACTGCTGTCGGATCCCCGCCACGAATGGGCCGAGACCGCCTATTGCCACATCACGCTGGTGGATCCGGACCGGCCCAGCCACGCCATGGAGCGGCTGCGCAGCCGCTTCCCTTCGACCCTGGTCCTGGTTTTCGAACCACTGGGTGACCGCCAGCGCGCCGCCCAGACCTACAGCCAGCGGATTGCCAAGGCCACCGACGACGTGGACGTGTGCTGCGGGTTCCTCGATCATGTGCGGTCCCGACCAGCGAGCGAGAGCGAACGCACAGTGCTGGCATCTGTCCTGGAAACCGTTCGCTCGGCAGAGGTGGAACGGTGAGAATCCACCGCCTTGAACTGCAGGCCTTCGGCCCCTTCGCGCACCGGCAGGAGGTCGACTTCGATCGCCTGGGCGCCCATGGGCTCTTCCTGCTGAACGGTCCCACAGGGGCCGGAAAATCAAGCGTCCTCGATGCGATCTGCTATGCGCTGTACGGGTCAGTTCCGGGTGCCCGCCAGGGAGCGAAGAGGCTCCGGAGTGATCATGCACCGGAGTCCCTTGCCCCCGAGGTGGTCTGCGAGTTCAGCGTGGGCGGCCGACGGCTGGAAGTGATTCGCAATCCCCAGTGGAACCGTCCTGCCAAGCGCGGGACCGGCACCACCTCCGAGCCGGCGCGGACCCTGTTGAGGGAGAAGATCGACGGCGAATGGGTGCAGAAGTCCGCCCGCAATGATGAGGCCGGCGGCGAAATCCAGGCCCTGCTGGGAATGGACCGTGAACAGTTCACCCGAGTGGTCATGTTGCCGCAGGGCGAGTTCGCCGCTTTCCTGCGCTCCGATGCCAAATCCCGGCGGGACCTGCTCCAGAAACTCTTCGCCACCGACCGGTTCGAGAAGGTCGAGCAGGTCCTGTCCGAGCGTGCCAGGACGGTCGGTGCCCGGGTGGCCGAGGCTGAAGCGGGGCTGACCCACATCCACCGTCGTGCGGTGGACGAGGTGCAGCGCTACTCGTTCACCGACGATGCGCCGACGGACGGGACAGCACCGGGAGGGCCGGCAGCGGCAGGGGGCGTTGACGGCGACGAGAGTCCCCTTACCCTTGCCGACCTTAGCGGCCGGCTCGAAACCGTCCTTGAGAACGCCCGACGGCAATCGGACGAGGACTCACGGAACCGGACACTGCTGACGCAGCAGCATCAGGACACCCTGGCTGCCTACACCCGTCGGGAAGCGCTGGGAGCCTTCCGTGCCGCCGAAGAGTCACACGCTGCGCAACGCGGGGAGGCTGGGGACTTCCAGACGGCGGTGGACCGGGACCGTAAGGCACGCATCCTGGAGAGCGGACTGCGCACATTGGACCTGGCGGAGAAGGCATTACGGCTGGCAACCGGCCGGGCGCAGGAGGCAACCCGCGCGATGGCCGGCTCGCCGGTCGCGAGTTCCCGCCTCCCGGACCGTGAAAGTACCGGCCAGGAGGACGAGCTCGCCGCGACTGCAGAAACCATCGCAATGCTTGATGCGTCCTGCACCGCAGCGATGTCGGAACTCGGCGTCCTCCGTGCCGCCCTGCCGGAAGAACAGCGGCTGCAGAGCCTTGAGCAACGGCTCGCTGATTCTTCGACCGAGCTGCAGCGGATCGACGCAGCCCTCGGGGAGTGCGCGGAGTCCCTGGTTGAGGTCCGAGCGCAGACAGCACTGGTCCAGGCGGAGCGGGTAGAACTCGAACGGACAGTCAATGGGACATCGGCGCTCGTCGAGCGGGTGGCGGAGGGTGAACGGCTCCTGGCGACCATCGCCGCGCTGGACGTAGCGCGGGCGAAAATGGCGAGCGAAGAGGACCGGTACTCCGCGGCCGAACGGCGTTTCCTCGAACTCAAGAGCATCTGGCTGGAGACCCTCCGGCAACGCCTGGAGCAGTCAGCAGCAGAACTGGCGGCCGGCCTCACCGACGACAGCGACTGCCCGGTCTGCGGCAGCCGGTCCCATCCGCACCCCGCAACGGCCGACGGCGCGAACCTGATCACCCACGAGCAGGAACAGGCGGCACAGCAGGAGCAGCATGCCGCCGAACAGGTGGTGGAAGGCCTTCGGCGGGTGCGCGACGACGCCGTCCTGGATGCCGCACGGCTGCAGGCCCAGGGCGGGGACCGCGAGGTGGGTGCCGTCCGGGAGGCTCTCGAAGCTGACACCGCCCTCCTGGCGGAGGCCGTTGCTGCCGGGAAGGCGCTGGAGCGTGCGACCGAGCGACTGACCGCGCTGACTGCCCGGGAAGAATCACTCACTGCCCAGCACGCCGGGTTGGCTACGGCCCAGGCCGAGACCCGTACCTCAAGGACTGGACTGCAGGAACAACTGGGTGAGGTGCACCAGCGGCTGGCGACCCTTCGCGGGGAGTACGAAACCCTTGCCGAGCGGACCGGTGAGTTGGCGGCAGCACACCAGGCAATAGCCGGCTGCCGGGACGCCCTTCAGGATCTGGCGCGGGCCAGTTCCAGCCGGGAGCTGGCCTACGCCACCCTGTCCGAGGCGCTCGTAGGTTCGGCCTTCGACCACCCCGAGGAGGTGCGGTCGGCACTGTTGTCCCCAGTGGAACTCGACCATGCCGAGCTCTTCCTCGCCACCTACCACCGCGCCGGAGATCGGCTGGAGGCCGACCGGGCACGCCCCGACATTGCCGGGGCACTCAGTGACGAAGCGGCGGGGTTGCCGATCGTGACCAGCGAAGAGGTCGCCGCCGCAGCAGCAACGGAGGCAGAAGCCGCTGAGCGGGCCACCGCTAGCCTGCTCAGGCTGCGGATGGTCCAGGAGTCAACGCTGCAGCTCGACCGCTATGCGACCGAGCTCACCCGTCAGGAGCAGGTGGTGCTGCCGCTGCTGCAGGAGCGTGACCTGATCAAGTCCCTCGCCGACACCGCGGCCGGAGGCGGAGAAAACTCGTTCAAGATGTCCCTGGGCACCTACGTGCTGGCGGCGCGCCTGGAGCAGGTGGCCGACGCCGCCACCGAGCGTCTGCTGGCAATGTCCGACGGGCGCTACGCCCTGGTGCACAGTGATGCACTCTCAGGAAACCGGAAGTCCGGTCTGGGCCTGAACGTGATCGATGGGTGGACCGGAAACCGGCGGGATACCGCTACCCTGTCGGGCGGTGAGTCCTTCATGGCCGCACTGGCGCTGGCGCTCGGCCTGGCCGACGTCGTCCAGGCCGAGTCAGGCGGCATCGAAATTGAGACCCTCTTTGTCGACGAAGGGTTCGGCAGCCTGGACGAGCAGTCCCTGGAGCAGGTCATGGACGCGTTGGAGGGGCTCCGGGACGGCGGCCGGATGGTGGGACTGGTCAGCCACGTTGCGGAGCTGAAGCAGCGTATCGGTGCCCAGCTGCAGGTCGTGAAGGAACGCGACGGGTCCACACTGCACATCGTCGACCAGGTCCCAGGCCAGGTGCACCCCCCAGGCGTGCTGCAGACAGTGTAAATTGGGCTTGTTGACCGGGTTGGGCGCATCGGGAGGGGGGACGATGCGCGCTCAGTAGTATCCGGAAAGACCACACCATGACAACACCCGCAGTAGCAGGCAGCCGGCTGGGACGCTTCGGCCGTCTCCCCGCCCTGGCCGGATCATCCTTCCTCACCATCGGTTTCTTCGCACGGCTCCCGCTGGCCATGCTGACCGTCGGAGCCCTCACCCTGGTCACCGCAGCCAGCGGATCCGTGGCTACCGGCGGATTCGCCGCCGGAGCTGTGGGCGTGGGCTCGGCATTGGGCGCACCGATCCTCGGGTACCTCGCCGACCGCACCGGCCAGCGGCCCGTCCTGCTGATCTCGGCAGCACTGAACACCGCCGCCATCATCTGGGTGGTCGCGTCGAGCTACCTCGTCCCGGACTTCTCCGGAGCATCAACAGCAATGATTCTGGCCGCAGCGTTCGGTATGGGTCTGACCTGCCCCCAGATCGGGCCACTGGCGCGGGTGCGCTGGATCGCGCTGACCCGACGCTCCGAACCCGGTGACCTGGACACGGCGCTGTCCTATGAAAGCACCGCTGACGAGCTGACCTTCGTCCTTGGGCCAGCACTGGTGGGACTCCTCGCGAGCCTGATCGCCCCCTGGCTGCCGCTGACCCTCGCCGCCGTGCTCACCGTCGTGATGGTGAGCGCCTTCGCCGTGCACAGCACCGTCCAGGCGGTCGTCCCGCTCAGCCGCCGGCCCCGTCGCGCCCCGGAGGGTCAGTCACCGCCCCGGCGTGGCGCCCCCGGCAGCCGACGGTTCTGGTTACTGGTTCCCCTGCCCGTGTTCGGAATGGTGGCAATGGGCACCTTCTTCGGCTCGACACAGACAGCGCTCATTGCCTTCGCGGGAGAATTCGGTGCGGCAACCTCGGCCGGCCTGCTGTACGCGGTGATGGGTCTGAGCTCGGCGGCCGCCGCCCTGTCGGTGGCCTACTGGCCCGCACGGTTCTCGGCGTCGTGGCGCTGGATTCTCTCAGCGGGAGGGATGAGCCTGCTCACCCTGTTCCTCTTCATCCCGCAGGAGGTCCCCCTGATGCTGCTCGTCCTGCTGGTGCTCGGCGTCCCGGTCGGACCCACCATGGTCACCATCTTCAGCATCGGGTCCATGGTGGCTCCCAAAGAGCTCATGGGCACCGTCATGACCCTCCTGGCCAGCGGAATAGTCGCTGGCACAGCGATCGGTGCTTCGGTAGCCGGGACCATCGCCGAAGCCGAGGGATTCAGCGCGGCCTTCGCAGTTCCTGTCGCCGCTGCCGGTGCCCTACTGCTGCTGGGCGTCGTCTCCCTCGCGGTTCCCCGCCAGCAGCCCGCGGACTAGCTCATCCGGAGGTCAGCGCAGCTGATCCTCGATGATCCGCGCGCAGTCAAGCAGGCGGGCGCCAAGTTCTGCGGGGGTGTGCAGCGAACGGATATAGACGACCGCCACCGCCGCCGGCAGCTCGCCAGGAATCCTCACCGGTACAGCCACCGACGACACCCCATCGATCACCTCGTCGTGGCTCACCGCATAGCCGGTGCGCTGGGCGGTGCGGGCATCGGCACGGTACGGCTGCCCCGGTGCACAGCGCTCCCACGCCGGTTCGGAGAGCGCCGACTGGATGGCTACTCCCGGCGCCCCAGCGCTCACCGGGTGGCGGGTGCCGGGGCGCTGGGCCACTGTGGCTCCGGTGTGACGGGGTTCCACCGCAACGAGCGTCACGCACTCTTGCTGGTCGAGGACAACCACGAAGGCGGTCATGCCCAGCGTGTTCGCCAGCTGGGTCAGCTCTGGGAGGGCAGCTGACTGCAGATCGCTCGCGACGCCCCGGGCCAGGACTGCCAGGCCGGGCCCGGCCTTCACCCCTCCAGCCGCATCACGGACTACCAGCGAATGATCCTCGAGCGTCCGCAGGATCCGGTAGGCGATGGAGCGGTGAACGCCGAGACGCGACGACAGCTCGGCAATCGACAACGGTGAACTCGCCTCGGCCAGGATCTCCAGGGCGCGAATACCGCGGGAGAGGGTCTGCGAGTGCGTTGAGGCTGCCACCGCAGTCCCACTCCGGGCACTCTCCACGGCGGTCCCTCCTGGCGCTTCGACTGTCATCTCGGTCACTTCCGGTCAATATTTCACTATCTGAATGAAATGTTCAACTATAGAACAGCTAGGCTGGAAAGGAGCCAACGAGCCCATCGAAGGAGTCCCGCAATGATCGCGTCACCGCAGAACTGGGGTGCGGCTTGTGACGGTTTCGCCGCCCGCCGCCGCTCGCTCAACGCGCCCCGCGCGCACCACTTCAGGGGGAGCCTCGGCCGGTTCGCCACCGGGGTGGCCATCGTGACGTTCGACGGCGCCACCAAGCGCCACGGGATTACCGTCAATTCCTTCACCTCGGTGTCGATGGACCCGCCGCTGGTTCTGGTGAGCATTGCGCGCAGCACCAAGGCTCACGATGAACTGGCCGGACGCCCCTTCACCGTCAACATTCTCGGCGCCGAGCAACGCTCGCTCGCCATGCATTTCGCGGGCCGGCCCACCAACGAGCCCACCTGGCTGGAGGGCACCACGGCGCCCCGCCTGGCCAATGTGCTGGCCTTTTTCGAGTGCACGCCCTGGGCGGCGTACGACGGCGGTGACCACACCCTGTACCTGGGGGAAGTGCAGGACTTCAACTACCGCAAGGGCGATGCGCTCGCGTACGCCAACAGCACCTTCACGACCATTCCGGAGAACCAGCTGGGAATGGAAGACCTGCTCTAGCGGGTTGCACCACCGGCAGCACAATCAACAGCCACACCTCACGGCAACTGGAGCACAATGGGAATCCGATCCGGCACGCAGTATCTGGACAAGCTGAACTCCATGCGGCCGCACGTGGTCATCAATGGCGAAACGGTCAGCGAAAACGTCGCCGACCACCCGGCGTTCCGGAACGTCGCACGGACCTACGCCCGGCTCTACGATCTCCAGCACGATCCTGACTACACCGAACAACTCACCTACGTCTCGCCGACGAGCGGCGACCTGGTGAACGCCTCCTTTCTGGTGCCGCGGACCGTCGCGGATCTTCAGCGGCGCCGAGCGGCAACCTCCTGCTGGGCGGAATACTCGCACGGGTTTTTGGGCAGGACGGGTGACTATATGAACGGTTGCCTGACCGCGCTGAGCACCGCCGAAAAGTGGTTCGCGCAGGCGGATCCGATGTTCGGCGAGAATATCCGCCGGTTCTACGAGCACTGCCGGGAGAACGATCTCCTCACCACCCACACCCTCATCCCGCCGCAGGTCAACCGGTCGGTGGCCGGGTCCGAGCAGCTGGGTGGCCAGCTCTCCGCCCGGATCACTGAGGAGCGCGACGATGGAATCATCATCAACGGGGCGCGCATGCTCGCTACCATCGCACCCATCGCCGACGAACTGCTGGTGTTCCCCTCCACCCTGTTGCGGGGAACACCGGAGGATGCTCCGTACTCCTATGCGTTTGCGCTGCCGAGCGACACCGAAGGCCTGAGGTACCTCTGCCGTACCTCGCTCTACAACGGGGGATCGACGCACGACGAGCCGCTGGCGTCGCGTTTTGAGGAGATGGACGCCGTCGTCGTCTTCGACAACGTGTTCGTGCCCAACGAGCGGGTCTTCATGCTGGGTCACCCGGACCTGTGCAACAGTTTCTACTCCGACACGGGTGCCGGAGCGCTGATGACCCACCAGGTGGTCAGCCGGACCATCGCCAAGAGCGAGTTTTTCCTGGGCCTGGCATCGGAGCTGTCGCAATCGATCGGCATCGACGGTTTCCAGCACATCCAGGAGGATCTCGCCGAACTGATCCAGACGGTGGAAATCGGCAAGGCCCTGATGCGGGCATCGGAAGTGGATGCGCAGCGCAACGACGACGGCGTCATGCTGCCGAAGTGGACCACCCTGAACGCCGCTCGGAACTGGTATCCGAAGGTGGCTCAGCGGTTCCCCGAGATCATCAGGAAGTTCGCCGCGAGCGGCCTGATGGCACTTCCCGGGGAAGCCGATCTGGCCAGCGCGGCGTTGCCGGACATTGAGCTATACCTGCAGGCGAAGACCCTCACCGGACCCGAGCGGGTGCGGCTGTTCAAGCTGGCGCACGACGCGTCGATCTCCGGGTTCTCCGGGCGCCAGGCCCTGTACGAATACTTCTTCTTCGGTGACCCAGTGCGGATGGCCGGAGCACTGGTGAAGAGCTATGACACGGCGCCGGTGCAGGCGCGGGTCCGTGAGTTCCTGAACCGTTCGGACTGACCTGGCCTGACTGGCGACTAACCGCGACGGGCTGCGCCGCCGCCCAGGTACTTGATAGCCCGGACCCGGTCGGCTACTTTTGCGCTATCGGTCTCACCAGCGATGGGAGAGAACCGTGTCCGGCACCGGGTCAGAGTCCACCAATCGATCGTCGTCGGGCACCGGATCAGGGCCCGTTGCCCTGGCGGTGGCCGCGGTCCTGCTCGGCGGGTACGCCGGGCTCATAGTCACCGCCACGCCGTCGTCGGCGGTGGTGATCGACGAGCGTATCCCGTGCGCCGAGCTCCTCCCACCGGACTACGCCGAGGCTTTCGCCGGTGCAGGCTACGAACTTGTCGACCTGGGTGAGGATCCGTCGGGGGATCCCAACGACCCCTTCGTCGCCAACGGCGGAAGCAGCTGCCGGTGGGGGATACCCCAGTCGGACATTCTTGAACCCTTCAGCTACTCACCGCTGGACGACGCCGCCGCGCAGGAGCAGCGGAACCGACTTCTGGGCGAGGGGTACAGCCAGGAACAGACCGACGACGGCCTCATCCTCCGGCCGCCGCCCGAGGAGGGCTTCGGCAACTTCTTCCCGGATTACCAGTACGTCTTCACTGATGGCTTCTGGTTCAACGCGGGCAGCCCTGAAATCATTGCCCAGATGCGTGAGACGGTCGACGCCGCGGAACCACCTGCCGAACCCGAACCGGAGCCCACTGTGGAACCCGATCCGCTGCCGGAAGTCACCCAGCAGGAAGTACTGGTTGAGGAACCGGTTACCGCGCTCCTTCCCGACCAGCCGCCCGAAATCCAGGTGTTCGGTGCAGCTGAACCGTCGGTCCTGAGCGGGCTGCGCCCGGTCGGAGACGTGGTGCTCACCCCCGCCGTCGTCACGGGCACCGTCACAGTAGCGGTCATCTTCGCCGCAATTGTCGGACTGCCCGGCAAACTGATGGAACAGGCCCTGGCCGGGAACTGGGACCGGATCCGGCGTCATCTCACCCCTCTGACCACGCCCCTGCACCGCTGGCGAGAATCACCGGGGGCCCGGACCGTCACAGCCAGGCTCTCCGCCGCACCGCAGTGGGCCGCCATCGCAGGCGGTGTGGTCATCGCCAGCATCCTCTCGGGATTCATTGACCCGGAGTTCGGCCTCAATCCCGGGTCGCTCAGGATGTTCCTCTCCTTCGCCGTGACCTTCATGGTGGAGGGTCTGCTCGGGCTCGCGGTGATTGCCCTCATCCTGCGGAGCAGAGGTGAGACCGTGGGGTTGCACCTGAGGTATGGTTCCTTGCTGGTGATCGTGGCGGCAGTGGTCCTCAGCCGGGTAACTGAATTCCAGCCCGGCGTGGTGTTCGGCCTCATCATTGCGCTGAGCTACGCATCGACCGGGTCCCTGCGGCGGGAGGCCGCACTCACCGGCGCGGAGGTGGGGTACGTCCTGGCCCTGGGGATCGGGAGCTGGCTCACCTACAGTGAGCTCACTGAACGCAGCGGCGCATCGCCCGGGCCGCTGGATGTATTTGTCATCGAGACGGCTGCCGGCCTGGCCATCGGATGCCTCGCCGCGCTGCCCCTGGTCCTGCTGCCGTGGCGCGGCCTGCCCGGAGGCACGCTGTATGCGTTTAATCGCCGGCTGTGGGCGGCCAGCTATCTTGTAGCCAGTCTGACCTTCGTCGTCGTCGTGATTCCCTTCCCTGAAAGCTGGCAGGCAGTCGAAACGTCACTGATCACGTGGATCGCGCTGTACCTGGTGTACGCGGCGATGGCGGTGTTCGTCTGGTGGTGGTTGACCCATCTGTGGCCTGGAACCGATGATCCCGCCGAGCCGGAAGCGCTGGACCCGGAGCTGGAGGGTCGCCGGTAACCTGCCGGGCCACTGGCCTTTCCTGCCGTCGGCGACGTTCCCGCGGGGTGCACGGATTAAAGTGACAGAGGGTAGTATGATCAGCGTCACAATTACCGAACGTTCTGTCAGTAAATAGTCCGCCCCACCCTGGAGTACACAATGACGTCTTCTTCAACCAGCGTTGGCCAGCCCAACCAGCGCGTGACCCGCGAGGAACGCAAGGTTCTCGCGGGGACCCTGGTCGGCACCACCATCGAGTGGTACGACTTCTTCATTTTCGCCCAGCTCACCGCAACAGTCCTGGCGGGGCTTTTCCTGACCCCGCTGTCGGAGTCCAATGCGGGCCTGGCCCAGATTCTCTCCTTCGCCCTGATCGGTATCAGCTTCCTGTTCCGTCCGCTGGGCGCCATCGTCGCCGGCCACCTGGGCGACCGGATCGGCCGCAAGGCAGTCCTGGTGATGACCCTGCTCCTGATGGGCGGCGCCACCGCGCTGATCGGCCTGCTGCCGACCTACGCTCAGATCGGCATGTGGGCGCCCATCCTGCTCATCCTCTTCCGTATCATCCAGGGCTTCTCGGCGGGTGGCGAATGGGGCGGTGCGGCCCTGATGGCTGTAGAGCATGCACCGGTACACAAGCGTGGACTCTTCGGTGCCTACCCGCAGATCGGCGTCCCGATCGGCATGATTCTGGCAACCAGCCTGCTCCTGCTGCTGCGCACGGTCCTCACCGAGGACGAGTTCCTCGCCTGGGGCTGGCGGATTCCGTTCCTCCTCTCGGTGGTCCTCATCGTGGTGGGCTACCTGATTCGTCGCTCAGTCGCCGAGAGCCCCGTGTTCAAGGAAATGGCCCAGCGCAAAGCTGAGAGCAAGGCGCCGTTGCGCGAACTGTTCAAGAACCACACGAGGAACGTACTCCTGTCCGCCGCCATCTTCATAGGCAACAACGCGGCTGGCTACCTCCTGATCGCCTTCTTCATCTCCTACGCGACCGGACGGCTGGGTCTTCCCATCACCGACGTTCTGCTCGCGACGGTGCTGGCCTCGTTCGGTTGGCTCATCTTCACCATGGTGGGTGGCTGGCTCTCCGACAAGATCGGCAGGGTCCGCACCTTCCAGATCGGTTACGCCTGGGTCTTTGTCTGGATGATCCCCATGTTCATGATGATCGACACCGGTGACATCGTGCTCTACGGCATTGCGCTGTTCGTGCTGACCATCGGACTGGGACTGTCCTACGGGCCCATGTCCGCCATGTACGCCGAGATGTTCCCCGCCCAGGTGCGGTACTCGGGCATCTCGATCGGGTACGCCCTCGGTGCGATCCTCGGTGGTGCCTTCGCCGCGACAGTGGCACAGGCCCTGCTCGAGGCATACGAGTGGTCGGGGTCGGTCGCAATCTACATCATGGTGCTCTGCGTGATTTCCTTCATCGGGGTGAGCCTGGTCAAGGAAACCAAGGGCGCACCCCTGGGTGTGTCGCACCACTAGCGGGACCAGCCCAACCTCAAGAGGCCGGAAGCGGCGGGAGAACTCCCACTGTTTCCGGCCTCTCGTCTTGCCGGGCAGTGTTAACCTAGGTCCATGCCAGAGATGCCTGAGGTGCAGGGGCTAGTTGACTTCCTGCGACGGAAGTTGATTCCCGACGACGGACCCCCCGCCGTCGTCGCCGACGTTGAAGTCGCATCCTTCTCGGTGCTGAAGACGGCGCAGGTACCGGTGCGCGCGCTCACCGGCGAGCCGGTGCAGTCAGCTCACCGGCGCGGGAAGTTCCTGGTGCTTCAGATCGGCGGTAAATACCTCGTGATGCACCTGGCACGGGCCGGGTGGCTCAGGTGGTCCGATAATCTCAGCACCACGCGGCTAAAACCCGGCAAGGGGCCGATCGCGTTGCGGGTACGGTTCGCCCACGGCGGGAACGACGCCGGCGCGGGCGACCAGCCTGGTTTTGATCTGACCGAGGCGGGCACCCGGAAGTCGCTGGCAGCCTATCTGGTGGAGCATCCCGACGAGGTGCCCGGGATCGCCCGTCTGGGGCCGGACGCCCTGGACATGGACCTGGACTCCTTCGCGGAATTGCTGAAGTCCCACGCCGGCCAGATCAAGGGCCTCCTGCGGGACCAGTCGAAGGTGGCGGGAATCGGGAACGCGTATAGCGACGAGATCCTCCATGCCGCCCGTCTGTCGCCGTTTGCCCACGCGAACAAACTGGACGACGACGCCGTCGCTACCCTGCACGCCACGATGCGGCAGATGCTGCAGACGGCCATCACGGCGGCGTCGGGAAAGCCCGCCAAGGAACTCAAGGACACCAAACGGGAGGCGCTGCGGGTCCATGCGCGGACCGGGGAGCCCTGCCCGGTGTGCGGAGACACGGTGCGTGAGGTGTCCTTCGCGGATTCCTCGCTGCAGTACTGCCCCACCTGCCAGACCGGCGGGAAGCCCCTCGCCGACCGGCGAACCTCCAAGTTCCTGAAGTAGCGAGCCCGCAACCTCGTAGGCTGCGGGCTCCGTCGCCTACGGGCGCAGGGGAGGGGAGACAGGTGCTCCGGTCGCCGATACCCGGCGGGGGCGGAACCGGCGAAAGCTATACACGATCAGGGAAATGGCGATCACGCCCGAGCCGATCATGGTGCCTCCCGTGACCCACCCGCCAGGAAGCCACCAACGCTCCTCCAGTGGCCACCATCCGGGTGTGGGTGGCTGCAGCCCCCAGATGACACCGATCGTCATCAGGATCAGGGCACCCAGGACGCTCAAGGCGATGCGGGGCCAGGTCTGAACTCCCAACTCCGCCGCGTGCAGGGCACGCGCCTTGATGGGGTGCAGCAGCCGGTCGGCCCATGCGTACCGCAGGGACAGGATGGTGAGCCCGGCAGCGAGCATCAGGAGACCGGGGCCGGGCAACACCAGTGCTGCCACGCCCAGAACCACCAGGGTCCACCCGCCCACTTCGATGGCGACCCGCCGTATCCACGGGTGAACCCGATCCGACTTCATCATGGAATTAGCTTCCCATACTCGGCAGGCGGGCGCGCGGCCGCGACCGGCACAGCCCCACCGGCCAGATGCTGGACACCGGACCGCCCAGAACGGAAGGATGACCCCATGGGCAGACTGATCTACTCCATCATGAGTTCGCTGGACGGCTACATCGCCGATGAGGCGGGCACCTTCGACTGGGCTGTCCCCGACGAAGAGGTGCTTGACTTCATCAACGACCAGGAGCTCAAAGTTGGTACTTATCTTTACGGGCGCACCACGTACGAGATGATGACCGGCTGGGAAACCGATGATAGCTACGCCGCACAGTCGCCGCAGTCAGCGCGTTTCGCGGGCATCTGGCAGGGGGCTGAAAAGATCGTCTACTCCACCACGCTGGCCGACGTGTCGACCCGGCATACCGGCCTGCGCCGCGCGTTCGACGCCGACGAGGTCAGGCAACTGCTCGACGGCGCCACCGCCGACGTCAACATCGCTGGGCCCACCCTCGCCGCCCATGCGTTCACCGCCGGGCTGGTTGACGAGATCCAGGTGATCGTGGCGCCGGTGATCGTGGGCGGAGGAACGGCGTTCTACCCGAAGGCCCACGTGCCCCTGGTGCTGCGCGACAGCCGCACCTTTGGAAACTCGATGGCCTGGCTCCGGTATGAGGTCGTTAGGATGGCAGGACGAGTCGAATAGCAACCAGAAGGAGCGCCATGACTGAGCAGCCTGACCACGAGGACGCGAACGCCGACGAGAAGTCGAAGGGCCCCGACGGCACCATCCCGGAGTCCGAGGACGGCGTCGGCGCAGGAGTCACCGAGGATCCATCGAGCTTTGAGCCCGAGGAACCTGCAGAAGAAGAAAACTAGCCCAGTCTCGGGGCGTGGGCCGGTGGTGCGGGGATGTACACCTTGCCGGTGATGACGTTTCCGGTCACGATGCCATTGGTCATCACGCCGCCGGTCACCGGCTCCGACGGGTCTGCGGGCTCGTCGGAGCGCGTGCCGATCAAGGGCCTGAGCACCTTGCTCTCGTCGGCATCGAGTGCGTACTCCCGCAGGACCAGGGCCACTTCATGTGCATCGGGACGCTGCTGGGGATCGCGCGCAGTCATACTGGTGAGCAGGGTGCCCCACACCGGTCCCAGCGAGTCGGGAACCTCCGGGTCGCGCAGCAGTCTGGCCACCGCGGCTTCGACCACCGCACCCGGGAAGGCCTTCTGACCGGTGAGGCACTCCAGCAGGACCAGGCCGAGGGAGTAGATATCGGACTTGGCATCGACTACCGAACCGTGCGCCTGCTCGGGGCTGAGGTAGTTGGCGGTCCCGATGGTGGCTCCCGTGGCGGTAGCCATGGTGGCATTCACCATCCGGGCAATCCCAAAATCGGTCAGCTTGGAATACAGCCGGGTGTCATGCTCCCCGGCCCGGTAAAGCAAAATGTTGGCGGGTTTCACATCACGGTGGATGACCCCCTGCGAGTGGATGTAGGCCAGCGCGTCGGCCAGGTCCGCACCAAGCTGCGCCACCTCAAGAGGTTCCAGGCGCTCTGCCTTCAGCAGCTTCCGCAGGTCCCTGCCGTCGACAATTTCCATCACCAGGAAACTGGTGGTGCGGCCTGATTCGTCCTCGTGCAGACCCGCGTCATGCAGCGTGACCAGGCCCGGGTGGTTCAGCGTGGCCAACAACAGGGTTTCGGTGTGCTGGCGCCGGTAGTCGTCGTCATCCGATGTGCTCGGATTGAACACCTTGACTGCGACATCGCGGCCAAGGTTCTCGTCGGTCGCCCGGTACACCGAGGACGCGCCGCCCGTTCCGAGCAGCTCAGCGGTCCTGTACCGCTGCCCTAACAGTTGGTTCACGGGTTCCTTAAATTACTCATGGTCGGCGAGGATCAGCACCTGTAAAGCTAAGCCCGCTGACTATGCCACGCTATCGTACTCGCGGGGTGTAGGGTTGCGCGCCACACGTTGCCCCCCCCGGAAACAGCTTCCGGCACCGCCTACGCGTTGAGGAAGTCGATTGCCGCCTTCTTGAAGGCCCGTGAGGTGATGGCGTTGGTGTGGGTGCGGCCGGGGAGCCAGAGCGTCTCCGTCCTGTCGCTGAGAGCGGCGAGGTCGGGCATGGTGGCCGCCCGGTCGTCGTTTTCCCCGGCGACCAGCAGTAGCGGCATGTGCGGGACGGCCTCCGCGGCGGTGAAAGGCTCACCCTTGATGGCCTCGACCATGGTCAGTAACGCAAACACGTCGTGGGACGGCACCATCCGTGCCATCCGCAGCAGGTCGGCGGTGGAGGCGTCCTCCACCGGCGTGCCGTCGGTGAGGTGCCGCTGTGCGGCGGCGAGGTCGAAGTCGGCCAGCGGATCGGCCGATCCGGGACCGCCCAGCACCATGCGATGCACCAGCTCGGGCTGGGTGGCACCGAATTCCCAGGCCAGGCGCGAGCCGAGGGAGTAGCCGATAATGTCCACTCCGCTGTCCGGCGTGGCGTCATCGAGTGGAATGACGTGGGAGTCCTGCAGGAGCTGCAGGAGATCT
Organism: Arthrobacter sp. 260; assembly: GCF_013116745.1. GTDB lineage: Bacteria > Actinomycetota > Actinomycetes > Actinomycetales > Micrococcaceae > Arthrobacter_D. The sequence goes on from NZ_JABFOE010000001.1 coordinate 490,509, forward strand.
GCCCGGATGCGGCTGGGCGCGTATGCGTCGCGCTCCTCGGGGGAGGCGCTGTTGCCGTGACCGGGTAGGTCAACGGTAATCACCCGGCGCCCCGCCTCGGTCAGTGCCCGAATCCAGCCGGTGTCCTGCCAGTTCAGTTTCGTTGAGGAGGCAAACCCGTGCAGCAGCAGCACCGGCCGGGAGGCCGACTCCTGCGCCGGGCTGTGTTCCTCAACGAACAAGTGCGGGTCAATGCCCTCTACCAGGTGGTCCCGGTGCCGTCCCATGTCGATCTCCCTCAGGTCAGAAGCGTCTAGTCGTCGTCGTCGTCGACGGGGCTCAGGCGCACCCGCCGTTTGGGTGCCTGCTCCTGCGGAACCGTTCCGACGATGCCTGCCGTATTGTCGGGGACCTCAAACACGATCAGTGGGTCACCGACCAATACCGTCTCGCCCGGCTCACCGTGAACCCTCACCACGACGCCGGCCTGCGGCGAGGGGAGCTCCACCGCGGATTTAGTGGTCTCCACCTCGACCAGGGGCTGGTTGCGCTCGACGGTGTCACCCACGGCCACCAGCCATTCCAGCACGGTTGCCTCGATGAGGCCCTCACCCAGGTCGGGTAGCGGAAACGAAAGTTCAGCCACGACGATGCTCCAATACTCGTTGAATGCCGAACAGGATCCGGTCGATGTTCGGCACGTACTCGTCTTCCAGATCACCGGAGGGGTAGGGAACGTCGAATCCTGTCACCCGTTCCACCGGTGCCTTCAGGACATTGAAACACTCCTCGGTCACCAGCGCAGCGATTTCGGCACCCAACCCGCTGGTGCGTGGCGCTTCATGCACGACGACGGCCCGCCGGGTCCTGGTCACCGAGGCGGCCAGGGCTGCGGTATCGATCGGTTTCAGCCAGCGCAGGTCGAGAACCTCGACGTCGATTCCGTCCTCGGCGGCGAGCTCGGCGACCTGCAGGCAGCGAGCCACCATGGCGCCCCACGCGATGAGCGTGACGTGCCGCCCGGGACGCGCCACCCGCGCTCCCTCAAGCGTGCCACCGTCGGCTGTGTCGACCGGACCCTTCTGCCAGTACCTGGCCTTCGGTTCCATGAAGATCACGGGGTCGGGTCGCCGGATGGCGTGCTTGAGCAGGTGGTAGGCCTGGTGCGGATCAGCCGGCGATACCACTTTCAACCCGGGCACGTGGGCGAAGAGGCTCTCCAGGCTTTCCCCGTGGTGTTCGGGTGCACGGATTCCGCCGAAGCTGGGGACGCGCAACGTGATGGGCATCGGGAGGGTGCCGCGGCTGCGGTAATTCATCCGGCCGATCTGGCAGACAATCTGGTTCACGGCCGGGTAGGCGAATCCGTCGAACTGTACCTCGGGGATGGGATGGAACCCCGCCATGGCCAGACCGACTGACATGCCGAGGATGCCCGACTCTGCCAGGGGGGTGTCGAACACCCGGTCTGCGCCGAACCGCTGCTGCAATCCGTCGGTGATCCGGAAGACGCCGCCCAGCTGCCCAACGTCCTCACCGAAGATGAGGGTTTTGGCGTTTTCTTCGAGCGATTCGGCAAGCGCCCGGTTCAGGGCCTGCTGCATGGAGAGGTGCTCCAGGTGGGACCCGGTCCCAGCCAGATCCGGTGCCGTGATCTCTGCTGTCTGCTCAGACATGCTCTGATTCCTCTCGCCAGGTGGTTTCCTGGTGCTGCAGTGCCGGGGTGGTCTCCTGGAAGACGTATCTGAACATGTCGGCACCGGGTCGCGGCGCGAGGGATTCAAGGCCCTCGCGGACGCGCTCGGCTTCCGCCTCGGCGTCGGCGAAGACCGACTCGAAGTAGTCGTCACCGGTCCCGTAGGCGGTGCGGAGCAGGTCCGCGCACCGTTGCACAGGGTCGAGGCTGCGTGCGGCCTGCTCATCGGCGAGGGAGCGGTACCGGCCTGGATCGTCGCTGGTGGAGTGGGGGCCCAGGCGATACGTAGTGGCTTCGATCAGCATCGGCCCGTTGCCGGCGCGGCAGTGCCCGATGGCCTGCCGGGTGGCAGCGAGGACGCTGACGACGTCGTTCCCGTCCACTGCGAGCGACGGCATTCCGTAACCCGCGGCGCGGGCGGCAACGGCGCCGCCGGCCACCTGCGCGGCGGTGGGGACAGAGATGGCCCAGCCATTGTTCTGTACAAAGAAGACCACCGGCGCCTTCATCACTGCGGCAAAGTTCATCGCCTCGTGGACGTCGCCCTGGGAGCTGGCGCCGTCGCCGAAGTAGGTGAGGGCGACACCGGTCCCGGCGCCGTGAACCGGCTCGTGCTGGGCCAGGGTCTGTCCGTGGGCCCACCCGACGGCGTGCAACACCGAGCCCGCGACGACTGCCTGGATCGGGGCCAGGTGGGTGGCGGCGGGGTCATAGAGGCCGCCATGCCAGGTTGCCTTGTGGGTGGCCATGTACTGAACCATGTCAACGTTCATGGCCCGGGCGACGCCCATTTCCCGATAGGTGGGGAAAACGAAATCGCGGGCGGTGTCGACGGCGTAGCCGCTACCCACCTGGGCAGCCTCCTGTCCCAGCAGCGGAGCGTAACCGGGGATGATGCCCTGCCGCTGCCAGCGTACGGCAGCAATGTCCAGCTGACGCACTCTGACCAGTAACTCGTAGAGCTTCGTCAGTTCCTCCTGGGGAGGGGTGGGCGTGGAATTCATTGCCGTCCTTATGATGGGGATCACTCTGCTGCAGTGACGGTACGTCTTCGGAGTGGTCACTGCAATCTGTGTATAAGAACCTAAGCACTATGTAGAGAATCGGTGAGGGTTTCCGGTGATCACTGCACAAAGTGTTCGTTAGACTGGAAATCGACCGACACAAAAAAAGCGACAGGAGCACGTGCGCCGTCGAACCCACCCCTGCCGCTTGGTCGTTAGACCAATGACTGTGACAGTAGTCACTAATTCACTGTGACACAACACGGGCCGATACCCGGCGTGTCCGAGAGGTAGCACATGTCCATTGACCCGCTCGACTCCCGTATCGCTGAGCTATTCACTGATGATCCGCGGATGAGCGTGCTGGAGGCGTCGCGGCGTCTGTCAGTTGCCCGGGCGACCATTCAGGCGCGTCTGGACCGGATGCAGCGCGACGGTGTGATTGCCGGCTGGGGTCCTCGGATCGAGCCGCGCAGCCTGGGCTACCCGGTGGTGGCGTACTGCTCACTGACCATCCACCAGGATTCCGGACACGATGCCGTCTCCACGGCGCTTGCGAAGATCCCCGAAATCCAGGAGGTGCACACTGTGTCGGGGGAGAGTGACCTGCTCGCCAAGGTGGCAGCGCGGTCCAATTCGGATCTCCAGCGAGTGATCGACGCCATCATCGCCACGCGGACTGTCGTGCGCTCGTCGACTGTCATTGTGCTCAACACCCACTTCGAGGGGCGCACCCTTCCGCTGATGCGGGCTGCTGCGGACCGGGACACGACGGGCTAAACGCCCCGGCCCTCCTCTCACCCCGCTGTCCCGGCGGGCACTAAAACGGGCGGGTTGGAGAACCGGCTATTTGCCGCTAAAATTAGTTATAGTCACTCTGACATTAAGTCGGATGTAAATCATTCAGCGGCACCAGCAGCAATGCATTCGGCGCAGGATCGAGGGGAACCAATGTACGGAGGTGTGACCTATACGGATGCGGCGAACGTCTCTGAGCGGCAGCTGCAGCCTCCCGCACTGGCCATTTCCACAGTGATCTTCGCCCTCCGACCCAGTGTGACATCGGGCCGCCCCACCCTCTGGCTACCGCTCGTCCGCCGGATCAGGCAACCGCATCTGGGCAAGTGGGCATTGCCGGGCGGTCCGCTCGCCCAGATCGAATCACTTCAGGACGCGGCATCCCGCAACCTGAAGGAAACCACTGGACTGGTGCCCAACTATCTGGAACAGCTGTACGCGTTCGGTGGGCTCGACCGGGCGGCCACGCAACGTCTCGTCTCGATCGTCTACTGGGCGCTGGTCCAGCCCGACGAGGCGGCGCTCACCCAGGAGTCCGAGAACGTGAGATGGTTCCGGGCGGACAAGCTGGAGGACCTCGCGTTCGACCACAACTCAATCGTTGACTACGCGCTCTGGCGGTTGCGCAGCAAGATGGAGTACGGGTCGATCGCCTACCACTTCCTCGGCGAAACCTTCACGCTGGCGCAGGTCCGGGAGGTCTACGAGGCGGTGCTGGACCGGCACCTGGATCCGGCGAACTTCCGGCGTCAACTCCGCGCCACCCCGGACATTACGCCCACCGACGAGTACCTGCAGGGAGTCCGCCACCGCCCGCCCCGGCTGTACCGCTACACGGGGACCGCCAGCACCCTCGGCACCCAGGCCGCCCCGACGCCTGCCTCCACTACCTCCAGCACCGCCCCCACTGACCAGATTTCCAGGAGCCTCCCATGACCAGTGTCGCCACCGCCATCGAGCTTGTGACCCGTGAACAAGCACTGTCCCGTGAACAAGCACTGTCGCGTGAACAAGCATTGACCGGGCGCGCTACCACCTGCTCGCCCGCCCTCGCCAAGGACCCGTGGACGGTTGACCGGGAGGTGGCACCCACCTATGGGCCCGGCGCCTCGATGGGTGACAGGGCTCCGGCCACCACGCCCCGGCAAGGGGAGCTGCCAGAGGAGTACCGCCTCGCCACCGACGCTGAGCTGGACGCGCGGATCCTGTCCGCGAAGGCCACGCTGGGGGACCGGGCAGTCATTCTCGGTCACTTTTATCAGCGGGACGAGGTGGTCAGGTACGCCGATTTCGTGGGAGATTCCTACCAGCTGGCACGAGCCGCCACCGAGAAGACAGCTGCGGAAGCGATCATCTTCTGCGGCGTCCACTTCATGGCCGAGACTGCCGACATGCTCTCCCGGCCTGAGCAGGCGGTCATCCTTCCCAACCTCGCTGCCGGCTGCTCGATGGCCGATATGGCCGATATCGACTCCGTGACCGATTGCTGGGAGGACCTGGCGGAGTTGTTCGGGACCGAGCCCGACGCCGACGGGCGGGTCCCGGTCATCCCTGTCACCTATATGAACTCATCGGCCGCGCTCAAGGGGTTCTGCGGGCGGAACGGCGGTATTGTCTGCACCTCCTCGAACGCGGCTGCAGTTCTTGAATGGGCGTTCGAGCGCGGGCAGCGTGTCCTGTTCTTCCCCGACCAGCACCTCGGCCGGAACACAGCCAAAGCCATGGGTGTGCCGCTGGAACAGATGCCCCTGTGGAACCCGCGCAAGCCGCTCGGCGGTAACAAGGAGGCCACCCTGCAGGACGCGAAAGTCATCCTGTGGCACGGCTTCTGCTCCGTACACAAGAGGTTCTCGGTGAACCAGATCGACAAGGCCCGGGCCGAATTCCCTGGCGTCCGGGTGATCGTGCACCCGGAATGCCCCATGGAAGTGGTGGACGCAGCCGACGAGGCCGGCTCCACCGACTACATCCGCAAGGCAATCGAAGCCGCCGCACCGGGCACCACCTTCGCCGTCGGCACCGAAATCAACATGGTCAACCGGCTCGCTGCCCAGCACCCCGAACACACCATCTTTTGCCTGGACCCGGTGATCTGCCCCTGCTCCACCATGTACCGGATCCACCCCGGCTATCTGGCCTGGGTTCTTGAGGCACTGGTCAACGGGAAGGTCCTGAATCAGATCACCGTCGATGAATCCGTGACGGCCCCGTCCCGGGTGGCACTTGAGCGTATGCTCGCCGTGCAGCCATGACCGCTGCACCGCTGGGGCGTGTCCTTGTGGTCGGCAGCGGTATCGCCGGTCTGTACGCCGCACTCTGCCTGCAACGGTCCAGCCCCCGTACGGCGGTCATCCTTGCCACCAAGGGAGAGCTGTGGCACAGCAACACCTGGCACGCACAGGGCGGGATCGCCGCGGTGCTTCCGAATCCTGCAGCGGGCCGGGACTCGGTTGCCGACCACATTGCCGACACCCTGGCAGCCGGCGGCGGGGCCTGCGTGCCGGATGCGGTTCAGGCCCTGTGTTCTGGGGCCGCCGACCACATAGCGGCTCTCCTGGACCTCGGTACACCCTTCGACCGCACTCCTGCTGGTGAGCTGGCCCTCGGCCGGGAGGCCGCCCACTCAGCGTCCCGCATCCTGCACGCTGGCGGTGACGCCACGGGGGCCGCCGTCGCCCGGGCGCTCATTGCTGCGGTCCTGCACAACCCCGGAATCGAGGTGCTGGACCACTGTTTCCTCGCCGATCTGCTCACCGAGGGGGCTGCGGAGCAGTCGGTACGCGGCGCGCTCCTCCTTCGGGAGGGTGAACCGATCACCGTCGACGCCGACGCGGTGGTGCTCGCCACCGGGGGAGCGGGGCAACTGTTCGCCCACAACACCAACCCTTTGGTGGCCACCGGTGATGGGCTCGCCGCCGCCTGGCGTGCCGGTGCCGTCGTCAAGGACCTCGAGTTCTTCCAGTTTCATCCCACTGCCCTCGATGTCCCCGGCAACCTGCTGATTTCGGAAGCAGTCCGCGGCGAGGGTGCGGTGCTGCGGGACGCGTCGGGGAACCGTTTCATGAGCACCTATCACCCGGCAGCCGAGCTGGCGCCGCGGGATGTCATTTCCCGGAGCATTGCCCTGCACCTTCGGGACCGCGGTGAGGACCGGGTGTACCTCGACGCCACCGGGCTGGGGGCGGATTTCCTCGCCAGCCGGTTCCCGTCCCTGCACCGGCACACCGCCGCCCATGGCTTTGACTGGGCGGTCGACCCGCTGCCGGTAATCCCAGCCGCCCACTACTGGATGGGCGGAATCCAGACCGACCTCTGGGGGAGGACTTCGCTCCCGGGGCTCTACGCGATCGGCGAGGCCGCATGCACGGGAGTCCACGGCGCCAACCGCCTGGCGTCGAACTCATTGCTGGAGGGCCTTGTCTTCGCGGGCCGGGCTGTTGCCGCGATCACCTCCCAAGCGGTGACCTCCCACGCCCTGACCCCTGGCTGGCCCAGGTTCGCCGCGACAGGGCTCAGGTTTCCCGACGGCGAACGCAGGGAGGTCTGCGACCGCCGCACCCTGCAGCAGCTCATGAGTGACCACGCAGCGGTGACGCGCAGCGCGGCCGGCCTGCAGGTCGCCGCCAAACAGCTCGACCAGTTCGCCGGTGCGACCGGTTCTCCTGAGGAGCGCGAGACCGGCAACCTGCTGACGTCTGCCCGGTTGCTGGTCCATGCCGCTGCCGCGCGGGAAGAGTCCCTCGGCGCCCACTACCGCACCGATTTCCCGGGCCGCGCCGTCCACGGCAGCGCACCACACTCCACCGCCTTCCGAAGGTCACACCCATGAACCAGCCGACCGGTCAGCCGGCAACGCCCGACGTCGACCGCATCGTAGCCGCAGCGCTCGCCGAAGACGCGCCCTGGGGCGACATCACGTCGGAGACCCTGATCCCCCCGTCGGCCTCCGCCGAAGCCTCGATCGTCGCCCGGGAGGCGGGAGTCTTCTGTGGCCAGCAGGTCATTGAGGCAGCGCTACGACTGACCGACCAGCGCGCCAGCGTGCGGTTCCTGGTCGCGGACGGGGAGCCCTTCGACGAGGGCGCCGTCCTGGCCGTCCTGTCGGGACCCGCGCGGTCACTGCTGCGGGCCGAACGGGTGGCGCTGAACCTGGCGCAACGGCTCAGCGGTATCGCCACCCTCACCGCCCGATTCGTCGCCGAGGTGGAGGGTACCCGCGCCCGGATCGTCGACACCCGCAAAACCACCCCCGGGCTGCGGGTGCTGGAACGGTACGCGGTCCGCTGCGGGGGAGGCTTCAACCACCGGTTCAGCCTGTCCGACGCCGTGATGGCCAAGGACAACCATCTGGCCCTCCTGACCCGCGGCGGCGCCATCGGGTTGACCGAGGCGCTCAGGGCAGCGAAGTCCCGGCTTCCCCACACTATCCATTTCGAGGTGGAGGTGGACCGGATCGACCAGATCGAGCCCGTGCTCGCCGCGGGGGTGGACACGATCATGCTCGACAACTTCTCGCTGGCCGAGCTGGCCGAGGGAGTGCAACGCGTGGCAGGGCGTGCACTGGTTGAAGCCAGCGGCAACGTCCGGCTCGACACCGTCGGCGCGATCGCCCACACCGGGGTGGACATCATCTCCTCCGGGGCACTGACCCACAGCGTCCACGCCCTCGATCTGGGACTCGATCTCGACCTGGGACTCGATCTCGACCTGGACCGGGACCATGACGTCCCAGGGGGCGCCCGGTGATTTACCTGGATGCCGCCGCCACCGCACCGGTCCGCCAGGAAGTCCTGGAGGCAATGTGGCCTCTGTTGACCTCGGAGTTCGGCAACCCCTCCAGTCACCACGGTCCGGGCGAGACGGCCGCCGCTGCGTTGAGTAATGCCCGGAAGAGCGCCGCGCGGGTCCTGGGGTGCCGCCCCGGTGAACTCACCTTCACCTCGGGTGGGACCGAAGCCAACAACCTTGCCCTGAAAGGCATTGCGCTCGCCTCGCCCGGCGACCGGCACATCGTCACCAGCGCCATCGAGCATCCCGCTGTCCTGGAAACCCTCGACTACCTGCACCGTCTCCACGGCTTCAGGATCACCGTGCTCCCGGTCTCCGCCACCGGGCTCGTCGACCCCGACGGCCTGAGCGACGCACTGACCCCCGGCACCACCTCCTGCTCCATCATGTACGCGAACAACGAGGTGGGCACGGTCCAGAACATCAGGGCGCTCGCCGACCGGTGCGCAGCGGCCGGCGTGCCCTTCCACACAGACGCGGTGCAGGCTGGGGGCTGGCTGCCGCTCAGTGTCGCGGACCTGGGCGTCGACGCTCTCACGCTGTCCGGCCACAAGCTGGGGGCACCCAAGGGGACCGGCCTGCTGTATGTCAGGTCCCGGATTCCGCTGGAACCACTGATTCACGGTGGCGGGCAGGAGCGCGGACGCCGGTCAGGAACCGAGAATGTCGCAGGAGCCGTGGGGTTCGCCGTCGCGCTTGGCCGCGCGCAGGGGGAGCGGGACGAGGCCGTCGCAGCCGCCACAACTCAGCGGGACTACCTGATCAGACACGTGCTGGACACGGTCCCGGGAGCGATCCTGACCGGGGACCGGGCACAACGCCTGCCCAACCTTGCATCGTTCTGCTTCCCCGGGACCAGCGGCGAGTCAGTCCTCCTGGAACTGGAACGTCGAGGGGTTGTGTGTTCCAGCGGCTCAGCCTGCGCCGCGGGCAGTGACGAACCTTCCGCCGTCCTGCTGGCCCTGGGTATCGACCGGGAAACCGCTCAGACCGCCGTACGCTTCTCCTGGACGTCTGCCACCACCGAACGCGACATGGCCCTGGCCGCGCGGGCCGTGACTGCGGCTGTTGCCACCGTCAGGGGATTGGGGCGCCCGGCGTAATCTGGCAGAACCCGCCAGTTCCGGCATACTACAGTTAAAAGGGTGACTTCTTCAGCCCCCACCCCCGTGAAGCCCGCTCCCTCTGTCCGGTCCAGCCTTGCCCACGTGATCCGTGGTGCGCTGATCGGGATCGTCGAACTGGTGCCGGGGGTCTCCGGCGGCACCGTCGCGCTGGTCCTGGGCATCTTCGACCGGCTGATCTCCTCGGCCAACCACCTGATCCGCGGCGTTGTCCGATTCACCCTCAGGCGCCAGGGGCGCAGCGCGGCCCATCACCTCTCTGGCGTCGAATGGGCGCTCGTCGTGCCGTTGGTTATCGGTATGTTCTTCGCCCTGTTCACGCTGTCCGGTCCCCTGCACGCTTTCGTCGAGGGCCAGCCGACCATCTCGAGTGCACTGTTCCTCGGGATGGTGACGGCCAGCCTGCTCGTGCCCATCTCGATGGCTCTGGATGCGGGACCAATCACCCGGGCCACCCTGGTGGGCGGTCCGGTGGTCGTGTTGCTCGTGGCGGGTGCCGCGTTCTGGCTACTGGGCCTGCCCGCTCTGCAGGTGCAGGAGCCCGCGTGGTGGGTCCTGGTGCTGAGCGGTGCTGCCGCGGTGTGTGCCCTGGCCCTGCCGGGTCTGTCCGGCTCCTTCATCCTGCTGACTTTCGGCATGTACGAACCCACTCTCGAGGCAGTGAGCGAACGGGATTTTGGTTACCTGGCCCTCTTCGCCGGTGGCGCCGTCCTGGGGCTGGCCTCGATTGTCCAGCTTCTCGCGTACCTCTTGCGGGTGCACCGGCGGGCGGTCCTACTGGTTGCCACCGGCCTGATCCTCGGTTCGCTCCGGGCGCTGTGGCCCTGGCAGGACAACAGTGTACTTCTGGCGCCCGACGGCGACTGGCTGGCTCCGCTGCTGGCCGCTCTCGGGGGTGCAGCGGTGGTCCTGCTCCTCTGGTCACGGGAACGCCGAGGGAACGCCGTCGCCGCTTCCCTCCAGGAGCCGGGTCCTTCCCGCGGTGAGCCTTTCTAGCAGCCGCCCCAGCTAACCGTGGTCCCGCCCCGGCTAGCTCGTCGCATCTTCGATGTCCCGAGCTGGTGTGTTCGCCAGGATCCATGCCACGGCTTCCGGGTCCTCGATGTGGGCGAAATGTCCGGTACCCGCCAGCACCTGCGCCCGGGCACGGGGGAGCAGCCGTGCCAGTTCGTCCATCTCCGAAGCCGGTGTGAAGACATCCCGTTCGCCCCGCAACAACACCTGGGTGCCGCCGGCCGCCTTCCAGTGGGCGAAGTCGAAGTGCTCCAGCGCCTCCGCCGCTACCGCAAACGCGGCCGGTCGGGCGTCGGTGGCGAGAGCGGTGACCACCGGCCCGGTCAGGGCCGAGGGACTGACCACGAATGGCCGCAGCACCAGCCTGAGCAGCCCAAGGCGGCGCACCATCGCCACCAGCGGCGGTCCCAGCTTCCCGGTGAGTTCAAGAAACCTCATAATGGTCTTCATCCCGAGCAGCGGTCCCATCGGGTGAAGGTTCCGCCAGGGGTGGCGAAGGGCCTGTGCCGCGACCAACGCCGTCGGAGAGAGCACCACCACCGTAAGGGTCCGGTCCGGCTCAACGGTCGCGACCTCGAGCGCCGGCACAGCGCCCATGGAGTGCCCGAAAAGCCGCCACTGCCGGTATCCCGCCAGCGTGAGAACCTCCACCACCGCCGCGGCCTGCGCCTCGATGGTGAATCCTCCGATGCCCGGAGAGTCACCCCACCCGGGCAGGTCGATCACCACGGTGTCGACGTCGGTTGGGAAATTCCGGGCCGCCTGCAGTTCCCTGAATGTCCGCCACGAACCAGCGGCACCGTGCAGCAGAACCCAAGGTGGAGCGTCCACACCGGCAGTCCTGGAGATCCGGACGCGCACCGGACCCAGCGCTGTCGGGAAAGCTGCCGAGGTATGTGAGGGGTCGGGGGTCATAGGGGTAATTCTCCACGGCGGCCGGGGCGGATGGCTCCTCGGGTGAGGTGCCTCACTGAAGGGACGTGACTAGGTAGACTCGGATCACAGGCCCTGACCTCCGACACCAAAGGACACACAGATGAGTCGATCACGGTCAACCACGCGGGTGGTGTCAGCCGGTGCGTTACTGCTGGCCGCCTCGCTGACGGTCTCGGGCTGCACCGGCGTCGAGATCGGGGACCGGCCAGTGCAGTCCGCTGAACCGTCGTCGGACGCCAGCTCCGCCGCCCCGGAAGCGACCGCCGAGCAGGAGCCAGTGCCGACAGTCGCCCCCCGTCCGGCGCCCGACGACGACTGGCAGGTCTTCACCGACCCGGCAGCCCTCGTGAGCTTCGAACTACCGCCAGATTGGACCGTCGAGCCGATCGAGGATCCGGGTGACGGTTTTGGGCCCGAGTCGATCCACTTCGCCGTCGATAACGCCGACGGCGACCCGATGGCGGAGCTACACACCGGAATCACGCCCGTGGAGCAGGACTGCGATCCGGACAACGCCAGCCCCTACACGGTAATCCTCAGCCAGCCGGTGGACCTGCCGTCCACCGCCGAGGCTGAGCAGTCAATCGACCCGCGGCTGGTGGTGCGGCTGATTGAGGGCTACCGGTTCTTCAGCTCGTTCGGGGTGACCGATGTGGTGGGGGGTGCCGACGGCGCGGCCTGCGAGCTGTACAACACGGTTCAGGGTCCCGAACACGTGGGGCTCTACTCCTTCGGGGACGCGATCTCTTTCACGGCCTTGACGCCCGAACAGGTAGGATCCCGGACGGCGTCGTTCGACACCATCGCGGACGCCGAGGAGTTCTTCGACTCCGACCAGTTCTCTGCGGTGCGCCGGATGATCGCCTCGCTCGAGGTGGCCCAGTAGCGCTGGGGTCTCAGGCCGCCGGCAGATTGGGGAACGTGACCCCGGTCATCGCGGCGCTGACCTCCCACAGCCTGCCCGCCACCTCTGGGTCTAGGACCTTCGGCTCCGGTGCCACGAGGACCGCGTTGCCCCGGGTCTCCCCGGGTCCATCCGGTCCCGAGTAGTCGCCGCCGCTGGCCAGTGGGGCGGTGGCCGCCCGGAGGATGGGCAACGCACCAGCGATGTCGGACTGGCCGAACAGTTTGAAGAATCCGCCCAGCACGTCGAGCACCGGGGTGGTTCCCATACCGGCGGTGAGGTTGGTGTTGGACAGGCCCGGATGCGCAGCGACCGCCAGCAGTTGCTCACCGGTTGCCCTGACCCGGCGATCCAGCTCCATGGTGAAGTACAGATTGGCGATCTTGCTCTGGCTGTAGGCAGTCCACCGGCGATACCTGACGGTCGAGTTCAGGTCGTCGAAGTTAATGGAACCACGCTTGTGGGCCAGGCTGGACACCGACACCACCCGCGGCGACTCGGCCGCCCGCAACCGCTCCAACAGGAGGCCGGTGAGGGCGAAGTGACCCAGATGGTTGATGCCGAATTGCTGCTCGAAGCCATCCTCGGTGACGGTCCGTGGTGTCGCCATCACCCCGGCGTTGTTGATCAGCAGGTCCAGCGGCTCGGTCCAGTCCTCGGCGAAGCGCCGCACCGAGGCCAGCGACGCAAGATCGAGGATCCTCAGTTCGGCGGACGCACCGGGAACCCGTGAGCGAACTGTCTCGAGCGCCTGCGCGCCACGGGACTCGCTGCGGCAGGCCAAGGTGACCCGGGCGCCCCGTCGGGCCAGGGCGATGGCTGTCTGCAAGCCGAGGCCACTGTTGGCTCCGGTGATCACCACTGTGCGACCGTCAAGGTCGCGGGTCTGGAGCTGAGGAGTGGAATTCACTAAGGAGCCTTCCTTGTTCTACGGTGGTGATAGCTTTCAGCATAGAGTCCGTATCCGGCCTTCCCGTGCACTGGCATCCCCACCCTTGATCAGGAGTACCCTCATGCAGCGATCCGTGACTGCCCGTTTGACCGCCCAGACCCGCTCGGCGTCCTCACTCGTTTTCGCCCTGGCTGCCGTGCGCAACGAGGGGTACACCAGCTTTGAGGAGGACCTGTCGATCACGGTGAACGACGAGCCGGTCATCCCCGGGGAACTCGCTGACATTCATGGCGGCCGCCTGCACACCCTCAAGGTGGACGGCGAGGCGAGCATCGTGCTGGACTACCGGGCCACGGTCACCGGGTTCGCGACCCCCGAGGACGTCTCGGAGGCTGATCTGATCCGCTATGTGCGCCCCAGCCGCTACTGCGAGTCCGACCGGCTGCTACCGACGTCGTACGCCGAATTTGGATCCCTGAGCGGCACCGAACTGCTGGGCGCCGTGCGGGAATGGGTGGGCAAGGAGCTGGCGTACGTCTCCGGCTCCTCCCGGCCCACCGACGGGGCGGTGGAAACCCTGCTGGGCCGCCGCGGCGTGTGCCGTGATTACGCGCACCTGGTGATCTCGCTGCTGCGCGCCAAGGACGTCCCCGCGCGCCTGGCGGCCGTGTATGCGCCGGGGCTCAGCCCCATGGACTTCCACGCCGTGGCGGAAGCATGGGTGGATGATGCGTGGCACGTTGTCGACGCCACGGGGCTGGCACCCCGCGAATCGCTGCTGCGCATTTCCACCGGCCGGGACGCCTCGGACACGGCGTTCCTCTCCACTGTCGGAGGAAGCCTGCAGCTCTCCTCAATGGAAGTGACAGCGGTGGTGGACTCACTCCCCATTGATCAGCCGGAGAAGCTCGTCCAGCTTCAGTAGTCGGCGCGCTCCGGGTCGTCGACACCCTCGCGGATCCGCCGGGTCAGGCTCAGCAGTTGTTCCAGCTCCTCGGTGCCAAGGATCGGGCCGAGCAGCGAATGAATCACTCTGACGTGCGCCGCGCCGATCTCTCGCTGCAGTTCCTTGCCCGAATCAGTCAATCCCACCATCACACCACGCTGGTCATCGGGTGCTGGCTTCCGCTGGATCAGGCCCTTGCCCTCGAGTCGCTCCGCCATGCGGCTGAGGCTGGGCTGGGAGATCAGCAGCTGGCGGTTGAGTTCGTTGAGTCGGGTCCAGCCGGTGGGGCAGCGGCTGAGGTTGAACAGCACGTCATACTCACCGATGGCCAGCTTCTTGAACGACGGATCGTTGCGAAGCTGCCGCATGACCGCGACCTGGGCCCGGAACAGCGATTCCCAGGCTTCAGCCGTCAGTCGGATCGCCGGTCCTGTGGTTTCCGGTCCGGTGGTGTCCGATACAGCTGTTCCAGGCCTGCTGGTTTCAGGCACTGTGGTTTCCGTCCCCGTTGACTCAGGCACTGTGGGCCTCGGACAGCGCCTGGAGCCTGTTCTGGAAGGTTGGAGGGGCCGGGAAATTCTCCGGGGTGCGCTTGGCGAACTCCTGGCGAAGGACGGGGAGCACCTCTGAACCCAGCAGGTCCAGTTGCTCAAGCACGGTCTTCAGCGGCAGCCCCGCGTGATCCACCAGGAACAGCTGACGCTGGTAGTCGCCGAAGAACTCCCTGAACGTGAGGGTTTTTTCGATGACTTCCTGGGGGCTGCCGACCGTCAGGGGTGTCTGCGACGTGAAGTCTTCGAGGGAGGGCCCATGCCCGTAGACCGGTGCGTTATCGAAGTACGGGCGGAACTCCCGCACGGCATCCTGGGAATTACGGCGCATGAAGAACTGTCCGCCCAGCCCTACGATCGCCTGCTCCGGCGTGCCGTGGCCATAGTGCGCATACCGCTCGCGGTACAGGGTGATGAGCTGCTGGTAGTGCTCCTTGGGCCAGAAGATGTTGTTTGCGAAGAACCCGTCACCGTAGTAGGCGGCGATCTCGGCGACCTGTGGTGTGCGAATCGACCCGTGCCACACGAAGGGGGCGACGCCGTCGAGCGGGCGCGGGGTCGACGTGAAGTTACGCAGCGGGGTCCGGTGCTTGCCTTCCCAATTCACCACATCCTCGTCCCACAGGCGGCGCAGCAGGTTGTAGTTCTCGACGGTGAGCTCAACGCTGTCCTGCTGGTTCTTGCCGAACCAGGGGTAAACCGGTGCGGTGTTGCCACGGCCGAGGATCAGGTCCACCCGGCCGTCGGCCAGGTGCTGCAGCATCGCGAAGTCCTCGGCGATCTTCACCGGATCGTTGGTGGTGATCAAGGTGGTGGAGGTGGAGAGGATGATGCGTTCGGTCTGCGCGGCGATGTAGCCGAGCATGGTGGTGGGGGAGCTGGGCACGAACGGCCGGTTGTGATGCTCGCCGGTCGCAAACACGTCAAGGCCTACATCCTCGGCATGCTTGGCGATGGTGACCATCGCCTTGATGCGCTCGTGCTCGGTGGGTGCCGTCCCCGTCATGGGGTCGACTGTCACATCTCCCACGGTGAAAATGCCGATCTGCATGGTTCCTCCTCCAAGTAGATGCATGTGCATCTACTATAGCGTCAACTGGAGGATCCGGCAGTTTGTTCCCTGACCCGTGCCGGATCACTGGGGGAGCGCGTGCCGCCCGGTCCGTGGTGCCTCGCTTGGCTCGGGATGACGCGACTTCTCTCGCGACTCCCGACGCCCTTCCACCAGCCGGTAAAGCACCGGCACCAGGATCAGGGTCAGCGCGGTCGAGGAGACCAGACCGCCCACCACCACGACAGCGAGCGGCTGCGAGATGAACCCGCCCTCACCGGTGAAGCCGAGTGCCATTGGCGTGAGCGCGAAGATCGTTGCCAATGCGGTCATCAGGATTGGGCGGAGCCGTTGCCGGGCTCCCTGGATAATCGCATCCTCGAGCCCCATGCCCGGGGAGCCGTCGTGCGGGCGTCGGTACTGGTTGATGAGGTCAATGAGCACGACGGCGTTGGTCACCACAATCCCCACCAGCATCAGCATGCCCACCAGTGATGGCAGGCCCAGTGGAATCTGGGTGATCACGAGCAGGGCGATGGCACCGGTGGCGGCGAACGGCACCGAGACCAGCAGGATCAGCGGCTGGATCAGCGATTTGAAGGTGGCGACCATGATCACGTACACGATGGCGACAGCTGCCCAGAGGGCCAGGAACAGTTGCGCGAAGGATTCCGCCTGCTCTGCCGATGCGCCACCCAGGGTGGCGGTGGTCCCGGCGGGCAGATCCACCTGGTCCAGCCGCTCGGTGACCGTAGTGGTGAGGGCACCCAGGTTCTGTTCCGACGGCGTGATGGACACCTGGGCCGTCCGCTCGCCGTTGGCGCTGGTGATGGACAGCGGAACCTCGACCTCGACGGCTGAAGCCACCGAGGTGAGCGGGAGGGGTCCCGCGGGGGTGGGGAGCTGAAGATCCTGCAGCTGCTCGAGGCTGGTCACCTCGGTGCCCTCGCCGATGAGGACTGGGTAGTCAGTGGTTTCCAGGCGTACCTGGCCGCCGGGAATCGGGCTGATGCTGCCACCGAGGAGGCCCGCGATCTGACCCTCGCTGAGGCCAGCGGCGACGGCCTCAGCCCGGTCGACACTAATCTGTACCTGCGGCTGGGCCGCGGCCAGGTTGCTGGTCACGTCCCGGGCGCCGTCGAGACCCTGCATGGCGTCCAGGACGGCGTCGCTGGCAGCCTGCAGCTCATCGGGGCCGGGGGCGGTGATGTTCACGTCGATCGTGCTGGAGGTGCCGAGGCCGCCCTGCTGCGCGGACAGGGCGAAGGTGCCGACGCCGGTCAGCGACTCCAGTTCCTCCCTGACGTCGTTCTGCAGCTGCTCCTGGTCGGCATCCTCGGCGGTGATCACGGTGAAGGACGCTACCGAGGTGCCACCGGACAGCCGTGCGGCGAACCCACTGTTCGCATTGCCGACGGTGACCTGCACCTGTTCCACCCCGGGGAACCCGGCCAGTACCTCCTCGGTCTGGCCCGCTGCTGCCACGGTGGTGTCCAGGCTGGATCCCGGCTCGAGGGTCTGGTTGATGCTGAAACTGTTCTGTCCGGTGTTTCCCAGCAGGTTGGTCTGCAGCAGGGGGATCATTGCCGCAGTGCCGGCGAGGACCAGCACCCCGGCGGAGAGGGTCCACACCGGGTGCCGCTGGGTGGTGCCCAGGATCGGCAGGTAGCCGCGCTGCAACCATGACTTGCGCTCTGCCTCGTGCGCGTCCTGGCGCACCCGGTCGGGGTCCACGCCCGGGGTCGCAGCGGGCAGGAACCAGTACGCCAGCACCGGCACAATGGTGAGCGAAACCGCGAGCGACGCCAACAGGGCGATCGTCGTGGTCAGCGCGAACGGCCTGAACAGTTCACCGGCGAGGTCACCGACAAAGGCAATCGGCGCGAACACGGCGACGGTGATCAGCGTTGATGCGGTGATGGCCCCGGCGACCTCCCTGACCGCCGTCAGGATGGCCTCGCGTTTGTCTTCGCCGTAGCTGAGGTGCCGCTTGATGTTCTCGATGACGACGATCGAGTCGTCCACCACCCGGCCGATGGCGATGGTCAGGGCGCCCAGGGTCAGAATGTTCAGGGAGTACCCGGTCACCCAGAGTCCGATGAACGTGATCAACAGGGACAGGGGGATCGAGATCGCGGTCACCAGCGTGGACCGCACTGACAACAGGAACACCAGGATCACGACGACGGCGAATCCGAGTCCCAGGATTCCCTCGGTGGTGAGGTCGCTGATGGAGCGTTCGATGAAGGGCGCCTGGTCGAAGATCACTGTGATCTCGGCGTTGTTCCCCAGCTCTGCCTCCAGCTGCGGCAGGAGTTCTTCCACCAGGTTGGAGATCGCGACGGTGTCGCCGTCGGGAATCTTCGTCACGGTCAGTGCCAGGGTCTCGGTGCCGTTGGTGCGGGTGACCGAGGTGGCGTCGTCGTCGGCGACGGCTACCTCGGCGACCGAACCGATGGTCGGTGGGGTCTGGCCCGCTTCGCTGGATCCGCCGTCGGGTAGGAGCGGGAGGGCGCGGATGTCATCCAGTGAAGCGATCGGGCTCCCGGCCTGGATGGTGAGCGATCGTTCGCCGTCCTCCAGCGTGCCGACCGGGATGAGCTCCCCGTTGTTCTCGAGCGCAGTGGTGATGTCCGCGACCGTGAGGTCGTTGGCGGCGAGGTCCCGCTGATCGGGCAGGATCGAGATGTACTGGTTGGCCCCACCGCTGACTTCCGCCGCCCGGACGCCCTCCAGCTGCTGCAGCCGCGGCACTGTGAGCCGGGCGAGGTCGCCGTTCAGTTCGCTCAGCGGCTGGTCGGAGGACACGGCCATGAAGACGATCGGCAGGTCGGCGATGCTGCCGGCCAGCGACTGCGGGGTGACGTCTTCGGGCAGCAACGGGCTGACCGTGGAGATCGCCCGGTCGACCTGGCCGCGGGCGCGGTCGAGGTCGGTCCCGTAGGCGAACATCAGGTTGATGGTCGACACCCCGGTCCGGGATGTTGCCGACGACGATTCCAGCCCCTCCACACCGCTCAGGGCAGTCTCGAGCGGTTCGCTGACCTGCTGGTCGAGGTATTCGGGGGAGGCCCCCGGCACGGACGACAGGACGGTGATCTGTGGGAACTCAAGCGAGGGGATGAGTTCCTGCTTGAGGGAGCCCATCGTGATCACACCGAACACCGAGGCCAGGATGGTGATCAGTGCAATCAGCGCACGGTTTCGCAGGGAGAGCTGAGCCAGACGGAACATGTGCCGTGCCTTCTACTTCTGCCGGCCGGTCAGGGCTCTGGCGGTGGTTACTGGAGCTTCAGCACCCGGTCGGTGCGGGCCAGGATGTCTGCGGCGAGGGAGCTGTTCTCGTTGAGCTTCACGCCGTAGCCGGGGATCATGTCCTTGAGTTTCGGTTCCCAGGCAGGCAACTGCGCGGGGAAGCAGCGCTTGAGGATCTCGAGCATGATCGGCGCGGCCGTTGAAGCCCCCGGGGAGGCCCCGAGCAGTGCGCCGACCGAACCGTCAGCGGCGGTGATGACCTCGGTGCCGAACTGCAGCACTCCGCCCTTGCCGGGTGCCTTCTTGATGATCTGCACGCGCTGCCCCGCCGTGATCAGGTCCCACTGGTCGCCGTCGGCGTCGGGGATGAACTCGTTGAGGTAGGTGTTCTTGGCGTCCCGGTTTTTCAGCACCTCCGAGATCAGGTACTTCGTCAGCGGTACGTTGTCCTTGGCGACTGCCAGCATGGGCACCAGGTTTGAGGTCCTGATGGATCCTGGCAGGTCGAAGAATGAACCGCGCTTGAGGAACTTGGTGGAGAATCCGGCGTAGGGGCCGAACAGCAGGGACCGCTCGCCGTTGACGTACCGGGTGTCGAGGTGGGGCACCGACATGGGGGGTGCGCCGACCGACGCCTGGCCGTAGACCTTGGCGTTGTGCTGGTTCACGATCTCGGGGTTACCGCACTTGAGGAACTGCCCGGAGACGGGGAAGCCTGCGAAGCCCTTGCCCTCGGGGATGCCGGTCCGTTGCAGCAGGTGCAGGGCGCCGCCGCCTGCGCCGATGAACACGAAGCGTGCGTTGACGGTCCGCGCCTGGCCGGTGGCGCGGTTGCGGACCTTGACTTCCCAGCGGCCGTGGGACCCGCGGGACAGGTCGGCCACGTCGTGGTTGTAGTTCAGGTCGACACCATTGGAGTCGAGGTAGCTGGTGAGACCGCGGGTGAGGGAGCCGAAATCGACGTCGGTTCCGCCGGCCACCCGTGAGGCGGCAACGGGCTGGCCCTCGGACCGTCCGCTCATCAGCAGCGGGGCCCAGTCGGCGATGGCTGACGGGTCCTCTGCGTGTTCGATCGTTTCGAACAGGGGCTGGGCCCGCAGGGCTTCGTAACGGTTGCGCAGGTAAGCGGTGTTCTTTTCGCCCCAGACAAAGCTCATGTGCGGTACGGGATTGATGAATCCGGAGGGATCGCCCAGATGTCCGCTCTCGACCATGTGCGCCCAGAACTGCCGGGAGACCTGGAACTGCTCGTTGATGGCGACAGCCTTGGCCGGGTCTACGGTTCCGTCAGGGCCGGCAGGCGTGTAGTTCAGTTCGCACAGGGCCGCGTGTCCGGTGCCCGCGTTGTTCCACGGGTCGGAGCTTTCAAGGCCGGCACGGTCAAGGCGCTCGAAGAGCGAAATGCTCCAGTCGGGCTGGAGTTGTTTGAGGAACGCGCCCAGTGTGGCGCTCATGATTCCTCCGCCGATCAGGACGACGTCGGTGTTCTCTGCGGGCATTCCCGCCTGGCTCTTAGCAGTCAACTTCATCTCCAGTGGCAAGGGCGCTTAGCTTTGAAGCGTAGCGTCTGGTGGGTTCCTTGGGTAATTGGGCCCGCCCGCTCGGCGGGGTAACGGTCATCAGTCGCTCCCGGCGGGCTCCAGGTCGACGTCGGCCAGATCGATCAGGTTGAACACCTCGTTCATCACAGGGCTGACCGGGTAGCTGGTCACCCGTTCGGAGACTGCCAGGACCGAGATGGGGAAGGCCAGCGGGACGGCCGGCAGACGGCGGGCGAGCTGGTCGCTGATGTCCTGGTAGGCGGCCACCCGGTCTTCCCCGTTCGGCAGGGTGCGGGCACGGTCAATCTTGCTGAACAGCTGGTTGTCCTCGAAGGCGAACTCGTCGGTGGTTGCGCCGAAGAGCTGGCCAACAAAGTTGTCGGGGTCCTGATACGTTCCGCTCCAGCCCAGCAGGTGGAACGCGCGGTCGTCGTCGTTCTGCACTGTCTCGAGGTACCCATCCGCCCAGGAGGTGGGAACCGGCTCGATGGTGAATCCGGCTTCCTCCAGCTGTTCCTGCAGGACAGCGAAGACACCCTCGGGCTCAGGCAAGTACGGGCGCGACACATCGGTGGGGTAGTGGAACGGCAGTGGCTCGCCGTCGTAGCCGGAGGCTTCGAGTAGTTCCCGGGCCAGTTCGACGTCGTACTCGTAGGTGGTGATGTCGTCGTTCGTGACCGCGAGCTTCGGTGGCGTGAACTGGTCCGCGGGCGCCGTCCCGTCGAGGAACCGGCCAGCAATGACTGCCTGCTTGTCGATGGCATGCGCCACTGCCTGGCGGAACAGGAGGCTGTCGACGCCGGGGAAGTCCTGGTTCATGCCGAGGTAGAGGACCGAGTAGGGGTCGCGTTGCAGGAGTTGCTGGCCCTCCCGGACCAGGTCTCCGGCGTTGTCCACGGTGACGAAGTCGTAGCCGTCGATCTGGCCGGTGTTCAGTGCCTCGAGCCGCTCATCGGCCAGGGGGAGTGTGGTGAACACCAGGGTGCCGATCTCGCCGCGGACACCCCAGTAGTCCTCGAAGGAGGACAGGCGGACCTCTCCCGGCTCCCAGCTTTCGAACGTGTAGGGCCCGGTGCCCACCGGGTTCAACGAATACTGCGACACGGCAGTCCCATTGATCTCCTCGGACAGGTCATCGGCGGAGAGTTCCTCCAGGGCCCTGGGTGAGGACATCGCGAAGGACGGCATGGCGAGGGCCGGGATGAACCCGGTGAGCCGGCTGTTCAACGCAATGAGCACCTCATATTCGCCGAGCGGCTGGCACGACGAGTAGATGGAAAGCTCAGGCTGGTCCGAGTAGGCATTGAACACCGAGCCGAAGGTGATGGTGCTGTCGAAGGCCCGGGTCTCCTCGGGCAGCGAATACCACCGCTCGAAGTTGGCGCACACGGCTTCCGCGTTGAACGGCTCACCGTCGTGGAACGTGACGTCCTCACGGAGGCTGAAGGCATACGCCCGGCCATCGTCCCGCTCATCCCAGGAGGCGGCGAGGAGGGGGACAGGTTCGGACGTCGTCGGGTCGATGCCCACCAGGCCCTCCAGGACCTGCCGGGTGACCCGGTAGGACTCGGTGTCGGCTACCAGCGCCGGATCGAGGCCGATCGGGTCGGCAGCGGTGCCGAAGGTGAAGACCGCTTCAGGGTCCTCTGCGGGAACCGTGGGTGGGGGTGTGGTGGTGGGCGAGCTGGTCGGCGCCGGCAGGGGGGTGGCCCCGGTGCAGCCTGCGAGGGTGAGGGACAGGGCCAGCGCAACCACGGCGCGGACCGGGAGGGTCCGTCGGGAGAGTTGGCCAGCAGCGGTCATTGCCGTCGTCTCCTCACGCCGTAGCCGCACACGGCGGAAAGTTGATTAGGTTCCTCAGTCTAAATGATGTTCCTGGGCCTCCCGGTCCCGGGGTGGCACAAGGAAAGGCTGGGACCCTGAGCACCGTCACGGTGTTCAGGATCCCAGCCTATTTCGCCCTGAAGCGAGTTAGAGGATTCGCCTCAGGGAGTTGATTACTCGCTAGGAGGCATCAGAACGGTGTCAACCATGTACACGGTTGCGTTCTGGGTCATGACTCCACCACAGACCACTGCTGATCCGTCTTCCCCGACAGTGATTTCGTCGCCCATGCCCTCAACGGTCAGCTCTGCACCGTTGACGGTTGTGTGGGTTCCGGCTACCTCATCCGGGGACAGCTGGCCGGGGACCACGTGGTAGGTCAGGATGCTGCTGAGGAGGTCAGCATCGGTTCCGAGGGTTTCGAGGGTGGCTTCGTCGATCTTGGCGAAGGCATCATCGGTGGGAGCGAAGACGGTGAACTCGTCACCGTTCAGGGTGTCAACGAGGTCAACATCCGGGTTCAGTTCACCGGAGACTGCCGCGGTGAGCGTGGTGAGGATCGGGTTGTTCGAGGCGGCGGTTGCTACGGGGTCCAGGGCCATGCCGGCAACTGAACCGTCGCCTTCTGGGACCTGCTCGGCGTAGCCCTCGCAACCTGGGCCAACCAGGTTAGCGGCTGGGTCCATGTCCTCGCCCATTTCCTCTTCCATTGCCGACTCGGTTGCTTCGGGAGCGGCTTCGGTAGTGGTCATTTCCTCGCTGGTCATCTCACCGGTGGACTCGGCTGCGGTGTCGCCGCCGCCGCATGCTGCGAGGCCGAACATGGCCACAGCAGCAACACCGAGGATGGAGAGCTTACGGCTCTTGATATTTCCCATTGGATTTTCTCCTTCATTGGTGTGACCGGGCGAACTTTGCCGATCAGCTAACTAACTTGTCGAACACATCCTGTCGATGTCTCATAGGTACTTCGCTCGTGTTCGAACTGAGGATGGGTGGCAATTCCCGAAATCTTCGAATTGGTCGCAGATCCGCGTAGATCCGCGGATTTTGCGAGCTAAATGTGACCCACGACGCACCGTCAGGGCACCCGTTCAGGTAACGGTCTGGTCACGTCGGATCGTTAAACAACAACACCCCCGGCCGAAGCTGGGGGTGTTGTCAATGTCGCGACTCGTGAAGTCCGGGTGGCGACTCATACCACTGTGCGCAAGAAGGGACTTGAACCCTCACGTCCGAAGACACTGGATCCTAAATCCAGCGCGTCTGCCAATTCCGCCACTCGCGCGTTCGAGGCTCAGGACAGCCGGGCTGCCAAAACATCAGGCTCCAGTGTACGCGAATCTAGTCGACTCCCAGGTCCTTGCGGAGTTTTGCCACGTGGCCGGTAGCCCGAACGTTGTACTGGGCCAACTGCACCAGGCCGTCGGGCCCGACGACGACGGTTGAGCGGATCAGCCCCTCGTACACCTTCCCGTAGTTCTTCTTCTCTCCCCAGGCGCCCCACGCTTCGGCAACAGCGTGGTCTTCATCGGACAGCAAAGGGAAGGTGAGCTCCTCGGCGTCGGCGAATGAGCGGAGCTTGGACACGCCGTCGGGGGAGATCCCCAGCACCGTGTAGCCGGCCGCGGCCAGGGAGGCGAGGTTGTCCCGGAAATCGCAGGCCTGGGTGGTGCAGCCGGGCGTGGACGCCGCGGGGTAGAAATACACTACGACGCTCTTACCGGCGTAGTCCTTCAGGGAGACGGTGGAACCGTCAGCGGAGGGCAGGGTGAAACCCGGCGCAGTGTCGCCTGACAATAGTCGTTCAGCCATTTTCGGTATTCCTCCAGCTATTTATTTCAGTTGCCTTGCACGTGGTTGCGCTGACACTTTTTCCAAATCGGTAGCTATCATAAGTAAATAAGGTCGATACGTTCGAAACTACACCCCGTCAGCGGGACCAAGATCAACGCCATGCTGCTGCGTGGCGAGAGGAAGTGCTTTCTTTTATGCCGGACCTGGAGCAATGGCCCACCGGTCGGCTGCTGACAACCGCGGCTCGCCTTGTTGAACACGCGTGGAATGAACGGCTGGTAACGCTGGGCGTCACCCATGCCGGTGTCATTGCGCTGGGCGTCCTCGCTGCGCAGGGCCCGATGACGCAGGCGTCGCTCGCGCAAATCGTCAGGGTTCAGGCACAAACGATGGGCAAAACGCTCTCCCGGCTTGAGACGAGAGGCCACATCTCACGCACGCGAAATGATCTTGACCGTCGCAGCCATATGGTTTCCATAACGGATGCTGGACGCAGTGTCCTTGTTCAGGCAAAAGATATTGAACGCACGCTCGTGACAGGTGAGGGTCTCGTCTCGGACGAGCTGCGCGACCATCTGCAGGGCCTGATCCGTGAACTCGGTGCACCCCGCTGGAACTCCAGCCTCCCCGTGGCACCCAATCCCGATGGTTCGCTGCCCACAGTCGGTCTGTCGGACGGGCCGAACATCGTGGTCGCAGGCGAGCTCTAAAGCACTTCACCACACCAGGTCGAGGTCGCTGTGCGCTGCATACAATAGGCGATCCGGATCATCAAGGACGTCGACGGGCCGGTCTCCGCCGAGGTAGCCGTTCGGTGAGCAGAACCACTGCAGCAGGTGCCGGTCCTTCCATCCGCCGGCCAGGCCGATAGCGGCCACCCTCGCGATCATGGGGCGCGCCTGACCAGTGACGGGATCGAATTGGAATCCCGGGTAGAGGACCCGACCTGCACGGGTGACCACGCCGAGGATCTGTCGCTTCGCTGCGAGGCATCCCGCAGGAGGGGAGCCCGGACCAACCAACTGGTCAACCTCTGATCCGGTCAGCATGCCGAACTCGGAGGCAATTGACGCCCACCGACCGCGGGCCACCCTCCGACTTATCTCACCGGTTCGTAGATCCCGCATGGCAGGGTTGCCCTCCATGCGGCCAACGTACTGCGGTTCGTGGTCCGCGGGAAGGGTCAGGGGCAACTGCAACCAAACCGGTATCGGGGCACAAAAAAACCGCCTGTCCGGTCGTGCTGCCGGTCAGACGGTTTTCGCTGTGTGCACCCCCCGGGACTTGAACCCGGAACCCTCTGATTAAGAGTCAGATGCTCTGCCAATTGAGCTAGAGGTGCGTGTTGTTTTCGGCCCATCGGGCCAACCGCAACAGCATGAAACTCTACCAGCACATTTGCTCAAACCTGAAATTGGGAGTGCTACTGGACGGCGACGCTGAGGATTCGGGACCCGGTGCCCTCATTGGTAGCAATCCACAGGGTGCCGTTCCCGGCATCAATCACGTCCCGCAGGCGGCCATGGTTGCCGTCGAAGTGGCTGACGGGTGTGCCCGCTGCCCCCGATTGCAGCGGCACCTGCCAGAGCCGCTCCCCACGGAGGCCGCCCAGGTAGGCGACATCGTCGAGGATCGCCATCCCACTCGGTGATGAGGAAGCGGTCGAGGGCCACACCACCTGGGCATCGATGAAACCGTCCCTTCCCGGCGCGCCGGTGACCTCGGGCCAGCCGTAGTTGCCGCCGGGAGTGATGAGGTTCAGCTCGTCGTCCACCTCCGGACCGAATTCACTGGCCCAGAGTTGTCCGGCCGAATCCCAGGCGAGGCCCTGCACATTCCGGTGTCCAAGGCTGTAGACGGGGGACCCCTCCACCGGATTACCGGGGGCCGGCTCACCGTCGGCCGTGATGCGCAGGATCTTTCCCGCCAGGCTGTCTGGATCCTGTGCCAGGGGCCCGTCGGCGGCGTCCCCGGTCCCCACATAGAGGAACCCGTCCGGCCCGAACTTGATGCGGCCACCGTTGTGGATGTTGGCCTTTGGGAGGCCCGTCAGGATGTCCTCGGGATCACCCAGCCCGTCGTCGTCGTACCGGAGGCTGACAATCCGGTTATCGGTAGGGCTGGTGAGGTAGGCGAACAGCTTCGGGTCGGTGGCGAAGTCAGGGCCCACCGCGAGGCCAAGCAGTCCGCCCTCGCCCGCGGCGGCAATCGAACCGGCGAGGGAGCCGACTTCCGACACTTCGCCGTCGACCACGCGTCGGATCTCCCCGGACTCCCGTTCCGAGACCAGCACCGATCCGTCGGGCAATGCGGCCATGCTCCAGGGCACCTGAAAGCCGTTGGCAAGCGTGTCGGCGTCCGATAGCGCGGGCAGTGCTGATGGTGATGCTGATGCTGGTGGAGCGACGACGCCGGGGCTGGCCGTCGATCCGGCAGAGGGAGGGCCCCCGCCGACCAGCGGTGCGGGATCTGGCCCCGCGCAGGCAGCGATAGCCGCCATCCCCAGGACCGTGACCGCCGCAAGGCTCCAACGCCGCGGGCCAAAAACCAAGGCGGCCTAGTCCTCGGTCCGGCGTGCCGGCGGCTCGGGGCCATCTGCGGGCGGAGGGGTCTCGGCCGCCGGGGCAGCAAGCGGAGCTCGGGAATCAGTGGGAGCTGGGGCATCAGTGGGATCGGGCTCAGCCGGTGGGCGGTGGAGACCCGATTCCGGGGCCGAATTCATCACCAGAGGAGGCTGGGGGACGGCGTCGGTGAGGCCCTGGGTCATGGTGGGCGCCTCGTGGTCAAACTCGCCGCGCCCAGCACTGTCGGACTCGCCCGACCGGCGGCCCCGGAACCACCAGACCGCTCCGATCACGACGACGATCAGCACTACCCAGAGAACTACATCCATGCCACACACCCGCTTCCTGCTGGACAATCGGACTCCCTCGACCGTACGACCAACCTTCCCGGGTGTCTACCAGTCCGCCCATGTTGCCGCACGCAGCAGGGCGCTAGGCTTTTGAGGATGAAAACGATCAGGACAGTCTCAGTACCCAGCGAAGAAATGCTCGAAGCGCTTCAACCGGCGCCGGAGGGGATTCAGCTGGTGCTGTGGGATTTCACCGGCGAGCCCGTCGGAGCTGACCTTGCTGACATTGACGCGGCGATCCTGCCGTACATGTCCTCGCCGGACCAGTTCGGCGAAGCAGTGAAGAGCGCTCCCAACCTGCGGCTGGTGCATACGCAGTCCACCGGGTACGAGGGCATCCCGGAGCTGGTGGGCGAGGACGTCGCCGTCGTGAGTGCTGCAGGTGTCCATGCCGCTGCCACTGCTGAACTCGCCCTCGGCCTGATGATCGCCTCCCTGCGCGGTATTGACGACGCCGTTCGGAACCAGACCCTGGGCCAGTGGAAACCGGCACGCTATCCCGGCCTCGCGGACCGCAGGGTGCTCCTGGTGGGTGTCGGGGGGATCGGCGTCGAGATCGCCCGAAGGCTTGCTCCGTTTGAGGTCGAACTGACCCGGGTGGGCAGTGCAGCGCGCGACGATGAATCCGGACACGTTCATGGGACCGATGAGCTGGTGGGGCTGGCCGCTCAGGCAGAGGTGCTGGTGATCATCACGCCGCTCACTGACTCGACGCGGTCCCTGATCAACGCCGAGGTGCTGGCTGCGATGCCCGACGGCGCACTGGTCGTCAACGTTGCCCGCGGCGCCGTCGTGGACAGCGAGGCGCTGACCTCCGAGGTGGTGTCCGGTCGGCTGAAGGCGGCCGTGGACGTGTTCGATCCGGAACCGGTCCCCGAGGGCCATCCGCTGTGGTCAGCCACCGGCTCATTGATCACCCCCCACAGCGGAGGCAATACCGGCGCATTCTGGCCACGCATGATCAAGCTGCTGCAACGCCAGCTGGACAGCTTCGCCGCAGGCGAGGAGCCGGAAAACCTGGTGCAGCGCGGATCCCTCTTCAGCTGAGCCGCGCACGCTCAGCGCGCCGGCCGCCAACGCTCAGGGCAGGACAAGCTAGGCCATCGCGACGAAGGCCGTCATGAACGCGTCGAAATCGGTGTGATCCTCCCGCTGGTCGATGACCAGGCGGGCGTGGGGTCCAGAGCTGAACCGGGCCTCCGGCTGGACACCGAACCGGAAGGTCTTGCCCGTACTGGTGCCCACCTCAAAGCGGCCGTTGGCGAGGCGGTAGGCGTGCGACAGGTTGGTCATATTGATTTCCACCGGGACGCCGGTAGCCGTGAGCGTGTGCGAGTCCACGGGGGCGATCATGATCTCCGTGGGCTTCCACCGGTAGCCCACCACGTAATACCTGGGCGTCACCACGCGGGCACCGTCGGACTCCCGCTGCTGGAAGTGTTCGTTGGCCGCGAAGACCAGGTTGTAGTCGCCGTAGTTGGGGATCTGTGAATCGAAGACCCTGCGGAGATCGTCTTTGAGCTGGTTGCTGTCGGGTGCCCTCTTAGGCGGGTCCGGCTGGGAAGTGTCCGATGGAGGCGTCGACATAGTGCCAAGTTTACGTGCCCGGGCGTTCTTCGGCTGAGGTGAGGTTCCCGTAACAGGCCGGTCACATGGCGAACATGTGAAACCGCTTACGCCTAGACTTTCACCCATGAGCGTGGAAACTACCCCTGATATCAAGCCGCGAAGCCGGGCCGTCACCGATGGATTTGAGCGGGCTCCGGCCCGTGGAATGCTCCGGGCCGTCGGTATGGGCGACGACGATTTTGCCAAGCCGCAGATTGGCGTCGCGAGTTCGTGGAACGAAATTACCCCCTGCAACCTGTCCCTGAACCGGCTTGCGCAGAGCGCCAAGGAAGGCGTGCATGCCGGCGGCGGATTCCCCATGCAGTTCGGCACCATCTCCGTCTCCGACGGCATCTCCATGGGACACTCCGGGATGCATTTCTCGCTGGTCTCGCGGGAAGTGATCGCCGATTCGGTGGAAACGGTCATGGAAGCCGAACGGATCGACGGGTCAGTGCTGCTCGCAGGGTGCGACAAGTCGCTGCCCGGCATGCTGATGGCAGCGGCACGGCTGAATCTTGCCAGCGTCTTCCTCTACGGCGGATCGATCATGCCGGGCTGGGTGAAGCTTGAGGACGGCACCGAACGCGAAGTGACGCTGATCGACGCGTTCGAGGCGGTGGGTGCCTGTGCCGCCGGCAAGATGAGCGAGGAAGACCTCACCCGCATCGAGAAGGCTGTCTGCCCCGGCGAAGGAGCCTGCGGTGGCATGTACACGGCCAACACCATGGCCTGCATCGGCGAAGCGCTCGGCATGTCACTACCCGGCTCGGCGGCCCCGCCGTCGGCCGACCGCCGCCGCGACGAGTTCGCCCGCAAATCCGGTGAGGCGGTCGTCAACCTGCTGCGCCTGGGCATCACCGCGCGCGACATCATGACCCGCAAGGCGTTCGAGAACGCGATTGCCGTCACCATGGCCTTCGGCGGTTCGACCAACGCCGTACTTCACCTGCTCGCCATCGCCCGCGAGGCCGAGGTGGAACTGACCCTCGACGACTTCAACCGCATCGGCGACAAGATCCCGCACCTCGGGGACCTCAAGCCGTTCGGCCGCTACGTCATGACCGACGTCGACAAGGTAGGCGGCGTTCCCGTCATCATGCGCGCCCTGCTCGACGCCGGGCTGCTGCATGGCGACGTCATGACCGTCACCGGCAAGACGCTCGCCGAGAACCTGGCCTCGATCAACCCGCCGGACCTCGACGGCAAGATCCTCCGAGCGCTGGACAACCCCATCCACGCCAGCGGCGGCATCACCATCGTCAAGGGATCGCTGGCACCCGAGGGCGCCGTCGTCAAGACCGCAGGCTTCGACGCCGAGGTGTTCGAAGGAACCGCCCGCGTGTTCGAGCGGGAGCAGGGAGCCCTGAAGGCGCTCGCCGACGGCGAGGTCAAAGCCGGCGACGTCGTCGTCATCCGCTACGAGGGCCCCAAGGGCGGCCCGGGAATGCGCGAGATGCTCGCCATCACCGGCGCGATCAAGGGTGCAGGCCTCGGCAAGGATGTGCTGCTGCTGACCGACGGACGCTTCTCCGGAGGCACCACCGGCCTGTGCATTGGACACGTCGCTCCCGAAGCCGTCGACGGCGGGCCGATCGCGTTCGTGAAGGACGGCGACCGGATCCGGGTCGACATCCCCAACAAGAGCTTCGACCTACTGGTTGACGAGGCCGAGCTGGAAAGCCGCAAGGTGGGCTGGGAGCCCCTGCCAGCGATCTACACCAAGGGCGTGCTGGCCAAGTACGCGAAGCTGGTGCACTCGGCCTCCGAGGGTGCTTACTGCGGCTAACCGCCGAACCGTGAACTCTGGTGGGTCCAGGACCCCTGAACCCACCAGAGCCCACTTCTCGACGGGGAAATCCGACCCCCGACGGTCCACCGACAACATCAGTTAGTGTCCACTAACTGGACGGTGTGTCCACATAGTGAGACGGCAGAGGGTGCCGTTTGACACCCCCTGAGGGTGAGTGGAAACTACAGATATGCAACACGATTCCGTAGTAGTCCTTCTTACCAAGCGCGTGGCCTAAAGCCCGACTGGTAGTACTACGTCACGCGCAACCCCTCACGGAGCCAACCAGGCTGAGGGGTTTTTTTGTTCCCACCGGACACAAAGCGCACGACACCCGAAGTACACGTGCAGTACCGATTCATCAAGGAAGTCACCAATGTCCAAGGGATCGCCCTCCAGCCCCTCGCTGATGGCCAAACCAACCGCTCCGGCGGCTCCGGCGCGCAGCCAGCCCCGTGACGCAGTGCAGGCCGTCCAGCCGACTGCCGTCCGTGGGCCCAACACTGTTGTTCCACCCACCGAGATGCTCGGATCCGCTGCGATCGTGCGTTCACTCGAGGAACTCGGCGTCGACGACATCTTCGGTCTTCCAGGCGGTGCCATCCTCCCGACCTACGACCCGCTGCTAGCTTCCAAAAAGCTCAGGCACATCCTGGTCCGGCACGAACAGGGCGCCGGGCACGCAGCCCAGGGGTACGCCATGGTGACCGGCCGACCGGGCGTCTGCATCGTCACCTCCGGACCCGGAGCCACCAACCTCGTCACGGCGATCGCCGACGCCCACATGGACTCGGTCCCGATGGTGATCATCACCGGTCAGGTCAACAGTGCAGTGATCGGATCGGACGCCTTCCAGGAGGCGGACATCGTCGGCATCACCATGCCGATCACCAAGCACTCCTACCTGGTCACCAAAGCAGCCGACATCCCTCGCGTCATCGCCGAGGCCTTCCACATTGCATCCACCGGCCGGCCCGGTCCGGTGCTGGTGGATATCTCCAAGGACGCCCAGCAGGCCACCACGATGTTCTCCTGGCCTCCCCGGATCGACCTGCCCGGCTACAAGACGGTGGTCCGCGGACACTCCAAGCAGGTCCGTGAAGCCGCACGGCTGATCGGCGAATCCCAACGGCCTGTGCTGTACGTGGGTGGCGGAGTCATCAAGGCCCACGCCGCCGCCGAGCTGAAGGAACTGGCCGAACTGGTTGGTGCGCCGGTAGTCACAACCCTGATGGCGCGCGGCGTGTTCCCCGATTCCCACAAACAGCACGTCGGCATGCCCGGGATGCACGGCTCCGTGTCAGCGGTGACCGCACTGCAGCAGTCGGACCTGCTCATCACCCTCGGCGCCCGGTTCGACGACCGCGTCACCGGTGTCCTGTCCACCTTCGCCCCCGGCGCCAAGGTGATCCACGCAGACATCGACCCGGCAGAAATCTCCAAGAACCGCACGGCCGATGTCCCCATCGTGGGGTCGGTCAAGGAGATCATGCCCGAGCTCACCAACGCACTGCGGGAGCAGTTCGCCGCCACCGGAGCCCCGAACCTCGAGGCCTGGTGGACCATGATCAACCGGCTCCGCGAAACCTATCCGATGGGCTACACCCAACCCGACGACGGTCTCTCGGCACCGCAGCACGTGATCAAGCGGATCGGCGAAATGACCGGACCCGAGGGTGTCTACGCCGCCGGCGTTGGCCAGCACCAGATGTGGGCCGCCCAGTTCATCAAGTACGAGCGCCCCCACGCCTGGCTGAACTCCGGGGGACTGGGCACGATGGGATACGCGGTGCCCGCCGCCATGGGCGCCAAGGTGGGCAACCCGGACCGGGTGGTCTGGGCGATTGACGGCGACGGCTGCTTCCAGATGACCAACCAGGAACTGGCCACCTGCGTCATCAACAACATCCCGATCAAGGTGGCAGTGATCAACAACTCCTCCCTCGGGATGGTCCGCCAGTGGCAGACCCTGTTCTACGAGGGCAGGTACTCCAACACCGACCTGAACACCGGTCACGACACCGTCAGGGTGCCCGAC
This sequence comes from Arthrobacter sp. 260, assembly GCF_013116745.1. GTDB lineage: Bacteria > Actinomycetota > Actinomycetes > Actinomycetales > Micrococcaceae > Arthrobacter_D. Next base: position 522,961 of record NZ_JABFOE010000001.1, read on the forward strand.
TTCGTGAAGCTCGCTGACGCCTACGGGTGTGCCGGACTGCGGTGCGAACGCGACGAGGACATCGACTCGACCATCGCCCAGGCGTTGGAGATCAACGACCGCCCCGTCGTCATTGACTTCGTGGTCAGCCGCGACTCAATGGTGTGGCCGATGGTCCCCTCAGGAGTCAGCAACGACCTCATCCAGATTGCCCGCAACATGACCCCGGACTGGGAGCAGGAGGATTAAGATGGCCCGTCACACGCTTTCAGTTCTGGTCGAGGATGTTCCAGGCGTCCTGACCCGCGTCGCCAGCCTCTTTGCGCGCCGCGCGTTCAACATCAACTCTTTGGCGGTCGGCCCCACCGAGGTCCAGGGCATGTCCCGGATCACGGTGGTGGTTGAAGCCGAGGGTGACCTGCTCGAACAGGTCACCAAGCAACTGAACAAGCTCATCAACGTGATCAAGATTGTTGAGCTGATTCCCGAGTCCTCCGTGCAACGCGACCACATCCTGGTCAAGGTGCGGGCGGACGCCGCAACCCGGCTGCAGGTAACCCAGGCAGCCGATTTGTTCAGGGCATCGGTGGTGGACGTCTCGACCGACGCCCTCATCATCGAAGCCACGGGTACCGCCGAGAAGCTCACCGCGCTTCTGTCAGTGCTCGAGCCCTTCGGGATTCGCGAAATTGTTCAGTCCGGAACCCTTGCCGTTGGCCGCGGAGCGAAGTCCATGAGCGACCGCGCCCTCCGCAGCGCCTAGAAAGACAGCGCCCGGGACCTCCAGGGCAGTTCCACCAAGACCACAGCTGGACTCCAGCAAGAAAACACACAGGAGATAAACAAGTGACTGAGTTGTTCTACGACGACGACGCCGACCTTTCAATCATCCAGGGCCGCACCGTGGCCGTCATCGGCTACGGCAGCCAGGGCCACGCACATGCGCTGAGCCTCCGCGATTCCGGCGTCGATGTCCGCGTTGGCTTGAAGGAGGGCTCGAAGTCCCGTGCCAAGGCCGAGGCCGAGGGTCTGCGCGTCCTGAACGTCGCCGACGCCACCGCCGAGGCCGACCTCATCATGGTGCTCACTCCCGACCAGGTACAGCGCCACGTGTATGCGGAGGACATTGCCCCGAACCTCCAGGCCGGCGACGCCCTGTTCTTCGGTCACGGCTTCAACATCCGTTACGGCTACATCAAGGCACCCGCCGACGTCGACGTCGCACTGGTGGCGCCCAAGGGTCCGGGCCACATTGTGCGCCGCGAGTTCGAGGCAGGCAGGGGTGTTCCCGACCTGATCGCCGTCGAGCAGAACCCCTCCGGCAAGGCGCGTGAACTGGCGCTGTCCTACGCCAAGGCCATCGGCGGCACCCGCGCCGGGGTCATCGAGACCACCTTCACCGAGGAGACCGAAACCGACCTCTTCGGCGAGCAGGCAGTCCTCTGCGGTGGCGCGTCACAGCTCATCCAGTACGGCTTCGAAACCTTGACCGAGGCCGGTTACAAGCCCGAGGTCGCCTACTTCGAGGTGCTCCACGAGCTCAAGCTGATCGTCGACCTGATGGTCGAGGGTGGCATCGCCAAGCAGCGCTGGAGCGTCTCCGACACCGCCGAGTACGGCGACTACGTTTCGGGCCCCCGGGTCATCGACGCGTCGGTGAAGGAAAACATGAAGGCTGTCCTCGCGGACATCCAGAACGGTGCCTTCGCGAAGCGCTTCATCGACGACCAGGACAACGGCGGCAAGGAATTCGCCGAACTCCGCAAGAAGGGCGAGGACCACCCCATCGAGGCCACCGGCCGCGAACTGCGGAAGCTCTTCTCCTGGATCAAGACGAATGACGACTACAACGAGGGTTCGGTAGCCCGCTAGGCCAGCCCCGCTGGTGATCCGGCAGCTGCACTCGGCCAGGGCGCTCAGGCGTCCTGGCCGAGTGCTGTCCGGGCATCGCCGGTAACAAAGCGGCCCAGAGGCAGCGCCCCAATAGACTGGCCACACCGCCACGAATTCACTCATTCACACCCAGCACAGCAGCGAAGGATCACACCCGTGACCAGCAAACCCGTAGTTCTCCTTGCCGAGGAGCTTTCCCCTGCCACAATCGAGGCCCTCGGCCCCGATTTTGAGATCCGGCAGACTGACGGCTCGGACCGCGGCCAGCTGCTCGCCGCGATTGCCGACGTCGACGCCATCCTGGTGCGCTCCGCCACCCAGGTGGACGCTGAGGCCATCGCCGCCGCACCGAAGCTGAAGGTCATTGCCCGCGCCGGGGTGGGTCTGGACAACGTCGACATCAAGGCTGCCACCCAGGCCGGGGTGATGGTGGTCAACGCCCCGACATCCAACATCATCTCCGCCGCCGAACTGACCGTCGGCCACATCCTCAGCCTCGCCCGCCACATCCCGCAGGCCAGCGCCGCGCTCAAGGGCGGCGAATGGAAGCGCTCCAAGTATTCGGGCATCGAACTGTACGAAAAGAAGGTCGGCATCATCGGCCTCGGCCGGATCGGCGCACTCGTCGCCGCCCGCCTGCAGGGTTTCGATACCGAAATCCTTGCCTATGACCCGTACATCACCTCGGCGCGCGCCGCCCAGCTCGGAGTCCAGCTGGTCACTCTTGATGAACTGCTGGAACAGTCCGATTTCATCACCATCCACATGCCCAAGACGCCCGAAACGATCGGCATGCTCGGCGAGGCGGCCTTCCAGAAGATGAAGCCCTCTGCCTACGTGGTCAACGTGGCACGCGGGGGACTGGTCGATGAGGCAGCACTCTTCGCGGCCCTCCAGGCGAACGAGATCGCCGGGGCCGGCGTCGACGTGTTCGTCACGGAACCCAGCACCGATCTGCCGTTCTTCACCCTCGACAACGTGGTGGTCACCCCACACCTTGGCGCCTCCACTGATGAGGCCCAGGAAAAGGCAGGGGTTTCGGTCGCCAAATCGGTGCGGCTCGCACTCGCCGGTGAACTGGTCCCCGACGCCGTGAACGTCGCCGGCGGCGTCATCGCCCCCGAGGTGCGCCCCGGCATTCCGCTGATCGAGAAGCTTGGCCGGATTTTCACCGCGCTGACCCACGATTCACTCACCCAGATCGAGGTGGAAGTGGCCGGCGAGATTGCGTCCCTCGATGTGAAGGCGCTTGAGCTCGCCGCCCTCAAGGGGGTCTTCACCGACATTGTCTCCGAGCAGGTGTCCTACGTGAACGCGCCGGTCCTCGCCGAACAGCGCGGCATCAACACCCGGCTGGTCACGACGCCCGAATCGGAGGAGTACCGCAACGTGCTCACCATCCGCGGCGCGCTCTCCGACGGTTCGCAAATCTCGGTGGCTGGCACCCTGACCGGTCCGAAGCAGATCGAGAAGCTGGTGGGAGTCAACGGGTACGACCTCGAGATCCCGATCAGCGAGCACCTGCTGGTGCTGCTGTACCAGGACCGTCCCGGTGTCATTGGCACTCTGGGCAGGTTGCTGGGCGAGCGGGAGATCAACATCGCGGGAATGCAGGTGGCCCGCAACACCGAGGGCGGCCAGGCCCTGTCCCTGCTGACCGTCGACAGCTCAGTGCCTCAGGATGTCCTCGACGCCGTGAAGGAAGCGATCGGCGCCACGGTGGCCCGCGAAGTGGACCTGCAGAGCTAGTTGACGCTGCGGAGCTAGCCATCCAGGTGTTTGAGGGCCTCTCGCCGTGACAGCGGTGAGAGGCCCCTTTCATTGCGTCGAACGAAATCCAGCACCCAGTCAGGGTCGGTCTTCGCGTACTCCCTGAGAGCCCACCCGATCGCCTTGCGGATAAAGAATTCGTTGCCGTACCGGCTGTCGGCCAGATTTTCTCCGACGACGTCGGCCAGGAGATCGGTGTCGGTGGCGTTCTTGCTGGAGAGCTGGCACAGGATCGCCGTGCGGCGCACCCAGAGGTGACCGTCGCGGCCCCAGGACCTCATCAGCGGCGTCACATCCTGGGGGTTCGCCCGCAGGATCGGGCCCACGCCGTGGCTCGCGATGACGTCGATGAAATCCCACCACGCGCCAGTCTCCACCAGATGCCGGTACAGGGCCAGCGTCTGCATGTCCTGGTAGGTGCCGTAGAGGCGGTGACTCATCAGCGCGATCGCGGCATAGCGTTCCTCCCGGTGGGAGGCTTCATCCCACAGGTGCCGGACCGCCCACTCCCACTGCGGCCGGTCAGGGAGAGGATGCCCGGCGAACACCTCACGGCAGGCCACCCTGAGAGGCTGGGACTGCACCCCCAGGTAGGGCATCTCCGACTTCATGTACGCCTGCATCCGGGGCGCCTTCAGTGGGTCTGCCACCGACTGCAACCGTTCCCGGACGGCGGCAACCAGTTCCTCCGCCTCGTGCTGGATAAGGACCATGTCAGGGACGCTACCAGCGGGCTGCCCGGTCACGAAGCGACAACCGGGCAGAAAACAGGGTAATTTCTTTAGGTGACATCCACAGAGCAGCTGCCCGCGTACTACCTCACCACCGCCATCTCGTACCCCAACGGGACACCGCACATCGGTCATGCCTACGAGGCGATCGCCACCGACGCGCTGGCCCGGTTCAAGCGGCTCGATGGCTACGACGTCATGTTCCTGACCGGCACTGACGAGCACGGACTGAAGATGCAGCAGACCGCCGACAAGGAGGGCATCCCGGTCCGCGATCTGGCCACCCGCAACGCCCAGGCGTTCCAGGCCATGAACGACGACGTCGGCAGCTCCTACAACCGGTTCATCCGCACCACCGACGCCGACCACTACGCGGCGGCGACGGAGATCTGGAAGCTGATGGAAGCCCGGGGAGACATCTACCTGGACAAGTACGCCGGCTGGTACTCGGTGCGGGACGAGGCTTTCTACAGCGACGACGACACCGACGTCCGCGAGGACGGCATCCGCTACGCCACGGAGACTGACACCGAGGTGACCTGGACCGAGGAAGAAAGCTACTTCTTCCGGCTGTCCGCCTACCAGGACAAGCTCCTCGCCCTGTACTCGGACCAGCCCGAGTTCGGCGCGCCCCAGTCACGGTTCAACGAAGTGATCAGCTTCGTCAAGCGCGGCCTGGAGGACCTGTCGATCAGCCGGACCACCTTCGACTGGGGGGTTCCCGTCCCCGGAAACAAGGACCACGTGATGTACGTGTGGGTGGATGCCCTCACCAACTACCTCACCGGCGTCGGGTTCCCCGATGTCGAGTCGGAGCGGTTCAGGAAGTTCTGGCCGGCCGACGTCCATGTGATCGGCAAGGACATCTCACGGTTCCACGCGATCTACTGGCCGGCGTTCCTGATGTCAGCCGGGCTTGAGCTGCCGAAGCGGATCATGATCCACGGCTTCCTGTTCAACAAGGGCGTCAAGATGTCCAAGTCCCTGGGCAACACCGTGGCGCCCAGAGACTGGGTGAACCAGTACGGTCTCGACCAGGTCCGGTTCTTCCTGCTCCGCGAGGTGCCCTTCGGCGCCGACGGTTCCTACAGCCACGAGGCAATCGTGGGCCGCATGAATTCCGACCTGGCGAATAACCTGGGCAACCTGGCCCAGCGGTCCCTGTCGATGGTCGCGAAGAACTGCGACGCGCAGGTGCCAGCGCCGTCGTCGTTCGCGCCAGCCGACGAGGCCATCCTGGCTCAGGCCGGCCGGTTGCTTGAGGCTGCCCGCGCTGCATTCGACCGCCAGGAGTTCTCCCGCGCGCTGGAACTGATCTGGGGCGTGCTGGGCGACACCAACGCCTACTTCGCCGACCAGCAGCCCTGGGTGCTCCGGAAGACCGACACCGAACGGATGAACACGGTGCTGTACGTGACGCTGGAGGTGCTGCGGATCGTTTCGATCCTCGCGCAGCCGGTGATGCCTGTTGGCGCCGGACGGCTGCTCACCGCCCTGGGTCAGGGCACCGGGCCCGACGACGCCGCGCGTCAGTTCAGCGCCATCGGGACTCCCTTGGTTGCCGGAACGGCCCTGCCGGCGCCGTCGCCCATCTTCCCGAAGTATGAGGAGCCGGCCGAAGGCTAGGGCAAATCCCGGGCCCTAGTGGTCGCCCGAGAGGAACCGCTCGGGTGCTGTCTCACGCATGATGTGGGCCAGCTGCTCCTGCTGCTTGCGGGCGCGATCGGTAAGCCGCCGGAGTTGCTCGGAGTCCAGCGCGGTTGATCCTGACTCGGTCAGCGCGTCAAGGGTCTCCCACATGCATTCCTTGCCGCGGACCGCGCTCTGCAGGGCTTCCAACTCCAGCTGGGCTCCGCTGCCCTTGTCCGAGCGGCGGAGGTTGAGCGGATTGACCTTGCTGAGCTGCGCGCCGACCTGGGCAATGACCATCTTGACCTTGCTCGGGGTGTAGCCGAGGGAACTGATGATCTGTGCCAGTTCTTTCCGGTCGGCGGCGATCTCCTGGGTCAGCGAAGCGAAGGTTTGCTCGTGTTTGGTGCCGCGCCACGATTCCTGAGCGGTGGAGAAGAGCTTCACTCCCGACGCGGCAGCTACCAGATGGTCATCCAGGTAGGCCGATAGCCTGCTGGAATCCGCTGGGTTGGAGTTGCTGCGCGGTGTCGGAGAGTGTGACATGGATTGAGCCTTTCGAGCGGAACCTGCGAATAATGACTTCCATCTTCGCAGGTTCCGCGCCGGGGGACGCTGGTTTATGCGGTGGCGAGCCCCTCCACCGGCGATAGCCGGGCTGCCCGGCGGGCTGGCAGCACCGAGGCCAACAGCGCCGCAATGACCGCCACCGCGAGCACACCTAGTAACTGCACCCACGGGATGGACGGTGTGACCGGCGTGATTGCCCCCAGCGCCGACTGCACGCCAAGCCACCCGTAAACCACGCCCAGCAGGCAACCGAAGGCCGCCGCGACACCGGCGATCAGCACCGCCTCGACGGCCAGCATCCCGCGCAGTTGCGCCCGGGTGAGCCCGAGGGCCCGCAGCAGTGACGACTCGCGGGTGCGTTCGAGCACCGAGAGGGAGAGCGTGTTGGCCACGCCGATCAACGCGATCAGGACAGCGACAGCGAGCAGTGCCGTCACCACCAGCAGGATGACGTCGATGATCTGGTTGAAGGACACCCGTTCGATCGCTGCGCCGTTGACCTGGTACTCCGAGACGTTGAGCGCCTCGACGATGTCCGACCGTAGCCCGGTCACTCCCGCAGCATCGAGCGAGTCGTCGAGTTTCATCCACACGATGCCTGTCTCGTCACCGAGTGCCGTGACACCGGGCAGGGGTGCTGTGCCCAGCTCCGCGGCCGTTGCGGTGGTGATCGTTGGCACGAAGATCTGGGTCTGCACCTCCTGGACCGGCAGGGTCACCGGACCATCCGCCCCCGCCAGCGTCACCTCGGTGAGCCCGGAGTCCTGGGGCATGAACACCACGTCGTCAACCAGCACGAGATCCTCACTGCGCAGGACCGCTTCGGCTTCGTCGGGGGAGATCGCGTACACCGGCATCGCACCGGCCGCGTCGTCGGAAACAGCGGCGACTGACAGGGCCAGCGCCGCATCGACTCCCTCCAGCCGTTCAACAGTCGTCACAGCAGTGTCAGCCGCGGCGGCGTTTCCCACCTGCTGGACGGCAAGGTCCACCGGATAGTTGGCTCCCAACTCGGCCTCGAAAGCCGCCCGTGAAGTTTGCGCGCCGGCCATCATCATGGTGACCAGGGTGACTCCCACCAGCAGCGCGCTAGCGGTGGCAGTGGTCCGGGCGGGATTGCGGACTGCGTTGATCGCGGCGAGCCGACCCGGGACGCCCAGGGGAGTGGCGAGCTTCCCGACGGCGGTCACCAGGGCGGGGAGAAACAGTGACGCGCACAGCAGCACACCCACGAAGGACAGCACTCCGCCCGGTAGCGCGATCACCAGCGCCGACGACGCCGCACCCACCCCGAGCAGCCCTGCACCGAGCAGGACCAGCACCAGTCCGAGGACCAGGCGCACCTTGCCCCTCCGGGTTTCAGTCGTGGCATCCTCCGCCGGGCGCAGCGCTTCGAGCGGTGCGACGGCGGTGGCAGCGCGGGCCGGCACGAATGCGGCCACCAGGGTCATCACCACGCCAACGATGAGCCCGACCAGGACCGACGACGTCGGAATGGCCAGGGTAGCGAACTCGGTGCTGTCCTGCGCGGCGGCAAGGCTGACCAGTGCCCACATCACGCTGGCGGCCAGCAGTACGCCCAGCACTGACGACACCAGGCCAACGATGCCTGCCTCGATCAGGACCGAGCGGCGAATCTGTGCCCGCGAGGCACCGATGCAGCGCAGCAACGCCAGGTCACGGGTCCGCTGGGCCACGAGCACCGAGAAGGTGTTGGCGATGACCAACACGGTGACCAGTATGGCGACGACGGCGAACGCCAGCAGGATGACCGTCAGCTGGTCGGTGCCCCCGGAGAGGGCTGCGACGTCGGCCGTCACCTGCTCGGCACTGGTGCGGACCTCGGCGGACACTCCGGCGGCTGAAAGGGCTGCCGCCGTCTCATCCCTTACGTCCTCCACGGCGGCCGAACCGTCGAGAGCCAGCTGGGCAGTGGTGGCCTGGGGCGGAGCCTCGCCGGGAGAGGAAATACTGAGGGACTCCACGAGGTCCGGCGTGGCGTACACGTGGGGCAACCCGGCGAGGTAGGGATCGGCTGAATTCTCGGTGATCCCCGTCAGCGTGACGGCCACGCTCTTCGGGGGCAACGGTTCGCCGTCGGGTGAGTACTGGGTCTGCTCCAGCGAGAGGCTGTCACCGACGCCCAATCCCAACTGGGAAGCCGCCGTCTCGTCGATGGTGATGCCTGTGCCATCGACTGGCAGGTGGCCGTCAGCGAGCGTTGAGGCCTGAAGTCTGTCAGGGGCGGTGCTCAGGACGAAGACGTCCGCCGGCCCCGTCGGAAGACTCAGGGTGGAGATGGTTCGCTGTGCGGCATGCACGGCGGCGACGCCGTCGATACCTGAGAGGAGTTGCTCGGTTTCTACAGCTGACCCAGCGCCTTCATCGAGGGAGACCACCAGGTCGGCTTTGGCGTAGGTGGCTCCGAGGCTTTGCTGAAGGGAGGCCTGGGTGGTCCCGGAGACCATCAGGGTCGCCGAGAGAAACCCGACGCCGAGCATGACTGCCAGCCCTACCGCGACGAACCGCCGGGCGTGCATCCGGACCTGGGCAAGCGCAACCTGCAGCACGGCCTACGCTCCCAGTCCGGCGAGTGCCTTGGAGATGACGTCAGGGGTGCTGCGGTCCAGTTGGCCCACCAGTTCACCGTCGTTCATCAACAGGATGCTGTCGGCGTAGGACGCGGCGACGGGGTCGTGGGTCACCATGATGATGCTCTGCCCCATTTCCCGGGTGCTGCGGCGCAGCAGCGAGAGCACCTCAGCGCCGGAGCGCGAGTCAAGGTTACCGGTGGGTTCATCACCGAACAGGACGTCCGGGCGGGTCAGCAGCGCCCGGGCCACTGCCACGCGCTGCTGCTGGCCGCCGGACAGCTCATGTGGCCGGTGGATGAGCCGGTCGGTTAGTCCGAGGGTGGTGCAGATCTGGGCCAGCCAGTCGGCATCGACGGTGCCGCCGGCGAGCGCCACCGGCAGCGTGATGTTCTGCTCGGCGGTGAGCGTGGGGATCAGGTTGTAGGCCTGGAAGACGAAACCGATCCGGTCGCGGCGCAGGCGGGTCAACTCGTTGTCGCTCAGTCCCGTGATCTCGGTTCCGCCGATCCACACGCGGCCGGAGTCGGCGGTGTCCAGGCCCGCCAGGCAGTGCATCAGGGTGGACTTGCCCGATCCGGACGGTCCCATGATTGCGGTGAACCTGGCCCGTTCGAAGGTCACACTGACCTCCTTCAGCGCATGCACACGGGTATCCGCGCGTCCGTAGGTCTTGGAGAGGGAGTCGGCTGACGCAGCGGGTCCTGGACCGGAGGGTTCCTCAGTGCTGGACGACGTCGACGGGTGGTCGGCAGTGTTTGCAGAAGTTGTCATACTTCAACGCTAGGGCTGCGGTCCCTGCAACGGATCAGCCTGGGGGCCGGTCTCGCCGAGGGTCTGTCTCATCCCGCGGGATGAGGTAGCGGGAAAGGCGGGATGAGTGCGGCCGAACCCGGGCTAGGGCTGCACCACTGACGTTTCGTAGGCAATCAGAACCGCCTGCACGCGGTCCCTGGCCTGAAGCTTCGCGAGGATATGGCCCACATGGGTCTTCACCGTCGCCTCGGAAAGGTAGAGACTGCGCGCAATTTCCGGGTTGGAGAGCCCACGGGCGATCAGTTCGAAGACCTCCCGCTCACGCGCGGTCAACGACCTCACCGCATCGGCGTTGGCTCCCGTCGCGGGGGAGGAACGGCGCAGCATCGGGGCGACATGATCCAGCAGCCGTCGGGTGGTGGACGGCGCGATCACAGCGTCCCCCCGGTACACGGTGCGGATCGCCTCGAGCAGCTCCTCGGGTGGTGCGTCCTTGAGCAGAAACCCGCTGGCACCGGCCTGGATGGCTGCGAGTGCGTACTCGTCCAGATCGAAGGTGGTCAGCACCACGATCTTCGGGCCGCTCCGTTCCTCAGCGGTGGGGTCGGAGGATGCCTGCGCCAGGATGCGACGGGTTGCCTCGATGCCGTCCATTCCCGGCATTCTGACGTCCATCAGCACCACGTCGGCGCGGGTCGTCTGCAGGGCCGCGACGGCCTCGGTGCCGTTGCCCGCCTCGCACACCACCAACAGATCAGGCTGCGAATTGATCAGCATGGTGAAACCGCTGCGAACCAGCCGCTGATCATCCACGAGGGCAACCCGGATGGTGGGGCGCTCGGGTGCGGTGTTCACGGCCGAAGACTTGGCAGGGGAGCTGCTCGGCAGGGCGTTGGCCGGGGCGGGATCGGCGGGGTC
>NZ_JABFOE010000020.1 GCF_013116745.1 Arthrobacter sp. 260
TGACTCTATTCTCGATTCCAAGGTCAGAAGCCTCCAACAAACCCAGGGCGGTTCAAACGCCAGCATCGCGTTCACAGAGGTCGATATCACCACCAACGACCAAGCACTGGAATACATCAGCGAAGAACTCGGCTACTCCCAGGCCCCCGTCGTCGTCTACGAAAAAGACGGCTCAGAAGATCACTGGTCAGGACTGAACCCCGGAAAAGTCCAGCACGTCATCGAGCTACACAACACCCGAGTAAGAAACTCATCTACTCATTCCCTTAAATACTCACCAGCAACGACACACTAAAACCACTACAAAAGGTACGTTGATCCTCATGTCAGGCGAAACCATCATCACCGTCATTGGAAACCTCACCGCAGACCCCGAACTCCGATTCACCCCCAGCGGCTCAGCCGTCGCGAACTTCACCATCGCCTCAACACCTAGGACGTTCGACCGGCAGACCAACGAATGGAAAGACGGTGAAACCCTCTTCCTGCGCGGCTCCGTGTGGCGCGAATCAGCGGAAAACGTCGCTGAAACCCTCACCAAGGGAACCCGCGTGATCGCTCAGGGACGCTTGAATTCCCGCAGCTACGACACCAAAGAAGGCGAAAAGCGCACCGTGATGGAACTCGAAGTCGATGAGATCGGCCCATCACTTCGTTACGCCTCAGCTACCGTCAACCGGCGCCAACCAGGCAGCGGGGGAGGACAGGGAAACCAGGGCAACAACGCTCCCGCAGGGCAGCAGCAAGACCCCTGGGCAGCACCCGCCAAAAACCCCAACAGTGGGAACTCTGGTAACAGCGACGGATGGGGCAGGGGCCCCGAGCAGTCCGAACCACCGTTCTAGATCCACCCCGTCAGCGGGAACGCTACGCTGACCGGAGGCACAATAAATTTCCTTTCGCAGGGAACCCAGAAGAGACAACGGGGCCGGTAACTGTGTGGTGCAGGAACCGGCCCCACCTTCATGCAGACACTCAACGAGGAGCCCGCACCGTGAGAGATAAGCCCTACGCAGGCCCCAGCGATTCCAACGATTTTGATAACCTCGCCCCGGACGAAACCGCGAAGCTACTCAACCGATACCGACTACTAGGGGATTGTTTCGAGCAGTACGATGACGACGAAATGATGGGCCGGGGCTGGCTCGTCGACGGCTGGCGCGATCTCATCGACGCCAAGCAGGAAGCTCTAGCGCGTGCAGAGCGCGAGCTGACAGCAGCCGTGAAACTTGGCCGTCACGAAGGCGCGACGTGGCGCGACATATCCCAGCTTCTCGGCATCACTGCGAAGGAAGCACGCACCAGGTACGCGGCCCAGGATTAGACCCGGCTACTTTTCATCCGGCGCGGCAAGAGTGACCGAACCGACCCACACCCAGCCGCCCTGCTGGGGCCAAATAGGGTTGACATGATCACGCGTTGGGTTTGGTATTGCCCAGCACCTGCTTGATGAAGTAAATTGCGGTCCAGCCAATGGATTCGATGGCACTAGACCCGGAGCGGTGCAATGTTTTTAGCGGTCTTCAAGACCCATTGATGCTGTCTGCGACGAGGGTGCGGAACTCGTCTAGCGTTGTGGCTAGGACTTCTTCATCGTTGAGGAAGAAGGTGGGGGTGCCGGTAACGCCGAGTGCGGTTCCGTCGGCGACGTCGAGTTCGATTCTGTTTTTGGTTTCGGGATCGGTGATGGCCGCATCGTATGCGGCGAGGTCGAGTTCGAGGTCTTCGGCGAATCCGCGGAAGACGTCGGCTTTGGATTCGGATGCTTCGCCCCAGTCTGCCTGGGTTTCATACATGAGGTCGAGCATTTGTGTGAATTTTCCTTGTTGTGCGGCGGCTTCAACTGCCAGGGCAGCGTTCATGGAGTTCGTGTGGCCTGGCAGCGGGAAGTATCGTGCGGTGATCGTGAGATTCTCACCGAATTCTTGTTCCAGTTCGTCTACGAAGGGTTTAGCTGCGAGGCAGGCTTCGCATTCGAAGTCCAGGAACTCAACCAGTACGGCCTTTTCGTCGTCAGCCTGGGATATGTGGCGGCTGTTTTCTCGGGTCAGCTGTGGGCCGTCTCCGACGAGGGTTTGCTGGCGGTTGTTGTTGACGACATTGGCGATGACGACGGTCAGGATCATCGCCATGATGGCAGCAGCGATTATCGCCCAGATGATGATCCGTGCTTTTCGGGGACGGGTTTTCGTGGACGCGTCGGTCATGGTGGCTGATTCCTTAGTCGGTTGAGTGGCTCAAATGGGCGAAAAATGGTTTCCCTTTATGTTTGGCCTCAGCTGGTGTTCGTTGAGCTACAGCCTGGGTATAGCAGATGGTCTCGGGAGGGAAATCTGGGAGATTTGATCTCTTTATCAACGGTTAGAGCCAGCCGAATGGGTCTACCACGGCGTCATTGAGCAGAACCTCGAAGTGAAGGTGGCACCCGGTGGAGTTTCCGGTAGTGCCAGCGTTGCCGATCAATTCACCGCGGCCTACGGCTTGTCCTGTGAAGGCGCCAATCACGGAGAGATGGTTGTAGGTGCTCTTGAGTCCGTTGCCGTGGTCGATGACTATCCTGTTGCCGCCGCCGTACTGGCTCCAGCCCGCTTCTACGACAGTCCCATTTTGGGACGCTAATACCTTCTGGGTGGAGCAAGAGGCGGCAAGATCAAGCCCGGTATGTAGCTCACTCGCACCGGTGAGTGGGCTTAACCGGTAGCCGAATCCGGATGCGGTGGACATGGAGCTCAGCGGAGCACCCAGGAAAATAACTGGGTTGTCGACAGCAGCATTGGCAGCCTTCTCAGCGTCATCAACAACTGGATCGGAGGCCGGGGGGGCAGCCTCTTCCTGGACACTGCCGGAGGCATTGATGGATGGTTCCTTTATGCCTGGGGTTGGCCCAGCCAGACTGGACAGGGCCGTCTTGCCGAAGTTGAGTGTTGCCTTTGGGTCCGCCGTAATTCCTTCCGGGGCCTCTGGCTGGTTCTGGGCTACGAGGCTGGAATGGGTGTGGGCGTGAGCGGGGAGGGCTCCCGCGAGCAGACCAGCCGTCGTTAGAACCACGGTGGCTGGTTTAACCCAGGGTCGGCTTGGCCTGCCCGTAGGGGGCGTGGCGCGGCGTCTTCCACGCAGTTTAGGTGGGTGGGGCGAAGCGGCGTGACGTGGCCGGTCTGCGCGACGTCGACCAGCGGGTTTTTGCAACGCCACAGGATTTCCTTTCCAAACGCCGCCGAAGTTAGCTGTCGGATTCGGGTTAGGTAACGGCCCGGCCACCAAAGCGCTGATCGCGCGGTGGTGGCTTCACCCCAAGACGGTGCTCGGCACAGTCCGCAAAGTGGGTTCTCCATCCCCGCCGGATACAAAAGGAAGGCTGGTTCCCCGGCAGGGTTAGGCGTTGGAACCAGCGTCACCGCTTTCACAGCGACAAAAAAGAACTCTACACGGAACGCTGTATAGTAACAATTTCGTTATCTAATACCCCAGAGAGCAATCGAAGATAGGCGCTTTATCCAATGCGGGTTGAACTACTCCACAGCAAAGGCTCCGTTTTGGCCGCAACGCTCAGGGAAAGGACAGAACGGGTCCTGATCGAGGTTGCACCCTACGAGCACATCGATACGATTCCCACCAAAGCAACGGCGGAAATCTGGACTTCCACCACGCCTGTCTTGCGGGTCGAGGGTTTTGCGGTGTTGCCTTCGCAGAGTCGAGAATCTTCCGTCGCTGTTTCCGAACACTCGGAGAGGGTAAGCGCGGGGGAATCGATGATTCCTTCTGAGGAGGAAATTCGTGGGGCTCTGACATCGGCTGCTCTCGCTGCTGGGCCCGGGGCTATTAGGTTGCCGTTGCGGCACCGCCGTTTCGTGATGGTCGGAGTGTTGCTGATACTGGCCGGTGGTGTACTCGGGCTGCTCCTAACGTGGGGCTTGGCGGTTACTTTACTGGGGGTGGCCCTGTTGCCGGTGGGATTTGCCAGCAACGGACGACGCCTTGGTCAGCAGCCTTTGATGATCGCCGCGGGGGCCTGCGCTCTGGGGTGGTTCAGTTTCACTCTCTGGTACTGGGCGCCGTTACTTCTGGGATCGACCGAGCCCGCCGTTAGCCCACCGCAAACAGTTCTCTGGTTGGGCGCCGTGTTCTTCGCCGCGGCTTGGATAATGGCCCTCCGGGCGGCCTTGGTAAGGCGTACGCTCCGTCAGGACCTACGGAATTACCTGGCTTCGGCCGTCCAAGGATCTGAACCCAACATTTGGTAGCCCGGTGACCTACTCAGGGAGTGCGGGGGCCAGTCCTTTTTGGTTGCGATGCTTCTAATGGGTGAAGTCGTGTTCGTGGTCCCGGTGGGTTGGGGGTTCGAGTTGAAATGTAGAGTGCTCGATGCTGATCTCGAAGTGCGCGAGGACGCATTCCTGTAACAGATCCAACATCTCGTGACTGCGTCCGAGGGTGATGATCTCCTCCTCGACGACCACATGGGCGGTAAGCACAGGCAACCCGGTGGCGATCTGGGTGATGTGTAGATCGTGGACTTCTCTCACACCAGCAGTTCCGATGATGTGCGATCGGATGTCTTCGAGGTCAATATTGCGGGGTGTGCTCTCGAGGAGGACGTTGATGGTCTCACGCAACAGGATGAAGGTTCGCGGCAGGATCAGCACACCGATGAGCATCGCCACCAACGCATCGGCCTGAACCCACCCGGTGAACGTGATGATGATCGCGGCCACGATGACAGCAACCGACCCGAGGGCGTCGTTGAGGACCTCCAGGAAGGCTGCCCGGAGGTTGAAGTTCGCCGAACGCCGCGATGAGAGCACCAGTAGGGCGGCGATGTTGCCAGCCAGTCCGATGATCCCGAAAATGATCATTTCTTCCGAGGCCACCGGTGTCGGGGTAATCAGACGCTGGATTCCTTCGATGAGGACATAAAGGCCTACGGCCATCAAAATTGCCGCTTGAGCCAGGGCTGCAACGACCTCGGCGCGGCGGAAACCCCAACTCCGCTGCGCTGTTGCAGGCCGCAAAGCCAGCGAAGCCGCGGCGAGGGCCATCGCCAGGCCGCCAGCATCAGTGAGGACATGGGCGGAATCAAATAGAAGCGCCAGGCTGCCGGTCCACAAGGCGCCGAATACCTGAAAAGCGAAAACGGCTACGGTGATACCCAGTGCGATTGCAAGAGGACCCCGATGGGTGTCGGCAGCTAGCCCATGATCATGATTCTGCATACGACAAATAGTACATGCATTAATGAACTCAGCATGAACTGTATATTAGGGGGATGGAATCACTGACTACTGGATCCGTCCTGGCGAAGTTCGGGTATGCCCTCTCCGACCCCACCCGCGCCCGGGTGTTACTGGCGTTGCGGTCCGGCCCGAACTATCCCGCTGTCTTGGCGGAAGTACTCGGGGTCTCGAGGCAAAGCATGTCCAATCACCTGACATGCCTGCGCGGATGCGGGCTTGTCGTAGCGGTGCCCGAAGGGCGTAAATCGCGCTACGAGCTGGCCGATCCGCGCCTGGCTCATGCCCTGGGAGACCTACTCGATGTGGTATTGGCACCCAATACCGACCTGTGTTCCGGCTCGGACCGTGCAGATAGCGCCGCTGCCTCTACGACAGAACGGCCTTGACCGACCCGGGAGTGGAGGGCCCGGTCTGGGTACCCACCGCACCACCGTCTCTGGAGGCATTCCTCGCCCCGACCCTGCAGCCAATACCTCTGATCCCTGCCATCGCCGCACTACTGGCGTTGCTCTACCTCAGCGGTGCAATCAAACTGTGGTTGACCCACCGCCGATGGCCCATATGGCGGACAGTAACGTTCCTGGTAGCGTGCGTAATCATCATGGTCGTCATGGGCGCCGGCGTCGAAGGTTACGGCCTGCGCATGTTCTCGGTATTCATGTTCCAACAACTGACTCTCATGATGGCCGTACCTCCATTACTGATCCTGGGGCGCCCCGGAACGTTGCTGCTGCGCGCCACCCCACACAGCGGTCTGGGCAGGATCGTACTCAGAGTGGCTCACGCTGGGCTGAAAGCCCGATTGTCGAGAATCGTGCTGCACCCTGGATTCATGATTCCGGTGTTCTTAATGAGTTTCTACGGAATCTACTTCAGTGACCTCGCCAATACGCTTCTGCCGACCTGGTACGGCCACGTAGGGCTGGAACTGTTGTTTCTGATCTCGGGAATCATTTTCACTGTTCCCCTGATGTCAACCGACCCGCTACCGGCTAAGCAGTCCCACTTTGGGCGCCTCATCGACGTGTTCGCCGAAATGCCGTTGCACGCCTTCTTCGGGGTCATCGTCATGATGGCCACAGTCCCCATGGTGGACTTCTTCGCGAACCCTCCTCCCGCATGGAATGTTGACCCCCTGGCCGATCAGGTGCTGGCCGGTGGCCTGGCCTGGTCCTACGGAGAGCTTCCCTCGGTGCTGATGCTCATGTTCATCCTGGTGCGGTGGCAACGCGACGACGCCGTCACGTCAAAAGCAAAAGACCGCGAGGAACAAACCGACGGAACACCGGAACTCGACGCCTACAACGACTACCTTCACCAGCTACGCCAACGAGCAGAACGCTACTAAACCTCAACATGACAGGTACCCTCTCCTCAACATGACAGACACCCGTGCCGGGGAGGAGCTACCGAGAGGCTGCCTCCGCTATCGCCTGACGAAACTCAGCTAAGGTAGTAGCCCGGATTTCCTTCCCATCGAGGAGGAAAAACGAAGGAGGCGAGCTGATACCTAAGGCCGCACCATCGGTTTTGTCCGTTTCAACCCTCTGCGTCATGTCACGGTCATTAAGGGCAGCATCAAACCCAGGCATGTCCATACCGAGACTCTCGGCGATCGTCCGATACTTTAGCGCTGCCGATGCGCTGTTTTCTTCTGGCCCCGCACTGACCTTGGTATCCGCCCCGTCGGGGGCTTCCAGGGGGATCGCGTAAATCGCTTCAAGTAAGTCGTCGAATCTGTCCTGTTCACCGGCAGCTTCCAAAGCCAGAGCCGCAGCGAAGGACTGCTCCGAGACCGGAAAATGTCGAACGGCAAAAGTCACCTGCTGCCCAAAGTCCACTTTTAGCTGCTCAACAAAAAGATGCACCGCCCTGCAGGACTCGGACTCCGCATCCAGAAACTGCACCAGCACAGCCCTCTCGTCACTGGCTCGGGATGTCACCCGACTGCCCTCGCGCATCACCGGTGCTGCCTTCACAGGGCGAATCCGGGGGAAATCCACTGGGGCCGGGGCATCGGATTTCCCTCCAGGCCGGTCAGAGAAGTGCCCTCGATAACCGAGGAAGAACGCGGCCGAACCTAAAACGAGAACGAGGACAAGCGGAATAAGGGCGTATAGCCAAGGACTCATAAGAAAATGTTGCCTTTTCTGTGAGATGGTGAGCCAAGATCGGGGAGATCTCGCTCGAAGATTGCGAACTAACCGTCAGGTCCGTAGTGTGCCGGACGGAAGACGCCTGTCTACAGGGTCTATTTTTTCCCGACAGCTCTCAGGCTGCGGCGGGTGAAGAAAATGAGCCCTCCGATCACGGCCAGGCCGGCGAGCACCATTACCAGAATTACCCCTCCCATGCCGCTGATAGTCGAGTCAGTATTTGCAGTTGCTTCAGTGTCGGTACTGCCGGACTCCTGAGGTTCCGCGGACGGCGCTCCGCTCTCGGTGGTTTGTCCTGTTTCTCCGGCAGGCGCTCCCTCAGTGGCGGTAAAAGAATAGGTGCCTTCGATAGGGTGACTGTCGGAAGACACCACCCTCCACTGGACCGTGTAGGTACCTGCCGGTGCGCCGGGTCGCAGCAGCTGGGTGGCGACGGTGTTGGTGACGCTCACCGGTCCTTCGGCCCAGTCTGTCCCGTCGTCGTCGGAGACGATGACGGTAGCTCCGATACCAGAAGGGGGGTTACTGAAAGTGAGTTGAATTTCGCCCGGGAGGGTCGGGACGGTCTCTTCGCTGGCGGGGGCGCTGGCAGTCAGCCCGTCGTGCGCTGTTGCCGGCATAGTAGAAAGCAGCAGCGAAGCGATCACGAGAATGACAACGGAGAATGATCGGGCGTAGATTTCCCTGATCTGTGGAAGAAGCGGCACTGTCTTCGAGGGGGCTCCGACGGGGCTGGTGGTGGACGTGGGGTTAAGCACTGGTTTGCCTTTCGCGAGGGTGATCTGGTCCGCCCCATCCCACACAGGGTGGATGAGGGCGGACCAGATCAGAGTCATCACTTGTGAGGAGAGGCCGGGAGTTAGTTGGTGCGTGTCTTCCCGGAGCGGATGAAGGCAAGGACGCCAGCGATCAAACCGACGAGACCAGCGATGAGTGCAATCCAGGTGACCGGCGACGTGGACGAGGCTGTCGAGGCCTGTTCTGTCGCGGCTGGCTCAACTTCGCCGGTGCCCGCAGATGATTCTTCCGTGGCTTCTTCGGTTGTTTCAGTCGATGGTGCACCGTGGCCGGCCCCTTCGGCCGTGGTGACGAACGACGGTGCTCCGTCGTCGGGTTCCACCCCAATTTCCTCGGTCGGCTGGTCCCAGTTGGAAACACTGCCGTCAGAGTAGGACTGGATCGTGGGCAGGTTGATGATGGTTCCTTCTTCTGGCAGGGCCCGAGCGGAGAGAGAAAAGTTCTGGTACTCCTCTGCCGACAGTGAGTGCTCCTCATCATCAGCGGTCCAGATTACCGAAAGCGGTGCCTCGGTGATTTCCGCCCCCTCGATCATCACGGGTTCGGGGAGGTCGCCACGGACGATTTCAGCGGTCCAGCCTTCTACCGGCAATGCCCGCACCGAGGTAAAAGGGGTATCGGTAGGAAGCTGAACTTCGACTTTGTTGGTAAAAGCGGTCTCAGATTCACTCGGAACCCGGAACGTCAGCTGTGCGGACCCTCCTGCGCTGGTGGAATCGGGAGTCACCGAAACGTGCGCGGATGCAGCACCCAATCCGAGGGCCATCAAGGCCGTGGTGGCGGCGAGAATGGCGGTTGTCTTCACTGCAGCGGGTGGAACACGAGTCGGCAGGATCGAAGCGATGTCGATGTGGTTCATGAGGAATACCTTTCAACGGGCAGCTATGGCCAGGGAGGCGCAGCAGATGCAGCTGCTTGTTCAAGGGGGTGAAATTGGTGAAGGCGCGAGGACGCGTCTTCAGCCCATCCGACGGGTTAGAAACCAAGTGGGCATGGGACTATGCGTCCAGAGGTGCGTTGCAGGTCAACGGTTGGTGGCCCACGTCGTGAATGTGGGCTGGCGTTCCGCCAAGCATGCGTAATTAGCGGCGCGCGAGGTATTGCCCGCAGCGGCCGGACTGCTGAGGGCATCGTAGGTACCGGGTGGGGGAGCTGCGCTCTGGTCCACGCCTTGAGGTGCTCCAACGCTAGGTCCCCGCGAGCAATGACCGAAGCAGTCACGATGACCGCGACGACGTGGGCCATCATCATCGGTGAAAAGAACCCTGCCTGGACGAGCGGTAGTGACAAGCCAGCTGGTTCCGCCGCAGGGACGGAAGCGCAGTGCATTGCGAAGGACTCGACGTGATGAGAGTGCCCAGCCGTGATAGCGGGATCGCAGCTTCCTTTCCCAGGCAGAACCGCGAACGCGGCATGTAGGAAAACCTGGCCCCCGCCCAACAGCCCGAGAAGGACCCTAAAGGACATCGGCCGGTAACTAACCGCCGCCACTGGAACGAGCGTAAGCGTCGCTAGGGCAACGAGAATGGGCCACTGAGGCAGGACACCGCCACCCATGACGTGAGCTCCGGCGGCCAAGGAAAAAATCACCGCAGAGATAAGAACTGTCCGGGGAAAGAACAGGGCGCTTCGACCACCGCTCATCGTATGCGTCCTTCCTCTCACCCAGCCTGCACTTTGGTTTCCCTCCGGCCTAACAAATTAGTTCTACCGTAGTTCGCGTTGATTACTGCGTATCAAGTTCAGATGAAAACGGGCAAGAAACGGAAAAACACGGAAGCCGCGGTGACCAGCCAAAGGACGACAACAATAATCCAGGCCCAGTCGCGGAGGAAGCTGATCAGGTGGGCCGGCGCTTTGATCACACCGTGAACCATGTTACGGATCGTGAGCAAAATGAACAGGGGGATCATCGCTGCCCAGACGACCATGCAATAGAGACAAAGGATGCCGATGTCGAAAAGAGCCTGGCTCCAGAGCCACGTAACGAAGACGAATCCCAGGCTCACGCCTGCTTGCAGCCCGAGCCAATACCAGCGTCCCAGACGGGCACCGGAAAGGATGGCCAAGGCGGTGGTAATCACTACGGTGAAGGCAACGATGCCGATCAAAGGATTAGGGAACCCGAACAGCGAAGACTGCCAGGTTCCGAAGACCCGACCACAAGAGACCAACGGATTAACGTCACAGCTGGTCACATGGGCGGGATCCTCGTAAAGCGCGAGACGTTCCAGCACAAGAATTCCGGAGGCGATCCACCCGACGACGCCGGTAACTAACAACACCACACCGAAGGGGCGGGTACGGGCGAAGGAAGTCATGTCGGGTTCAACCGTTCTTTGGGTCATCAGATAGGTAGCAGGACAGAGTTAGCGAACCAGTCCTGCAGCTGGGAAACCCACATCCCCCACACTCCAGAGACCATGAGTAGGCCCAGAAGGATCAGGATGGACCCCCCAACCCGCTGCAGGTTATGGCGGTGATCCCTAAAAAACGCCAGCGCACCCATGCCGCGGCGCGCACCCAGCGCGATGAGGAG
The DNA here is from genome assembly GCF_013116745.1 of Arthrobacter sp. 260. Lineage (GTDB taxonomy): Bacteria > Actinomycetota > Actinomycetes > Actinomycetales > Micrococcaceae > Arthrobacter_D. The sequence continues at coordinate 10,725 of NZ_JABFOE010000020.1, forward strand.
GAACGGCACGCCGAGCCCAAGGCAATAAAAAAAGGTCAGCAGCGCGCCCTTAGCAGCTCCGGAGCCATCACTGAAGGCCAATAACTGCACAGCGGACAGGGTCGGCCCGATACACGGTGCCCAACCAAGCCCGAACGTGACCCCTAAGAGGGGCGCCCCCCAGAGCCCGGTCGGCACCCTGGCATGAATCTTCGCGTCGCGTTGAAACCAGGACAATCCGCCAAGGAAGATCACACCCATCACAACGACAACCAAGCCAAGAACCTGGGTGATCCAGGCCTGTTCGGAGCTTTGCAGCCACGCCCCAAGTTGCCCAAAGACCGCACCAATAGCCATGAAGACCACGGAGAACCCCAGCACAAAAAGACCGATTCCCGCGAACATGCGCCCACGTTTCTGCTGTTCCAGGTCAACCCCAGTCAGCCCCGTCACGTAACCGAGGTATCCCGGGACCAAAGGTAAAACGCAGGGCGAGGCGAAGGACACCAGGCCCGCGAGGACGGCCACAGGCACCGCGAGCAGCAGAGAACCGGCGAGGACGGTTTCAGCGAACGGGTTGTTTACCGCCGCCGACAACCCGGCAGGGACCACACCCGAAAAAATTAGGCTCACTCTTCGGCCACCGCGTCACGGATCAACGCCTCGAGTGTGCTTTTCTCTGCCAGGCCGATGATGCGTCCAGCCACCCGTCCCTGCTTGTCCAGCACCAGGGTGCTGGGCACCGCCTGCGGCGGGACGTATTCGGTCATGGACAGCAGCATCCCGCCGTCTTTGTCATCGAAGCTGGGATAGGTGATGCCGAAAGTTCGTTCGAAAGCTTCGGCAGTGGGCTTCTCGTCACGGATGTTCACGCCGAAGAATTGCACTCCTGCGTCCCGGTATTCCTCATGAAGGGCTTGGAGATCGGGGGCTTCTACCCGGCAGGGCGCACACGCGGCGTACCAGACGTTCAAAACGGTGACCTTTCCCTTCCAGTCCACCGCGTCAACGGTAGTGCCGTCATAGAGCGTGGCAACCAACTCCATCGGTTTCCCACGGGACTCGGGAGCGTATTCCGTGACCGAGCCATCGCCGGCGATGTAGTTCTTGTTATCTCCGGCGTCAGCCTGATCCGTGAGAGGATCACTCGCAGCGCAGCCGGAAAGGGCAACTGACACGACGAGAAGAACCGCCGCCACGGTACGGGGGCCCAGGGGTGCCCGTCGGCGGGCGTTTGCGTGTATCACGGTGGTCTACCTTTCGCGGTCATGATGACCCAACTATTCTACAAGCCGTAGAAACACTGGGGTACGCCGGTGAAGTCGTAGTGTGAACAGTCTCAGCAGCAGAAGTAACCGGTACGCCGGGCAGTCACTGTCACTGTCACCGTCACTGTCACCGTCACTGTCACGGTCTTTGTCTTGATCAGGGTTTCGGTTTTTTGGGGCTTTTTATCAGCACCGATATGGCCACAGTTGCTGCACCGAGGGTGATGAAAACGTCTGCGAGGTTGAACGTGGGGAACCAACCGGTGTGGAGATAATCGACGACTCCGGCCCCATCAGCCCTATCGACAAGGTTCCCTAGAGCACCACCGAGAACAACCATCAGACCGATTAGGTAGAGGCGGGGACGGTGAGCGGACGCCTCATGCAACAAATATCCGGCCAGGAACGCGGTAATGATGCCGGTAATGACCACGATCACCCAGGGTGGGAAGGCATCTCCCATTCCGAAGGCAACCCCGGTGTTATAGCCCAACCGGATATTGATGATTCCGAAGTCAATGATCTGCCCGTCGGCAAGCCGGTTTTCCACCAGAGCCTTTATCAAAAGGTCTGCCGCGGCGAGGACGGCAGCGACCCCTAGCCAGAGAAAACGTTGGGAATGTCCCCTGGTTGGCCGGGTCTGTGGTGATCCAAGGTTGGGCCCGGACTCGGGTGCTGGTTCAGGGTTCATGCGTTGACGCTCGCGGTAATGGGGGACGGTACGCCCTGACGGGCTGTGAGTGATTTTCGGATCTTCCCTGCGCGGACACCGTTGCCGATGACCAGCACTTCAGCTAGTTCGTGAATGAGCACGACGGCGGCGAGCCCGAGCACACCAAACAGGGCCAGTGGGATTAACACAATGATCAGAAGGAGCGACATTCCGACGTTCTGAAGCATGATGCGCCGTGTCCGGCGGGCGTGATCGAGGACTTTGGGCAGGTGGTTGAGATCTTCACCCATGAGGGCGATGTCTGCTGTCTCGATGGCCACATCCGTTCCCATGGCGCCCATCGCGATCCCAATGTCGGCCGTGGCCAGGGCTGGGGCGTCGTTGACGCCGTCCCCGACCATGGCCACCGGCTGATGTTCTTGGAGGTCACGGATAATCCGGGCCTTGTCCTCCGGGCGCAAATCGGCGTGGACCACGGTGATGCCTGCTTCGGTAGCCAACGCGTTCGCGGTGACCGGGTTATCCCCGGTCAGCATCGCCACCCGGTATCCGCCGTTGGTGAGCCGTGTGATGACTTCCCGGGCCTCGGGGCGCAGTTCATCGCGGACCGCCACGGCCCCAATAACGGCCCCATTCTCTTCGATGAGCACCGCGGTCGCACCGGATTGCTGCATCCGTTCGACCTTGAAGCGCAGCGTCCCGGGGTTGATCCACCCTGGCCGGCCAAGGCGGACAGGCAACCCGTTCAGCGTGCCTTCCACCCCAGCCCCTGGCACAGAACTGACATCGGTTGCTTCCAAGGGTGTGCCAGCGGCGGTGAGGATGGCCCGGGCGAGGGGGTGTTCACTGCGAGCCTCCAAGGCAGCAGCCACAGCAAGAACATGACCCTCCCCTCCGGGTGTGATGGCGGCGATCTCGACAACCACGGGGTCGTTCCGGGTCAAGGTGCCGGTCTTATCCAACGCGATGGTCCGGATTTTGCCCAGCGTTTCCACCGCGGCTCCACCCTTGATGAGCACCCCGATCCTACTGGCGGCCCCTACAGAGGCGACGACAGTGACCGGCACCGAAATTGCCAGGGCACACGGAGACGCAGCAACCAAAACGACAAGAGCCCGTTCAATCCACAACAGAGGCTCCCCAACAATGAATCCGAAGACGACGATCAGGACCGCGGCGATCAAAATCCCTGGTACCAGCTTCCCGGCTATAGCGTCAGCCAAGCGCTGCCCGGTGCCCTTACGGGATTGTTCAGCCTCGACAATGTGCACAATCCGGGCTAAAGAATTGTTCTCCGCCGTGCTGATGACGTCGACTTCCAGAGGCCCTGAGCCATTAATCGACCCGGCGAATACCTCATCGCCCGGTCCTGCTTCGACGGGTACCGATTCACCGGTCAGCGCGGACGTATCCAGGGTGGTGCGCCCGGCACGGATAATCCCATCGGTAGCGACCCGTTCACCTGGGCGCACCACCATTCGGTCCCCTGGCACCAGCTCCGCCGGGGCTACGGTAGCCTCGACACCGTTGCGTAAAATCCGTGCCTCATCAGGGGCAAGATCCAACAGCGCTCGAAGCCCGCGCCGGGTCTTGGCCAAAGAGTACTCCTCCAACCCCTCAGCAATCGCATACAGGAACGCCAAAGCGGCAGCTTCGCTCAGCTGCCCTAACAGCAAAGCGCCCACAGCCGCGATCGTCATCAGCGTCCCCACACCGATCCTGCCCTTGGCCAGTCGGCGAAGAGTAGACGGAATGAAGGTCCAACCGGCCAGCAGCAAAGCTGCCGTCTCCAAGGTAGTTGAAATCCATTCCTGGGCCCCGCTCATCCCGACAACCCAGCCGGCTAGCAGCAGGACTCCGGCTGCTAGCGCCAAACGGATCTCGGTGACTTGCCAGAATGTCTCCGGCTCTCGCTCGTCCACCCCTTCGCTAGTCTTTTGGGGTGTGTCGTCCGGGCCGCAGCATGCATCACTCATCGCACGTCCTCCAGCGCCCTCACGTGGTGGGTTGATTCATTTCCGTTTCCGTAAACCGGGCACAGACTTACCGCATTACCCGTTGCGGCCAACAGGATCTCGGCCTGGGACAGTAGATCCATCAGTTCAGGCTGGGCCAGCGAGTAATAGACGCTTCTGCCTTCGACGCGTCCCGCGACTAAACCACAGTCCCGCAAACACGCCACATGCGCCGAAACAGTGGACTGGGCCATGCCAAGCTCGCCGGTGAGGTCGCTGACTCGAACTTCACCGGCAGCCATGGACTTCACAATGGCAAGCCGCGTCGGATCACTTAGCGAGTGAAACAACGCTACTGCAGGATCCAGCCGCCCACCTTTAGTAGTTCTACAACCATTATTCATCGTCATATGACGATGATAGCCCCAGATGGGGATTTATCTCCACAGATGGAATCAGCTTCGTTACTGTTTTCATGTAGCTTCTGTGTAGTTTTCGGTGTAGTTGAGAGGTAGCCTTTCATCATCACTTATTTTAGGGAGCTGCCATGTCCATCGATACGACCGTAGGTACCGCCGCTGTCCGTACCAATGAACTAGGTATACGAGAGATCGTTCGCCGACTCAACAACGGCATAGGGCCAACCTTGGTCGCAGGGCTGACTGGCAGCAGAGATCGTCGTATTTCGCATAAGTGGGCAAAAGACGATGGGCCCGAGCCGAACCAAGCTGCCGTTCGCCGGCTCATGTCAGCAATCCGGCTCTGGACCGAGCTTTCTGACGCACACGGGGAGCACATAACCCGACTTTGGTTCATCGGTTCGAACCCTTGGTTGGATGAGGATTCACCCGTTGAGGCGATTATGGAAGATCGCTTTAAGGAGGTTCGCGTAGCAGCTAATGCCATGCTTACCGGGAGTTTTTCGGGTTGAGTCCTCGTATCTGCGGGACCACGGGTCTGGCGTTGGTCCCTGGCCCGGTCTCTGGATACCGAATCGCCACCGCCACCTATGGTGCGCTCAATCCTGAACTGCGACATGACGGGGAGTCTCGTGATGATTGGAGTCGCTGGGACACACCTGGTCGCACCTTATACATTGCGGACACTCCCGAAACCGCGTTTCGAGAGTGTTTGGCGTGGGCACGTATGAGGCCCAGCCATAAGAAAAGACTGGAAAAGCTGGCTGCGCTCTGGGCCATCACTCCGGAGGAAGTGATGGAAGAGATTCAGGCCGACTTCGATCGACTAGGTCACATGCAGCCGGGGCACCTGGCTTTTTCTTGGCGGAACGAGCGGCTCAAACATGTGATCGATATTCCCGAGGAGACGGGGATGTGGGTAGATATGGAAGATCAGGCCACTTTGGATGCACTGTCATTAGGGCCGGCTGTCGATGTCCAGGTCTTTACTGGACTCGAGGAAGTCGACAGGGCTGCTGCATTCTCGAACGATCGAAATGTAACGACGCGCCTTGCCGAGTGGTTACGCGGCCTTACCTTGGATGACGGCAGCGAACTGGCGGGAGTTAGATTCAAGTCCAGAGTAGGCAATGGAACCTGCTGGGCATACTGGATGCGACGAACTGACCTGGGTTTGACGGAGCTTGCGGAAGCGACAGTAGGAGAGGAAATTTCACTTACCGACCCTGCAATGGCCGCCGTGACAAAAGCATGGGAAATCCGCGCGTGGTGAGATCAGACAAGGGCTCAGGATCCGCTTCGGAAGGCCCGCAGAATCTTAGCCCTCTAACGAATGGTGGTACTGGAGAAAATACCTTCTGCCGTGACAAAGGAATTGTGTGGTGTGCACTCATACGCAACAGATCGGGAATCTATGAGGATGCTCGACGTTCCGCGGACGACAGAACAGGGTGCTAACAGCGTTTGGCGGGAGTAGGACTCTCGCTGGTCTTTAGCCAGGTTTTTGGATCAGTCGGGGGAGGGCTTTGACGTAAGCGACCATGCCGAGGAGCTCGACCAAGGTTTGGGTAACGACGACCAGGGCTACGAGAGATAAAGGCTCAGGGAGGGCTAGTGCCAGTGGGAGGACGACCAGTGAGTTCCTAGTCGCCCCGCTGAAGACTACTGCGGTGGTGCTGCCTGCATCGAGGCGTGCTACGCGGGCTGTGAGTATCCCGACGGGGACCATGATGATGAGAAATCCGATGTAGATCGGGATGACGGCTAGAAGTGATGCGATCTCCTGGCCAGCGCCGACGATCTGGGACCCGATGACGGTGGCAAGGGTGAGCATCATGAGCGGGACCATGAGGGATTGCATCAAAGACATCAGGTGTTGCGCTGCCCGTGCTCCGTTCGCCCACCACTGGGTCAGTGCGGCGGCGACCAAGGGGATGATGATGAGCACGACCAGTGCTTCAATGAATGGTTCCGGTTCGATCGCAGAAACAAGATCCGAGCCGATAAAGATCAGTAGATAGAGCGGCAGGAGCAGCATCTGGGCGAGCATCAACAGTGGTGCGGCCGCGAGCAGTCGATCACTGGATCCGCCGGCGAGGCCGGAGAACACAATGACGTAATCAATACACGGGGTGAGTAGGACCATCATGACCCCGACCAAAAGGGCCTGGTCATAGGCGACGAACCGGGATAGACCGAACACGATGGCTGGCACGATCAGGAAGTTCAGGACCATCACGGTGGCCATGAATCGACCATCGCGTAAAGCCTGCCCAATTTTTGCGAAGGGGATGCCCAAGAACGTGGCAAATAACAACAGGCCTAGCACTGGATTGATGGCGGCCTCCAGCGGTTCAGCGGCGGTAGGCACTAACCATCCGAAGAGACCCCCGGCGACGATGGCTGCAAGGTACAGGTTGATTTGATGCCGTTCCATACCTGCAACGAGGCGAGCTGTATCCACAGATCCAGCCTAAACCGTGCCGCTCCGCGCGGATCCGGACCGGCTTCATGTTCCCTCGTTGACGTATTAGAACGTTATCGGCGTCCCCCCACCGGTCTTTGGTTGCGGTGCTTGGACAAGGTGATCCACTGTCGTTTAGCGGGCCTTTTCGAATCATGTACTCTACTTGCCGTTCGTTGACGGGTCCGACAACGGGGAGCGCTGTCAATAGTTCCGCTCCAACTTCACCGCCAGCGGTGTGCTATCAGATTAGGCTCACCGTATGGACCTTGACAGCGCATTGACGACATTCGACAAAGTAGCGGTGAATCTTGAGAAGCTTGAGAAGCTTGAGAAGCTTGAGAAGCTTGAGAAGCTTGAGAAGCTTGAGAAGGTTTGGGAACGAGCGCATCCGCATGTCCCAAATAGTCCTTCTATGGGCACTCATCCGGAATACACCACGCTCGCGCGCAACTGGCTTGATCTACTGCCGGGTCTGCCGCCTATCGACGGGTGGAGAATCACGGAGGGACTACCTGACATCAACGCGTTGGGCTAGGCATTCCTTGATTATGCAGAGATCGGAGTACTGCCTCGTGATGCGTGGGCAGAGGCGGAAAGGCCCGGGGAAGAGCTCGCAACATATCGTCACCTTTTGGACCAAGCGCGCCGTCGAGTAATTGCCTCTCGACTGACAGAGCTGAGCACGCAGGTAACGGAACTTATTAGGAGAGTGGTCGAGCCGCTTCCTGCTCTAGCGGACCTGGATTTTTCTACCCCCTCCAATCGGGCACGAATCGAATCGGCAGAGGTCGATGAGATTGAAGCTTGTTTGACAGAAATTGAACGTCTTCTAGGCCAAACTGTGGATCGTAAAGGCAGATGGGGTGAGTTGCGTCGCCATCTTCGATTTGGCCAACCTCACGACTGGCACGAAATTTCGACCTTCGATTGGCCGTCGGTGCAGTCAGACATCGAAGCAGCAAAAATTGGGGAGACGGATCCTGTTCCAGTACCAGATATTGACCTAGGAAGACTCAGTGAAACAAAGCTAACCGGGCAGGCAACGACTGGACTGGCCTGGAAAAATATGGACGACGATGGATTTGAGCGCCTTCTGTTCGACCTATTAGGCAATCTTCAGGGATACCGAAACGTCCAATGGTTGTCCAGAACCAACGCTGCAGATCGAGGTAGGGATCTTTCATTGGACCGCGTTCTAGAGGATGGTTCGGGAGACATGCGGGTGGAGCGTGTCATTGTCCAAGCGAAGCACTATACGTCGAAATCCGTTTCTCCAATAGACGTTCACGGAACGTTGGCCAGCTTGCCCCTATGGGGGAAAATTGACGCTCTCATCATCGCGACCAGTAGCAGATTTACCAGCGACGCAATTGCGCTAATTGACCAACATAATAATCAACCGAACTCTGTACGCATAGAGATGTGGCCTGACAGCAAACTTGAGGTGTTGTTAGGGCCGCGGCCGACGCTCGCTATCACCCACAAACTGCGTGATTAACTTCTAGCCACCTACTATCGTCGGTGCCAGCCGCCCGCGCAGGGCGGCGTTAACCACCGATGCGATGCTGCCTCGGGACATATCTGCTACTAGAGTCAGATGGATGGAGGACTGCAATGACTTACGCGATTGAAATCGCGACGTCCACCCCGCGCGCTGGACGTCGTTTCGAGCCTATCCAGGAACGTGAGCTGCATCAGGATGCGCTGGCAGCAGTCCAAGGTCTACCAGGCGCTGCTCGCGGTCTAATTGTTGTGCCTGAGTTCGCAGGTCCGCTGGGCATACCTGACTTCACGGCGTATGTGGGCGATATCGATCGCATCCGGCGCCGTCATCGCCTAGATGTAGATCCCGTGGTCAATGAGTTGGAATCAGGTATCGTGTCGGCGGCATATTCTAAGCGTCCCTCTAGCTCGCGAGATATTGCTCACGCACTGGGATGGCCAGTGGAGACTGTCGCTGAACGGCTACGGGGGCTAGTTAGACGGGGAGCCCTCATCGAAACATCGTCGGGCAAATATGTGCGGCCAGAATCATTGGAGCCAAGCGGGCGTCTTTATGCTGTCGAAGCAAAGGTAAATGACTGGCGCTCCGCGCTCCGGCAGGTACGCACTTATCGGGTTTGGGCGGACAGTTACGTCCTCATCATGGGGCCGCTAACGACGCGCGCGAGAGCAGCGGTAACGGCCGAAGTTAGGCGCGATCGTGGTGGGCTAGTCATAGAAGGTCACTGGGTTGACCGTCCTCGCCTGGGATACACCACAGCTCGCCGCCGAATCCAGGCCGCAGAATTGTTCGCGGCAGCGACCAGAGAGGGTCTAGGGCGTCCACCCCTCGCTCTGCGCGTACATGCGTAATCCCTGTTGGTAGGACGTGATCCAGGTGCTTGTCCTGTCGCGGAGTTCGGTGGCAACCCGGACCGCCGCCCAATTTGTAGCAGCCTCAGTGTACATTCGGTCGAGTTCGTTATAACGATCCCTATAGGATGACCCCGCACCTTGGATCCGCCGAACTGCAGCATCAAGCTGGACTACATGGTGACGAAATGACTCTTTTGGACCAGGCACAGTAGGTAGCCCGCCTAGCCGGGCCGCAAGTGAAGGATCCTGTTGCTCGAGAAGTGCACCGTCGCTCTTCTTGTCCAGTGTGCTCAAGAGTCCCAAGAGCGTTGGACGCTGGTACCAGCTTGCCTGCCCCGTGCTCTCAGCTCGTGTTAGGTAGTCAGTGAACGATACTACTCGTTGGCGTTTGTCCCATCCTGTGCCGACCGTTGTTGCGCCGGCAGCTACCGCGGGAAGTGCCGCGAAGTCTCCGTGAGAGACATGTACCGGCGCATACTCGCTGAGCGATCGAACTGTTCGGCATATTCCGTACACCTCATCGGCGGTCAATTTCGGCGGAAGCTCGTTGTCTGGCTGAACAAATGAGATAAACCATCCTTGTGGGGCTAGCGCCGCAAGCGCCCCCACATGAGCATCGAGGTCATGGCCGTCACTCCAAAAGGTACCTACGCCAGCGATAGTGAGCGAGGAGTGGGGCTGCAATTCCAAAGCCACCATCGATGTCTCAAGTGCGAGCGTGCTGATGTTGTTTAGACCCGAAGGGAGCAGAGGGGCTGGCGCGAGAAAAGGTGTGTTCAGTGCTGACTGGTGTTTGAAAACCCTTCGGACATGTTCGCGACGGTAAGCGTCTTGAGTTAGATCGCCGATTGGCCCACCCCAAAGACTAAATTCGGCGTAGTAGCGGAAATCACCCACGCCCGGCATCTGAAGCGCGTGCGTAGTCGCATCAAACCAGACGGGCACACCAGCGTCCTGGAGTTCTTGGACGCGAGTTCCTATTCCGGGTTTCAGGCCCGGGCCACCGCGATGGATATAAGGCGACGCCCACGGAGTAAGGACGGCACCCGTGGTTGCCCCGCCGGTGTGCGCATCTGAAATCCACCCTGCTTGAAAGGAGCGGGGGCTGTCTTCGATAAAAGTGGTCATAGTGTCGCCTCCAGCGCATCACGGAGCGCGGCGGCGTTCCTAAACCGGCGAGCTGGTTGCGAATGAAGTGCTCGGCGTATGACCTCGGTCTGCTCCGGGCTCAGATCAGGCCGATGCTCCTCAAGGGGTTTCATTGCGCCGCTCTTAAGTCTTGAAATGTACTCGTAATCGTCGCCTGTCCATGGATATGGCGAGACACCAGAAAGGGCAGTGTACATAAGGATGCCGACCTGAAATACGTCCGACATTGGCATAGGACCGCCGCTGTAACTGTTGAGGTGTTCAGGAGTTAGATACCCGGGTGTACCCGGCTGGCCCGCAACAGTGACGCCGGAGCGCAACGTATGGCGGGCGAACCCGAAGTCGAGAACTTTGTAGGTGCCGGTACTGAGCCTGCGAACGTTGTTTGCGCTTAAGTCACGATGGATTACAGACTTCTCATGCCCTGCTGCTAGACCATTAGCTACTTGTACACCCATGGATTTTGCATCTGTCCACGTCCACGGTGCTGTGAAAAGATTACCTAAATCATCGCCGTCTAAGTACTCCTCGATCCACGCCGCAGCGTGGACCGGCGAGCCCAGCTCTACCAAATCGGATTCAACCTTCACCACGTTAGGGTTGGCGATGCTCGCCAGCAGCTGCACCTCGCGCTCTGCGCGTTTTAGAGTCTCACCGGTCGTGAACTCAAGCGCCACCACTTTCAATACAAAGGTATGACCATCTCTTGAAACTCGGCGTACAGCCTTCTGTCCTCCGACGGCACCGATCGCGCCCTCATCTGATAATCCGAGTACTGCAACTGCTTCTGCTACGAGCTTGTCATCCGCGACGGTCATTGGACGAACTTACCCGCGTCTTTAGTGCAGCTTGTTCTGTGTCGGACTACGGCGTGTCGCCGGAGGCGACTTTCGCCTTGCTGAGGCCGCCTGAATGGGAGAGAACAGCGGAACTAGAGCCGGAGATCGACCGCTGCTTTCCTCCATAGCTTCCCTGCCGAGTACGCGTGTTCCTGTTCAGGACCCATCTGGTCCTTGTTCAGCGGTGCACGCGATTTCTTCCGTAAGTCGGCTTCGGCCTTGTCTAGGACTTCTTCATTATTGAGTACCAGGAAGCTCAGTAAAAGGTTATTGTTCATCCACTCTGTAAGTAACGCGTCATCGTTCCTTGAGATGCCGGGATGAGCCGATTTGCCTCGCCAGATAGCTCGGTAGCCAGCGAGAGACGACAGAGTGCGCCGCAGCGCGGAGCCTGAAGTGGGTAGTCGATGGTGTTTGGCTCGCGTCCTCAGATTTGTTGCCTTTCCCACGTACAGAAGATCTCCCATTTCTAAGGGTATGAGAGTAGACGGCCAGTCAAAGGAAACCGGGAGCGGGCCGTCAAGGTACCACCGGTAAAGGCCAGGTTCGCCGACCGGGGTTAAAGGCCAGGCTTCATTGGGGCGCAAAGAGTCGGTCCACATTCCGACGGCAAAAGACCCCATAGCATTCCTTTCACTGAGTCTTGCTGCCTGCAGTCTCAAGGCGTTCGCTTCACTATGCGGTACACCGTACTCCGAGCAACCTTGAATAGCTCTGCGATTTCGGTGGTGGTGTGTTGTCCTCCCTTATATAGGGAGATGAGGTGTGCCTCCTGGCTTTTGGTGAGTTTGGGTTGTTTGCCGCGGAGCTTGCCTTTGGCTCGGGCGACTTGCATGCCTTCGCGGGTGCGGGCGCGGATGAGGTCTGATTCGAATTCGGCGACCATGGCGAGGACGTTGAAGAGGAGCCGGCCGACGGGGTCGGTGAGGTCGTGAACGGATCCGCCGATGCTGAGTTTCACGTTCCTCTTGGTGAGGTCTTCGATAATGTCGCGGGCGTCGGGGAGTGACCGGGCGAGTCGGTCGAGTTTGGTGATGACGAGGGTGTCACCGGCTCTGCAGGCGGCGAGGGCTTCGCGCAGTCCTGGTCGTTCGCGGTTGGTGCCGGTGAGTCCGTGGTCGACGTAGATCCGGTCTTCGGGGACATTGAGTGCGGCGAGTCCGTTGCGTTGGGCAGTGAGGTCTTGTTCGTTGGTGGATACGCGTGCGTATCCGATGATGTGTCCGGCCATGAGTCTTGATGATGTGTCCGGCCATGAGTCTTACTGTAGCGCTAGAGCTACCTAAGCGAGACAGTTTTACGGGCGGGGTATACGCGAATCCAAGAGCTGTGACTGTTAGTTAGGAATGGCGGTTAATCGCAGCTTCAGTTGGCGGTCCTGTCGTCCTATTTGACGATCCCCAACCACGACACCAGGTTGTGAAAATCCATACGCGGGTCTGCATAAGCGGGGCGAGTCGAAAAGTCGGCATCCCGAGTTCGACTCGTATTGTGGACCGGGAGATTAGTGGCATCTGCGCATAATCTGTAGTGAACACCTTTAGGAGCCATATGCCGTTTGAATCGCACCTGCCTCCCGTCGGGCCCTCTTGGGCTGGTCCACCTTGGCACGTGCAGCCGGGGAGTACCGCACTGTCGGTCGAAATTGGGCGTTCATCCTCGACTGTTGTTCGGTTAGAGGGCGCTGCTGTCTATCAACAGGGTCTCGTCCTACGGTTGGTGGTGCGAATCCGGGAAACTGATCCTGAGCAATGGCGCCGAGCCCTCCGGGGCTTCACGATGTTCGGTGAACATCGTGCCCATGCCCCACTAACACCCCCGGGATTGATTTGGGGTGTCGAATTCCCCGACGGTAGGCGGACCTCCACAGAGGCTGAATCGCCATGGGCAGCAGGTGCCCCCGAGGGAGCGGAGATCGATACGTGGGCACCGGATCATCCCATCATTGAAGCCATCGGGGGACCACCGAGCCGGTTCGCCGATAGTTGGAGTCGAGAAGTATGGCTGTGGCCGCTCCCGCCACCGGGCGTGCTGAATTTCTCCTGTTCTTGGCCGGAGCGGAGCATCTCACCGACTACAACTGCGACCGAGATCGGAACAACACTGAGCGAGGCGGCTTCGCAGACCACGCCAATCTGGCCTGACGAATCTAAGTAGCAACAGGTGAGCCCGATCGACGCGAGTTGTCGCGGTTGGCCATCGGCTTACGGGCGAACTAAGACGGTCGGGATGGGACTGCTTGAAGAGGCCAGTTGATGGCTCATTGCTTCCTTCGATTCATGCCCTGAACGATGAGCAATGCGAGGGCTCCGGTAAGACCGATGAAGAGCAGCCCGGGGGCGAGTTCGGAAAGATTCCCCAGCGCATTGGGCTCACCATAGGTCGGCGCGTAGATTGGAATGCCGGTCTCTGAATCAACTACAACGGTGTCGGCATATAGTGCAGGTTCTGGGCCTGAGTAGTAACCGATAATCCAAAGTATTCCTACGCCGATCATGAATGAGACAAGAATCCACGCACTGTAAAAGTACGGATTCCTCCGATGGGTCACGGTGGCAGATTCACTGCCGGGTTCGTATTGACCAAGATCACAGGGCGCCGAACCCGCCCCAACTTCAGTGATTTGGACTGCGTCTGTCGTTTGGTCTCTCTGAAAGTTCCCCATAGAGCGACGGTACCCGAATACCCGATGATGATCCGATAAACGGATCGTCGAGGGCCGCCAAGGGATGAACCGCCCCGGACAAGTACCTACAGCACGAGGCCGGTTTCTCTGCCGCCCATCAGGGCTAGGTGAAGTAGACCATCTGAATCGGGCACTGCATCTTCCAATCGTTCCGAGGCCCAACCGAGGCAGGTAGAGGGCAGTATTATGGCTGGCACGCGGGGCAAGCCTACGGACCGGCACGCCGGATTTTGCCGCAGACAGGCTTGGGTACGCGCCGCTGCCCTTGATTCGTCTGGGATGTGTCACCGTGACCCGGATCCCGCGAGCCTCATGACAACCTGCAGCCCGCCGGTGCTGCCCGTCCAGTGCTTGATCAGCGTGCCTGGCCCCGCCCGGTGGATAACGGAGCGTAAAACCAGGGCAATGATGATCACGTCGTCCGCGTAACCGATAACAGGCAGGAAGTCCGGAACAACATCGATGGGCATGAGCAGATAGACCAGCAGCAGGACCAGCCTTATCCGAACACCCGAGGGTAGGGACCGATCAGCGGTGAGGGATCTGAGCAATCGCAAGAGGTCCGGTAGTAGCCTCAGCGTGTCCTTCATAGTGAGTGTTTCCGGGTGCTTGCGGGCATAGCACCACAGCAGGATCAACAGCACCGCATATAGAACCAGCAACCCTCCCACGACCGCCAGGACGCTCTGCCACCAGACGAACGGCACCGCTTCGATACCGTTCACGGGCCGCTGAGCTCGAGCCGCCGATCATCGAGGCAAGGTGAACGTTTTCCCGCTGCCGGTCCAAAGGATCGGCGGCAAGTGCATCGCGGCCCCTTCACCGCGGGCAGGGTCAGCCAGATAAAACGTTCCAGGTTGTTGTAATCACCGAAGTCCAGCAAGGCCCCATCGATTTTTGGTGCGAGGTCATTGCTGACGCTGAGCTGAATCGCAGTGAGGTTGTTTCCTTCGCCGGTGGGATCGGTGGCGTGATCTTCACGGTCTGCTTCTGGGGCGGAGATGGGGGACAAGGTACTAAAAACCGGTTTCCGCGGAAGGGCGAGTGAGAAATACAAGCCCTGCGAACGGCAGCCTCCCGGCCCATGGAAACAGTGCAGGACGCCGCCAAAGACCTTGATCATTTCGAGCGCGTCCTGCGTGATGGAGAACGTGTGGCCCTGCGGGAGAACCCCCTGAGCGGCGGCCTGTGATTGACGTTGCACTTTCGACTTTCTGTTAGTGGGAGGGGCTTTCCTGCTAGGCGAGGTCAACCCGTTCGCACTCCAACAACGGCTGTTCCCGGTCGGTCAGGAAGCCGGTGTCTGCTGCGGAAATACTTGCTGCAAGGACTCCGGTTCCAGGATCCGTGAGGTCGAAGATTTATTCGTGTGCGGGTTCTCCGGTGACGCGGTGGTCAGCGTGGTTGAGGCCCTCGAGTACGAGTCGGGCCAGGTGGCCGTCGGTGATGCTGTAGACGATATTCCGGCTTTCTCTGCGGGTGGTGACGAGCCCGGAGAATCGCAGTTTCGCTAGGTGCTGGCTGACTGAGGTTCGGGCTGCGCCGGTCTGTTCCACTAACGAGGTGACATCCATCGGTCCGAGGGTGAGAAGCCACAGGATATGCAGTCGGGTGGGGTCGGCAAGCATTCGAAAGGTTGCGGCGCCGGTTTCCAACCGCTCAATATCGGGGGGAGCGGGGTGATGCAGGCTCGGTTCCGGGTGGATCTGGGGATCATTCACATCAGTGAGCCTTCTGCGTTGACGGGACTTCGTGGATCGCTTCCTGGTGTCGGGGCCATAAACGCCAGGCAGCCACTGTGCCCAGTGTAGCGAGCACTGCGAGGACTGCCGCGGCTGCGGTCTGCCCGGCAGTCGCGCCGACCCACCCGGCGATGGGGTAGGTGAGGATGAAGCAGGCATGGGAGAGGGAGAACTGTGCGGTGAATAGGTAGGAGCGGGTATTGTCGGTGGCCGTCCGGCGCAGCAGCCGGGCCGAGGGGGTGTTGATCATCGACGTTCCTACCCCCAGAATCACCCATACGACGAGGAGTAACGGCCAGGACTGTTCGGTCCACGCAATCGCTGCGGCCGCGATGATCCCCAGCGGCAAAATGACTCCCCCGAGAATCATTAGAGAACGATCCGAGACCCGGTCCAGCACCCTCGGCGCGGCGAGAGCGACGACCATTGACCCTGCACCATAGCAAGCCAGGGCCAGAGCCAGATCCGTATTTGATCCCTCGAACACCTCCAGGGCGAAGATCACGGTGTTGACCAGGACCAGCGCCGTTGCGCAGGCGACGACCAGGTTCAGGGCCATCAGGCCGCGAAGGGAGGGCTCGCGCAGGAAGATCCGTGTTCCGAGGGTGGTCCGGTGCAGTAATGACCCTGACCGTTCAATGTCCGGTATCCGCGGCAACCTGGTGGTGATGACCATGAGGGCCGAGAGTAGGAACCCCGCCATCGTGCCGATGAAGAGGTCGTGGTAGGACATGAACGTCAGCAACGCCGCAGCGATCACCGGGCTGAGCAGCGATTCCAGGTCGTAGGCCAGACGGGATAACGATAGCGCCCGGGTGTAGTCCTTCTCCTTTGGCAGAATGGCGGGGATGAGTGCCTGAAAGGCGGGGGTGAAGGTCGCAGACGCTGACTGCAGGAAGAACACCAGTACGTAGATCTGCCAGATTTGATCAATGAAGGGCAGGCTCAGGGCAATGCCCGCGCGCACCAGGTCCGAACCGACCAGCACGGCCTTGCGCGGCAACCGCTCCACTAACGCAGCCATCACCGGGGCGACGAACACGTACGCCAGCATCTTGATTGTCAGTGCCGTCCCCAGAACGGCTCCGGCCTGACCGCCAGCCAGATCAAAAGCCAGTAAACCCAACGCCACCGTCAGAAGGCCGGTCCCCAACAGGGCCACAACCTGCGCTGTGAACAGCTTCCGATATGCAGTGACTCGAAGCACCTGAAGCATCGCGAACCTTTCCGTCAGAAGTACCAATCAAGCTCAATATATAGCATGCGTGAACACGCGTGCACATATTGGAATAGATGACTGACGGCTTACGCGTGACATCCGCACCATCGACCGACTTGACCTATACCCCTAGGGGGTATATATTTGTGGGTACCGGACTGGGAAGTCCGAGCCTGACTAAAGGCCGCTTACTCCTTGAAGGTCCCTCAACGCGACTGCAGCCCACGTGGACGACCACCATGTTGTTTCAGCCGCTGAATCTCGAATACTCACCCCTTCTGTTTGGAGATCATCATGTGCGGCACTTCTTCCGATCTGCCTCTGACTGACACATCATCTTCCGGATGCGCCTGCTGCGCCCCGCAGGACAGCGAAACTCAGACCGCTCCTGCAACTGGCAATATCAGCGCCAGTTTCGGTGTCGCCGGCTTGACCTGCGGTTCATGTGCATCCCGGGTTACCTCTGCAGTCGGGGAGATCGATGACGTCACCGATGTCCAGATTGATCTCGTTTCTGGCGGGACCTCCACGGTCACCGTCCTCAGTAACCAGGCTGTTCCCGCAGCAGCAGTACGCTCCGCGGTCGAGCAGGCCGGGTACCAGCTTTCTCACGCCTGATCTTTTCTCGGGTCCGGGACACGATCCCGTTTGACTGAAGGAGAAAAACCATGAAACACCAGAACCACACGAACAACGAGACGCACGGCCAAGCCATGCCCACGACGAAAACAACCTCCGCGTTGGATCCCGATCAGCCCGAAGACCACGGTCACCAGACCCGGTCCGGGGATGCAGATCATGAGATGCATTCCCACGGCGAGCATGCGGGGCATTTCACCGCAATGTTCAAGAACAAATTCTGGCTGAGTTTGGTCATGGCTGTTCCGGTGGTGTTGTTCAGCCACATGTTCGCCACGATTGTCGGCTACACGCCACCGGATTTCCCAGGTGCCATGTGGATTTCACCCATCTTGGGCACCATCATCTTCTTCTACGGCGGTGCACCGTTCCTCAAAGGTGGGATGGCGGAGCTCAAGACCCGGCAACCGGGGATGATGTTGCTGATTGCGATGGCGATCAGCGTCGCGTTCATCGCGTCCTGGGTGACCACCCTGGGGATAGGGGATTTCAACCTGGACTTCTGGTGGGAACTGGCTCTGCTGGTTGTCATCATGTTGTTGGGGCATTGGATGGAGATGCGTGCCCTCGGATCCGCCGCGGGTGCCCTTGATGCGTTGGCTGCGCTCCTGCCGGATGAGGCAGATAAGGTCACCGACGCGGGCGTTGAAACTGTCTCTGTGAGTTCGCTGGCCACCGGCGACGTCGTCCTGGTCCGGTCCGGCGCCCGGGTGCCGGCAGACGGGGAGATCGTTGAGGGGGTGGCCGAGTTCGATGAGGCGATGATCACCGGTGAATCCCGCACCGTGCAACGCACGATCGGTGAGGTAGTTGTCGCGGGAACTGTGGCAACCGATAACGCGGTCCGGGTGCGGGTAACTGCAGTCGGGGCAGACACCACTCTGGCAGGGATTCAGCGCCTGGTCGCCGAGGCGCAGGCCTCGTCGTCGAAGGCCCAGGCCCTCGCCGACCGTGCGGCTGCGCTGTTGTTCTACTTCGCGCTGGGCGCCGGTATTCTCACGTTCATCGCGTGGATCCTGTTGGGCAGTCCCGATGATGCCATCATTCGCACCGTGACGGTCCTGGTGATTGCCTGCCCTCATGCGTTGGGTCTGGCGATCCCGCTCGTGATCGCCATTTCGACGGAACGCGCGGCGAAAGCGGGTGTGCTGATCAAGAACAGGATGGCGTTGGAGCGTATGCGAACCGTCGACATTGTGTTGTTCGACAAAACCGGGACCCTCACCGAAGGACGGCACGCAGTCACCGCCACCGTCACCTCCGGAGCGATGGCTGATGCACAAATGTTGGCTCTGGCCGCAGCGGCTGAATCCGACAGCGAACATCCGGTGGCACGGGCCATCGTCACGGCCGCTATGGACACACCAGAAGCGTTGGCGTTTGGCTATCGCGGTAGTGACTTTTCGTCGATGACGGGCCGGGGGGTTCGGGCGACGGTCGATGGGTCCGAGGTCATTGTTGGCGGCCCAAATATGCTCAAGGAACTGCAGGTGGAAACCCCGTCGGACATGAGCGCTACCGTCCAGGAATGGGTTGGTCGCGGCGCCTCTGTGCTGCATGTAGTCCGCGACGGTGCCGTTATTGGTGCCGTGCGGCTTGAGGACCGGGTGAGGGACGAGTCCCGGGCCGCCGTGAAGGCGCTGCAGGATCGGGGCGTGAAGGTCGCGATGATTACCGGGGACGCACGCCAGGTCGCGGACGCCGTCGGAACTGAGCTCGGTATCGACGAGGTTTTCGCTGACGTATTGCCACAGGATAAGGACTCCAAAGTCGCCGAGCTGCAGGCCCGCGGACTGAAGGTGGCGATGGTCGGAGACGGCGTGAATGACGCCCCCGCACTGGCCCGGGCAGAGGTGGGCATCGCTATTGGTGCCGGGACCGACGTCGCAATGGAGTCCGCCGGCGTGGTCTTAGCCGGCAACGACCCGCGATCGGTTCTGGCGATGATCGACCTGTCCAGGGCCAGTTACCGGAAGATGATCCAGAACCTGGTGTGGGCAACCGGATACAACCTGATCGCCGTGCCCCTGGCCGCCGGCGTATTGGCCTTCGCCGGTTTCGTCCTCTCGCCCGCAGCGGGAGCAGTGCTCATGAGTGTCTCGACTATTGTGGTCGCACTGAACGCTCAGCTACTGCGCAGGATCGACCTCAGCCCCGAACGCTTCACCACCACCTAGCGGTGTGGGATGACGGCCGGCCATTTTCCTCCTCATTGGAGGAAGAAGTCGGCCGTCACTAGGCTGGAAATAATCAACGGACATGGAAGGGTACTGGCGGTGATGGGCACATTCAGGTTGCGGGCAATGCTCGATCAGTCGCGTTCAGCCCTGACCTTCCTGGGGTTTACCGCCATCATCATCGGGATCCTCGCAATGCATGTGTGGATGGGCGGCCACGGTCCCACAGCCCACGGTTCACCTGCACAGAGCGACTCCGTTCACGGTGCTGCTGTCGCAGCGAACCCGACGACAACGGATATCGGATCCCCAACGTCTATGGGCGGTTCGCATCAAGTGCAAACGAGTGATTCCTACCCTGTTGAATTTCAAGAAAGCACCGGCGACTCGGCGCAAGGTTGCGTAGCGTCCTGCGGGGATGAGGGTATAGCACTTGGCATGTGCCTTCTGGCCGTTATCGTCGTCGCCGCACTGGCATTCCTGGTACGTTCCGGCCAATTCGTTCCCGGATCAGTGCTCCTCCGGGGCCCGCCGCTGATCCGCCTGCGACCCCTATCGATCCCTGTTCCTTCTCTGATTCAACTCTGTATCAGCCGGACATAAAACACCGGCACCTGCCTTCGTGGTGAACGCCGATTGCGCGCACCCGACGGCTTGCACGCCCAGCATGGGCTCCATTACAGACTATTCATCAGATGAATTCACTAAGGATCAGATCACCATGAAGCGTTACCTCTCCCTGTCAGCATTGAGCGTCGCAGCCGTCATTACCCTCGCGGGGTGCGGAAGCGGCAACGAACCCGCTACCTCAGCGTCCGAGGCGACCGCTTCCACCCAGGAATCATCACCGTCGCCAACCGAATCCGGTGCTGAGGTGTCCACTGAACACAATGACGCCGACGCGATGTTCGCCCAGATGATGATTCCCCACCACCAGCAGGCAGTGGAAATGAGCGACATGATGCTCGCCAAGGACAGCATCAGCCCCGAGATCACTGACCTTGCCACCAGGATCAAAGATGCGCAGGGCCCCGAAATAGAAACCATGACCAGCTGGCTAGAAGCCTGGGACCGGCCCATCATGCCCGAAGGTGGCATGGACGGGCATGACATGGGATCCATGGGTGGCATGGACGGGATGATGGACGAGGATCAGATGGCCGACCTCGAATCCGCCGAAGGCGACGACGCGGCCCGGATGTTCCTTGAATCCATGACCGAACACCACAACGGGGCAGTGGACATGGCGCAGGAGGAAATCGACAACGGCGAGAACCCTGAAGCGATCGCCCTGGCCGAGACGATCGTGGAAACCCAGCAGGCCGAAATCCAGGAAATGGAAGCGCTACTCGCCGAACTCTAACCCGGCGCTAGTTTCGTTGGTGGGAGGGCCAGACATCTGGCCCTCCTGCCCTGTCCCCTATTTTTGTGACTCCAAAGGATTATCACCGTGCCTCGCCCCCAAATTCTCGTCCCACGCCCGCACCGGGTTACTCGAATGGCTGCCCTCACCGTCGGTCTCCTAGTGGCCACTGCCTGTTCCCCAGAAGTCCCGCAAGGCTCGGACACCAGCGAAATCTCTGAGTCTTCCGCCAGCGCGCAGGATTATCCCGCCGGCCATATCCATGGCATGAGTGTGGACCCGGGCTCGAATCGGGTGCTCCTGGCAACCCACGACGGGCTGTTCGACGTATCTGAGTCACCGGCAATTCAGATCGGACCGACCATCGACCTGATGGGTTTCACCACGGCAGGGAACGGCAAATTTTACGCTTCGGGTCATCCCGGCCCGGAAGCTGACCTACCCAACCCGGTGGGCTTGATCCGATCCGACGACCAGGGCCAGACCTGGAAACCGCTGTCCAGGCAAGGAGAATCTGACTTCCACGCCCTCGCCGCCACCGACGGCGGGATAGTCGGCTTCGACGGTCAGCTCCGGATCAGCGCCGACGGAACCTCCTGGGAACCCGTGGATGAACAGATTCCTGCTTTCAACCTGGCGGCAACACCGCGGGACAGTATTGTTCTGGCAACCACCGAGGAAGGCTTGCAACGCTCCACCGACGACGGCACGACGTGGGCCGCTGTGCCGGGGGCACCTTTACTGATGTTGACCGCCCTCTCTGAAGGGAAAGCCGCCGGGATCACCCCCGATGGCCGGATCCACACCAGTGGTGACGCTGGTCTGACCTGGGTCGAACGGGGGACAGCCCCCGGAGAAGCGTCCGCGATCGCAACTCACATGCTTGATGACTCCACACTGCGGATCTGGGTGGCGACCGAAGACAGTGTCCAGGTATCCAACGACAACGGTCAAACCTTCATGGACATCAGGTCGAACCACCAGTAGCCGCGAAGAACCCTCCAAGCGTGTTCTAGTGGTGCGTGGCCACGGGTCGGAAAACACCACCCGCACGAGAAGCTGAACCGTACCGGGCAGCCTGGAATGGCGTCTTTGTGGTTAGCGCAGCAGTCTGCTGATCGCCTGGGTTGCTTCCTTGACTTTCGCGCTGATGGCTTCAGTGGATCCGGTCGTTCCGGCTTCGTGGGCTGCGTCGACGACGCAGTGTTGTAAATGGTGTTCTAGCAGTCCCAGACTGACGGCGTGCATGGCACTGTTGACCGCTGCGACTTGGGTGAGGATGTCAATGCAGTACTGATCCTCGTCGACCATGCGCGCTATCCCACGAACTTGACCTTCGATGCGCTTCAGGCGCCGCAAATAGGCTGCTTTGTCTGGGGTATAGCCATGCACTGCTGGAACGGCCGCCGGATGATGAGTCGCTGGTGGTTCGTCTGGTGGCTCCGTCGGGGAGAACTCTGTGGGGACTGCCTTCGGCGCTTCTGTCGTACTTCGAGATCCAGATCCGGCGCTCACGTGCTTTCCTCCCATTACCAACCAATGATTCCGGTTACACCCAGATAAGATCGTTGGTCCGTCCCCAACTACACACTCCGCGCAGCAACTATAAGTATGAACGACGCTCCAGCCTGCTGGGTGAGCAATCAGGATTCGGAATGGTTCCATCTATGCGGTGCGTGCCTGCAAAGTGCGGCGGGACGGGAGCGGCAATCCGCTGCCGTTACCTTAACGTGACTTTGATACCACGGTGGGGTATTCTCATCCGAGTGGTCCTGACACCCCGTCAAGATCATATTCCCGTGCAGAATGCCGAGCCCTGCCGCTGCACCGGGACCCGTTCGCATAATCCAGATGGCAGGGACGGGGGAACCACGTTTCCACCGGGCCACCGCACGCGGTGACCCTCGGGGTTAAGTCGATCGACTAGCCAGTGTAGGACCTGCCGTATCGTCCGCGATTGCAGGGACAGCACTGATGGTGGACGGCCGGGTGACTCCCATCCGAACCCGACAGCTCACCCCGCAGGCATGGGAGAGGCAAATCACCATGTCACGTAAGACCATTTCGGCACGCCACCGCGCTGCCACCACCCACTCCGTCGCCCTAGAGGGCCTGTCTTATTCCGCTAAGGCGAATGCTGTAGCACTAGGCAAGCCAGCCATCATCGCAGCAGCGACCGGCAGCCTCGTCTTCTCCTTCGGTGCTACCGCCCAAGCAGGAACCTACACGCAGGAAGCTGCAAACACCGCCCAGGCGCCCGCCGTTTCAGCGCCCGCCGCCCCTGTAGCTGCTCCTGCCGGTACCAATGTCTACACGGTTGTCTCCGGTGACACGATGGGCGCGATCGCGGCACGCCACGGCATCAGTCTTGATGCCCTGTTGGGACAGAACGGTTTGTCATACGCGTCAGTCATCTTCCCCGGACAGCAGATCCAGCTCTCCGGCGGTGCGAGCGGGGCAGCTAATCCAGCCACTGTCCCCGCAGCGAATGCGAGCCGAGTGCTCGCACCGGCCCCAGCACCAGCAGCAGAGCCAGCCGTAATGTCATTGGCTTCCGGTTCCATCACCCCGATCGCACCTAAGAGCTCGTCGTCGGTTCCCGCCAGCAGCGTGGGTGCAGCGCTTGTCGCTTCTGCTTATGGTCAGCTCGGTGCCATCCAGGACTGCACCATCCTCGTGGAGCAGGCATTGCGCTCCATTGGCCTGAATGTTGGCGACCTCGGACCCCTGCAGTTCGACCAGTACGGGACCAGGGTCTCAACCCCAGCCCCGGGCGACCTTGTCGTCCGCCCCGGCCACATCGCGATCTACGTTGGGAACGACAAGGTGATCAGCAGCGGTATGAACGGTTCAAACCAGACCATCGAACACCCACTATCCGATCTCGCCGGTTCTTACTTCGTGCGAGTCAACGGCTAACATCGCGGCCCTACGGAAACACTCCGTAAACTGATCAAAGTGGCAGGTGTCCAGGACGGAGGACACCTGCCACTTTTGTGTTCGGCGTTTTCAACATCGTCTAACCCAATCGCGGACGCTGGGCCTCAATGATCCCCTGACCTCGCCGGAATTCTTTCTACTTGTACCTCCGCTACATCCCCGCTCCGGTGTCGGCGGATGACGATGGTCGAAGGCACCACCTACATCATCACGGAAACAGTCGACGAATTGATCGAGTTGATCGCGGCCTACCGCGCCCCGTCGCCCGGGCCCAGGCGGCACGTCAGGAGGCTGAAGTCGAGCGCTCCGCTGCCGCAGCCCACGGCGATGAAGTAGTGATCGGAGCGGCGGTAGCCGGCGCAAACAGGGAGGGCCGCGTACGTTTTACGGAGCCTGAGCAAGCGGGGTGGGATACCGCAGAGCGCCGCAACAACCTTGTAACCGCTCTGGAGGGCAACAACGACCGCGAAGCAGTGCACGCCAGGTTAGTTGCTGACGCGCACCAAGGCACGCACCCGAGCGCCGCTGTGCAGATTCGTCCTCAATCAACACCAGTTGCGAGAAAAACGATTACCAAAGGCAAAGGGCGCGCAGCCGAACGGGGCTTGGCCCGGTAATGGTTGTGCACGCATTCAGTGCGGCAAAGCGTGGCGATGCACGGTGCGTATGTGCCAAAGATAAAAAAGCGACCGCCGCAGGAACCGAATGGTTCCCGCGGCGGCCGCTGGTGAACTGATGACCTAAAAGGTGTGGCCGGTCAGTTCGTGATGTTGGTGCTGTTATGCCTTGGCGTTGCTGCGGCGAACCATGAAGGTTCCGCCGGCTGCTGCTGCCAGGACAAGGCCGCCTCCGAGGGCGATCATGGTTAGGTTGGAGCCGCTTTCCTGGGCGACTCCGGTGTCGGCTCCGCCTTCTGGCATGGCTCCCATTTGTGATGCTGCGAGGTTTCCACAGAGGGCTGGTGAGGTTGCGCCGAGGGGTAGTGCTGGGTCGAGGTCACTCGGGGAGTTGAAGACTTCCTCGGAGACACCGGCGGTGGCGGGATCCAGGCCGTGAACGACGACGACAGCGGTGCCAGCGTCGAGTGCGTCCTGGGTGCCCTGGTTGATTTCGAAGGACCGCTGGATGGTGTAGCTTCCACCCTGGCCGGCGAGGGCCAGGTTGAGGCCTTCTTCAGGTCCGGTGGCGCCCGAGGTGGTCAGCGTGGTCTGGATTCCGCCGTACTTGGCTGCGCCTTCGGTAACGCTGACGATCCCGTCAGCGTTGGCGTCGTCAGCGCCAGTGGGGCAGGTACCCATGGCGAGGCCGTGGATGTGCTGGACGTGTGGGTAGGGTCCGTCCATGAAGGTTTCGGCGAGGCCGGAAACTTCGAGGTTCACTGTGGCGGTGGTGCCTTCGACGTCAACGGTGACGGTACCGGTGCCGGTGGTGCCGTTGAGCTGCCCGAGGTTTGAGGAGTAGGAGCCAGTGGCGTGATCGGCCATGGCGGGGGCGCCTGCCATGGCAACGGTGCCAAGGGCGAGGACGGGGACTGCGAGGAGGCGCATCTTCTTATTCATTCGATAGATCCTTCTGTGCGGCGATCGCGCGTCCTGACTGGACGCGTCTTATTGTGATTCGTAACACTCGGGGAAAAGGATGGGCCACGTATAAACGTTTCTGGGACCCTCTGGGGAAATTTTCTGCTTCGAGGTCGTATGCGCGGCTACTACGCCACATTCTCAGGTAAATCGCAGAAACCCGCTGTATCATTTTTCCTATCCTCTAGTGCGAGTGATTATTTACTGGGCGTTCGCGTCCGAACCAGAAGCGCCGGGAAACACGACAAGCGACCTCCATCGCATGTGTTTTCCGGCGCTTCTATGTCTACGTCACGTTGTCCTGAAGCACACGCATGTTCGTCGAGAGTCCCTCGCCGGTAGGTGAGCTGGC
This sequence comes from Arthrobacter sp. 260, assembly GCF_013116745.1. GTDB lineage: Bacteria > Actinomycetota > Actinomycetes > Actinomycetales > Micrococcaceae > Arthrobacter_D. Next base: position 36,530 of record NZ_JABFOE010000020.1, read on the forward strand.
GAGAAGCGAACCACTAAAGTCGTCAACATAATGTAGGCGAACCTGGTAACCTCACCCAAAAAAAGATTTTTAGGTACGGCTAAAAATGGTATCTTGACGTATGTTCCGCTCTAGCGCGTCATCGCAGGAATCGCCGTCTGATGAGGCTTCTGAGCCAGGCGCCATGACCGGCCAGCGGCTCGTCTGGCTTCTAGGTCCAGCCTTGGTCGCTGGCGTAGCCTATCTCGACCCAGGAAATGTTGCCAGCAACATGACCGCCGGGGCCACCTTCGGCTTCCTTTTAGTCTGGGTTGTTGTCCTGGCCAACACCATGGCGTGGCTGGTGCAGTACCTCTCCGCGAAGCTCGGAATCGTTACCGGCAAGAGTTTGCCGGAAATTCTGGGCGAGAGGATCGGATCGAAATGGGCCCGGCGTTTGTTCTGGGCCCAGGCCGAGCTAGTGGCTATGGCCACGGACATCGCAGAGATCGTCGGTGGTGCGATCGCGCTGGCCCTTCTTTTTGGGTTGCCTCTCCCCTTGGGTGGAATAATTACCGGCGTCGTGTCCCTCGTCGTACTCCTTCTGCAGGGCAGTGGACGCCAAAAAACTTTTGAGCGCGTCATCATTTCGCTCATGCTGATCGTGGTTATCGGGTTTTCCACTGGTGTGGTCCTGCACCCTCCCGAAGCTACGGAGGTCATTGGCGGTCTCGTCCCCAGCTTCGACGGCAGCGAATCTGTCCTTCTGGCCGCTTCGATCTTGGGTGCCACCATCATGCCGCACGCGATTTACGCTCATTCGGCCCTGGCCCGAGACCGTTTCCCCGACCGGCTATCTGGCATACCAACTAGTCGGCTTCTATGGGCCACTAGATGGGACGTCACGATTGCACTGGTGATAGCCGGGGCGGTGAACCTTGCGATCCTGCTGCTTGCGGCGACCTCGCTTCAAGGAGTTGAAGGAACCGACACGCTGGAGGGCGCCCACGCGGCGATCGCTACCGCCATGGGGAGCGTCGTTGCCACTATCTTTGCCCTTGGGTTGCTGGCCTCGGGGTTGGCCTCGAGCTCTGTTGGTGCCTATGCCGGCGCAGAGATCATGCATGGGCTGCTGCGGGTCCGTGTGCCGATTCTCCTGCGGCGCCTTGTCACCCTCATTCCGGCCCTGCTGATTCTTGTTCTTGGTATTGATCCCACCTGGGCCCTAATCCTGAGCCAAGTGGTCCTTTCCTTCGGTATACCGTTCGCCCTGATCCCTCTGGTCTGGTTGAGTGCCCAAAGCTCCGTGATGGGCCACCACCGAAGCCGCTGGTGGACAACGGCCCTTGGAGCGATTGTCTCCTTGCTCCTAGTGACTTTAAACATTACCCTGCTTTACCTCATCTTCACCGCGTCCTAGAGAAGAGATCTCAACCCGGTCGCCTCAGCAATCTCGCTTACGCTGCCGGGGGGCTAAACATCGCTCAAACGTATGATTGAGCCTTATGGGAGATACCGGACGCATCGCTGTCCCGCTGGAATCGAGGGCGGGCCATCACAGAGCCCGGAGACAGGGACGACCTGCGGACGCGGCGATCGAGGATTACCTTAAAACGATTTATCAACACACCGAGTGGCAGAGTGATCCGATCACGCCTTCCGTTCTGGCTTCAATGCTGAGAATATCGCCAGCATCGGTCACCGGAATGGTGAAAAAGCTTGCCGCGAGTGGCCTCGTCGAACACAAACCCTATGGGCCGCTGCTCCTCACCGCTGAAGGTCACTCTCGTGCCGTTGCCGTAGTCCGGCGCCACCGGATAGTCGAGACTTGGCTCGTGAATGAGATGGGCTATTCCTGGGATGAGGTGCATGATGAAGCGGAAGTTCTGGAGCACTCCATCTCTGACAAGCTCCTCATAGCCATTGATGACCGACTGGGTAATCCCGAACACGACCCCCACGGAGACCCGATCCCCACCGTTCAGGGCCACACCAGAAGACCGAACTTCACTCTCCTCAGTAATGCTCACCCAGACGATGAGGGGACCGTACTTCGGATTAGCGACCGAGACCCCGATTTACTGCGGCTGTTGGCCTCTCACAACATGCGGCCTGGCGCTCATGTTCAAGTTCACCAGTTCAGCAAGACCACTATCTTCATCTCGATTAATAACTCAGGAAAGATTATCGAACTCCCCGGCTCAGGTGCCGACATCATCTGGATTACCGCATCAGACCCAGGCCTCCTGAAACGTCCCGGTAGTGCGCCAAGTCAGACGGTAGACGAGCTCCATTAGACGTGTAATTGCCATGGGCAACAGGCGCCCGCCTCAACGACGGTGGTGAAAATGTGGTCACGTCGCAGCTACATAAGATCCCAGCGGCCAGCAGGGATTTCATAGTGGGCGTTTCCCGGCAATGTCTTCAGGACAAGCCTGAAAAACAATGTGACTGCAACGTTCGCGCACTCATTCTGGATGACCGGCCCAATAATCGGGCCGGTCACCGCCATCTTCTAGCCGGTTTTTTCAGTGAGTAGCTCAACTAGTGCATCGGGGTAGCGTGATGATGCGAGCCAGTAGGGGGTGCGGTCCTCAGGGTCCGTTATCTCGATTTTAACGACTGGGTCGATCCATCCGCGGATGCAAAGGTAGGTCAACCCGTGAAGGTTTGGTCCGCGCTCGGTGGTGGCTTCCGCTTTGCTAAAACCCTCCACATGGCCGACATAAGTCCGATCTATCTGTGCCCTGCCAACTCGAAGGGAAGAGGCGGTCACGAGAATCTTCGGAGTTGACATGACCATGGCAAAAACAAGCACCATCAGGGTGATGACCGAGGCGATGATCCCGATAGTTATGTCGATGGGCACAAAAATCACCGAGGGGACAAAGGACAGGGCCACGGTGATGGCCCAGACTCCGACGGTCGGACTGAGACGTTCCATGTAGAGAACTGACTCATCCCCATAGTGGTCTTGCTTGATGCCGGTAGGAGAGGATTCTGCCGTGCCCTCGGACAGATTCGCTTCATCAAGGGCGGTCCCCTTGATGTTCCGGGCGTGAGGCCTGCGTTTCACTACAAATCCTTTGATGGTGGGTCCTTATAGTCCGGAGTATGAGTAGAGCCCGGAGGAATGGACGTTGACGATAGTGAAGTTGAAGGTGACTTAGATTGTTTCATCCCGCAGAGCGGGACGGAAACTTCTCTGAGCAGTGCGGTGGTGACGTTGCTGGCCCGCGGTTTCATGCGGACGGGCGGATGCCCCACCGCAGCCCGTGTTTGGTTCGGGTGTGTGTTCGTCTTGTACGTCTACTGGAGGAGGACACCCATCTTTGCGGTAGGACGAACCGAATCATGTGCACGAGAACTATACGGGAGCAGAAGGCTGCCACACCCTACCGAGGAGATTCCGTGATCGACGTCAAGAAACCCCACCAGCGTTGGGTCCTGGCGGGTCTCGCTACCGCCTCCCTCCTGGGCTCCGCTGCGTGCGCAGCCAGTCCGCCGACGTCCTCCGGCGCCGGAGGAGATGCCGCCAACGCCGCCGAGCCGGCTACCGGCAGCGCTGAGAGCAACGATTTCACGGACGGTTCGTACTCGGCGACGGGGTCCTACCAGACCCCCGGCGGTGAGGAGTCGCTAGGGGTGACGATCACGCTCGCATCGGGCAGTGTCAGCGATGTGCAGACCGAGCCGATGCCGAGCAACCCCACCACCGAGCTCTACCAAGGCAAGTTCAGTAGCGGAATCGGGGGACAAATTGTCGGGACCCCTTTATCTGAGCTGAGCGTCGATAAGGTATCCGGGTCCTCCTTGACCAGCGGCGGCTTCAACGACGCGATCGAACAGATCAAGCGCGAAGCCGCACAGTGAGCCCCACGGGCTGCCCTGGGCGGTTCAGCTTCGACGCCATCGGTACGGTCTGGCAGATCGACACTCCGGCGAAGCTATCGCCGGAGGCCCGTGCCGCCGTGGCCGCCGTGATCGAGGAATACGACGCCGTCTACTCACGATTCCGTCGTGACTCGCGTGTCTTTGTACTCACGGAAGGCGGCAGCATCACCCTTCCGCCTTCCGGTGAAGCTTTAGGATCCCTCTACCGCACCCTGTACAGCCTTACCAACGGCGCGATGTCGCCGCTGGTCGGCGGTTCGCTGGAACAGCTGGGGTACGACGCAGGCTACTCCTTCATGCCGCGCGGCGCACCTGTCCCGGCGACGGCTTGGGACGAGACCTTCCAGTGGGACGGAACGATCATCCGGTCCACCTTGCCGGTCACGATCGATGTAGGAGCGGCAGGCAAGGGACAGCTCGTTGACCTCGTGTCGGAGTCGCTGCGGAGGGCCGGCTATCCGCAACACACCATCGATGCCGGTGGGGACATGCTGGCCGTCGGTCCCTCAGCTCTCCGGGTCGCGCTTGAACATCCGTACACCCCGGACTCGGCCATCGGTGTGGTGACGCTGCAGAACCGGGCGCTGTGTGCCTCCGCCTCCAACAGGCGCCGCTGGGCAGACGGCCTCCACCATGTCCTGGATGCCACCACCGGGCGGTGCGTCGATACAGTCGTAGCTACCTGGGTACTAGCTGATAGTGCTCTCATCGCCGATGCGCTGGCCACGGCCCTTTTCTTTGTTCCGCCCGACGTGCTGCTGGCCGAGTTCGAATTTGACTACGTTCGGATTACCTCCGAGGGCCGGGCGCACTACTCATCGTCACTGGCAGGAGCGTTGTTCTCATGATCGGACAGCTGAATTGGCTTACCAGATTGGATACTTTCCTCGGGCGCGTCACGATGTACCGGCTGGTTCTGGCACTGCTCCTGGTCCTCGCGGCCTATGCGTTTGTCCTGTCTGGACTGGGGCTCCTGGCCTTCAGCCCGAAAGAGTTGGGTGCCACGCTGGCGGCCGCCGTGGTCACCTCGTGGGGCGGCACCAGAATGATGGCGATGATCGTCCGGACGCGTCCCCACACTGAGTCATCACTCATTACGGGGTTGCTGCTCTTCTTCGTGATGTTTCCCTCCGATGCCGCCGCTGGTGTTGGTGGAATTGCGGCGGCGGGACTGATCGCGGCTGCCTCGAAGTACCTGGTTGCCTTTCGTGGCCGACACATCTTCAATCCCGCCGCTTTCGGCGCCGCAGCGGTGACGCTGCTAGGACTAGGAGCCGCAGCCTGGTGGGCTGCCAATCCCGCAATGTTGCCAGTCGTGCTGCTGTGCACAATCGTGATTCTGTACCGAACACGGAAGCTCACCATGGGCGCCGTGTTCCTTGTCCTGGCCGTCGGAATCCTCGTGATGCGCCTAACCGCCGGCGGCACGGATCCCGCCAGCGCACTGCAGCTGGTCCTCGTGTCCTACCCAGTGCTCTTCCTGCTAGGGTTCATGCTGACCGAGCCCCTCACACTGCCGCCCAGACGTTGGCAGCAACTACTGGTCGCCGCCCTCGTAGCCATAGTTCTGTCCCTGCAAATCAGTATTGGACCAGTATTCATCGGGCCGGAGTACGCACTCCTCATTGGGAATGCTGTCGCCTTCACTATGGGCCAACGGCGCCGTATCCGTCTTCGTTATACAGAATCACGGCAGCTCACTCCTACGAGCGTTGAGGTTTCCTTTGCACCAGCGAAGCCTGTGCGGTTCAAGCCCGGACAATATATGGAGCTCACGCTGCCACACGCCCGACCGGACCGGCGCGGAATCCGTCGCATTTTCAGTATCAGTTCTTCACCCGGGGACGCCTCGGTCCGTTTCGGCCTTCGCCTTTCAGATCCCCCAAGTTCCTTCAAATCGGCGCTGTTGAACCTGCGTCCCGGCGCATCCGTAAATGCCACCATGGTTGCCGGCGACTTCGTGCTGCCCGCGAACCCCGCGGTGCCGCTCATGTTACTCGCCGGCGGAATCGGAGTGACGCCCTTCCTCAGCCAATTGCGGTCTATGGAAGGGACGGACCAAGGCCGCGACATCGTTCTCGTCTACGTTGTCAGCACACCGACCGAGCTCGGCTATGTCGACGAGCTATCGCGATCACGAGTAATTCTGTTCTGTCCAGGCAACCCCGGACCACTTCCGGAAGGCTGGATCCATGGAGGCACAGGCTTTCCCACAGCCAAGGATCTGCGCTCGCTCATACCCGACGTGGACCGGCGGCACGCGTACATTTCTGGGTCACCAACAACCCTGGCCCATGCCAAACTCGTGATCCGCGAAGCCGGCGGAAAATCGATCCGGACCGACGCCTTCCTCGGCTACTAGGTCAGAGAAGTCGTTGGTGAGCTAGAAAGCATCCCCAGTCTTGCCTTGGGATGCACTGTGCGAAGAATGCGTAGGGTCTCCTCTCGGCTGACCTGAAAGCGGTTGTTCCAGCCGGACGGAGACCCTTTTGTTTAGTGAGGTGGTCAGGGCACTACAACTAGGCTGCGGGAGTGATTCCGCCGGTGCAGGCGGCGCCCGGCTCGCGACTCTGTTCACCCTGAATGTACCGTTCGAGGAACACTGGGAGTCGGCTGTCATCGGCTGAATCCATGCCAAGCTGAATGCTCCAGGCACTCACCATCACGGGGGTTTCCTGCTCCGCGTTAGGGCTTAACAACACGTATCCGCTGGAGCCCACCAAATCGGTCAGGGTGTCAACCTCCGCCTGGGGAAGGTCGGGCTGGTAGGTAATCCAGACCGCGCCGTGCTCCATTGAATGAACGGTGTTCTCGTTGGGAATCTCAGAGGTATAGACGCCACAGTTGGTCCAGATAGCATTGTGATCCCCACCAACGGGCGGTGACTGTTCGTACTCGACCGGACCTTCGATGTGATTGAAGGTGAGGTCTTCATATTCCTCAATACCTTCGATCGGCTGGCTAGCGAGAGCTTCAATGCGCTGATTTTCCTGCACCTGACCCACAATCACGATGGTCACGGAAACGACAATGGCGACAACAACTGCACCGATACTGCCGAGGAACAACGTGGTGCGCCGGCGATCACTAGCCCGTTGCTTTGACTGAATGGCTTTCAACCGCGCCTGGCGGTCGGCATTGTCCTGGACTGGCTTCTTGTTCAACGCGTGAATCCTTTTTCAGTAAGTGTGATTAAAGTGAATGTACAGTCGGGGGCGCTACAGCTCATCCAGCAGGTCCTCCATAGCGGCTATTTCAGCCACCTGGGACGCCACCATTTTCTCGGCGGCAACCCTGACCCGCGGCTCCTGGACCAGTTCCGCTCCCGCTTGGGCCATGTCCGCGCCCGCCGTGTGGTGAGCGATCATCAGGGTCAAATACAGGCGCTCCGCTTCGGCGCCTGAAGCGTCCGATAGCTCGGAGATCTGCTCAGGGGTAGCCATCCCAGGCATCAACCCGGTGTCTCCCAGCATTCCGCCTTCATTGCCATGGTCCATGCCCCCCGCCATCCATGCCATAGTGGGTTCACCGGAGCTCTGCGGCAATCCCCATTCTTCGAGCCAGGCATACATCTGGCCGATCTGATGCTGCTGGGTCATTGCGACATCATAGGCAATGGTCCGGACTACCTCACTGTCAGTGCGGTCACGTATCAAGCGGGACATTTCCACCGCCTGTGCGTGGTGGACCTGCATATCGCGGGCGAACCCAGCGTCCGCGCTATTAGCCGCCGGGTATTGCGGGCCAGTGCCCACCCGACCAGCCACGAACGCCAAGGCAAGAATGCAGACCACCAGAGCTCCGGCCAGGACAATGAGCAGGCGCTTCTGCCGTGTCTCCAAGTGCAGCGTCATCTACCTTTTCCTCACTCGTTGTCATTTCATCTTCTCAACGTGCTGCACCACAGCCAAGGTTCCACAACTGCCGCATGAAATACCCCCTAGGGCACTTGCATTCTGAGGGGCGACAAGGGTTTATCGTCCTATAATTCTATGCTGTGTAGAAGTAACAAGTGGTTCCTCGGTCGTTACTAAAAAGGCGCAGTCAACACCCACTACTGTGAGGTTGGGAAGAAACCGCAAATGGGTGCCAGGCAATGGGTGGGGCGGTTCTCCTTCTTTATCAGAACAAGAAGCTTAACTGGAGACCGAAGACCGGGGTAGCGGGATTCTCCATTACTGGGAGTGATGTTTGGCCGGGTTGATCCCTCTTGTATGAGGCCTACGCTGAGGACTCACGTGACGGTTTTTGACCCATTTGCGGCAGTACTGTCGCTGACCTAGAACGATGGATTCAGAGACGCCGAAGATGAACCGAACGAACCGAAGTAGACACGCGGATGGGTTCGTCTCGTTACTGGTGACCGTTTGAGTCAGTCGCGTACCTACGTTTGTGGGCGGGGTGTTGTGTAGCGGTTTTTATCGCCAACTGGTGTCCCTGTCGGTGACGGTCGAAAATTGAGCCATTGTGACGGCGGCGGATTTCAGCGGTCGTTGCAACAGTTTATGAGTCTGTCGGTGGTGAGATGAGTCTAGCGAGTTGCTCTGCGGGGCTTTGCCAGCCGAGGATTTCTCGCGGTCGGCGGTTAAGCTGATCAGCGACCCGGGCGAGGTCTTCGATGGTGTGAGTCGCTAGGTCTGTCCCTTTGGGAAAGTACTGGCGGAGTAGGCCGTTGGTGTTCTCGTTGGAGCCGCGTTGCCAGGGGCTTGCGGGATCGCAGAAGTAGACCGGAATGAGGGTCCGGCGGGTGAAGTCCTGATGGCACGCCATCTCGGTACCTTGATCCCAGGTCAGTGATTTACGTAGATGCGCCGGGACCACGGTCATCGACTCGGCCAGGCGGTCACGGAGGTTCTCTGCTCCTCTGTTGCCGGCTAGATGCACGAGGATCGTGAATCGTGTGGTGCGTTCCACGAGTGTTCCGATCGCCGATCGGCTGCCCTTCCCGATGATGAGGTCCCCTTCCCAATGGCCAGGCACTAGCCGGTTCGTGGCCTCGGCTGATCTGTCGCGGATCATCACCATGTCGGGGAAGCGTTTGGTGCGGTGTTCTTTCCTCCTGCGAGGTCGGCGTCCAGTTCGTCCGGTTCGCAGAGTCAGCGCAGGGTTGACCGTAAGATCGAGGCTTCCTCGGCCATACAGGGCTTGATAGACGGTTTCGGGGACGACCTGCATCTCGGTGCGGCCGGGGAACTCGGACCGGAGCCGGTTGCTGATCTGGCGTGGGCTCCAGCGTTCGAGGAGGTGTGTCCTCACGAACTCTGTCAGCTCTGCGCTGGCGGCGATCTTCCCGAGCCGTGGACGGCTTCTCCTGCGTTCGGCGCTGCGCTGGGCTGTCCGCGGCCTGTAGCTCCCGGAGGGATGGTGGGTGTTGCGCCGGATCTCTCGGCTCACGGTCGAGGGACTGCGCCCAAGCTCCCTAGCAATGGCTCGGACGCTGCGCCTGGCATGGAGCAGGTCCGCGATGGTGATTCGGTCCGTCTCCGAGAGGAAACGCGCCGAGATGACCGATGGCTTTCGCCGTGAGATCGGCGGGTACTTCGTGACCACCCCTGTCTTTGAGACGGCGGTATGGCCGTGCCGCCACCGCGTTCCCGAGCTTCGGCTGATCCCGACAATCCGGCAGGCTTCAGAATTGCCCATTCCCTGTTTCATCAGCTGATCATAGTGAGCACGCGCAGCGTTCTTCGGAGGTGCTCCACGAGCCCTTCGAGCTCGTTTCATCACGGCCATAGTTGCAACTCCTTGTAGTCAGGTGTTGCAACGACCGCTAGACGCCAAGCCCGCAAAACGGCTCACTATTCGACCATCACTGACAGTCCCATCCCGGAATCTGTTCGTCTAGTCGCATTCTCCGGTCCGGATCGAGGCCTCGGCGGCGTAGGAGTGCGCGTTGGGTGACTAACCAGGTCGCCAAAGTGTTCTCGGTTCGCTCGTTTTGTTTCCCGTATCTGGGTGGGTGTCCCTTTCGGGCGAGCACATCAGCTACTTCGGCCAGGCGTCGATCCCACTGACTGCTTTCGGACACTGGACGCGGGATGCCTACCCAGTCTCCAAGAGCTGCCCGTATCAGTTCCTGCCGCGCACCACTCATTTTTCCTCTGCGGAGCTGCTTTCGCTGCCCGGCAACCCATGTCGCGAGACCCCGTTCGCCAGGATCATCCGATAAGATGCGCGGCATCCGCCCGTGTTGGTGGCGGAACTCCCTCGCTCGTATTAACCAGCAGTCCCAAGAGGGCCGTGGTGGTTTCCGCCACAGATCTGCAGCCGTTGGGGGAGCTGGGCGGTTGTGGAGTATGAGTCGTTTGCAGGCCAGATCCGGCTGGGTACGTTCGAAATGTCGAATGACTTGGCGGACACGTTCTTTCGGTACTCGGCAATGCAGGGATATCTGGTTGATAGTCAGCCCACGCAGATACATGAGCCTCCACTCGGCCGTGGAGATGCACGGACCCCAGTCGTCGGGGTCCTCTTCTACGGTGTTGGCTGGAAGGGCCACGACCACAGAATATTGCTATCCCCTCCTCATGGCGAGAGATGAAGAGTTCCTCCAAGCGTTAGACACCGCAGGGTCCTGAAGCAGGGGAAATGTCCCTCTTGGTAGATCAAAGCGCTACGAAAATGACGCCATACTTCCGAGGGCACGTATTTCTGCCTATACGTGTTTCTGTGTTTCAGTATCGGACTGAACCACGAACCCCCGCCCTCAGGGCTATACAGGAGTCTCGTGCGATGCTGTAGACACGGGTACAGGATCGGGAATCTCCGGGCACGATTCGTGCTCCGAGGCTGACGTATTAGAACGTTATCGGCATTCGCATGAAGAGTGAGAAGGGTTAGGGAAGACTTCGACTGTCCTTCTATTGCTTTCTTAATTGCATCGAAAGCAAGTAGATGAGTGCCTGAAATCAAGTAGTACTACTCGTATGAGATCGAGCCTCGGCGTCGTACTGTAAACCACAGGGGAGCGAAACCCCTGCACGGTCTCAACGTCAGACTGAGTTTTTGATCGGAAGTGCCTGCCAGCCTTCATACGAAGGTCCACGCATGTCCATCGCTCACGCTGTTCGGGAACCGTTCAAGCGGTAAACCGTCCGCTGATACAGGTCGGAGTGGTTCCTCGGGGCGAGAGCCGGCGAGCCGCTCCGACCTATTCGCTAGCGTCCCTACTGGCCTGAAAAACGTGCAGGTACGTCAGCGTTCATGCCGCTTTGGAAAAGCACGGACCCCAGTCATCGGGGTCTTTCTCCACGGTAATGGCTGGAATGAACACGACCCACAGAGTATTGCTATCTTACGGTGTCGGAAAGACTATTCGGCCCTAATCTGTCGGGCCATGGGGACTTCGAGCTGGTCGAATGCCGCGCTGAGTTCGTCAGCTCCAGGAAGGGCTTCCTTCTCTCCTGCGGGGAGGGATTCGTAGGTGTAGGTGGACACGGCCATGGGTGAATCCGCTCGTCCTAGGGCGTATCGGACGGTGTGCTCGTTTTTGCTGCCGCAGATGAGGATCCCGACGGTTTCGCGGTGTGTGGGGAGTTTGAGTTTGTCATCGACCAGGGCGACGTAGAAGTTCAGTTTCCCGGCGTATTCGGGCTGGAATTTGCCGGTTTTGAGTTCGATCACGAAGTACCGCAGCTGTTCGACGTGGAAGAACAGCAGATCGATGTAAAAGTCGTCCCCGCCGACGTCGAAGTGGACCTGCCTGCCGACGAACGCGAAGCCCGCGCCGAGTTCCCGTAACGTGTCAACGATCCGCTCTGTCAGAGCCCGCTCGAGGTCTCTTTCGGCTACCTCGCCGCTCAGTCCCAGGAATTCGAAGGCGTAGGGGTCTTTAGCGACCTGCTGCGCGAGTTCGGAGTCTGTGGGGGAGAGGCTCCGGGTGAAGTTCGACGGGGCCGCCCCGGTGCGATCCATGGACTTGTTCATGATCATGTTCAGCAACACGTTCCGCGACCACCCGTACTCAACCGCAGCTGCGGCGTACCAGTCCCGTGCTCCCGGGGGAAGGGACTTGTCGAGGATTGTTCGGATGTGCCCCCAAGGCAATTGCGCCACAAGCTGTGGCGCAATTGAATCCCCACCCCATTCCCGGGCAAACGTCGTCATATATTGCAGGTTCCGCGGCGAGAAGCCTTTCATATCGGGGAACTCCTCTCGGAGGTCCTCAGCAAGCCGGCTAATAACTTTGGTTCCCCAGCCCTGCTGGTCCTGCCTAACCAATATTTCCCGGCCAATCGACCAGTACAGCTCGATCAGCTCAGTGTTAACTGTGCGCTGGGCTCGGAGACGGGCATCACGAACGCGCACTTTCAGAGCAACGAGAGTCTGGTCGTAACCATCGGGAAGAACAAGGTCAGCAGATGTCATGGATTCATTGTCCCGAGCGCAGCGACATTGCCGCGAATCGTCAGGCTGAGCCAGGGCCCGGACTGACGTATCAGGTGTTATCGGCCTAGGTAGTGACCAAGAAAGAGTGCCGGGCGAACGTTCACCAGTCCGGGAGGCTCAGCGCTTGTGTCGCGTACGTTTAGGAGTCTTGCCATATGAACCGCCCTGGGTTTGTTGGAGGCTTCTGACCTTGGAATCGAGAATAGAGTCA
>NZ_JABFOE010000021.1 GCF_013116745.1 Arthrobacter sp. 260
TACTCACCGCAATGGTCACATTCCACCGAATCCACAATTAACAGACACAACCTAGGTGAATCCGGTTCTTCAGCTTGAGTTTGGTCAGGATGCTGCCGATATGGGATTTGACTGTTGCTTCGCTGAGAACCAGCGATTGTGCTATTTCGGTGTTCGCGATTCCCGTTGCGGCAAGCTTGAAAACTTCCCGTTCGCGTGCCGAGAGGACGTCCAATGCTGCCGAACTTACTGCCGTTGGTGTGGTGTAGTCGCGGAGCAGGTCGTTGGTTATCGCGGGGGCGATGACAGCATGCCCGGAGTGAACGGTCCGGACTGCGGAGAGCAAGAATTCCGGGGTTGTGTCTTTGGTGAGAAATCCCGCGGCGCCGGCTTGGATAGCCCTCACGACCGCTTGGTCATGCTGGATGGTGGTCAACACGATGATCTTGATGGCATTAGTGCTACTGGAGCTGGTGATGTGTTTGGTCGCGGCGCAGCCATCGAGGAGTGGCATACGAATGTCCATCAACATCACGTCTGGGTGGACTTCTTCGGCTAGCCGTATGGCGGCTTCCCCGTCGACGGCCTCTCCGACGAGCTCCATGTCGGGCTGGCTTCTGAGAATCATCTTCAGACCGGCGCTGAAGAGAGGCTGATCATCAACCATCGCCACCCTCATTTTGGGCGCTTGATTCGGGGTCATAGCCGTACACCCTCTACCAGGGCCGGCTGGGGGTCCAAACGGAGGGCATGGTGATCTATACCGTGGGGCGAGGGTATGAAAGCGGTGACTTCGAAGACGCCGTTGGCGATGGACACTTCCAGCCACCCTCCGACCGCTTCGGCACGATCGCGCATACCGGTTATACCGCGCCCTGATGAGTAGGTTTCGAAGTGCCGCCTGTGATGTTCGCTGGGACGAAACGAGGACGATACGGCCAGTTCCATGCCGTCCGCAGTCCAGCGGGTCGTGAGCGTTGCTCCGGCCTCGCGATCGCCGTGTTTGAAGGCATTTGTGAGGGATTCTTGGGTAAGCCGATACACCGTTAGTTCTAGATCCACGCTCATCTCCCAAGGGGTTCCCGTCGACTGGATGGCAACTGGCATTCCACTGCTAGTGAAGCGCCGGATGAGGTCCGCGATTTTTCTATCGTCCGGATCCCGCTCCTCAGTGGGGCCGGTTGGTGAGACCCCTTCTAGCAGGCGTCGTGTGTCCACCAGAGCCCGACGTGCTGAGTCGGCTATTACGGTCGCGGATTCTTCGACTGCTTCGGGCTCGAGGCGGTGAATGTAGCGGATTCCTTCGGCCTGGGCGATGATCACCGCCAACGAATGAGCCAGCACGTCATGAAGGTCCCTGGCAATTCTGTTTCGTTCCTGCTCGAGGAGAAGCTCAATCTCGGTTTCACGGAGCTTTTCCTCTGCCTGGGCCTGCGCTCGGCTACTGGCCGAGGCGGCGCTTACTGCGGCTCCTAACGCCCACCCTGTGAGGTGGAAGGCGGCGAAAGCGCCCAAGATCAAGAACGCGTACACCGCGGTTTGGATGAGCGCGCGGTCATAGAGTTGTTCCCCGAAGACATAGGTGATCCACGAAGAATCCTGGAACCAGATCACGGTAATCAATGCGGCATACACGACGGCCGCAACCGGCGTGACCCATCGAGGTCCGGATTTCCAAACCAAAGTGGCGAAGAAAATGACCACCGGGACCGCAACATAGCTGGAGACTCCACTCAGGATCACGGGAGGCATGATGCCCGTAGCCTGCAGCCCCAGAGCGATCAGAACGAAAATCATTGCTGCGGCGGGCACCAGTTCTGCGGCCGCCACAGCGAACAGCAGGGCCAGCAGTAGCGCACTACTGCTGTCGAAGTGGCGCTGTTCAAGGACAAACAATGAGACCAGCAGCACAGCCGCTGTCAGAGGAGCCGCAAGTACACGGGATCGGCGAATCAGGTGAAGCATGCCTTCCACACTAAGGCGAGCGTTGCCCGCGAATGACCGTAATCCAACTAGTTCAAACTGGATGATGACGAAGTTCCACCTGATGGACGACGTACGACGCAGGCCCGATCCCAGCCAGACGACACCGCCCCCGTTTCGACCTAGCGAGCTGGTGCTTGCGAGTCGGCAGCACGCCGGGAAGTTGAACTTAGCCCTTCCTCGCTGGGATGTAGTTTGATGCGGCCTAATTCATTTGGATTCATTTTGATTGAAGTAGCCCGGTGAAATAGCTTGCGTTGATTTGACGTCGTTCGCTTGCGGGGTAGGGTCAGGCAGCGTGACCAAATTCAGCGCGGTAGAAGTGCCTCTTTCTGGCGGTGAGCGGGTCCACGTCGTCGTCGACACGGTTTTCACAATGTCTGAGGAGAGCCGGCTCTACTCACTGTGGTTGAGCCAGGCGGGCCGTTCAGCCAATACCCAGCGTTCGTATCAAACAAAGTTGGCGGCCTTTCTCACCTGGGCGACTGCGGAAGGGGTCGACTGGCGCAATCTGACACTGCTGGATCTCATTAGGTACAAACTGCACCTGCAGGAAGCGGTGCCTGGGCAGCGCCCCAGATCGGGAAAGACGGTGAATGTGTATATCGTCGCGGTACTGCAGTTTTTGAGGTTTTGCGCCCATGAGGGCATATGCGACGTTGACGTTGATCGGAGATTCTTCGATCACGCTGGACTACGGGCCGTTAAGGCACGAGACGGCAGCGGCGATCCCGATCGAGTGCCGCGCCTGAGCCGAATGCTCAAAGCACGGGAGATGACGAAGCACCCCCAGCCGATCAGCGGCACTGCTGAGTCAGAGCTGATGGTGTGCGCGACGAATCCGCGCGACGCGCTGCTGGTCCGGTTGCTGCTGCACTGCGGGTTACGGGTGGGAGAGGCTCTGGGCCTGCGCTTGGAAGACCTCCACTTTTTACCGGAGTCGACCCACGCCGGATGCTTCGAACGCGGTCCGCATGTCCACATTCACCGCAGGATCAATAGCAACGGTGCCCTAGCCAAATCGCACGACACTCGCAGCGTTCCCGTAACGGATGACGTGACGCAGGCGTACGCCGCCTATCAGGATGAGCGCCACCAGCTCCTCGGCGGGACCTTCAGCGACTACGTCTTCCTCAACCTCTACTCCCGTAATAGCCGACCCGATGAGCCGCTGCGCTACGCCAGCGTCCATGCCATGTTTAGACGATGGGAACGAAAGACAACCATGCGGGTGCGCCCGCATCAGCTCCGGCACACCGCCGCCACCAGGTGGGTCCGGGCAGGACACCCCCTCGACGTGGTCCAGGAACTGCTAGGCCACAGAAGCCTCGAATCGACACAGGTCTACCTGCACGCCTCGGCGGAGGAAATGAGAGCAGCGGTCGAATCGGTCACAGCCGCAAGTAGCGAGAACAATGGCAGCTGATTCACGGCACATGCTGCTCACAGAGTCCCCCAGCCCCGAAGCGGGGACCTACCTCACGTTCCTGCAGCAACGCATCAACCGAAACTGGCGGCCCAGCGAATGGGACAGCAAGCTCTGGCATTTCACCTCAGATCCTTCCAACCCGCTCACGGCCGCCTATCCGTGCACCGCTTCCGGCTGCACCGGGTTGGCACGCAGCAACGGAGCTCTCTGCCTACCCTGCAAATCGACGATCAGGAGTGGCGCGAAAAGCGGGCACCCGACAGGTCGTCCCGTTAGCCGGGCGGCGGAAGCGAAAGAACGGTGCACCATTACCGTCAGCGGACGGTCCTGCAAGGCGCTATCGAGCCATCACGGGCTCTGCTACCACCACTATCACGCCTGGCGGAAACGCCTCACTAGCGCAGGCGGAGACTACCCGCTGGAAAAGTATCAAACCGCCGCCCGTGGCGTGTTCCCACGCGGGAAGCAGTGCACCGTGCCGGGATGCCGGACAGAGGAATGGCGTTTCGAGAAGGCAATGTGTCTCGGCCATCACTTCCAGTGGAAACGGCTCAAACGTCAAGGCATCACTCTTGAGCAGTTCACCGCTGTCCCGCGTCCCATCGGCCAACAGTGGTCTACCACCGAATTTTCTCTGGTGGATCTTCCACCGATTCTTCGGCACGAGTTCCTCCTGACCCTGCAGCAGCGTGACGAGGAGGGCTACCGGTTGGATCCCTGGGTGCTTCGGCGCTGCATCACCATCGCCTTGGAACATGGGGCACGAACGATGGAGAAGCTTCACCAGATCATGCTGGCGAGCACGACGAATCAGCAGCTGCAGAAGGGGTTCACGAACTACGGACGGATGTGGTCGGCCCGCTGGCGGTACCAGCACACCGGTACCGATACGAGGAAAGACGACGTCTGGGACGCCGCGGTCCTCATGCTCCGGGCACAGTCTGGCAGCGACACCATCTGCTCGAAAGGCACGCTGGATTTCCGCCCGGTCCGAATCAACTGGCTACGCGACGCGGCCAAGGAATACGCCGCCGCCTTTGAACTGCCAGCGGATAAGATCCGCGACGTGATCCGCTCCTGCAGCATCGCTTCAGACGCGCTGCTACGCCGCCCACATGGAACCAGCCCGGATCGGCTGGGAAGGGCTGACGCGAAAGCGGTATTCCAGGCCTACTCCACGCTGGAAAACCACGACGGTGCGCCGCGTGGAGAACGGTACAGATACGAGCAGTTCCACCGATTCCGTAGGCTCCTGCACGAAGGACGAGAACTTGACGCGCTTCAAGGTCTGGCCCCAACATTCCGGTTTCTCGCCACGGACACCATCGCCAACGGCCGCAAGCGCAGCACGGTCAACAAATCCATTCCGGACGAGGTCATCAAGGTGCTGGACGAGAACCTTCACCTTTTCACCGTCGCCGGCGATCACCCCTACACCAACGGCCGTCCCGCCGAACTCTGCAACCACATGCACCAAACGATCTATCAACTGCTGCGCGACCTAGGCCGTCGCCCCTCTGAGATTCTCGGCCTCAAACGTGATGCGCTCCAGCATTACGATGACGGACGGCCATTTATCCGCTACGACGCCCCAAAAACCGGGGACATCGGCGTGGAACTACCCATTCACCACTCCACAGCACGGATCATCACAGCGTGGACCGACCGCCTCGACAAGGTCACCGACATAGAACCACGTGCCGCTGACCTCATGTTTCCCTCGCTCTCAGGATTCGGACCAGCAGCACGGAAACCTATAACGATCGGCGGGTATCACACCGTCTATTGGCGGTGGATCCAACGCATCAAGAACCTGCCCGGCCACACCCAAGGACCAGGCGGCGTAGCCGAACCGTTCGATCGGTCCCGGCTGCGCCTCTACTCATGGCGGCACACCTATGCCCAGAGGCTCTCCGATAACAACACAGCTCCGGACGTCATCCAGGAACTGATGAACCACAAAAGATTCGAAACCTCCGCCGGGTACATCCGCATCAACCGGCAACGCAAAGCCGATGCCATCCGCGTCGTCGATCGCACCACCATCGATCGCCACGGAGCCCCGCAACCCCCGCACAGCTATCCCGCGTACACCCGCGCATCCGTAGCCACACCATTGGGGCTCTGCACAGAGCCATCCAACGTCAAAGCTGGCGGACAGGCCTGCCCGGCACGCAGCAAATGCGGTGGATGCACCTACTTCCGCGCCAACGTATCCCACCTACCCCTGATCGACGCTCACATCGTCGCACTCACAACCGACCTCGAACTCGCCCGACCAATCGCCGATACCTGGGTACTCGAGAGCCTCACCGCCGAAATAGACTCCTACCGCAAAATCAGGCGACTGCTCGCCGACACCAAGACCAGACTCTCCCCAGCAGAACAAAACGAAATCGACCGGGCAACCGAACTCCTACAAGCACTCTCCACCGCGCCGGCCCAGGACCCGCTTACCGCCATTCCACGCAAGCTCCTGCCACTGACGCCCAAGGAAGCATGAACACTCACCACAACGAGACAACGAACAAGTCCGCACTACGTACAGCACGGCTCATCGCAGCCAAAAAAGCCGATAGCCAACGACGGCGTGAAGCAGTACTCAAGGCAATAGCAGCGCATACAAAGGCAGGACAGTCGATCACTACCGCGGGCATCGCCCGGTCCGCTGGAGTAAGCACCTGGCTGATCTATAACGTGCCGGACCTTCTGGAAGCCATACGTGGCGCTGCCGCACAAAGCCACGCAAAAGAGGACACCGTTAGAAAATCGACCGGTTCTGCGCCCACCATCAACAGCCTGCGCAATGAAGTCTCGATGCTAAACGCCAGGCTCACAAAAACCGCCGCGGAAAGGGAGCAGCTGAAGAAAGCACTGAGAAACAAGATCGGTGAGCAGCTTGAACTCGAAACCTCAGGTGAACTTAAAACCCGCATCGGGCTACTTGAACGGTCCCTCGAACGCGCCCGCCTGGACCTCGAAGATTCCCAGACTCGCAGCAGTCTCTTACGGGACGATCTGGAAGACGCTCAGGATGAGCTGCGGGCGGCCAGAAGAATCAACCAGATGCTCATCAAGGAGCACTCTCAACAGGGATCCGTCGTATCTCTCAGGTCAACCATCTAGGAGCCAATCTCCTCGCCTACCTGCGAGCTCAGCTCCTTGATCGAGGCAGCGGTGCGCTCATAAGCATCCGAAATATACTCCTCAAGCTTAGAAGCCTCAACTCTCCACTGACCTCGGCCACCCACCTGAATCGCCGGCAATTCACCAGAACGAACGATCGCATAAGTCTGGGACGAAGAGATGTTCAAAACCTCTCCCACATCAGCCAGAGTCAGGAAGCGTTTCTCCGCCATCGTGCCCCTCCCCCCATCACAAACATGCTCAACACGGCCTATCGAAACCCACGATACTCACCATCACCAAAAGACTGGATAGGAACGCTTGCGCAGGTCAAGCGCAGAATGACTCGGCGAACACGGCTCGAAACTTAAGATAACCCCTCCCGCCCACCTGGATGGCAGGCAGATCCCCGGAGCGCACCAAAGCGTACGCCTGGGAATTGGAAATGTTCAGTTCATCGCAAACGTCGTCAAGCTTCAGGAAACGCGGTTCAGGCATGCCAAAAGGGTACATGGCATCCCTCTGAGATCTTTGGAGGCTCTCAGGTGCCGGGAGGAAGCGGCGAGGAGTCGCCGACCGGGCTCATACAGACTGCGCACTGGAAGAAGGGGCTGTCACCGATAGGGAAGCTGGCATAGTGCGGCCCGGACGTATCGCACTGGGAGCAGTCGTAATCCGAATAGAGGTTGCCCTGGTCGTCTCGTCTGATCGCCATGGCCTCACTATAGGCGCGCGGCCGTGGAACGCAGGAGGAGCACGATGCTGACCGGTCCCATGATGGTGAACTTCATCGCGTTGTAGATGAACAGCAGCACGAGCAGATGCAGCCAGCCCGGACCGTCTTCCTCGATGAGTTGCACGCAGATGCTTGCGGCGTATAGGTACGGGATCGCCAGCAGCATCGCCGGGGTGCCCCATTTCAGGCCGCGGCGGGTATGGATCGCGTCAAGCAGGATGTTGGTGGGCATGTAGCGCCGCAGGAAGTACCGGGTGCGGACGCTGAGGGCCCAGATGAGTCGGCACATGGACAGTCCTCTCCAGAGGTTCGGCGACAAGAACCTGAAAGGACCGCCCGTTGCTGGGAGAGTCATACCGTCGCGACGAGCGACAGAGCCAATATAGAGGCCGCCTCGCCCACCACGATACGACGTCGTGGCGACACCTGGAAGGCCCCGAGGTCACAGGGAGCGCCCGAGCGGTTCGCGTCCACGAGGTCGTTCCGGGCTCTCGTCTGTCCCAAAGACAAGACTGCGCGCGCGATCCAGAGCCGCCTTGGCGCGGACGGCGTCGATCTTCTGCGCGGTCGCCTCCGGTTCCTGTCCGAGGGGGCCGTCATCGTTGATGCCGTATCGGTCTCGGTAGGCAGCAACTGTCCGTGCGTACCCTCGCCAAGTCGCCCGCGTCCTCTGATCGTTGGGCGGTATCCCGAACGATTCCGTCCACAGGGCTTTCGTATCGAGGCCCCTGTCGAGGACGGCATCGGCCCGGGCCTCGATCAGCTCGCGCCGCTCCCCCAGCGCCTGCCGCATGTCGTCGGACATGGGTCCGCCGGCGAGTGGGACGAGCCCGGCGATCAGACGTGGCGCCTGACGGGTGCGGCCGGGCCCGGCCGGGCGTGCGGTCGCGCCGGCGACCCGGTGGCGGAGGACGGAGGCGATGTCGTCGGCGTCGGCGAACCCGCGCGCGGCGACGAGGCGTGGAAACAGCCGATCTACGTCGTGGTGGTTCGCCTCTGCGCGGCGAAGCTCGGTGGTGAGCGCGCCAAATGCCTCGGACTCGATTGCGGCGTCGGCCTGGTCCTCGTTGAGGCCGGGCGTTCGGACCAAGGTGGCCCAGCGGTCGTGTTGAGCTGCGGCGGCGATGGTCTCGTACTCGGCGGCGAGCTGGGCGATCGAGCCCCACTGTTCGTGTTCGGCGGTGATGGTCTCGTGCGCCGATAGCTCGACACCGACGTGTTTGAGCACCCCGTACAGCACGCTCCTCGCGGTGGCGTCTGGGTTGTCGCCTGGGTGTGGGTGGGCGTGGTCGTCGGCCCGGTCCAATGCGACGTAGGCGGTGTTGGAGTGGCGGCCGCGGGTCATAGCGACGTACAGGTTCTCCCGCGTCGTGGTCGGCTCCACCAGCATGTGCGCGGTGTCGACGGTGACGCCTTGAGCCTGGTGGGCCGTTACAGCGTATCCAAGGTCGACGTGCTCGGCCACATACGACGCCGGCAGAACGATGGAGCCGCCGAACCTCAGCCCGGTTTTGCGGATGGTGAGCGAGCCATCCTCGTGCACGTCTCTGACGATCCAGGTGTCGCCGTTGCGTATCCAGTCTTTGCCGTTGCGGAGTCGGCGGTCGTTACGTCGGGTGATGATCATGTCCCCCACCCCGGCAGTGGTGCCGTCGTTCAACTCGATCTCTCGGCCTGGTTTCAAGGTGCCGTCGAGAATCAGGTCTGCACGGGCGCGGTTGTTCAGGGTTGTGACGTCGTTGCGGGTCTCGGCAATCAGCACCGACACCAGCCCTGCCTGCAGGTCGGCGTGCCAGGCAGCGTAGGCCGCATCGGTAATCGCCTCGGCGTCCCCCTCCCGGATGCGGTCGTGGTCGAGATATGTGTCGATCACCTCGGTACGTCCATGACGCAACGACAGTGAGGCGGTCTTCTCCCACTGGTGCTCGAAGCGGTGGACGTCGACCAGCTCGGGGGCGTCGTCCCTGTCGTTCACGATCAGGTTGAACGCGCCGCCAGCATCGACGGACTGGAGCTGTGCGAAGTCGCCCACCAGCAGCGCCTTCGCTCCCGCGCGCTCTGCCAGGTGCGTGATTCGGTCCAAGGACAGGGTGCCGGCCAGCGATGCCTCGTCGATGATGACCAGCTGACCCGCCTCGAACGTTGTC
Organism: Arthrobacter sp. 260; assembly: GCF_013116745.1. Lineage (GTDB taxonomy): Bacteria > Actinomycetota > Actinomycetes > Actinomycetales > Micrococcaceae > Arthrobacter_D. The sequence continues at coordinate 9,401 of NZ_JABFOE010000021.1, forward strand.
CCGTGCACGAGGTGGTTCTGCCACCACTTCGCGGTGTTCTCTGTCGCGATGCCGAGATCGTCGGCGAGAACCTGAGCAGCCACCGCAGACGGCGCTAATCCGACAACAGAACCGGTGCTGTGTTCGGTCTCCCACGCCCTGCGCAGCGCATTCATGGCGGTGGTCTTACCTGTTCCGGCGGGGCCGACGAGCACGTCGATCACGCGCCCGGAGACGGCGATCTTCAGCAGAGCGTCGGCCTGATCCGTGCCGAGCATCCGCCCCTCACTGTCAGGGCGAGCGGTGATCTTCTCCACCGTCTCTAGCGGGATGGCGGGTGCAGTGAGGGCGCGGGAGCGGTCGAGAAGCCGATCCTCGGCGGCGAGGAGTTCTTCGGAGGAGAATACGGTGGAGTGCTTAGGTCGGAACACGCTGGTCCCGTCCACGCGGCGGAATGTCGCGGGGCTGGTGGCAAGGTCGGGAGGGGTCAGTCGTAGCGATGCTCGTTCGGCTGCTTCGGCGACCACCCCGACGATCGCCTCCCGGTCGAGCGTGGAGGCGAAGCGCCAGCCCATCGTCTGCCGGGCGGCCTCCGCCATCAGGTTCCATCTGCGCCAGGTCGAGCGCTTCTCGCCCACCACTTCGACCACTGAAGACCCGAGTTCGGCGATCGCGTCCAAGGGCACGTCATCGGCGCGTAGCAGCAATGGCGTGTCGGTCTCGGTCACACGCATGGTCCAAGAAGCGGCGTCCTGACCGAGAACTCCTGTGGCACGCCTCCTCCACTCGTCGGTGAGGTCAGCCAGCGACCGCACCTCCTTTTCCGGTCTCGTGGACAGGGTCGCTTGAGAGCGCAGCTTGATGATCGTCGCGGTAGAGGGTTGGCGTCCGTGCTTGGCGACGTACTCGGCGATCAGCCGGTTCTTCTCGACGTCGATGTGACGGGCACGGGTAGAGAACTCGGCCAACAGTTGCTCGGGCACGCTCGTGATCACCCAGGCAGGGTTACGGTCACGGCCTCTGTCGCGAGCTTCCCATTCGACGCCGAAGGTGCGGGTCATGTGATCGGCGAACACCGCCTCGTGCAGCTCCGACAGGGCGACCACGGCGGCGTGCATCGGCCGCCCGTCCAGAGATCTCCACTTTCCATCCAAGGCCGTCTGGACCTTGTTGGAGATGACGACGTGCGTGTGCAGGTGGGGGTCGCCAGCGCGGGAGTCGAAATGATCGAAAGCCGCCGCCACCAGACCGGTGACATTGACTTGTGCAACGGCACCATCTCCGGCTGTTGCGCCGGTGCGGGTTGCTGCAACCTCCCGTTCCATGAACGCAACCATTTCCGCAACCGCCCGATGGTGCGCCTCCCCGATGAGCGCCTGTGTCCCGGCGTCGGCGACAGCCCACAGCACGGAGGCGGACTTCGGTATCGAGAACGTGAAGTCGAAACCCGCCACCGCCCGTCGTGTCCTGCGCTCGGTCTCCTCGGCCTCAATCAGTGCGACCGCGGCGCCTTTTGCACCAGGATTCAGGCCTAAGTCGAGGTTGGCGATGCGACTCTCGATCCGCTCGGCCCGGGACTTGTAAGCAGGAAACGCCAACCCGAGCGGGTCGCCCGTGATCGGGTCGCGACCCATCCCCATCAAAAGCTGGAGCTGGGCCTCCGACACCCGATCACCGATCGCGAGCTGGCCCTTGCCAAGTGCGGCGACGCCAGACCCCAGCCACTGACCGGGCGGCGTTCCAGCCTCAGCGTAATACCTTGTCAGAGGCGTCGAGAGCGACCTGTCACCGTCCGCGGCGGCTACGGTGCGCAGCAAGTATTTATAGCCGTCACCCGCGCTCATCACACGCATCGAAACCGTCACCAGACCACCGCCCTTTCGACAGCCAGGTGAGCGGCAGACGTCGGAGCGAGCCGAGCAACTGTTCACCTCAGTTAACTGACTCAACCTCGACCTGCAAGACGCGTGGAAGCTCGGGGATAGCGCGCTTGAGCTTCCAGAATGGCGAGGTCGACGACCAGTCGATGTCGCTGGTATCTCCTAACAGTCATCAAGGCCCGCACCGGCGATGAGGCCGAGTTCCCGGCCCTCGGGGAAGGCTCCCGGACCTTGCTGATCGAAGCAGCCGCCGCCGGCACCTAGCGGATGAACGTGAAAATGGCCGAAGCCGTCACCCTGGCAAAAATCGCCGGCACCGCGGCCGTGGCTCGGGCCCTCGGGACTGCTGCGCTGCACGGCCGGTTCGTGCACTGTGACCTGGCCTCGATCCTCAACGCCACCACCAGTCGCACCACCACGCACGCCGCCAATGAGCCCGGTCCCTGACCCAAGGCCCGCCTGGTCCAGGCTTGGCAGTGCTCCCCATACCACTGCACCGGAGAGCGCCAAATGAACCTAGTTCAAACGACGACCGCTCCGCCTCTGCCGGCGGACCTCGACCTGGATCGGCGGTGAAGGGATAGGCGGCCGGGTTTTAGTTGACATATCGGTAACTATCGGCACACAAGGCAACCAACAACACGTCCCGCTCCCCGTATAAAACCTTAGTCAGAGCCAGTTTTCGGACCGTTTTCGATTTAGGCCCGTACGTCTGCACTATCGTAGCAATGCAGACTAGGGGCTTCGAAGGACCCCGTCCTGTTAGGGCGTCGAGATAACATTCGAACCCGATGTGGAAGGTCCGAGCTCCGGATAGAGAGCGAGGACCAGATTGGCTAAGGCAGGCGCAAAATCGAGGGGTAATCCGATCGCCTCCTCAATGCGCCCTAGTCGGTAACGCACAGTGTTCTGGTGGATATACAGGGCCTCCGCGGTACGAGCTACATTCTGGTTGTTTGCGAGATACGTGATGAGGGTTTCCCGAAGGGGCTCTGTGTTCACCGGTGCCAAGGTGGCGGTAATTCGCGCCTGGAGTTGCACCGGATTCACGTGGGAAAGTAGCCAGGTGGAGAGGTCGATTTCATCAATACGTACGGGCCCGATCAATTCCGGTCTTTGGGCCACAGCGGCCCAAGTTTCAGCAATGCCAAGTGCCGTTTCTGCTTCGCGCACACTCTCAGGGACCTGGACAAGAGCAGAAAACGGGGCGGAGACACCGATGAGGTACTCGGATGCTGTGAGGTCGAGCCACCGGGTCGCCTGTTTGGTGGCCGGCAGGATCGCCGAGATTACGGCTGGCGATTCCAGCTCAGCGCGGCGCAGCATGATGAGCAGGGGAATGTCGTTCGAGCGGGCGCGCGAAGCGAGGCGTGTGACATCGTTATTAGCACCTGCACTGCCGCTAAGAGGCCTGAGTTCAGCGGCGCGCAGCGGGGAGTAAGCCGTGAAGTGGAACTGCGCAACGCGGATCCAGAAACGATGCTCGCGTGAAGGGATGATGCCGTCGTGCAGACTCGCGATGAGCTGTTCGTTGTCGCGGCGGTCTCGCAGGGTCACGCCGTACTGGATGCCGTGGACCGCTCCGAGGAATCGCTCTGAAGTGTCGAGCAGCACCCCTCCTATTTCGGAGAGCGTGTCAAGACTACGACTGGCGATCGCAATCACGTGGATCCCTGCCCGGAGGGCTACGCGGCGCGTCATCACGTGCCAACGCCCAATCTCGAGGACGAGTTCGGGTTGATTTGACCCTTCGACCTCGTTCCAAATGAGCTGAGTCGGAGCCCCGCCCACGCTCTCGACGATCTTACCTTCGTAATCATAAATGGTAGCGGCTCCGCGGCAGATCATGCCTATGCGCGATGTAAGGGCATGAACGGGGTCTTGTGAAGACACTGCGTCGAGGAGGGCGTTCGCGATCTCAAGTGTGGCGCGAAGACGTACTGTTTCGGCGGTCGGCCCTTCAGAATGCAGCTTGAAAGACCCGGGGCTGGGGATATCCACACATCGATCATGTGCCATTTTGGTTATTTTTACAAGCCACGCTCCAGCAATCGTTCTAATTTACAGTGACACAGATCTCATAGCGGGCGAAGGTTAATCCACTCATTTCATGAAGATCTTAGGAGAAACCGATGGGCAAAGTGCGAGTTGCGGTAGACGTGGGTGGCACGTTTACCGATGTCTGCATCTTCGACGAGGAAAGCAAAGAAATGCGCGTCACGAAGGTGCCGTCGACACCTTATGATCCGATGATCGCCGTCATGAATGGTGTCGAGCGGGGACAAATCAATCTGTCGGAGGTGTCGCTTTTCTCGCACGGGACCACGGTGGCGACCAACGCACTTATCACTAGGAACTTCCCGCCGGCGGCGCTAGTTACGACGCGCGGTTTCCGAGACATCCTCGAGATTCGAGATGGTACGAAAGACGACCTCTGGGATGCCTATAAGGATGTGTCTCCAGCCTACATTCGCCGTCGCGATCGGTTCGAAGTCACTGAGAGAACAGACTATCTAGGCCACTCGATCACCCGCCTTGATGAGGAGGAGGCCCGCAAGCTCGCCGAACTGCTGAAACGCCGCGGCGTTAAGACCATAGCGGTGTGTTTCCTCAACTCATACGCGAACCCAGCCAATGAGATCCGCATGCGCGAAATCATTGAGGAGGTGATTCCCGACGCGACCGTTTCCACATCGGCCGAGGTTCTTCCTGAGATCTTCGAATATCCACGGTTCAATACAACCGTGTCGAACGCAGTGCTTGCTCCGTTGGTCTCCGGCTATGTGAACCGTCTCGCTGATGAGCTCCGGGACGGCGGCTATCAGGGAGACCTCCTGCTTCTGCACTCGGGTGGCGGATCCATGACACCACGTCTTGTGGAGAAGTTCCCCGTGCGCCTTGCCGCCTCAGGCATCGCCGCTGGCGCCATATCGGCGAAGCACATCGCGCAGCAGTGTGGGTACGAGAACGCGGTAAGCCTAGACATGGGCGGCACCTCCACAGACATCTCACTGGTAGCAGGCGGGGAGCTCCGTATAACACAAGAGTGGCAAGTCGAGTACGGCCACCCAATTATCTTCCCTTCGATCGAGGTGCTCACCATCGGTGCCGGTGGGGGATCACTCGCCCACATCGATATCGCCGGTTCCCTCCGAAATGGACCGCAGTCTGCGGGCGCGGAACCCGGCCCCGCATGCTACGACACGGGCGGAGAACAGCCAACCAATACCGACGCAAATGTCTTGCTTGGCAGGCTCGGCACTTCGCTCGCGGGTGGAGCGATGACGCTAAATCGATCGCTGGCGGAGGAGGCAATCAACCGAGTCATCGCAAAGCCCCTTGGCATGGGCCTTGAGGAGGCAGCACAAGCGATAATCTCGGTCGCCAATGCGAACATGGCGGACGCCGTGCGTCTTGTCTCAATTCGCCGAGGCTACGACCCTCGAGACTTCGCCCTGCTTGCTTTCGGCGGAGCGGGCGCTCTCCACGGCGTTGACGTTGCCCGAGAGCTCGGTATTCCGTCTGTGATCGTCCCACCGAACCCAGGAGTAACCTCGGCCATGGGATGTCTGCTCGTCGACATCCAACATGATTTCGCGCAGATGTTCACGAGTCTCGTGGATGGGACCGACGAAGACGCCGTTGAAGAGGCATTCGTTGGCCTAGAGACGGAAGCGTCCGCACGGCTTCGTCACGAAGGGGTCAGTGATGAAAACGCAATCCTGCAGCGTAAGATTTCCATGCGTTACCGCGGTCAGTGGCGGTCTCTGCAGGTGCCAATGGGCAGTGGACCAGGAGCGATGGAGCAAGCGCTCCATACTTTTCATGAGGAATATGAGCGTGAGTTTTCCTTCCGTCAGGACGAGACACCTGTAGAGGTCTACCAGCTGCACCTCTCCGCCGTCGGGAAGATTCCGAAGCCCTCCTTCCGCCCTGCCGAATCGCTCCTGCAGGAGCCGACTGAGCCGATCGAGCGTCGACCTGTTTACTTCCGGGACGAGGGCTGGCTCGACACACCAGTTTATGAACGGGACGAGCTTGCCGCCGGTACCCGATTCACGGGTCCCGCCATCATCAGCCAGTTCGATTCAACCACCGTTGTGCCACCCTCGACCCGCGCGGAGATCGATGAGTGGTTGAACATCCGTATTCATTTCGAGGAGAAGAACTAATGACCGACACCTTTGTGCCCTCCAATACCCTGGCGCGGGAGACCACCCTTGACCCAGTAACGTTCGAGGTGCTGAAAAACGCCTTTGCCACGAGTGTCGACCTCATGAGCGAGCAGATTTTGCGCACCTGCTACTCCTTCGTCATCTACTCACGTGATTTCTCGTCTGCGCTATGCGATGCTACCGGGAACACCGTTATGCAAGGGTCCGCTGACATCGCTGTACACGTGGGTACGTTGCATTTCCAATGCAAGGCTGTGATCGAAGAGTTCGGCGACGACATCCACCCCGGCGACGTCTTCGCCATCAATGATCCATACCGAGGCGGAACGCATCTCAACGATGTCTCCTTTGTGCGTCCCATCTTCTCTGAGGGCCGCATCATTGCCTTCGCTCAGAACAAAGGCCACTGGGCCGACATCGGCGGGAACGTCCCGGGATCCTTTGACGTGTCCGCGACAGAACACTTCAGCGAAGGCCTTCGGATTACGCCGGTGCGAATCTGGTCAAAGAGCGCTTACCTTCACGATGTAGCGCAGCTGCTCGTGTCGAACACGCGCGCTCCCGATCAGGCGATGGGTGACCTCCACGCCCAATCGGAAGCTACCGCGGTATGCGAACGGGAGGTGCTACGACTGGTCGAGCGTTATGGCATCGATACGGTAACCCTTGCGATGCAGGAGACGCAAGACTACGTCGAACGCACAGTACGCCGTCGGCTCACCGAGCTGCCGCGAGGCACCTGGAGTACGGTCGACTATCTCGATCTAGACCCGGGCGCCGAAGAGGGTCTCGTGCCGGTCGAGGTCACGCTGACCCTCGATGGGAAGGGCATGCATTACGACCTTAAGGGCGGCCCCGCAGTTAAAGCGTTCCTCAACTCCGGCTACGGCTCCACGTTTTCTGCGATATACGCTGGCACGAAAACGTTCTTTCCTGACGTTCCCCTGAACTCGGGATTCTACGCGGCTGTTACTGCCGACATTGGGCCTGAGGGGACCGTAGTGAATGCTGGCTGGCCGCTTGCAGTCACCGGCACCGTGGCGGGGCCCTATGAAAAAATTATGAACGGGATCTTCGAGCTGTGGTCCGGAATCATGAAGGATCGTGCGATGGCGTGCTCGTTCAATCTTGAGTACCTGCTGGTCGGGGGGCATGACGCGCGCACCGAGGATAAGGCGAGATTCATGTGGTACGACTGGATGGCCGGAGGCTGGGGAGGCCGGATCAGCAAGGATGGCTCGAGTGCGACTGCGCCAGTCTTCGGAGTAGGCCTCGCCGTGCAGCCCTGCGAAGGCCAGGAGCGCCTTTCGCCCGTGATCACAAACATGCACCAGATCGGCACAGACTCGGGCGGCCCCGGCCGATACCGTGGCGGTTGTGGGATCGAAAAGGGGGGCACGCTCACCGACGCCGAGTCGACGGTCATGAGCTACTGCTGCGATCGAGCGCGATCCATTACATGGGGAATCGAGGGCGGGCTACCGTCCATCCCTCACGGCGTCTGGCTGAATCGGGGCACGGAGAACGAGCGCTTCCTCGGCTCTATCTTCTCGTCGGTACCTGTAGGCCCGGGCGATACCTTCTACCGTCCATCGGCCGGAGGTGGTGGTTACGGAGACCCACTGGAGCGAACATCAGAGGAGGTTCTTGAGGACGTCATTGACGAATACGTCTCGGTTGAGCGTGCTGCGAAGGACTACGGCGTGGTAATCACACCTATCAATCCGGAACTCGACGAATACGAGATCGACTCTGAGGCTACGACCGCGATGCGTGAGTGGATACGCGAGCACCGCCGCGAGTGGATGAACGCTGATCCCGCCGATGTCGCTCGGAAGTACTGCGGTGGTGAAATCGACATGCTCGACGTCATCCGTCGCCACGGCGTGATCCTCGACTGGGGAACTGGCGAGCTCTTCGCGAAGACTACGCGCCAGCATCGCGAACAAATGCAACGCCGATCCGTCGCACACTGGAGCGCGTAAGTGCAGCACCTGGCCAATTTCCTTTGGCGTGACGGGGCGGGTAACCCACCGGTCCCTCCCCTACTTTGTACCTCGATTTGTGGCCACAAGCTCGATAAACCAAGAGATATTTTTCATAAACACCCATGGCGTCTCGTGCTCACCCATATCAGAACCAGGGAGGGCATCCGGATCCGTCACCCGGACAGAATGCTGTATCAGCAGCTTCACAGCGAGACGCCGCAGAATCACACTACTCATTCACCAATGGAGGCATCACCGTGTCAACTAGTCTGACTGGCTCTAATGATGACGTCGAAGCAACAGATGCGCTTGCCCGGGAGGGCAACGACGACGATCAGATGAGCCGCGGCTCTCTAACCATGGCCTGGTATGGCGTCGCTAGCGCCATGTTCTACGTCTATGTCGGCGCCGCGATGGCCGTAGCATACGGCACGGCAAATGCGCTCGTCGGCATCGCACTCACGATCATTGTTTACAGCGTCATCAACGCTGTCCTTTCGAAGTACGCGATCAACAATCGCACCACGGTCGCGCAATTCTCGCGCACAATTCTTGGCACGGCGGGGTCATCTATCGCGACCATTATCTTCGCACTCATCGCAATTTACTACGCGGTGTTCGAAGGCTCGATCGTTGCATACGCCTTCCAAACCCAGTTCGGCGGAGAGATGTGGATGTGGAGTCTCATTGTTGTGACCTACTCCACGCCGCTCATCATCGGCGGTGTGCGCCGATTCCTCGACAAACTTAACGGGTTTTTGTTGCCGATCTACTTCTTTGGCTTGATCGCCGCGGTCATCTGGGCCGCGTCTCTGTACGGCTACAACGAAAGTTGGCTGACTCAGGCACCTGAAGCTCCGATTCAGTTTGCTCTTGGCGGCCCAGGTTGGCTAGCAACCTTCGTGGGATATATGGGCGTATGGATCCTCATGATGTTCACGATGGATTTTGCTTCGCTAGGTAAGCGCAAAGACACGAAGTTCCACCAGTGGGTCTCCTTCGGTCCCGTCTTCAACGTTCTCGCGTTCGGCTTCTCTGCCGTAGCGGGTATCTTTCTCACCTTCACTATCCCGGGTATGGACGTGACCGAGACTGGTGTAGCGGGGGGGATCGTACAGATGATGGGCATCCTTGGGCTCCTCATCGTGTTCGCGTCGCAAACCCGCATAAACACGGCGAATTACTATCTCGGTGCCGCAAATTTGAAGGTTTTTGGCGAGCGTGTTTTTGGTCTCAGGATGCCGAACCTCGTTTGGGTTTTGTTCTCTTCGGTAATCATCTTCCTGCTTATGCTGCTCCCGATCGTGCAGTACTTGCTGCTCGCACTCGCTTGGCAGGGCGTGCTCGTGACGGCGTGGGTAGCCATCGCGCTCACCCATATTGTCCTAAGCCGCGGCAAAAGGCAGGAGCACAGCGCCATTGAGGATCGGCACTACAAAGCGATCAACACGAACGGCCTCATTGCTTGGACCACCGCAACGGTGGTTGGCATCTTCATGTTGCAGCTTGGACAAATCAATCCGGAGTTGGCGGGCATAGGTTCCACTTGGGGTCCCATACTCACCGTGGTTGTCGCCGCGGTCATCTATGGTGTGCTGTGGCAGGTGAAGCCAACAAGCCGCACGGGATTGAGCAGGTCTTCCAGCCAATAGCTCGGTGATGGCCTCGGTTTCCCCGGGAGTCATAACAAGGGCCCGCCCGATTTCAGGAGCGGGCCCTTGTTCGCGTTGTGGCTGCGGCTTCACCTGTCGAGCTCGAAGACGGCTAGGAGAGGTTGGTGACGCGGCTGGCTGGTGGTTGACCTTGAGTGAGGTTTGGCCTCGGTGGACTCTTCTATGTCTGTCAAGTCGCGGATGAGGCATTGAGTGTTCGATAGATACGGCGGGCAAAATAGCGTTTGATGCAGCGGCGGATTTCCTTCTCACTCCGACCTCCTGCCCGTCGCTTTTCCACGTACTCACGGGTTGTAGGATCGTGGGTCATCCTCGTGACGGCGACCATGTGCAGCCCGCTGTTCAGCCCCTGTCGCCGCCCCGGTTCAGCCGATGTCTGGCCGTGTTCCCGGAAGACGCCGGAATTGGGTTCACCCAGCCAGAGAAGCAAGCGACGCCTCGCTACGAACCCTGCCCTCGTGTGATCACGCGGTGAGGCACTTCGCGGCACTGATCGCCCCGAACCCCTTCTATTTCAGCAGCAAGGGTGCAGCCTTACTGGCCTTGACCAGCTGATCCAGCTGCAGCTTATTGGCCAATGAGCTGCTCGTCCAGTTCCAGAATGTGTTTAGACAGACGAAAGGCCTCGGTCCGAGCAATGTGCAGTGTGTTCGTAGCGGCGGATTGTCCGGCCCGCCCGGTCGAGCCAACATAGCCTGGCCAGCCCGTACCGGGTCGGACCCGGTGCACGGTTGAGGGATGCACTCCGAGATCGTACCCGATCCTCGCCGGACCCCCTGCCGGTTGACCCGCATCGCGATGATCCGCCGCTACGTCCGGGCGGGCGTGCGTGCGTCCGAGGCGGACAGTGGCGGGCCCGGCTCGAAGCACCGTTACCGGCCGGTCCGCGCTGACGGTAACGGGAAGCCCAGTCGATAACGGCCGCGGCCGAGCGGGGGTCGTAGTCTCAGTCATCGGCCTTGAGCTGTCTGCGGATCTTCACGAGCTCGTTAACGACCGTGGGCCCGTACCGACTGGCTGGCCGTCCCAGTGCGCGGGAGCGCGGATGCAGCGCTGCCGTTAACTCGTGTGCCGCACGAGCGCGGATCTTGTAGAACACGCTGCGCGAGATCTTCACCGAGCGGCAGAACTCACTGACCGACAGGGCGAGCGGCTGGGTCGGATCGTAGTTGATAATCGCGGCACGAGTCTGAGGCGAAAGAGGATTAGACATTCATCGAATGTCACAGACAAGCACCCCATGCAGCTGTCTCCGATGTCGTGAGACACCCTGTCCACGATGTCGGTAGGGGCGGATGGTACTGGCGGTCTGGCGACTTGGTGTGTAATCTCGCAACATCGTAGACACTGGACCGCACCACTTCATGGACGCTGGGTCTCATAGCTTTGTGTGTCCTGTCTCAGCACATCGTGGACACATGATCTCATGGTGCCACGCAGTACGTTCTGTGCGGCATCGGCCATGAGCCGCTTGCCCACCGGTGTGGAATCGGTGAAGGAGATCTTGCGCTGCCGGGAATGTTTCAGCAGGGGTCCGTAGATGCCGGAGGCGACGACGTTGAGCACTGCGGCGGGCAGGCCGGCGTCGGAGCGTGGTTTGGGCGAACAGCTGGGCTGTGAGCGGTGTGAGTTTCGCGGTTTGAGCACCATGGTGCAGCCGGCAGCGATCGGCGGGCGCCACCTTCCGGGTCGCCATCACCAGCGGGAGTTCCACGGCGTGATAAGCAGGCACGGGCCGCCCGGTTGCGCTGGACCAGAATTTTGTCCTTGCCCTCGGGGGTGGTGAGGTAGCGGCCGTAGTCGCGTACGGCCTCCTCCGAGAACCAGCGCAGGAATTCCGCGCCGTAGGTCACTTCGCGGTGTGCTTCAGCCAGCGGTTTTCCCATTTCCAGTGTCATCAGCAGTGCGAAGTCATTGGCACGCAGTCACCAGGTCGAATGCGCGTCGCAGGATTTCGGCACGCTCCCGTGCAGCGGTGCGCGCCCAGGACGCCTGGACGCCTGGGCGGCATCGAGGGCGGCCACCGCGTCTTCACTAGTCGCCGAGGCAAGAGTCGCAAGTACCTCACCGGTCGCGGGATCATGTACGTCGAAAGTGCCGCCATCGGACGCCTACCGCCACTGGCCGCCGACCAGCAGGCCGGTAGGCATAGAAGCAAGAACTTCGGCCTCAAGCTTGCGTAAGACGTCAAGAAGATCAATAAGGGAGGAGGTGGTCATCAGTGCTTTCCTAAATAATGTGAGATGGTGATGGCCGTGAGGGGAATCCCTCGGACCACCACCATCCATAGAGTTGTCTGCTTGGTGGTCACCGGACCGAGCGCCTCACTCCCGCCCAAAATGCACACCATCCCAGTCAGATTGTGCGTACCTGATGAAGCCGGCGATGTCCTCAACCGACTGTTCACCACGAGGGATACGCCCTGCGGAGGTCAACATTCCGTGGGCGTACCCCGGTAGGTGTTGGTACCGGACCTCAGTTCCTGCTTGAGCAAGGGACGCGGCGTAGTTCGCCCCCTCGTCAACCAACGGATCGTTGTCCACAGTGATAACGAGGCTTCGTGGAAGGCCGACGGGGAGTTGCGCGAGGGCGGGACTGATTTCTGGGGCAGAACGGTCTATCCCCTCCGGCAGGTAATGGTCCGCGAACCAAGCGATAGTGTCAGCAACGAGAGGGAATCCCTTGGTGACTCGGCCGTAGGAGGGTGATGCCATGGTCAGGTCCACCATGGGGTAGATGAGGACTTGGCCCGCGATCGGCAGCGGATCTGCTGCGGTCGCGTTCTCAATTGCTAGGACAGCGGCCAGCTGTCCTCCAGCACTGTCACCGACGAGCACGACCTGGGATACGTCCAGGCCGTGCTCATTACCGGCTGAGAACAACCAACGCAGCGCAGTGCGACAGTCGTCGATCGCTGCCGGATAGCGGTGCTCTGGGGCCAGACGGTAGTCAACCGCAATGACTGGCAGCGCCGTAAGGCTCGCCAGGCGCCGGCACAGTCCGTCATGAGTTGAAAGACTGCCCATAACCCACCCTCCGCCGTGGAGAAATAGCACGCCGGGGGTGGGTCCTCCGACGGGGCGCGGGTCATAGATCCGCAGTTTGAACTCGTCGACATTGAAATCCGTTACCGACGACAGCGAATCACCGCTCAGACCGTTGGCCGCACACCCTTGCTCATAGAGCTCCCGTACCTGTTCGACGGGATAAGTATGGAATGAGCGCCCCCCGGATGAGCGGAATGCCTCCAGAACTCCTACAGCGTCTGATGCGACAGGCCTCCGGCTGAAAGGGTCTGGATGGGTCACCTTGCCTGTCCGGATTCGGCCAGCTGAAGGTAGTCATCGAGTTGGAGGTCATGGGTGCTCGCCCGGTATTCTTCCACCGTTCCGCACCAGTTGTTGATGACTCGTCCGTCCTCGTTCTTGTACCAGGAGGAGCAGTCCGAGGAGAACGCGGACTTCTCGAGTTCGTTCTGAACGTGAGCGTTGTACTTGTCGAGCACAGCCCGATCCACTTCCAATACCCTCGATTCATCGGCTGCGATGTACTCGACAGCCTGGGCGATGTAGCGGTGCTGGGCCTCCAGCATGGAGACCACTGAGTTGTGGTTCAGATTGGTGTTGGGACCATAGATTAGGAAGAGGTTGGGGAACTGATCGACAGTGATGCCCAGATATGCCTCTGGTGCGTTGCCCCACCGCTCTTCGAGGCGGATGCCATCACGTCCTGAAACGCGCATTGATCCCTGGAAGGCATGGCTATGGAAGCCCGTGGCGTAGATGACCACGTCGAACTCGTGCTCGACGCCGTCAGCGGTGCAAATTCCGCGAGGCGTGAACTCGGTAATTGCCTCGGTCACGAGTTCCACGTTGCCGCGGGTCAGGGCGGGGTAGAAATCGTCGCTTCTCAGAATACGCTTGCATCCGAAGTCGTAGTCAGGGGTGAGCTTGGCCCGCAGTTCAGGATCGGACACCTGATTCTCGAGGTGCTCGCGTGCGAGTTGCACGCCTTCCTCGGACGCTGCTGTGTGGCGTCGCGTCCGCTCGAATCCCGCTTCACGAAACTCGTGGATCTCTTGGCGCAGCTTTCGGTATGCGTCCGGGTTCTTCTGGAACTGCCTGCTTTCCTCCTCGCTGAAGATGTACTGGTCGCGGGGGAGGATGTAGTTGGCTGAGCGCTGAAATACAGTCAGGTTCGATGCGATTTTCGCAACCTCGGGAACGTACTGAACCGCTGTGGCGGCTGAACCGATGGATGCGACCCGCTTGCCTGTCAGATCGAGATCGTGCCGCCACTTCGAGGAGTGGAAAGCCACGCCTTCGAACGTGTCCGTCCCCGGGAAGTCAGGCATATTGGGCTCGTTCAGCTGGCCCCAAGCTGCCACGACGGAACGGGCGAGGTACTGCGAGCCGTCCGCGGTATGAACAGTCCAGAGGCAGCGAGCCTGATCCCACTCCGATGCTGTGATGTCCTGACCGTATCGGATGTGCTTATTCAGCCCGAACTCCTGCACCATGGAGCGCAGGTAGCCTTGGAGCTCCTCCTGGCCGGCGAACATCCGGGATACCTTGACGTTGAGGAAGTAGCTGTAGCAGTACACGAGCGCCTGAGTGTCACACGCGGCGCCAGGGTAGGTGTTCTCACGCCATACGCCTCCTACATCCTCGCCGCGTTCAAGGATCAGGAAGTCCTCAACGCTTTCCTGGACGAACTGGGCTCCCTGGCCCAGACCGCCGAAACCGGCGCCGATGATGATTGCGCTGTAGATGTGGTCTTTCGTGGAGGTCACAATGGTCTCTCTTCGAAGCTGGATGCGGATTGAAATCAGGAAAAGGTGATGATTTGGCGTAGCGCGTGGCCGTCGTCGAGCGTGTCCATTGCCCGGTTGATCTCTTCGAGCGAGATGGTCTCAGACACCAACCCTTCGACCGCCAGTTGGCCGTCTCGCCAGAGCTGTTCGTAGATGGGAATGTCGTGTTCGGGAACTGCCGAACCGAGGTAACTGCCGACGATGGACCGGGCCTCTGCCGTAAGGGTGAGCGGGTCGATGGCGACCGATTGCCCAGGGGCGGGCAACCCGACCGTCACGGTGATTCCTCCCGGCTTCGTCAATGCCACCGCAGCTTCCAGAGCGCGTGGGTGCCCTGCCGCTTCGATAACAGCGTCGAACTTTTCACCGCATTCCAGAGCCGCCGCAGTAGTCAAGGCGTCGACGGCACCAAGGTTGCGCGCGGCTTCCAGTTTGGCTGGCATGGTATCGATACCGACGACGTGTTCGACTCCGGTGGCGACGGCTGTAATCAGAGCCGCCATACCTACTCCGCCGAGACCAACGATGGCTACCCGGGCCGAAGGCACGGGCTTGGCGACATTGAGAACAGCTCCTCCTCCAGTGAGCAGGGCACATCCGAGCAGTGCAGCTATGTGCGCAGGCACGTCAGCGCCAACAGGTACAACGGAACGGCGGGAAACCACCGCATATGTGGCGAACGCGGAAACTCCCACATGGTGCTGGATCGGCTGGCCGTTTCGTGAGATCCTCCGGCTGCCACCGAGCAGTGTTCCTTCGGTGTTGGACGCGCTGCCTTGCTCACACGGGGTCCCGCCGTTGGATTTGCAACCGGCGCATTGCCCGCAGCGGGGGAGGAACGTCATGACGACACGCTGACCGACCGAGATATCGGTCACCTCATCGCCCAATTCCTCCACGATGCCGGCCGCCTCGTGGCCAAGCAGCATTGGGGTAGGTCGCGGCCGGTTTCCGTTGACGACGGATAGGTCTGAGTGGCACACCCCGGCTGCCTCAATTCGAACCAGGATCTCGCCCTTACCCGGACCTTCGAGCTCGAGGTCTTCCACTTGGATGGGGAGCGTGTCCGTGTACGGCCGCTCGGCGCCGGTAGCTTCCAGGACCGCACCGCGTATGGTTCTGGTCCGGGTGGCTGTCCTCGCGGCTGAGTTCGTATATTCGATCGTCACGATTGGTCCTCTCGGGGAGCAGCGAAGTGGAGCAGAAATTGCGCAGGGAACGGAGTTCGGGGAGGGCCGGTGGGTGCCCTCGCATGGCGCGTGGGGCCGCTCCCATCGTTCTCTCCTGCAGCGGTTGCTATCCCCGGGCTGGGGATCGTCCTCTAGCAACGGACTGTCCATTGAGAGTAGCTGGGCGAGTGGCCGACGTCATGATGCAGAAAGTCAAGTTATTGATCGCTCTTTAGATGATTCGTCATAAATGAAGCCCATTGTCCGATGAAGAATCCTCCAGGCGAGGTGCCATAGGGAGGCTGCTGGGCACGAAAGCATGGATATGGAGCCAATGCTCGGCATTGAACTCGTTCCCTGTGCCGATACTTAGCTGTACTCAGTCAGTCGGTTGTTGACACCTGGTGATGGGTGGCGTGCCTCCGAGGCTGCCATGTGGCCGATGGTTGTTGTAGAAGTTTAGCCAGGGTTGCAGTGCGTCGGTGCGGTCCTTGTTGGAGGTGAAAGCCTGCCGGTAGGCCCAACCTTCCTGGAGGGTGCGGTTGAAGCGTTCGGCTTTGCCGTTCTGCCAAGCCCTACGTGTCAGGCTGGGACGGTACCAGGGGCTCGTAGCAAGTCCGTTTAGTCGCGTGGGGCGAGAGCCAGGAATCCAGTGATCATGTCCAGTTCGGTTCTGAGTGCAGTACGCGAAGATAGCGCTGTGAGTAGTAGTAGTAGTAGTAGTAGTAACTCTCCTGGGCCGCGGGCTGGTGGGCCGCGGCCTCGACGGTCGTTTACCCCGGTCCAGCCAGAAACTCGAGTTCCTGGCCGCGTACGAGAGCGCGTGCGAGAACGGTGGCGGTGGTGCGTTCCTGCGCCGGGAGGGCCTGTATTCCTCACAGATCACCGAGTGGAGGAAGCTCCGTGATGCCGGTGTGTTGGCCGGGAAGAAGCCCGGGGAACCGATCGGGAAGCCCTCGGCGGAGCAGGCCGAGAACGCGCGTTTGCGCCGCCAGTTAGAGGTGACGCAGGGCCGGTTGGAAAAGACCGAGGCAGCCTCGGACTTGATGGGAAAACTACAGGCGTTCTTAGAGGACGCCTCACGAGATTCACCGGACGAGCCCCGGTCCAAGAAACGCTGATGGCCGTCTACCGGGCTCGTGGTGCGCCGGATCCCGGAGCTGAACCCGACAAAGGAAACCACCGTCAGCCGCGGCTACTCGACAAACACCGGCACCACGCGTTCTTCACCACCGTTGACGCTGAGATCCTAGACACCGTCGCCGCGGATCAAACCCACCGCAAGCACGCCATTATCGAGCAAATCAACGCCCACCTGAAAGACAGTGCGTTGGCGCACATGCCCTCGGTTATCTTTAGTCCCGACGATCTGCAGGCTTCTGACCTGCGGTTCTGTGTTGTGGATGGTGTCTTCGACGAGGCTCTGGGGTGGTTTGCATCAGCAGGGGCCGATAGTTTTAGTGGCTTGTCGCCCGGGCGTGTCGCGGCTGGTCCCTGGTCCGAGGATGCGGTTGGTGCGCGCGGCGCCGAGAGCTTCAGCGAGGGCGTCGCGCAGGAGGCGGTTATCCTCCTCAAGGCGACGCAGCCGCTCGGTGGCGGCCTCCAGTCGGCGTAGCAGGGACGCGTCCGATGCCCGTTGCCGTTGTGGGGTCAGCGGCAACGGCGGTGAAGGTTGGTGGCGGGCACGTCGTTGTTGGATCTCGGCTCGTAAATCGGGCTGAGTGTAGAGCCAGGACCGGGAAACGCCGGCTTCGGCGGCGACGGACTCGAAGGTGGCAGGCGTGCCGGCGGTGTCGAGCCGCTGTAGCGCGCGCAGTGCCCGCTTGCGGGTTTGCAGGGCTCGATCGCGCGCGGCTGCGAGGAGATAGCTGGAGTTATCAGATCGCATCTGCGGATTTTTCCGGTTCTTCATCGACCGAGTCGATGATCCTGTCGAGGTTGGTCAGCACTTTCTTGTTCATCTCTGCCACGCGGGTGTGCCCATTCGCCTCGGACTTGTCGATGAGTGTCAGGGTGCGGCCGCGGTGTTCACGCAGCTCGGGTAGAAATTCGGGCCCGGTGATGAACACTGGGCAGGTCAGGCAGGCGTTGGCATGTGGGCAGCTCTTTTGCACCGGTAAGCCGCAGTATCCGTGCGGAAGGGTCTGCGTGGCCATGCCGTAGCGGGTCTTGGCCCACTGGGCTTGGGCAAGGGGCCTCTCAGGGTCGATGTCGACCCGCTCTCCCTTGATGTTGACCTTGGTGGCTTCCTCCCAGCGCCGGCGCACCGTCTGGTCAGTGAGCCGGGCGTAGTGGGCTGTCATCTGAGTCGACTCATGATCGAGCAGAACCCGGATGACCTCTTGAGGGACGTCTTTATTGATGAGCCGGCAGGCAAATGTGTGCCGCCACTGGTGCGGGGTAAGATGCGCCGGCTGGCCGTGTTCGTCGTTGACCTGGCAGGTGGCCAACCACGCGTTGAGCATGCCCCGATAGCTGTAATACGTCATGGGGTTTTGGCCACCGGCGTTGCCAATCAGGGCAGGGAAAAGGCAAGGGTGCTGGTCGGGCCAGCGCTGCCGCACCCGTTGCTGCTGGATATGAATCTCGGTCTCGAGTTCCTCATCGATCGGCACTGCGGCCTCGCGGCGCATTTTGTTGTTGAAATAGCGCAGGTAAGGAGCTCCTTGACCGTCGTGGAGCAGACAGTCGAACGCTAAGGTGCACGCGTCGGTGGCCCTTAAACCGCATCGAATCAGATCAGCGTGATGAGCCGTCCACCGGGGTTGGGCCACCGGTCGAGGTTGGCCGGCGCCTCGACTTGCGTCATGATGTGCTCAGCGACGTGACGAACGGCCTTGGCTGGGCGGGCAGGGATATCGCCGGGAAAAAACACCGCCGTGGTCGGTAAGGTCTCGTCCCAGCCGTGTTGGCGGATCGCTTGGAAGAAGGCTCCCGGTGCGGTGATGGCATCTTCCTTGGCGCCGCGCCCGAAAGGCTGGGTAGCGAGCCAAGCCAAATACCGTTCCAGCACCTCCCTGTTGATGTCGGCCAGAGCTTCTATTCCGGGAGTGGTTTCGGCAAGGAAAGTGCTGAACCGTCGCAGACCCTGGATATCGCCGCTCACGGTGGATGGGCTCAACCCGGAGCTGAGACGCAGCCGGGCCCAGCGTTTGGCAAGGCTCCGTAACCATGACTGGAGCAAGCGGTCGAACCGCAGGTTTATACGGGAGTGGGGCCGCTTTCCCGGAACCGCGGTCAACCCGGGCAGCAGATGCAGGCGCCAGACATCGCGCGGATACTCCACCTCCCAGCCCGAGCCCTCATGCAGGGTCTCGACCTTCTCACGGGAGAAGGCCAGGAACCGGTGGTAGGTACCCTCTTTAGGTCCGGCAAGCTCACGCCACTGCTGTTGGGTCAGATCCAGCAGTGACCTCACGTCGACGTCTTTGACGTTGCGTAATGTCCAGGTCACCATCGACGGTGTCGTGATTAGCGTGGCTTGGTCGTGGCGGCACTGGACTGCGTACTGCAGCTCAAGTTTGAGCTGGGGCGCCAATCCACGGAAGTCGATGTATGCCTTGCCGCGCCGCTGGCAATGCTCGATATAGTCAGCATTGGACGGGCGGCCCAGTTGAGCCCACCGTGTAGCGTGGGATTTGCAATACAAGTGTTTGGCGTTCTCGGTCCATAACGAGCAGAACCGCAGCAAACACTCAGCCGGTACGGATGGTCCGATAAGAGAAGCACCTGCAGCCCATTGTCCGAGATCGGGCTGGCCGGCGCGGGTCCAGACCGAGCGGTGACGTTGACACAGTCCAGAGCCGCTGCTGCCGTACCTGCATCCGGTAACGGAACAGGTGCTTAAATCCCGGCGCCCGTTCAGTTCCGGTCCCGGATCGGCGAGGAACACCTCCATCTCCGACCGGCCCCGTTGACGTCGACGCCAACCGTGAGCAGAGCAAAGCCCGTTCTCAACCTGGCAGCGGTCACACTCGGGTACCAGGCACGACTTGCGTCCCAACACCGGGTCGTCAGGATCGGGGAGGTAAATATCAACACGGAATTCCGGCCGCACCACAGCCATCAGCTTCTCCAGCAAACCAGGATGGGCAGGTGTCAGATGAGCCCGGGACGCCCCGCTCACCGCTGCACTTCCCTGCCGGTGAACCAGCCCGCGGCGTAAAGGGTCGCTCTGGCGTCTTCGACGGTGAGATGACCATAAGTATCGATCGTTGTGGTGATCGATGCGTGTCCGAGCAACTCCTTCACATTCTCCATCCCCGCACCGCGGCGCAGCAGCCAAGTCGCATACGTATGGCGGAACCAATGCGGGCCAAAAGCGACACCCGTGAGCCGGCGTAACCGAGCTACCAAGTCGTAGACCGCCGGATACGTCAACGGGTGTCCATGAGGCCGGCCCCAGAGATTAACGAAAACATAATCGGAGTCCAGCGGCCCGTATTCGTCGTTGAGATAGTCAGTATAAAGCCGCATTAACTCCGCACTGGTCGGTATCAACCGCGGCCGGCCACCCTTGGCGCGGGCACGGTTATCGTTAGCGCGGATCACGATGGACACCTGGCGTTCAGCAATGGCCAAGTCCTCATGGCGCAGCCCCAGTGCTTCACCAGTCCTTATCCCGGTATCAAGCAGCAGCGCGAACAGGAACCGGTCGCGCAAGTGCCCACATGCGTCCAGAATCGCCTGGGCCTCTGCTGCCGAAAGGACACGTGCCCGCGGCGGCGAGGTCGACAGTTTGATCGTTCGTCGACGCTGCCCGCTGTGCTTACTGATGTGGTGCAGGAACGGTTTGAACGAGGTTGCCGCTGACGCGCCCCTACGGTTCGGCACCACACTGACTAAAAGACCGGATAACGCCACTCCGTGCCGCACGTGGAACTCGCAAAACGAAGTTAGCGCGGCCAGCTTACGGTTAACACTTGACTCACTGCAGTGATGCTCCACGGTCGGTAACATCAACACCTGACCGGTACGAGCCGCCGGCGGCAGCCGAAGCCAGCCCACGTACGCGGCGACATCCTCCAGCCTGACCGACCGCCAGTCCAGGCCCCGACCGGCAAGAAAGGCGAACCAGTCTTTCAAATCATGTGCGTAGGCCTTAACCGTGTTCGGGGACCGTTCGATCGAAGCAAGATAGGCGAGAAATCGCTCAACCGGGTCAACCGGTACCTGATCGTCGCCGAGCACCGTCCAGGACTCCGCCCGGGACCCTGGCATGAGAACGCGCTGAACCTTCATCGGATACCTTCCGTCGCCGTGATGGACAACACAAGGTAACCGCATCCACGACGCAGGCGCTGGGCAATCCAACCTCGTCACGCACGTGATGGACACCCGCTGAGCGACTCAAGATAACCTCCGGCAAGTTCGCTGCGAACTCGGCCTGGCTCGTGGCCGCGGTCATGGCTTACAACCTCACACGCGCCGCCGGGATCCTCGCCGCCGGGCAGTTCGGTAAAGCCAGAACCGGAACGATCCGCCGCAAACTCATCCACCTCCCCGCCAGGATCGCCATCAAGCGCACGGAAAATACGCCTCCACCTCCCTGAATCCTGGCCCTGACAGACCGCATGGGAGCAGCTGTTCAACACCGTCACCGCACCACCGGCCACGGCGTAGGAAGCCCGACCAACAGCTGCGACAACGGCCCGACCAGGAACATTAGTGGAACAACACCGACAGCGAGGTAGGTCGATCAGTCCTGCCCAAAAGCCAGAACTCCGTCACGCCCCGGAAACCAACCAACGCCGACAGCTGATCGGTGGATCAAGGCTAAGGGTGGGGCCCTTCTCGTCCGTGAGCACTTCGGCGTAAGCCAGCCGGGAGTGATCACACGGCGACGTGCACGTAGTCGAAACCGATGCCCCGGCCCCGTACCATCAGGGATACGTCCGAGTTCTTCACATCGATATGGACCAGCTCTCCCGGGGTGGCGCGTTCGTACCGGTGTTCGATGGCCCTGCCTGACCGGATGCGTTGCCCGGTGACCGGGTCCGGCTCCCACAACTTCGGCATGCCTGCCCGGGCCAGGATCCAGGACACCGTCCGTGGGCTGATCCCGCAACGCCGGCCCAGGTCAATTGGGCCTTCCCGGTGCGCCAGGCGCTGAACGAGGATGTCAGCGGCCACCGCCGGTGCGGTGGCATATGGGCAAGACTTCAGTCGTACCCGCGATCCTGCAGCCCCTCCCAGCCATGGGCACGGTACCGGCTCAACCAAGGGTGCGCGCAGGTGCGGGAAATACCCATTTCCTTGGCCACGTGAGCGACGGGACGGCCGGACAAAACACGTTCGGTGATGATCCGCCTACCGGGTCGGGGTCAGGCGGGCATTACTGTGGGACATGGCACCTATAGACATTTTTCAAGTAATGCCCCGTTCGTTGACGCGGAGTGTCTGCACGAGGACAGGGAAGACTTAGCGCGCGATGTAGCGCTTGAGGCAGCATGATTTCCTTCTTCCCGAGCCCTTCGGCCGTCCGTCTGGCGACGTAGTCTTTGGTTGGCTGGTGGTATCTCATCCGGACCAGCACGATGTGGTGGAGTGCCGAGTTGGCTTTACGGTCACCACCCCGGTTTAGACGGTTCCGTTCTGTCTTCCCTGATGAAGCAGGCCTTGGACAAGTTCCGGTCAGGGCAGCGAATTGGTTTTCGCTTCTTAGGCGTGCCGTGTTGTCGCCGGCGGTGATGAGCAGTTGGCTGCCGGTATCGGGGCCTGATCCGAAGACGTTCATGAGGCCGGGCGCGTGGGCTTTCAGAAGACGATCGATTTGAGCCGTGAGATCCCGGACCTGCTCATCGAGTTCCTGGTAGCGCTTCGCCAGCAGGCGCAACGCGTAGCGGGTGCATTCTTCTGAAGTGACTGGCTGCCGCTGGGGACGGGTGGCAGCCAACGCCGCGACGAGCCTCGGTGTTTTCAACGACCGGTATGGTGAGCGGACGTTGTCAGGGGCACTGATGAGCATCGCTTTGATCTGATTGATGGTTGCGGTGCGGTCGCGCAACGCAGACTCGCGGACTGTCCGCAGGCTTCGCAGGGCCTCGACGAGCCCGTTGCGGCCCTTTGGTGCAGAGCTGGCTCGGCCACTCATGACTGCTTCGGCGGCGCTGTAAGCGTCGAGCTGATCCGTCTTCCCCTTCCGCCGGCGTTTTTCACGGCTGGGCTGATTGACCTCAATGACCTCGAATTTCACTCCGCCAGTTGCCGTGTGATTTCTGCGCCGTAGCTGCCAGTGCATTCAACTCCGATGCCGAGAGCGTTGCCGTTGGTGGGGATGAACTCGATAATCTTCCGGTATCCACCGGCGGTCGCTGGGAACTCCTGATCCATCAGTCGACGACCGTCCTCGTCGATAACGGCCACGTAATGGGTTTCCGCGTGGGTATCTATCCCCACATACACGTTGGGACTCTTTGCCTTGCATGATGGTTCTAGCGCACCTTTCCGTTTCAATGGGGGGGGTGCGCGGCCGGGCGGGTATGCCACTCAGTTCACTATTGCGACGCTTGTCAGACTCCTATCAGGACATGGCAGCCTGCCCGGCCACGCCTCTTGTGAGGCTGGCCGATCGGCAGGTCATGTCGAGGACAACTCCCACCCCGTCGAGACGAGGGGCGCGTCAGAAGACCTCTGGGCAGACCGGCAACCCCGGAAGCATTCTTCTCCTCTCCCGCATGCCGGGCCGACTGCCATGCCGTTGGTCAGGCCAGAACTTCTTGACCCTCACACACCAATAGTGAAGACCTCTTAGATCAGTTGGCAGTTGTGGTAAACCACCAACCTAAGAGGTCTACACCCATTCACCGTGTAACCAACGTCCCGACCCAGTACACTTAGGGCCGACTCCTGAGGGCGAGCCACAACTGAGCGGTTACATCCGGATCATCTAGGTCGACCCCTAAAAGTTCCTTCGCCTGGGCGATCCTGTAGCGCACTGAGTTTCGATGCACCCCTAGTTCTCGGCCGGCGGCTTCCCATTGCCCACGGTGAGCCAAGTACACGCGGACAGTTTCCAGGAGCTGGACTGGGTGCGCCATTAGTACACCCACCCATTCATCGGCCGGCAGATCCAACCCATGGCCGACACGAATGAGCCGGCCGACGGGCGCCGAAGCGGCGACATCGGCGACCTGGGCTCCAATTTCATGTAGGCGTCGTAGCGGAATTGGTCCACCCCATGCCCCGCGGACTCCTTCTGGTAGTCGGGGGTAGGGGCTCGACGCTGTTTGGAGCACAAACATGACACCAGACCGTTGGAGCACGAGTCCGGGCGGAGAAGGCTGCGCGGCGAGCTGTTCTTGATCAGGAAGGGCTACAAGGAATGCCGTGTCTGGCAGGTCATCAAGGTTCATTTGTTTCGCAAGGAGGCGGGCGGCATCATCGTACCCTTCCAGGACGAGTGCTGCGACCATGCCTTCGGCACGACGACGCTCAGCCGCAGCGTTTCGTTGGCCAGCCGCTCGCGCGGCAAGAAGGGTCGATGCGGTCAGGAATAGATGACGCTCTGCGGCGGCCAACTGACCGCTTCTACCCAGCGCGAGGTACCCGGAAGCGGATGGGCCGTCGGATACGGGATAAAGCGAGGCATTACCTGATGCCAGTTGGATATTGCCGGTCGCGCCTCTGCGTGCGGTCCGAAGGACGGCAGATTCCCGGGTTAGCTCGTCTAGCAGCCCGGGCGGAAGCTCCCCACTGCTGCCGGCGGACGATGGAGCTCTGTCCCCTTCGGGCAAGTAGGCAACCCAGGTTCCCAAGGCGCGGGCTAATTCACGAACGATTTCCGGCTCCGCATCTTCCTGGGCTGCGGCCCGCGTCAACGCAACCTGAAGACCCAGCAATGCGGTGAGTTCGGCCTCTCCACCTTCCCTGACCAATTCCCAGTAGGCCCGTGATACTGCCAGAAAAGGGGACTCGCGGGGAACTGTGAGTAGGGGAAGGCCTGCTTCGACGCACGCCGCCAGCAGCTCGTCTGGCACCATTGCATGCCCGGAACCAAGACCAAGGCCAAGAGCAGTTACGCCCCCGTCCACCAGACGCTGTACATATAGTTTGGCAGCCTCTTTGTGCGCGTCACCATTCAGCCCGGTGAGCTGCAGTCCCACTGTGAGGAGCAGTTCGCCCCCATAGAGGAACATCGTTGGGTCCTCGAGCTCGGAGACATGAACACCCGTCAGCTCTACGCGCGGTAGCGAGATCGGCCAACAGGGCACCAAATCGCGCCTTGCGGCCTCTACGAGCCTGGCGAGAGTAATCATGCAGAAATCATAGATCACGCGCTTTGTACGCTGCGTCTACATAAGGACGTTCCGAGGATATATTATCCAACGACACGTCATTCAGTTGCGCCTATCGTGGTTTCAACCACACGAGGAGGACCTATGACCGTCACACCACAGCTCGCTCCGGGCCGGGCCAACGACCCGGCCAGCGTCAAAGTCACAGCTCGCCGTCTACTTACTGAACTTCCTGGACCGCGCTCCCGCGAACTGGAAGTCGAACGACGCCAGCACGTGACCAACGCGTTCGGCATCACCATGCCCGTATTCATCGATCATGCACAGGAAGCGCTGCTCGTGGACGTCGACGGGAACCACCTCATTGACTTCGCTTCGGGCATCGCTGTGACTAGCGTCGGTGCGGCAAATCCGAAGGTGGCCAAACGCGCCGCAGCCCAGCTCGGGCGTTTCACCCACACATGTTTCATGGTTACCGAATACTCCGCATTCGTCGACGTTTGCCGCTGGCTCAACGAACACACCCCCGGTCACTTTGAGAAGCGGACCGCATTGTTCACCACCGGAGCGGAGGCGGTCGAAAACGCCATCAAGGTTGCCCGGGCAGCTACCCGGCGCCCGAACATCCTCGTCTTCGACGAGGCCTACCACGGGCGCACCCAGCTCACGATGGCAATGACAGCGAAGGAGAATCCGTACCGGCTCAACTTCGGCCCTCTGCCGGGTTCGGTTTTCCGAGCTCCCACTGCACCGGCGCACACCACACCTGAGGGACCTGAGAAGGCCCTGAAGCAGATCGAAGCCCTGCTGATTGCAAACGGTGCGGAAACTTTCGCCGCGATGGTCATCGAACCGATTCAAGGTGAGGGTGGATTCATTGTCCAGGCACCCGGGTTCCTCAAAGGACTCCGTGAAATAGCTACGCGCCACGGCATCGTACTGGTGATCGATGAGATCCAGGCAGGTATGGGTAGGACGGGCACCATGTTCGCGTCCGAACACGAGGGAATTGCCGGCGACATCACGCTGACCGCGAAGGCGCTCGGCGGCGGGCTGCCGCTTTCGGCCGCAACCGGCCGCGCTGAGCTCATGAATGCCGTTCACACTGGCGGTTTGGGTGGAACCTACGCCGGCAACCCTGTAGCCTGTGAGGCTGCGCTGGCCGTGTTCGAAATCCTTGAAGAAGGGACTCTCCTCAAGAACGCCACTCGCATCGAAGCTGCCATCAGGCAGCGCTTTGAGCCCCTCGTGGAGCTGGACGGTGTGTCAAACGTTCGGGGCCGTGGTGCGATGATGGCGATCGAGTTCCGTGACGCCTCCAGGCCACGCGGAGACCTCGCAACCGCCGCCGCTAAGAAGGCCAACGCTCACGGTGTCCTGACCCTTACCTGCGGAACCAACGGAAACATCATCCGGTTGCTCCCACCGCTGGGAATCGAAGCCGGAGTCCTCGACGAGGGCTTGGCGGTACTGGAGGCATCGATTCGGTCAGTACTGTAATGAGTGTCCTGGGAGGGTGGCACCAACGGAGTCAGTCGTGAGGCCGGAGATGAACGCCGGGGGCGCCGCTAGAGGGAATTCTCGTAGCAGACTTCTCCCTCGTGCTTGCTAGCCCGCTCGCAACGATAACCTTGGCGGATCTCGACGCGCGCGTGTCAAAGTAGAGCGCCCGGGAGCCGGAGCACGGGCGGAACCTCACCGTGGGCTTACGCCATGACGTCATCGAGATCCTGGACGAGCATTCCGAGCCCGTACGGTCCTTCCCACGAGTCTTCGGCAGGCAGACCGAGACGATCTTCGAACCTGCTTCCCTCGTCCCATTGCTGGTGACCAAGCCCGGTTCCTGGTCACATTCCCCGCCGCGGGCCTTGGCCACCGACCCGGTACGCGACTGGCGGGACCGGGCCACGGCCACCGACCGGCGCCGCCTGCTCAACGCAGTGGACGCCGCGTCCGGATCCGCCGGCTTCGATGCGGCAATCCAAGCCGCCGATACCCTGATCCGCCGCGGGGACCAACCAGACATGGCCGCCCTGGGCATGATCGCCCGCCGGCTGGCCCACGCACCGAACCGTCCGCGGCGAACGTGGACTTGAGCGTCTATGACACCTTCACCACCCTGGACGCCGCGACCGGAGAAGTCGCATGAACCCGGTCACTGTCCAGGACATCCTCGAAGCGGGTAAGCATGCGTCCCTGACCGGCAACGTGCTCACCGAATGGGCCGAGAAAGGTAGTCAACCACGCCCCCGGCCAAAGCGTGAAGCATCCCAACACCCGGCTCTACCGGCCCCTGCTCAATCTCTGTACCCGTTGTAAATTCACTACCAGAATGGGGAGGCCACGCCGTTGCCGGCTGGGCCTCCCTTTTGTCTGTGTACGTACATGTCCTGGTCAGCGTTCTCGCGCTCCCTGTTCGATGGAGCGTCCTCTGGACGAGCTTTTCATCCCGGAGGTCTTGCCCAGATTCGGTTCAGAGCTCACTGCTGCGCTCGGGGGTGTTCCTTGGTGCTTGTCGAACATGAGGCGAGCTTTGACGGCCTCCCGGTCGGGATGCCCCTCTAGGCTCTTTTCGAGCTGCTGACGCCTCTCCGGGGAGTCATAGGCTGGCTCTGCTGAGTTGTTCGCCCGCGTCTGGTCCTCCCGGGTTGCCCCGGCTATGGCGGCTCCGGCCATTACTTCGTCGCCGCGAGCTGCGGCAGCGTTGGAGCGTTCGATCTCGGTCTGCTGACGTGCCGCTTGGGCTCAGGTGACGGCTGCGGAAATGTCCTGCTCGGAGGCTCCGGGTGCGTCAACGTCGATCCCGTAGCGTTGCTGCACCTGATCGCGGATTCTCTCTGCGTGCTCGGTGGCAACTGGATCGTAGCCTTTCCATGCTTCCGCTGTCTCATGGGCGCGTTCGATCATCTCGGGGTGGCCTTATCCCACCACTCGTCCCGGCTTACCGGGTCGAGCTGGGCGCGAGCTGCTGCCTGCGCTGCGTTGAACCGTTCCTGAAGCTCTCGTGCCCGTGCTTCTTCTGCCTGCTGGATGCTGTGCAGCTGTTCCTCACGCATCCTCGCTAGCTGCTCTCCGATCCGTGCGGCTGCCATAAGGCCAGCACGGAACCCGCCTTCTACTGCTTCATCAATTCCGTCCGACTCGCTCATGAGCTAACCGGAAAATGACTGTTGGTGGTTAGGCGGTGGGGGCAAGGGTGACTGTGTAGCCGAGGGTTTCGAGTTGGCGGATGTGGTTGCGTGTTTTGCGGTCCTTGTCGGTGCGGTTGGCGAAGTAGCTGGATCCGAGGTCGTGCGATCGGGTTGCCGGGTCGGCCAGGAGGTGCCAGATGGTCACGAGGATGGAGCTGGCACCGCGACCAGGGCCTTGAGTTTCCCACGGCGTTTGACGAGCCGCCGGTAGCGTTCGCCAAGGAAGGTATCGGTGCGGGCTGCCGCGGCTGCTGCCTCACCGAGAGTTCCTTAGAGGTAAGGGTTGCCCTTGCCGGTGTGCCCGGCTCGGCTCTTCGGCCCGGACTGGATGGTGCGCGGAGACAGTTTCGCCCACGACACCAGATGGTCGGCAGTGGGGAACCGGGTCATATCCAGCCCGATCTCGGCGATGATGGTCTGCGCGGCGGCGCGGCCGGAGGGTGTTTCATCGAGTGTGTAAGGGGTCCGGCCTGATGTGATGGTGTGGCCGCTGGTTGCACCATCTGAAAGGACGGCCCTTTTGGGCGAGAACGAACTGATTGATAACCCCTTGGCCGCTGTGCTTAGCCCCGAGCAGATTGATGCTCTGGTCAATGCTGCAGAGGACCTCGGAGAGGGCCGGCACGGGGTTGAGGAACTGCTGTCGCAGATGACCAAAGCGGTGCTGGAACGGGCGCTGGAAACCGAGATTAGCGATCACCTCGGATACGAATCCGGTGACCCTGCCGGGGCCGGTAGCGGTAACTCCCGCAACGGTAAGACCAGCAAGCAGGTCCACACCCTCCAAGGCCCGGTCGAGGTCACCGTGCCCCGGGACCGAAACAGCACTTTCCAGCCCGTGATCGTGCCCAAGCGGGCCCGCCGGCTCGGCAAGGTCGAGGACATGATCCTGTCCCTGTACGCCCGGGGCATGACGACCCGGGACATCGGCTCGCACTTGGAGGAAATCTACGGGGCGAAGGTCTCGGCAGCGACGATTTCCCGGGTCACTGACGTAATCGCCGATGAGATCACCCAGTGGCAGAACCGGCCGCTGGAAGCGGTCTACCCGATCGTGTATATCGACGCTATCTGGCTGAAAATCAGGGATGGCGGGGTCGTGGTCAACAAAGCCTGCCACGTGGCCGTCGGTGTGGACGTGGAGGGCCGCAAGCAGGTGCTGGGCCTGTGGCTGGGAACCCAGGAAGGAGCGAAGTTCTGGGCCAACGTGCTGACCCAGATCCGCAACCGTGGGGTCAAGGACATCCTCATCCTGTGCTGCGACGGGCTGACCGGGCTCCCCGCAGCGGTCAATAGCATCTACCCCGAAACCGTGGTGCAGACGTGCGTGGTGCACCTGCTGCGCTCGGCGATGAGATACGCCTCTTACAAGGACCGGAAATCGATGGCAAAGGATATGCGTCCGATTTACACCGCGCTGTCCGTGGAAGCGGCGGAGCTCGCCATGGCGCACTTCGCCGAGGTGTGGAAGTCCCAAGGCCCCTGGGGCGGTGCTGGCGTGGCGGAACGCGTGGGAGGACTTCACCCCGTTTCTGGCGTTTACGCCCGAAATCCGCAAAGTCATCTACACGACCAACCAGATCGAGTCGATCAATTACCAGCTGAGGAAAATCACCAAGACCCGCGGCTCGTTTCCCTCCGACGAGGCCGCGATCAAGCTTGTCTATCTCGGAATCAGGAACATCGAGACCCTCCGGGGCGGTGACCTGGGCACCGGCACCCAGGGATGGCACCGAGCGCTGAACGCCTTCGCACTTCAATTTCCTAACAGGCTTCCGATCTGACCGACCCGGCAGAACGGATAACCAGCTGGTCCCTTACACACTTCATTTGACACGCCCTTGCGCCAGCCACGCCGCGTCGCAAACATCGGTTTTACGTCCCGGGATGTTCCGTGCCGCCTTCGCATTGACGAGGACTACCGGCAGGGTTTCTTCGAGCAGGTAGAAGAACGGTTTCCAATAATCACTGGTCGCTTCCATCACCACCGTGGTGACGTGTTCGGACTCAAGGAAATTCCTGAGCTCCAGAATTTGTGAGGTCGTGGCACCCCATGTGCTCACCGTGGTCGTGAAAGTCCCCGGGCGGTTCCCGGGAACCCGTAAGCAGACCTTCGCATCACGCTTGGAAATGTCCATCCCCACCGCCCGCTCGTGCACAATATCCATGATCATTCTCCTGACACCCTCGACCCGATCATTGAATCTGCTACGGGGAGGACGGGGAATCAATTCAGGAATCAAACACTCGTGCTCAAGGGCAACAATCCACGGTTCCCGTGGAAGTCCTCCACACCACGCTAACCCACAGGCTCACTAACAGCACCAAGAACAAATCGGCGTCGCCCGCGGCAGACACCACAATCATTCACCCAAAAGCACCGCGCATCCAGAGCGGAACCGACACGCGAGATACGTTCTACCACCACGGAGCGTCAGCGACACTGAACCGCTATCCCCTATCTCTAAATCCCTCGTTGACTACCTCGTTCTGGCCCGCGTGCTGGTACTGCGTGCTCGGTTGGCTTCTGTCCGCGTGTGAGTGTCGCCGGTATCGGTGCGCCTTCGCGGGAACGTCCAGCAACCAAACGTGCTTTCAGGGTTTCCTCATCGAGTTCGGGATGCTGTTCGCGCAACTTCTCGATGGTCATACGTTCCGGCTTCACGGTCTGCGTTGATACGCTGCCTTCGACGACCTTCGTCGCGGCGATCACTGACCTGGACAAGCCCATCACCCGGTTAAGGTCTGTGGTGGCTTTGTGCATATCGTGAATGGCTTTAGCGGTAGCCGCGAGCTGGCGGAACATCAGCGCATACGCGGCGCGGTCGCTCTTGGAAGTCGCGGCCAACAGGATCATGCTGGCTCCCCTGGCTGACACCGGCGCCGACCTTCGGCGTCGTCGGCGGGTAACAGGCGCAACTGGGCTGACTTCGCTAGGTGTATTGCCCCGTGAGGTTGGTGACACGGCTGGCTGGTGGCTGACCTTTGAGTGAGGTGTGGCCTCGGTGGTGACTATAGTGGTGCAGCCATTTCGGGAAAGCGGCCACGCGCTCTGCTTCTGATTGGTAAGGCTTCGCGTAGGCCCATTCCTCGAGCATGGTGCGGTTGAAGCGTTCTTTACCGTTGGTTTGCGGCCGGTACGGGCGGGTGCGTCTGTGTTTGATGCGGGGGCCGAGGGCGTCGGCGAAGGCACGGGATCGGTACCCGTTGCCGTTATCGGTCAGGACTCGCTGGACGGTAATCCCGCGGGACTCGAACCAGGTGTTGGCGCGGGTCCAGAACGCGGCGACGGTTTCCTTTCTCTCATCGGTGAGGATCTCGGAGTAGGCAAAGCGTGAGTAATCGTCGACGGCGTTGTGAATGAAGCGATACCCGGGGCGGCGGTTGCGCTGCGTGCCGACCTTGTTACGGCGCCCGGCTGCCCTGCCCACGGCGCGGTGGCCGCCGCCGTCGGGGATCCTGCCGAGCTTTTTGATATCCACGTGCACCAGGTCCCCGGGCGCGGTGTGTTCGTAGCGGCGGATGACCCGGCCGGTCGCCCTGTCCAGCCAGGACAGTCTCGCCAGCCCGTACCGGGCCAGGATCCGGTGCACGGTCGAAGGGTGGATCCCGAGGTGATAGCCGATCCGTGCCGGTCCCCACCGCCGGTTGACCCGGATCGCGATGATCCGCCGCTCCGTCCGCACCGGCGTCCTACGCGGGCACCGGTGCGGACGCGGCGAGGTCATCCAGATCAATGGCGGTCGCACATTCCATTGACTCCGGCCACCAACGGGTGGTGGCGGGGGGAGGGTTGGCAAATCGGGTCCTGGTTTCCGCACGCCATGTCTGCATCGTGCCGGGCAACCTCGACGAGTTGGCGGAGCGACGGGCGGTGTGGGCACTGCAGCGGTGCAGATTGCTCGTGCCAGCGGGGCAGGTGTCATTGGCACAAGCCGGACCGTTCACGGGCGGGAACTAATCTCAGACCTTGGCGGCATCCCGGCCGATCCTGAGAGCGTGGTGGACGTCGTCCTCGAGATCTCATCAGGCCGCGGCGCAAACGTTGTGCTCGAGGTCGTCGGTGCGCCCAACCTCGCCACCGATCTCGCCGCACTGGCGGTCTTGGGGCGCATCATAGTTGTCGGAGTGGGCGCCGGCGCCGAGACGTCGATTAATCTGGGGGCACTAATGAGCCGACGGGGACGGCTACTCGCTTCGGTCCTCCGGGCACGATCATCGGAAGACAAGGCCATCGTAGTGCGAGCTTTTGAGCGCAGAATGCTGCCCCACCTGGCCAGTGGAGAGGTGCGGCCTGTTATCGACCGCGTTTTCGCCGCCGATGATGTCGCGGCAGCTTTTAACCACGTCGAATGTGGCATCAAGCGGGGAAAGGTGCTGCTCGATTTCGGCTCCTGAGCCCTGTTGGACTAACCAGCACCGAAGCGGCGCCTTCATACAGCCGGGACCGAACCATACAGGACACGTTGCACGGCCGGGCAGCGCTGGTCAACTGGGGCCAGCAGTGGCAACAGGACTGGAATTTCCCGTTCTCTGCTCGGCGCTGGAGCCACCGTCCACGGCTTCGCGCGGGAGGAACTGACTGGAACCTCCAGACGTTCAAATGTGACTCTACCAGTCCACACCGGCCCCGGCTGAGCGAAGAAGGCCGCGGAACTGGCAACCTACGCCAGGCTTTGAACCCGAGATTCCAGTCCCACGACAACGAACCGGCGCCGCACTTCATATCGTCTAAATGACGCGCTCTTCATTCATGCCGAGCTTCTTCACCGCGTCGGGGACGCGGATGAGCTTCTTGTTGGCGAATTCGTTGATGCCGTATCGGGCAAGTTCGCGGCCGACGCCCGACGCCTTGATCCCGCCAAAGGGAAGATCCGGTGCGGTCCTGCTCGTGCTGTTGATCCACACCATGCCGGTCTCGATTTGGTCGGCGATCCGCTGCGCCCGCTCGGGGTCGCCCGAGAACACCGAACCGGCCAGTCCGAAGGGGGAATCGTTCGCAATCGTGATCGCCTCCTCCTCAGAGGTCGCTCGATGTACGACGGCGGCCGGGCCGAACAGCTCCTCGGCGTAGGCGCGCATGTCCTTCGTGACATTGGAGAGCACCGTTGCCGGGTAGTAGGCGCCCGGCGTATTAGGGATCTCTCCGCCCAGGTGTACCGTCGCTCCTCGCTCGATAGCGTCGTCGACGAGTTCCACGAGGTCCCGCCGAACCGCGGTGGAAGCGAGCGGGCCGAGCTTCGTAACATCGGACGCGGGATCACTCGCAGCGTACGTGCGACTCTGCTCGATAAACTTCTTGAGGAACTCGTTGTAGACCGAGTCGAGGACGATAAAACGCTTCGATGCGGTGCAGGCCTGGCCGCCGTTGGCGAAGCGGCCGACTGCGGCAGCTGCTGCCGCGGCGTCGAGGTCGGCGTCGTCTAGCACGAGGAACGGGTCGGACCCGCCGAGCTCCAGGACATACTTCTTCATGTGCCGACCGGCGACCTCACCGACGGAGGAGCCAGCCCGCTCGGACCCGGTGAGGGAGACACCCTGCACGCGAGCGTCGGCGATCATCTGCGCGATCTGATCATTGTTCGCGAACACATTGGTGTAGACGCCCTCGGGAAGGCCGGCCTCGCGGAACACACGCTCAATGGCGAGCGCGGACTGCGGGCAGTTGCGTGCGTGCTTAAGCAGGATCGTGTTGCCCAGGATGAGGTTCGGCGCCGCAAATCGCGCCACCTGGTAGTACGGATAGTTCCATGGCATGATGCCGACCAACACGCCGATCGGCTCGGTCTTCACTACAGCAGTGCCGGGACCGGCGATGTCGAGAACCTCATCGGCGAGAAAATCCTCGGCGTTGTCGGCGTAGTAGTGGTAGATGTTCGCGACGAGATCGACCTCGCCCCGGGCCTGCGCGATGGGCTTGCCCATCTCGATGGTAATCAGCGAAGCCAGCTCCTCCCGCTGCGCGCGGTGTAGTTCCGCGATGCGCTTGATGAGGGCAACCCGCTCCTGGAGGTCCCTGCCCTTCCACTGTGGGTAAGCGTTTCCGGCTCGATCGAGTGCGGACCGCGCCTCGTCGCCGGTGAGTTCGGAGAACTCGGCTAACTTCTCGCCGGTTGCTGGATTCACGGTCGTGTAGACACCCATGTGCGACGACGCTCCTTCATTGCTCGGTGTGTGATCGCCAAGGACCCATGCGAAACGATGCCTAGAGGTCCGATTTCTTCACTGTCGCAGCTAATTCATCACACGTCCAATACCAATACTGATCGGTTTAAATGACATGCGGTGATAAATCCCATACTGGTTGCGGCTACCGGAAGCTGTATATATGCAGGATTTAGCATCAAAAGAGGGTTATTAGGTATTTGTGTGCTATGGGATCCTAGGGCAAACTAAGATTAATTCCGCATCGCAGCGGCAGTGCCGCCGGACGGTTTCTGAGAGAGGCGGACTTCGTGAGCACGCTCACAGTAGAGCAATACGGTAATCGCACAATCGTGCGATTGAACCGGCCCCAGACATTGAACTCGATCGATCAGGCAATGGTGGACGAACTCCACGGGGTCTGCGATGAGCTCGAGCGCGAACCCAGCATCTTGGTCCTCACCGGAACCCGGACTGAACGAGGCGGCATCTTCGCGTCAGGGGCCGACATCTCGCAGCTGCGCGACCGGCGCCGGCACGAAGCCCTGCGCGGGATTAATTCGAGCATCTTCGCGCGCATCGCGGCATTGCCGATGCCGGTGATCGCCGCGATCGACGGCTACGCCCTCGGCGGAGGGGCTGAACTGGCATACGCCGCAGATTTCCGAATCGCGACGACCCGGGTGAAGATCGGCAATCCCGAACCCAACCTCGGCATCATCGCCGCCGCCGGTGCATGTTGGCGGCTCGTCGAGCTCGTTGGCGAACCTGTGGCGAAGGAGATCCTGCTCGCAGGCCGCGTCCTCACAGCCGACGAGGCGCTCTCAATTCGATTGGTCACTGAAGTCTGCGAGCCAGAAGCACTGATCGATCGTGCTAACGCCCTCGCTGATCGCATCGGCGGCTTTGATCCGCTCGCGATCCAGGTCACCAAGACGATTATTCACGCGCCGAGGCCTGCGCATCCGATCATCGATAACCTTGCGCAGGCGTTGCTCTTCGAATCACCGGAGAAAGCCCAGCGTATGGACGATTTCCTGCAGAAGCGCAACGCGCGGAAGGGACACTAAACCGTGGCATTGCCTCAACATGTCGCCGTCGTTGGAGGCGGCCGGATGGGAACTGGCATTGCGCTCAGTTTCGCCGTCAATGGCTCATCGGTCACCGTGCTCGAACGGGACGCGCAGGCAGTAGAAGCCGCCCAGGGCCGGATCCAGGAGATCATGGAAAAAGCCGTCTCGAAGGATCCCGCAGCGCCGGCACTCGATGTGCTCCTATCCCGGCTCGTCGTATCCGAGGACTACTGGCTCCTGAACACAGCCGACCTCGTGATCGAGGCAGTCCCGGAGGACTTCATACTGAAAGCGGCCACCCTCCGCGCGATCGAGCAGCGCACCGGGAAGAATACCCCGATCGCAACAAACACGTCATCGCTGTCGGTCTCGCAACTCGCAGCCGAACTCTCGAACCCATCCCGGTTCCTCGGCTTGCACTTCTTCAACCCGGTCCCCGCTTCGACGCTAATCGAGGTCATCGTCGGCGAGGCAACAGATGACGCTCTCGTCGACGCCGCCCGCGACTGGACCGAGGCCCTGCGAAAGACCCCCGTCGTCGTGCGCGACGCTCCCGGGTTCGCGAGCTCCCGGCTTGGTGTCGCCCTCGCACTCGAGGCGATGCGGATGCTCGAAGAGGGCGTCGCTTCAGCGGAGGACATCGATGCGGCGATTGTGCTCGGCTACCGGCATGAGACCGGCCCACTTAAGACCACTGACCTCGTCGGCCTAGACGTGCGTCTCGGGATCGCAGAATACCTCGCCTCTACACTCGGCGAACGTTTCGAGCCCCCGCGAATCTTGCGTGACAAGGTCGCCGCCGGCGAACTCGGGCGCAAGACCAGCAAGGGCTTCTTCGACTACAGCTGAACAGCCGCCCCGGGCCAAGACGTACCGTTCGACCCGACCCACAAACGATTTGCAGGAGGATACAACAATGTCCCAGAACAACGCGCTGTGGAGCGCTCAGGCTCATATGCCGACCGTGCTCGCCAACCCCCAGACCGTCGTCGCCGAAGGCGACGGCGCCTACATCGTCACCAGCGATGGCGACCGTCTGCTCGACGCCGCCGGCGGCCTATGGTACGCCAACGTCGGTCACGGCCGCGACGAGATCGCAGAGGCCGCCGCCCAGCAGATCCGCACCCTCGAGACCTGGCACATCTTCGGCCGTTACGCGAACCAACCGGCGCTCGACCTCGCAAACAAAATCGCCACCTTGGCGCCATTCGACGACGCCAAGGTGATCTTCACCAGCGGCGGCTCTGACTCAGTCGACATGGCGCTCAAGCTTGCCCGACGGCACTGGCAGCTGCAAGGGCAGCCCGAGAAGCTCACCATCGCCTCCCGCAAAGACTCCTACCACGGCCTGCACGCCTACGGCACGAGTGTGGCCGGTCTCGCCTTCAACCGGGACGGATTCGGTCCGGGCACCCTGATACCGGAGACGCTGCTCGTCGACCAGTGGGACATCGAAGCTGCAGAGCACAGCATCCGTGAATCTGGCGGGGAGAAGATCGCCGCGTTCATCACCGAGCCGGTCATGGGTGTCGGCGGACTCGTGCCTCCTCCGCCAGGCTATTTCGAGCGGATCAAGGAGCTCGCCAAGGAGTTCGGCTTCCTCATCATCGCCGACGAGGTCATCACCGCGTTCGGCCGTCTCGGTACCTGGACGGCATCGGAGCGCTTCGACCTCAACCCCGACATGATCACCTTCGCGAAAGGCGTCACCTCCGGCTACCTGCCCCTCGGCGGCGTGATCGTCGCTCCCAGCGTGTCCGGGCAGTTCTACGACGGTGCCGACGCTCCCATCCTCCACCAGGGCCTCACCTACGCCGGCCATGCCACGGTTGCGACAGTCGCGCTCAAGAACCTCGAGATCATCGAGCGGGAGGACCTGCTCGCACATGTCCAAGAACTCGAACCGATCCTCGCTGATGAGCTGGAGCAGCTCCGCGACCACGAAGGTGTGAAGGAGGTGCGCTACATCGGCCTCATGGGAGGAGTCGTCCTCGCAGACGGCATTTCTGGGCTCGACGTCGTCTCCGCACTCGAGGGCCGAGGCGTACACCTGCGGAACCTGCCCAACAACATCCTCCAGATCTCGCCCCCATTCATCGTCACCGGAGACGAGATCCGCATCATCGTGCGCGGTATCCGGGAAGCACTCGACTCGGTACTGGCGCGCTAACCCTATGGTTTCATCGGGTGGCCGTTGATGGGCGTGTTTAAAAGGCGAAAA
>NZ_JABFOE010000022.1 GCF_013116745.1 Arthrobacter sp. 260
TACTCACCGCAATGGTCACATTCCACCGAATCCACAATTAACAGACACAACCTAGCCCACACCGGCAGTTCCACCGCCCGCCTCCGCCGAGTCATTCTTCGGTGGGGGCGGCACTGGTTAAACGGGCAGTGTCCTGCTGAAGGAGGACAAGCCAACTCAGTCTGCCGGACCTTCTCCGGGGCGACCGGCGAGTGGCACGCTGTAGTCATGAGACACCTTGCTGAGACCCACCGCACAGCAGTACCCGGTTCCACCGACGATCCGGCGCAGTCGGACGCCGTCGTCGTCGACTCCCTGACGAAGTCCTACCGGCAGCCGAAGAAGGGCGACCTCCTCGCCGTCGACCACCTGTCCCTGACCATCCGCACCGGTGAAACCTACGCACTGCTGGGTCCCAACGGCGCCGGGAAAAGCACCACCATCGAGATTCTGGAGGGGCACCGGAAACCGAGTTCGGGCACCGTCACCGTCCTGGGACAGAACCCGTACAAGGCGCCAGCCCACTTCCGGTCCCGCATCGGCATCGTGCTGCAGGAGGCCACCGACATGGGCACCCTCAAGGTATCCGAGGCCCTCAAGGACGCTGCAGCCTTCTATCCCAACCCGCGCAGCGTCGAGGAGGTCATGAGTGCCGTGGGGGTGGAGGAGAAGGCAGGATCGCTCATCAAATCGCTATCGGGCGGGCAGCGGCGGCGGGTCGACGTTGCGCTGGGAATGATCGGCAACCCGGAACTCCTCTTCCTGGACGAGCCCACCACGGGCTTCGACCCGGCCGCCCGACGCCGGTTCTGGGACCTGATCCGCGGCCTCGGGAAAGACGGCACCACCATTGTGCTCACCACCCACTATCTGGACGAGGCACAGCACCTGTCGGACCGTCTCGGCATCATCGCATCCGGGAAACTCATTGCCTCCGGCACCGCCGATACCGTCGGCGGGCCCGATCTGAGGATTCCCCGCGTGCGATGGACCGACGACACCGGTCGGCACGAGGAAGCCACAACCTCCCCCGGCGCGCTCGTCCACAGGCTCACCGACGGCGGCACCCATGAGCCGACCGATCTGGAGGTCATCCGGCCGAGCCTCGAGGACGTCTACCTTGAACTCCTGAGTCGGCACGACGCCGGCACGACAGTCAACCCCGCGACCGACACGGTCGCAGCCCATGAAGGAGCCCAAGCATGACCACCCTCGACACCGATCCGCGGACCGGTCCAGCCCAGAACGCCGCCTGGCGCCCGAGCACTCTCGCCCTGGGCGTCCGCAGGGCTGTTACCGAGATCAAGGCGTTCAACCGGGACGGGCTCTCCCTGATCCTCATCCTGTTCTTCCCCATCGTGATGATGGCCCTGTTCGGTACGGTGTTCGGCAGCGACCCGTCGGTCGGACCGCCGGGCGCCCAGGTCACCATGGCCCAGTACTACTTCCCGGGCATGGTGGCCCTCGGCACCATCCTGAGCGGTTTCCAGAACCTCAGCGGCTACGTCGCTGCGGACCGGTTCAATGGCGGCATCAAACGGCTCGCCGGTACGCCACTGCCCATGCTGTCCTACTTCATCGGCAAAATGGGCGTCACCCTGTACCTGATCGTCGGACAGACCACCATCCTGATGGTGGGTAGCTCCCTGTTCCTCGGCGTCGACCTTCCCACCTCCTGGGGCGACTGGCTCACCATCACCTGGCTGTTGCTGGGTGCGACGGCGGCTTGGGCAGTGGTCGGGACCGCGTTCGCCTGCCTCGCGAAATCGACTGAAAGCGCGACGACGCTGGCCGTCCTGCCGGTGCTCATCCTCTCCTTCATCTCAGGCGTCTACTTCCAGTTCACCGGTCTGCCCGAATGGCTGCAGTCGGTCGCCAACGTGACCCCCCTGCGTTGGACCGCCAGCGGCATGCGGAGTGTGTTCCTGCCCGAACAGTTCGAAATGGCCGAGCCAGGTCAAACCTGGGCACTGGGAATGTCGGCAGTGGTCATCGCGATCTGGCTGGTTGCCGGCCTGATCCTGACGCGGTTGACCTTCAAATGGCCACCCCAGAAGTAGGGACGCTGAAGCGGGAAAGCACTCCCCTCGCTGACGGCGGTAGACGTAGGGTGATGGCATGAGTACGAACACCGACCGGGCCACGCGGCTCCTGCCCGAGAACTCGGTGTGGATCCACGGGATGAAATGGTGGCACATCGGGTTCTACACAGCGATAGTTGTGGTGGTCCTGGTGATTCTGAACGGAGAGCCAAACCCCGCCACCAAGACGTTGACCCTCAGCGTCCTGGCGGTGCTGGCCATCGCCTATCCCTTCCTCACCCGCCAGCGCTATCTGGGTACGTGGCGCCCCGTGGCCTACGTGGTGCTGCTGATCCTGGTGGTCGGTTTCCTCGCCTTCCTGCCGGGCTCGGGAGCTGTCCTCCTTTTCGTGGCATTCCCCCAGATCTGGATGTTCTCCTCCACAGCACGCTCAGGACTGATCGGTACCGCGGCGATCTGTGTCGCAGTAGCCATCGGGCAGCTTTCCCGATTCAGTGGAGCCACCGAAGACCTAGTGGGCATCGGGCTGCAGGCTGTGCTGTCCTTCCTGGCCTCGACCATGCTGGGGCTGTGGATCTACAAGATCATCGACCAGAGCGAGGACCGTGCCCAGCTACTCGCCGACCTCGACGCCGCCAGGGCGGAACTCCAGCTGGCCGACCAGCGGCAGGGAGCCATGGCGGAGCGCGAACGGATGTCCCGGGAGATCCACGACACTCTTGCGCAGGGCTTCACCTCCGTGGTCATGCTGTCGGAAGCCGCACTGGCACAGCTGCGGACGGCTGGACCGGGCAATGCCGCTCAGCAGGACCTGACCACCCGGCTGGAAACGATCAACGCCACCGCCCGGGACAATCTGCAGGAAGCCCGCGCCCTGATCGCTTCAACCGGCCCCTCACAGCTGCAGGGCGGTGACCTGCTGGGCGCCCTGGAACGGCTCGCCGCCGCGGCCACCCAGGCGGGCAGCGATACCTCCTGCGCCCTGCCCGAGCGGCTGCCCAGCCTCACCTCCAACCAGCAGATCGCCTTGCTCCGCTCCGCCCAGGAAGGGCTCACCAACATCCGCAAACACGCCGACGCCTCCCGGACATATCTCACGCTGGACCACACCGGGACCGAACTCCACCTGAGAGTCTCCGATGACGGGGTGGGCTTCGACCCCGGACTGGACACCTCCGGCTATGGGCTGCAGTCCATCAGCGCGCGACTCGGCGAGATCGGCGGAGCGCTCACCATTCGCTCTGTGGTGGGCACCGGAACCACGCTTGAGATGGTCGTGCCAGTGACAGGGCAGATCAAGCCCACGCCAGTCGATACCCGTGAGGCAGAAGCTCGGGTGGAGGCCCGATGACCGGACTCTCCGCGGGGAACGGTCCCTGGAACGCGGATACGGTGCGGCTGTTGGTCGTCGACGACCACCCGGTGGTACGCGCCGGGCTGATCAACCTGCTTTCCACTGATCCACGGATTGTGGTGGCCGCCGAGGCGGCCAACGGTGAGGAGGCGGTGGCAGCCGCGGCCGCCACAGCGCCCGACGTCGTGCTGATGGACCTGCGGATGCCCCTGGTGGATGGGGCCAACGCCACCGCACGGATCCTGGCGACGCAGCCCGGGACGAAGGTCCTGGTGCTGACCACCTACGACGGCGATTCCGACATTGTGCGGGCGGTCGAGGCCGGGGCGGTGGGCTACCTGCTCAAGGACACTCCCGGAGACACGATCATCAGTGCCGTGTTCGCGGCGGCCCGCGGCGAGACAGTGCTGGCGCCACCCATCGCAGCGAAACTGGTCTCACGCATCAGGGCACCCGAAGCGCCGGCCCTGTCGCCCCGGGAACGCGAGGTGCTGCAATGCGTAGCCGAGGGCCTGAGTAACCCGGATATCGCCGCCAAGCTCTACATCGCCGAGACCACTGTGAAGACCCACCTGCTGCGGATCTTCGCGAAGCTCGACGTCGACGATCGGACCCGGGCGGTGGTGGTGGCCATGGAGCGGGGGGACCTGTCTGGCCCCAGCCGTCACTGAGGATAGGAGATCCCCGCGCAAAGTGTGTTTAGAATCATAGCTGGGCTCAATGGGGCGCTCTGACCTACCTACTCCCCACAATGCAAGGACTCAGCTCCACATGAAAATCGGAATCCTCACCAGCGGCGGCGACTGCCCTGGGCTCAACGCCGTGATCCGTGGAGCGGTCCTCAACGGCATCAAAACCCACGATTTGGAGTTCGTTGGCTTCCGGGACGGGTGGCGCGGCGTCGTCGAGGGCGACATCATCGACCTCCCCCGAAGTGCCGTCCGTGGTATTTCCAAGCAGGGCGGCACCATCCTTGGGACCTCCCGCACCAACCCTTTCGAGGGCAACGGCGGGCCCGATGCCATCAAGGCGACCCTGAACCGGCTGGGCATTGACGCGATGATCGTCATCGGTGGCGAGGGAACGCTAGCCGCCGCGAAACGGCTCACCGATGCCGGACTGAATATCGTCGGCGTGCCCAAGACCGTCGATAACGACCTCGACGCCACCGACTACACCTTCGGTTTCGACACCGCCGTGCAGATCGCCACCGAGGCCATCGACAGGCTCCGCACGACAGGCGAATCGCACAGCCGGTGCATGGTCGCCGAGGTGATGGGCCGCCATGTGGGCTGGATCGCACTCCACGCCGGGATGGCCTCGGGCGCCCACGCCATCCTCATTCCCGAGCAGCAGACCAGCCTGGAACAGATCTCCGAGTGGGTTACCGAAGCCAACGCCCGCGGGCGCGCCCCGCTGGTGGTGGTCGCCGAGGGTTTCGTTCCGGCCCATCTGGACCAGGCGCATTCCGAACGCGGCCTCGACACGTTCGGCCGCCCCCGCTTGGGCGGTATCGCGGACCAGTTGGCCCCGGAGATCGAGTCCAGCACCGGCATCGAAACCCGTGCCACGGTATTGGGCCATATCCAGCGCGGCGGTGTGCCCTCCGCCTTTGACCGGGTGCTCGCGACGCGGCTGGGTATGGCGGCCGTCGACTCGGTGGTGGATGAAGCGTGGGGCACCATGGTGTCCCTTAAGGGCACCGAGATTGCCCGGGTCGGCTTCGAAGCCGCCCTCGGCAACCTCAAGGTGGTCCCCCAGCACCGCTACGACGAGGCAGCCATCCTCTTCGGCTAACGTTGCCTAGATGGAACTTGATCCCGGCACAGTCTCAATCATTCAGCTCGGGTGGTCCCGGCTTCTACGGCTCGACGACACTGCATTCGCTGGTGCCGCCGGGGAACGGATTTACCACCGCGACGACGACGCCGAAGTGCTCACCTTTGTGCGGCTGTTCGGTGAGGAAGCCCTGGTGGGTCCCGGCTGGGCACTTGACGCCGCGGACGGGTTCGATGGCGACGACCTCGCCCGGCACTCCACCCTCCTGAAGCTCACCCGGGAACGCGGTGGTCGTGGACTCGGCGAGGCCTCCCTGTACTTTTGTGACAGTCTGCCCGCCCTCGATCCCCGCGACGACGTCGCAGTCAGCGACGAGCTGGGGTTCGCCGTCGCACTGGAACGGCTGTGCCCGCCTGACGACACATTGGAGGTGGGGCTCAGTGCCCTGGAACACCGTTCCATCCTGGTCAACGACGCCCAGGATCCCCCGGTACCCCTCGCGGGGGCCGGGTACGACATCTGGAGTGGCATCCTCGCCCACATGGGCGTCCTGACGGCGCCCGACCGCCGCGGCCAGGGACACGCCGCGTACGTTGCGAAGGTGGCGATCGAGGAGGCGATGGCGGCGGGACTGATTCCCCAGTGGCGTGCACGAACCGACAACACAGCATCCATCAGGACGGCCCTCAGCGCCGGCTTCGTTGAAAGCGGAAGCCAGACCAGCGTTCTGCTCCCGAAAT
Source organism: Arthrobacter sp. 260 (assembly GCF_013116745.1). Lineage (GTDB taxonomy): Bacteria > Actinomycetota > Actinomycetes > Actinomycetales > Micrococcaceae > Arthrobacter_D. The sequence goes on from NZ_JABFOE010000022.1 coordinate 5,895, forward strand.
AGCCGCCGGCCGGTGGAGGCTAGGCTGCGCCGAACAGCTCGAGCATGTCCTGGCGCTTGAACATCTGGGCTGTTTGCCGCGCGGTGGGTCGGCCCTGATCCGGATCTGCTCCGGCCCTGATCAGCACCTCGGCCACCTCCGCGTAGCCCTTGAACGCGACCCCAGCCAGCGGTGTCTGGCCCTTGTCATTGACCGCGTTGACGTCGACACCGCGTGCCGCGAGGTCAGCGACGATGCCTGCGTGCCCATGGTAGGCGGCGAGCATCAGCAGGCTGTCGCCGCCGCTGTTGGTCAGCGTGGCTGGGACTCCCGCGTCGAGGTAGCGGGTCAGGGTGGTGCCGTCTCCGGTTCGCGCGGCGTCGAACAGCTGGTGCGCGAGCGCAACCGCCTGCTCCGCGCCCGCCTGCCCGGCGTCGTTCCCGGGAGTGGTTCCCGTGTTGTCGTTGGTGGTGTCAGTCATGGTTACCTGCGTCCTTTCAGGAAGCCGGTGGCGCGTCCCACCACCTGGCCAGCATCGGGCGCCACAATGATCTCCTGGGCTGCGGCGTACGTCTCGTCGCCGTCCTGCACCACCAGCTCACCCAGTGGGTCGACGGAGCGTTTGATGATGGCCAGCGCCACTGCGCCCATTTCGTAGTGCTGCGCAACGGACGTCACGGTACCGACGGTCCGACCCCCGGCGACGACGGCACTTCCCACTGCGGGCAGGGTGTGCTGGCTTCCGTCGAGCTGCAGGAAGACGAGGCGGCGTGGTGGATGGCCCAGGTTATGGACCCGTGCCACGGTTTCCTGGCCTTTATAGCAGCCCTTGGACAGGTGGACTGCGGTACGGATGAGGTCCAGTTCGTGCGGAATGGTCTTTTCGTCCGTCTCAGCGCCGGAACGCGGGCGCCAGGCGGCGACCCGCAGCGCTTCGGAGGCCATTGCGCCAGCGAGGCTGAGCCCGTGCTCCGCCAGGCCAGCGACGATGGTGGTGAGATCGGCCTGCGGGACCAGATACTCGAACCAGGGGCGCTCCAGCCCGGGGTGGTCGTCCTCGGTCACCACCGAGTAGGCGTAGCCGCCCTCGGTGACCCGCGGCCATGGATCAACCCACACAGTGCGGTCGGCGAGGGACTCGATGGGCTTGACCGATCCGAGGGCCGCCCACGCATCGGAGACATCGGCGATCTCCACGCGGAGCATGAACTTCATCCGGTCCAGCCAGGCTGCCAGGCCCTCGGCTTCAGACCCCTCAACGATCAGCCAGGTGGTGGTTCCGTCGTCGACCACCCGGGCGTTGTATTCGATCCTGCCCTGCACGGTCAGCAGCAGGGTTTCCGAGCTGCTGCCGGGCTGCAGGCCGAGAAGCAGCTGGGAGGAAAGGGTGTTCAGCCAGCTCAACCGGTCGGGCCCAGTGACGGTAACCACGCCCCGGTGGGACAGGTCGACGACGGCGGTTCCGCGCGCGAGGGCGCGCTGTTCCTTGAAGGGGTCGCCGTAGTGCGAGGCGGTACCCAGATCGGGTGCACCCGAGGCGACGGCGCCGGGCAGGGACAGCAGCGGGCTGAGATAGGTCATGGTGGTGTCAACGCTTCCTGAGGTTGGGCGTATTCCTTGACCCTGTAAACAAACCTGGTGAGTCAGGATACTTTCTTGAGAATCGCTGACGCGTGGGCCTGAAGCGACCGGCCGTCGGCGGCGACGTCCCAGCGCCAGTAGAGGTCGCCGTCCACCAGGCCGTACAGCCTCGTGGCAGCGGTGTACTCCTTCGAGTTCTGACCGCGCATCACCAGGTCGGTGCTGAGCTGTATCTGCGGCCCCTTGATGACCCCGTAGTACAGTTCGGCGATCCCCCCGGGATGCACGATCGTGGCGGTGATATCGAACCCGTCCTCGGCGTTGCGGAGTTGTTCCACCTCGTCGGCACTTTTCAGCGCCGGCACGATGTCCGCCGGTTCAAGACCTGGGCCGCCGTCGGCATCGTTGAGTTTGCGGTCCAGCGCCCAGAACCCGGTCTCCACCGAGAGGGGACGCAACCGGGTGCCCTGCTCGTCGGTGAGCCAGCTCTCTGCCGTGTACTGCAGGTAGGGCAGCCCGTTCTGGCTGAAGGTGACTTTCTGAACGAAGTGTTCAGACTCAGCCGACCCCTCGCCGAGACGGCCGGAACCCTCCCAGGCACCGATCAGCCAGGACAGGGGTACCAACTCGGGCGTGAGGTCGGTGGGTATTTCGAAAGACATGCTGAGGGGCGGCCTTACCGCTGGCCCTTGTACAGGCGGGTAATCACCAGCGCCGCTACTCCGGCCATCGCCAGTGAAGCGAGCACGAGCAGTCCAATGAAGAAGATTTCAAGCGCAAGAATCGACATGCATCCATCCTAACGCGACGTCCCAGTGGCTGAAGAACCCCGCCACGGCGAACCCGGCTTGCTAACTGGTGAACAGTTTGCCCAGAAAGTAGGTGAGCGAGCCGATCACGAGAATGGGAGCGGCCCCGACGGATAGGGCGGCGGGGACGTTCAGGGGTGCGTCCCGAGTCAGGTACAGCCTCCGTGCGGCAACCACCACCGCGCCACTGGCAGCGCCGATAAAGCCTGCCGCCAGCCCCGGAACGTCGGTCAGGATGATGGCGCCCAGGGGTCCGGCAGTGGCCGCGAGCGCGATTCCCAGCGGTGCGACGAACCGGTCGGGCCAGGGCAGCAGGGACACCCCCAGAGCGATCAGGACGCTGATTCCGGTGACCAGCATCATCGAGGTGTTTCCTGCGTTGATGGCCAGCCGTTCCGCCGCCACCCAGCCGGATGCGAGACAGGCCAGCAGCACACCCACCCCCGCCCCGAGGGTCGACTCCAGCCGATGACTCTGGCCGGTGCCCCGGAACAGCTGGATGAGGAACACCGCGCCCAGACCGAGGGCGGTGGCGACCGGCATCCACCTCATGAAATCTGTGTCGGTCGCAGTGAGCGCTGCACCTGTCGCGGCCAGGCCGCTGAGGGCGATCACCGTGGTTTGGCTCTTTTTCGCTGGGACACCGAGCAGATGGGGCCAGCCGATAGCGGCCACCAGGATCAGGACTGCTGTGACGGCACCGACGGCGGCCACGGAGAGGTAGGAAGCGGCCACTACTGAGCTGACGGCTGCTGCCGCCGCGACGGCCACAATCCTTACTCTCACCCCAGCAATACTGCCCTACCGCTTCGGCATGTGAAAACTTGGTCTCCCGGGTGCGACGCATCACACCCGGTATACTGGATCAAACCTGCAAGGGCTCCGGACGGGATCATATGGCCTCTGACCTGCCCCGGGAGCCTGACCCAGCCGCCCGATGATGCGCGTCCAAATTTATGGAGGACACATGCCGCACATCCTGATGTTGACCAACAGCCCCGGTTCGTCGGTGGGTGTCCTTCCCGCGCTCGAATTGCTGAACCACAAGGTCCATATCCTGCCCGCCGAGCCGACGGCGCTGCTCGAGACGGAACCCTGCGACGTGGTGATGGTGGATGCGCGCAAGGACATGGTCGGCGCCCGGTCTCTCACCCAGCTGCTCAAGGCCACCGGCCTGAGCGCCCCCCTCATGCTCGTTCTCACTGAGGGCGGCATGGCTGCAGTGGCTGCCAACTGGCTGGCGGACGACGTCGTCCTCGACTCGGCGGGCCCCGCAGAGGTTGAGGCGCGGCTGCGTTTGGTCATCGCGAGGTCCAGTGCCGCTGAAACGGAAACCAGCAACGAGATCCGCGCGTCGGGCGTGGTGATCGACGAGACTAGCTATACGGCACGTGTCGGCGGGGAACCGCTGAACCTCACCTACAAGGAATTCGAGCTGCTGAAGTACCTGGCACAGCACCCGGGCAGGGTGTTCACCCGGGACCAGCTGCTGCACGAGGTCTGGGGCTATGACTACTACGGCGGAACCCGGACCGTGGATGTGCATGTCCGTCGCCTGCGGGCAAAGCTGGGCGCCGACCATGAACAGCTGATCGGGACAGTCCGCAATGTGGGCTACCGGTTCACGCTGAACCGGGCCACTGAGGACCGCCCGGCGGTTGACGCGTAACCCTGCCGGCTGACCATTCGGCGGTTAACCGGAAAAGTCCCTCCACCACTGTTGTGGCGTCGGGACTTCTCGGGTGTTACTCGTGGAGGACATACGGGTCGAACGTATCGCGGGCACCCCACTGGTGCATCCCCCCTGAACGATCCCTCACACTACCCCACCCACTGGAGAGTGCCAAAACGGCCCGTCGGAATCTTCTCCCGTTCGACCTGTCCGGAGGGTTAGGCTGGCACCATGACCACAGCCCACGTTCCCACCTGGCCCATCCTCCGTATCAAGGGTGCCCCCGAGCCCCGGCTCCTGCAGGACATCCTCGGGCTGGCGGCAGCGGCCGCCGAGGCCGACGGGAACCCACCCCTGTCTGAGCAGACCCTGGTCAATCTCCGGACTGCTGACGCTCACCCCGACTCGCTGCTGGTCTTCGCTACCTACGCCGTCGACGCCGATTCCGCAGCCGTGTCCTCCGGCGACCCGGCCGGCGCGTCAGTCGACGCCGAGGAACTCGCGGGGGTGGCGGTGGTCAGTCTGCCGCGCGACGAAGCTGCGGGCCAATCCGATCCCGGGGTCCTCGAACTGGTGGTCCGACCCACCTACCGCAGCCAGGGCGTCGGGACCGCACTGGCCGACGCCGTCACTGCCCACAACCTTCCAACGCTCCGAGCCTGGTCCCACGGCAACCACGCGGCAGCCGTCAGCCTGGCCGCGAAGAACGGCTTCGAACCGGTACGGGAACTGTGGCGGATGCGTCAGACCCGCGCCGCGCTGGAGGCCTCGGTCCTGGCTCCGGCGGCCGACCAGGTCACCCTGCCCGACGGCGTCGTGCTGCGTGCCTTCCAGCCGGGCGTCGACGAACAGGCCTGGCTCGCCGCCAACCGGGCAGCGTTCGTGGACCACGCCGAGCAGGGAGCCACCACGCTGGAGGACCTGCAGGCCAGGATGGCCGAGGACTGGTTCGACCCCGCAGGGTTCCTGCTCGCCGTCCGGGAGTCCGACGGCCAGCTGCTCGGGTTCCACTGGACCAAGGTGCATCCCCGGTCAGGGAGCCACCCCGCGATGGGCGAGGTCTATGTGGTCGGAGTAACCCCTGAGGCCCAGGGCATGGGGCTGGGGAAGGCGCTGACCATCGCCGGTATCGAACACCTCCATGCGCAGGGACTTCAGGCAATCATGCTGTACGTCGATGCCGACAACACGGCCGCAGTGGCGCTCTACCGCAAGCTGGGCTTCACCCGGTGGGACGTTGACGTCATGTACGCGCCGCGGGTTGCCGGGGCAAGCTTGTAAGGTGGATCGTGATGCCGTGACACCCGCTCTTTCCGGGGTGAATAACGGCAACCCACCCGCCGTCAGGAGACACCATGGAATCCGAAATCGCAGCACGCGTTCCGGCACGGTACGGTTCATCCGAGGTGGCACCAGCGCGTGCCACCCAGGACCGCATCGATATCCCGGAATTTGCACCCAGCCTGCTTCCCTCGGGCGCCATCACCCCTGACCGGTTCTTGGACCGCGAATCGAGCTGGCTCGACTTCAATGCCCGCGTGCTGGAACTGGCCGAGGACCCCGACCTGTACCTGCTGGAACGGGTCAGCTTCCTGTCCATTTTCGCATCCAACCTGGACGAGTTCTTCATGGTGCGGGTCGCCGGGCTGAAGCGTCGCATCGCGACCGGTCTCGCCGTCCCGTCCGCTGCAGGGCTGAGCCCCATTGAGCAGCTTGAACAGATCATGGCCGACGGCTACAAGCTGCAGCAGCGCCATGCAGCGGTCTTCGCCGAGAACATTCGGCCCGCGCTCGCCGAAGAGAACATTCACCTGACCACCTGGGATGAACTCGACGACACCGCCCGCGCCGAACTGACGACCCTGTTCGCGGAGAAGGTTTTCCCCATCCTGACCCCGCTGGCGGTTGATCCCGCGCACCCCTTCCCCTACATCTCGGGGCTGTCCCTGAACCTCGCCGTCGTCGTCCGTAATCCGGTCAGTGAGAAGGAGCTCTTCGCCCGCGTCAAGGTCCCCGACCAGCTCCCCCGCCTGATCTCCGTGGATGGGCCCCGCGCGGGAAACGTCACGGGCCGGACTGCCCGGTTCATCCCGCTGGAAGAGGTCATCGCGGTGCACCTGGACCAGCTGTTCCCGGGAATGGAAGTACTTGAGCACCACACCTTCCGGGTGACCCGAAACGAGGACCTGGAGGTGGAGGAGGACGACGCCGAGAACCTCCTGCAGGCTCTGGAGAAGGAGCTGCTGCGGCGACGGTTTGGCCCGCCGGTCCGCCTGGAAGTCACCACCGACATCAACCCCAGCATCCGCGCCCTGCTGTCCCGTGAACTCGGAGTGGAGGAGGACGAGGTCTACGGGCTGCCCGCTCCCCTCGACCTGCGGGGCCTCAGCGTAATCGGCAGCATCGACCGTGGCGAACTCCGCTACCCGAAGCACGTCCCGCACACCAACCGGGACCTGAAGGAAAGCGAAACGTCGAAGGCCGCCAACGTTTTCGCTGCCATGCGGCGCCGCGACATCCTGCTGCACCACCCGTACGACTCGTTCTCCACCTCGGTCCAGGCATTCCTTGAGCAGGCGGCCGCGGACCCGAAGGTACAGGCAATCAAGCAGACGCTGTACCGGACGTCCGGTGATTCACCGATCGTTGATGCACTGATCGACGCCGCCGAGTCCGGCAAGCAGGTTCTGGCGCTCGTGGAGATCAAGGCCCGCTTCGACGAGCAGGCCAACATCTCCTGGGCACGCAAGCTGGAGCAGGCCGGAGTTCACGTGGTTTACGGCATCGTGGGACTGAAGACCCACTGCAAGCTGTCCCTCGTGGTCCGGCAGGAAATCGATGGCCTCCGCAGGTACTGCCATATCGGCACCGGGAACTACCACCCGCGCACGGCCCGCTACTACGAGGATTTCGGGTTGCTGACCGCCAACGAGCAGGTTGGCCAGGACCTGTCCCGGCTGTTCAATCAGCTGTCCGGGTACGCACCGAAGTCCACGTTCAAGCGCCTGCTGGTTGCCCCGCGGTCGGTGCGGTCCGGTCTGATCGACCGGATTGAACGGGAGATCGCCAACCAGAAAGCTGGCCTGGCGGCCCGAGTGGTGGTGAAGGTCAACTCGATCGTCGACGAAGCCGTCATCGATGCCCTCTACCGGGCATCCCAGGCCGGTGTGAAGGTGGACGTGATCGTCAGGGGAATCTGCTCGGTCAGACCCGGCGTGCCTGGACTCAGTGAGAACATCACCGTCCGGTCGGTATTGGGCCGCTTCCTCGAACACTCACGAGTCTTTGCCTTCGCCAATGGCGGGGACCCCGCGGTTTTCATCGGCTCGGCCGACATGATGCACCGTAACCTTGACCGCCGGGTGGAAACCCTGGTCCAGTTGAGCGCACCGGAGGACATTGGCTACCTCATGTCACTGCTCGACCGCTACATGGACGAGGGCACCGCTAGCTGGCACCTGGATCGCGAGGGCCGGTGGACCCGGCATCACAAGGATGCCGAGGGCGCTCCCCTGAGCGACGTCCAGAGCTACCTACTGGCGTCCCGCGCGCGCAACCGGTCAGCGGTTCGCCACTGATGGCGTCGACCGACGAGGTGGTGACCATCGCACCCCAGGACACGGAACCCGCGGTTGTTGCCGCGGGTGCCATCTGCTGGCGGAAGGAGCAGGGCCAGCTTGAGGTCCTCCTGATCCATCGCCCCCGGTACACTGACTGGTCCTGGCCCAAGGGGAAGCTCGATCCGGGCGAAACCACGCCTGAGTGCGCCGTCAGGGAGGTCGAGGAGGAGGTGGGCCTCAAGGTTTCACTGGGTATCCCCCTCGCCTCCACCCTCTACCCTGTCGGATCGGGCATGAAGCTGGTGCACTACTGGGCGGCGCGCACCGAGCGCATGGTGGTGCGGCCGGATGGAAAGGAAGTGGACAAGTTTCTCTGGGTCACCCCGGCCCGCGCGTCCGAGCTGCTGACCAACCCCACCGACCGCGAACCCCTCGAATCACTGATAGCGGCGTACAAGGCCGAGCAGCTGGCCACCTGGCCCCTGATCGTCGTCCGCCACGCCAAGGCGAAGCCACGATCCTCCTGGACCCGGGCCGAGGGTGAACGCCCCCTGGCCGCAACCGGCCGCCGGCAGGCGGTGGCGGTGAGCCGTCTGCTCGAAGCCTGGCATCCGTCCTGGGTGGTGAGCAGCCCGTGGGAGCGGTGCATCCAGACCGTCGCGCCGTATCTGAAGTCAAAGGACATCAAGCTCAAGCTCGCGGATTCGATCACTGAGCGTAACGCAGGCCGCAAACCGGACAAGGCCACCTCCACCGTCGAAAAGCTTTTCGACAAGCGCCGCCCGGTGGCGCTTTGTACCCACCGCCCAGTCCTCCCGCTGGTCTTCGGCGTGCTCAGGCGTCACATGTCAAAGGATCTGGCTGCGGCCCTCCCGACCGATGACCCCTTCCTGGCCCCCGGCGAGGTGCTCATCAGTCATGTCAGCACCAAGGTCCCCGGACGAATCGTCGCCGTTGAACAGTTCAGGGCCTACGACGACTAGCCCCGCGGGACGTCAGCTCCACGCCACACCCCACCGCCGAAGGGTTAGATCGGGCGACTCACCGCCCGGCGAAGCCACCCAATGTCACTTCTCGGCGGATGAGCGCCTCCTGGACCTTGTCCGCGCCCATCAGGCATCCCCTCGGTAGGAATGGCGGCGCGCCGACCAGATGGCCGAAAAGCCGTCAACCACTAGAGTGGTAGGCGTGAGTTCAGAACCCATCCCCACACCGTACGAGGATCTGCTGCGCGATGTGATGGCCAACGGCGCGGTCAAAACCGACCGCACCGGCACCGGAACGCGCAGCGTATTCGGACGCCAGCTTCGCTTTGACCTCGCCGAATCTTTCCCCCTGGTCACCACGAAACGCGTGCACTTCAAATCGGTGGCCCTGGAGCTGCTCTGGTTCCTCCGCGGTGACTCCAACGTGTCCTGGCTGCAGGAGCGTGGGGTGAAGATCTGGAACGAGTGGGCCGGCGACGACGGCGAGCTTGGTCCGGTCTACGGCGTCCAGTGGCGCTCCTGGCCCACACCGGACGGCGGGCACATCGACCAGATCGCCCAGGTGGTGCAGGACCTCAAGGACAACCCCGATTCGCGGCGCCACCTGGTCTCGGCCTGGAACGTCTCGGAACTGCACAACATGGCGCTGCCACCGTGCCACGCGTTCTTCCAGTTCTACGTGGCGGACGGCAAACTCTCCTGCCAGCTGTACCAGCGCTCGGCCGACACCTTCCTCGGCGTCCCGTTCAATATCGCTTCCTACGCGCTGCTGACCCTGATGGTCGCCCAGCAGGTGGGCCTGAAGCCGGGGGAACTTATCTGGACCGGCGGGGACGTGCACATCTACGACAATCATGTCGAGCAGGTGAACGAACAACTGACCCGGGAGCCCTACCCGAGCCCGCAATTGCTGATCAACCGTAAACCCGAGAGCATTTTCGACTACACGCTGGAGGACTTTGACGTGGTGAACTACCAACACCATCCCACTATCAAGGCACCGATCGCCGTATGAGCTCCCCGAACCGCGGCATCATCGACGCCATCGGCCGGGAGCCATTCATCGGCATGATCTGGGCCCAGACCGAGAACGGGGTGATCGGGAAGGATGGCGGCATGCCCTGGCGCCTCCCCGAGGACATGGAACACTTCAAGCGGACCACCCTGGGTCACCCGGTGATCATGGGCCGGCATACCTGGCAGTCGTTCCCGGCCAAGTACCGACCGTTGCCGGACCGGACCAACATTGTGGTGAGCAAGCACGGACTCGAGGCAGGCGAGCTGACGGGCGCCGTCGTCGTCGACTCCCTGGACGACGCCTTCGAGGAAGCCCGGCGCAGTCCGGGTGCGGAACAGATCTGGGTCATCGGCGGCGGGCAAATCTATGAGGCAGCGCTGCCGGTTGCCCAGGCCGCGGTAGTCACAGTCATCGAATCGACCACCAAGGGTGACACCTTCGCCCCCACGCTCGGCCCGGACTGGCAGCTCGACGGGGTGACCCCGCAGCAGGGGTGGCTCTCCGGCGCCAACGGCACGCGCTACCGGATCAGCCTCTGGACCAAGGGCCGCGACTAGCAGCCCCGACATCAGCACTTCGTAACCCAATCGGAGCTCGCGGACCGGCTCGCCTAGACTTGCAGCATGACTACAGCAGTAAACAGTTCATCGTCCCTGCCCAGCGTCGGTTTTGTGGGCTGGCGCGGCATGGTGGGATCGGTCCTGATGCAGCGCATGCAGGACGAGGGCGATTTCGGCCTGATCAACCCCGTGTTCTTCTCCACCTCCAACGCGGGAGGCGCCGCACCCTCGTTCGCTGAGGGGGCCCCCGCCCTGCAGGACGCGTACGACGTCGACGCGCTGGCGAAGCTCTCCACCATCGTCACCGCGCAGGGCGGCGACTACACCTCCGCGATCTACCCGAAGCTGCGCGACAGCGGCTGGGATGGCCTGTGGATCGACGCAGCGTCGACCCTGCGGATGGAGTCCAGCTCGATCATCGTGCTCGATCCGGTCAACCGTGACGTCATCGACGCGGGACTCTCCCGCGGGGTACGGGATTTCATTGGCGGTAACTGCACCGTCTCCTGCATGCTGATGGGCCTCGGCGGGCTGTTCCGCAATGGCCTGGTCGAGTGGGGAACCTCGATGACCTACCAGGCGGCCTCCGGGGGCGGTGCCCGCCACATGCGCGAGTTGCTGAACCAGTTCGGTGCCATCCACGGCTCGGTGGCCGCGAACCTTGAGGACCCCGCATCAGCCATCCTGGCCATCGACCAGGCGGTCCTTGCCCAGCAACGCAACCCGGAGATGGATGCCTCGCAGTTCGGGGTACCGCTGGCCGGTTCGGTGCTGCCCTGGATTGACGCCGATCTGGGCAACGGCATGTCCCGCGAGGAGTGGAAGGCCGGAGCTGAAACCAACAAGATCCTTGGCACCGATGTGGCCGAGGGTGCACTGATCCCGTTTGACGGCCTCTGCGTCAGGGTGGGCGCCATGCGCTCCCACTCCCAGGCGCTGACCCTGAAACTTACCGAGGATATCCCGCTCGCCGAGATTGAGCAGTTGATCGACCAGGACAACGAGTGGGCCACTGTCATCCCCAACACCAAAGAGGCGACACTGTCCCACCTCACCCCCGTCGCGGCGACCGGGTCACTGATGGTGCCCGTGGGCCGACTCCGGAAGATGGAAATGGGGCCGCAGTACCTCAGTGCCTTCACCGTGGGAGATCAGCTGTTGTGGGGAGCCGCTGAGCCCCTGCGCCGGATGCTCCTCATCAGCACCGGCAACCTCTAGAGACTAAAGCGCGCAGCCGATCAGCAACGGCTCGGGGTGGAGGCGGATCCCGAAGCGGTGGTCGACGCCGTCGGCCACCAGGGCTGCGATCGCCAGGAGATCTGCGGCAGAGGCGCTGCCCCGGTTGGTGACGGCGAGGGTGTGCTTGGTGGACAGGGACGCCCTGCCACCAGCTGCAGCGAATCCGTCGTCCCCCGCGAGTCCAAAACCCTTTCCAAAGCCCGCCTGGTCGATCAGCCAGGCCGCTGACAGTTTCACCTGGCCATCCTCAGCGGTGGGATATCGCGGAGCATTCTCGGGCAGCGTCGCTGCAGTCCCCTCATCCACGATGGGGTTGGTGAAGAAGGACCCGGTGCTGAACGTGTCCCGGTCCGCTGGGTCGAGCACCATACCCTTGGCACCGCGCAGCTTCAGGACCGCCCGCCGGACGTCGTTGGCGTAGGCCCGCTCCCCGATATCCACACCGACCTCACGCGCCAGCTCGGCGTACTTGACCGGGGCGCTCATCCGCCCCAGCGCCAACTGGAACTCGACGGTCAACACCACGTAGCGGGGCGATCCGTTCACGGTGGCGCGCTTCAACAGCGAGTCCCGGTACCCGAACTTCAATTCGAAATTAGTAAAGGACTTAACAGTTTGCGTTTCGCGGTCCCAGGTGCGGACAGTGGCGAGAGTCTGGGAGACGTCGGAACCATAGGCGCCCACGTTCTGCACCGGGGTCGCACCGGTGGACCCGGGAATCCCCGAGAGCGCCTCCAGCCCGGACAACGCGTGCAGCACTGTGTACTCCACCAGTTCATCCCAGGGTTGGCCCGCCTCCGCCTTGACCATGACCCCGCCGCAGGTGGCGTTGTCGTCGTTCACGGTGAAGCCGGTGGAGGCCAGCCGCACCACGGTGCCGGCAAAGCCGTCGTCCGCGATGATCAGGTTGGATCCACCGGCGATGATCAGCAGCGGGTCGCCGGCGGTGTCGGCTGACCGGATAGCGTCGATGATTTCCGACTCGGAGCGGGCCTCCACGTAGGTGCGGGCGGGACCGCCCACCCCTGCCGTGGTCAGCGGAGCAAGCAGTGTCACCAGATGTGCACCACTGCCTGGGCCTTGACCAGCACCTTCAGCCCGGTCGACAGCACAGTGAGGTCCACGCGGACTGTCGAATTGTCCAGATCGATGGCGCCGATCTTTCCGGCCACCTCGATCACCGCGCCGGGGGTGCCCTCAGCGGTGGTGTCCTCGACGATCACCGGCTTGGTGAACCGGGTCTGGTAGTCGACGACGGCGGTGGGGTCTCCCACCCAGTCGGTGACCAGTTGGACGGCAGCGCCCATGGTGAACATGCCGTGGGCGATCACACCCGGCAGACCAACGCCCTGCGCGAAGTCGGCGTTCCAGTGGATCGGGTTGAAGTCACCCGAGGCCCCCGCGTACTTGACCAGGTCCTGCCGGGTCACCTCGACGGTGGCGGAACCGATCTCCTGGCCGACACTGAGATCGGCGATAGCGATACCCATTACTGTTCCTCCCCGCGCACCAGCAGCGACGACGTGGTGGTGGCGGTCTTCTCGCCGTCGGTAGTCGAGATTTCCGCGCGGGTGGTGATCATCGCGCCGCCTCCCATGGCCCTGACGGTATCGACGTGGAGCTCGGCGACCAGTTCATCGCCGGCCACGATGGCACGGTGGTGGATGAACCGCTGGTCGGCGTGCACGACCCGTGAAAAATCGATGCCCGCCTCCGGGTCGGAAATCAGCTGCGCATCGGCAAGCTGGGCAACAATGATCGCGAAGGTCGGCGGTGCCACCAGATCGCGGTGGCCCAGGTCCCGTGCGGCGTCGACGTCGTAGTGCGACGGGTGGGTAGCCTTCACCGCCCGCGCAAACTCGCGGATCTTTTCGCGGCCCACCGTATAGACGGCGCCTGCTGGATAGCTGCGGCCCTGCAGCTCTGGATTAATGGTCATGGGGCTCCTGCCGGATGCGATCGACGTTCGTATCCCAGCCTAGTGCAGTGCCGGTTACTTCTTTGGAGCGCGGGCCTGATGCCTGCGCTTGGCGTCCCGCGCCCTGACCACGAGGCCTGCGAGGTGCGTGATGAGTCCCGCAGCCAACACGGGGATACCGGTGAAGACCGTCGCATTGCTGCCGGTGACGGCGCCGAGTACGGCAATCAGGATTCCCGCGCCGGTCAGTACCAGGGCGGCGATCACCAGTCGACGGTACAGATCGGATCCGGTGTCCCAGGGGGTGTTCAGCATGTGGTTAAGCCTACCGGGCGCCGCAGCGCACCGGGACGGCGGGCCGAGGAACCTAGAACAGCGCGGCCTGCACGTCCGGGATCTCCGACTGGTAGTCGCCCAGTTCGATCCGTTGTCCCTTCAACCGGGCCAGGTCGACGAGGAACTGCACCTCCGACCCCTGGATCTGGACCAGCGCTGCTGCGCCGATCATGGCCTGGACCTGGAATCCGTGCTCACCAGCAGCGAGGCTGTGCGGGTAGAGCTGCGGTCCGTTGCTCGCGAGCACCTCGGACCACGACGACGGCGGCTCCCACTGTTCGTCGACCACCCGAAACCCTGATATCTCCATCCCGTCGCGGAGCAGTGCCCTGACACTTTCAGCGGACTCGGCATTGATCCTGTCGAGGGTTGCCCCATCGAGGGGCAAAGCCAACGCAGCGGTCTTCGCAGCCGATCGCACGGCCTGCGCCAACCCGACGGCGCGTGTCACCGCGTCCTCAAGGACGCGGACAATCTGCCCGTCGTCGGCGGCTGCCACATAGCGCGCGACGACGGCGCCCTGTTCAGCGAGACGATGCCATTTGCGGAGGTTCGCGGCCGTTCCGACCTTGGAAGCGCCGTCCGCGAACGTTGCGACATACAGCCAGTGGTTCTGGGCAAGGTAGCTGAGCAGGCCTTCCGGGGCCACGCCTGACCGGTGCACGTCATGCATGAACCGCAGGTCGTCGCGGGAGAAGCAGGGCCCGCACTGGTAGCCCCGGGCGGCGGTGTCCTGCCGCGGGCAGGGCGTGTGCTCCCGCGCATCGGGTCCGTACACCCGGTGGAACCCCAGGCAGTACCGTTCACCGAACCGGCTGATGACCCGGAACCCCAGGTCGACCCCGCCCGGGCTGGTCGCAGTAGCCGGAGCCAGGCCCAGTTCCTGCGAAGCCCCGTCCGGGGTGGCAAGCGCAAGTACCGGCCCTTCCCGATGCCAGCTCACCCCCTTGCAGAGGAAACGTTCGGATGCCATGCCTCCACTGTAGACATGAGGGGTGCCGGCCGTGCCCGGACATGCTGAAGGACCGGCGGGTTCCCACCGGTCCTTCAGTCGAAAGCTGCGTAAGGGTAGACCTAGGCGGTCTGGCCCTCGTGCTCGCCCTCAGCGATCTCTTCGAGCATCTTGTCGTTGAAGGCGGGGAGGTCATCCGGGGTGCGGCTGGTGACGAAGCCCTGGTCGGTGACCACTTCGTCGTCGATCCAGTTGGCGCCCGCGTTGCGGAGGTCGGTCTGCAGCGTGTGGTACGAGGTCAGGTCGCGGCCGCTGACCACTCCAGCATCAACGAGGAGCCACGGTGCGTGGCAGATCGCTGCGACCGGCTTGTGCTGGGCGAAGAACGCACGGGCGAACTCCTGGGCGTCCTTGTCGACGCGGAGGTGGTCCGCGTTGACGACGCCGCCAGGCAGAACGAGTGCGTGGAAGTCATCAGCCGAGGCGTCGGCAACTGACAGGTCAATGGTGAAGGTGTCACCCTTGTCCGTGCCGTTGAAGCCCTGCAGCGTGCCGCTGCCGGGTGCAACAAGGACGGGTTCGCCACCAGCCTGCTTGACGGCATCCCAGGGGCTGGTGAGCTCAATCTGCTCCACGCCGTCGGTGAGCAGGAATGCGACTTTTTTACCGGAAAGGTTATGGGGGGACATGGTTCCTCCTATGTTCAGAACGTCGATGTCGTACTCATTAACCCTATGAAGACTGGGGATAATAAGCAACCTGTCTAACTGTTCCTGGCCCCGGGTCACCGTCATCCGGCGGCCCGGAGGGCAGGCCAAGGGGCAACGGGTGTCGCTACTGCGTCCGCGAGGCCAGCCTCTCCAGGTAGTGCGGGTTGTGCATGACGCCGAGGACGTTACCGAACGGATCGACCACCGACGCTGTCGCGAAGCCGGCCTCACGCTCGGTCACTGGCTCATACTCGGTGGCTCCCATTGCGAGCAGCTTCTCCACGGTGCCCCGCAGGTCATCGACGTGCCAGAACATCACCGCGCCCCCGGGTGGGTTCGCAGCTCCGCCTGGGGCGTAGCGGCGGTCAATGAGGCCCAGCTCAGCCTCATCGTCGCCGACCCTGAATTCCAGGTAGGCCGGCGGTGCGGGGGGGTGGGGGGAAGGCGTAGTACGGCTCAATGCCCAGCAGTGCGGTGTACCAGTCCCTGGCCGCCGCCAGGTCGTCGGAGTAGAAGCTGATGGTGGCGAATCCTCGAAACATCCGGTGCTCCCTCGGGTTGGGCGGGTTCCCGCCGTGAACAGCACCATGATGCTTGCCTGCACACTTGTTGGCTACCACCCCGGGCCCGGCGAGCACCGCACCATGCCCCAGGATGTCGTCCGGGACAGCAAAAAACCCCCAGAATCACCAGGATTCCGGGGGTTTTTAGTTTCTGTAGCGGTGCCGGGACTCGATCCCGGGACCTCACGATTATGAGTCGTGCGCTCTAACCAGCTGAGCTACACCGCCACAAATGAGTGTGCCCGCAGCCGGGCCATCTGGCCTGCTTACGGGACTCCCATTTGAGAGCCCCCCACCGGAATCGATCCGGTGACCTCGTTCTTACCAAGAACGCGCTCTACCACTGAGCTAGGGGGGCAACAGCAAAAAACTTTACCAGCTTCTGCCATCAAGGCGAAATCAGGATCCGGCCGCTGTGGCCGGGTGCTGATTCCACCGTCGGATCCCTGTGTTATCAGGGATCCGACGGGGTCATTCAGTTATAAAATTACCACTTTTCGCGGCGTCCACCGGCACCCGCACCGGCGCCCTTACCGTGACGTTCCTTACGGTCCCCGCCGACGCTGTGTCCGCCGGAGCGGAAGCCGCCGTCGGTGCCACGGTCCTTGTTGAAGCCGCCACCCTCGCCTTCACGCTTCTTGAACGGCTTCTTGAAGCCGTCGCGGTCGCCTGAGGGCTTGCGGCCCTTGTCCAGTTCGAGGTGGATCAGCTCACCGCCGATGCGCGTCTTGGACAGGGCACGCCACTGGTCCTTCGACAGATCAGCGGGCAGTTCCACGAGGGTGTGATCGGCGCGGATATCGATGCCGCCGATCTGCGCGGAGGACAGGCCTCCCTCGTTGGCGATAGCGCCAACGATTGAGCCCGGCATGACCCGCTGGCGACGTCCCACCGCGATGCGGTAGGTGGCGTTGCCCTCGGTGAGGCTGCGTGTCGGTCCGCGTGAGCCGAAGCCATCCTTGCGTCCCGCAGCGCGTTCCTTCTGCCCTGCCGGTGCTACCGGGATGTCCTTGACGAGGATCGGGTTGCCGCCCTGTGCCATGACGGCGAGGGCTGCGGCGATCTCGTTGGCGGGCACATTGTGCTCGGTCTCGTAGCTGGTGATCAGGTCACGGAAGATTGAGACATCCTCGGTGGCCAGGGTCTCGGTGATCCGCTCGGCGAACTTGTTCATCCGCAACGCGTTGACCGCGTCGGAGGATGGCAGGTGCATCTGCTCGACGGGCTGGCGGGTGGCCTTCTCGATCGAACGCAGCAGGTACTTCTCCCGCGGCGTGATGAAAAGGATCGCGTCGCCCGAACGGCCCGCGCGGCCGGTACGGCCGATACGGTGGACGTAGGACTCGGTGTCGTGAGGAATGTCGTAGTTGACCACGAGCGAGATGCGCTCGACGTCGAGCCCGCGGGCCGCAACGTCGGTGGCCACAAGAATGTCGAACTTGCCGTCGCGGAGACCTTCAATGGTCCGCTCACGCTGCTGCTGAGGAATGTCACCGTTGATTGCTGCGGCCTGGAAGCCCCGTGAACGCAACTTGTCCGCCAGGTCTTCGGTCGCCATCTTGGTGCGCACGAACGCGATGATCCCGTCGAAGTCTTCGACCTCGAGGATGCGCGTCAGGGCGTCCAGCTTGTGCGGGCCCATGACCTGCAGGAAGCGCTGGCGCGTGTTGGTGCCGGTCGAGGTTTTGCCCTTGACAGTGATTTCGGCAGGGTTGTTGAGGTACTTCGACGCAATGCGGCGAATGGCGCTAGGCATCGTTGCCGAGAACAGCGCCACCTGCTTGTCGTCAGGTGTACCGGAAAGAATCTGCTCGACGTCGTCGGCAAAGCCCATCCGGAGCATTTCGTCAGCCTCGTCCAGTACCAGGTACTGGAGGTTGGACAGGTCGAGTGAACCCTTGGAGATGTGGTCGATCACGCGACCCGGGGTGCCCACAACCACCTGTGCGCCGCGGCGCAGGCCAGCGAGCTGGGGACCGTAGGGTGCTCCACCGTAAACGGGCAGCACAGTGAAGTTGTCGATGTGCTTGGCGTAGGAGGCGAATGCCTCGGCCACCTGCAGCGCCAGTTCGCGGGTTGGTGCGAGCACCAGGATCTGCGTGAACTTGCTGGGGCCGTTGAGGTCGGCAAGCTCGGCCATCCGGGACAGCGCGGGGATAGCGAATGCTGCTGTCTTACCGGTACCTGTCTGCGCCAGGCCGACGACGTCGCGCCCTTCCAGCAGCACCGGAATGGTGGCGGACTGGATGGGTGATGGCTTTTCGTAGCCGACATCGCTCAGGGCCGCGAGAACGCGGCCATCAAGGCCAAAGTCGGTGAACTTGATTTCGTCTGCCTCGGGAGCTTCGACGTTCTGAGGAGCGTCGACGGCGTCAGGAGCAATGACGTTTTCGGGAGTGGTGTTTTCAGGCATGGAGGGATTGACCTTCAGGTAGATGCCGGACAGCTGGAACATAAGGGAAATTCCAGCCCATGAACATAGAAATCCGGCACTGTTTCAATCCCGCGGCAGGACTTCGCGTCATAACTGGTGGCCGCTATCTCAGCGGTCTGTATGACGTTTTCTTCTAGCCGGCGCTCCCTGATGAATCTGCCCGCATGCTTACTCTGCGAGCCCCAACACAACCTATCCAGCCCAGCAAAATGGGCGGAATTTTAAGGGAATACCGGTGTGGGGGATGTTTCAAGTGTACTGCATGGCATTACTGGCCGGCACCCATCGGGACGCCGACAGGGCGTGAGCCTGCGCACATACCCGTGTGACGCGACGGGCCGGGGTCTACCCCGAGGTCTGTTTCTACCCCGAGGTCGGTGGCTATGCCCGGCGCAGGATCGCCGCGACCACCTTGTGAATCTCCGGGCTGAGCGTCACACCCTGTTTCTCTGCGGCGAGGAGCCGGCGGGCCGCCTCGGCGTCGAGTCCGGCAAACACATCGTGACCCGTGATGCCGTGTTCCGGGCGGTCCACCACTGTGACCGTGTCTCCCGCCTGGATCTGACCCTTGCTGATCACCCGAAGGTAGGTGCCAACCCGGTTCTCCTCGGCGAACCGCTTCACCCAGCGTGGCTCCTTGAGGAAGCGAGCGAAGTTGCCGCAGGGGGTGCGCGGCGCTGTCACTTCGAGGAGGACGTCCTCCCCCACCTGCCAGCGTTCGCCGATGACTGCGCGGCTGGCGTCGATGCCGTCCACCCTGAGGTTCTCCCCGAATTTGCCGGGGCTCATGTCCCGCCTGAGTTCGGCGTCCCAGTAGTCGGCGTCCTGCTGGGAATAGGCGTACAGGGCCTTGGACTCGCCGCCGTGGTGTTTCCGGCTGGCCTGGATGTCACCGGTGAGCCCCAGCTTGTGAACGTTGACCGGCCCGTCGACGGCGCGCTTGTCGATGGCGGTGACCCCGGTTGAGTCCTGCGTGGGCAGCAGGGCGTGGACACGGCATACGGCGAGCAGGCAACCTGTTGTCATAGCGTCCATCCTAGGGATTCTCTACGGTTCAAAGCGGTACCCCATGCCGCTTTCGGTGATGAAATACCGGGGTTGGGTGGGGTCCGGTTCGAGTTTCTTCCGCAGCTGGTTCAGGTAGACCCGCAGGTACTGCAGCTCCTTGGCGTAGGCGGGACCCCAGACCTCCAGCAGCAACTGTCCCTGCGTGATCAGCCGGCCCGGGTGGGCGACCAGCTGGTCGATGATCTTCCACTCGGTGGGTGTCAGCCGTACTTCGGTGGTGCCGCGGAACGCTTGCCGCGCACCGGTGTCGAGGGTGAAATCAGCGGTCCGCACCACTGGGGCGGCGGGTGCCACGGCCCGACGGCTGGCTGCACGGAGTCTCGCCAGCAGTTCGTCCAGGCCGAAGGGCTTGGTCACATAGTCGTCGGCACCGGCGTCGAGGGCGTCGACGACGTCGTCGGATCCATGGCGCGCTGACAACACGATGATCGGGGTCTGCGTCCACTTCCGCAGCGCGGTGATCACGTCCATGCCGTCCATATCCGGCAGGCCCAGGTCGAGCACGACGATCTCCGGGCGGTGCTCAACTGCCACGGCAAGCGCCGTCGCCCCATCGACAGCGGTGATCGGCCGGTAGCCGTGGGCACGGAGGTTGATCTGCAGGGCGCGGAGGAGCAGCGGCTCGTCGTCGACAATCAGCACCGTGGTCATGGCGACCCGGTCCGGGTGGTCGTGCAAGGGTGACCCGTCATCGCGTCACCATTCCCGAGTTGCCGGGTTCGCCGTCATGAACTCCTGTTGCCAGCGGCAGCCGGATGCGCAGGGTCAGCCCGCCGCCCGGCGTCGCCTCGGCGACGAGCTGTCCGCCCATCACCTCGGTGAAGCCCTTCGCGACGGCGAGGCCCAGGCCCACTCCTGCGCCGGCGGGTGCATCGCTGGCGCGCTGGAACGGCTGGAAGATGGTGTCGGCGTCGTCGGCGGAGACTCCCCTTCCGTGGTCGACCACCCGCAGTTCACCGGCCGGGACCCCGTCGTCGACGTGACCCACAATCCCTTCAACCGACCCGCTGATGACAATGTCCTCCCCGCCGGCGTACTTGTCGGCGTTCTCGACCAGGTTGGCGATGACGCGTTCCAGCATGCCGGGGTCGGCGACGACCGGCGGCAGGTTCCCGGGGATCTCCACCCGGACCCGCTGCGGCGGGAGTCCGACCAGGGCGCCTGGGAGCACATCGGCCCAGTGCACGGCACGGAGGTGCGGTGTCACGGCGTCACCCGTCAACCGGGACATGTCCAGCAGGTTGTTGATCAGGGCGTCCAGCCGGTCAGAGTAGTCCTCGATGGTTTCGAGGAGTTCCTTTTGTTCGTCGACGGGGAGCTGGACCGCCTCGTGGCGCAGGCTGCTGACGGCGAGCTTGATGCCCGCCAGGGGCGTCCGCAGGTCATGCGATACTGCCCGCAGGATTGCCGTCCGCATGACGTTGCCTTCGGTCAGGCGGCGGTTGGCCTGGGAGCTGACCACCAGTTCCTGGCGTTGCCGCATCGCGGTGAGCTGGGAACCGAAGGCGGTGAGCAGGCTCCGCTCCCTCGCGTTCAGGGTCCTGCCGTAAAGGGCCAGGACCAGCCCGTCGGGGAGATCCTCCGTGGCGTCGGCAGCGTACAGGTCGTTGATTGGGGCGCCCGGGGAATCGTCCCCCCGCGACGGGCCGCCCGGGGAGGCATCACCGGCGGCGATATCGCTGGCGATCAGTGCCGGTGGGGATCCGCCCGGAGCGTCCCGGTTGAACAGCCCCACTGCGTTGACCTGGAAGTGGGTGCGGACGTGGGCGAGAAAGCCCTGCAGGGTGTCCTCGGCGGCCAGCACGCCGCGGGCCAGTTCTCCAAGGGTCGCGGCTTCTGCGGTCGCTGCGGCGGCCTCCCGTGAGCGGCGGGCGGCCAGGCCCACCACCAGTGACACTGCGACCGCCACGGCAATGAAAATGACCAGGGTGAGAAGATTCTGCGGGTCGGTGATCTCCAGCGAACCGACCGGGGCGGTCGAGTAGTAGTTCAGGACCAGGGTGCTGAAGACGGCGGCCAGCAGCGCGGGCCACAGACCACCCACCAGCGCGACGGCGATCACGCCCGCCAGCTGCACCAGCACATCGACGGCGAGGAAGTCGCTGCCCACGGTGAACATTCCCCATTCGAGGACGGGCGGGAGCACCAGTGCCAGGACGAACCCGGCACCCACACGGGCGGGGCCCAGGTTGCTCACGAAGGTAGAGGCCATGCCAGCATTCTGTCAGTGTAGGCGGTGGTTGGGGTCAATTATCAGGCGGAGAACCCGCCGTCGGCCTTGATCAGCTGGCCGTTGACCCAGCGACCGTCCTGGGATAGCAGGAACGCCACGACGCCGCCGATGTCCGCTGGTGTGCCGAGCCGACCGGTGGGCTGGTGGGCAATTCCGGCCCGCCGGATCTCGTCGGTCATCCAGCCGGTGTCGACCGGTCCCGGGTTCAGGGCATTGGAGCTGATGCCGCGGTCGCCGAGTTCCCGTGCTGCGGCGATCACTATCCGGTCCAGGGCCCCTTTCGAGGCACCGTAGGGAAGGTTGCCGGCCGTGTGGTCGCTGGTGAGGGCGACGATCGCTCCCCCGCCGTCGTTGCACTGCAGGGCGAACGCGTTGATGAGTTGCCAGGAAGCCCGGACGTTGACAGCGAAATGCCTGTCGAAGCTTTTCAGGGAGGTGGTGAGGAGCCCGGAGTCGACGCTTTCGGTGTGGGAGAGCACGAGGCTGCTGAGGGTGCCCAGTTCGGTCCGGGCGGCAGCGACGAGTTCCCCGGGCGTCTTGGGATCCTCGAGGTCCCCGGGCAGCGCGACGACCCGTGACCCGATGGCCTCCAGCTCCCGGATCAGCTCCTGCACCTCGGACGCCGGATTGGTGGTCCCGTTGACCCGCTGGTCGTAGGGGTGCCAATAGCCCAGGGCCAGATCCCAGCCGTCGGCGGCGAGGCGCCGGGCAATCCCCGCACCCAGCCCCACCGTTCGTCCAACCCCGGTAATGAGTGCGGATTTGCGTGCCATTGCCTGTTGTCCTTTCCTTGCCCGATCGGATTTCAGTCTAGGTGGCGCCTGGTCGTGCCCCGGAAGCTGACCCCTCGCAGGGCGAAGACGGTAGGTTGGAGATCACAACATTCCCTGTCGAAAGGTCACCACACATGACTGTCACAGCCATCATCAACGCCCACGTTGTCCCCATCGAGGGCACGCCCTTCGACGGGTCGGTGCTCCTGGAGGACGGCAAGATCGCGGCGCTCGGCGCCGACATCACCATCCCCGAGGGCGCCGAGATCCACGACGCCGCGGGCCAGTGGCTGTTGCCAGGTCTCATCGACGCCCACGTGCACCTCGGCACCCATGAGGAAGGCGAAGGGTGGGCCGGCGATGACACCAACGAGATGACTGACCCCGTCACCGCTGGCGTCCGTGCTATCGACGCCGTGAACCCGTACGACCCCGGGTTCGACGACGCCCTGGCCGGCGGTATCACTGCCGTGAACGTCAACCCGGGGTCGGGCAACCCCATCGGCGGTCTCGCCGTTGCCATCCACACCCACGGCCGCTACATCGAAGAGATGGTGCTCCGCTCCCCCAGCGGCCTGAAGTCAGCCCTCGGCGAGAACCCCAAGCGGGTCTACGGCGACAAAAAGCAGACCCCTTCCACCCGGTTGGGTACCGCAATGATCATCCGCAAGGCATTCATGGATGCGCAGAACTACATGGGCAAGGCCGACGAGTTCGCCCGCGATCCAAAGCTTGAGGCTCTCGCCATGGTGCTGCGGCGGGAAATCCCGTGGCGCCAGCACGCCCACCGCGCCGACGATATCGCCACCGCGATCCGGCTCGCCGACGAGTTCGGGTACGAACTCGTCCTGGACCACGGGACCGAGGCCCACCTGCTGGCCGATGTGATCGCCGAACGGGGTATCCCGGTGCTGATCGGCCCGCTGTTCACCACCAAGTCCAAGGTGGAGCTCCGGGGACGCTCCATCGCCAACCCGGGCAAGCTGGCGGCGGCCGGCGTCGAGATCTCCATCATCACCGACCACCCGGTCATCCCGATCAACTTCCTGATCCACCAGGCGACCTTCGCCATCAAGGAGGGCCTCGACCGCGAGACGGCGCTGCGTTCGATCACGATCAACCCGGCAAAGGTGCTGGGGCTGGCCGACCGGATGGGTTCGCTTGAGGTGGGCAAAGACGCCGACGTCGTGCTCTGGAGCGGAGACCCGCTGGACGTCATGCAGCGGGCCCTGACCGTGTGGATCGGCGGACGGGCCGTGTACACGTACGACGACGAGACGCGGGCCGGCGTCGTCGTCCCCCGCGGCTAGCATGACCCGTCCCCCGCGGGTGACCCGGCCGCCACTGCCGTGGACGCTGAAGCTGGCCGTGCTGGTGTGGCTGGTGGTGGCGGTCCTGTTTCTGGTGGCGGCCGGCTCGTTCCTTGGGTCCGCCCAGCTGCAGGAGCAGGACCGTGCGGGCCTGGTGGGGCTCGGCGTCGTGCTCGGGGTGCTGGCAATGCTGCAGTTCGTCCTGGTGTTCCGGCTGCGGCGGGGCAAGCGCAGTGCGCGGGAGTTGCTCACCACCATCGGGATCATCGTCGGGCTTCCGGTGCTGCTGCGCGGTACCCCGGGGCTCTCGATAGTGGCAGTGGTAATGCTGCTGGCGATCGTGCCCCTGTGGCTGCCGCCCAGCGCAGAATGGTTCGCGAAGGTGGACCCGAAGCCGGAGAACAAGTACCGGCGGCTCATTCGCAGGACGCTGAGCCCCTTCAAGAAATAGCCGCATACACGAAAGCGCCCGCAGTCGTCGACTGCGGGCGCTTTTCTGTGTGTTCTAGAGGGCCGTGAACGCCTGTTCCAGGTCGGCGATCAGATCCTGCACATCCTCGATGCCGACGGAGAGCCTGATCAGGTTCTCCGGAACCGCGAGGTCAGTGCCAGCCACCGAGGCGTGGGTCATGGCGGACGGGTAGTTCATCAGCGACTCGATGCCGCCGAGCGATTCGGCCAGGGTGAACACGTGGGTGGACTCGGCCACCTTCCGGGCAGCAGCCTCTCCGCCGAGGAACGACACGGAAATCATGCCGCCGAAATCCTTCATCTGGGCTGCGGCGAGATCGTGTCCGGGGTGCCCTGCCAGGCCCGGGTAGAAGACCTGCTCCACCTCGGGACGGCCCTGCAGCCACTCGGCGATCGCCCGGGCGTTGGAGCTGTGACGGTCCATCCTGACGCCCAGGGTCTTGAGCCCACGAGTGGTCAGCCAGGCTTCCATCGGGGCCGAGACGGCGCCGACGGCGAACTGGATAAAGCCCACCTTCTCGGCGATCTCCTCGTTGCTGGTGATCACTGCACCGCCGCTGGCGTCCGAGTGCCCGCCAATGTACTTGGTGGTGGAATGGACGACGACGTCGGCCCCGAACGAGAGCGGCTGCTGCAGGTACGGCGTCGCGAAGGTGTTGTCGACCACGAGGATGGCGCCGGCGTCGTGCGCGATGGTGGCGATGGCTGCGATGTCCGAGATCTTCATCATCGGGTTCGACGGCGTCTCGACCCACACCATGGCGGTGTTGTCGCCGACGGCGGCCTTGACGGCGTCGAGGTCCGACATGTCCACTGCGGCGTTACTGATGCCCCACGGTGAGAGCACCCGGTCGATCAGGCGGTAGGTGCCGCCGTAGACGTCATTGCCCATGACGATCCGGTCGCCGGGCGCCAGCAGCGCACGGATCAGGGAATCCTCGGCAGCGAGACCTGACGAGAAGCTGAACCCGTGGGTTGCCCCTTCGAGCGCGGCGAGCTGGGTCTGCAGCGAGTCACGGGTCGGGTTGGTGCCGCGGCCGTACTCGTAGCCGTTGCGCAGCTGGCCAATCCCGTCCTGGGCGAACGTGGTGGTCTGGTACAGCGGGGGGATGACGGAGCCCGTGGTGGGATCCGGCGTCTGGCCGGCGTGGATGGCCCGGGTGTTGAAGCCCTGGTTCTCGTTGTGCGTCATGGTGCTCCTTAGAGGGGAAGTCAGATACTCATATACGTCAGCAAGTCATGGCGCGTCAGAATTCCCACAGGTGACCCAACGAACGTCACCATCAGCGTGTCGCTGTCCACCAGACGCTCCCGTGCGGTGGCCACCGACTCCAGTGAACCGATCAGAGCCAGCTTGTCGTTCATGTGCAGGGAGATCTTGTCGGTGAGCTTAGCTTCGCCGTGGAAGAGCTTGTCGGTGAGCAGACGTTCGTCGACCGAGCCCAGCACCTCACCCATCTTGACCGGGGGTTCCTGTGACAGGACCGGGATGTTGGAGACACCGTACTCGTTCATGATGTGGATGACGTCGCGCACCGTTTCGGTGGGGTGGGTGTGCACCAGGTCCGGCATGTTGCCGTTCTTGGAGCGCAGGATCTCGCCGACCGTCGCCTCGTCGCCGCTTTCCATGAAGCCGTACGACTTCATCCAGTCGTCGCTGAAGATCTTGCCGAGGTAGCCGCGGCCGCCGTCGGGGAGGAGGACGACGACGACGTCGTCGGCCGTCAGGTCCTTGGCCACCCGCAGCGCGGCCACCACAGCCATGCCGCACGAACCGCCAACCAGGAGGCCTTCCTCACGGGCGAGGCGGCGGGTCATGGCGAAGCTTTCGGCGTCGGTGACCGCGAGGATGTCGTCGGCGACGGTCTTGTCGTAGGCGTCGGGCCACATGTCCTCGCCTACACCCTCGACGAAGTAGGGGCGTCCGGTGCCACCGGAGTAGATGGAGCCCTCTGGGTCGGCGCCGATCACGCGCACCGGGCCGCTGGGGCGGTCTGCTGATACGTCCTTGAGGTAGCGGCCGGTGCCGCTGATGGTGCCGCCGGTGCCGACGCCGGTGACGAAGTGGGTGATCTTGCCCTCGGTGTCATTCCAGATTTCGGGACCGGTGGTCTCGTAGTGGCTGCGTGGACCGTTGGGGTTGGAGAACTGGTCCGGCTTGAACGCGCCGGGGATCTCGCGGGTGAGGCGGTCGGAGACGCCGTAGTAGGACTGTGGGCTGTCCGGCGCCACGGCGGTCGGAGTGACCACCACCTCGGCGCCGTAGGCGGCCAGGACGTTGCGCTTGTCCTCGCCCACCTTGTCCGGGACCACAAAAACACACCGGTAGCCACGCTGCTGGGCAACGAGCGCCAGCCCGACGCCGGTGTTTCCCGAGGTCGGTTCGACGATGGTGCCGCCGGGCTTGAGCTTGCCCTCGGCTTCGGCAGCGTCGATGATCTTGACGGCAATACGGTCCTTGACCGAGCCGCCGGGGTTCAGGTATTCCACCTTCGCCAGGACGGTTGCGGCAATTCCCTCGGTCACGCTGTTCAGTTTGACCAGCGGTGTGTTGCCGATCAGGTCCACTACGGAGTTCGCATACTTCATACCTATAAAGTTACCGCGAAGTACTCTTGTTCCCGGACGGCGCTGACCCGCCGGACACCCCAATCGGCCTCGGCCACCGGTGAGAAAGGCTACCCGTATGCGCCGTTACCTGCTGCCCGCCCTGCTGCCGGGCGCAGCTGTGCTGGTGGTGGTGTCCGGAATCCTTCCCCTCGCCGGTCTGGCCGAACTGTGGGAACGGGTCTGGCACATATTGCTGTTTGTGACGGCCATGACGGTGGTCACCGAGTTGTTGTTCGCTGCCGGAGTCTTTGAACGTCTCACCACGTTCATCTCCCGGTGGGGCCGTGGCAGCGTGCGGCTGCTGTGGCTGCTGGTGGTCGGGCTGGCGGTCCTGAGTACAGTGTTCCTGTCCCTGGACACCACCGCCGTGCTGATCACCCCGCTGGTGGTGCTGCTCGCCCGGCATGCAGGGCTGCCGCCGCTGCCGTTCGCGTTGACGGTGGTGTGGCTGGCGAACACCGCATCCCTGCTGTTGCCGGTATCCAATCTGACCAATCTCCTGGCGCAGCAGGAGATCGGGTACACGCCCTGGGAGTTTGTGCAGCTGCTGTGGGCTCCGGCTGCCGTGGGGATCCTGGTGCCGTGCCTGCTGTTGGCTCTACTGTTCCGCGGCCCGCTCCGTGCCCGCTACCTCCGGCAGCCCGGCACGCCAGCTGAGGACCGCTTCCTGCTGGGGGCTGGCTCCCTGGTGTTGGTGCTGCTGCTTCCGGCGTTGGTCAGTGGCCTGCCGGTGGTGATTCCGGCGGCCGTCGCGGGACTGTTGTTGATCGGCGTGTTCGCGGCCCGGAGCCCGGCGACGCTCAGCTTCCGGCTGGTCCCGTGGCAGCCGCTGCTGCTGGCCATGAGCCTGTTTGTGCTGGTGGAGGCTGGACATGCCCAGGGCCTCAGCGACGCACTCCAACCCGTTGCCGGAACCGGCGAGTCCCTGCCGGACCTTCTGCAGCTGGCGGCCGCCGGCACCTTCGGGGCGAACGCGGTGAACAACCTGCCCGCCTACCTCGCCCTTGAACCGGCTGCCGACTCCCCCGTCCGGTTGGCTGCCCTGCTCATCGGGGTGAACCTCGGCCCCCTCATCTCCCCGTGGGCGTCCCTGGCGACGCTGCTCTGGGCCGACCGGTTGCGGGGCCTGGGCGTGCCCGTCTCCTGGCCCGGCTTCGCCGTCGCCGGTCTGGTGGTGGTGGCGCTGACGGTGCCGCTGGCCGTCGTCGCGCTGTGGCTTGCATCAGGGATGCCCTAGGCGGTTCCGTTTGAACCCGAACACCGAATTCGAGAGCAACCTGGACATCCGATAGCGCCAGCTCCCGCTCTGATGTCCAGCTTGCTCCGCGCTGTCCAGGTTGCTCACCAGATTGATGTCAGTCAGGCGTGACACCATTGTCGTATGACCGTTTCTGTCCGCAAGGATGCCGTGGCTGGGCCTGGTGCCGGGCCCGGCCACTCGCTGGTGTGGGAGCCCGAAGCCCCGTACAACCTCGTGCGTACAGTGGGGACGCTGCAGTGCGGTGCTCATGATCCGGCGTTCATCCACCACCTGGGTGGCATCTGGTTGGCTTTTCGGAATGACGACGGCGCCGCCACGCTCCGGCTGGAACAGCGCGGAGCGTTGAACAGTGCCCGTGTTCACGCGACCGCCTGGGGCCCTGGGGCGTCCGCCGCGATCGAGTCAGTGCCTGCCCTGCTCGGCGCCGACGACGACTGGGGTCCCTTCGACAGCCCCGGGTTCCAGGAATCCCTGCCCGAGCTCGCCCGGAAAGGCAGGTATCTCAACCCCGGGTTACGGCTGCCGTCCACGGGCCGGATGCTGGACGCCGTCGCGCGCGTCATCCTGGAGCAGAAGGTGACGGGTATCGAGGCGAAGCGGGCGTGGCGCTGGCTGCTGGTGCGGCACGGCGACGAGGCGTTCCGGCCCCCGGGGGCACCCGCTGGCCTACGGTTGCCGCCTACCGCTGCCCAGTGGCGGCGGGTCCCGTCCTGGGACTGGCACCGGGCGGGCGTAGATGCCCACCGGTCGGAGACCATTCTGAAGGCCGCGTCACTGGCCTCGGGACTGGAGCGCCTGGCGGCCGTCCCGTCAGCCCGCCAGGTCACCGCCGCGCTGTGTTCGGTGCCGGGCATTGGCCAGTGGACGGCCGCTGAAGTCCTGCAGCGCACGCACGGGTGCCCCGATTCGATCTCGGTGGGTGACTATCATCTGGCGGCCTTCGTGGGGGCGGCTCTGACGGGTCGCCGGACCGACGACGCCGGGATGCTTGAGCTGTTGGCTCCCTGGAACGGAAATCGGCAGCGGGTGGTGCGAATGCTGTATTCGAGTGGGTTCCGCAAACCCACCTATGGCCCGCGGCTTGCACCCGAGGATCACCGCCACCGGTAGGCTGACTGTCATGAGTGAACCACTTGACGTAACTGCGGTATTTCTTCCCAACCCAGGCGAGGTTTTCCGGGTGAAACTGGCCCTGGACATCGCCATCGAGCAGGTGGTCAACGAGCCGGGGTGCATCCGCTACGAGATCACCGACGTGGCAGAGGACCGGATCATCCTGACGGAACGCTGGGAGTCCGAGGAACTGCTGGAAAAGCATTCACGCGGCTCAGCGGTGCAGGATCTCAACGAGTCGCTCAGCGGCCTGTTGTCCGAGCCGGTGCAGATCACCAAGAGCAACTAACCAGATACTGACGCACGCGAAACCCCCGACCCTCGGACGAGGATCGGGGGTTTCGTTTGGTCTAGCTGGTGCCTGAGGCGAAGACTAGTTGGTCTTCTGCTCGTCCTGCACCGGGGCGTCCGCTGCCGGAGCTTCGGCTGGCGTGCCCGCCTGAGCGGCTGCCTGCTGCTGCGCTACTTGCTCGTGGACCTCTTTCATGTCGAGGCCCTTGACTGCATCAACCAGCTCGCCGAACTGGGTGGCGTTCATCGCGCCGGGCTGGGAAAACACCAGCACCTTTTCGCGGAAAGCCATCAGGGTGGGGATTGAGGTGATCCCGGCTGCTGCGGCGAGGGACTGCTCGGCCTCGGTGTCCACCTTCGCGAAGGTGATGTCGTCGTGCTTCTGCGAAACGGCGTCGTACACGGGAGCAAACTGCTTGCACGGGCCACACCATTCAGCCCAGAAGTCGACGAACACAATGTCGTTCGTTTCGATGGTCTCGGGGAAAGTTGCCTCGGTTACTTCAATAGTTGCCATGTCTTTAACGCTAACGAGTTTGACCGCAGATGTCTCCCCGTGTTCGCTCTCAATGAAGATGGGCCGGCGATTGTCCCATCGTTCCTGGGGGCCAAAGCGGTCCCTAACGGGGGAACAGGGCGCTCTGGAGGGCCGCCGCCTGGGCACGCCAGAAGGTTCTGGAGACAGGTTTATTGGAGAACAGGGCGTCGAAACCGTGGAAGGCCCCGTCGACAATTTCCAGCTCGCAGGGCACCCCCGCCGCCCGAAGCTTAGCGGCGTAAGCGATGTCTTCGTCATGGAAAAGGTCAAGGGTTCCGACGCCGATCCAGGCGGGCGGCAGCCCGGTCAGGTCCTCCCTCCGTGCCGGAGCTGCGTAGGGCGACACTCCTGGGCTACCCGGTACCTGGGTCAGGTAGGAGGTCCAGCCGAAGCGGTTGCTCCGTGGCGTCCAGACCCGCATGTTGCCGGGCTCCAGGTCCTCCCTCGTGACGGTGCGGTCGTCGATCATGGGGTAGACCAGGAGCTGAAAGGCTGGCCGGATCTCTCCGCGGTCGTGAGCCAGGAGGACAAGCCCGGCTGCGAGACCGCCGCCAGCACTCTGCCCGCCAATAGCGATACGACCCGGGTCAATCCCGCGATCCTCGGCATGGGCAACGAGCCAGGCCAGGGCCGCATAGGCGTCCTCGAGGGCTGCGGGTGCCTTGTGCTCCGGCGACAGGCGGTACTCGACCGAAGCGACGGTGATTCCTAGGGTGCGGGCGAAGGCGAAGTTGGTGGCGTCGTCCTGACTGTTGCTACCGATCACCATTCCACCACCATGCAGCCAGAGGATCGCCGGAGCGTTTCCCCGCAGCGTCTTTGGGCGGATCACTCTCAGTCCCACGTCGGGCGCTCCAGCCGGGCCGGGAACCAGGAGGTCGTCGATGAGTAGATCCTCAGGAGCTTCGGACGGCTCCCGTCGGGCCCGCTTGGCGAGCCCCGCGAGTCGCGGTCCGACTGAGACGCGGGGAATCCATCGTCCAAGGGCGAGGTCCTGATGAAATGCACTCATGCTCTGGAGCCTTTCGAGGGATGACGACGGGCGGTCAGGGCTTATGGGCTACCACAAGGTTCGCCGAGGCCCACTGACCGAGCTGGTGCAGGATGGGCAGCAGACGCTCCCCTCCGGGTGTCAGCGCGTAGCTGACGGCGACGGGCGGACCGGGATCCACGGTCCGGGTGAGCAGCGAGACGTCGGTGAGTTCGGTCAGGCGGTCCGCAAGCATGGCGTCACTGATCCCGTTCACTGTGCGGCGCAGAACGGCGAAAGACAGCGGCCCAGCGCTGAGCGCATCGATGATCATGCCGTTCCAACGCTTGCCCAGAACGGAGAAGGCAAGACCAACCGCGGCGTCACAGACATGCAGGTCGCTCGCTTCAGTTGCCATACCGCCATCATATCGTGCTAACTTTCAATGAGTCACTCTGAAAATAAGAGTGACTCTAGAAAATTGCTTAGAGGAGCTCTCATGACTTTGTTCCGCCTGGATGCCAGCATCATGCCCGCTACTTCCGCCAGCCGCGCACTCGGCGACCTGGTAGAGGAGCAGTGGGCTTCAGCCCACCCCGAGTCAACGGTCGTCCGCCGGGTACTGGCCAACGACCCTGTCCCGGCAACTGCCTGGCAGGAGGCAGTGACTGCCGGTTTCATGCCCGGCGGCGATCTGTCCGAGGCGCAGCGTGAAGGGACCACCCTCGCTGCGGCGCTTGCCGACGAGCTGATTGAGGCCGACGCGCTGCTGTTCACGGTCCCCCTCTACAACTTCGGGGTCTCACAGCACTTCAAAACCTGGTTCGACGTCGCCTACACCGACCCGCGGATCGGCGTCGCCGGTTCGGCCCTGCAGGGCAAGCCCGCCGTGCTCGTGACCACGCAGGGTGGCAACTACGATCCAGGCACGCCCAAAGAAGGCTGGGACCACTCGACCGCATGGCTGCGCCGGGTGCTTGCAGACGTATGGGGGCTGGACCTTCGTGTAGTGCAGCGTCAGTTCACCCTGGTTGGGGTCAACCCTGCACTCGATGCCTTCGCCGACCAGGCCGCTGCCATGAAGTCCGACGCCGAGGATGCCGCCCGGACCGCGGGCCGCGAAATCTCCGGGCTGCGGGATCCACAGCCGGTCGCCTAATCGATTACCTCGGTCCGCCCGGGCAGCGCCGGAAAGTAGTTCGCCGGGATATCCATCGATATGCCGGCGAACTACCTCTGACTTATCCCTCGTAGTACCACAGCAGCGAGTTGTACAAGTAGTAGACGGACCGGATTGGTCCACGGCTTTTCAAACCTGGTCGCATCAAGCGGTTTAGCACCACCCAATCGAAATGTGGCTCAAGTTCTTTCCTGCCGATTCCGTCGATCAGCTGTTTGCACTGGCTTTGCACGAGGTCCAGTCCCGCTACCTGCGCAGCGGACGCCCGGATTGAGTTGGCGAAGTCAACCTGTTCCGTCGTCGGTAGCGGTAGTCCGCTTCCCGAGGAGCCTGTAACCATGTTGGTTCGGCCGTCCCAGGGGAGTGTGCCAGCGGAGGGGAGACTTTTTTCATCCTGCGCTCCTCGAAGTGCAAGGAAGCGGTCGCTGAAGCGGGGGAAATCAAACTCCCAGTTGCGCAGCCCCGGGGACATTGATTCCATCAGGTCGAATCCGGCCACATTTGTTGCTCGGTCCTGCAGAGGCAGGGATAAGCCCCAATGGGCGCCCAGAGGCGTGTACAGGGGATCGAACCTAGGCACAGTGCGGCTAACCGTTGACGAGATTAACCCCACGTAGTAGCGATTCCGGACCGTAAGGAAGAGCCCGTCCATTAGCGCGTCATCGTTGAACCCGCTAGCGGCCAATTGTTCGTATTTCGCGCTGATCCGCGAGCTGATGTCCCGGTGAAGTCCTGGGCTCGACAGGCGTTGTCCGGCGTCACCGAAGGCCAAGTTCCCCCAGATTTGTCGGAGTAGCTCTGGCCCGAACTTGATTTTTGTTGGGTCGATCCGTGAACCATAATGCGAGCGGAGCAGACCACCGTATCCCCCGCTCAGAATTACCGATCCACCCTCCGGTTCCTTCATTCCCAGGCTGGGACCTGTAGGCATCAATCCGGAAACCATTTGGGTGGTAGCCAGGGTTCGCTCGCGATGATTCATTGGTTCGAGTTCCACATCGAATCCAGGATGCCTCGTGGGCGTCAGTCCGTATTGCCTCACCAGTCCATCCGAGACAACCCGGTCGGTTGAATTGTCGGGACCGCTGCAAAAGAAGCTGAAGCGGTCTGCCACTCCTGCGTGGAGGATGGCGGAAAGCATGAGCCGGGTGTCAGCTCCACCAGTGAGGTGAGCAATCCGATACTCTGCCGGTGCCTCCGCGGCCGCGACCACATTGTCAAGAATCTCTGTTCGGGTCTGCGCAAGAAGTTCCTCATACGTGGCCTGCCCGACGTCGGGCCGCTCGTAAGCCATAAACTCTTGGGCGTCCATCGAAAGCCTCAGTAGGCGCCCTTGCGGCACTACATCCACTCCCTCGTAACTGGTGGGATAGTACCCACCATGGCCCACGACCAGGGTCGATAGCAGATACGGCATTGATTTCTGCAGTGTTGTCCCCAACCGCGCGACCACCTCAAGAAGGCTATTGAGATCGTTGGACACCACGGTCGTTGACCCGTCGCGCCATATGAAGACGAAAGCACTGCCGAGGGGATCCGGGGTCACATATAAGGATCGAGTGGATGGCTCCCACAGCACGGCGCAAACCGCGCCCCGCAGGGCCGCTCCGATAGCCGATGGGGTTGCGGAAGGATGCTCGGACAACCATGCATCCAGATCCCTGGGCTCCCTCAAGAATCTGGTACCGATAGCTCCGGCTCCGGAGAGTGCGACGACACCAACGCCAGGGCCGCGCTCCCGGATAGGCAGAATTGATTCTCCAACTATCGAAAGACTCTTTCCAAGCTTCATGGCACCGGGAATTTTGGAAGAATCAATCCCCTGCACGACAGTCCAAGATTTCATACCCGTTACTCCCGGTGAATTGGGCCACGCGAACATCCGGGCCGTCTCTAATGATTAGACAGAATCCAAGGGAGGCGTGGCCGACCGACCACCCCGAAAAGATGTGCTGCATCTTTGAGGCTATGACACCCTCAGCGGCTGGACAAAACGCAGTGCTGCAATGGTTATGAATAATGCGGCCCCGCCTAACCAGCTAAGAGCAGGAAAGTAGCCCACCTGGATATTGGCGAAGATCCGGGCGGACTGCTTTCCCGTTTTATCGGCGGTGTGGAAGATACTGGATTCGAGCCAGAAAAGGCGAAACCCGCTGAATTTAAAGGCATTTCAACGCTTGGCTTCGCCCTCTTCCGGCTGATTCGCTGCTGGGTATCTTTTTCAGAGGACGGCTTCTACTTGATTTCGGATCCACTGATACGCGGGTGGGGCATAGTGATAGGCGGCAGGACCCCATTTATGCGACGCGGTGGACAAAGCCAGCTCCCCCGGCATGTCGACGACGTTCACTTCCAGCTCTCGCAGGTGATCGGCGAAGGTTTGGAATGTCGTATTGGCTACCGAAGGTGAGACTCGCTCGTCCGGAACCAACCTACCTTCATCTGTCATATGCGCCCACGGTGTATTGATAACAAGGACCTGGAAGGGCATGGCTTGGATGCGGGCAAAAAGGTTCGTCGCCGCACGCATCCACACCTGAGTATGGCGATCCGTTCCGAAATCGAACCTCACCGGCTTATCCGGGAGCAGGTCCAGACGCTTGGTTCGCATTAGCTCTTTTGATCGTGTCACAAACGATTTATCAGCGAGCCGCGCCACCCCTAAACGTTCGTCCGTTAGATCGACAAGCAATAGGTCGGTACGGGCGGCATTCCGGCGAAGTGTCGGCAGAAGGTTCGACTGGAGATCCCCGGACATGGACCGGTTCTGGAAGTTAGACTCCAGATTGATCCCATCCGGGAGTGTTGTTGGTCGGGCCATTGCACTGATCATTGACTGGCGGGGAACATATCCGGTGAGGCTGTATTCGTCGCTGAATGTGTTGTAAGCGTCGCGGGATACGCAGCTTCCGTAGATCAGTATGTTTTTCCCCATCCCGAGAGCCTATCTGAGGTTGGTTATTGCAGGGCGCATTCCGGAAACCGCCAACAAACTCGATGCCTAGTAGGTGCTGCAGTTGAGGGTGCACCTTGAGCGTCAGATTTAGACATCTTGGCGACCATGTCGAGGGCAGGGGCGTGCCAGCAGCCAGATCATTGAAGACACTTACACCCACTGGTTGGCGATACTGCACCGTCAGCAGCCGGGTGCGCAGCAGGGATCAGGGTACCGCGAACAGGTGAGGCACCGCCGGTGTGCTCACAAGCGCGTTCCCTGGGCAAAAAAGTAGCCCGCCCGGATCTTGGCGAAGATCCTGGCGGGCTACTCTCCCGGTATACCGGCGTTTGTGGCAGATACTGGATTCGAACCAGTGAAGGCGTTGCCAGCTGATTTACAGTCAGCCCCCTTTGGCCGCTCGGGTAATCTGCCAAACGTCCTCATATATGAGGTTTGCCCACGGTAACCGCGGGCAAGACAACTTTACAGAAAATCGGGGCAAGAATCGAATCGCCTCCGCAGCGACCCC
This sequence comes from Arthrobacter sp. 260, assembly GCF_013116745.1. Taxonomy (GTDB): domain Bacteria; phylum Actinomycetota; class Actinomycetes; order Actinomycetales; family Micrococcaceae; genus Arthrobacter_D. Next base: position 41,497 of record NZ_JABFOE010000022.1, read on the forward strand.
TTTACGCCTAGAGTCCGGCGTTCACGCGGCGTTCAATCTGGGCATAGAAGGCATCCGCTTGGCTCGTCGTCACCAAGCCAAGGGCGACAGCGTTATCCATTTCGGATCGCACCCCTGCCAGCCGCTCGGCGCTGGCTGACGCCTCGTAGGTGGCCTCGACCGACGACGACGCCCCGGCCGCCACCGTCGGCATTGCCGACAGGCCGGTGATCGACACCGCCGAAGATGCAGCGAGGAATGTTCCGGCCACCGCATGCCGGACTCGAACCTGGTACCGGACACGCGGTTTGCTCGTCATGGCTCTCTCCTGATGGTTGATCGCTGGAGTCAAGACTTTCACCGGGTTTTGTGAGTGGACATCGGACTTCCTGTGGATCGGCTGTGAGTCTTGGCCACAAGCCGATCCGGGGAGAACCGATTAGGCTGGGAGCAGTTCCTTCTCACTACCCCTTAGGAGACATTGTGGCGAGCGAATCCACTTTCGATGTTGTTAGCAAAGTAGACAAACAGGAGGTTGCCAACGCGCTGCACCAGGCGCAGAAGGAGATCGTCCAGCGCTACGATTTCAAGGGCATCGGCGCTGAGGTGGACTTCAGCGGCGAGATGATCCTGATGAAAGCCAACTCGGAGGAGCGCGTCCTGGCGGTCCTCGATGTGCTGCAGTCCAAGATGATCAAGCGCGGCATCTCCCTGAAGTCCCTCGATACCGGCGAGCCCTATGCCTCAGGCAAGGAGTTTCGCCTGGAAACGACCATCAAAGAGGGCATCGCCCAGGACGTGGCGAAGAAGATCAACAAGCTGATCCGTGACGAGGCACCCAAGGGCGTCAAGTCCACCATCCAGGGTGACGAGCTGCGTGTCAGCTCAAAGTCGCGCGACGACTTGCAGGCCACCATGGCACTGTTGAAGAACTTCGACGAAGCCGATCTGCAGTTCGTCAACATGCGCTAAGCCATACTCCACGGTGGCGTTCCCCAGGCGGGAACGCCACCTTTTTTGTGTCATTTTGCATCCGCTTTCGCCTCTGCAGCAGTAACTTGGGTAAACCCTTTGACATTGTTAGCTGTGTCACTCAAACTTTGTTGAAAACAAAAGTTGTCTGTGAGGCTACAAGACGAGTTCGCCGTCGTCGATCATTCGAATAAGGACCACACCCTATGACCGATCACACTGGTCTGACCCGGGACGACGTTGAGGCGGCTGCCTCGCGCGTCGTTACGGCATTTTCCCAGACAGACACCGAAGCGTACTTCGCGGCTTTCAGTGAGGACGCTACCTTCATCTTCCACACTGAGGCCAAGCGCCTTCCCCGCCGCAAGGACTACGAAGAGTTGTGGGATTCGTGGCTTGCGGAGGGCTGGCGGGTGACCGACTGCGTGAGCAGCAACCCCGCGATCCAGCTCCTCGGGGATAGCGCCGTGTTCAGCCACGATGTGATGACCACCATCAACACGGGTGAAACGACCCTCGAGCGCGAGACCATCATCTTCCACCGGAACGCCACCGGCACGGTGCATGCTGTTCACGAACACCTCTCACCACTCCCAGCAGTTGCCCCCTCCGACTCCCCCGAAATCAGGTAGCACCATGACGACCTCCGAACGCACCGGCCCCTCGTCCGGGTCAGCCTTCTCCCGGCTATCCGACCACCTTGAGAAGAACTCGGAGGGCTTCGGCCCGATCCGGGGGACCCTCGGCGCCGGGCGGATGGGCATGATCTGGCTGGCCGCCAACCTGGTGGTCACCACGCTACTCACCGGAACACTCTTTGTCCCCGGCGTGAGCTGGCCGCTCGCCGTCGGACTCATCATCCTCGGCACACTGATTGGCGGCGCGGTCCTTGTGCTCGTCGGCAACATGGGCACTCGCACCGGCCTTCCCACCATGTCCCTGACCAAGGGCTCATTCGGGCTCCGCGGTTCGTTCCTTCCGGTCGCCGCCAACGTGGTGATCCTGATGGGCTGGAGCTGGGTACAGGCGATGCTGGCGGGCGTCACAGTGAATTTCCTCGTGGAGCAAGCAACCGGGTTCTCCAACCCCATCCTGTTCTCAGTGCTGTGCCAGCTGCTGGTCGTGTGCCTGGCGATCTTCGGCCACGCCGGCATTGCCCGGGTTGAGCCTTGGCTCGCTCTGGTGATTCTCGCCTTCATGGCCTACATCTTCGTCAACGCGTTCACTGCCTTCGCGCCGTCGGACTTCGCTGCTCTGCCAGCCGACCCCGAAGCTGGCTGGTCAGGGGTGGCAGTGCTCGACGTCGTCATCGCCACCGCCATTTCGTGGACGGTCCTGTCGGCCGAATTCAACCGCCTGGCGAAGTCGCAGGCAGCGGGCATGATCGGCTCAGGCATCGGCTACACCCTGTCCACGGTGCTCGCGATGGTGCTCGGCGCCACCACCGTGGCGTACCTGGTGCTCGACGGCGGCGAGGCTGTGGCGTTTGATCCCACCGCGATTGTTGCTGCCTTTGGAACACCGCTCGCGGTAGTCATCTTCCTGTCGGTGATGGCGACCAACACCATGGTGGTGTACGGAATGGTCTCCTCCGTGGTGAACATGGTTCCGTCCAGCAAGGTCAAGTTCCTCCCGACGGCGCTGGTCCTCGGCGCGATCTCCATCATTGGCTCCACCTGGTTGGCGCTGCTGGATCAATTCACCTCCTTCCTGGTGCTCATCGGATCCCTGTTCATCCCAGTGTTCGCGGTCATGCTGGTGGACTACTACATCGTCCGCAAACGCCACTACAACAAGGACATCCTGCGCGGATCCGGTGGTGATTACTGGTACTTCAAGGGCGTCAATCTGGCAGCAGTGGCTGTGTGGGTAATCGGTGCCACAGCGTCATTGATCCTGACGTATTCAGTGCCGAGCCCTATCGGGGCAACCATCCCCACCTTCATCATCTCCGCCGGCCTGTACCTGTTGTGGGCGATTGCGGCTCGACGGATCGTTTCCGGGACGCCCAACCACTCACACCTCAGCGATAGCGCTCCCGAAACCGACGACCTCCGCCATGCGGGTCGTTGATCTCTCGCATCCCATTGTTTCCGGGATGCAGGTGTTCCCGGGCGATCCCGAGGTGACCATCACCATCGCCGCCCACCTCGCGGCCGATGGGTTCCAGGTTGCAGAAGTCCATGCGGGCACCCACACGGGAACCCACTTGGACGCTCCACTCCACACGGTGGAGGGCGGCGCTTCGGTGGACGAGATCAACCTTGAGCGGCTGGTTGGACCCGCCCGGATCGTCCGGCTTCCCGCCGTCGGTCCGGGTCACACCTTCGGCTGGGACGACGTCGAGGCTCAGCTCGCGGAACTTGGATCAGTTGCGATGGTGTTGTTTCAGACGGGCTGGTCGGAGCATTTCGGCACTGAGCTGTATCTGCGCCATCCAGCGTTCGACGGCGACATCGCCCGCCGTCTCCTGGATCGAGGCGTCTCGGTGGTCGGCGTCGATACCCTCAACCCGGATCCGACCGACCTGTCGGGGGCGGAGGTCGATCTGCCGTTCCACCGGGAGCTGCTGGGTGCCGATGGCGTGATCATCGAGAACCTGACCAACCTGGGCTCGGTCGACTGGGCCGATCCGTGGGTCACGGTGTTGCCGTTGCCCTTCCTCGGGATGGACGGGTCACCCGTCCGTGCTGTCGCCATGCAGGTGGATACTCCAGCCGGGGAGTGACATCCGGCGGGGTCCGGCGGGGTCCGGCCTGGTCCCGCGGGGTCCGGCCTGTCCGGACCCCGCCGGATCTTGCCGCTCAGCAAGGTTCGGCCTGGAACGTGCCGCAGTAGCGAACCCTAGTTAGATGGGAAACGCACCGATAGGCTCGGGGTATGACGGGAACCCAGCTCACCAGAGCCTCATCGCGGGAGGCAATCATTCAAGGTTTCAGTGCCCTGGCGCTCGGTGTACTGGCTGTCGTTTCGTTTCTCTACGCAGACGCCTGGCACCTTGTTCTCGGCGCAGTGGTGCTCGCAGCCGCGACCGCCGTGTGTGCGGCATGTTGTGCACTCGCGCTTCGTCGCGATCGCGTGGCCCCGAGCCCACCCGCTGAGGCGTGAGATCTGGCAGGTCCCGTCTTTTTTGAGCCGCCACATCTCGCCTCTGGGCTGCACTCCAATCTCTGAGCACCCCGGTTTCTGTCGATGCCACGGTGCCAAGTAGTTCCGTGGCCTTATGCCTGCAGGTTCTGCCACGGACTCAGACAGGGCTTCCCTCGGCTCGTGTTGAGGGCTCCTTCGGACGTTGGTGTCGCGGATTTAGGGACTCCAGTGGCCTCGGATTGGTGGTTCCGTCGGGGCTTGAGGCAGGGCTTTCGCCACGGCCTCGGGTTAGTGATGCCGTCGAGCCCCGGGACCGCATGTTTAGGGGCTCCGTTGGCGTCGGGTTAGGGGTTCCTTCGGGGGTTGGGACCAAGCCACAGGCCACTGAATGCCGGCGATCTGAGCACCATCCTGGCCCCGAAAATTAGTGGAAAAAGTTTCTTGAGCATCTCTGATCTGCCCCTTATTTTGATGCTCCTATAGGTGTCAATGGTCGTTGAGCCAGTTTGTGTAGTGCTGGTG
>NZ_JABFOE010000023.1 GCF_013116745.1 Arthrobacter sp. 260
CGCCCGCCCCGGCACCCCGCCTGCAACGGTGCCAACGGTTACAGTTTTGGGATGGGGCTGATCTGGAAACCGGACTATCTAGGACACGGGTTCATCTGCGCCGACCTGCCGCTCGGCGCCGACGACGAGGGCCCGTGCGTCGCGACGCTGGTGTCTTACACTTCCCCGGCAATCGAGACCCTGCTGCCCGAACACCCGACGCCGGCGCACACTCGGGCCGGTGGCTGGTGGCCGGGCCTGCTGGATCGCCTGCTCCGCCGCCGCGGACCGGCGAGCATCGACGAACCAGTCTCCGCTGAGCCGACCACTGTCACCGCAGTACTCTACGTGCACGGCTGGAGTGACTATTTCCTTCACCGTGGCCTCGCCGAGTTCTACGCGGCGCGCGGAGTCGCCTTCTACGCAGTGGATCTGCGCAAGTACGGGCGCAGCCTCCGCGACTGGCAGACCCCCGGATATGTCGGGAATCTCGCCGAGTATGACGACGACATCGATGCGGCGTTGCGGGCGTTGGCGACTCACATCCGTGAACGGGAGGGGGCTGCGGTGCCGGTGAAGGTGCACCTGATGGCGCATTCCACGGGGGCACTCATCGCCTCGCTGTGGGCTCACCGCAATCCCGGCCGGGTTGCCAGCCTGATCCTGAACAGTCCCTGGCTGGATGTGCAGGGCAGCGCGATCCTGCGCGGCGCGACCCAGGGCCTCCTGGATCCCATCACCCGGTTCAGGCCGAAGGCCCGGCTGAAGCTTCCGGAGTTCGGATTCTACTGGCGCAGCATCAGTAATACCGGCGACGGCGACTGGGACATCCATCCCCTGTGGCGCCCCGAGTTCGGTTTCCCCATCAGGGCGGGTTGGGTGGCCGCGGTCCTCGCCGGGCATGCCCAGGTGCGCCGGGGGCTGGACATCGGCGTCCCGGTCCTGGTCCTGGCCTCGACCCGCTCCTCGGTGAGCCCGGTCTGGAGCGAGGCGATGCTCACCTCGGACAGTGTCCTCGACGTGACCCTGATGACCCAGCGGGCCCTCCAGCTTGGCCCGAACGTGACCGTCTGCCGCTATGAGGGCGCACTGCACGACGTCTTGCTCTCCAAGGAACCGGTCCGTCGCAAGGTGTACCTGACCCTTGACGGCTGGCTGCGCTGCCAGGAAATGGTCGGCCGAAGCTAGCGGGGGGCGGCAGCTGACTGGTCGACCGCCCCGCCGAAGCGGCGGTCGCGGCCCGCGTATTCGCCGATCGCCCGCCACAACACCCGGCGGTCGACGTCGGGCCACAGCACGTCCATGAACACCATCTCCGCGTAGGCGGACTGCCACAGCATGAAATTGGAGAACCTCTGCTCACCGGAAGTCCGCAGGAACAGGTCGACGTCGGGGAGGTCGGGTTCGTCGAGATACTTCTGGATGGTCTTCTCCGACACGGCCGACGCCCGCAGCTTGCCGGCTTGAACCTGTTCGGCGATGGCACGGGCAGCGTCGGCGATCTCCGCCCGCCCCCCATAGTTGACGCACATGGTGAGGGTGCAGGTGGTGTTGCCGAGGGTCTGCTGTTCAGCCACCTCCAGTTCCTTCACCACCGACTGCCACAGCCGGGGACGTCGTCCGGACCACCGGATCCGGACACCCCAGGCGTCCAGCTGGTCGCGCTGCCGGCGCAGGACGTCCCGGCTGAACCCCATCAGGAACCGCACCTCGTCCGGTGAGCGTTTCCAGTTCTCGGTGGAGAACGCGTAGACGGACACGTGCTTCACCCCTATCTCGATGGCCCCGGCCATCACATCGAGCAGTGCCGCCTCCCCGGCCCGGTGACCTTCCGTACGGGGCAGACCCCGCTGGTTGGCCCACCGGCCGTTCCCGTCCATCACAATCGCCACGTGCTTGGGCACGAACTGCGCAGGGATGGCCGGAGCCGTTTCTCCGGAGGGGTGTGGCCACGGGCGGGTAGGGCCGGCGGTTCGTCGGTCCTGATTCACTGTTCGTCCTGATTCGCTGTCGGTCCTGAACTGACTGTCGGTCCTGACTTCACTGACGCTCCACTAGTTTGAGGGATTTGACGACTCGTTCAAGGTGCCACTGCAGGTAGCTCGCAACCAGGCCGGCAGCCTCCCGGCGGGACTGCGGGCCGGAAGCGTCAGCTGTTTCCCAATTGCCGGAAAGCAGCGCGGCGAGCAGTTCCATCGATTCGGCCGACGGCGACGCGGCCCCTGGTGGACGGCAGTCAGGGCACACTCCCCCACCCAGCGGCGCCGAGAAGGCGGAGTGCGGCCCGGGGACCCCACAGCGGGCGCAGTCGGTGAAGCTTGGCGCCCAACCGGCCGTGGCGAGGGCACGTAGCAGGTAGGAGTCGAGGATCAGCTCGGGTGCGTGCAGTCCCCGGCTCAGGGCTGACAGGGCCCCGACGATGAGGTTGTACTGGGCTCCGGAGGATTCGCCGTCGGCGTCGGTGAGGCGCTCAGCGGTTTCGGCGATCGCCGCGGCAGCCGTGTACCTGCCGTAGTCGGCGGCGATTCCGTGGCCGTAGGCGCCCTTCGTTTGCGCCTGGGTGACGACATCGAGGCTGCGTCCGGCCACCAGCTGCAGGTCAACCGTCATATAGGGTTCCAACCGCGAACCGAACTTGCTGCTGGTGCGGCGCACACCCTTGGCCACGGCCCTGACCTGTCCGTGATCCCTGGTGAGGAAGACGATGATCCGGTCGGCTTCGCCGAGTTTATGGGTACGCAGCACGACGCCTTCGGCGCGGTAGGTGCGGGAGGCAAAGGACGAGGACACCGTTCCATTTTCGCACCACTTGCGCCGCACGGGGGCATCGGTGGGGGCGCGCCCCCTGACCGGTGCCCCCGTGCGGCGTAATGCCCCACCGGTACTGCTAGCTGGCCTGCTGCTGGTCCCTGATGGCACGGTTCACAGCTGAGATGACTGCCTTCAGCGCGGCCATCGTGGTGTTGGAGTCGATGCCGACCCCCCAGAGGACACGTTCCCCGATGGTGCACTCGACGTAGGCTGCCGCGCGGGCGTTGCCCCCGGCGGACAGGGCATGCTCGGTGTAGTCCAGGACCCGCACGTCAACCCCGTCCTCTCCCAGGATGGAGAGTAGCGCCGCAATCGGGCCGTTGGCCTCGGCTGAACGCCGCTGCTGGACGCCGTCCACCAGCAGGGACGCGGTGAGCTTGAGGGAGTCGTCTTCCCCGGTAGCGGTGTTGACGCTGGTGAGGGCATAGTGTCCCCAGGTGCCAGCGCCCCCGGCGCGGCTGGGCAGGTACTCGTCCTGGAAGACCTTCCACAACTCGGCCCCGGTAATTTCCCCGCCAGCCGTGTCGGTACGGCGCTGGATGACCCCGGAGAACTCGATCTGGGCCCGTCGCGGCAGGTCCAGGCTGTGCTCGTTCTTCAGCAGGTAGGCGACGCCGCCCTTGCCGGACTGGGAGTTGACCCGGATCACTGCCTCGTAGCTGCGCCCAATATCCTTCGGGTCAATCGGCAGGTAGGGCACGGCCCAGGGGATGTCCTCGACGGTCTTGCCAGCCTCGGCGGCGTCGGCCTCCATCCGTTCGAAGCCCTTCTTGATGGCGTCCTGATGGGAGCCGGAGAAGGCGGTGAACACGAGGTCGCCTCCGTACGGTGAACGCTCGGGGACGGGGAGCTGGTTGCAGTACTCGGCGGTCCGCCGGATGTGGTCAATGTCGGAGAAGTCAATCTCCGGGTCGATACCCTGCCCGTAGAGATTCATGCCCAGTGTCACCAGGTCAACGTTGCCGGTGCGTTCGCCGTTGCCGAACAGGCAGCCCTCGATCCGGTCAGCGCCCGCCAGGTAGCCGAGCTCGGCCGCGGCGACGCCGGTCCCGCGGTCATTGTGCGGGTGCAGGGACAGGATGATGTTCTCCCGGTTGTCCAGGTTCCGGCACATCCATTCGATCGAGTCGGCATACACGTTGGGGGTGGCCATCTCGACGGTTGCGGGTAGGTTCAGGATCATCTGGCGGTCTGCGCTGGCTTCCAGCACCACTGCTACCTCGTTGCTGATCCGCGCCGCGAATTCCAGCTCCGTGCCGGTGAAGGACTCGGGAGAGTACTCGTAGGTGACCTCGGTATTCCTCAGGGTTTCCTCGAACTTCTTGCAGAGCCGCGCCCCGGTCAGCGCGATGTCGATGATGCCGTCCTTGTCCTGGTTGAACACCACCCGGCGCTGCAGGACCGAGGTCGAGTTGTACAGGTGGACGATGGCACGATCGGCGCCCTCAATCGACTGGTAGGTACGCTCGATCAGGTGCTCCCGGGCCTGCGTGAGGACCTGGATGGTGACGTCGTCGGGGATCCGGTCCGTCTCGATCAGCTGGCGGACGAAGTCAAAGTCGGTCTGCGAGGCTGAGGGGAAACCCACCTCGATCTCCTTGTAGCCCATCTGGACCAGGAGGTCGAACATCTTATGCTTGCGTTCGGGGCTCATCGGGTCGATCAGCGCCTGGTTCCCGTCCCTCAGGTCGACAGCGCACCAGCGGGGAGCCTTGGTGATGACCTTGTCGGGCCAGGTCCGGTCCGGCAGCTCGACGGTGATCTGGTCCTGGAACGGCGTGTACTTGTGGAACGGCATTCCGGAGGGTTTTTGTGCGTTGCGCATGATGGTTGGCCTGTTCTGTGGAGGTTCTGGGGAAGACTCCGGGGCCGCTTCGCGACGACTCTGAGCCGGGATCTTCAGGACTGGGCCGGGCATCACTGACTCCGCAGCGGGGAGTCGGCCTTGACTGTGTCTTGAATGACTACCTAGTCGTTCTGGCCCCGCCGCGGCAGCTAAGAAGGAGCAGTTCTGCGCGCACAAGCCCACCCTAGCATGGAGCATAGGATGGAATCCGGATCGATTTCACTTCTTGGCACACTCGAATTCACCCCACCAGTTAGGATCACCATGGCATCGGCAGGGACCACCCACACGGCAACCGGCACCGAGGTTAGGGTTCAGGACGACCTGTTCCGGCACGTCAACGGTGGCTGGTTGAGCACCACCGATATTCCGTCGGACCGGCCGTTGGAAGGTGCTTTCACCCAGCTCCGGGATGCCGCCGAACTGGCCGTGCGCCAAATCATTGAAGACGCGGCGGCGACGCCTGATCCGTCCGGCGACAACTTCAAAATCAAGGCAATGTACGGGTCCTTCATGGACGAGGACCTCATTGAGCGGGCGGGGGCGGAGCCGGTGGCTCCCCTGCTGGAAAGAATTGACGCGGTCGAGTCGACGGCGGCCCTGGTCACCCTGGACGCCGAGCTGTCCCGGACCGGTATCGCCGGGCTCGCGCTGCCCTACGTGAGCAACGATGCTGGCAACCCCGAGAGGTACATGCTGCACCTCTACCAGTCGGGGCTGGGCATGCCCGACGAGTCCTACTACCGGGAGGACAAGTTCGACACCTCGAGGACCGAATACCGGGCTCTCCTGGTCGCGCTGCTCAGGGAGGCGGGAGTGGACGACGCCGAGGGCCGGGCCACCGCCGTCTTCGACCTGGAAACCCAGCTTGCAGCTGCCCACATGGACACGGTCACCCGGCGTGACCCACAAGCTACCTACAATCTGCTGACCCTGGACGCCGTCGTCGAACTGGCGCCCTTCAGCGGCCAGTGGTTGAAGACCCTGACCCGCAACGCCGACGGCATCGACGAACTGATCGTCAGCCAGCCCCAGTACCTGGCCGCCGTCGACAGCCTCCTGGCCTCGGTTGACCTGGAGGTCTGGAAGAGCTGGCTCACCACCCGGGTGCTGCTGCACGCAGCCGGGTACCTCAGCCGCGCGTTCGTCGACGCGGCCTTCGCCTTCTACGGCACACACCTCAGCGGCACACCGCAGATCAAGGACCGCTGGAAGCGGGGTGTGGCGCTGGTGGAGGGGGCCGTCGGTGAAGCCGTCGGACGCGAGTACGTGAACCGCCACTTCCCACCCACCCACAAGGCGATCATGCTGGGGCTGGTCGAAAACCTGTTGGCCGCCTACCGGGAGAGCATCACCTCGCTCGACTGGATGACCTCGGCAACCAAGGAGCGGGCCCTCGCCAAGCTTGAGCAGTTCCACACCAAGATCGGCTTCCCCGATCAGTGGATCGACTATTCGGAACTGGAAATCATCGACGGCGACACCTACGGCAATGTCCGCCGCGCGACGGCTTTTGAACTGGATCGTCAGCTCGCCCGGCTGGGCGGACCGATCGACCGGGGCAACTGGCTGATGACACCGCAGACCGTCAACGCCTACTACATGCCCACCATGAACGAGATCGTCTTCCCGGCAGCCATTCTGCAGCCACCGTTCTTCGACGTCGACGCCGATCCGGCGGTCAACTACGGAGCGATCGGCGCAGTGATCGGCCACGAAATCGGGCACGGGTTCGATGACAAGGGTTCGCAGTTCGATGGAAGCGGGCGGCTGGACAACTGGTGGACCGACCAGGACCGGGCCGCCTTCGACGCGCTCACTGCGCGTCTGGTGGAGCAGTATGACCAGCTCAGCCCCGCCGAGGCTCCCGGGAACACTGTCAACGGCAACCTCACCCTTGGTGAGAACATCGGCGACCTGGGCGGCCTGTCGATCGGCTACCGCGCCTACCTGCTCAGCCTGGACGGCGCTGAACCGCCCGTCATCGATGGCCTGACCGGCGCGCAGCGCTTCTTCACCTCGTGGGCCCAGTGTTGGCGGCAGAAGATCCGCGCCGAGGAGGCCCTGCGCCGGCTTACTGTCGATCCGCACTCCCCCAACGAGTTCCGGTGCAACCAGGTGGTCCGCAACCTGGATCCGTTCCACGACGCGTTTGGCGTGACTGAGGCAGACCAGCTGTGGCTGGACCCCGACCAGCGGGTGCGGATCTGGTAGTTGCTACGAGCCGAACGATGACTGGCAGGTCACCTGGTCAGCAGTCTGGCCTGAGAGTTCGGGCGGCAGCCCTTCCGTCGTGACGGTGCTGCCGCTGGTGAAGTCGGCGCCCACGCTGAGGGCGAGCCCTACGGTGGCCGGGCTGGCCAGCACCTGCACCTCGGCGAGCCCGAACAGTTCCGCTACTGATGCCGCGATCGCCTCGTAGCCGGGGCCGACGAACAGCTGGGTCGCTGGCGTTTCGGTGTCCTCGCTGACCACTGTCTGGGTGTAGCCCTCACCTTGCAACAGCTCCAGGATTTCCTCACCCCGGTCGGTTTCGCCTGAGGAGTCGATGACGGTGAACGGGACTGCTGCGGGATCGAAGTCTGGTTCCGGCTCGGCGGACGGCTCGTCGCTGGCCTCCTGCGTCGCGTCACCCGAGGCTGACGGCTCGGGTGAGGCTGAGGGCTCGGGGTCCGCGGCGTCGATGATGCTGCGGTCGTCCACGAGGGTCTCGAACAGTTCAGCGGCGCGTTCCTCGTCAGGGATCAGCCGGTTCAGATCGGGCTCGTAGGGCAGGACGGGCATCGTCACAAACGCCACCTTCGCCAGGTCGACGTCCTTCAGGCGATCGGCCAGGCGCAGCAGATCGGGAATCTGGCTCAGCCCGTCGTCGACGGTGAGGTTTTTGGTAATGGTTTCGGCGATGGCGTACATCCGGGGAAGGTTGTTGAGGGTTCCCTCCTCGGTGATTTTGCGGGCCATCGACGCCATGAACGACTGTTGTGCCCGGATTCTGCCCTCGTCGCCGCCGTCTGCAAACCCGTGGCGGGTCCGCAGGAAGGCCAGCGCCTGTTCACCCTCCACCTCGGAGGTGCCAGCGGGGAGGCTGAGGCCTGAGTAGGTGTCTTCGATCGCCTGGTTCACGCACACCTCGACACCGCCAAGGGTCGAGGAGAGTTCCTTCACTGCCTTGAAATCGGCCATCATGAAGTGGTCGATCTTCAGGCCCGTCAGTTCGTTGATCGCGGCGACGGTGCAGCCGGGCCCGCCATTGCCGAGCGCCCCGTTGAGCATCGCCAGGTCCTGCGCCGGGCTGAGCGTGCCGGTTTCCGGGTCGAGGCAGGCCGGAAGCGGCACCAGAAGGTCACGGGGAAAGCTGACCATCGTGACGTTCTCCCGGTCAGCTGACAGGTGCATCAGCATCATGACGTCGGAGTTGCCGGTCTCCGTGGTGAATTCCTCGCCGCCGTACGCGGCGTTCTCGGAGCCTTCCCGGGTATCGGTCCCCAGGATCAGGATCTGCACCGGGTCCCTGTCGATGTTCGCAGTGTCGTCGTCGTCCTGGTCGGTGCTCAGGTTTAGCGGCTGGGTCACCACGTTGCCCTGCAGCCTGATCAGCTGGACGGAGGCGAACCCTGCACCAGCAACGAGGATCGTGGCCAGGGCTGCGGCAATAACCTTCAGGAGGGTCTGGGAGGCCGGCCGGCCGAGGTGGCGCCCACCCGGAGACGCCGCAGCACCCTCAGCGGGGTGGCCAGCATCGGCGGATGGACGACTCATAGGGTGCGGCCCTTTCGAAGAATTCGGTCAATTGTGGCTGGTGGACTGTGGCAAAGCAAACCAGTCCCGGCTTCTCTCAGTCAACGACTGATGGTGCCGGGTAGTGCCCGGTCTAGAAGCCCAGCCGTACCAGTTGCTTGGGGTCGCGCTGCCAGTCCTTGGCAATTTTCACGTGCAGATCGAGGTAGATCCGCGTACCCAACAGGGCTTCGATGCTCTTGCGCGCGTTGGTGCCGACCTCCCGGAGGCGGGCGCCGCCCTTGCCGATGATGATTGCCTTCTGGGAGGAGCGCTCAACGAAAAGGTTCACCCGGACGTCGAGCAGCTGGTTGTCAGCGCTCCGGCCTTCCCGGGGAACGATCTCATCGACAACCACGGCCAGCGAGTGCGGCATCTCATCGCGGACACCCTCCAGGGCTGCCTCCCTGACCAGTTCCGCGACCATGACGGCCTCCGGTTCGTCGGTCAGCGCGCCACCCGGGTACAGGGGCGGGGATTCTGGCATGTGGGACGCGAATACGTCGCCCACCGTCTCGACCTGGAACCCGTCAGCCGCGGAGACCGGGACCACGTCGGCCCAGCCAGCCTCGCCGAGCACTTCCTCGCCCAGGGCCACGACAGCCATCAGCTGACGGGTCAGGGCGGCACGGTCCACCAGATCGGTCTTGGTGACGACGGCGATCAGCGGCTTCCGCTGCAGGCGGGACAACTGCGCGGTGATGAACTTGTCGCCCGGCCCGATCGGCTCGTTGGCGGGGATGCAGAAACCGATTGCGTCCACTTCGGCGAGGGTGTCCGCCACGAGGTCGTTCAGTCGCTGGCCCAGGAGGGTGCGGGGCCGGTGCAGGCCCGGCGTGTCAACGAGGATCAGCTGGGAGTCCTCCCGGTGCACGATCCCCCTGATGGTGTGCCGGGTGGTCTGCGGCTTGGACGAGGTGATGGCGACCTTCTGTCCCACCAGCGCGTTGGTCAGTGTCGATTTGCCAGCATTCGGGCGCCCGACCAGGGATACGAAACCTGCCCGGTGATTGCGTTCGCTCATGATGTTCCGCCGTGTCCTTGAAGTTGTGCGGGATTTCGGTCCCGGCCGTCGTCGTCGTGCGCGGGCTCCCGCTTCCACACAATGATGTGCGATACCCGGTTCCTGCGGCCCTCAACCCGTTCAGCGCGCAGGCCGATACTGCCGACGGTGACCTCGCTGCCCACGATGGGCACCCTGCCAAGGGTCTTCGCGAGCAGGCCGCCGGCCGTGTCCACCTCATCGTCCTCGAGGTCGACGTGGAAGATTTCGCCCAGGTCGTCGATGCCCATCCGGGAGCTGATCCGGTACTCGCCGTTGCCGAGTGGTTCCAGCTCGGGCACCTCGGAGTCGTACTCGTCGACGATCTCGCCGACGATTTCCTCGATCAGATCCTCGAGAGTCACGAGGCCCGCCGTGCCGCCATACTCGTCGATGACGATGGCGACGTGGGTGGATTCGCGTTGCAGTTCTTGAAGGAAATCACTCACAGGCTTTGATTCGGGGACATAACGCACCGCCCGGCAAACGCCGTCCACCGGGTCCGCATCGCGCTCATCGGGCCCGTGCAGCTGGGCGACGACGTCCTTGAGGTAGAGAATGCCGATGATGTCGTCGGCGCTGTCGCCGATGACAGGGATGCGGGAGTAGCCCGAGCGAAGGAACAGGGACATCGCCTGTTTCAGGGTTGAGCCGGTCTCGATGGATACCATGTCCGTGCGCGGCACCATGACCGACCGCACCTTGGTGTCGCCCAGCTCAAACACCGAGTGGATCAGTTCCGCCTCGCTGTCCTCAATCATCTCCGCGTCGTTGGCACGCGAGAGCAGTTCGCGGAATTCCTCTTCAGTGAAGAAGGCCGCCTCGGCGCGTGCCGCTCCGGGGGTGATGGAGCTGCCGAGGGCAACGAGCCAGCGCGGTACCGGTCCGAGGACTCCGCACAGAAACCGGACCAGTCCGGCCGTGGCGGGAACCACAGTGCTGGCATGGGTGCGGCCCAGCTGGCGGGGGGACACCCCTACCAGGACGAACCCGACTGCCGCCATGGTGGCGGTGGCCAAGAGTCCGGCGATCCACACGTTGTCGAGGATGTCGTGGAAGAGGATCGCGACCGCCACTGCGGCAGCCATCTCGAACCAGACACGCCAGAACCGGAGCGCATGCATATGGGCGATGGGCGAGGCGAGGATTCGCTCCAGCGCGCGCCCGGATTTGCCCTGCAGCAGCTCTTCGCCCTCCTGGCGGGGCAGGTAACTGAAGGCAGCCTCGGCGGCCGTCACCAGAGCTGCGACAAGGACGAACACTAACGCCATGAGTGCGAGGACCCAAATGATCAACTGACTGTCTCCTCGGGCGCTTTTCCGCCCAGATAATCGGCCAGCAGGCGACGCTGAAGGCCGAACATTTCGGCCTCGTCGTCGGGTTCAGCGTGGTCGTACCCCAACAGGTGCAGCACACCGTGGGTGGTCAGCAGGAGAAGTTCCTCGCCGGTGGAATGGCCGGCTTTCGCGGCCTGGTCCTGCGCCACCTCGGGACAGAGGACCACGTCGCCGAGAACCCCGGCCGGGGTCAGCCGGCCAGCGGTCCCGGGGCGGAGCTCATCCATCGGGAAGGACAGGACGTCAGTCGGGCCCGGCTCGTCCATCCACTCGATGTGGAGTTTCTCCATCGCTACCGTGTCGACGAGAATGATGGACAGCTCCGCCTCGGGGTGGACATACAGGCTGTCCAGCAGGAACCGTCCCAACCGGACCAAATTCTCCTCGTCGGCGTCGATTCCCGATTCGTTGTTGACCTCGATGCTCATGCCTTGCCTCCCGCGTGTGCCCGCGGTCCGCGGTGGTCGCGGGCGGCAGATGCCCGCTGGTTTTCGTCCCAGACGCTGTAGGCAGTGACAATGTCCCCGACCAGCCGGTGCCTGACGACGTCGGAGGCGTCGAGGGTGCGGAAGCTGACGTCGTCGACACCCTGGAGGATCTCGCTGACCACGCGGAGGCCTGAGTTGGTCCCACCGGGGAGGTCCACCTGGGTGATGTCGCCGGTGACCACCATCTTGGAGCCAAAGCCGAGACGGGTGAGGAACATTTTCATCTGCTCGGGCGTGGTGTTCTGCGCCTCGTCCAGGATGATGAACGCATCGTTGAGGGTGCGCCCGCGCATGTAGGCCAGCGGGGCCACCTCGATGGTGCCCGCAGCCATCAGCCGGGGAATGGTGTCGGGGTCCATCATGTCGTGGAGGGCGTCGTACAGCGGCCTCAGGTACGGGTCGATCTTGTCGCTGAGGGTGCCGGGCAGGAACCCCAGCCGCTCCCCCGCTTCCACCGCCGGGCGGGTGAGGATGATCCGGTTGACTTCCTTGTGCTGCAGAGCCTGCACGGCCTTGGCCATGGCCAGATAGGTTTTGCCGGTACCGGCCGGGCCGATCCCGAACACCACTGTGTGCCGGTCGATGGCCTCGACATAGTCGCGCTGGTTGAGCGTCTTGGGCCTGATGGTCCTGCCGCGGGACGAGAGGATGTTCATGGTCAGCACGTCTGACGGGCTGCTGACCGACTGGTCCTTCAGCATCGAGAGGAGCTGCCGGAGAACCTGCGGATTGACTGTGGTGTTGTTCGCGGCGAGGGTGCGGATCTCGGAGATCAACCGTTCCGTGCGTGACACGTCCACGGCAGGTCCCGTGATGGACAGCTCATTGCCCCTGACATGCAGGTTGACCCCCACGAAGGTGCTCTCGATCAGCCGCAAGGCTTCATCGTTCGTTCCCAACGCCTGAACCATCTGTTCCGTCGAATCGAAGTGGATCACCACTGTGTCCAGACCCACTGCGCTAATGCCAACTGAAGAATCGGTCATATAATCGGCCTTCGCGGCCTTCCATCTCTCCTTGAATCGGTAACTGACGGCACGACCGTCCGCAGCCAATCTTACGTCACCTGCTCCCCTCCCGAGGAGTTTCCACTCCTGGCTGATCCGCCGGATCGGTGGCCCATTGGCGTGCTCAGGAAGCAGTTGGTCACTACCGGGCAACGGCACGGTTTCAATACTGTCTCAGTCCTGTGACGACTTGGCTACACCCCATCTGGGCCCGGTGGGCGTATGTAAAGCTGGAAGACGTTGCTCCAGCGCACTACCGCGGGCGACGACCTTCAACATGGATGCGCGGCACAGGGAAAGGACAGGACGCAGATGGAGTGGTCCTTTCAGCCTGGCGATCATCGGCGCGGACGGGGGCGGGCCCTGACGGCGACGGCACTGCTCTCGCTGGCGGGTCTTGGCCTGACCGGCTGCACCCCGGTGGACGGCACCGACGCCGCAACGTCCCTTCCCGCACAGGCGAGCACCGTGACGGGCCCGACGTCGGTCCCCCACTCGGCGGTCCCACCCGCCACAGCCACCGGCGGCAACCTGCTTCCCGTCTACTGGATGGGCGACAACAACGGCAGCATCCTGCTGTACCGCGAGTTCCTCAAGGGTGAGCAGGGCGGGGATCCGATCGCCGCGGCGGTGCAGGCCATGACCACCAGCGCACCCCTGGATCCTGATTACTTCGGCCCGTGGTCACCGGCCGGCACAGTCAGCGCGTCAATTTCTCCCGGCAACATCATCACCGTCGACATGTCCCGTGATGCGTTCGGCACGCGGATCGATGAGGGCTCCGCGTACCGTGCGGTGCAGCAGCTCGTCTACACAGCCACCGCGGCTGCCGCCAGCTCGGGGCTCGTGTCCGGCGGCGATCCCAGCAGCGTGGTGATCCTGGTCGA
The DNA here is from genome assembly GCF_013116745.1 of Arthrobacter sp. 260. Taxonomy (GTDB): domain Bacteria; phylum Actinomycetota; class Actinomycetes; order Actinomycetales; family Micrococcaceae; genus Arthrobacter_D. The sequence goes on from NZ_JABFOE010000023.1 coordinate 13,175, forward strand.
CGGGGAGACCGGGTTCAACGCCTTTGGTCACATCGAATTGGGCGGCCAAATGCAGCGTGACACGGCGCTGATGGCCCCAATCTGGGTGATCGAGCCGCAGCATGGCGAGGTTCGCGACCAGCCAGAAATCACCGTATCCGGCAGCGGTGTCTCCGACGACGCCGTGCTGTACTGGCGGATCGATGAGGTGGTCGGCGCCGACCTCAAGCCGCACCGAAGCGGGACCGTGGGGCTGGATGAGCGCCCGGGCTCCCCCGGCCTCTTCGAATTCACCGTCGCCCTGGAGCCGGGTGAATACGAGGTAACCGTCTTTGACCGCCCCGCGGCTGACCAGGACAACCCGGATCAGGACAATAAGGAACTCAACGCTGACACCAAGCGCTTCGACCTGGACTAGAGGGGCGCCGCTACCAGCGGCCGAGCAGCTGGTTCAGCACCGCCAGCGCGGCTGGACCGGCGGTGGAGGAACGCAACACATGGTCTCCCATTCGCACCGCATGGGCCCCGTTCGAGGTGAACAACTCCAGTTCGGCGGCGCTGATTCCGCCTTCCGGCCCTACGACGATCGCGACAGTGCCGGGCACGGCACCGTCAGCTGGCCTGAGGAACGTTCCCAGCCCGTCCACGGCTTCCTCGTGCAGAATCAGCGCCAGGTCCACGCCCGCCAACCAGCCGGCGAGGGACCTGCTGTCATGCAGGCTGTGCACCTCGGGGAGCCGCGCCCGACGCGACTGCTTACCAGCACCCCAGACGGTGGACTCCCATTTCTGCTGCCCCTTGACGGCCTTCTCGGCACGCCAGCGGACAATGCTGCGGTCTGCCTGCCAGGGCAGCACGGCATCCACGCCCAGCTCGGTGGCGGCCTCAACCGCCTGGAGGTCGCGGTCCCCCTTGGCCAGTGCCTGGACGAGGACCAGCGTCGTGGCGGGGGCCGGCTCGTCCTCGACAGTGCTGACGTCAAGGGTGACACTCTGGCCGCCGCTCTCGGCGACGGTCCCCGTGAGCCTGCGTCCGCGCCCATCGGCGACATCGATGGCCTCGCCCACGGTGACCCGTTTCACCGTCGCGGCGTGGCGCGCCTCCGGACCGGTCAGGACGAAGCGGGACCCGGGAACGGCGGCGGAGACGGCGTTGGGGTCGCCGAAGTACAGTGCGTTGCTCACGCCTAGAGGTTACCCAGCCGCTCTCGCAGCTTCGCAAAGACCCCTGAGCCGTTGCTGGCCAGCTGTCCCTCAACGAACTCTTCGCCGCGTAGTTCGGCAAGCTTGCGCAGCAGTTCCTCCTGCGCCTGGTCGACGTTGCGGGGGGTTTCGACGTTCAGGTGCACCTTGAGGTCGCCGCGCCCGTAACCGCGCAGGTGGGTCACTCCCAGCCCGCGCAGAGTCACGATCTCACCCGACTGGGTACCCGCCTTGATACCCAGCTCCTGGTCGCCGTCGAACGAGGCGAAGTTCAGGGTGGTACCGAGGGCGGCAGCGGTCATGGGGACGCTGAGGGTGACGTGCAGGTCGTCTCCCTCGCGGAGGAACGTGGGGTCCGGGTTGACCCGGATTTCCACATACAGGTCACCCTGCGGCCCGCCGGCCATGCCGGCTTCGCCTTGGCCGCCGAGCTGGATACGGGTCCCGGTGGAGACACCCGCCGGCACCTTGATGGTGAGGCTGCGGCGGCTGCGGACCCGGCCGTCGCCGTTGCATTCGTGGCAAGGGTTGGGGATTACTGTGCCGAAGCCCTGGCAGGTGCCACAGGTGGCGCTGGTCATGACCTGGCCCAGAATGGACCGGACGGCCCGCTGTACCTGGCCTGATCCACCACAGATGTCGCAGGTCCGCGGCGAGGTGCCGGACTGGCAGCAGGAACCGTCACAGGTGGGGCAGACCGCTGCGGTGTCGACGTCGATCTTCTTGTTGATCCCGAACACGGCGTCGACCAGGTCGATGCGGACCGCAATGAGCGCGTCCTGACCCCGGCGGGTGCGCGACGGCGGTCCGCTGGGTCCGCCGCCGCCGAAGAAGGTCTCGAAGATGTCCTGGAACGCAAAGCCCGGGCCGGCGTGTCCGCCACCGAAACCGTTATCGGTCCCGTTCTCGTTGCCCGTGGTGTCATACACCCGGCGCTTCTGTGGGTCGGACAGCACCTCGTAGGCGCGGGTGACCAGCTTGAACTCCTCCGACGCGTCCGGCCCCGTATTGACGTCCGGGTGAAGTTTCCGCGCTAGCTTGCGATAGGCCTTCTTGATCTCCTCGCCGCTCGCATCGCGGTTCACACCGAGGACTTCATAGTGATTACTCACTCCTGCACTTCACTTCCTGTGTCACTGGTCGAGGTGGGGCAAAAGCGCCCCACCTTCGAAAGGTTCGGTTCTTGCCTTCAAAGTTCCTGCGTGTCGGGTGCCCGGCTAGTCCGTCAGGATCCGGGACAGATAGCGGGCCACCGCGCGTACCGCCGACATCGACGTGGGATAGTCCATCCGGGTAGGTCCGAGGACTCCCACTTTCGCCAACGAGTCGGGGCCGTACCCGGTGGCAATCACCGATGCTTCGGCGAGGCCTCCGTGGGGGTTTTCCCGCCCGATCCGCACCGACACGCCAAATGCATCGTGTTTCATTTCGGAGAGGAGGCGGAGCATGACCACCTGTTCCTCAAGTGCTTCCAGCACGGGGCCGATGCTCAGGGGAAAGTCTACGGTGGATCGGGCAAGGTTGGCTGTACCTGCCATCACAATCCGGTCTTCGCGGTTGATCCCGGCGAGCTGCTCGAGGGTCCGCGCCAGGACAGTGCCGGCCCTGCGCTGCTGAAACGGCAGCGCTGCCACAGCCAGCGCCAGTTCCTGCGGGAGAAACGTCAGCTTCGTCCCGGCCACCGAGCCGAGGAAATGCTGCCGGAGTTCGGCGAGGCTGTTCTCGGGGACGGGCTCGGGCAGGGGCAGGGGCACCACACGCTGCTGTACGGTGCCGTTCGTGGCGATCAGGACCACCAGCACCTGGTTTGGCGCCAGCAGGACGAACTCGAGGTGCCGGACGGCGGCGTTCCCCAGATGGGGGTACTGCACCACTGCCACCTGGTTGGTGAGATGGGACAGCAACCGGACGGTGCGGTCCATCACGTCATCGAGATCCTCAGCTCCCTCCAGCAGCGTCTGGATGGCGCGTTTCTCTGGCGCGGACAACGGCTTGACCTCGGAAATCTGGTCGACAAAGAGGCGATAGCCCTTGTCGGTGGGGATCCGGCCGGAACTGGTGTGGGGCGCCGTGATCAGCCCCTCTTCCTCCAGCACCGCCATATCGTTGCGGATGGTGGCCGATGAGACACCCAGTTGATGCCGCTCCACCAGGGCCTTCGATCCAACAGGCTCCCGGGAATGCACATAGTCCTCGACGATGGCGCGCAGGACTTCCAGTCGGCGTGGTTCGCTCACTTTTCACCTCCGAACATGGTTCCTTGACTCTTCCAACGGATCTGGCACTCGACACGCCCAAGTGCCAAGTCTAGTACTTTCCGATGAATTGTTAGCATTGAAATCCCTGGCCGGACTGTCCAGCGGTGAGCCGGGAAGCGAGTAAGACGATGTCCAGTTACGAATGGGGAGCACAGGACATTTCGGCTCCCCGCAGTGGCCCCCTCCCCAAGATTCCGGTCAGCGCTGGGCTGGTCCTGGAAGACGTCCAGAGCGGCTACGTCGGCGCGGTGGTCCGGGTGGAGAAATCCGGTGGCATGCACGTCATGGTGTTGGAGGACCGCCGCGGCAGGCTCAAGACCTTCCGCCTCGGGTTCGGTTTCCATGTGGATGGTTCGCCCGTTGAGATCGTCGCCCCAGCGGTGGCGCCGGCCGCTCCCGCGCGCCGGGTGACGGCGTCGGGATCCGTGAAGGTGGACGGAGCCCGGGCGCGCACAGCCCGCGCCAGCCGGATCTGGGTCGAAGGCCAGCATGACGCCGAACTCATCGAGAAGGTGTGGGGTGATGACCTGCGCCTCGAGGGTATCGTCGTTGAGCCGCTTCACGGAGTCGATGACCTCGCCGGGATGATCCGGGCCTTCGCCCCCGGACCCCATCGACGGCTTGGCATCCTCGTCGACCACCTGGTCACCGGATCCAAGGAGCAGCGCATCGCACAAGAGGCCATGAAGGTCCCGGGGGCCGCCGCCAACGTTCTCATCGTCGGACACCCCTATGTAGACGTGTGGCAGGCCATCAAGCCCGCAGCCGTCGGATTGACCGCCTGGCCGGTGGTGCCGCGGGGCCAGGACTGGAAGACCGGCATCCTGGCGGGGCTCGGGTGGCCCAACTCCGACAAGGCAGCCATCGCGCACGGCTGGAAGCGCCTGCTCGGCTGCGTCACCAGCTATGCCGACCTGGAACCGTCACTGCTGGGGCGGGTCGAGGAAGTGATTGACTTCCTGACCGATCCTTAGGATTTCCGGTCGGGGCGACCGATCCGCAGTGCAGGATTACTGGGCAACGACGTACTCTAGTGAGGAAGGCCCCTGCCCCGGCGGCCCCGAAAGCAATGAAGGATGTCCAGTTGTCTAACCCCGCCGACCAGCCCAAGCAGCACGGATCCGCGGAGGGCCACGGCCAGCCCTCGTCCGCATTTGAGGGCGTCCCGGCGAATGCGCTGCCCCTGACCGCGTCCGAAGACCGGCAGTGGGCAACCCTGGCACACTTCGGCGGAATCCTGGGGTTCATTCCTTCACTGCTGATCCTGCTCATCTTCAAGGACCGCGGCCCGTTCACCGCACAGGAGGCGCGGGAGGCATTCAACTTCACCTTCCCGCCAACGCTGCTCGCGTTTGCGGCCTGGCTGCTGTCCCTGCTGCCCACGGTTGGCGGTCTGTTCGCCGTCGTCAATGCACTGATCTGGGTGGCCATCGCGCTGTCGTCGGTAGTTGCCGGGATCCAGGTCAACCGCGGCCGGCCCTACCGTTACACGGTGAACCTCCGACTCTTCAAGTAGGCAAGTATTCCGGCACTGCCGGTCGGCGGGAAGCGCGCCGGTCAATCAGTCAGTCGGGTAGCAACCTGCGGACCACCGCGTCGGCGAGCAGCCGGCCGCTGGCAGTCAGGGTAATGGTCCCACCGAACGCGGCGGCCGGATCCACCAGCGAATCGGCGATCAGCCCGGCCACCGCCAGGCGGCCTTCCGGACGCAGAGCACTGGTAGGCAGACCCTCGCGAAGCCTGGCGCGGAGCATCACGTCCTCAACGTACCGGGTGTCGTCGTCGAGAATTTCCCTGCCCGCAGCCGGCGATACGCCCGTGGACAGCCGCTGTGCGTAGGCGGTGGGATGCTTCACGTTCCACCACCGCACACCCCCCACATGTGAGTGGGCGCCGGGACCGGCACCCCACCAATCGTCGCCCCGCCAGTAGGCAAGGTTGTGGCGGCACTCGTCCTCGGGAGTGCGCGCCCAGTTGCTGACCTCGTACCAGCTCAGCCCGGCGGCGGCCATGGCCTGCTCGGCCAGGGCGTACTTCTCGGCATGGTCGTCGTCGTCGATGTCGGGCACCTGGCCCCGGCGGATCCGCGCGGCAAGCTTGGTGCCATCCTCGATAATCAGCGCATAGGCGGAGACGTGGTCCGGCCCGTAGGACAGGGCTGCGTCGAGGGACCGCTGCCAGTCCGCTGCACTCTCCCCTGGTGTGCCGTAGATGAGGTCCAGGCTGACGCGCAGCCCGGCATCCCGGGCCCATTGGACGGCCAACGGCACCCGCTCGGGCGAGTGGGTGCGGTCCAGCACTTCTAGGACGTGGGGCACCGCCGACTGCATCCCGAAGGACACCCGGGTGAAGCCTGCCTCGGCCAGCACTGCAAGCGATTCGGGGGTGACCGAGTCGGGGTTCGCCTCGGTGGTCACCTCGGCGCCGGGGGCTAGCCCCCAGTGCCCGACGGCGGTCCGCAGCACCGACGCGAGGTCCTCGGCAGGGAGCAGGGTGGGGGTGCCGCCGCCGAAGAAGACCGTCGACAGGGGCCGCGCAGCAGTGCCCGACTCGGTCAGGACGCGGCCGGCAAGGTCCAGTTCAGCGCTGACCGTCGCCGCGTACCGGTCCTGGGACGCGCCGCCGCCCAACTCGGTCGCGGTGTAGGTATTGAAGTCGCAGTACCCGCACCGCACAGCGCAGAACGGAATGTGGACGTAAAGCCCCAGCTTGCGCTCGGCGCTGCCGACCGCAGCCTGTTCCGGTAGCAGGCCGTCCTCCGGCGAGGGCAGGCCAAGAGGGAGGGCACTGGGCATTGCTACTTCTTGACCTTGTCCTTGGATTCGTCAGTGGTGAGGGCAGCAATGAAGGCTTCCTGGGGAACTTCTACCCGTCCCACCATCTTCATCCGCTTCTTGCCTTCCTTCTGCTTCTCGAGCAGTTTGCGCTTACGGGTGATGTCGCCGCCGTAGCACTTTGCAAGGACGTCCTTGCGGATGGCCCTGATGCTTTCGCGGGCGATGATCCGTGAGCCAATAGCGGCCTGGATGGGAACCTCGAATTGCTGGCGGGGAATGAGCTCGCGCAGCTTGCCGGTCATCATCACGCCGTAGGCGTAGGCCTTGTCGCGGTGGGTGATGGCCGAGAAAGCGTCGACCTGTTCGCCCTGCAGCATGATGTCGACCTTGACCAGGTCGGCGGCCTGGTCGCCGTCGGCCTTCCAGTCCAGCGAACCGTAACCACGGGTGCGGGACTTGAGGATGTCGAAGAAGTCGAAGACGATCTCGGCCAGGGGCAGCCGGTACCGGATTTCCACCCGGTCTTCGGAGAGGTAGTCCATGCCGCCCATCACGCCGCGCCGGCTCTGGCACAGTTCCATGATGGCGCCCACAAACTCGGTCGGTGCCAGGATCGTCGCCGCGACCATTGGCTCGCGGACCTCGGCGATCTTCCCGGTGGGGTACTCGCTGGGGTTGGTGACGTGGATGAGCTTCTTGTCCTCAAGCGTCACCTGGTATTCCACGTTGGGTGCGGTGGAGATCAGATTCAGGTTGTGCTCGCGTTCGAGCCGTTCGCGGGTGATCTCCAGGTGCAGGAGGCCGAGGAAACCGACCCGGAACCCGAACCCGAGTGCAGCTGAGGTCTCCGGCTCGTACACCAGCGCAGCGTCGTTGAGCATCAGCTTCTCCAGCGCATCCCTGAGCACCGGGTAGTCGGTGCCATCCAGCGGGTACAGGCCCGAGAAGACCATCGGTTTCGCGTCGGCGTAGCCGGGCAGGGACTCCGTGGCGGGCTTGGCGAGGTTGGTGACGGTGTCGCCGACCTTGGACAGGCGGACGTCCTTCACCCCGGTGATGAGGTAGCCCACCTCGCCGACGCCGAGCCCCTTCGACGGGGTTGGCTCGGGCGAGCTGACGCCGATCTCAAGCAGCTCGTGGCTCGCGCGGGTGGACATCATCTGAATCCGCTCGCGGGGATGCAACATACCGTCCACCACGCGGACGTAGGTGACCACGCCGCGGTAGGTGTCATAGACGGAGTCGAAGATCATGGCGCGGGCCGGTGCGTCGGGGTCGCCAACGGGCGGCGGGAGGTCACGGACAATCTGGTCCAGGAGGGCCTCCACGCCCATGCCGGTCTTGCCGGACACCCGCAGGACGTCCTCGGGTTCGCCGCCGATCAGGCTCGCCAGTTCGGCAGCGTACTTCTCGGGCTGCGCCGCCGGGAGGTCAATCTTGTTCAGCACCGGGATGATGGTGAGGTTGTTTTCCATCGCGAGGTAGAGGTTGGCGAGGGTCTGGGCCTCGATGCCCTGCGCGGCGTCGACGAGCAGGATTGCGCCTTCGCAGGCAGCCAGGGACCGGGACACCTCGTAGGTGAAGTCGACGTGGCCCGGGGTGTCGATCATGTTCAGCGCGTAGCTGACGCCGTCGAGCTCCCACGGCAGCCGGACGGCCTGGGACTTGATGGTGATGCCGCGTTCGCGCTCAATGTCCATGCGGTCCAGGTACTGAGCCTTCATGTCACGCTGCTCAACGACTCCGGTGAGCTGCAGCATCCGGTCCGCCAGGGTGGACTTCCCATGATCGATGTGCGCGATGATGCAGAAGTTCCTGATGATCGCCGGATCAGTGGCGGCGGGCACTGGGGAAGTGCGGGCCTTGGGTGACACTGGACATTCCTTACTGTTGCGAAGGCTGCTGCGCGGCGGCCGTTATAACGACAACGGCCTGGTTCGCCAGCTAAGTGAACTTCGCTGGTACGCGGGTTTCCTGCACCAGCTGAGTTAACAGTCTCCCATGAGCTGGTGAATGCTCTGGAATCCGCAGCTGACGGCTGAACTGTATTCTGGAGCGCATGCCCTTCGACGCCAGTTCACTGTTGCGGTTTGCCCGTCGCGCCGTCAGGGTGCTCCAGGCCCCGCCGCGACAGGCCAAGCCCCACCGTGCTCCATCTTCCGACCGTGTGCCTTCCGCCTACCCGGGCGATTTCACTGGCACCCCCAGGGTTAGCTACGCGCCGAACCCCGACAACCGGCCCGACGCCGGTGAGATCGTCTGGGCGTGGGTTCCCTATGAGGAGGACCACCGGCAGGGCAAGGACCGGCCGGTCCTCCTGATCGGGAAACACGGCGAGAAGCTGCTCGGGCTGATGCTGACCAGCCGCGACAGGAATGGCGCGGACAGCTCCGACCAGGCCTACGTGGACATCGGAGCGGGACCGTGGGACCGCAAGGGCAGGCCCAGCGAGGTGCGAACCGACCGCATCATCCAGCTGGCGCCGGCCGACGTACGTCGGATCGGTGCGGTCCTCCCCCGGGCAGCGTTCGATCGGGTTGTTGCACGACTTAGCTGATCCCGCCCGTACCCGTCGCCGGGGTAAGGCGTGACCCGCCTGCGCTCGTTGGAGGGACTGTCGAGGTTGGCGGCGCGCGCAGCGGGTCGCTGCCGGGACTATTCAGCGCATCTCTGGTAATCTAGACAGCTGTGTGTCCGAGCAGGTCGACGGGCACTTTAGTCCAATCGTCCACGGTATCCCCACGCCGCTCAGTCATTGGTTGAACTGAATTACCCTCACGACCAGTCCGCAATACAAAGAGAGTTTTAATACGTGGCAAATATCAAGTCCCAGAAAAAGCGCATTCTCACCAACGAGAAGGCGCGCCAGCGCAACAACTCGGTTAAGTCCGAGCTGAAGACGGCCATCCGCGCTGTCAACACTGCGATCGGTTCAGCTGACAAGGAGGCTGCTACCAGCCTCATGCAGTCGGCTAGCCGCAAGCTGGACAAGGCTGTCAGCAAGGGTGTCGTGCACAAGAACAACGCAGCGAACCACAAGTCTGCGATCTCGAAGAAGGTCAACGCTCTCTAACCAGAGCCGGACCGTTCGACGATTTCCAGATGGCTGGCCTTCGGGCCGGCCATCTGTCGTTTAACGCTCTTGTCACTGCTCAGCTCGCCCTCCGAGTCGCCCTACCTCACCACTCGGCGGATGGTGCTGGCGGTTCCGGGTGGGGGCTCTGGGGTTGAAGTCAGCCGCGGCCGGCGAGGGCGATGGTCGTGACGGCGTGCTCGACGGCGTAGACCGGGTCTCGGGAGGCTCCCTTGACCTGCGCGTCCGCCTCAGCGAGCACCTGGATGCACTGCACCAGCCCCTCGGAGCTGAAGCGCTGGGCGTCCCGCCGGGCCTGGTCTACCTGCCAGGGTGCCATGCCGAGTTCCTTCGCCAGCTGGGCTGAGCTCCCCCGCACCTGGTGCACCTTCGCCACCGCACGCACCTTCATGGCCAGAGCCGCGGTCAGGAGCACCGGATCGGCGCCGGTGGCCAGAGCGTGGCGCAGCATCGACAGGGCCTGCCCTCCCCTACCCGCCAAGGCCGCATCGGCCACCTTGAATCCGGTGACCTCCACGCGGCCGCCATAGTATTTCTCGACCGTCTCCTCGGTAATTTCACCGGTGGTGTCGGAGATCAGCTGCTGGCAGGCTGCTGCCAGTTCGGCCAGCTGGGATCCTACGGCTGCCACCAGAGCCCGGAGGGCACCGCCGCCGATCCGCCGCCCCGCGGCCCGGAACTCTTCGACCACGAAGTCGGTCTTGTCCGAGTCCTTCTTCAGCGGCTGGCAATCCACCACAGTGGCTCCCGACGCCTTGATGGCGTCCAGCAGCTTCTTGCCGCGGTTTCCACCACTGTGGTGCATCACCAGCACGACGTCGGGCGCTGGGTCGCTGAGATAGCCGAGCGCGTCCTGCAGGAAGTCGTCGTTCATCTGCGCGAGCCCGGTGACTTCGATGAGCTTCGCCTCCCCGAAGAGGGAGGGACTGCCGTGCAGGGTGAGCTCTCCCACCTCGTACTTGCCGGCGTCCAGTTGCACCACTTCCAGATCGGGGCGGGCGTCCTTGAGGCTTCGCCGGATCCGTTCAACGGCCTGGCCCGCGGCGTACATTTCCGGTCCGCTGAGGAGCACCACCGGCGCAGGAGTGACAGCGCGCCAGTGCACCCCGGAGGTCCCGGGACTGTCCCTGCGGGCTGCGGTGGGTCGGGAATTCACGTGGTGGCTCCTGCATTGATTCAGTGACTGGACCGGTGTCCACGCTCAACTGTGCCACGGGCCGCAGCTGCGGCAAAGCGGGACGGCGCGGCGTCGGCGGACGCGCAACGAGTTGTCCTGGATCGAGACCAGAAACGAGCCCAGCTCATCAGTTCGGGCCACGGCAATCCCCGCCGCAGACAGGCCAGCGGTGATGCTGGGATGTGGGTGACCGTAGTCATTGTCACGGCCAGCAGAGATCATTGCCAACCGTGGACGGACCGCTCGTGCGAGGTCCAGACCCCCATTCTGCGCACCGTGGTGGGCCACCTTGAGGATCTGCACGCCCCGTTCGACAAGGTCCGGGTTCTCCAGCAGCAGGGCAGCCGCGCCGTCCTCCTCGAGGTCACCGGTCAGGAGGACCGATATGCCGCCGTCGCTGGGCGTGTCGATCGTGACTTCCAGAACCGCGCTTGAGTTGTTCTCCGAGTTGGGCCGGGCGCCCGGCTCCGGCCAGATCACCGTCCAACTGACCCGCGCATACCCGTCGTCGCCGTGCGAGCCGCTCATTCCCGCCGTCAGCTTTCCGGGCGGAGCGCTGCTTGCGCCGACGTCAGCTTCGTCACCGAAATCGGGGGCATTGCTGACCACTGCGGTAGTCACTTCTGCGGGAAGGACGGGTTCCGACGTTGAGTACAGAACCCGCTCCACGGTCCGGTCCCTGAAGACCCCCTCGATGCCCCCATAGTGATCGGCATGCAGGTGGGTGAGGACCAGCAGTTCAACGGTGGTGACCGATAGCCGGTCCAGGCAGGTGTCGACGTCGTCAGGCTCCGGACCGGTGTCCACCAGGATTACCTTGTGTTCTCCGGTCCGCACAGCGAAAGCATCACCCTGACCGACATCGCAGGCCGCCAGGTGCCACCGGTTCCCGACATCGCGCTGGAGCGGCCAGAGGAAGACCGCTGCGAGGCCGATCGCGACTCCCCCGGCAATCCAGGCTGCCGCCGTGCCCCTGGACCGTGGCGCATCCCTCGCCGTTGAGGTGGCGGTCCCCGGTCGTGCCCGGCGCCGAAGGGCTGACCAGACTCGCGGCCCCCACACCACCGCCACAATGACGGCAAGCGAGAGCACGCCGGTCAGGACTGCACCGGCTGCGCCGCCCACCCACGGCACCGCAGCGCCGGGAGCTGCGCCGAAGAACCGCGCCACCGAGCCCACCCAGCCGGCGCCCCACCCCGCCACCACTACGAGGGGGACGGCGAGGGGCTCGGCAATCGCGACAAGGGCGACTGCCAGCATTCCCACAATGGTGACCACGGGGACCACAGGGGTGGCCGCAATGTTGGCAGGAAGTGAGTACAGCGGGAGCGTTGGCTGCAGGAGTGTCAGGATCGGGGCGCAGCAGAGCTGCGCTGCGATCGGGACGGCGAGCACCTGGGCGGCGGCCACCGGCATGAAACTGCTGAGCCTTGTCGCCAAGACTGGACCAAACAGGATCAGTCCGGCCGCTGCGGCGACCGACAGCATGAAGGCGTAGGAGTTGTTCAGCCACGGGTCGGCGGTGAGCAGCACGACGACGGCGAGCAAGAGCAGCGCAAAGGGCACCTTGCCCCGGCCCGTCAGGACCGCGACCACGCCGAGACCGCCCATCACCGCAGCGCGCAACACACTTGGTTCGGGCCGGACCAGGATTACGAAGCCGATCAGCGCAACAATGCCGAGGACGGCAGCCACCAGGCGGGGCGCCCTGAGCGCACGGACAGTGAGGAAAACAAAGACCAGCAGGTAGGTGCAGTTGGCGCCGCTCACAGCGGTCAGATGGGTGAGTCCTGTGGTCTGCATGTCCTGTTCGAGGGTCGGGTCGAGGCCGCTACGGTCCCCGATCACCATCCCGGGCAGCAGGCCGTCCTGTCCCCCTACCTCCGTTGCGATCCTCACAAAGTTGGTTCGGAGTTGTGCCGGATAGGTGGCAGGTCCTTCCTGGGGGGTGACCCTGGGGCTGGAGTGGGCGATCAGCAGAGCCATGGCCCGGTCACCGGGTTCGGTGGGCAAGAGGCGGCCCGCCGTCCGGATCGTGTCGGAAGCGACCACCTGCTGCCAGGAGGCCGGACCGATTACCACCACCGGTGTTTCGGCGGGGAACGATTCGCCATGGAGGACACCTCCGCTGAGCGTGGCCTCGACCAGGTATCGGTCCTTCCCCGTGTAGCGGTCAGGGCTGATCAGCATCGCGTCGGAGCTGGCTGCCAGGACAGCGGTGATTGACGCCTGCCGCTGCACAGCGTCCGGGACGGGGCCAGCAGTGCGCGCCGCGATGCTGGCGGCGGCGGGCAGGCTGACCAGCGCGGCGACAGCGAAGGGCAGGACAACCAGCCTGGCAACGCGCCTGACCCAGCCGGAGGTCAGGCAGCCGAGACCCCACCCCACAGCCAGTCCCGTAAGAACCAACGCGCAGACAAGCGCGGCGGAGGAGCTCAGCCGGACCACCGCGGCGGCAGTGACCCAGGCTGCCGCGGCAGCTGGCAGGAGGCGATAGTCACCGTGGCGCGACTCCGGCAGGCGCGCCCGTGAGTCCCGGCCGGGTGCAGCAGTCATTCCGGTCACCTGTCCGAGGACCGCGGCCGGCCCGCGCCACAGGAGTCCGCGCTTCGAATCCGGGTTCCGCTGCCGGGCATTCCCGAGGGTGGAATGCCCGTCGGGGCCAGCCTGCGCGTCAGCATCGATCCGCGTCTTGGCAGCGGGCCGCGGGCCAGGGTCGGTGGCCGCCAGCACATACCTGGTCCAGGGTCGTTGCGCGCTCATCATCCTGCTCTGGCCAGAGCGATGCTCACACCGTCACCAGTGGGACCAGTGCGGCGAGCATCGCTTCGCCGATGCCGGGAACCGCGTCCAGATCCTCGGGACTGCTGAAGCCGCCGTGTTCGGTCCGCCACTCAATGATGCGTTCCGCGAGAACCGGTCCAATCCGCGGCAGTGTTTCGAGTTCAGCGGTGTCGGCGGTGTTGATGTTGACGAGTCCCGGCTGGCCTGGTGGGTCCGTCGCCGAAGGGTCGGGACTGCCAGGGCTGCCGGGTCCGGGAAGGGGCGCATCGGCGGCCACCGGCGGAAGCGTTTCGCCCTGCAGCGGCACCCGGATCTGCAGGCCGTCCTGGACCGGGGACGCCAGATTGATGGCTGCGAGATCGGCGTCCGGTAACGCTCCCCCGGCCTGCTCCAGGGCCTCGAACACGCGGGAGCCGGCGTCGAGTTCGACAATCCCCGGGCGGCTGACCGCACCCGCCACGTGCACAATGAGCCGCTGGGGATCGGAGCCGGCCGCGTCGGGCGACGCAGTGGTATCAATTGACCCCACCCGCTCCGCCGCTGTGGAAGTGCCGGAAGCTGTGGGACCCGATAGTTCCGCAGAAGCTTCACCGTCCTGCTGTCCGGTGGTCGGGTGATCCAACGCGATCGAGGCCACCTCCGAGGGGGCACCGCCACGCAATAGGAATAGGCCAACGGCCAACGACAGGGCAACACCGAGCGCTACTAGCGCAGCACCGCGGCCGACCGCCCACTGGCGTCCGCGCCCCGGCTGCTCTCGGACGCCTTCCCCTCCCGGTTGCGATTCATCATCGGAGGGGTGGACGTCATCCCTGTCAGGTTCACGATCGTCGAAGGCGACGGGGTCTCCCTGCCGACCCTCACGGTCCTGCGGGAAACTGAACCCGCCCCTCGAGGGAGCGCTGGTGGCCCAGCGGTGTCTGGCCATGCGTGAAGCCTAGGATTCGCCGTCGTGCGGTGGCCTGAAGATGGCGGCCTATGTGCACAAGAGCAGGCGAAGTCAGGCGGGTGTGGAGGACGATTCGGCGTCGTCAATCCGCCCCGCGACGGCGATCGCGATCACCCCGAGCCCCGTGTGGGCGGCCAGGACGGCGGGGAGCTGCGCCAGGACGGTGCGGACCTCCGGGTGGCGCTGCTGGAGGCTCGTCGTCAGTTCCTGCACCTGGGCCTGATTGCCGAAGTAGTGGAGAGCGACAACCGCATCGGGCCGGCCGGCGATGTCCATCTCCACCAGGTCAAGCAGCCGGGCGGTGGCCTTGGCGGTGGATCTGACCTTTTCAAGTGGCAGGATGCGCCCGTCCTGAACGCTCAGAATCGGTTTGACCGACAGCAACGTTCCCAGCATGCTCGCTGCGGCGCCAATCCGCCCACCCTTGCGGAGTTGTTCGAGACTGGGCACCAGGAAGCGGAGCGTCGAGGAGTCGCAGACCGCCTGGGCAACCGCTGCAGCCCCCGCAAGGTCGAGTCCGTCGCGCGCGCCAGCCTGCGCTGCCGCCACACCAAATCCCATCGCCATTCCGACCGTGCGGCAATCGACCACCTCCACCGGGATAGACACGGCCGCGGCGGCCCAGCGCGCGGCGTCGGCGGTGCCGGAGAGGTCACCGGAGAGGTGCACCGAGAGAATCCCCGTCACACCCTCGGCTTCAAGCTTCCGGTACACGCTCTCGAACTGACCCGGCGACGGCCTGGAGGTGCGCACCTCTGCGCCCTCCGCCAGCGCCACCGACAGCGGACCGGTGAGGTCGTCGGTGCCTTCGCCGAAGATCCTGCCGGCGATCATCACCGGCATGGGGACGACGACGACGCCACGGGCGGCACCGCCCGCGGCCAGCCACTCTGGAGGGAGCGCAGCGGCCGAATCGGTGACGACGGCGATTCGCGGCCCCGCACTGGCCTCGGCTGCCGACCGTGATCCGGACGGCCGGACCCAGAGCCGTTCGAGCCACCGCATCGAATACCACGCCCCCGCGCTGGCCCTGGGCTGCGCTGAGGCTTCCCGTTCCGCCTCAGGCTGCGCCGGATCGCCCTGCGCCGCTTGAAGCGGTATTACGGGAGGCTGCGCTGCTTTGTCGGCCCGCATGGGTTACTCCGGAACGATATTGACCAGCTTGGGAGCCCGCACGATGACGGTCCGGATTCCCCTGCCATCGAGGGTCTTCTGGATCTGCTCGCTGGCCAGGGCCAGTTCGCGCAGCGCATCCTCGGTGATGTCCGGGGAGACTTCCAGCCGGTCACGGACCTTGCCCTGCACCTGGACAACAGCGACCACCGTGTCCTGCACCAGCAGGGTCTCGTCCACGATAGGCCAGCCAGCCGTGGCAACGGAGGCGGGATGCCCCAGCCGGTTCCACAGGTCTTCGGCCGTGTACGGCGCGAACAGGCTCAGGATGATCGCGACCGCCTCGGTGGCTTCACGAACAGCGGGATCGGCGCCGCCGACGCCCGAGTCGATTGCCTTGCGGGTGGCGTTGACCAGTTCCATCACGCGGGCAATGACCACGTTGAACTTGTTGCCCTGCAGCAGCGCGGCACTGTCAGCAACGGTCCGGTGGGTCACCGACCGCAGCGCCCGGTCGCCGGTGGTCGGGTCGACGTCGGGCGCGCTCGTGACGTCCTGGCCCAGGCGCCAGGCGCGGGCCAGGAACTTCGACGAGCCCGACGGCGAAACATCCGCCCAGTCGACGTCGTCCTCGGGTGGGGAGGCGAACACCATGGTGAGCCGAATGGCGTCGACGCCGAACTTGTCCAGTTGCTGGCTCAGGTCCACACCGTTGCCGAGGGACTTGCTCATGGCCTTGCCGCCGTTGAGGACCTGTCCCTGGTTCAGCAGAGCCGAGAAGGGCTCGGTGAAACCGATCAGGCCCAGGTCGTACAGCACCTTGGTGAAGAACCGGCTGTACAGCAGGTGCAGGATCGCGTGCTCGACGCCGCCCACGTACTGGCCGACCGGCAGCCACCGGTTCACGGCGTCGGTGTCGAACGGTGCATCGGTGGTGTCCGGCGACGCGAACCGCAGGAAGTACCAGGACGAGTCGACGAAGGTGTCCATCGTGTCGGTGTCACGCTTCGCGGGCCCGGCGCACTGCGGGCAGGGCACATTGACCCAGTCCTCGACGGCGGCCAGCGGGGACGTGCCCTTCGGGGACAGGTCGCCGCCGCGCAGGTCTTCCGGCAACGTCACGGGCAGCTGGTCGTCAGGGACAGGGACCTCCCCACACATGGCGCAGTGGATGATGGGGATGGGGGTACCCCAGAACCGCTGCCGGGACAGCAGCCAGTCGCGCAGGCGGTAGTTGACCGTGTGCTCGCCGGTGCCGTGTTCGGCAACCAGGTTGATCGCGCGGGCGATCGCCTCGTCCTTGCCCAGCCCGTCCAGCTCACCGGAGTTCACCAGCGTGCCATCACCGGTGGTCGCGATCCCGGATACCGCCGGGTCCTCGGCGCCGGTGTCCACGACCATCCTGACGGGCAGGTCGAAGGCCTTCGCGAAGTCCAGGTCGCGCTGATCGTGCGCGGGCACGGCCATGATGGCGCCGGTGCCGTAGTCGGCCAGCACATAGTCGGCGGCCCAGACGGGCAGCTTCTCGCCGTTCAGCGGGTTGATGGCCCAGCGGCCGGTAAACACGCCGGTCTTCTCGCGCTCGGTGGACTGACGCTCGATCTCCGACAGGGACTTGATGCCATCCCGGTAGTCCTCCAGCTCGGCACGGTGGGACTCGGTGACCAGGTCCAGGGCCAGCGGCGCGTCAGCGGCCACCACGAAGAAGGTGGCGCCGTGCAGCGTGTCGGGGCGGGTGGTGAACACCGGGACGCTCTGGGCGGGCTTCCCGTCGGTCTCCTCGATGACGAAGTCGACGTGCGCTCCCTCGGAGCGGCCAATCCAGTTACGCTGCATCGCCAGGACCCGCTCGGGCCAGTGGCCCCGCAGCTGGTCCATGTCGTCCAGCAAACGGTCAGCGTAATCGGTGATCTTGAAGTACCACTGGTTCAGGCTCTTCTTGGTGACGGGAGTGCCGCAGCGCTCGCAGGCACCGTTGACAACCTGCTCGTTGGCCAGCACCGTCTGGTCCTTCGGGCACCAGTTGACCGGCGAATCCTTGCGGTAGGCCAGGCCCTTCTCGAAGAACCGCAGGAACAGCCACTGGGTCCACTGGTAGTAGCCGGGATCGGACGTGTGCAGCCGGCGCGACCAGTCGACACTGATCGCGTAGCGCCTGAACGAGTTCGCCTGCGTCTCGATGTTCGTGTAGGTCCACTCCGACGGGTGGGCGTTGCGCTGGATGGCGGCGTTCTCGGCGGGCAGTCCGAACGAGTCCCAGCCGATCGGGTGCAGGACGTCGAAGCCCTGCTGACGGTAGTAGCGCGCGACGACGTCGCCCATCGCGAATGCCTCGGCGTGCCCCATGTGGAGGTCACCTGACGGGTACGGGAACATGTCCAGCACGTACCTGCGTTCCCGTGATCCGTCGTCGGCGGGCTTGAACGGCTGGAGCCGGTCCCACTCCGCGGGCCATCGGGCTTCGATGTCGGCGAAACTGTAGGTGTTCTCGTCCGGTTGCCCGGCGTCGGCTTGCGTGCTCACTATCGTTGCCCTGTCCTCTTGATCAATTGCCCCTAGACACACAAAAGCCCCTCGTCCAAGGAGGGGCATGCCGCACGGTAGTCCGTGCGGCTAGCTAAGGAGTTGTACTACAGACATGCATCCACTCTAGCGCAGATTGGCGTTCCCAACCCCGCCACGCGGGTTACGATAATTCTGGTATGCGCGCCCACGGGACGCGCAGACCGCGCCGAGGCGGAATGCGCCCCCGGCTGATCGGCCACCGGCCCCGCAAGGGGAATACCCACCTGAGATCAGGATCCGATTGCAGTGGCCCGTCGCATTGTGAGGCACGATCGCATGACACAGCTCTTTCCCACTGTTGATCCCCTTCCCGCCACCCTGGGTGACGACGCCGTCGCACTGGTGAGGCGCTGGCTGCACCTGGATGAATCCCGCCGTCCCGAACCCGTCGCCACCCGCGGATCGCGATCGGCGCAGCTGCTCGCCGAGGTCCTCAAGGACGACGCCGGACTCCAGTTCACCCTCGGGTTCGTCGATCGGGTGATCCGGCCTGAAGACAACGCCGTCGCCGCCCGCAACCTGGCGAAGCTGGCGCGGCAGGCGCCGTCGTTCCTCCCCTGGTACATGCGCGGTGCCGTGAAGCTCGGCGGCGCACTGGCACCGACCCTGCCTGGCATCGTGGTGCCCGTGGCGCAGCGGGTGCTGCGGGAGATGGTGGGCCACCTCATCGTCGACGCGCGGCCCCACAAACTCGGGAAGGCCATCGCCGGGCTGCGCGGCGAATCGGTCCGGCTGAACATCAACCTCCTGGGCGAGGCGGTCCTCGGCAACGACGAGGCCGACGCGCGGCTCGCCGGAACCACCAAGCTCCTCGCGCGCGACGACGTCGACTACGTCTCCATCAAGGTGTCCTCAGTGGTCAGCACCATGAACCTGTGGGACTTCCACGAGACCGTCGAGCGGGTCGCGGCCCGGCTGCTCCCCCTGTACCGGTTGGCTGCGTCCTCCCCCGCGCCGAAGTTCATCAACCTGGACATGGAGGAGTACCACGACCTCGACCTAACGGTCGCTGTGTTCAAGCGCATCCTCGACACGGAGGACCTGGTGCACCTCGAAGCGGGGATCGTGCTGCAGGCCTACCTGCCCGACGCCCTCGGCGCGCTGCAGGACATCACCGCGTGGGCCACCGAACGCCGCGCCACTGGCGGGTCGGCCGTCAAGGTCCGGCTGGTGAAGGGCGCCAACCTGGCGATGGAGCTCGTCGACGCGAAGGTGCACGGCTGGGAACCAGCCACCCTGCCCTCCAAGGAGGCTACCGACACCAACTACAAGCGCTGCCTCGACTGGGCGCTGCGTCCCGAGAACGCCGAGGCGGTCAGGATTGGTGTGGCCGGCCACAACCTGTTCGACATCGCCTTCGCGCGGCTGCTGGCCCTGGCCCGCGGTGTCGAGGATCGCATCGAGTTCGAGATGCTCCTGGGCATGGCAGAGGAGCAGGCGGAGGAGATCAAGAAGGATGTGGGTTCGCTCCTGCTGTACACGCCGGTGGTCCACCCGGCGCAGTTCGACGTCGCCATCAGTTACCTGATCCGCCGCCTGGAGGAGAACGCCAGCCAGGAGAACTTCATGTCGGCCGTCTTCGAGCTGAACAAGAACCCGCAGTTGTTCGAGCGGGAGAAGAAGCGCTTCCTCGATTCGCTGGCAGCCGTGGACACCACGGTCCCCGGCCCGAACCGTTTCCAGACCACCGACCGCTTCGTTGCGTCGGCCCCGGGCGAGTTCGCGAACCAGGCCGACTCTGATCCGTCCCTGCCAGTGATCAGGGACTGGGCCACCGGAATCCTGGAACGTGTTCCGGGATCGACCCTTGGCGTTGACCTGGTGAAGGCCTCCTGGCTCGCCACGAACGACGACGTCGACCGCACCGTTGCGGCGGCGCTCGCCGGTCAGACGGATTGGTCTACCCGGTCGGGCGCCGAGCGTGCCGTAGTGCTCCGCAGTGCGGCCGCCCGGTTGGCGGCGATCCGCGGCGACCTGGTGGAGGTCGCTGCCAGCGAGACAGGCAAGACGGTTGCAGAGTCGGATCCCGAGATCTCCGAAGCGATCGACTTCGCCAACTACTATGCGCTGCTCGCTGAGGAGCTGGACCAGGTGGAAGGCGCCGAGTTCGTACCGGCACGGCTGACAGTTGTCACGCCGCCGTGGAACTTCCCGGTGGCTATCGCTGCCGGCTCGGCACTCGCCCCGCTAGCGGCGGGTAGCGCGGTCGTCGTCAAGCCCGCACCGCAGGCCAAGCGGTGTGCAGCGGTGCTGGTGGAGGCACTGTGGGAGGCAGGCGTGCCCCGGGAGGTCCTGCACTTCGCCGACGTCGAGGAAGGCCCCGTCGGGCAGCACCTCATCTCGCACCCGTCGGTGGACCGGGTCATCCTGACCGGCGCCCACGACACCGCGAAGCTGTTCCGCAGCTGGCGCCATGACCTTCCCCTGCTCGCCGAGACCAGCGGCAAGAACGCACTGATCGTCACTCCCAGCTCCGACCTGGACCTGGCCGCCGCCGACGTCGTGAAATCGGCGTTCGGGCATGCCGGGCAGAAGTGCTCGGCTGCTTCCCTGGTGATTCTGGTGGGGTCGGCCGGGAAATCGGCGCGGTTCCGCAACCAGATGGTCGACGCCGTCGCCTCCCTCAAGGTGGGCTACCCCGAGGACGCAGCCACCGAGATGGGCCCGGTTATCGAGCCTGCCGAAGGGAAGCTGCGCGACGCGCTCACCACCCTCGGCGAGGGTGAGACCTGGCTGGTCAAGCCCAAGCAGCTCGACGACACCGGCCGGCTCTGGAGCCCCGGCGTCCGGACAGGCGTCAAGCCGGGCAGCTACTTCCACCTCACCGAGTTCTTCGGCCCGGTCCTGGGAGTCATGCACGCAGACTCCCTCAAGCAGGCCATCGAATGGCAAAATGCCAGCCCCTACGGTTTGACGGCGGGCATCCACACCATGGACAGCGACGAGCTGGCGCTATGGCTCGATTCCGTCCAGGCAGGCAACCTGTATGTGAACCGCGGCATCACGGGTGCAATCGTTCAGCGCCAGCCCTTCGGTGGCTGGAAGCGTTCGGCTGTTGGACCGGGAGCCAAGGCTGGAGGACCCAACTACCTGATGCACCTCGGCAGCTGGAAGCCGGTGGAGCTGCACCCCGGGAATGTTCACGCTCCCCTGAGCGGACCGGTCCGGGACCTGCTGCACGCAGCCGATATTCCCGCCGTCGACCAGGGGTTCCTGGCCCGAGCAACCGCCGACGACCAGCGCCACTGGGTCAAGTCGTTCGGAGCGAACCGCGATGTGTCGGACCTCGGGGTGGAACGCAACGAGTTCCGCTACATTCCGGGCACGGTAACGGTGCGGCTCAACGAGGACGGCACACTGGCTTCACTGGTTCGGGTGCTCGCTGCCGGGCTGCGGGCCGGGGCAACGCTGCGGGTCTCTTCGGCTCACTCCCTGCCGCCTGCGCTGACCGCAGTCCTGTCGGCTCACAACGTTGAGCACGGAGTGGACGACGACGCCGCGTGGCTCAAGCATGCGCCGTCGTCGTCGCTGGGCCGGGTCCGCCTGATTGGCGGCGGCTATTCGGAACTGTGTGCGGCCACCGACGGCGACCCTGATGTGGCAATCTACGCCGGACCTGTCACCGAGTCCGGCCGGATCGAGATGCTCCCGTTCCTGCATGAGCAGGCGGTGTCTATCACGGCGCACCGGTTCGGCAACCCGGACAGCGTGTCGCACACGGTGCTCCACTAACCGGTCTTAATGGGGATATCCGCCCTGGTGCGCTAAGGCAATCGGAGTGCTACGGGGTCAGGAAGAGCATCAGGACCAGAGCGAAGAGGAACACGCTTTGTGAGCTGTGGGTGATGATTCCGATGAGGGCGCTGCGATACCGACGAGACGGAAGCGACAGGATGAACGTGTCGATCAGGGTGATCGGGATGACCCATGGGACGTGGAGATGATAGACGGCGAAGAGGACGCCGTTAGCGATCCAGTCGCGCGACCCGAAGACGCCGTTCATGCGGGGCAAGAGGTATCCCCGGAAGAGCAGTTCCTCGCCCAGCACGGTATTGAAGACGAAAAAGGCGAACAGGATCCCCAGCCACAGCCAAGAACCGGACAGCATCGCCTGTCCGTCGGAGGAACTGAGGAAATCGCCCAGGTCGCGTCCCGCGACGGCATCGATACCGAACGGAATGAACTCTTCCAGGGCGAACGCTACGACGAAGATCGGGACGACGAGCCACATGCGACCCCCGCGCCTGCCCGTCTTGGGATTCCTCGGAGCCCGTAGCCAGAGCACATCCCGAACCACGGACCACCTCAAGGTCCGCTGTTCCCTGTAGACGAGAAGCAGGACGAGCACGAACTGCCAGACCATGCCTACCGTCAAGAGCATGACGAGGAACTGAGCGAGCGCCAGGGGCGAGTCTGCGCTGGATGCCAGCAGCGGTGCGACCACCCATGCCAGCACGGCCATTGGTCCAGCCCCTGCTGCCCAGACGCCGATCACCCCGGGGAGGCTGAGTTGTCGGATTCGATTCTCGGTTGCCGTGGACGCCGTGCGGTGACGGACAGACTCGGGCTGGCTGGAGGATCTCACGGTTTCACTTCTTCCCGGTGGGCCGGTAGCGCCACCTGTAGTTTTCGTGCTCAGCTCTTTGGGTACTGGGCGCGGGTGGCTTCATGGTCCGGCCTGGTCAGCATGGTCTGCATGGTCGCCGACGGTGCGGTGCGGGGCCAGGTCCAGGCGGAGCGCAGGACGAAGACCAGGATCAGCACTTCGATTCCAATGGAGAGGGCGTAGAACGAGGCCCATTCCCAATCCGTCGATGCCGCGTTGAACACCATGATGGGGATATAGAGCGATGCCACGACGAGGTTCGTGGAGCGGTTCACACGAGCGGACAGCGTCATGGAGAGCAGGATCATCAGCGCCGGGATCCCTATGACCACCACGAAAATGGTCAACAACGGTCCGCTGATATCGAACTCATAGATGACGCCACCCCTAATCTGATCGATGGCGCCGGGTTGATAGAGGTGGAAGTAGTCGACGTAAATGACAAAGAACATGAGGCTGGTCCAGGCTGCCGAGAGCTTGGCGCGCACGGGAATCGGAAGGTTGTCCAGCAGGTTAGGGGTTTTCGTTTGGATGGTCATTGGTCTTTCCTTCTTGGGGCGCGGCTCGTTCGCCGGAGTGGCGGTAGGTGTGGGGGGGGACGTACGCACGTGTTGGGTCGTACTTGTCGGTCCGGTCATCGAACGGTCATCACGACCTTCCCGCGGGTATGGCCAGCTCCGACATAGCGGAGGGCGTCGGCCGCTTCGTCCAGGCGGTAGGTCCGGTCGATGACGGGCTTGACTTGCCCAGTCCTGAGCAGGTCAGTAAGGGTAAGCAGGTCCTGACGCTTCCCGATCGAGGTGAAGGGCTTCAGCTGCTGCCGGGTGAAACTGGACAGCACACGCGCCTTCACGATCCGGCCGAGCGGGCCGAACCAGCGGCCCCCTCGTCCGCTGTTGGGGACCAGGGTGCCGGTGGGTGTGAGCACTTGACGGACAGCCGCCAGGGGCTGGGCTTCCACATTGTCGAGGATGACGTCGTAACGTTTCTCGTTGTGGGTGAAGTCGGTCCTTGTGTAGTCAATGACGTGGGTGGCACCGAGCGACCGGACCAAGTCGACATTGCTGGTGCTGCACACACCCGTCACCTCGGCACCAAACGCCTTGGCGATCTGCACGGCGAAGGAGCCCACGCCGCCTGACGCACCCGTGACCAGCACGGTCTGGCCCGGTCGAACCTTCGCGACCTCGCGCAATGCCTGCAACGCCGTCATGGCCGAGGTGGGCACCGTTGCTGCCTCGACGACCGACAGGTTGCCAGGCACGGACACGAGGTTGTCCGCCGGGACGCAGGCGTACTCCGCGAACGCTCCAGCGCTGCTCCAGCCGAACACCTCGTCGCCGGGCCGGAGGCTGGTGACGCCTTTCCCGACAGCTGCCACCACACCGGCGAGATCCATCCCCCGGATGCGGTGGCGCGGCCGGCGGAGCCCGTACACGAGGCGCACCATGAACGGCTCGCCGGTCATGACGAAGTAGTCGCCAGGGTGCACGGAGGCCGCGCCTACCTGGACGAGCACATCGCCTCGACCAGGTAGCGGCATACCGACCTCGGACGATTCGAGCACCGAGGGAGGGCCGTAGTGGTGCTGGACGACTGCCCGCATCGTCGCCGCCCCGCCCAGACCCGGCCCGGGCCCCGGGGGCGCTCCGGCACTTGATCGTTGTTGATTTTCCACAGCAGCCTCCTTGGGTCCGAACACCGACCTTCGGCGTTCGTACACCGTACTATCGTACGTCGTACGATAGAGTGTGGGCGTACGCTGTACCAATGTCAAGCTTTTCGGAAAGTGAGGAGACTCGTGGCTGCGAGGGAACAACGCCAGGTCACGTCAGACGCAGGGCTGACCAAGCAGCGGGTGGTGGCCGAGGCGATAAAGCTCGCCGACCGCGAAGGGGTCGAAGGGCTGAGCATGCGCCAGCTGGCCCGTGAGCTCGGCGCGGGCGCTATGTCCCTCTACCACTACGTGCCGAACAGGGAGAAGTTGCTGGACGCCATGATTGACATCGTGTTCGAGGAGATCGAGCTCCCTCCCGAAGGGACCGATTGGCAGTCGGCGATGCGACGGAGTTCGGTATCCGCCCGGCAGGTTTTCGCGCGCCACCCGTGGGCGATTGGCCTGATGGACTCGCGGACATCGCCGGGGTCCGCGCACCTCCGCCACCGCGAGGCTGTCACCGCCTGCCTGCGGAGGGCGGGTTTCTCGGTCTTGATGGCGACGCACGCCAACTGGCTGCTCGACAGCGTTGTCTACGGTTACGCCCTGCAGGAAGCCAACCTGCCGTTCGATACGGCCGACGAGTTCGCGGACATGGCCGAGGACGTCTACCTGCCCCAGCTTCCTCCCGGCGAGTTCCCCTATCTCAACGAGTCCGCTGCGGCGCTCGTCACTGCAGGCTACGACCCGGCGGAGGAGTTCATCTTCGGCCTCGACCTCGCCCTGGCCGCCCTCGAGCCCCTCAGAGACCCCGCATAGCGACGCTCGCGGACGTCGCTTCAAGCGGGCCGAACCACGTTCAACGGCATGCTGTATGGAAATTCATACGGTTGCCTGCCAGAAAAGTTCATCCTGCTGCAGTCAATCGGTCCCGGAGAGACAGCATCCGGAGCGGCTATTCTCGATGTACCTGCGCTCGAGGGAACGCTGGTGTTGTCCTATCTAGGCGAAGATATCATCGGGAATCCTCCTTCTGTCATGCCTCCGAAAATTTGTTGAGAAAGTTTTCTGAGCACCCAGACCTGCCCCTTAATTTGATGCTCCTATAGGTGTCAATGGTCGTTGAGCCAGTTTGTGTAGTGCTGGTG
>NZ_JABFOE010000024.1 GCF_013116745.1 Arthrobacter sp. 260
AGCATGGTCGCCGCTATTGTGACCCCGTAGAGCAACCCAGCCGAGCAACCGGCCGCCGGATAACGACGGCGCCCGCGCCCTCGAAGTGGGCAAAGGCGCCCCGGATCCCGGGGCGCCCGCGCCACTACTTCGTCAGCCTAGACGCGCGGCTTCTCGCGCATCTCGTAGGTCTCGACAATGTCGCCTTCCTTGACGTCATTGAAGGACCCGAGGCCGATACCACATTCGAAGTCCGTGCGGACCTCGGTGGCGTCGTCCTTGAAGCGACGCAGGGACTCGACGGTGAGGTTGTCGCCGACAACCGTGCCGTCGCGGACCAGGCGCGCCTTGGAGTTCCTGCGGATAACACCGGAGCGGACGATCGAGCCGGCAATATTGCCGAACTTCGAGGACCTGAAGACTTCCCGGATCTCTGCGGTTCCGAGCTGAACTTCTTCGTACTCTGGCTTGAGCATGCCCTTGAGCGCTGCCTCGATGTCATCGATTGCTGCGTAGATGACCGAGTAGAAGCGCAGGTCGACGCCTTCGCGGTCGGCAAGGTCTGCCACCCGCTCGGCTGGCCGGACGTTGAACCCGATGATGATCGCCGAGTCCACGGTGGCCAGGTTGACGTCGTTCTGCGTGATGGCGCCGACGCCGCGGTGGATGACCCGCAGTGCAACTCCATCGCCCACATCGATCTTGAGCAGTGAATCTTCGAGTGCTTCGACAGCACCGGAGACGTCACCCTTGAGGATGAGGTTGAGGGTGTCGACCTTGCCGTCTGCAACGGCCTGGTCGAAGTCCTCGAGGCTGATGCGCTTGCGGCGCTTCGCCAGGGCTGCGTTACGGTCGGCTGCTTCACGCTTCTCGGCGATCTGGCGGCCGGTCCGCTCGTCAGGCGTCACCAGGAAGGTGTCACCTGCGCGAGGCACAGTCGAGAGGCCCAGCACCTGAACGGGGCGGGATGGTCCTGCGACCATGACGTTGTCGCCGTCCTCGTTGAACATCGCACGGACACGGCCGTGCGCCACACCGGCGACGATCGTGTCGCCGACGTGCAGCGTTCCGGACTGGACCAGCACTGTTGCGACTGCACCGCGACCCTTGTCCAGGTTGGCTTCGATGGCGATACCGCGGGCGTCCTTGTTCGGGTTGGCCCGCATGTCCAGCGCAGCGTCAGCGGTCAGCAAGACGGCTTCGAGCAGTTCGTCGATACCTTCGCCCTTGAGCGCCGATACGTGGACAAACATGGTGTCGCCACCGTATTCCTCGGGAACCAGACCGTATTCGGTGAGCTGACCCTTGACCTTGTCAGGGTTGGCGCCTTCGCGGTCGATCTTGTTCACTGCGACGACGATCGGCACGTTTGCTGCCTGAGCGTGGTTCAGTGCCTCAACAGTCTGGGGCATCACGCCGTCGTCGGCCGCGACAACCAGGACCGCGATGTCGGTGACCTTGGCACCACGGGCACGCATGGCGGTGAACGCCTCGTGGCCGGGGGTGTCAATGAAGGTGATGGCCCTTTCGGTGCCCTCATGCTCGTGGTCGATCTGGTAGGCACCGATGTGCTGGGTGATGCCGCCGTGCTCGCCTTCGACAACGTTCGACTTGCGGATCGCATCCAGCAGGCGGGTCTTACCGTGGTCGACGTGACCCATGACGGTGACCACTGGAGGACGGGCCTCCAGCTGGGTGTCGCCCTCGGCTTCGAGTTCGGCGTCAATGTCGATGTCGAAGTTGCCGAGCAGCTCGCGCTCCTCGTCCTCCGGAGAAACGACCTGGATCTTGTAACCCAGTTCGGTGCCGAGCACCTCGAAGGTTCCTTCGTCGAGGGACTGGGTAGCGGTCGCCATTTCACCAAGGTGGAACAGAACCGTAACCAGTGCCGCCGGGTTCGCATCTATCTTCTCGGCGAACTCGGAGAGTGAAGAGCCACGGCGCAACCGGACAACTGTGTTGCCGTCGCCGCGGGGTACGCTGACGCCACCCAGGGACGGAGCTGACATCTGCTCCAGTTCCTGACGCTTCGCGCGCTTCGACTTGCGCTGCTTGCCGCGTCCTGCGCCGCCCTTGCCGAAGGCGCCGGCAGTGCCGCCGCGTCCGCGACCGCCCTTACCGAAGCCGCCGCCTGCGGGTGCGCCGCCACCGGCGCCGGGTGCGCCACCCGGGCCACCACGGCCTGGGCCGCCACCTGGGCGTGCAGCGCCGCCGCGGCCTGGGGCCGCTGGGCGTTCGGTGCGGTTAGGCATCATGCCTGGCGTTGGACGTGATCCTGGTGCGCCAGCTGCCGGACGGGGACCGCCTGGACGTGCTGAGCCTGCGGCTGGACGTGGGCCACCGGCACCGGCTGCCGGACGGGGTCCGCCAGCACCAGCGGCTGGCCGCTGGCCAGCCGCATCGTCACGGCGTCCCGGACGGGGCATGCCCTGGGATGGTGCGAAGGGGTTGTTGCCGGGGCGGGGCCCGCCGGAGCGGTCGCCGTCTCCGCGACCCGAGCGGGGCATGCCCTGCGAGGGTGCGAACGGGTTGTTGCCTGGTCGGGGTGCACCGGGGCGCGCCGCCGATCCGGGACGCGCGGCAGGAGCCTGCGCCTCGGCTGGCTTGGGTGCCGGACGGGCGCCCGGCTTGGCTGCCGATGAGGCTTCCGGCGCTGCTGGCTCGGCTGCTGCTGGAGCGGCCGGGGCCGCTGCCGGAGCGGCTGGTTCGGGGGTCGCCACAGGGGTGTCCTGGCGGTCCTTCTCCGGTGCCTTCGGGCCGGGAGTAGCCGGGGAGGCTGACTTCGGTGGGGCAGGGGTGGAGGCCGCTGGGCTTGCTGCGGGTGCCGGCGAGGCCTTGGCGGGTGTTGGATCAGCGGCAGGCTTGGCTGCTGCCGGTGCTGGTGGTGCGGCAGCAGGTGCTGCCGGGAAAGCGCCGCGAAGTTTCTTCACGACGGGTGCCTCAATAGTTGATGAGGCGGAACGGACGAATTCGCCCAGTTCCTGCAGTTTGGCTACTGCATCTTTCGAAGTAATTCCGAGCTCTTTGGCGAGCTCGTGTACGCGGACCTTAGCCACATTTCTCCTGTCTCGGTCCGCACCGAGTCAGGCACGAACCAATTATTTCCTACTGCAGACCACAGCTGCCGGGGCAACTGAAAATCCGATTGCAAAGCTCAACAGATTGTTCATCGTTGGGCACTCATCGCTGGGTACTCATCGGGAATCCATCAGTTTTCTGACCCGCTTTCAGGGGGGACGGTTTCTTTAGGGTGGCTCCGTAGCGAAGCTTCCTTGAGTGTGTGGAGCCGGTCCTCGACTTCGCGAGGGTCAACCTGGCCTCGGAAGGCACGGTTGAACGCACCCCGCTTGAGGGCCTGCTCCAGGCACGCCGGCGTGAGGTGCAACCACGCACCTCTACCGGAGAGACGGCGGCGATCATCAATCACGACGGCGTTGGAGCCGTCCGAATTGTCTCTCACCAACCGCAGCAAAACAGCCTGGTCATCACGTTTCCGGCAACCGACGCACGTTCTAATCGCGGTTTGTTGGGATGGCAATGACCTAAGCCTCTTCCATTCTAGCGCTTTTCGGCAGGCAAGGCCGCATTGGCAGCACTACCCGGTGTTCAGGCCTTGACCGCGTCGGAGACAATGTCGATGCGCCACCCGGTCAGCTTTGCTGCCAGCCGCGCGTTCTGACCCTCTTTCCCGATGGCCAGCGACAGCTGGTAATCGGGAACCACCACTCGCGCGGACCGGGTACTCTCATCGGTGATCGTGACCGACGAGACCCGTGAGGGCGACAGTGAGCTGGCGATGAAGGTGGCCGGATCGTCGCTGTAGTCCACGATGTCGATCTTCTCGTCGTTGAGCTCGTTCATGACCGCCCTGACACGGGATCCCATCTCCCCAATGCACGCGCCCTTGGCGTTGACGCCTGGAACCTGTGCCTTGACGGCAATCTTGGTGCGGTGCCCGGCCTCGCGGGCCAGAGCCACAATTTCGACAGTGTGGTCCGCGATTTCCGGTACTTCCAGTTCGAACAGTTTCCGGACCAGTCCCGGATGGGACCGGGACAAGGTGATGGAGGGGCCCTTCATGCCGCGGTGGACGTCAACGACGAAGGCACGCAGCCGCGCGCCGTGCAGGTACTTCTCCCCCGGAACCTGCTCGGGTGGTGGGAGCAGTGCCTCGACGGATCCGAGGTTGACCTGGATCATGTGCGGGTTGGTGCCCTGCTGGATCATCCCGGCTACGAGTTCGCCCTCTTTTCCACGGAATTCGCCGAGGATGTTGTCGTCCTCGGCGTCGCGGAGGCGCTGCAGGATGATCTGCCGCGCAGTGCTCGCCGCGATCCTGCCGAAGCCCGTGGGGGTGTCGTCAAACTCGCCGACCGGGGCGCCGTCGTCGTCGGTCTCGGTTGCCCAGATGGTGACGTGACCGCTCTTGCGATCCAGTTCCGCCCGCGCGGTCTCCTGTGACCCTGCGGTCTTGTGGTAGGCGACCAGCAGTGCCTGTTCGATGGTGGGGATCAGGAGCTCCAACGGGATCTCCCGTTCTCGCTCCAACAGCCTTAGCGCACTCATATCAATATCCATTTAGTTCTCCGAAGCTGTGGGTGTAGTGGTGGGGCGAGCATCGTCAAAGATGCCTTCGTCCCCGCTGTCGTCAGGAAGTGTGCCGTCAGGATGTGTGTCGTTCAGTGGCGTCTCGTCGAGGTGCGCGAACTCAACCTGCACGGTGCCTTTGCGGATACCCGTGAAGGGCAGCGTCAGGGGGTCGCCGGTCTTCGGCTTCATCCCCTTCTTCACCGGAATCTGGGGAGTCAGTCGGACGCCGTTGTCGCTGACTTCCAGAAGCCGCCCGGTGATGTCGTCCCCTTTGACCTGGCGGACGGTGACCAGGCGGCCCACGTTCCGCCGCCAGTGGCGGGGCTCGGTGAGCGGTCGGGACACACCCGGCGAGGAGACCTCAAGGCTGTAGGGCCGCCCGTGGTCATGAGGGTCGGCATCCATGGCCAGTGAGACGTCGTGGGCGACGTCGGAAATCAGGTCGAGGTTGACGCTGCCGGTCTGATCTTCCGGCAGGTCAACAACCACGTTGACGGTGCGTTCCGATCCAGCGGATTTAATTTCCACGGCCTCAAGGAAGAGCCCGTGCTGCTCAACGGTGGGCTGCAGCAGCGCTGTGAGCCTGACCGATTCCGCCTGGTTGTCCGCGTCACGCGCTTGTTGCTGCAGCGTACTTGCCGCAGGCGGACTGTCATTGCCCGGCCGAACCGCCATTGCTGCCTCCCACTCGATGATGTTGTAGCTCTAGCGTAGCGACATTCCAGCAAATACGGGGTACCAGGTCCCTAACGGGCGGGGATCATGACATCATCAACAGTTGTGAAGGACTCTTCTGGCCCCCGGCGTTCCGGCCCCCGCGGCGTCGCCCGGAGCGTCGCACACCGGACGATCCGCAGCCTCGCCCTGGTCCTCGCCTTCGTGCTGGTGGTCGCCCTCGGGATCAACCTCGATGGCCCCCCACCCCCCGGCCCACCGCCGCTATCCCTCACCGAACAGGCCCAGGTGATCGCTGAGGTGTCAGCGACTGACCTTGCTGCCGCGGCAACCATCCTTTCCGACGGTGCGGCCGCCGATGGCCAGGGGGTGGGTGTGGCCTACGCTGTGACAGCTGGTCTTCTGCAGGAGCAGGCCGCGGCGCTCCGACACCCTGTCCTGTCAATGGTGTCCTCCCCCACTGTTTCCTCCGGTACTGTTTCAGCCGCACCCCAGGCCTCCACCAAAGTCGCCGGAGGGGAAGGTCGGGCGTCTACCGGTGACAGCTCCGCCGCAGCAACCCAGCCAGCGCCCACGCCAACGAGTTTCGTGGCCGACCTGTTCACCGCGGCTCAACAGAACCTTGAGGCCTCGATCGCCACGGAACCGGGGATAGCACGTCTGCTCGCGTCGGTAGCCGTGAGCCAGCGGCATCAGGCAATGGCGTTGGCGGGGCTCCAGGGCCTGGAGGCGCCGGAGTGGGAGCCGCTGCCTCCGGCCGGTCCCGGCCCGCTGCCCAAGTGTGCCGGCACGGACCCCGTCGACCCACCTGAGGCAGAGCCGCTGAGCGCGGCGGTGTCCGCCGAGCACCAGGCCGCTTACGCCTACGAGGTTGCAGCGGCGCGCATCCCCGACGGCGCGCACCTCACCGAGCGTGCCGAGCAGCACACCCTCGCCGCCGTCGCAGGCGAGGGTGTCCTCCAGGGTCTGGCGTGCACGCAACTGCCAACGCAAATTCCGGCGTTCACCCTCGACGCTGGCTTCCTTGACGACCCGGCTGGCACCCTGGACCAGCTGAACGCCGAGCTGGTGGGAATGTACGCGGATCTGGTCGGGCTGACCGAGGGACCCGCACGGTTGTGGGCTGTCGAACGGTTCATCGACGTCGCCGGCCAACAGCATACGATCACCGACACCCCAGAGGCATTTCCCGGCATCAGTGAGTGAGGCGAGGGATCCCTCTCACAGTCGCCGTCGATCTGACCGGCCACGCCGCGCTAGCAGCCCGCGCTAACGCCGAGTTGTGGGTCAAGGAGAGCGATGTGGTGAGCGCACGGAGCCTAGACTGGGCGTCGTGGACCTTTCAACGATCGAGCTCCCCTCCGCCTTGGTGCGCAGCGCCCGCGCACTGCCGTCCGGGCACGGCTGGCTGGACCGGTGGAGGGATTTAGCCCGGACCGCGCTCACCGAGTGGGGGCTCACCCTGGACCTGCCCGGCGGCACCCTGCCCTGGGTCGGCAGCGCCGCCCTGGTAGTGCCGGTCCGCCGCGCCGATGGCAGCCCCGCCGTCCTGAAGATCACCATTCCCCACGAGGAAGCGCTCCCCGAACCCGACGCCCTGGTCTTGTGGGGAGGCAGGGGTGCGGTGCGGCTGCTCGCGGCCTCCCGTGATGACTACGTGCTGTTGCTGCAGAGGCTGGACGGAGACCGGTCCTTGGCCGGGGTGCCGTTGGATGACACTGCCGCCATCTGGGGCGGACTGGTCCGGGAGCTGGCACTGACACCTGATAAGGGTGAGCTGTGGCGCGACATTCCGTCGGTAGCTGCGCAGGCGGAGATGTGGACCGACACAATGCCTGCGGACTGGGATCTGCTGGGACGCCCCTTTGACCGGTGGCTCCTGGAATGTGCCCTGGAAGTGTGCCAGGTGCGCGGAGCTGTGGGGCGACGGTCCGAGCAGGATGTCCTGGTCCACTCGGACCTGCACTACCTCAATATTCTGGCCCGCCTGGATTCCGATGCCGTCGAACAGGCAGGCTACCTGGCCATCGATCCCAAGCCGGTGGTAGGCGACGCCGAGTTTGCGGTGGCACCGATGCTGTGGAACCGGATTGGGGATCTGTTCCCCGGTGACCCGGAGGGCCATCTGCGGGAACGGTGCTCGGATCTGGCGTTCGCCGCTGGTCTTGACCCACTTCTGGCACGGGACTGGGCGGTGGTCCGGGAGGTCCAGAACGCACTCTCCGCCGTGGAGGCTGGGAACCAGGACGACGCCCAACGTTCGCTGTGGGTGGCCAGTACGCTGCTGCGTCGGACCCTTCCCGAGCTGCCCGCCGCAGCGGATCTGGCCCGGCCCTAGCCCCGCTCTCGTCACAGCTCCAGAATCACTGCCGCTTCAATTCACCGGAGCTTCAGAATCACTGCAGCGCTGGCTGCACGTTTTCCACCCACACGTCGTACCCCAGCTTGACGATCAGCGCGCCGACCACCACGAGGAAGACAATCCTGATGAATTTGCTGCCCTGGGTGATGGCCATCCGCGACCCCACGTAGCCGCCGACCATGTTGGCCAACCCCAGCACCAGGCCCAGGCCCCACAGCAGGGAGCCATTGGGGAGGAAGAACATCAGCGCGCCGAAGTTGGTGGCGAGGTTCACGATCTTCGACTTGGCGCTGGCGTCAAGGAAGCTGTAGCCGAGCAGGGTGACCATCGCGATGATCAGGAAGGAGCCGGTACCGGGCCCGATCAGCCCGTCGTAGAACCCGATCACCAGACCAATCGCTGCCGCTGTCCCATAGTGCCGCCCGCCGGTGTGGCGCAGTTTGGTCAGGGTTCCGACGGTGGGCCGGAAGGCGGTGAACACCGCCACGGCAATAAGTGCAACAACGATGATGGGCTTGAACACCGACGACGGCAACGACGTCGCAATGATCGCGCCTCCAAAACCGCCGAGCAGCGCTATCCCTGCCATCGGCAGTGCGGTTCTGAGATCGGGCTTGGCCCGCCGGTAATAGGTGATGGCGCTGGTGGTGGTGCCGAACAGCGAGCCCATCTTGTTGGTGGCCAGCGCCTGCACCGGGGTGATCCCCGGAACCAGGAGCAGGGCCGGCAGCTGGAGTAGGCCGCCGCCCCCAACCACCGCGTCGACCCAGCCCGCAGCGAACCCGGCAACCAGCACCAGCAGAATCGTCGCGAGCTGGATCTCCTCCAGCCCGGAGTTCAACCGGTCCTGCTAGGAGGTAACGAGGCGGCGAAGGTGTTCGACGACCTCCGCGACTGCAATGTTCTCTGCTTCACCGCTGCGGCGGTCCTTGACCTCCACCACGCCGTCGGCCAGGCCGCGCCCGACGACGACGATGGTCGGCACGCCGATCAGCTCGGCATCACCGAATTTGACGCCCGGGGATACCTTGGGCCGGTCGTCATACATGACCTCAAGACCAGCAGCGGAAAGGTCTTCGGCAAGCTGGTTGGCAGCGGCAAAGATTTCCTCGCCCTTGCCTGTGGCGACCAGGTGGATGTCCGCCGGCGCAACGTTCCGGGGCCAGATAATGCCCTTTTCGTCGCGGTTCGATTCGGCCAGGGCAGCAATGGCCCGGGTCACACCGACGCCGTAGGATCCCATCGTGACGGTGGCCAGCTTCCCGTTCTGGTCGAGGACCTTCAGGTTCAGCGCCTCGGCATACTTCCGGCCCAGCTGGAAGATGTGGCCCATTTCGATCCCGCGGGCCGCCTTGAGCGGGCCCGAACCGTCGGGGGCTTCGTCGCCGTCGCGCACCTCCACAGCCTCGATGGTCCCGTCCCAGGAGAAGTCCCGGGAGGCGACGAGGCCGAAGACGTGTTTACCGGTGACGTTGGCACCGGTGATCCAGGAGGTTCCCGCCACGATGCGGGGGTCCACCAGGTAGGTGATCCCCGTTGACCCGTCGGCGCCGAGCACTGCGGCGTCCAGACTTACTCCGGGGCCGATGTACCCCTTGACCAGGCCCGGATGCTTCCTCAGGTCCTCGTCGGAGGCAGGCTCCACCATCACTTCGCCACCCACCTCGAGGTGCGGTGCAAGGTTCGCTTCGATGCGCTTCAGATCGACCGTGCGGTCACCCGGCAGACCGATGATGACCAGCTGGCGCTCTCCGGTCGGCAGGATGGCGGCCAGCACGACATTCTTGAGGGTGTCGGCGGCGGTCCAGGGGCCGCCGTCACGGGGCAGGGCCTCGTTCGCGTGGTTTACCAGCGTGTCGATGGTCGGGGTGTCAGGGGTGTCCTTGATTTCCGCGGCAGCGGCTCCGGTGAAGTCAATCGAGTCCGGGACAACCGTGGTGACCGCCTCGACGTTGGCGGTGTAGCCGCCCTCTGACGCCACGAAGGTGTCCTCGCCGATCTCCGAGGGGTGTAGGAATTCCTCGCTCTTGGACCCACCCATAGCGCCAGCAGTCGCCGCGACGGGCACGATGGTGAGGCCGAGCCGTTCGAAGATCCGCAGATAGGCGGCGCGGTGCAGCTGGTAGCTGCGCTCCAGCCCGGCGTCGTCGATGTCGAAGGAGTAGGAATCCTTCATGATGAATTCGCGGCCGCGCAGCAGGCCAGCGCGTGGCCTCGCCTCGTCGCGGTACTTGGACTGGATCTGGTAAAGGCTCAGCGGCAGATCCTTGTACGAGTTGTACAGATCCTTGACCAGGAGGGTGAACATCTCCTCATGGGTCGGAGCCAGCAGGTAGTCGGCTCCCTTGCGGTCCTGGAGCCTGAAGATGCCGTCGCCGTACTCGGTCCACCGGTTCGTTGCCTCGTAGGGCTCCTTGGGCAGCAGCGCCGGGAAGTGCACCTCCTGCGCGCCGATGGCCGCCATCTCCTCGCGGATGATGGTCTCCACCTTGCCGAGCACCCTCAGTCCCAGCGGCAGCCAGCTGTAAATGCCGGGGGCGGCCCTGCGGATGTAGCCGGCCCGCACGAGGAGCCGGTGGCTGGCCACCTCGGCGTCGGAGGGGTCTTCGCGCAGGGTGCGTAGGAAGAGGGTGGAGAGTCGAAGGACCACGCGATAAAATCCGTTTCTTGAGCACTGACTGCCGAGGGCAGCTTAGAATCAGATACCAATCTAACCGTTTCAGGCGGCACCTGATGACACGGGCGCCAGGTGATGCAGTCCTAGAGGCTCCGCAGCGCGGCGACCGTCGCGTCGACGAGCTCCTCGCCCCGGGTCAGATCGTCCACATTGTCGCCCGAGCTGCCGACCGTGACGTTGATCGTGGTGGTGCCGATCAGCGCGGTCAGGGAGACTGTCTCCTGAATGGTCCCGGGCACCCGGACCACGGTCCGGACGGCGAAGGTCTTGTCGGCGTTGGTGGTCGCCTGTTGCTCGGTGACAGCTGCCGTGACCACTTCACCGCCGATGTCCATCTCGAACTCGGAACAATCAGCGAGTTGGGTGCGGTTGGCTTCGAGCTGGTCCTGGATGACGTCGTCGGACCCGTGGCTGGTGAGGCTGAGTGAATCAGGCTGGAGGGAGGATGCTCCCGCGAAGGTCATGACGGCGAGGGTCGCGCTGAGGGCATCCCCGACAACGTCGGTGTCAGCGAAGACGTTGCATTCCTCGGGGGAAACTGTCAGGTCGCTGGGTGCCTCGGTGCCGGCCTGGTCCACCAGATCACGGATTTCTGCGTCGTCGAGGATCACGCCAGCGAGTGACTCGTCCTCATTCACCGCGGTCAGCGCCGCGACCAGTTCCCCGGGGTTGTACTCGGTGTCTGGCCGGGGAGCCGCCGTGGGATCGGTCCCGGCCGGGTCCGTGCCGGTTGGTTCGGCGCCGCCGGTCGGTTCAGCGCCGCCGGTGGGTTGGGCGCCGTCGGTGGGTTGGGCGCCGTCGGTGGGTTCGGCTGACAGCGTGGCGGGAGCGGGGAGGTCATCAATGTCCGGGCCCACGCTGCAGCCGCCGACGGCGAGAAGCGCGGAGCACGAGAGCACCGCGAGCCGGCGTCGCCCCCGGGCTTTTACACCAGCACCGTGGGTCACAACAGCACCGTGGCGAAGGTGCCCACTTCTTCGAAGCCCACAGTGCGGTAGGCGGAGAGGGCACGGGTGTTGAATGAGTTGACGTACAGGCTCACCACTGGCGCGCGCTGTTGCGCAGCGAGGACGACGGCGGCGAGGTAGCGGGCGCTGAGTCCCTGTCCACGGTAGGCCGGGTTCATCCAGACCCCCTGGATCTGGACGGTGGTGCTGGAGACGGTGCCGAGCTCGGCTTTGAAGATGACCTGCCCGTCCTCGTCGAAATCGGCGAGGGACGCCTGACGCCGGACCAGGGAGGCGACGCGGCGACGGTAGTGCTCGCCGCCACCGGTGAAGGGTGAGTACCCGACTTCCTCCTCGAACATGGCGGCGCAGGCGGGAACTATCACATCCAGCTCATCCTCGCGGGTGAACCGGAGCCCTGGTGCGGGGTCGACTTTCGGCGTCCCGGTGATGGCCAGCAGTGGCTGCTGGGGCCGCACATCGAACGGTTCCGGGCTGTGCAGCCGTAGGGTCGACCAGATGGCCAGCACCGCGTCGGCGGGTCCGAAAATGGAGGAAAATTTCCGGCCCGATGTTCCCAGGTAGGTGCCCAGCGCGGCACCGTCATCCGGGGACACCCCGATCGGCACCAGATTGACGCCGGCCCAGCAGGCCGAAACCAGCTCTCCGGCCCGGAAAATCCCTATCACTTCGCCGCCCGCATAGGACGGGGACAGCCCGCGGGAGGCTTCCAGATGGGACGCGATGAAAACATTCGACGTCGGGTCCAAGTCCACCAGGCGACCGAGTGCCTCGTTGTGCTCCTTGTCGAGCGTCACGAAGCCGTCAACCACTGCGGCGCCCGCAGCTGTAGTACTGGAAGCGTCCGGTCCGGTCGCGGCAGTACCGGTCGCGTCGACTTGCTCTGCGTGCGACCTAACTGACGGTAACCATGGGGCCACCCTGGCCAGCAGTCTCGCCATCGGCTTCCCCCATCTCCTCAGCTATTCTCATGGCCTCTTCAATGAGTGTCTCAACAATCTGGTCCTCGGGAACAGTCTTGATGACCTGTCCCTTGACAAAGATCTGGCCTTTTCCGTTTCCGGACGCCACACCGAGGTCGGCTTCACGTGCTTCGCCGGGGCCGTTGACAACGCACCCCATCACCGCAACGCGCAGAGGAATTTCCATCCCTTCCAGGCCGGCAGTGACCTGCTCGGCGAGGGTGTAGACGTCCACCTGGGCCCTGCCACAGGAAGGGCAGGACACGATCTCCAGTTTGCGCGGGCGCAGGTTCAGCGACTGCAGGATCTGGTTGCCCACCTTGATTTCCTCGACGGGCGGCGCCGACAGGGAGACGCGGATGGTGTCGCCGATGCCCTTGGCCAGCAGGGCTCCGAAGGCAGTGGCCGACTTGATGGTGCCTTGGAAGGCCGGTCCGGCCTCGGTGACGCCAAGGTGAAGGGGCCAGTCGCCGCGTTCAGCCAGGAGTTCGTAGGCACGCACCATGATCACCGGGTCGTTGTGCTTGACCGAAATCTTGAAGTCGTGGAAATCGTGCTCCTCGAACAGTGAGGCTTCCCAGACCGCCGATTCGACGAGCGCTTCGGGTGTGGCTTTCCCGTACTTTTCCATCAGACGTGGGTCGAGCGAGCCGGCGTTGACGCCGATCCGGATTGAGGTTCCGGCCGCCTTGGCTGCTGCTGCGATTTCCTTGATCTGGTCGTCGAACTTTCTGATGTTGCCGGGGTTGACCCGGACCGCTGCACAGCCGGCATCGATCGCCGCGAACACATACTTCGGCTGGAAGTGGATGTCGGCGATGACGGGGATCTGGGACTTCCTGGCGATGATCGGCAGCGCTGCGGCATCGTCTGCCGATGGGCACGCAACCCGGACAATGTCACACCCGGTGGCGGTCAGTTCAGCGATCTGTTGCAGCGTCGCATTGATGTCGGTGGTGGGGGTGGTGGTCATGGACTGGATGCTGATAGGCGAATCCGATCCAACGCCCACGGAGCCGACCTTGATCTGCCGGGTTTTACGGCGCGGGGCTAGGACGGGTGGCGGGGCGGCTGGCATTCCTAAACTGACCGAGGTCAAAGGATCCTCCATGTGTAGTTCATCGGTACATCAAATATTTGTCGGCTGTGAGACCGGGGATCAGGCGTACTGCGACAGGAGGCCGATACCGGGCTTCCACTCGGTGGCCTTGACTGCGGCGATGGCGCCCACCAGTGCGAACGGATCCTGGCTCAGCAGGTCGTTGAGCGACTGCTCGCTGTCAGCGGTGAAGATCAGGAGGGCGCCGGCTCCGTCGGTAAACGCCCCGGATGCGAGGACACGCCCTTCCCCTACCAGATCGGTCAGCCATTCGCGGTGAGCGGGACGGTGCTCGTCGCGTAGGTCGGAGGTATCAGGGCCATACACATATTCCACTGCGAAAACACTCATGGAACCACCTTATACGTGATTACAGCAGGTACCTCGCCGCGAGGACGGCGACGGCGGCAGCCCACAGCAGCGACGCGAGGGTGCCGATGATGAACCGCTCGGCGACCGCTGGCGTTTCCTTCAGTTCGGCGTACCGGCCCAGACCCTTGATCGCCACCACGTAGGCAATGGCAACCGGCTCGTTAGCCAGGATGGCTGCGGCAACGCCGAGCCGCTCGAGGATCCCAATTACCAGGCCGCCCCGCAGGACACCCGGGCGGGGCATCGCAGGGGTTTCAGGAGGTTCAGCACTGTCAGTGGTTTCGCGGAGGGCTGACCCGTCCACCGGGGGTGCCGGGGTGCCGGGCTCGTGTGCGGGCGGGTCGGGGACCACGATCGTGAGGGTTCTGCCCGGGGTCCCGTACTCGATCGTCCGCTTTTTGGCTGTGGAGTCACCGTGCTCGTCGACTGATCGTGCAATCTTCAAGACGCCGATCGTCACGGGCCAGCCCACTCCGGCTGCCACGAGCAGCGTCAGTATCACCCACAGCACTTCCATAGCTAGTCCTCCGTCGCGGCCAACGCATCACAGCCTGGCTGGAATCCGGTAACCGGGCCTCCCACCTGCTGCCTTCACTCCGGGACTCTACCGGCTGGGTACGACACCGTCCGGGTACGACGCTTAACGTGGCGCTGCAGCCTCCCCCGCATCCGCGCGGGCCAGCAGGACGGCGGCAGCCGGCCGGGCGGCCCACTCCTCGACCCACGCTGAGCGGGCAACTGCCTTGCTGACGGCCTGAGTGGTGATCCCCAACTGCCGGGCCGCGACGGTCTGGCTTCCCCATGTGTTGGGTTTCAGCTGGTCCAGGATCCGCCATTCAGCAGCTGTTCGCTTCATGACGTGCAACCCAATGAGCATCAACACACCCTCGGCTTCGGCAGCCCCGAACTCCCCTTCCACGGCGACGGCGGCCCGATCCCCCGCCTTCTTGGCGCGCTCGACGGCGGCGCGGGCGGCAACGAAGGCTTCGCCCCGGCCTTCCCGGGCAGTGGCGGGCGGCGGCAGGTCGACGTCGCCCACCCCAATGCCCACGTACCAGCCGCCCGCCCGCAGGCAGAGCAGGGCGGCGTCGACCACCGCCTCGGGAGAGTCGAGTACTCCCTGCGCCTCATCCCCCACCGATCGGTCGAAGGGAACAACCACCGGCACCGGCCGCAGCAGGTCGAGCAGCCCGGGGACGCCGTCCTCGGACTGCGAACTGCCTTTCTGGTCAATCGTCATCACGAACATGTAGCAACCATATTGGGCTGTAAATCAAATAACAACCTATTTAGGGCTCAAATTAATTTACAACCTATTATGCAGGTGGGAGGAGGAAGGCTGACTAGCCGAAGAGATTAACTGGCTTGACGATGTCGGCGTAAATCAGCAGCGCGCCCATTCCCATCAGCAACACGGCTACCACATAGGTGAGCGGGAGAAGTTTCGCCATGTCGAAGGGCCCGGGGTCGGGGCGCCTGAACAGCCGTGCGACGGTCCGGCGGAGTCCCTCCCAGAGCGCACCGGCAATGTGGCCGCCGTCGAGAGGCAGCAACGGTATGAGGTTGAACACGAACAGGGCGATATTGACGCCGCCCACCAGGCCGACCAGGGTCGCCACCCGGGATTCAATCGGGACTTCGTCCATCGCTGAGACTTCGCCGGCGATCCGGCCAACGCCGACAACACTGATCGGACCTTCAGGATCACGCGGTGCATCCGAGAACGCCGCCTGACCCACTTCGACGACCCGCTGCGGGAGGTTGATCACGACGCCGGTGACCGCGACGACGTTCTCGCCAACCGCCGGCAGCACCTCGCTGGCGGGGCCGGGGACCAGCTCCTGCTGCGAGCCGACGCCGATGAATCCGACGGCCTCCAGCACCGGATTGCCGTCGGCGTCGAGCTTGGGACGGCCGTCAATGTCGGGCACCGGCCGTTCGGTGAGCAGCGGCGTGATGGTGGTGTTGATGGTTTCGCCGTCGCGCACGTAAGAGATGTCTGTTTCGGCGCCGGCGGTATCCCGGATCCAGGCGGAGAGCTCGGTCCAGTCAGTGACGTCCTGGCCGTCGTAGCTCACCACGCGGTCCCCCGGCTGCAGGCCCGCCTCGAACGCGGGAGCCGCAGGATCGTCAGCAGCGCAGGAAGTCTGACCGGTGGATTCCTGCTGGCTGGCGGGCACCACGCACTCGTACACCTCGGAAACAGTGGTGGTTGCCTGGGGGGATCCGAAGCCCATGATGAGGACGGCGAACATGATGACGCCGATGATCAGGTTCATCACCGGCCCGCCGAGCATGATGATGATCCGCTTCCAGATGGGCAGCTTGTAGAAGACCCGGTTCTCGTCGCCCGGACGGAGTTGCTCGGCGGCCGCCTGCCGGGCGTCGTTGGTGAGCTGCTGGAACATCCCGGTGCTGGACGGGCGGACCGCGGTGCCCGAGCCGGGGTCGTCGTTCTTGGCGGGCGGGAACATCCCCACCATCGACACGTATCCGCCCAGCGGGATCGCCTTGAACCCGTATTCGGTGTCGCCGCGACGGCGGGAGAAGAGGGTGGGTCCGAACCCGATCATGTACTGGGTGACGCGGACCTTGAAAAGCTTGGCGGGGACAAGGTGCCCCACTTCGTGCAGAGCAATGGACGCCGCAATACCTACTGCAACGAAAAGCACTCCCAGAACGAAGAGCAGAATGGACAACGTGGTTCCTTTGGCTTAGCTGTACTGATCCTGCACACCACAACGAATCCGGGCGAGTGTGCGTGCCCGTTCCTCGGCGTCGAGCACGCTGCTGAGAGTGATTGGCCCGCTGCTGTCATGCTCGGCGGTGACGGCCTCCACCGTATCCACGATGTCAGTGAAACCTATGGCTCCGCTGTGAAAAGCCTCGACGGCTTCCTCGTTGGCTGCGTTGAAGACGGCCATCGCCGTCCCGCCGCGTGCCGCAGCGGCCTTGGCCAGCCGGACGGCGGGGAACGCTTCCTCGTCGAGGGGTTCGAAGGTCCAGGTGGCCGCAGTGGTCCAGTCGCAGGGGGTTGCCGCGCCCGGGATGCGATGCGGCCATCCGAGGCCGAGGGCGATCGGCAGGCGCATGTCAGGCGGTGAGGCCTGCGCGATGGTTGAGCCGTCGGTGAACTGCACCATCGAGTGAATGATCGACTGGGGATGCACGACGACGTCGATCCGTTCCAGCGGAATGCCGAACAACAGGTGGGCCTCTATCACCTCGAGCGCCTTGTTGACCATGGTGGCGGAGTTGGTGGTGACCATTTTGCCCATGTCCCAGGTGGGGTGGGCGAGGGCCTGCTGAGGGGTGACGCTCTGCAGGTCCTTCCGGGCCTTGCCCCGGAAGGGTCCGCCCGATGCGGTGAGGATCAACCGGTCGACCTCTGCTGCGCTGCCGGAGCGCAGGCACTGGGCAAGGGCCGAGTGCTCCGAGTCGACGGGAACAATCTGGCCCTCAGCGGCGAGGTCGTGGACCAGTTGGCCGCCCACGATGAGGGATTCCTTGTTGGCCAGGGCCAGCAGGTGTCCGGCCTTCAGCGCTGCGAGGGTGGGCGCGAGCCCGATGGAACCGGTGATGCCATTGAGGACGACGTCGGCGTCGGGCCAGGCGGCGAGGCGGGCTGAGGCGTCGGGGCCGGTGAACAGTGCCGGGGAGTAGTTTTTCGCTGCCGGTGCCGCGTCGGCCGCCTTGCGGATGGCGTCGCTGAGCTCGGCGTCAGTGCCGGAGGCCGAGGCGACGGCCTGGGCGTTGACCGCCACGGCCTGCTCTGCCAGCAGCGCCAGGTTACTCCCGCCAGCGGAAATGGCAGTGACGATGAAGCGATCGGGAGCCTGCCGGATCACGTCGATGGCCTGGGTGCCGATGGACCCGGTGGAGCCGAGGATGACCACCCGGCGTCGTCCGGTAGCTGGCGCGATAAATTCCATGGTTCAAGTATCGCGCACAGCAACGGATGCAAAAACGGCCCCCTGGCTCAGATCCGCCGGTTGCTGCGGCAGTTCCTGAGCCCGAGGGCCGTTTCTGTTGTGCGGGTCGCTGGTTAGCGGCTGATCGAGACGAGCGCGTCTGCGATGGTTTCCTGGCCGGAGATCAGCTCAAGGACCTGCCTGTCCCCCAGCCTGCTGTCGAGCAATGCTGCGATGACCGCCGCCACGTCCGCGCGGGGTACCGACCCCTGCCCTGTCTTGGAGGAGAGGCGCACCCTGCCGGTGGCGGGGTCGTCGGTCAGTCCACCGGGGCGGACAATCGTCCAGCTGAAGGACGCCCGTGCCGCGAGGTCTTCCTCGGCGGCGAGCTTGGCCTGGAGGTAGGCGTAGAAGATGTCGTCGAGTCCGTCGGGGCGCTGGCCGTCCCGAACCGAATCGGCTCCCATCGAGGAAACCTGGACGAACCGTTTGACGCCGGCAATCTCTGCGGCGTCTGCCAGCAGCACGGAGGCACCGCGGTCGACCGTGTCTTTGCGTTCAGCACTGCTGCCTGGACCTGCACCGGCGGCGAAGACGACGGCGTCGGCTCCGGTCAACACCTGGGCGACCTCCTCGGGAGTACTTGACTCGAGGTCAATCACTACCGGGGTGCCGCCGTCGTTCTCAATGTCTGTGGTGTGCTCCGGGTTGCGGACCAGTCCGACAACCTCGTGACCCTGTTGAACAAGCTGGCGGGTGAGTTCGCGGGCAATTTTTCCGTGGGCTCCTGCTATCACTGTTCTCATATGGGGGTAACGGCTTACGGACCACCACAAATTCCCGAAAGCTGCGGGTAGATTCCGAAGCTACCGTTCCCCGGCCCTCGCCAGGGTCTGCTCGGCGTGACGAAGAATCGGCCCGTCGATCATCCGACCCTGGAACTGAAAGACGCCGCCGCTCCGGGCTGCCTCGGCCAGAATTGCCCGGGCGTAGTCGACTTCCTCGGCCGACGGGCGATACGCCTCGCGGATCACTGGCGCCTGGTTTGGGTGGATACACGCCTTCGAGCCAAACCCTGAGGCCACTGCATCCCGGGACTCTGCGGCCAACCCGTCCAGATCGGCAATGTTGATATAGACGGAGTCCATCGCCGCCTTGCCCGCAGCAGCCGCCGCCAACAGCACCTGGGAGCGGGCCTGCAACGCTACCTGCCGATAGGAGCCGTCAGATGTCCGGCTGGACGACCCTCCCAACGACGCCACCAGG
Organism: Arthrobacter sp. 260; assembly: GCF_013116745.1. Classification (GTDB taxonomy): domain Bacteria; phylum Actinomycetota; class Actinomycetes; order Actinomycetales; family Micrococcaceae; genus Arthrobacter_D. The sequence continues at coordinate 18,862 of NZ_JABFOE010000024.1, forward strand.
TCCTCGGCACCCCACATCAATGCCACCACGTTCGGTTCGGCAGCAATCGCCTGCGCGTTCAGCACCCCTACCGCGGTCTCGCACAGGGCAACAACCGAGAATGCACTCAATCCCCACAGATCGGCGGCCGATTCGGCCTTGGCCAGCATCACCGTGCGATACGGGGTGTGCTTGAGCATGTCGACGTCGAGCGCGTAGTCCCCGGTCGACGCAGGGTTGATCCGTACGATGGTGCGCGACGGGTCGAGCGTGCTCGCGGCGACCGCTTCCCGCGCCGCTGCCTTGCCAGCCGGAGCTACCGCGTCCTCGAGGTCAAGGATCACCGCATCCGCACGGTCGGCAGCCTTCGCGAACCGCTCCGGCCGGTCGGCGGGACAGAACAGCAGCGCTGGCCCCATGGTGAAGGTCTTCATGAGCTCTGGTGCCCTTCCCTGGTCCACATCAGCACACTCCGGGTGACCAGTGCGACGACGGTGCCGTCCTGGTTGCGGCCGGTGTGTTCCATCGTGACGATCCCCTGGCCCGGCCGCGACGCCGAAAGCCGCTTCTCGGTCACCACCGTGTCCGTGTACAGGGTGTCCCCGTGGAACAGCGGATGCGGAAACTTCACATCGGTCATCCCCAGTTGCGCCACGATGGTCCCCTGGGTCAGTTGCGGAACCGACTGCCCGACGACGGTCGCCAGCGTCAGCATCGAGTTCATCAGCCGCTGCCCAAACGGTTGCGATGAACTCCACGCCGCGTCGAGATGGAGTGCCTGGGTGTTCATGGTCATCGTTGTAAACAGGACGTTATCGGTTTCCGTCAGGGTGCGTCCGGGCCGGTGCGAATACACCACCTCGGTGTCGAGTTCCTCAAAATAGAGGCCCCGCTGCTCCACCACCGCACGCTCGGGCGCTGCTCCCTGACGGTCCGGCGAGTCAGTCTCAGCCATGCAGGTCAACCTCCAGCGGTGCTCCAGTAGCCGCGAGGACCTCCTCGACGCTCACCCCGGGGGCTGTCTCCCGCAGCACCAGGGTGCCACCGTTACGGCCGGCGTCGACGTCGATCACCGCAAGATCGGTGATGATCCGGTTGACGCAGCCCTTGCCGGTCAGGGGAAGCGAACAGCTGCTGACAATCTTCGGCCTGCCACTGCGGTCAACGTGTTCCATCATCACGATGACGCGCTTCGCACCGAAGACCAGGTCCATGGCGCCGCCCATCCCCTTGACCATCTTGCCGGGGATCATCCAGTTGGCGAGGTCCCCGTTTGCAGCGACCTCCATCGCCCCGAGGACCGCCACGTCAACGTGGCCGCCACGGATCATGCCGAACGAGGCAGCCGAATCGAAGTAGGCGGCACCCGCATTGGCGGTCACGGTTTCCTTGCCGGCGTTGATGAGGTCAGGATCAAGCTGTTCCTCGGTGGGATAGGGTCCGACGCCGAGGATCCCGTTCTCCGAGTGGAGCACCACCTCCACGCCGTCGGGGATGTAGTTGGGGATCAGCGTGGGCATACCGATGCCCAGGTTGACGTACTGGCCGTTCTCCAGCTCAAGGGCAACGCGGGCAGCGAGTTCGTTACGGGTCAGTGCCATGTCTCAGACCGCCTTTGCAGCATTGGAATCGGCCGGGTTGGAATCGGCAGAGTTGGTGTCAGCCCGGTTGGAGTCGGGAGCCGCTTCGGAAGTGAGTGACACGGTTCGCTTCTCGATCCGCTTCTCCGGGTTGGCCGCCAGCACCACGCGCTGGACGAAGATCCCGGGGATGTGGACCTGGGCAGGGTCGAGATCGCCCGGTTCCACCAGCTCCTCGACCTCGGCGATGGTGATCTTGCCGGCCTGGGCGCACAGCGGGTTGAAGTTCATCGCGGTGGCATGGAACACCAGATTGCCGTGCCGGTCACCCTTCCAGGCATGCACCAGCGCGTAATCGGGGTTGACCGATTCCTCCAGCACATAGTCCTGCCCTCCGAAAGTGCGCACTTCCTTTGGCGCTGAAGCCTTAGTGACGTTGCCGGAGTCGTCGTACTTCTGCGGCAACCCACCCTCGCTCACCTGCGTGCCGACCCCTGCGGGTGTGTAGAACGCCGGGATCCCGGCGCCACCCGCGCGCAACCGCTCCGCAAGGGTGCCCTGCGGCGTCAGTTCCACCTCCAATTCGCCGGAGAGGTACTGGCGGGCGAACTCCTTGTTTTCACCCACGTAGGAACTGATGGTGCGACGGATCCGCCCATCGAACAGGAGGACGCCGAGCCCCCAGTTGTCCACCCCGCAGTTGTTGCTGATGGTTTCCAGGTCGGTGGTTCCCTGCTGGTGCAGGGCGTCGATCAGGGCAACCGGGATTCCGCAGAGGCCAAACCCGCCGACGGCCAGTGAGGCACCATCGGGGATGTCGGCGACCGCCTCGGCGGCCGTGGCAACAACTTTGTCGATCACTGTAACTCCTTAGGTACTGGCGTGTGGCGTGGTGCTAGAGGCCGAGTTCCCGGGCGATCAGCATCAGCTGAACCTCGGTTGTCCCCTCGCCCACTTCGAGAATCTTCGAGTCGCGGTAGTGCCGTGACACGGTGAACTCGTTGATGAATCCGTAGCCGCCGAAGATCTGGGTGGCGTCGCGGGCGTTGTCCATTGCTGCTTCACCAGCCACCAGCTTAGCGATGGATGCCTGCGTCTTGAACGGCTTGCCAGCGAGCATGCGTGACGCGGCGTCGTAGTAGGCCAGGCGGGCGGTGTGCGCCCTGGCCTGCATCCGGGCGATCTTGAACTGGATCGACTGGAATGATCCGATGTTGGTGCCGAACGCCTGACGTTCCTTCGCGTACTTGATCGATTCCTCGACACAGCCCTGTGCGGCACCGGTGGCCAGCGCAGCAATGGCAATGCGGCCCTCATCGAGAATCTGGAGGAAGTTCGCGTAGCCGCGCCCACGCGTCCCGAGCAGGTTCGCCTCGGGGACCCGCACGTCGGTGAGGGTCAGCGGGTGGGTGTCGGAGGCGTTCCAGCCCACCTTGTTATAGGCCTTCTCCGCCTTGAATCCGGGAGTGTCGGACGGGACAAGGATGGTGGAGATTTCCTTCTTCACCGAGCCGTCCTCGCGGGTGATGGTGTCGGTGACCGCCGTGACGGTGACCAGCCGGGTGATGTCGGTGCCGGAGTTGGTGATGAATTCCTTGGTGCCGTTGATGACCCATTCACCGTCCACGAGTTTCGCTGTTGTCTTGGTGCCGGACGCGTCCGATCCGGCCTCGGACTCGGTCAGGCCGAAGCCGCCGAGCGCCTTGCCGCTGGCCAGCAGTGGCAGCCATTCGCGCTTCTGCTCCTCGGTGCCGAACCGGTAGACCGGCATCGCGCCGAGGGAAACGCCTGCCTCAAGGGTGATGGCTACTGACTGGTCCACCCGGGCCAGCTGCTCCAGTGCGAGGCACAGGGCGAAGTAGTCGCCACCCATTCCGCCGAATTCCTCGGGGAAGGGCAGCCCGAACAGGCCCATGTCGGCCATCTGGTCGACGACTGCGTACGGGAAGCTGTGCTCTTCGTCGTGTTTGGCTGACACGGGCGCGACAACTTCGTCGGCGAATTCGCGAACAGTGTCTACCAGGTCCTGGTATTCCTCGCTGAGTTCAAAGTTCATGACTTACGCTTCTTCTTTCGTTGGAGTGAGTCCCGCTGGGTCGGGCAGGGTTTCTGTCGCGTGGATTCGGGCGACGATCTGGTTGGCTTTGACCAGGTCGCCGGGCTTCAGATGGATCGAGACGGTACCTGCAACCGATGCGGTGAGCTGGTGCTCCATCTTCATGGCCTCGACGCTGAGCAGGGTCTGACCCTTATCGACCGTGTCGCCGTCGGCGACCGCCACCGAGGTGACGGTGCCCGGCATGGTGGAGCGCACCTCGGGGTCTGCGGTGCCCTCGGCGCGGGCGATCAGCGCCAGCTGGGCTTCGAGGCGCTCCGCCCTGCTGAGGCTGCGTACCGACGTCGACCAGCCGGCGTCCGAGTACCAGATCCTCCCGGCACCCCGTTCGATCGACGCGCTGCGCCGGATCCCGTCAACCGTCACAGTCCCCTGCTCAGGATCGTGGGTGACGAGGCGGGACGCCTCGTCCCCGATCCGGACCTCAAACCCGCCACGGCCCGGCTCGATGAGGACTTCGCGGACGTCGTCGGACGAGACAGCGAGGTTCAGCCGCCGGGGCCGGTGTGCACCAATCCGCCAGCCGTCGCGACGGGCCCAGGGCGACGGAACACTTCCATCGCGCGAGCCGTCAGCCCCGCCGTCGCCTCCACCGGCGTCGACCGCCGCCAGGATCGCGATCTCCTCATCGCTGATGCGGCGGAAGGCGAGCCCGGGCAGCTTGCGTTCGATCATGGTGGTGTCGAGGCGGCCGGCGCGGACGTCGACGTCGTTGATCAGCAGCTTGAGGTATTCGATGTTGGTGTGGACGCCGAGCACCACCGTATCGGCGAGCGCCCGGTCCAAACGGTCCAGCGCCTCGGTGCGGTTGCGTCCCCACGCGATGACCTTGGAGAGCATGGGGTCGTAGCTGGCGGAAACGTCGAGTCCGCGGAGCAGGGAACTGTCCACGCGGATGCCCTCGCCCCGGGGCTCGGCCAGCCCGACGACGGTGCCGGTGGAGGGCAGGAAGTCAGCCTCGGGGTCCTCGGCGTAGACCCGGGCCTCGACGGCGTGGCCGGTGAGCACCACGTCCTCCTGGCTGAGCGTGAGCTTCTCACCGGCTGCAATCCGGACCTGCCACTGGACCAGATCGATACCGGTGATCATCTCCGTAACCGGATGCTCCACCTGGAGGCGGGTATTCATTTCCATGAAGAAGAACTCGTCCGGCGCGTCTGCTGAGACCAGGAACTCGACGGTTCCCGCCCCGCTGTAGTCGACGCTGCGCGCAGCGTTGCACGCAGCCTCACCGATGCGGATCCGGGTGGCCTCGTCCAAAAGGGGTGAGGGGGCCTCTTCGATGACCTTCTGGTGGCGGCGCTGCAGGGAGCACTCCCGCTCCCCCAGGTGAATGACATTCCCGTGATTGTCAGCGAGGACTTGCACCTCGATGTGCCGCGGGGTGAGGATCAGGCGTTCCATGAACAGGGTGTCATCCCCGAACGCCGAGGCGGCGACCCTCCGGGCTGTCGGCAGGGTGGCTGCAAGGTCCTCGTGCCGCTCGACAACGTGCATTCCCTTGCCGCCGCCACCCGCGGAGGGTTTGATCAGCAGCGGGAACCCAACGTCTGTCGCGGCGTCGAGCAGCTGCTGGTCGGTCAGGCCCGGCTGCGCGATGCCGGGAACTACTGGCACGCCGTGGTCCATCACGTGGTTTTTGGACCTGATCTTGTCACCCATCACGTTCAGGGCGTGCACCGACGGGCCAATGAAGGCGATGCCGGCGTCGCTGAGCGTCTGGGCAAAGGCCTGGTTCTCGCTGAGGAACCCATACCCGGGATGCACGGCCTGCGCACCGGTCCGACGGCACGCGTCGACGATGGCGTCGATGGACAGGTAGCTTTGCGCCGGGGCTGCGGGGCCGATCCTGACGGCGACGTCGGCCTCCCTCACATGGAGGGCATCGGCATCGGCGTCGCTGTAGACCGCCACCGACCGGATGCCGAGCGCCCGGAGGGACCTGATGACCCGGCAGGCGATCTCGCCGCGGTTGGCAACGAGCACTGTCTCAAACAGAGCTGTCTTCAGGGGGGTGCTGTCAGTGGTGGGGTCAATCGGTAGCATCGTCGCTCACATCCGGAAAAGGCCGAAGGAAGTGTCCCGGACCGGAGCGTCGGCACAGATGTCCAACGCCAGGCCGAGCACCGTGCGGGTATCCGCGGGGTCAATAATGCCGTCGTCCCAAAGCCGGGCTGTCGAGTAGTAGGGACTGCCCTGTTCCTCGTACTGGTCGCGGATGGGGGCCTTGAAGGTCTCTTCGTCGTCGGCGCTCCACTCCTCGCCGCGGCCTTCCAGCTGGTCACGCTTGACGGTGGCCAGCACGGAGGAGGCCTGGTTACCGCCCATCACCGAGATCCGGCTGGAGGGCCACATCCACAGGAAGCGTGGTGAGTAGGCGCGCCCACACATCGAGTAGTTGCCTGCGCCGAAGGAACCGCCGACGACGACGGTCAGTTTGGGGACCCGGCAGGTAGCGACGGCGGTCACCATTTTGGCGCCGTTCTTGGCGATGCCACCAGCTTCGTAGTCGCGGCCGACCATGAAGCCCGAGAGGTTCTGCAGGAAGATCAGGGGGATGCCGCGCTGGTCACACAGTTCGATGAAGTGGGCGCCCTTGAGGGCGGATTCGCTGAACAGCACTCCGTTGTTTGCGACAATCCCGACCTGGTGGCCGTGCAGCCGGGCGAAGCCGGTGACCAGGGTGGCGCCGTACTCCTTCTTGAACTCGTGGAACTCGCTGCCGTCGACGAGCCGGGCGATCACTTCGCGGGCGTCGTAGGAGGCGTTGACATCGGTCGGGACGGCCCCATAGATCTCGTCGGGATCGACGGCCGGTTCGGTGGCCGCAGTGATCTCCCAGGCTGGGGTATTGCGGGGCAGGGTGGAGATGATATCCCTGACGATCTCAAGCGCATGGGTATCGTTCTCGGCCAAATGGTCGGTGACACCTGAGATTTTCGAATGGACGTCTCCCCCGCCCAGCTCCTCGGCGGTGACAATTTCACCGATGGCCGCCTTCACGAGCGGAGGCCCACCGAGGAAAATCGTTCCCTGGTTGCGGACGATCACCGTCTCGTCGCTCATCGCCGGAACGTAGGCTCCACCCGCCGTGCAGGAGCCCATGACCGCTGCGATCTGTGGGATCTTCCTGGCCGACATGGTGGCCTGGTTGAAGAAGATCCGCCCGAAGTGTTCCCGGTCCGGAAATACCTCATCCTGCTTCGGCAGGAACGCTCCACCGGAGTCCACCAGGTAGACGCACGGCAGGTTGTTCTCCAACGCGATTTCCTGGGCGCGCAGATGCTTCTTGACGGTGAGCGGGTAGTAGGTGCCGCCCTTGACTGTTGCGTCGTTTGAGATCACGAGGACGTGGCGGCCATGGACCAGGCCAACACCGGCGATGACCCCGGCACCCGGGCACTCGTCGTCGTACAGGCCGTTGGCGGCCAGCGGCGCGATCTCGAGGAAGGGGCTGCCGTCGTCGAGCAACTGGTCAATGCGCTCCCGTGGCAGGAGTTTGCCGCGGGCCACATGCCGTTCACGCGAGCGGGCAGGACCACCGAGGGCCGCCTCGGCAAGCCGGTCGCGAAGTTCGGCCACCAGGCCCCGTTGCGCGTTGTCGTTCTCGCGAAAGCCGGGGCTGGTGGGATCTACCTGGGAAGTCAGCGTCTGCATTGAGGTCTTTCCCTGACTGGTGCTCATCGGCGAGCTGACCGTCGGTCGGAAGCATTTTCAGTTAGTGTGTACTAACTGAGTTTAGGTTAGTAGCTAATAACCGACTTGTCCACCAAAATGGGATGACCGGTCCTCGCGACCGGACGAGATGGGGGCATCAATGGAAGCTTCGGCGCCGAGCCGGATCACCGGGCGCAGCAGGGCGAAGGCGTCCCGTCGCGCTGCACTGCTGGACGCCGCCGCCCAGCTCTTTGCTGAACGGGGCTACAACGGGGTGTCGATCGAAGACCTGGGGGCCGCCGCGGGCGTCAGTGGCCCAGCGGTGTACCGCCACTTCAGCGGCAAACCGGCAGTTCTTGCCGCCCTCCTGGCCGGGGTCAGCGAGGACTTGCTGCAGGGAAGCAACGCTGTCGTCGCGGAGGCCGCCGATCCGGCGTCGGCGCTGCGCGGACTCATTCAGTTTCAGGTTGATTTCGCCCTGCGCAACGCCAACGTGATCCGGGTGCAGGACCGCGACCTCAACAGCCTCTCCCCCGAGGACGAACACACCGTGCGGTTCCTGCAACGTCAATATGTGGAAGTGTGGGTGGATGTCATGGCCCAGCTCCTACCGGACGCCGACCCCGGCCACCTTCGACGAAAGGCCCACGCCGCCTTCGGGCTGATCAACTCCACCCCGCACACCACGAGCCGCCGGAAAACCAGTAACGATATCGCCGATCTGCGGTCGCTGCTGGAGAAGATGGCCTGGTCGGCGCTTAATGCCTAGCCAATTGCCTAGTAACCTGTTTCTACCCGACACCTAACCGAAAGTTCGATGTGACTTCACTACGCGCCGTTGAACCCTCCGACCTGGACGAGTTTTTCACCCATCAGCTCGATCCCAGCGCCAACCACATGGCTGCGTTCACGGCCAAGAACCCCGCAGACCGCGGGGTGTTCAACCACCACTGGCAGAACATCCTCAACGACCCCCAGATCACCGTGCGCACCATCCTCAACGACGGCGTTGTGGTGGGAAGCATCCTCGCGTACCGCAACGACGAGACCCCCGAGATCAGCTACTGGATCGACAAGGCCCGCTGGGGTCAGGGCATCACGACGGCGGCAGTGGGGCTTTTCCTCGAAGAGTTCACCGACCGGCCCATCCGGGCACGCGCTGTGGTGGACAACGTCAACTCCATCAGGATCCTCGAGCGCTACGGCTTCGAGCAGATCGGTGAGGTCCAGGGATTCGCCAACGCCCGGGGCGCCGTCGTCAAGGAACTGGTCCTGGAACTGCGCTAGCAGCGGGTAACAAATTACGCTGGCAGTGCCCCAGCGCCGGCAGGAGACCCGTCAAGGTCCTCCTTGCCAGCGCTGGGTCAGATCATCGTCAGGACCATCCCGGGATCGGACAGGATCGTGCCGATGTCGGCAAGGAAACGTGACCCCTGCTCGCCATCCACCAGACGATGGTCGAACGACAGGCTGAGCGTCATCACCGACCGCAACGCGATCTCACCCTGGTACTCCCAGGGCGTCCGGCGGACAGCGCCCATCGCGAGGATGGCTGCCTCCCCCGGATTGAGGATGGGCGTTCCCGCGTCGATCCCGAATACTCCGACATTGGTGATGGAGATGGTGCCGCCTGAAAGGTCTGCCGGTGTGGTTTTCCCGGCACGGGCAGTCTCGGTCAGCGTGGTCAGGGCCCGGGCAAGCTCCAGCAGGGACATCCGGTCGGCATCCTTGAGGTTGGGCACCATCAGTCCGCGCGGCGTGGCCGCGGCAATCCCCAAGTTCACATAGTGGTGCTGCACGATCTCGGCGCTCGCCTCATCCCAGCGGGTGTTGATCGTGGGGTTGCGGTCCACGGCAATGCACAACGCCTTCGCCACGAGGGTCAGCGGGGTGATCTTCACATCAGCGAAAGCCCTGCTGGCCTTCAGGCGTGCCACCAGATCCATGGTTGGGGTGACGTCGATGGTGAGGAACTCGGTGACGTGCGGTGCGGTGAAGGCGCTGGCAACCATCGCGGCGGCCGTGTGCTTGCGCATGCCCTTGATCGGCGCCCTGGTCTCCCGGTGCCCGCTGGGTGCTGGGGTCTTGGTTTCGGACCCGACGACGTCGGACGCCCCACCGTTGGCATTGTCCGAGGCCGCCAGGACATCCTCGCGGGTGATCAGGCCATTCGGCCCGGTCCCGGTGACTGATTCCAGCTCGATCCGAAGATCGCGCGCCAGTTTCCGCACCGGTGGCGTGGAGCGGGGCCGGTCCGTGGATGCAGAAGTCTCCGGAGACGCCGGGGCCACAACTGCCACCGGCGCCGGTGCTGGTGCTGGTGCTGATGCAGCGGGTGCCGGCGGAGCACCGGCTGCCCCGCCACGGGGACGCCGGGAAGGCCGTCCCCCTTTTTCGACTGCAGCACCGTAACCCACGAGGTTGGGTTCGCGCTTGGCGGGGACGGCGTCGTCGCCACCCGCACCGTCGGAGTCCGCTGCGGCCGGGCCGCCGACACCTGCGCCCCCACCATCGGAGCCGCCTGCTGACGGAACATCGAACGAGATGATCGGCGCACCAACCTCGACCACGGTGCCGGGCTGCTCATGCAACCGCGCCACCACCCCTGCGTAGGGCGATGGCAGTTCGACCACCGCCTTGGCGGTCTCCACATCGGCAATGATCTGGTTCAGCTCGACAATGTCGCCCTCAGCGACATGCCAGCTCACGATCTCCGACTCGGTCAGTCCTTCGCCCAGGTCCGGGAGCCTGAATTCCTTGATCACAGTTGCCACTACCTTTCGAGCCCGCTCAGCGAATTGGGTCGTCCCATAGCGCGGTCAACGCCGTCGAGAATACGATCCAGGTCGGGCAGGTGATGGAATTCCAGTTTGGAGTACGGGTACGGGATGTCGAAGCCGGTCACCCGGACCGGTGCGTGCTCCAGATAGTTGAAGCAGCGTTCGGTGATGCTTGCCGCTATCTCGGCACCCAGACCGCCCGACTGCGCAGCCTCGTGGGTGATCACCAGCCGACCCGTCTTGCGCACCGAGGCCTCGATGGTCGCGAAGTCGATGGGAGCCAGCGACCGCAGGTCGATGACCTCAACCGACAGGCCGTCGTCGGACGCGGCGATCGCTGCGTCCCGTGCCGTGGGAACCAGCGGACCGTAGGTCACCAGGGTGACGTCGCTCCCCTGGGTCACCACGTGGGCGTCCTCCATAGAGGTCGCTGCGAGGTCGACCGACTCATCCACCTCCCCCTTCACGTGGTACCGCCGCTTCGGCTCGAAGTACAGGACCGGGTCATCGCTGGCAATGGCCTGCTGGATCATCGTGTACGCGTCCTGCGGGTTGGAGACACTGATGACCCTCAGGCCGGAGGTGTGGGTGAAGTAGGCCTCGGGCGATTCCGAGTGATGCTCGGGCGACCCGATGCCTCCGCCGAACGGCACCCGGATGGTGATGGGCATCTTCACCGCACCCTGGGTGCGGTAATGAAGTTTGGCGACCTGGCAGACGATCTGGTCGAAGGCCGGGTAGATGAACCCGTCGAACTGGATTTCCACGACCGGGCGGTAGCCGCGGTAGGCCATTCCGACGGCGGTCCCCATGATGGCGGACTCTGCCAGCGGAGTGTCCAGAACACGGTGCTCGCCGAAGTCTTTCTGCAGACCCTCAGTGATCCTGAAAACGCCACCGAGCTTGCCGATGTCCTCGCCCATGAGGATCACCTTGGGGTCATGTTCCATTGCCCTGCGCAGGCCGGCGTTGATCGCCCGGCCGAATGTCATGGTGGACATTAGTGGCTTCCTTCCGTGGCTGCGGGGCCCGACTCAAAGGTGGCGAGGTAGCGGCCATAGTTCTCCTGCTGACGGTCCAGCCAGGAGTTGGGGGTGCTGTAGACGTGCTTGAAGACGTCCATTGGCTCGGGTTCGGGCATTTCAATGCAGCCTGCCCGGAGCTTCGCTGCGACGTCGCCCGCCTTCGCGTCCACCGCAGTCACGAATTCGTCAGTCATCAGGCCCATCGACTTCAGGAGCGTTGCCAACCGGGAGATGGGGTCCTTTGCCGCCCAGTCCTCCAATTCGTTGGCGTCACGGTACTTGGTGGGATCGTCGGCGGTGGTGTGGGGTCCCATCCGGTAGGTGACGGCTTCGATGAAGCTCGGCCCCCCACCGGTCCTGGCACGGTCCAGAGCCTGCCGGGTGACTGCCAGACAGGCCAGCACGTCATTGCCGTCAACGCGTACCGAGGGAATGCCGAACCCCGGGGCGCGGTTGGCGATCGGCACGTGAGCCTGCAGGCCAACCGGTTCCGAGATGGCCCAGTGGTTGTTCTGGCAGAAGAAAATGACCGGGGCCTGATAGCTCGCGGCGAAGACCATTGCCTCGTTGACATCACCCTGGCTGGTGGCACCGTCGCCGAAGTAGGTGACGGCCACCGAGTCGGCGCCGTCGTTCTGGATGCCCATCGCGTACCCGGTGGCGTGCAGGGTCTGCGCGCCGATGATGACCTGGGGGGTGGCCATGTTGATGGTGAAGGGGTCCCAGCCCGAGGAGGCGTTGCCCCGCCATACCCGCAGGATGTCGGTGAAATCCACTCCCCGGCAGTAGGCGACGGCGTTCTCCCGGTAGCTGGAGAAGACGAAATCGTCCTCGCGGAGGGCGCGGCCGGAGCCGATCTGCGCCGCCTCCTGGCCCAGCAGCGGCGGCCAGAGGGCCAGCTCGCCCTGCCGTTGCAGCGCTGTCGCCTCGGCATCGATCCGGCGGACCACCACCATGTCTTCATACAACGCCTGCAGCGCAGGGCCGTCGACGTCGGCGACCCACCGGTCATAGTCACTGTTCTCCCGCCGGACGCCGGAGGGCGAAAGGAGCTGGATCAGCGTGTCTTCCCCGGCGGAAGCGGTGTCATTCAGAGGCACAATTACACAACCTTCATCGATTGGGTCTGACCGTGGACGGATCGCACAAGATCCGGTCGATTGGTCCGACCATGACCCCTGGGCGTCTTTACCCAAAGATACTGTGACCCTACTCACAGGGGCCATGGAGCACAACCGATCGCCGTTTGACTGAGCACAATGCCAGATATTGCCGGCGGCGGGCGTGTTAGCATTGCGCATTATGCAACCCCTCGATTCCACCGATACCCGCCTTCTGATTGCGCTGGCCAAAGACCCGCGCCGCACGGTGGTGGCGCTGGCGCAGAAGCTGGGGTTGTCGCGCAATACGGTGCAGGCGCGGATGGCCCAGTTGGAGAAGAAGTCAGTGTTCCTCTCCTTCGAGCGTCGGATCAACCCGGCAGCCCTCGGCTACCCGTTGATGGCGTTCATCCACGTGCATGTGCAGCAGCAGAAGCTGGCGACCATCACCGAGCAGCTCGCCGGCATCCCCGAGGTGCTGGAAGCCTACGGGCTCACCGGCCAGGCCGACATCCTGGTCCGGGTGGTCTGCGCCGACGCTGAAGATTTGTTCAGGATCAACGGCAAGATCCTCGGCTGTGACGGCGTGGAGCGCTGCGACACGTCCCTGGCCATGGGAGAGCTCGTCCCCTTCCGGGTGGAACCACTATTGGAGCGCGGCCCCCGGGCGTCCAGCTAACCCCCCCCC
>NZ_JABFOE010000025.1 GCF_013116745.1 Arthrobacter sp. 260
ATCCGCCGGCACGAACCAGCGGCCCTCACCGGCCACCGTGAAAAATCGGGGCTAAAGCGCTAAATAGGCAGAGTCCTTCTGCCTGCCGAACTCCTCCGCTCGCCATAGCGCCGTCTGAGAGCAGCGGGATTCCGGGCTTCCAAGATTCCTGTTTGACGCGCTCGAAGGATTGCCCGCTACACCGCCGAACGCCAGTTCAGCGTGGCACAGACGTAGCGCGGGTGACTCGGTCCCAAGTGCATGGATCCCATGCCGAGCACTGCCCATCAGGACTTTGATCTTCGAGGATGTTTCGGGCGAGGGGTCCGGCCTATGCTGAGGCATGCCAGATGCCGTGGAGGAGATTCCACCGGGGCTTCTTCCGCCCGTGCAAGTTGCGTTGGCGAAGTCCGTTAAATTGTTGCCGGCGGAAGACGCGTTGCTTGGGACGATGTGTTTTGAGCCTAAGTGGGATGGTTACCGTCTCTGTGTTTTCAGGGGCAACCGGACGTCTCTTTGGTCACGTCAGGGCAGGGAGCTGACCCGGTATTTCCCTGAATTGTCCGCTGCCGCGGATGCCATGATTCCGGCCGGCTGCATCGTGGACGGCGAGGCTGTGGTGTGGTCGGAGGGGCGGTTGGACTTCGAGGCCCTGCAGCAGCGGCTCTCGGCAGGCTGCTTTGCCGGCTTCATCTCAGCTCCAACTTCAGGCCCAGCGCCTGCGCGACCTTCGCGATGGTCGCGGTCGTCACGTCGTGGTTCGCCTCGACGCGCGCTATGGTCGGGCGCGACAGCCCGGACTTCTCCCCAAGCTCCGCCTGCGACCACCCCTGCTTCTTCCGGGCCTCGCGGATGACGTCGCCGAAGCCGTGCTGCTCCGCCTCGCCCATGCTTATTCCCCTATCGGGTCAGAGCCCGCGTCCGCGTCGGGGCGGTGCTGGGCATGGAGCGCGTCCGCGGCGATGTCGGCGATCTGACCAATGAAGGCCGGATCCGTCATGTACGACTGAATCTCCTTCGACTCGTTCACTGTCTTCAGCACCGCGAGCCCGACGGCACCGCTGAAGCCCTCGGACGCCTTGAGCTGGGAGACCGTATTGTTCTTCGCCATCGCCACGGCCTCCTCGTTGGCGTCAAGGAAACCCCAGAAGGTCGTGATGAACCCGGAGACGCTCTCGGGGCTCACCTCGATGCCCTTGGCCTTGAACATCTGGTTGACCTTGTCGATTGCCTCGTCGAGGGGGCCCTTCTTCGGCGTGGCGCTGCCGCCGTACTCGCCGTCGAAGATCGGGAGCTTGATGCCATCCTGGCTGCCTTCGCTGAGCGAGTGGTCCTCCTCGATAGCGGACGGGACGAGCTTGACGCCGGAGAGCTGCACGCCCTCGAGGAAGCTGTCGTCGCGGTCGTCGCCGTCAGCGTGAAGGTTTCGGCCCAGCAGGGTCGCGAGGATGGCGCGGCGGTGCAGCTCCGGGTCCTGGTAATCGACGATCTGGCTGAGGAACTGCCAGGCGTTGCGGTAGCCGAGCACGTCGGCGCGGAACGACTGCAGCGCCTCCTTCTGTTTCTTGTCCTTCGACAGCACTGCCTGACGCCACTGTCCGGTCCAGCGGTTCTTGATCGGGGACAGGGCCTTGGCAATGGCCTCGCCGCCGGCATTCTGGAGGAACGCGTCGGCGACGACCTCCATCTCCTCGTGGGTGTAGAGCCCTGCCGTGTCGAGCCGCTCGCCGAGTGTGATCAATGCGTTCGGGTCCACGTCACCGTCGACGTGCGCGTCGGAGTAGTAGAGCTTGAAGTCGGCTTGGACGCTCGCCGGGGTGTTTCGGAAGTCGACGACCATCGGCGCGGTCTTGCCAGGATAGATCCGGTTCAGCCGCGAGAGTGTCTGCACGGTCGCGACGCCCGAGAGCTTCTTGTCGACGTACATGCCCATCAGGCGCGGCTCGTCGAAGCCAGTCTGGAACTTGTTCGCGACGATGAGGACGCGGTAGACGCCCTGCTCGCGGAATGCCCTGCCGACGTCGCTGACGCCGTTCACCGAGACCTCTGTAACGCTTTCGCCGTCCTCGTCGGTGAGCGAGCCCGAGAACGCGGCGAGCGTGTGAAGGTCGTACCCCTTCTCGGCGATGTAGGCGTCCATCTTCCGTGACCAGCTCAGCGCTTCCATACGTGAGCTGGTCACGACCATGGCGCGCGCCTGGCCGCCGAGGAGCGGTTGCACGTTCCGTCGGAAATGCTCGACCACGACCCGGACCTTCTGTGCGATCGCCGTTGGGTGGAGTCTCGCGTAACGGACGATGCTCGAGACCGCCTCGCCGGTATTCACCTGAATCTCGCTCTCCGACTCCTCCCCCTCGAGGGTGTTCTTCACCCGGAGGAACATGTCATAGGTCGAGTAGTTGGTGAGGACGTCGAGGATGAAGCATTCCTCGATCGCCTGCGCCATCGTGTACGTGTCGAAGGCCTCCCAGCGCTCTCCAACCTGGGTACCGAACAGACGCAGGGTCTTCCCCTTCGGCGTCGCGGTCAGAGCGACGAAGGTGATGTTGGCCGAGGCCGCGATGGCAGAATCCTTCGCCGCCATGAGATCGTCGGCACTGATCTCCTCGTCGGGGTCGAGGTCGACATCGACGAGGAGCTCCTTGAGCTGATTGGCCGCGGAGCCCGACTGGGACGAGTGCGCCTCGTCGGCGACGACGGCCCAGCGCCGGCCCCGCAGCTCCTCGGTGTCCTCGATGAGCTTCATGACCTCAGGGAAGGTCTGCAGGGTGCAAGTGATGATGTGGTCGCCCTCGATGAGAGCCTTCTTGAGCTGCGGAGACTTCGCCCCGGACTTCTCGCCCACGGCGACGACGAGGCCCGTGCTCGACTGCACCAGGTTCATGTCGTCGCGGATGTTCTCGTCGAGGACGGTGCGGTCGGTGACGACGATGACCGAGTCGAACGTCGACTTAGAGTCGGCGCTCATGTGGCGGATCAGGCGGTGGCTGAGCCAGGCGATCGTCTTCGTTTTGCCCGATCCGGCCGAGTGCCAGATCAGGTAGCGCTTGCCCGGGCCGTTCGCCTCAACGTCGGCGACCACGCGCTCGACGGCCCGCAGTTGGTGGAACCGCGGGAAGACTAGCCTGCCATCACCCTTCTTCCCGGACTTGTCAGGCTCGAAGAGCGCGAAGTCCTTGAGGATGCGCATGAAGGTGGGACGAGCAAGAATTTCGCGCCACAGGTAGTTGGTCGATGACCCCGTGCCCGAGGGAGGGTTGCCCTCGTGTCCGTCGTTGCCCTGGTTGAAGGGCAGGAAGACGGTGTCCCCGCCCTCCAGCTTGGTCGTCATGTAGACGAGGTCGTTGGAGACCGCGAAGTGGACCAGCGCACGGCCGGGAGCGAGGAGCGGGCGGCTCCTGCCGGGCTTGCGGCCTTCCTTGTATTGGCGGATCGCGTGGTTGACGGTCTGCGTGTTGTCGGTCTTGAGCTCAAGCGTGACGACCGGCAAGCCGTTGGTGAGGAGCACGACGTCAATGCTCTCGTTGGTCTTCGTGTCGAAGCGCACCTGGCGAAGGATGCGCAGCCGGACCGAGTCTGCCGCCTCGACGACCTCGATCAAGTTCGGGTTCGCTGGCGGGAAGGCCATCATCGGCCCGAACTTCGCGGCGGGGCGGCCAATCTGGGCGTAAGAGAAGCCCTTTCGCAGCACACCTAGCAGGCCGCCGACCGGGTGCCCTGTCGTCGGGTCCATGCGCGTCGTCTTGGCGAGCTCCTTGGTGATGTGCTCAAGGAGCTTCCGCTCAGCGGCGACCTTCTGCTCGCCGACCAGGTCCTCGGGCACGGCCTTCTCGAATTCGTCAGGGTATTGAGCACCCAGCCAGTGCAGAACGTCGGCCGGCACCATAGCGAGGCCTACGTCCCAGCCGGTCGGCTTCCCGTCGTCCTCGTACAGCCAACCGCGCTCGGCCAGCTCGGAGCAGAGGTTGCTCTCGAATTCGAACTCCATCAACTGCGCGTGGCTCATGCGATTTCCTTCTTGCCGGTGACGACGTCGAGCAGGAACGCAGATGAGCGCTCCACGAGGAGATCACGAAGGCTGGCGATCTTCGCCAGCATCCCGTCGATGCGACCGGTGACCTCGTCGAGATGGTCCGCGATGCGCTTCTGCTCATCCAGGGGAGGCAGCGGCAGGGGCATCAGGTCGAGCGCGGTCTTCGTGACCCGCTGGGCGTTCGGGCGGACGCCTGTGCCGATGGCTCCGAAGTAGTCGACGTAGCGGGGGCTCCGAAGCAGATGGTGCACATAGCGCGGGTGGAACCGCGGCGAGATCCAGAATGCCTTGTAATCAGGACTGATATATCCGGTGAGCGACGACACCCCCAACCCACCGTGGTTGAGCCACATCATGTTGGCTGCGAGTTGACCGGGCCGTACGACCCGGTAATTCGCTACGTCCAGGGACGCCTGTTGGCCGTCCGTCCGCGTGTTCAGTTCGACTCCCCGGTACTCCGAGATTGAGAGAAGAGGTCCTGGCGGGTCGTCGCCGATCCGCTCGGTACTCTCGGTGAATTCGTAGCCGAACTTCGTGCGGTCCCAGTGCTCGGGTATTCCTGACAGGGGGGACTGCGCATCGTCACCTCGGCGCGAGTCGTCCTCGGAGAGACCGAACAGCGCGGCAGTGTCGATTGCCCGTGCGCGCAGCGCGTCGGTCAGCTCATCGAGCTTCGCGACCATGGCGTCGACCTCGTCGAGCCGGGCCGCGAGCTCGCGTTGGACTTCCAGCGGCGGCAACGGGACGCGAATGCGCGACATGCGGGTGAAGTTGGTGGACCACAGATCGTCAACGATCCCAGTGCCCCAACGGAAGAACTCGTCCTGGAACGCCATGCTGCGAAACAGGTGGTGGCCGTACTCCGGGATCAGCAGACCTGGCCTGGGCGTCATGACGGAGTAGACGACGGAGACACTTCCGCCCTGCCGGGCCAGCCCAGAAGCTCCGCGCCGGTCGGATCGCGAATTGATGACCAGGTCCCCGGCGCGCACAAGCTTCCGGTCGCCTTCGGTCTGCGACTTGGCGACGCCGGCGAGCTGAGGCGTCACGCCCAGTTTCCCTACCGACAGCGCGGGAAACTCCGTCTCACCGACCTTCTCGTTCCGCTCGAAGACGATAGATCCGATCGGAGCCATGACGAAGGCGGAGCTCTCGAGCAGCGATTTGTGGACCGCCTGCTCGGTCACTGATCGCTCACCAGCTTGAACATGTCGGCGAGCTCGCCCATGAGCCCCTGCACCTCGTAGTCGATCTCGTCGAGCGGTCGCGGTGCCCTCGGCGTGTAGAAGATTCTCGTGAACGGGATCTCGTTGCCGTACTTCGCCTTGCTCTCGTCCCACTGGGCGTCAGGAGAGAACGGGGCCACCTCGCGTGCCATGTGGTCTGCCAGGTCGTCGCTGAGCGGCACGCGCTCTGTCATCTTCCACCCGCTCGCGATGACCGGATTGCCCTTCCGATCGACTGCCGGCGGCGCTGATTCGTCCGGAGCGGCCATTGATTTCATCACGGCGTCCACCAGACCGAGCGGAGCCTTCAGCCCAGCTGCTTTCGCTGCCAGCGGGAAGGTCTTGGGCAGCTCATTCCAGCTCGTGCCGTCGAGCGACTCGAGCACGGCCACATGCTCGTCCGTGAAGTTCTTCCGTTCACGGAGCACCTCGACGCCCTCGCCACTGAAACGGGCTGCGAGGCGCGCCTGCTTGTAGACAGGGACGTCCCGGAACCTGAAGTCGTCCGGCGTCATCACACGAGAGATCTCAGGGTCCGCAAGGTCGAAGGCTTTGTACGCCTCAAGCACCGGGTCCCGGTCTGCCGAGCTCATCTCTCGGCGCTTCTCGCCCATGGGTCTGCGCAGCAGGGTCCATTGGTCTGATCCGTCGACGAGCTGGATCTTGCCCTTGCGCTCCGGGTCCTTGTTCGTGTCGAGGATCCAGACGTAGGTCGGGATACCGGTCCCGTAGAACATGCTCGGCGGCAGGGCGATAATGGCGTCGATCAGGTCCTCGTCGAGGAGCCACTCACGAATGGCCGTCGGTCCCTTGTCGCCGTTGAAGAGCGGGGCCGCGTTGGAGACGATCGCGGCGCGCCCGCCCTGCCCGTTCTTACCTGCCGGGCTGAGCTTCGACGCACAATGCGCAAGGAACAGCATCTGCCCGTCGCTGATGCTCGGAAGACCGCGGCTGAAGCGAGAACCGGGAGTCTTCGCCTGGTTCCGCACGGCCTTCTCCTCGACCTCCCAGTCGATGCCGAACGGGGGGTTGGAAAGCACGTAGTCGAAGGTCTGCCCTTCGTAGAAGTCCTCGACGAGGGTGTTTCCCTGCTTGATAGCGTCCGGACGGCCGCCCTGGATCAGCAGGTCCGCCTTGCCGAGGGCGAACGCGGATGGCATGAGCTCCTGGCCATATAGCGTGACGTCAATAGTCGCGTTCATGCGCCGCAGCGCTTCTTGGGCGATGAGCAGCATGCCGCCGGAGCCGGCCGTCGGGTCGTAGATCGAACGCGCCGTGCTCTCCCCAGCGAGGGTGTCGTCGTCATTCGCGATCAGGACGTCGACCATGAGCTTGATGGCGTCACGCGGAGTGTAGAAGTTGCCCGCCGCCTTGCCCTTCTTGTTGAAGGCCCGATACATGACGTCCTCGAAGACGTCGCCCATACCAGTGTTGCTGAGGCTGCTCGGGCTGAGGTCGAGCGTGGAGAAGTGCTTGACGACGGCGTGCAAGCGGTTGGCGTCGGCGAGGACCTTCGCGCGCCGGTTGAAGTCGAACGACACCCAGATGTCGGCGATGTTGTTCGAGAAGCTGTCGATGTAACTCTTGAGCGACTTGTCCACGTTGTCGTCGACCGACGCGATGGTCCCCAGATCGAGCGGCGACACGTTGTAGAAACCCAGGCCAAACTTGTCCTTGACCGCGATATCGATCAGGTGCTGGGGCATACCGGCGAACGCATCAACGTACTTGACCACCTCGTCCTTGGTGTCGGCCAGCATGCACTCCAGCCGGCGGAGCACCGTGAACGGCAGGATGTAGTCGCCGTAGTCCTCCTCGTCGACGATGTTGCGGAGATACTTGTCTGCGGTGTCCCAGACGATCCGCGCCGTCGTCTTCCTGGATGCCTCTGCCGACTCGGCCATGCGTGCTCGTTCCTGCTCGTCGCTTGTAGGGGCTGTATCAGGAACTTTACATGGAAACGTGTATCAGTAACGTGACATTTCGCCTCGTGTCCGAGGCAAACCGACCTTGGCGGCTACGCGCCGGACCGGCGACGGCAGAGGGGCGTCACCGATGCCAACGGCTTGATCAGGCTCGGATCTCCCAGAACTCTCGGTCAGAGGCGAGCGAGCAACGGTCTCAGCCCTCCCGCAGCCGAGCGACCTCCGCCTCCAGTTCGCATACCCTGGCTTCCAGCTCAGCCTCCGTCGGCTTTGCAACCGCTTCGCCTTCGTGGCCGGAGTCCCTGCACGCCTCGAGCGGGGCGGTTCCTCCTCCAGCCCGACGGCCTCGCCGTCGATGATCGTCGCCGGGTCCAATCCACACTCGGGGCAGGACGTCGATCCCGCGAAAGCAGCGTGCAGCGTCTTATGCGTGTAGTGGGCCGTCCGCTCGATGACGTGACCGCAGTAGAGCCGGAGCTTCCACCGCATCAGCTCATTAGGAGGCGTCGGGCGTCCGAGCAGGCGAGCGATCGTTTCCCTCTGCGAAGGTGACATCGGCGGCGGCGGGCAGCACTTGCCGCAGTGGGTAGTCAGCGAACCTGAGACCGAGTGCCTCATCGCGTTGCAGTCGGCGTGGTGCTGCTTGAACAGCGCATGCTCGGCCTCGTAGCGGGCACGCTCCTCTTCAGTAAAGCGCATTGTCCCCTTGGACTCCCAAGGCTCCTCGTCCCGGTACGGACGCCCGCAACCAGGGCAGGGGCCTCCGGCGGCGTACTGCTCCCACGTCAGCGACGGGATCTCGCATGTCACCGCATCGCGGTTCCGCTCGCGCTCCTTCTGCGATCTCTCGGCCTTCCTGGTCAGCTCGAAGGGCGCGTCCAGGTCCCCTCCTTGCTATCCGGGATCAATCCGCGTCAGCTCCAGCTCAGCGACGTCGTTCGGGTTCGGCAACAATCGACCCATCCGTATCGGAGCCGCCGAGATCGCCAGCTCATTGGCCAACCGCCTCATCGCAGGCCTCGGACGTTGACACCGCAGGGTGCACTTGCGATCTCGCGAGCCTCAGCGCCCAATGGAAAGTACACCCCGGGTTGCAACGACCAGTCTACTCGTTCGTCCCACCCCATCAGGACAAGCTCACCTCATCGCTGATCCGGTGGCCACCAGGCGGGTCCGATTTACGATGGGCGTGCGGATACCTAACCTAGAGCATTCGCCGAGGGATGACGCAACCCTCGCCTCAGGCAGACTGTTGCGCGCACCAGCTATCACGAGATGCAACACGCAGCGATCGGGTTGACGATTTCTGACCTCGCATGAGGTATGGTTTCGCTAAGTAGCCTTCCGTCGTTAGGAACCTGAGCCATGACCGTAGTTGCGATCGACCACATCGCCGAGGGCCGCCTCCAGCAGCTCGGACTCAGTGCAAACCTGCTTGTGCGGGCACTGCTACGCGCCGATGCCGAGGCCAAGATGACCAGCGGTCTCGAGCCGCCGACGGCTGAGGGCACGACCCGGTACGCCAAGACCGTCCGCTACGTCCGCGAGGAACTCGTTCTCCTGGACTGGAGGTTCGACAACTACAAGAACTTCTGCCGGACTATCCACCCGAGCGGCGCCTTTTCGATTGTGACCAGCTCTGGAGACGAGTTCACCGGCGTCGAAGTCCCGGGGATGAAGCCCTCGACCAAGTACCCTAAGGGCGACCTCACTGCACTGGCGGTCATGCAGAACGCCGACCAGGGAGTGCTCGACCTCGGCGCACACTACGCGGTCAACACGGTTGATCTGGCGGACCTCGAGAACATCTGGTTCCTCCTCCAGCGGGTGACCGACCAAACCATCTACGCCGAACTGTCGCTGCCCACGGCAATCGAGAACGGGGGCATCGTCGACTGGGAGGAGCGAATCCTCCTCCCGCAAATCTCGCGCCAGGACCCGCCTGCGACCGTGACGATCGCGGAGCCCCCGTTCGGCAACGGCGACGCGTACAACGTCGAAGTCGCGCTCCGCTAGCCGAGCAGACGACAGAAACCATGCTGAACCCAACGCGGCTGGTGGCTGCCCGAAAGCGCCGCGGCTGGACACTGACGAAACTGGCCACCGAGACTGGCCTGAGCCGAGTGAGTCTTTCGGCCTATGAAAATCAACACCAGGACCCAGCCCCACAGACCCTGGCGAACCTGGCCGGAGTCCTTGGGGTCTCGGAGGCGTTCCTTACCGCCGACGATCTCGACGAGATCCCGCTCGAGTCAGTCAGCTTTCGAGCCCTGAGCAAGATGACGGCACGCACCCGTGACCGCGGACTGAGCTCCGGACGCATCGCCATCCTCATAAACGAGTGGATCGAGGAGAGGTTCGCGCTCCCAGACCCCGACGTCCCTTCCTTGACCGGGCGCGACCCCGAACTGGCCGCGCAGGAGGTCCGGGCACGCTGGGGTCTGGGTGAGCAACCCATCGGCAACACGGTTCACCTTCTCGAGGCCCACGGCATCCGAGTTTTCTCGCTGACTGACGACACGAAGGACCTAGACGCCTACTGCCTGAACTGGCACGGCCAACCGTTCATCCTGCTCAGCCGGGAGAAGTCGGGTGAGCGACGTCGGTTCAACGCGGCTCACGAGTTAGGGCACCTGGTCCTCCACGGTGAGGACAAGATCCCCAACGGACCCGACGCGGAGGCCGAGGCCAATCAGTTCGCCGCGGCGTTCCTGATGCCCAGGGCCGGCGTACTGGCGCAGGGACTCACGAACGCCTCAGTCCACCAGGTTCTCGAAGCCAAGAAGCGTTGGAGCGTCGCCGCGATGGCTATGGCGCATCGCGCGAACGAACTCGGGCTGATGACCGAGTGGGCATATCGGACTGTCTGCGTCGACCTGTCACGCCTTGGCTACCGCCGCTGTGAGCCGCACGGCATTCCCCACGAGTCCTCAATGCTGCTCACAAAGGTCATGCAGCAACTGCGCGACAATCAAAGCGGCTTGGCGACGATCGCAGCTGATTTGGGTCTGACCTCTGCCGAAGTTCAGGCCTACATGATGGGCCTGACGCCGCTTGTGGTCGGCGGCACGTCCGGCAGTCGCACCGCGGGCCGCGAGGGCCACCTGCGAGTAGTCGAGAACCGATGAAAGAACTGGGCCTTGACCTTGCCGAGGTAAGCACGTTCTTCATCGAGCAGCACGACGATCCGTTTGTACTGGTGAAGGTCGAAGCCAGCCGGACCGACGAGTGGACGCAGTTGCTCGGTGTACCGGCTCGCCGCTGTTACATAGCCGATGAGCGTCTCCAGGCCATCGTCGACGCGCAAGGTCATACGCATCAGGCCGTCGTCGAGAGCAAAGTTCCGTCCAAGGGGTCAGTCATGGCAGGTGACTATGGCGAAATCATGACAGCGCTTTACCTCGCCTCTCGTGCCCACCCCGAAGAGACCCTCGAGCCGAAGATGTGGAGTCTGAAGGCGGATCGGACCAAAGCGTCGCAGGGTTCCGACGTTGTCCAACTCCATCTGCCGGACTGGCCCGACGCCTCAATGTACGACAGAGTCATTTGCGCCGAGGTCAAGACCAAGTCCACCAATACCAAAGCGACCCCGATCGCGGACGCGCTGGCTGACTCCGCGAAGGACCGCGAAAGCAGGTTGGCAAAGACCCTTACCTGGATCCGCGAACGGGCCATTCTGGGCGACACCACCACCGTGACGGTTGATCACCTGAACCGCTTCATCAAGGTGGACGAGAACCCGCCTGCCAAATTTGAGTTTCGAGCAGTCGCCGTCATCAGCTCAGAACTTGTGGCCGACGCAACGTCAGCTGATGTGTTCGCCAACGTTGAGCTTCCATCCAGCGACATATGCACGTTGGTCGTCATCTCCGTGCCCGACCTCAAGAACAACTACCAGAAGCTGTTCGAGCAACTCCTGGGCCAGTCCGATGTGGATGTGGCCATTCCGTGAGACGAACCCTTCGCAACTGGATCGCTGACGCCGACACCCGCAAGAACGTTGAACTGTTCAAACTGCAGTCCCAGATCATGGGGCTCAGCTATCAGGACGGTCGGGGCTTTGACCTCTATCTCGCACTGGTTGGAGAGATGTTCGACCTGTTGCGGGATCCTCCCGAAGACACTCGCGATTGGGCAACGCTTGCCAATGCGTTTACCCAAGCTGGCGGACAGTTCGACGGGGCCGCGCGGCGCGACGCCTTCTTCATGGCCGCTGCGGCTTTCTACACGGGCGGGTTCTCCGCCTCCGCGTACGTCGCGATGCGCCAAGTTCCTTCCGATGGCTGGCCGACAGACGCCCACCGCGCGTGCTACGACTTCCTTGCGAGACTGTATCGACTGACCTCCGAGCGCGTCACGTCACTCGTCGGCGCGTTGGCCACAGGCGACCTCGACTCAATTGCGCAAGCCATGACCAGCGCAGCCGAAACGGCAACACGGGCACTTCAGATCGGCCCCGAGGAGTGGGTAGCTGAAAAGGTCTTCTCCTCCTTGGTCGACCGCTTCAGTCGCACCAATCTGCGTGCGGTGCTTCCCGACGGAGGAAGCCAACGTTGGGATCCGCTCATCGAGTCCCTCATCGGGCGGACTCGTCCGGTATGGGACTTCTTCCCCTCGCAGGTCACTGCAATCGAGGCCGGCCTACTCACAGGCACGGAGCCCTTTTCAATGCAGATGCCGACGGGGGCCGGCAAGACAGCACTCACCGAGACATTGCTGTTCGATCACCTGACGGACCGCCCAGACGAACTTTGCTGTTTTGCTCGTTCCCTACCGTGCCTTGGCGCGGGAGCTCCGCGGCTCCATCGGTTCACGGCTCACCCGAGTCGGACTGCCGACCCGCACCGTCTACGGCGGAACGGTTCCGACATACGACGAAGCTCAAGGGCTGGACGATCTACGAGCAATCATCGCGACACCCGAAGCCTTCACCGGCCTTCTCGGCAGTGCGCCAGAGCTTCTGTCGCGAATCTCCCTAGTCGTTTGCGATGAAGGCCACCTTCTCGACCAGCCGGGCCGCGGCGTCGGACTCGAGTTGCTGCTCGCACGATTCCGCGGTCGAGCCCCCAACCCACCGCGAACGGTATTTGTCTCCGCAATCGTCCCCAACATCGAAGAGATCAACGCTTGGCTAGGAGGGTCCGAACAATCCGTAGCGCGTAGCGATTTCCGGCCCGCCGAAGCTGAGTACGCCGTGCTCCGATCGCATGGAAGGGGCGCCAGCGCGAGAGCAGGGCTCGAGATGCAATCCGTCGACAGCTCCCTTGAGGCGCACACCCTTCCGGACTTCCTTAGCCCGGCAGACTTTCTCTTCGACAACCCCCCGACGCGTCGCGCCAACAATTACCCGCACGAGTCGTACAAGACTCAAGCAATTGCGGCGGCAAGGAAAGCGCTCGTCCTGGGAACGGTCGCAGTTTTCTCCACCATGAAGCGTGGTGACCAGGGTGTCATTGGCCTGGCAGAGGAGCTCCTGCGCCAGCTCGACCGAGACATCCCCCTGCCGCAGCCGATCGAGCACGTCGTAGACACGACCGGGATCGTCCAAGTCGGGGACTACCTAAGCCGCGAGTTTGGCGCAAACTGGGTCGGAACGCGTTGTCTAGAGGTTGGTGCCGTCATGCACCACGGTGATCTCCCACAGGAAACCAGGGAAGCTGTCGAGGAGCTCCTCGCGTCGGCCCAGGTGCGCATGGTCCTGTGCACCAGCACCCTCGCCGAGGGCGTCAACATGCCAATCCGCACTCTGGTTCTCTACACGATTCGGCGACAGAGTCGGACGGGTGCCGTACCGATGCTCGCCCGGGACATACGCAATTTGGTGGGACGAGCCGGGCGCGCAGGAAGCTCCACCAAGGGTTTGGTCATCCTGACGAATGACAGCCAGTGGGAAGACCTCCGACCGGTTGTGACAGGCGAACCTGGCGAAAGCGTCCACGGTTTTTTGCGGCAGATCGTCGAAGCGCTCCAGCGCGCAGTCGACGGCGGCACGAGCCTCAACAACACATTCCTCGAAGGCAACGCGGTACTCCACTCCATGACAGACGGAATCGACGCAACCCTCCTCGAGCTTCTCCACGAGGAGGTCGGAGCCGAAGAGTTCCACGAGATTGCCGCGGGCCTCGCCTCCCACACGTTCGCGTCTCAGCAGCTCGACCAACGAGCACAGACCCTCCTTGCCGACGTATTCGCGCTGCGAGCCGTGCGCCTGACCGAGCTTCGCGAGGCCAACCGGTTGGGATGGGTCCGCGAAACCGGCGCCCGTCCCCGCCTGGTCGACTCCATCGTCAGTGAGCTCGTGCCTCTGCTCGACAACTGGGACACGGTCGAGTCTCCACTCGACTCGAATCTCATCGACGCCTTCCTTAACTGGGCCTACCGTCAAGCTGACTTCCGCCGTGCGCTTGAGGACGGCTTCCCAACCAACGAGCAAGTCCCACCCCTCAACCTCCCCGCGCCCATAGAGGTCCGGGACCTGGTCATCCGGTGGATCGCAGGCGACTCCTTCGCGGAAATGGCAGCCGCAACAAATTGGGAAGTGGATGTCGTCCTGCGGATTTACGGGTCGGTCATTTCCTATTCGTTCGCAACCTTGGTAGAGCAGGCAGTGGCCGTCTTGCAGCGCTACCTGGCGGAATCTGGTGCGCCGATTGCCGAAGCTCTCGCGAACCTGCCGGAGTATCTGCGCCACGGCGTATCGACCGGGCCAGCGCGAACGTTGATGGCCGGCGGGATGCGGCACCGTCGTGCCGCCGTGTTGCTCGGCGGGCACGCGGCTATGGACCCAGCAGAAAACTTCATGCTTGAGCCGCGCGATATCGCCCGGAACATCATCACTGGTGAAGACGGCTGGCGCGAGGCGCTAGGGGACTTTGTATTCAACCGCACGCTCACGGATCTCGGTGCGGGCGCTGATCCGGAGGACGACGCACCCGGGCCGGCCGGCCCCGCTGGCCAGGGCCCAGGCGGCGGCCCGGAGTCAGGTCCGGAAGCAGACTCGGGCAGCACTGCCATGAACGTCGACGGCGGTCCTGATGAAACTGGGACCGCCGTTTCGCCCGCGCCAACCCCCGACGACCGCGCGAACGCTCTCGCCCCAGACGGTCGGCAGGCCGACCATCATGACTTGGTGGAGTCCGAAGCGCTCGGCTACGTGCGTGCACTTAGCGGCAGCTCGTTGCCTGCGGCAGACGCGGAATTTGTGCTCCGGGCCCTTCTTGACCTCATCGTGGATGAGGCGACGAGCCACGACATTCTGTCCAACGTGGGTGACACGATTGTTCAGTCAGTCCACGCGTCGCCGCCCGACCACCCGGTTGTCGAATACTGCACAGTTCACGAGACCGAATACGGGCTGACACTTGAAGAGGCCACGGTCGTCTTCGTCGCCGATCTCCGAGTGGGGATCGCTGCGAACTTGGCCGAGGTCCTTCGAGTCGCCACAGGCGGCGAGACCGCGGAGCGCGACGACGACTGGGGTGTCGTGAAGCTGAGCGTGACCCTGCGCGCTGTGATCCAGATTCGGGCGGAGTTTGAAACTGCTGAGGTGACCGATGCCACTGTCAGGCTGAACGGCTGAGGCGACTCGCCGGCCGTAGGTCATCGGGGATCTTACGTCCCCTGGGACCAGCCAAGCAACTGACCTCCGAAGAGGCGCCGGCCAGGCGCATCAATCTGGGCGGTTTGACGCTGCCCATGCTCCAGCGCGTTCCCTGGCCTCACTACGCGGGGCGCGACGGCCACCCGAACCAACCAAAGCTCGCAGGTGCGATTGCGATCCTCCGTGCCTCAGCAAGGAATGGAAAGTACACCCCGGTGTGTGGTCTCAGTTTAGCCGTTGGGGTGCGGGAGCGGCGCAGCAGCCGCGCCCGTCCTGTGTCCATGCTGGGGTGTCATAGATAGACGGATGAATCGAACTATGCCGCCTCTGACCGCATCTGCTGTCGAGCACGTGCGCAGCCTCATCGAAACCGCGACCTCGGTGCAGGCGTCCCGGCGACAGCGGGACATCGCGTTGGTCTGCGGCCACCTCGTGGTCCACTGGCAGCACGCGGGACTGCACATCGGGGCCGTCACCGAGCTGCGATAGAGGTCCAGTCAGTTGCATTGACCCACTTGACGATTCCGGCCGAGTCAAGGGGACTGGAGTCACGGAGGGGTGTCAGGAACTGGGACTCCTGTTTGGAGTAGGCGACCCCGGTCGATGCTGCGGGCACAGACTGCGCACGCATGACGATGGCGCCGTGGCGCGCGCGAGAGATCATGACGGAGAGTACTCGTGCCTCTTCAGCGATGGCTTCTGGCGTCTTGGCGCGAAAGTCGGGGATGCACCCCTCTTCAGCTCCGATGACGATGACCCAGTCGAACTGCTGTCCCTTGCCGACGTGACCAGTGAGGAGGTGGACGCCGGGCACCGTGATGAGGGTGTTGTTGTCCCCCACACGGATTCTCGACCTGATTTCGGCATTTCGGCCGGGTCGTTGCCTTCAGCGAGGAGGTCATGGCACCAGGTGAGGGCGCCTGCTAGCGCTTCGCCTCCTTCGATCGCAGCGACGGGGATATCCAATGCAGACCTCATAGCTGGCGACGCCGGGATTCTCCAGGGTAGGAACGTCAGATGTGGGGCTTGGTGTCACCGGCCACTGAATATGCGCTGTCGGGCCCTTTTCAACACGTGGTTATTGACCCCGCCACTCCCCCAGCCTGTCCAGTAACTCCTCTTGCCGCGGATCCAGCTCCCCTGCGGCACGCTTGAGCCGCTGGTTGTAGAGCCACCTTCGAAGACCCCGTTCATGTGGGCTCCCGAGTTGTTTCGGGAGGCGGCCCTGTTCGGCGACCAACCGGAACACCGCCGTGTAGCGCCTCTCCCAAGCAACGGCGCGGCCGTGTCTGGGCGGTCGGTACCTCGGTCGGTCGTGCAGCACCAAGCGCCGCCCGAAGATGGACGGATCGAGGACTTCACGTTGTCGGATGCTGTGCCGGACCATTTCGGCATTCACCCTACAGAGCCTAGCTACCTGGGCGAAGGTCAAGCCCCGCAGGTAGAACAGCAGCCACTCGTCTCCCGACCCGGCCGGCGGCCACTGGTCTTCAGCACCGGATTCCTTAGCCGTCATCGTCCTGCGGCTCGGGCAGCTTCTCCAGGTTCCTGGCCGCCTGCTCGTACATGCGCTGGATGTAGTCCTCCAATTTGGAACGCTCTACACGCCACTGCCCGCGGTTATCTTCAGTTCAATCTATGGTGTGAGGATCCTGAGAATCGAGTGGCCTCGCTGTCGATTCTCAGCATCCCTCGCTCGTGTGAGAAACGATGGTGGTCTCAACCAGCCAACGCACCGCCCGTGACCCGTTGTCACGTTCCCTTCGCGGCTAGGTGCTCGACGCGTATCGGCACCTATTTCTCCTGACTTGTTGCCAGTTCGGTAGCGTTTTCGACAGCGATTCGTCGGATCTCGGTGACCTTCTTGATTTCGGGTTCGAGTTCGCGCATGGCTGTGGTGAGGTATCGGTCGAAGATTTGGTCCAGCTGGTCGTGTAGCCCTATTTCGTCTCGGCAGGTGGCGTCAGTTACTGCGATCTTGATTTCGTTTTGCCCGCCTGAGGCTAGTGCGGCGTCTTTGGCTTCCTGCACGGTTTGGAATCCGTTGTATGCGGTCTCTGCCATGCAGGCTTTCCATTGATCCTGGATCTGATTGAGCTCGGGGTCAGATGCCACGGACCCGGTGGCTTGAGAGAACGAATTGAGAGCCACGACTGTGGCTAAGGCGTAGTTCTCCATGCTGCCGTAGATCGCTGTCGCAGCTTCGCCCCGGCACCCGCCTGTGGATGTTCCGTACCCTTTTGTGCCCTGCATATCTGCCGTCGATGGGTCACCGTTGAGGGCAACCTGGAATGCGGGGTCGGCAAAAAGCTGGCCCAAGGGTGAAGCAGGGTCTGGTTCGGAGCTGCTGGGGGACGCATAACCGTTGGCCTTGGCGCCTGCGATGTCGAGGCGCTCGAATCCCACATTGGCGTGAAGATCGACCTCCGCTGCGGCATCTTGAGGCGTGTAGTCGAATCCGGCCGCGGCCATGCAGTGGTGAATGTAGTCCCTCACGCCTTGCTCGGCTGCGGCATTGGGGGTTGCATAGTTTTCGGCATCGTTGATGATGCCAGGTACTGGTTCAGATGATGGGGCGACCGGGGTCATGGGGATCGCAGCTGCGGCGAGGGCGGTAACGCCGCCAGCTGCGAGGAGTGCGAGTCCGCCGATTTTTTTCTTGTTCATGATGGCTCCTTCGAGTCCAGCTATGTGACGAAATGTCGTATTGGGATTTATGGGTTGAGGCCGTTTTCGTAAGCGAAAGCGACTAGGGCGTGTCTGCTAAACATCCGGCTTGCCGTGTTTCAAGCTGGATAGATGC
>NZ_JABFOE010000026.1 GCF_013116745.1 Arthrobacter sp. 260
GGGTGGGGTGGTGGGTTAAGTGCGAAAGGCCCCACCGTGGGTGGGGCCTTTCGTCTAATGGTTGTCCGGCGGCGTCCTACTCTCCCACACTCTCTCGGGTGCAGTACCATCGGCGCTGTGGGTCTTAGCTTCCGGGTTCGGAATGGGACCGGGCGTTTCCCCCACGCTGTGACCGCCGTAACCCTTTTACCCGTTCCCCCGTGTTGGTGGGGGTGGGAAGTTTTGTGGTTACAACTGTGAACAATCTGTGTTCGTGGACAAAGAGTGTTCCTGTATGTAGTTGTTATGGTTCCGTTGTTGGTTGGGAACCGCATAGTGGACGAAAGCAGCATATCTTTTACACGCACCTTAGGTGTGAACGTCTTTTGATGCCGTTCACGGGTGGTGTGTGTGGTGTAAGTTATCGGCTTATTAGTACCGGTCAGCTTCACAAGTCGTTAGTCCTTGCTTCCACGTCCGGCCTATCAACCCAGTGGTCTGGCTGGGGGCCTCTCACACAAATGTGTATGGAAATCTCATCTCGAAGCAGGCTTCCCGCTTAGATGCTTTCAGCGGTTATCCCATCCGAACGTAGCTAATCAGCGGTGCACTTGGCAGTACAACTGACACACCAGAGGTTCGTCCGTCCCGGTCCTCTCGTACTAAGGACAGCCCTTCTCAAATTTCCTGCGCGCGCAGCGGATAGGGACCGAACTGTCTCACGACGTTCTAAACCCAGCTCGCGTACCGCTTTAATGGGCGAACAGCCCAACCCTTGGGACCTACTCCAGCCCCAGGATGCGACGAGCCGACATCGAGGTGCCAAACCATGCCGTCGATATGGACTCTTGGGCAAGATCAGCCTGTTATCCCCGAGGTACCTTTTATCCGTTGAGCGACGGCCATTCCACAATGTACCGCCGGATCACTAGTCCCGACTTTCGTCCCTGCTTGAGATGTCTCTCTCACAGTCAAGCTCCCTTGTGCACTTACACTCGACACCTGATTGCCAACCAGGCTGAGGGAACCTTTGGGCGCCTCCGTTACTTTTTAGGAGGCAACCGCCCCAGTTAAACTACCCATCAGGCACTGTCCCTGACCCGGATTACGGGCCGAAGTTAGATATCCAGTATGACCAGAGTGGTATTTCAACGATGACTCCCCCTGAACTGGCGTCCAGGGTTCACAGTCTCCCACCTATCCTACACAAGCCACACCGAACACCAATACCAAACTATAGTGAAGGTCTCGGGGTCTTTCCGTCCTGCTGCGCGTAACGAGCATCTTTACTCGTAGTGCAATTTCGCCGAGCTTATGGTTGAGACAGCGGGGAAGTCGTTACTCCATTCGTGCAGGTCGGAACTTACCCGACAAGGAATTTCGCTACCTTAGGATGGTTATAGTTACCACCGCCGTTTACTGGGGCTTAAATTCCCAGCTTCGCACCCCGAAGGGCACTAACCGGTCCTCTTAACCTTCCAGCACCGGGCAGGAGTCAGTCCGTATACATCGTCTTGCGACTTCGCACGGACCTGTGTTTTTAGTAAACAGTCGCTTCCCCCTGGTCTCTGCGGCCCCACAACGCTCACGACAGCAAGTGTCGGTCACGGGTGAGGCCCCCCTTCTCCCGAAGTTACGGGGGCATTTTGCCGAGTTCCTTAACCATAATTCTCTCGATCGCCTTAGTATTCTCTACCTGATCACCTGTGTCGGTTTGGGGTACGGGCGGCTAAAACCTCGCGCCGATGCTTTTCTAGGCAGCATAGGATCACCGGATCCCCGCATAACGGGGCCCATCGGGTCTCAGAGACGGTATCAAAACCAGGACCACGGATTTGCCTATGGTCCCTCCTACATCCTTAGACCGGGGCAACCATCGCCCGGCCCGGCTACCTTCCTGCGTCACACCTGTTAATACGCTTACCTCCCAGGATCAGGTCCCGCGCTCCACCAAAAACCGCATCACCCCGAAGGGTGGACGGTCAGGTTTCGGGCGGTTAGTATCCCCTGCTCAGTATGGGCGGTTTTTCGCCGGTACGGGAATATCAACCCGTTGTCCATCGACTACGCCTGTCGGCCTCGCCTTAGGTCCCGACTTACCCAGGGCAGATTAGCTTGACCCTGGAACCCTTGATCATTCGGCGGACGGGTTTCTCACCCGTCTTTCGCTACTCATGCCTGCATTCTCACTCGTGTAGGCTCCACCGCTGGTTTACACCGCGACTTCACCGCCCACACGACGCTCCCCTACCACTCCAGACGCCTGAACTCAGGAGAACAAGTCTCCGGCTTAGCTAATATCTGAAATCCACAACTTCGGCGGTGTACTTGAGCCCCGCTACATTGTCGGCGCGGAATCACTTGACCAGTGAGCTATTACGCACTCTTTCAAGGATGGCTGCTTCTAAGCCAACCTCCTGGTTGTCTTCGCAACTCCACATCCTTTCCCACTTAGCACACGCTTAGGGGCCTTAGTTGGTGGTCTGGGCTGTTTCCCTCTCGACTATGAAGCTTATCCCCCACAGTCTCACTGCTGCGCTCTCACTTACCGGCATTCGGAGTTTGGCTGACGTCAGTAACCTTGTAGGGCCCATTAGCCATCCAGTAGCTCTACCTCCGGTAAGAAACACGCAACGCTGCACCTAAATGCATTTCGGGGAGAACCAGCTATCACGAAGTTTGATTGGCCTTTCACCCCTACCCACAGCTCATCCCCTCCATTTTCAACTGAAGTGGGTTCGGTCCTCCACGACGTCTTACCGTCGCTTCAACCTGGCCATGGGTAGATCACTTCGCTTCGGGTCTAGATCACGCCACTCACTCGCCCTATTCAGACTCGCTTTCGCTACGGCTTCCCCACACGGGTTAACCTCGCGACGTAACACTAACTCGCAGGCTCATTCTTCAAAAGGCACGCCATCACACCACCACCCCCGAAGGGATAGCAACGCTCTGACGGATTGTAGGCACACGGTTTCAGGTACTGTTTCACTCCCCTCCCGGGGTACTTTTCACCTTTCCCTCACGGTACTTGTCCGCTATCGGTCATCAGGGAGTATTTAGGCTTACCAGGTGGTCCTGGCAGATTCGCACGGGATTTCTCGGGCCCCGTACTACTTGGGATACTCTCCAAACGGCAGCACGCATTACGGTTACGGGACTTACACCCTCTCCGGCCGGCCTTTCAAGACCGTTCACCTATACGCCTGCACTCATTTCACTGATCCGGCAGAATCAGTACGGAAAGTCCCGCAACCCCAGTGATGCAACGCCCGCCGGCTATCACACACCACTGGTTTAGCCTCATCCGCGTTCGCTCGCCACTACTAACGGAATCACTGTTGTTTTCTCTTCCTGTGGGTACTGAGATGTTTCACTTCCCCACGTTCCCTCCACGCACCCTATGTGTTCAGATGCGGGTCACCCGGTCCATCGCTGGCCAGGCGGGGTTTCCCCATTCGGAAATCCTGGGCTCACAGTCCGGTTATCGACTCCCCCAGGCTTATCGCAGATTCCCACGTCCTTCTTCGGCTCCTGATGCCAAGGCATCCACCGTGTGCCCTTAAAAACTTGACCACAAAAGATCAAAAAACATATCGAGAAAACCATGGCAACAGACAACGTCTGAAACCAAGATTTTTTGAAATTGCTTCTTATTTTTAAGATGCTCTCGTCCACTATGCAGTTCTCAACCAACAACCCCACACCACCAGCAGACAACCCCGCCAACACACCAACCGGCGCATCAAACACAGGATCCCGCTGCCATGGCAGGGAAAAACCAGAAACCCCAGCACCCCAACCCACCCCACACCACCCACACACCCAAAAGCATGTGAACAATGCACGAGAATCAGAGCCCTGTTATTTCAGGACCCAACAGTGTGCCATACGATAACCCGATCACCACCAACCAACACCCTTTCCACACCACCCCCCGAAGAGGGCGACCGTACTCAACTGCCAGCCAGCGCCACCAGGCACCTATCCATTGATATTCCACCCTTGAGCAGCCCACCGCGGAACAAACGCCCGCGCAATAGGCCATACTCCTGCGAACCCCACACCAACCACACTGGATTGATGAGAACAGGTTCGAGGTGCTCCTTAGAAAGGAGGTGATCCAGCCGCACCTTCCGGTACGGCTACCTTGTTACGACTTAGTCCCAATCGCCGGTCCCACCTTCGACAGCTCCCTCCCCACAAGGGGGTTAGGCCACCGGCTTCGGGTGTTACCAACTTTCGTGACTTGACGGGCGGTGTGTACAAGGCCCGGGAACGTATTCACCGCAGCGTTGCTGATCTGCGATTACTAGCGACTCCGACTTCATGAGGTCGAGTTGCAGACCTCAATCCGAACTGAGACCGGCTTTTTGGGATTAGCTCCACCTCACAGTATCGCAACCCTTTGTACCGGCCATTGTAGCATGCGTGAAGCCCAAGACATAAGGGGCATGATGATTTGACGTCGTCCCCACCTTCCTCCGAGTTGACCCCGGCAGTCTCCTATGAGTCCCCGCCATAACGCGCTGGCAACATAGAACGAGGGTTGCGCTCGTTGCGGGACTTAACCCAACATCTCACGACACGAGCTGACGACAACCATGCACCACCTGTAAACCGGCCGCAAGCGGCCAACACATCTCTGCGCTGTTCCAGTTCATGTCAAGCCTTGGTAAGGTTCTTCGCGTTGCATCGAATTAATCCGCATGCTCCGCCGCTTGTGCGGGCCCCCGTCAATTCCTTTGAGTTTTAGCCTTGCGGCCGTACTCCCCAGGCGGGGCACTTAATGCGTTAGCTACGGCGCGGAAAACGTGGAATGTCCCCCACACCTAGTGCCCAACGTTTACGGCATGGACTACCAGGGTATCTAATCCTGTTCGCTCCCCATGCTTTCGCTCCTCAGCGTCAGTTAATGCCCAGAGACCTGCCTTCGCCATCGGTGTTCCTCCTGATATCTGCGCATTTCACCGCTACACCAGGAATTCCAGTCTCCCCTACATCACTCTAGTCTGCCCGTACCCACCGCAGATCCGGGGTTAAGCCCCGGACTTTCACGGCAGACGCGACAAACCGCCTACGAGCTCTTTACGCCCAATAATTCCGGATAACGCTTGCGCCCTACGTATTACCGCGGCTGCTGGCACGTAGTTAGCCGGCGCTTCTTCTGCAGGTACCGTCACTTTCGCTTCTTCCCTACTGAAAGAGGTTTACAACCCGAAGGCCTTCATCCCCCACGCGGCGTCGCTGCATCAGGCTTGCGCCCATTGTGCAATATTCCCCACTGCTGCCTCCCGTAGGAGTCTGGGCCGTGTCTCAGTCCCAGTGTGGCCGTCCACCCTCTCAGGCCGGCTACCCGTCGTCGCCTTGGTAGGCCATTACCCCACCAACAAGCTGATAGGCCGCGAGTCCATCCAAAACCGCAATAAAGCTTTCCACCAACATGGCATGCGCCAGAAGGTCATATCCAGTATTAGACCCGGTTTCCCAGGCTTATCCCAGAGTCAAGGGCAGGTTACTCACGTGTTACTCACCCGTTCGCCACTAATCCCCCAGCAAGCTGGGATCATCGTTCGACTTGCATGTGTTAAGCACGCCGCCAGCGTTCATCCTGAGCCAGGATCAAACTCTCCGTAAATGCATTACAGACACGCACCCACCACCAGGAAAAACCAGTAAACAGGCACGCGCAAAATTCGAAACCAGCCAAAAACAACCACACAACACCACGGGGTGATGCTATGCAGCCAAATTCAACCAATCAATAAAACAATCGGTATCAACAAACATGGCACACTATTGAGTTCTCAAA
>NZ_JABFOE010000027.1 GCF_013116745.1 Arthrobacter sp. 260
GCACTTAACCCACCACCCCACCCACACCCAGAAACCAGCCAGCCAGGTCTGCAGATCGGCCTGTAGATTGTCCTGGTACCAAGGCTCCACCCACGGTGGGGCCTTTCGTGTTTAATCCACCAGCATTGGGGCTTCGCATTCTCCAGACGAACAGCCTTCACACCTGCCGATGGAACGGGTCTACCTGTATCCGGGGGGGCCTCTATGGTTTTCGTCAAGCGGCTGTGGCCGGTCGTGGTTCGTAGGGGGTTCCGTCTCTGAGCATGGCGAAGAGGGTGTCGCAGCGGCGGCGGGCGAGGGCGATGTGTGCTTGGTTATGTCTTTTACCTTCGGCCCGTTTTCGGTCGTAGTAGGCCCTGGATGGTGGATCTTTCAGCGCCGCGAAGGCGGAGAGGAACAGGGCTCTTTTGAGGATTTTGTTTCCTTTCCGTGACGGGTGGTCCCCGCGGATGGATGTTCCGGACCGCCAGGTCACGGGGGCGAGGCCGGCGTAGGAAACCAGATGTCCGGCGGAGGCGAAGTCTTTCCCGACGATCTCGGTGAGGATTCGCGCTGCGGTCCTGACACGGACCACCGGGAGCGATGTCAGGACTGGGTGAAGAGGGTGGGCCTCCACGAGGGTTTCGACCTTGGTGAAGACCGTGTCCCGGGATTCTCTGATGTCGGCGAGCATTCTGGCTAGCTGGGGTAGCACGATGGTTGCCGCGTTGGTTCCCACGACGGTGACTGTTTGCTGATCGAGGGCGGTGATGATGTCCGCGGCGAGGCGTTCCCCCATGCGGGGTGCTAGTTTCGTCAGCCGGTTCCCGATTCGGCGTCGACCGGCATGGCGTAACGCTTCGAGGGTAGGCCAGGTACGCAGTAGATCCAGCACGGCTGGGTGGTCCAGGCGTGGGCCAAGGACTCTTTCCAGGGCCGGGTGGATCTGTGTCAGCAAACCTCGGATCCTGTTTGACGTGGCGGTGGCTTGTTTAGCGAGGTCGTCGTCGAAGCCGCAAAGCATCGTCAGCTCGCCGAGCTGTTCGTCGGCGACTTGGATTGATCGCAGCGTGTGGGGCACGGACCGGGCGGCCTCGGCGATGATGAACGCGTCTCGGGCATCGGTTTTCGCTTCGCCCGGGTGCAAGTCAGCGATCCGGCGCATCGCCAACCCGGGCAGGTAGCCGACAGTAACGCCAGCTGCTTGAGCAACAGCGACGGGGAGGGCCCCGATTGTGGCCGGCTGATCAACAACTAACGGCAGGCAGCCGTGTCGGTTCAGCGAGTAAAGGATCTTACGCATCCAGGCCTCATCATTGGGCAGACCTTTATCGAAGAGCTTCTTCCCTGATCGGTCCAAAGCAACAGCGTGATGTTCGCCTTTACCGACGTCCAGACCGATGAACACATCAATGCTTTCGTGGTTGCCCTCTCCCCCTTCCTCCTAGTCGCAGCACCAATTAGTTCAGTGCTGGACTACCCGCGGTGTCAGAGCCCGGCATCCACGTTACGCACGACCTTCGACCTGTCCTGCATCTATCAGCGGT
Organism: Arthrobacter sp. 260; assembly: GCF_013116745.1. Classification (GTDB taxonomy): domain Bacteria; phylum Actinomycetota; class Actinomycetes; order Actinomycetales; family Micrococcaceae; genus Arthrobacter_D. Next base: position 1,527 of record NZ_JABFOE010000027.1, read on the forward strand.
CTCTCTGGCACCTACCAACCCCGGTGACAACACCCTCCCCCCCCCCCCCGGATCATCTGTGACTGGGGGCGGCAATTATGTCGGGGCTAGCAGGCCAGCACACCCATATCCTCCAACAGGAACGGGCTACGAAAAAGGTAACGGGGTGGGAAGGACTATAGCCGGCGCCCGCCAAGGGCTAACCTCGAGTGGGTCAAAAGCCCGCACTGTAGTCACGTCCTGAAGCTGGTCGCACTCGGCTGAGTGGCGGCTTGTCCAGGTCGGCGATCGGGCATGGACTGGGGTGGGTTCCTAGGAAGGGCCGGGGCTGTCGTCTGTATGGCCGGACAGCAAGGCCAGTCCAGCTTCCCCGGACGCTATCTCGAGGTCGCCTTTGTCGGTTGCAATTGCGGCGATCTTCCACGATCGAGTCAGGTCCGTCGGTTTCTTAGGGGGAAGATTGAGGAGCCCGAGGAAGTGCAGCCCGTTGAACTCCCTTACCTCCGCTGCGGGGGCGCCCATCCCTGCTGAGAGCGGAAGGAACCTGATAGTCCCCGTCTCTACTTCGGCGAACCCCCGTTCCCACCTGCTGCGGAGTGAACTGGGGATGGCCCTGGGGTAACGGATCGCGCATTCGATGAGCCCGCGCTCCACATCACGGAGGAGGCGTGCCTGCCTCTCCGCCCCTGCCAGGCGTCCGACGGCAAGGGCGAAGGCTCCCAGTAGGGCTACTACGAGTACGAGCGATAACCAAAAGCCAAGGAGCTCGCCGAGTATACCCAGGCCGAGCATGCCACCAAGGAGAACCCACCAATTCGCCCGCACGAGGGCTGTCTCCCACTTCCCGAGAGGCGAGGGCTTCTTGATCGCGGGGGCCATGTGTTGATCCTAAAGCGCCCGGGGGCCGGCGGAGCAAGAACGAACCCCAACGGGGTCTTGAATCCAGATCAGCCGGTGGCGGAGGTGCGCCCGGACATGGTTCCTAGTGATCTCGCGGCGCAGCGTGGAGGGACCAGGGCCAGGCCACCAGCCAGAGAGGGCTCGGACGCGGCGCCCGACGGGGAGCAGATCGTCGATCGAGGTTAGCCTGTCCCCCAGAGTCGAGTGCACTGTTGAAAGTTTCCCAGGCATCAATCCGCTGGTTGTTGTGCCGGACTGGGTCTCGGAAGGGCGAACGCAAGAGGGTGACGTAGCCCACCTAATAGCCCTGGCATACCGGAGGGCGAAACAGCGTGCCCGCTGAGGCTTTCGCCCCTTGGTAATCCGCAGAAATCCGGGGTTCAGGGTATCCCAAGGCCCCCCGCCAGTGCTCTGGGAAGGCCGATTTGGCGCGAGCCCATGTGGTGTGTAAAGTAGAACAAGTCGCCGCCGCTGAAGCGGAAGGATAGCGACCGACCCCTTACAAACAGCCTGTAAATGGCACGCTTGAAGCGTGCAACTGAAGCAGGTAGGGACCCACCGGGTAAGCGAAAATCGCGGAAACGCCGATTTGCTAAAGCTTCCCAGTTCGGGTAAGTTTGAAAAGTTGCTCCGGAGCGATGATGGAACTGTTTGGTTCTGTTTGG
>NZ_JABFOE010000028.1 GCF_013116745.1 Arthrobacter sp. 260
CGTGCGGTGGGGTTATTTGCCGCCGGTGGTGGCGATGCCTTTGACGAGGTATTTCTGGCCGAAGAGGAAGACGAGGAAGATTGGTAGGAGGGACACGATGGACATCGCGAACAGGGATCCCCAGGAGGAGGTCGCGGTGGAGTCCACGAAGGATCGTAGGGCGACGGGCACCGTATACATTTCGGGGTCGGTGAGGTAGATGAGTTGGCTGAAGAAGTCGTTCCAGGTCCAGATGAACGTGAAGATGGTGGTGGTGGCCAGGGCCGGGAGCATCAGCGGGAGGATGATTTTGGAGAAGATTTTGAAGTGACCGCACCCATCGATGCGGGCGGCTTCGTCGAGTTCGCGGGGCAGGCCGCGGATGAACTGGATCATGAGGAACACGAAGAACGCGTCGGTGGCCAACAGTTTGGGCAGGATCAGGGGGACGAACGTGTTGACCCACCCGAGTTCGGAGAAAATGATGTACTGCGGGACGATCACGACGTGAATCGGGAGCATGATCGTCATCAGCATGATCGCGAACAACACGGAGCGTTTCCGGAACCGGAGCCGGGCAAACGCGTACGCCGCTAACGAACACGACACCAGGTTCCCCACGATGGAGCCCAGGACCACGATCATCGAGTTGATCATGTAGTGCCCGAACGGGGACCGTAACGCGTTCCACCCGTCCACGTAGTTGCTGACTTCGAACGTGGTCAACACCAGCCCGGTGAGCCGGAAAATCTCATCGTTGGGGCGCAGGGAGCTGACCAGCATCCACAGCAGCGGATACAACATGATCAGCCCGAACACGATCAGGATCACGTGTTTGACCAACCGGTTCCGGCGGCCCTTATCACGGGGTTTCACCGTGGCCCGGTCAACATCGTCGCCAGTGCCGTTGCCGTTGCCGTTGCCGTTACGAGTGGTGGTGGTGGTTTCTGGCCGTTCGGGGACCGGTGGTGTCTGCCCGCCGCTGGCCTGCATGTTAGTCGTCATAGAACACCCAATATTTCGATGCGATGAAGTTCAGGAAAGTGAAAACGGCGATGATGACCAACAACAGCCAGGCCATCGCGGACGCGTACCCCATGTTGAAGTTCCCGAAGCCCTGCTGATACAGGTACAAGGTGAAGAACATGGTCGAATCGCTCGGCCCGCCCGTCCCGCCGGAAACCACGAACGCCTGGGTGAAGGACTGGAACGCACCAATGATCTGCAGCACCAGGTTGAAGAAAATGATCGGCGTCAGCAACGGGATCGTGATCGTCGCGAACTGGCGGACCTTCGACGCCCCGTCCACCGACGCGGCCTCGTAATACATGGTCGGGATCTGCCGCAACCCGGCCAGGAAAATGATCATCGGCGCCCCGAACGTCCACACGTTCAAAATCATCAACGTCCCCAACGCGGTCGACGGGTTCGAAATCCAGCCCATCCCCTCAATCCCGACCAACGCCAACACCTGGTTGATCAGACCATCGTTACCGAAAATCTGCCGCCACAACACAGCGATCGCAACCGAACCACCCAACAGGGACGGCAGGTAATAGACCGACCGGTAAAAGCCCAGACCCTTCATCCCCCGGTCCAACACCAACGCCAACGCCAACGCCGCAACCAACTGCAACGGCACCGAAATGAACACATACAAGAACGTGACCCGCAACGAATTCAACAACCGCGAGTCCTGCATCATCCGAAGGTAGTTATCCAACCCGATCCACTCAGGAGCCTGCAGCAAGTTGTAATTCGTAAACGACAAATACAACGACGCCGCCATCGGACCAATCGTGATCAACCCAAGACCAAGAATCCACGGCGCCAGAAAAAGATAAGAAGCCCGCTCCTCCTTCTTCTCAGCATCAGTCAGCTTCCGCTTAGGACCCTTCGGCCCCCGCTTCATCTG
>NZ_JABFOE010000029.1 GCF_013116745.1 Arthrobacter sp. 260
CTAACCCTATGGTTTCATCGGGTGGCCGTTGATGGGCGTGTTTAAAAGGCGAAAAGGTGCTCCGACAAGGGAAAATAGTGGTGTCTAAGCCAATTTATCCCGGTCGTGAAGGAGCACCTTTTCGATGCACCACTCTACCCCTGTTTTCCCGGCGGTTCCCGTTATTTTCAGTGGCCAGTCGCTGATCTCCCACGCCGGAGTCAGCGTCCTGACCGGTTTCATGGACGCACTGGGTTTCGGCAGACTGTGCGAGGACAGACTCGGCCAGTTCGTTCCCTCCGGCGCACGACACCGACCCGGCCGGCTGGTCGGTTCACTGGCCGCGATGCTCGCCGCCGGAGGCGAGCACGCCTCCGACCTGGACATCCTTCGTACCTCTCCCAAGGTTTTTGGTCAGCTGCCCTCAAACGCGACCGTCTCCCGATTCTTCGAACGCACCGTGGTCAACCCCGAGCTGTTCAGCTACGGATTCGAAACCCTGACCAGGGAACTGCGCACCCGGGCCTGGAATGCCGCCGGGAACCGGAACCCGGCCCTGACCGCGACCGCCACGGACCCGCTCATCATCGACATCGACGCCACCTTGGTGACTTCGCACTCGGACAAGGAAAACGTCGCCGGCACCTACAAACGCGGCTACGGGTTCGCCCCCTTCATCGCCAGCGTCGATTACGGCACCGGTAAGGGTTCCGGGGAAATCCTGGCCGCGGTGCTGCGGCCCGGCAACGCCGGAGCGAACAGCGCCGAGGACCACATCCGGGTCTTCCACACCGCCGTAGCCCAGCTGCCCGACGGGTTCTACGACGGAACCGGGACCCTGACCGGGCAGAAGGTGCTGGTCCGCACCGACAGTGCCGGTGCCTCCCGGAAGTTCCTCTGGCACCTGCACAACCTCGGCGTGCAGTTCTCCACCAGCTATACCCTGCCGTTCGGCAAGGCGCACATGATCGACTGGATCAGCGACAAACAGCACTGGCAGCCGGCCCTGGACCAGACCGGAAACGACCGCACCGATGCGTGGGTCATCAACGCCACGGACGTCATCGGGCTCACCGACTACCCTCCGGGCACCAAGCTGTTCCTGCGCGCCGAGCCGCTGCACCCCGGAGCGCAGCCGAGCCTCCTCGATACAGATGGGCACCGGATCACCGCGTTCCTGACCAACTCACCGCGCTGGCACGGACCCTTCCTCGACGCCCGGCACCGCGCCCGCGGCCGGTGCGAGAACCGGATCAAGACCCTGAAAAACACCGGCCTGGGCAAGCTGCCGTTCTACGACTTCGCCGCGAACCAGGCCTGGGCAAACATCGCCACACTGGCTTTCAACCTGATCTCCTGGATCCAGCTCACCGCCCTACCAGGCAGTCACCACGCCAAAGCCTGGGACATCAAACGCTGGCGCTACCGGCTCTTCGCGACCGCCGGGAAAATCATCACCCGCGCCCGCCGCAACCAACTCCTCCTACCGGAAACAGCGCCGGAAAAGGATCTCCTGAAGCTGCTCCTGATGAACATCGGGCGCCTGAAACACGCCCCGCCAGCTGCTCCAGACTGAGCGTGCTCCCGTCCCGTCCCGACGACAAAACCACCACCGGAAGTGGAACCGGCGCCACACCAGGCGATACAACAGGCCACACCACGCTGCCCGGAAACAGAAACAACCACCGATCCATCCGCCGGCACGAACCAGCGGCCCTCACCGGCCACCGTGAAAAATCGGGGCTAA
>NZ_JABFOE010000002.1 GCF_013116745.1 Arthrobacter sp. 260
GAAATACCTCGTCAAAGGCATCGCCACCACCGGCGGCAAATAACCCCACCGCACGTCTTCAGGACTACCCGGCACGCAATGAAAGAAGCGTTCAATGAAGAATTTATCCACCCGTATCAGGACCGCCACCGCGGTCACCATGGTCGCAGGCCTCAGCCTCTCGCTCGCAGCCTGCGGTGGTAGCGGTGGCAGCGAAGGCGACGGAAACCTCAGGTTCTCCTGGTGGGGATCGGATCCCCGCCACGCAGTGAACGAGCAGATCATTGAGGACTACACCGCTGCCAACGAGGACGTCACTATCGAGGGCGAGTTCTCCGACTTCTCCGGCTACTGGGATCGCCTGGCCACCACCACCGCCGGCCGGGACGCGCCGGACGTCATCACGATGGACGAAAAGTACCTGCAGGAGTACGCGGGCCGCGGCGCCCTCGCGGATCTCTCCGAACTTCCTAACATCGATCTCTCCAAGTTCGACGAGGCCACCCTCGACCTGGGCCGGTTTGAAGACGGACTGTACGGCCTGAGCACCGGACGCAACGCCCTCACCGTTGTCGTCAACGCTGACCTCTTCGCCGAGGCGGGAGTGGAGATACCGGACGACACCACCTGGACCTGGGACGACTACTATCGGGTCTCCAAGGAAGTCTCCGAGAACCTTGACGGCGTCAGCGGCTCCGATTACGGCAATTCCGCCGACGGAAGCCTCCGGGTCTGGCTGCGCCAGCAGGGTGAGTCGCTCTACAACGAGACTAACGACGGCGTGGGCTACACCCCCGAGTCCGCCGAGGCGTGGTTTGAGCACCTGATCAAGGTGCGCGACGAGGCTGGCGGTGCCAGCCCCGCCGAGTGGACTGAAGCCCAGGCCGGAACCTTCGAAGGCCAGAGCTTCCCCACCAACAAGACCGCCATGAGCTGGTACTGGTCCAACCAGCTGGAGGTGCTGCGGACCTCTTCCGGCAGCGACATCAGGATGCTGCGCGCTCCCTCCATGACCGGCAACGAAGCCGACAACGGCATGTACTACAAGGCATCCATGTACTGGTCCATCTCCAGCCAGTCCGAGAACCAGGACGCCGCCGCCGACTTCGTGAACTACCTCGCCAACAACGAGGAGCCGGCCAAGAAGATGCTGGTCGACCGCGGCGTGCCAGTGAACCCGGACATGGCGGCTGCCGTCCGGCCGGAGCTCGGCGAGGCCGACCAGGCAGTGGTCGACTTCCTCGAGGAAATCGAACCCAACGTTGCCACCAGCCCCGCTCCCTCACCGGTCGGCGCGGGCGGCGTCCAGGACGTGATCCTGCGGTACGACTCGGAGGTCCTGTTCGGGGATATGACCCCCGCCGAGGCTGCCGAGCAGATGACCGCCGAGATCGAGGGTCTGATCCAGGGCTAGCCACGCCATCACCAGTACCACCCCGTTCCCATCCATACCCGAACCAGACCCAGCAGACGAACCGAAACGAAGAAGAGGAAATCAATGACGAAATTCTCCCGCACCACTAAAAGCCGTAGCGCAGTAGCGATGGCCATGGCACTCGGCCTGGGCCTGACCGCCTGCGGCGGGGGCAGCGACTCCGGATCGGATGCCTCCGGCGATGCGAGCTTGCGCTTCTCCTGGTGGGGTTCGGACCCCCGCCATGAGGCGAACGAGCAGCTGATCACCATGTTCGAGGAGAACAATGAGGGCGTCGACATCTCCGGCGAGTACGGCGACTTCGGGGGCTACTGGGACCGGCTGGCCACCACCACGGCTGGCGGTGACGCTCCCGACGTCATCACCATGGATGAGAAGTACCTGCAGGAGTACGCGGGCCGCGGTGCCCTGGCCAACCTGAACGACCTTCCCAACCTCGACCTCTCGAAGTTCGACGACTCGGCGCTGAGCCTGGGCCAGTACGAGGACGAGCTGTACGGCCTGAGCACGGGGCAGAATGCCTACGTGGTCATGGTGAACGAGGACCTTTTCGAGGAAGCGGGCGTGGAACTGCCGGATGACTCCACCTGGACCTGGGATGACTACTACAACATTTCCGCCGAACTGCAGGAGAAGCTTGGCGGGGACTCCCGCGGTACCGAGTTCGGGGCCCAGGATGTTGACCTGCGCATCTGGCTGCGCCAGCAGGGCGAGTCCCTCTACAACGAGGAGGAAGGCTCGGTGGGCTACAGCCCCGAGAACGTCACCTCCTGGTTCGAGCACCTGTTGACCGTGCGCGACGACGGTGGCGGCCCCACCGCCTCCGAGTTCACCGAGAACTCCTCGGGCACCTTTGAGGCAGGGGAGTTCCCCACCAACCGGGCGGGAATGGGTTGGTACTGGTCCAACCAGCTGGCTGCCCTGCGCACGGCATCGGACAGCAACATCAGCATGCTCCGCGTCCCCTCCGAGTCGGGCAACGCCGCCGAGAACGGCATGTACTTTAAGGCGTCAATGTACTGGTCCATTTCGGAACAGTCGGAGAACAAGGAAGCCGCTGCTGACTTCGTGAACTTCCTGGCCAACGACGCGGAGGCAGCGAAGGTGATGCTGGTCGACCGCGGCGTGCCGGTAAACCCGGACATGGCTGAAGCGATCACCCCCGAACTGGGTGAGGCAGACCAGTCGGTGGTCTCCTTCCTCGACGAGATCCGCCCGGATATGGCTGAAGCGCCACTGCCATCACCGGTTGGTACCGGTGGAGTGCAGGACGTGGTGGGACGCTACGTCTCCGAGGTGCTCTTCGAGCGTCTCACCCCTGAGCAGGCCACCGAGCAGATGACCAGCGAGATCGAAAACCTGATCAGCGCCGGCTAGGCACCCGCAACTGGGAGGGGACGGCACCACGCCGTCCCCTCCCAGTTGTTCCCTACCCCTTACCCACGAGAAGGATCCACCGATGCCACTGCCCGATTCACGCGTTGCGGCCACTCGCCAGACGGGCCACCTAGCCCCCGCCTCGACGGTCGCGTTGGTCGGCGTGCACGGTTACGGAGCACGCCACCTGGTCAACCTTGCGCGGCTGGAGGATGCGGGACAAACCCGGCTGGTCGCCGTGGCCGACCCGACACCCCCGGAGCCAGGATCGGTCGGCGCGGCGGTGGAGGTGCACTCCGACCTTGCCAGCCTGGCCGGATCGGGGGCCACGCCGGACGTCGTCGTGATCGCCACCCCCATCCAGTCCCATGCTCCGCTGGCTCGCACGGCTTTCACCCTGGGCAGCGATGTCTACCTGGAAAAGCCCCCGGTTGCCTCCATGGCACAGTTCGAGGAGCTGCTGGCCGAGGCGGCTACGGCTGGCGTCGCCGTCCAAACCGGCTTCCAGAGCCTCGGCTCGCTGGCACTGGACCGCATCGACGAGCTCCTGGCCTCCGGTGAAATCGGCACCGTGCGCGGCATCAGCGCCGAAGGCCGGTGGGTGCGGACCCGAGGCTATTTCAAGCGCTCCCGCTGGGCAGGAAAGCGGACCCTCGACGGGGTCGACGTGGTTGACGGCGTCGCCACGAACCCGCTGGCCCACGCAGTCGCCACGGCACTGCGCGTCGCCGGAGCACGAACCCGCGAGGACATCCTGTCGGTGGAAACCGACCTGTTCCGTGCCCACGACATCGAGAGCGACGACACCTCCTCGCTGCGGATCCGCACCAGCGCGGGCCTGACAGTGATGTGTGCCCTCACGCTGTGCGCCGCGACCCAGGAGCGGCCGAGCGTCACGGTCGAGGGGACCACGGGACGCATCGTCTTCTACTACACCGAGGACGAGCTGGCCATCACCACCACCGACGGGGACGAACGGGTGGAACACTTCGGCCGGACTGACCTTCTGGAGAACCTGCTGCGGCACAGGGCCACCGGGGAGACACTGCTCAGCCCACTCGAGGCCAGCGGCGCCTTCATGACGGTGATGGAAGCGATCCGCACGGCGGACGCACCCCGCGCCATCCCCGATGGGTATGTGACCTGGGAGGGGGACGGCGACGACGCCCACCCGGTCGTGCGCGACGTCGAAACCCTCATCCAGCGGGCACAAAAGGCCCAGGCGCTCTTCAGCGAGATTCTCCCCGACTGGGCCGGATCGGCTCCCTCCGGAAGCCTGCTGGTGAACGGGACAAATGTCGCCGACTACCGCGACGGCGCCAGCATCGCCCCCACTCTGGCACCGCGCCCCTACCTCCACCCGGTCCGCACCCTCAACGGAACGGTCGTCACCGACCACCTGCCGCTCGACCATGTGTGGCACCTAGGGGTCGGCGTCGCGATCCAGGACGTCAACGGCGTCAACTGCTGGGGTGGGCGCACCTACCGCAGGGAAGCCGGGCGATACATCTGGCGGGAGGACCACGGACGTATCCACGCCTCCAGCCAGGAGTTCACCGGCGCCTCCCTCCAGGAGAACCTGGTTTGGTCCGGGCCCGACGGCACCGCGCTACTGGACGAAACCCGCCGGTGGGAAGGGGCCCCCGTCAACGACACCACCTGGCTGCTCTCGCTCTCCTTCACCCTGGCCGCACGGGACGCCCGCGTCGACCTGGGTAGCCCCGGGTCCAACGGCCGTGCAGGCGGCGGGTACGGAGGATTCTTCTGGCGGCTCCCCGCTGCAGCAGAGCCGGAGATCCGGACCGAGGACGCAGCCGGAGAGGCAGGGGTGCACGGCTCCACCTCACCCTGGCTGTCCTTCAGCGCACAGTTCAGCGGAAGCGAGGCCACCCTGGTGTTCCTCGCCGCCCCCGAGGCCCCCGACCCCTGGTTCGTCAGGTCCGAGGGGTACCCAGGGGTGGGGCTGTCGCTTGCCTGGGAGACCCCGTTGACCGTTGCCCCGGGTACCCCCGTGACCCGCACCGTCAGGGTGCTGGTAGCCGACGGCAGGCTTGACGTCGCTCAGATCACCTCCCTCACTGGCGCGATCGTGGACCTCCCATGACCGGGGAGATGCTGGTCGGCGATCTCACCCGGCCCGTGCCGGCGGACGCCGCCTTCGCCGCCCCGACGCCTGAGGACTGCGCGACGGAACGGGCCCTGAAGCGCGAGCGGGTGCTGGCCGTCCTGGACCGCTCCGGGCGCGACGCGGTGCTGCTGACCTCCACTACGGCGCTGACCTGGTACCTGGGCGGGAGCCGGGTCCACATCAGCCTGGCCGGAGATCCGGTGGCCGCGGTCCTGGTGACCGGAGACGGCGATCACCTGGTGACCTTCACCAACGAGTTTGAACGGTTGCGTTCCGAGGAACTCCCACCAGGCCTGACCCTCCACCAGGTGCCCTGGCATCAGCAGCTGCACGAGGTCGGCCGCTGGTTCGGGCCCGGGGTGGCGCCTGCGGCCGAGGCGGAGTTGGCGCGCGACCTGCGGGACGCCCGCCGGAGCCTGCTCCCGGTGGAACTGTCCCGGTACCGGGCGCTAAACCGCGAAGTGGCAGCTATCCTGACCGATGTCCTGATGACGGTTTCGCCGGAGAGCACCGAACGGCAGGTTACAGCGACCCTGGCGGAACGGGTGACCAATATCGGGGCCGAACCCCTGGTCCTGCTCTGCAACGGCAGCAGCCGGTCAACGTTCAGGCATCCACTGCCAACCGCGGCGCCACTCGGTGCCGGGGCGATGGTGGTGGTCTGCGCCCGCCGGCACGGGATGGTTGCGAATGCCACCCGCTGGGTCCGGTTCGGTGCGGCCACCGCATCAGCGCTCGACGCCGAACGGCGCATCGCGCTGGTGGAAGAGGACATCTTCACCGCGACAGTCCCCGGCGCACGCCTGAACGGAATTATCGACCAACTGCGCGAATCCTATGAACGGCACGGCTTCGGTCCCGACCAGTGGCTGATGCACCACCAGGGCGGACCGGCTGGCTACGCGGGGCGCGATCCCCGGGCTACCCCAGTCACCGACGATGAGGTGGTGGCCAACCAGTCGTTCACCTGGAACCCGTCGGCGCCCGGCGTGAAAATCGAGGATACCGTGCTGCTCGGTGACGCCGGGATCGAAGTCCTGAGCGTTGATCAGCGCTGGCCGGTCGAAAGGGTGGGAAACCTCGACCGCCCCACAACTCTTCAGTTGTAGGGCGGCTGGGGATAGGAAGAAGCTGAGCACCTCTCGGCGCGGGCTGTACCTCTATATCTGTCTAGATAGAGGTACAGTGCCTAACTCGTCGTGAGCGTTCCGTCGACGCGGCGGGGGATGCCCAGGGGATTCGCCTCACGCAGCGCCGGGTGGAGGACCGCCTCGGGCGCATCCTGATAGGCGACCGGCCGCAGAAACCGCCGCACCGCCGTCGCCCCCACCGAGGTGAACAGGGAGGTGGTGGCAGGCCACGGTCCACCGTGTTGCTGCGCCCAGTTCACCGCAACACCGGTGGGCCACCCGTTGAATAGCACCCGCCCGGCCAGTCCTGACAGCTGGGTCACCAGCTCCGTGACCTCTTCATCGGCCTCTGCATGAATGGTCCCGGTCAGGCTACCGGGCACTTTCGCCAGTACTGCTGCGAGTTCGTCCTGATCGGTGTACTCGATCAGCACGGTGGTGGGACCGAAGCATTCCTCAAGGATGCTGTCGGGATTCGCCAGGACAGCCGAGGCACTGGTGGAGAAGACCACCGGGGCGGCGCCGTCGCTGGCGGCCTCCTGGGCGATTTCGCCGCTCAGGACGTCGACACCTGGTTGTTCGGCCAGCTGGCGGAGCCCGTCCGGGTACGCCTCAGCGATCCGCGTGGTGAGCATGGGTGCTCCGCCCTTGCCGGCAGCGGCAGTGACAACCTGGTCAGGGAAACCGGTGCCGGCGGGGATGAACACCAGACCGGGTTTCGTGCAGAACTGGCCAGCGCCCATCGTGAAGGAAGCCACCAGACCCTCGGCGAGTTCGGTGCTGCGGGCAGCGGCGGCGGCCGCAGTGACGACCACCGGGTTCAGGCTGCCCAGCTCGCCGTAGAACGGGATGGGGTCGGGGCGTGACACCGCCAGATCAAACAGGGCCCGCCCTCCCGGGATCGAACCCGTGAACCCGACAGCCTTGATGGCCGGATGCTGCACCAGCTCGGTGCCGGCGCTTCGCCCGCTGATCAGCGCGAAGATGCCGCGGGGGGCTCCGGCCTTATCGAGGGCTTCGGTGACGATCTCGGCGGTGCGCTCGGACAACTTCAGGTGCCCCGAGTGCGCCTTGACGATGACCGAGCAACCGACAGCGAGTGCTGACGCCGTGTCACCGCCGGCTACGGAGAACGCAAAGGGGAAGTTGGAGGCAGAAAATACCCCGACCGGTCCCAGCGGGCGCAGGATCCGCCGCAGGTCCGGCTTGGGTGGGGTAGCGGAGGGAACCGCATGGTCGATGATCGCCTCCAGGTAGGAGCCCTCGGTGATCACGTCGGCGAAGAGGCGCAACTGCCCGGTGGTACGACCCACTTCCCCCTTCAGCCGGACGGGGCCAAGGTGGGTTTCGGTGTCCGCGAGGGCTACCAGTTCGTCGGTGTTCGCGTCGAGCGCGTCGGCGACCGCGACAAGCCAGGCGGCGCGTTCACCGTCAGTGGCTGCTGCGGCCTGGGTGGCCGCTGCGGTGGCCGCCTTGGTGAGTTCATTGAGTTCGGAGGTGGTAGTCACGCTGTGTTCCTCTTCCAGTAGGTGGGAAAACGGTCGTCGGTGGTGCTGACCGGTGGTTTAGGGAGCGAAGTCGAGGCCGAGGCCGGGCTGCGCCGTGGTGGTGAGCAGTCCGCGCTGGATGGAGATCGGGCTGGGTCCGGTAAGGACCCCGAGGCTCTCGAACGAGGCGTCCTCGACGTCTTCCACCCAGGTCGGTTCGGCTAGGGTGAGGGCCAACTGTCCTGACAGTTCAGGCAGTAGGTGCGGAGTGACCTTGATGCTGTGCGCCCGGGCCAGTTCAACGATCCGGCGGAACGGGGTGATCCCGCCCACCCGCACCACATTGGGTTGGATGATGTCGACGGCGTCCGCGGCGATGAAGTCGCTGAAGCGGTAGATGGTGTGGACGTTCTCGCCCAGGGCGATCGGAACCCGTGACTGCTTCCGCAGCCGGGTGTACGCGCCCAGGTCGTCGGCGCGAAGGGGCTCCTCAAGCCACTCCAGGTCGAACTGCTCGAGAGCATCGATGGCGCGCAGCGTGGTGGGCAGGTCCCAGCGCTGGTTGGCGTCGATCATGAGTTTGCGGTCCCGACCGAGTACCTCACGGACTGCTGCAACCCGTTCCATGTCTTCGCGGATATCTGGTTTGCCGACCTTGATCTTCACCGCCGTCTTGCCGCTGGCAACCCAGCGCTTCACCTGCGCCACCAGGTCCTCCTGGGAGTAATGCAGGTTCACCCCTGACCCGTAGACCTGAACGGAGTCCTGGCGTTGCCCCAGCAGATCGGTCAGCGAGGAGTGCTGTTCCTTGGCCGTCAGGTCCCACAGGGCGAGGTCGAGGCCGGCCATGGCGATGGTGGTCAGGCCACCGCCGCCAGCTTCGTGAAGCCACTTCCAGAGCTGATCCCAGACCAGCTCGGGTTTGGCCTCCAGCCCGATCGCGAAGGGAGCAATGTCATGATCCAGCAGTGACTGGACCGCGTGGGCGCCGATGGTCGGGGTCCACGCGAACCCGGAGCCGGTCCGTCCCTCGTCGGTGCTTACCTCGGTGGCCACCACGTTGACCACCGGAACGTCCGGACCCCAGGGACGGGTCAGGTCGATGGTGTGCAGGCGGGTGGTCAGCGCAGTGATGCGGGCGCTCATGCGTGGGCGGACGCCAAAGTATGGCCAATCTCGAGGATGCGCTTGAGCTCCATGAGCTGGTTTTCGGTAGGGTCAACCAGGGGCGGCCGGACCGACCCGTAGGCGTGCCCTTCCAATCCGAGGCCCGCCTTGATCAGTGACACGCCGAATCCGGGAGTCTGGTCGCGGAGACGCACCAGCGGCTCATAGAAGTCGGTGAGCAGCTGGTGGCGGCGATCCTCGTTGTTGTCGATGTAGGCCCGGTAGTACGCGTTGGCGATGTCCGGCGCCATGGCGAACGCTGCCGAGGAGTACAGGGGTATGCCAAGACCCCGGTAGGCACCCTGGGTCAGCTCGGCGGTCAGCAGCCCGTTGAAAAACAGGAAGTCGCTGCGCCCGGAGGCCCTGATGGCCGAGACGATCTCCTGGGCCACGCCGACGTCGCCCACCCCGTCCTTGAATCCGATCACCTTGGGGTTGGCCGCGAGGTGGGTCATGGCGGCGGCAGTGAACCTGGCGTTCGCCCGGTGGTACACGATCACCGGCAGGCTGGTGGCAGCCGCAATGGTCTCAATGTAGGCGATCAGCCCAGCGATGGGCCCATTGACCAGGTAGGGCGGCAGCACCAGGAGGGCATCCGCGCCCGCCTCCTCGGCGGCCCGGGCCGTGGCCAGTGCGTGGCCGAGGGGCCCACCCGTGCCTGCGACGACCGGGACGGCACCCGCCACCACCTCAACGGTGGCGCGGACGACGTCGCGCACTTCTTCCAGGCTGAGGGAGTGGAACTCGCCGGTGCCGCAGGCGGGGAAAACACCGCCCGGGTTGTGTTGCATCCGCGACCCGACGTGCTCCTTCAGCGAGTCGAGGTCAACCGTGTTGTCCGGGGAGAACGGGGTGACTGGGAAAAAGAGGACGCCGTCGAATTTCATGGGTTTACCTGGTTTCCGCGCGAGGCTGTCGCCAGCTCGGCTGGCGTGTCGGTGGTGGGGTTCTCTGGTGGGTGCTGGCCGTCCGCCGTCGCCGTGCTCAGTTCCGAGCGCCAGCTGCGGCGCGGTTCCCAGCCGAGGAGGCGTTGCGCCTTCTCGATCGAGAACGCGGGAGAGGTCCCAGTGAGCGATTCGGTGAGTGACCCGCTGCCGGCCACGAATCGTGGCAGGAGGTCGGCCAGCGGTTCGGTGGCGAGGGCATCGGCCGCGCCCACGAAGAAGGTCTGCCCGTTGGGAATGGTGTCCATCTTCTGGAGCAGGATATCCAGGAAGTCCGAGACATCGCGGGCATCGACATAGTTGAATAGGGCCGGGGCGGCGAGGGCCGCGTCGGCGAGCCGTTCGGTCACCGTGTGGCCCTGCTGCGTGGGTGCGCCGTCCCATTCTTCGGGGGAGATGACGAAGCAGGGGCGGAACGCCGCGTACCTGCTACGGTCGCCGTGGGAAAGGGTGAACATCTCCATGACCTGCTCCGCGAGGTACTTGGACAGGGCGTACGCGTTCCACGGCCGGGGCGGGGTCGCCTCGCTGAGCGGAAACTCCTCGGGAAGCCACCCGGAAGGGGCGCCGTAGCCGAGCACCGTCGGGGAACTGGCGGTAATGATCTTCCGGACGCCCAGTTCGGTGGCAGCCTGGAGCACCGTAAAGGCCAACCGGCTGTTGGTGTGGAAGATGACCTCTTCGGGAGCGCTGAAGGGGACGGCGATGGCCGCCAGGTGGATGACCGCGTCCGGACGGTGGGCCTCGATGACCCGGCGGGGTTCGCCGTCGGCCAGCAAGTCCGCGCGTTCCTGGATCACGCCAGCGGGGAAGGCATCCTCGGGCGCGAGATCGCGGTCCACGGAGACGACCGCGTACCCGGCGTTCGCCAGGCCGGCCACCACGCTGCGGCCCAGCCGCCCGGCCCCTCCGGTGACGAGAACCGTCGATGCTGCGCCGCTCACGGCGTCCGCCGCAGGTCCATGCCGAGCCCCAGCTCGGGAATCCGGACGGGCAGCGACGTGGCGAGGGATTCATTGCCCGCGATGCCGACGGCGACGGCGCTGAGGCCATCGATGTACCCGGACGGGCGGCCCAGCGGATCCTCCCCGGGGCCGTTGAACAGGTCGGAGAGCAGCAGCCGGTCCCCGCCCCCGTGGGCACCTTCCCCGTTGTGGATGGTGACCTCGGTGGCCGGTTCCCAGTGCCGCTGGACGATCAGGCGTTCACCGTTGCGGCGCACCTGGTCGTCCTCGCTGACCGGGGTGGCGCTGGGGTCGACGACGTTCTTCTTGTCGGAGCTACCCGACACGGCTGCCCGTTCGACCACTTCCAGTTCGGCGCGACCCTCGGTGCCATTCACCGACACCCGGTAACCCTCCCAGGGGCTGTGCGCGTTGAGCGAGTAGGACAGAGTGGGCCCCCGCTGGTAGTCGACGACGAGGGCAAGGTTGTCCTCGATGGTGATGCCGCTGGTGAAGACATCCTGGTCGCGCCGGTACCCGTCATGGTGTTCGTTCTTCAGGTAGAGGGCTTCGAGCCGGGGGTCGTCGCGGAGATCCAGGGCGAACGGGTCGGTGGCTGCGCCGTCGTGAGTGCCCCTGTCCTTGCGTTCGCCAAGGCCTCGCTCGGTGGCGTTCTGGTCACCGTAGAACCGGAGGGCACCGGAGGCATACACGCGCTCCGGCACGTCGTCGATCCACCAGTTGACGAGGTCGAAGTGGTGCGATGCCTTGTGGATCAGCAGGCCACCGGACTTTTCCTTCTCCCGGTGCCAGCGGCGGAAATAGTCGGCGCCGTGGACGGTGTCGAGCATCCAGCTGAAGTCCACTGAGGTGATGGTGCCCAGGGCGCCACTCTGGATGACTTCCTTAAGGGCGCTGTTGCGGGGGGAATAGCGGTAGTTAAAGGTGACGACCACGCTGCGCCCGGTCTGTTCAACGGCCCGGGTGATCCGCTGGCACCCTTCCGCGTTGATGGTCAGGGGCTTCTCGACGACGACATCGGCCCCGGCCTCCAGCACCTCAACGATGTAGTCGGCGTGGGTGTAGTCGGGGGTGGTGACAATGACCCGCTGGACTGAGTTGTCCCTGACGAACGCGGTGAGGTTCTCCGGCTGGAAGGTGGGGATCGAGGAGTCAGGGGATTGCGTCAGTTCGCGGATCACGCCCTGGTAGTGCTCCACCCGTCCGGGGTTCGTGTCGCTGAGGCCCACAAGAGTGGCCACGTCCGCGTGGGTCTCAAGGATGGCCTGGATGTACATTTCCGAGCGGGCCCCCGTGCCGATCAGCGCGAAGCGGGTCCGGCGGTCGGCGGGCATCTGGGCGCCCAGCGGGGATGAATCGGGCGAAGTTTCAACTGTGTCGACGTTGGTCACAGGATATCCCTTTCCAGGAACGGGTCTGGGATCCGCGTGATCCCACGAGCGGCTTTGCGAGAAAACGTTTTCTGAAAGCGTTATATGATTTGTATCAACTCAGGGTGATTCCGTCAACAGGGCGTACGCCACAGCACTATCCGATGGGGTGTCAACAGGTTTGATGGCTAAGCGATCCACTACACGGCGCACCGGCATTGCTGACGTGGCCAAACACGCGGGTGTCTCGCATGCCACCGTGTCCCGGGTGATGAACGGCAACTTCACAGTGGATCCCGTGATCGCCCAGCGCGTGAGGGATTCGGCCGCCGAGCTGAAGTACTACCCCAATTCGGTGGGACGATCGCTGGCGCTGGGGAAGACCGACACCATTGGTGTGGTGGTACCCGATCTGGGGAACCCCACCTTCCAGGCCATGCTCCGGGGCGTCAGCCGGGCAGCGGCCAAGGATGGGTACCGCGTGCTCATCGCCGACTCCTCCGAGGTGCTCAGCGAAGAGGCCATCCTGGCAGCCGAGGCGCGACGGCGGTGCGACGGCGTCGTCCTCTGCGCGCCGCGAATGAGCGACGCCGAACTGCAGGACCTCGCCTCCTCGCTGCACCCGCTGGTGCTGATCAACCGCACCATCGAAATCGAGAACACACCGTCCCTATCGGCGGACTACGGCCAGGGCATCCAGGAGCTAGCGTCCTACCTGGTGGGACTCGGGCATCGGCGGCTCGCCTTCCTGTCCGGACCCGAGCAGAGTGCATCCAACCGGTTGCGGGTCGACGGGTTGGCCAAATTCATGGCGGAGCATCCCGAGGTGGAGCTTCAGACGCTCGCCGGCGGCGTGAGTTTCGCCGAGGGCCATGAATCGGTGGATCGCATCCTCGCCTCCGGGGCGACGGCGGTCCTTGCGTTCAACGACCTGGTGGCGATGGGACTGCTCAGTGGACTGCACGAGCATGGAGTGGCCGTGCCGGGTGAAATCTCGGTGACGGGCTTCGATGATATTCCCTTCGCCCGGTACACCACGCCGCCCCTGACGACCGCTGCGGTTCCAATTACCGAACTCGGTGAGGCCGCCTGGGAGCGGATGCGGTCGGTGCTGCAGGAGGATGAACAGGTAAGCCTGGGTACCATCTTCTCCCCGCAGGTCGTGGTCCGGGGCAGTACCGGTCCAGTCCCCCGGTCGTAGCTGTCCGGTCAGCGGCCCGTGACGCCCCTGACTGTCAGGCGGCTGGTCTGCTGCCGATGGTGGCGACCAGTTCGGCGTGGGTGCGGTCCGTGAGCCGGTACCAGAACATCACTGCGACGGCCACCAGGATGGTGATCGCCGGTGCCAGACCCGCCGCGACCCGGATGCCGAACATCGCCGCCTCGGGCTGCTGAACCGCGCCTGACTGGTAGCCGCCCCAGGCCAGGGCGAAGGCGGCCAGGGCGCCGCCAAAGGCCATCCCCATCTTCCGGGTCGACGACAGCAGGGAGTAGTTGATGCCGTCGGAGCGTACGCCGGTTTTCCACTCCCCGTATTCCACCGTGTCAGCGATCAGCGCCCACACCATGATGCTGACGCTGGCCGCTCCGGCGAGGGCCAGGAAGATGCCCAGCAGTGCAACCCAGACCAGCTCCGTCGGTGCCGCAAAGACCAGGACGCCCCCGACGGCGCTGGTGAGTCCACCGGCGATGTAGATGCTGCGCTTACCGAAGCGGTGCACCAGGCGGGGAGCCGTCGCCGCAAGCGCCAGGGTGATCAGCACCTGTGCGAGCGCCACTATCGGAAAGAGGTCCAACCGTTGCAGCACGTCCCGCAGGTAGAAGAGCTTGGCGGTGTTGGTGACGACATTGGACGTCATGAAGAGCAGCGAACTGATGCAAAGCACCAGCAAGGGAGTGTTGCCTTTCAGCGCCGCCCCCGCCTGTCGGAGCGAGAGCCTGGGGGATGCCTGATGGACCTGTTCCCGGGTGGATAGCGCGCAAAAGAGGTACAGTCCCGTACCCGCAACGGCGAAGCCGACGGTCAGCGTGGTGAAGATGGCCTGCAGGTCGGCGTCGGCGCTCAGGAGCGGTGCCACGAACACCCCCAGGATGGATGAGGTGGCGAGTCCACCGATAGTGCGGGCGCTGGCCAGCCGGGCACGGCTGCGGGGGTTGCGGGTCATGGCGCCCACAAGGGCGCCGTAGGGCACATTGACAAGGCTGTAGGCCAGGCAGAAGGCGAAGTAGGTGACGTAGGCGTAGATGATCTTCCCGGCGGGGTCCAGCCCCGGGACGTGGAACATTGCCACGCACAGCGTGAGCGGGACCGCCCCGAACAGCAGGAACGGCCTGAACTTGCCGAGCCTGCGATGGTAGTTCCGGTCCGCTGCCCGTCCAGCGAAGATGTCCGTGACGGCGTTGAACAGACCCGCAAGGAGCAGGACGGTGCCGGCGGCTGCGGCGGGGATCCCGGCGACGTCGGTGTAGTAGACCAGCAGGAACATGCCGATGGTGGTGAACGCCATGCTGTTGGCCATGTCCCCCGCTCCATACCCCGCGATGGCGATGGGCCGGGGCTCGGGTCCAGCGGTGGGTTGGTTCATAGCGCTCCGGGGCCTTTCTGGGAATGAGCAGCCGGACGCGAGCGCTATGATGGGACGCAGGTTCCGAGAAAGCGTTTTCTTGGAAGGTATCAGTCGGTTAGCGCACGGGTCAATGCGGGCGCACTAATGGGCCGGCGTCGCGTGCGTCGGTGCTGATGGAAATGATCCGCGTCACATCCAACCGTTGACGCCCCGGAATTCCCTCGCTAAAGTGGAAAGCGCTTTCCAATACTTTCCTGTACCACCGTCAGTCCTCGCACCACACCGGGAGATCATCCATGACCACCACACGCACCCTCCGTATCGCCATGAACGGCATCACCGGCCGGATGGGGTACCGCCAGCACCTGCTCCGCTCAATCCTGCCCATCCGCGAAGCCGGAGGAGTGCTGCTGGCAGATGGGAGCCGGGTGCAGGTGGAACCCATCCTGGTGGGCCGCAGCGAATCGAAGATTCGGGACCTGGCCCAGCAGCACAAGGTGGAGCACTGGACCACCGATCTGGACGGCATCATCAATGACCCGACCGTCGATATTGTCTTCGACGCCTCGATGACCTCGCTGCGGGCAGCAACCCTGAAGAAGGCCATGGCGGCGGGCAAGCACATCTACACCGAGAAGCCCACCGCCGAAACCCTTGAGGAAGCCGTCGAACTGGCCCGGATTGCCCGCGACTCGGGCGTCACCGCCGGAGTGGTGCATGACAAGCTCTACCTGCCGGGCCTGGTGAAACTGCGCCGGTTGGTGGACGAAGGATTCTTCGGCCGCATCCTTTCCCTGCGGGGCGAGTTTGGCTACTGGGTCTTCGAGGGTGAGATCCAGCCGGCGCAGCGCCCCTCCTGGAACTACCGCAAGGAGGACGGCGGCGGCATGACCACCGACATGTTCTGCCACTGGAACTACGTGCTGGAGGGCATCATCGGTGAGGTCCGCAGCGTCAATGCCAAGACTGCCACCCACATCCCTACCCGCTGGGACGAGCAGGGCAAGGAATATCAGGCCACCGCCGATGACTCCGCCTACGGCATCTTCGAATTGGAAACACCTGCCGGCGACAGCGTCATCGCCCAGATCAACTCCTCCTGGGCCGTCCGCGTCTACCGTGACGAACTGGTCGAGTTTCAGATCGACGGCACCCACGGTTCGGCAGTCGCCGGCCTCAACAAGTGTGTCGCCCAGCAGCGCGCCCATACCCCGAAGCCGGTCTGGAACCCCGACCTGCCGGTCACCGACTCGTTCCGCGACCAGTGGCAGGAAGTCCCAGCGAACGCCGAACTGGACAACGGGTTCAAGCTGCAGTGGGAAGAGTTCCTGCGGGACGTAGCCGCTGGGCGCGAACACCGTTTCGGGCTGCTCTCGGCCGCCCGCGGGGTGCAGCTGGCCGAGTTGGGTCTGCAGTCGTCGGCAGAGCGTCGCACCCTGGACATCCCGGAGATCGTACTGTGACCGCCCTACACCTCCCCTCCCGGGACGGAACCTTCAACCGGCACGAGCTCCGGGAAGCGACGTCGTGGCCCCGGCCGACGGCGTCACTGACCTCCCGCCACGTCTACGCGGCAGCCCACGTGATTCCGGTAGTGACCGCCGACAACACCCCCGGCGCACCAGCGGTGCTCGACTGGGACCACACCCTGGCTTACCGCAGGGAACTGTGGTCCTACGGCCTCGGTGTGGCTGACGCGATGGACACGGCGCAGCGCGGCATGGGCCTGGACTGGCCAGCCACCCAGGAACTGATCCGACGCTCGGGGGCGGAGGCCGCCGTCGTCGTCAATTCCAGCGATCCAGCTACCCGCGGGAAGTCGGTGCGCGATCTGCTCGCCTGCGGTGCGGGCACCGACCAGCTGGACCTGGCGGGGCTGCCCGCTGGCCGTGCGGGCCTGGATGCGGTCATTGAGGCGTACCGGGAGCAGGTGAAGGTGGTCTCGGATGCGGGCGCGAAGGTGATCCTGATGGCCTCGCGCGCGCTGGCCGCGGTGGCCGACGGCCCTGACGACTACCAGTACGTGTACGGCACGCTGCTCGCCGAGGCTGATCAGCCGGTCATCCTGCACTGGCTGGGGACCATGTTTGACCCCGCTCTCGCCGGGTACTGGGGGAGCGACGACGTCGCGGCGGCTACGCAGACCTTCCGCGACATCATCGCGGCGAACACGTCGGCGGTGGACGGCGTGAAGGTGTCCCTGCTCGACGCGGCACACGAGGTGGCCCTGCGGGCCGTGCTTCCGGCGAGTGTCCGGCTCTACACCGGTGATGACTTCAACTATCCGGAGCTGATCCACGGCGACGACACGCATCACTCGGACGCCCTGCTGGGCATCTTCGCGGCGATCTACCCGGCGGGCTCGGCCGCGCTGCAGGCCTACGACGCCGGCGACCCGGACCGGGGACGGGAGATCCTCGACTCCACCCGGGAGCTCGGCAAGCACATCTTCAGCGCGCCGACGCTCTACTACAAGACTGGGGTGGCGTTCCTGTCCTGGCTCAACGGCAAACAGCCGGGGTTCCAGATGGTGGGTGGCCTGCATTCCGGGCGGTCGGTGCTGCATCTGAGCGAGACCTTTGAACTGGCCGACGCCGCCGGTCTGCTGACCGATCCGGAGCTCGCAGCCCACCGCTTCAGCCAGCTGCTCGGCGCCTACGGAGTGAACGCGTGAGCGCCGCCGACTTCAGCCGCCTGTCGATCAACACGGCCACCACTAAAAGCCTGACCCTCGAGGAAGCGGTCCGGGTCTACGCCGACGCCGGCCTGCAGCACCTCGGCGTGTGGCGGGACCGGGTCGCCGAAGCCGGACTGGACAACGCGGTGCGGCTGGTGCGGGACGCCGGCCTGCAGGTGTCCAGCCTATGCCGGGGCGGTTTCCTCACCGCGTCCGACGCCGAAGGCCAGCAGCGCGCGCTCGCCGACAACACCGAGGCGATCCGTGAGGCTGCCGCGCTCGGCACGCGCGAACTGATCATGGTGGTGGGTGGCCTTCCCGCGGCCAGCGCACTGATCGGGGGACCCGCCGTCGACCCGTCAGCGCCCGGAGCGAAGGACGTTGCCGCCGCCCGACGACGGGTGGCCGACCGGCTCGCCGAACTGGTGCCAGTCGCGCAGCAGCACGGAGTGCGTCTGGTGCTCGAACCGCTGCACCCGATGTACGCGGCGGACCGCGCGGTGCTCTCCACTCTGGGGCAGGCCCTTGACCTGGCCGCACCGTTCCCCGCCGACACCGTCGGTGTGGTGGTGGATACGTTCCACGTCTGGTGGGATCCATCGCTGGAAGCATCGATCAGCCGGGCTGGCGCGGAGGGTCGGCTCGCCTCCTACCAGGTGTGCGACTTCAACCTGCCCATTGCCGCCGATGCGCTGCTGTCCCGCGGCTACATGGGAGACGGCTTCGTCGACTTCGCCACGATCGGGCGCTGGGTGGCCGACGCCGGGTACACCGGCCCGGTGGAGGTGGAGATCTTCAACCAGGGCATCTGGGACACCCCGGGCGCCGACGCCGTCGAGACGGTGAAGGCCCGCTGGGCTGAACACGTGCTGCCGCACCTTGCCTCGGCGCCTCTGCCCGCGGACGCGCGCGCCTGACAGCGTTCAGCTACTGACGCGGGAACTCGCCGCGTGGCCGCTGCATGGGGGACAGCGGCCACGCGGCACCACTCCACCGGCCACGAAGGTCAGCGGGTGGATGGAGGTTGCTTACGGCGTGTTTCCTTGCGGCGCGGTTGCGTACGGCGTGTCTGTTTACCGGGCGGCGGGAGCCGTGCGGGAACCAATCCACGTTGCCGCAGCATCCACCTCGGTGGGGTGCACGCCATGCCCGCCCTCGCGGACGGCCTGGTGGACGTCGGAGCCTGCGTTGTCGAGCACCGACTTCAGCTGCGTCACGCTGGTCAGCGGCGCCATGGCGTCCGCCTCCCCGTTGAAGAGTGCGACGGCGGTGCCCGACAGGTCGCCGTCGAACGAGCGGTCACCGAGCGGATACATCCCGGAGAAGGCGACCACGTCGGTCAGCGCCTGGGGGTGCAACAGGACGGTGGCCAGGGCGATGTTCGCGCCATTGGAGAACCCGACCGCGATGACCTTCCGCTCGCCCAGACCGTAGTTCCCGCGGGCCCACTCGATGAAATCGGCGAGCTGACCGGCGCGGCGGACGACGTCGTCGACGTCGAACTTGCCCTCGCCGAACCGGCGGAACCACCGGTTCATACCCTGTTCCTGCACCGGACCCCGTGGGGCGAGGTAGCCCGCCTGGGGTGCCAGGCGCTGGGCCAGCTGCAGCAGGTCATGCTCGGTGCCACCGGTCCCATGGAGCAGCAGGAGGACGGGGCTGTCGGGCGTTCCCGCATCGTAGAGGTGCGGCCACTGGTCAACATTGGTCATCTGATGCTCCTAGCTCAGGAAGGTGGCGATGGACGGATTGTTCTCATCGGGCACGTTGATCTTGGCGACGGCGTGCGAGATGGCATCCCGGTTGGGCTCCAGCCATGGTGGCAGCTTCAGGGAGCGCCCCAGCTCGAGCAAGGGCTCGTCGATGTCGAAGCCCGGGGTATCCGTGGCGATTTCCAGTAGGGTGCCGCCTGGCTCCCTGAAGTAGATCGAGGTGAAGTACTGGCGGTCGAGGATGGCCGTGACCGCGTAGCCGCGCTCCGCCAGTTCCTGGCGCCAAAGTTCCTGGGTGGCCTGGTCGGGCACCCGGAAGGCGATGTGGTGGACGGTTCCGCCAGCCACGAGGCCCCGCTCGCCGCGGCGGTCGGTGACCAGGTCGACAACGGTGCCGGGCTCGCCGTCGTGAGTGCTGAGGCGGTACCGCCCGTCGGTTTCGCTGAGGATCTTCATGCCCAGGTCCCGGGTAAAGGTTTCCAGGCTCGCAGTGGGGTCCTCGACGGTCAGCACCGATGAGTGCTGGCCGCGGACGGCGTACTCGGCGGGGACGGAGGCGGAGTCCCACGGGTTGCGCGGGTCAGTGAGCGACGAGGCCACCAGGTCGATCTGCAGGCCGTCGGGATCGCGGAGCGACAGACGCTCTTCCTCTGAGGATGCCCGGGCGATCGATGACTCGACGCCGATGGCCTTGAAGTGGTCCTGCCACCAGCCGAGGGTGCCCTGCGGGACGGAGAACGCGGTGGTGGTGGACTGTCCAGTGCCGACCTTGCCGCTCCGGATGCCCTGCCAGGGGAAAAAAGTCAGGAGGGAGCCGGGGCTGCCAGCTTCGTCGCCGTAGTAGAGGTGATACGTGCCCGGATCGTCGAAGTTCACTGTCTTCTTGACGAGTCGCAGGCCCAGGCCCTTGATGTAGAAGTCGATGTTCTTCTGGGGGTCGCCCGCAATTGCGGTGACGTGGTGGAGCCCTTCAGTTTGTGCGGTCACACTTCCTCCTCGTTAGTTCCAGCGGTGGACGCCGGCATGTAGATGCAAACGCATGGACCACTCTAATTGTTCCCGGCGTGTTTGGGGAGTCCCCAGTGGGTTCCACGTAAAACCGGCCCCCGGAGCAAGACCCGCCGATTGCAAGCGGCGGACCTTGCTGTTGGGGCCGGTTTTGGCTCTGGCTGTGCCGGCGCACACGTATTGATCTGGCTGTGTCGGCGCAGACGTGCCTAGGCCGGCAAGGGGCGCCAGGCGGGAGCGCGCTGGCACCGACGTGCTGACCGGGTCCCGCCGGAACGGACTCCGGCGGGTTGTCCACATAGCCGGATAGACCCATGGAGATGTGGGTTTCGGCTGGGCATCCTAGTTGCCATGACGACCTTGGAGTGGCTGGAGCGAGAAGAGCTATGGCTAACAGGTGAACTCCGTGACCGGGGGTTCACCACCGCCGCTATCGCCGCTCTAGTGAGGCGAGGAGAGTTGGTTCGGGTCCGGCGCGGCTGTTACCAGTCCATTGAACGGTGGAAGACGTTGACCACGGATGGCCAGCAACTGCTCCGGGTGGTTGCTCATAGCGCGGTTGGCGCATCTCTGGGCAACGAGGCCCCGGTCTATAGCCACACCTCTGCGGCTCGTCTCCACGGGTTGTACCTGCTGAATCCCGATCCGCTGATTCACATCACCCAATGGTCGAATGCTTCACCGACGAGCCATGCCCGGGATGTTCGTAAGCATCAGGGGTGGTTGGCGGCCCCGGAGGTGACCCAGAAGCTCGGCCTGCTCGTCACCTCGTTGGAACGTACGGTGGTGGACTGTTCGCGGATCTTCCAGTATCGGCAGGGACTTGTCACAGCTGAGCACGCCCTTAGTCTGGGAGCCAACATCGCGGTGATGAAGCGCATCGTTGAAGGCCTCGCTAATCACAAAGGCATCGGGAATGCGCGGAGGGTGGTAGCGAACGCGAGCCACCTTTCGGAGTCTCCGGGCGAGACCCTCACGCTGGATGTCATGCGATCCCTGCGGATTCCGATGCCTGAACAGCAGGTCTGTGTCACCAGTAGGCTGGGTGACCACCGGCTGGACTTCGCCTGGCGGGACTTGCGCGCTGCCATGGAATTCGATGGCCGCGTCAAATACTTCAACTACCAGCCCACGTCACAAGTCCTCTTTGAAGAGCGTCGACGTGAGAAGGCACTGGTCGAACTCGGGTGGACCATCCTGAGGATCGAATGGGCTGACCTGTTCAAGGAAGCAGAACTTAGGGAGCGGATCCTGAACCACCTTCGGAGGGCCGCTGCTCGCCGGGCAGCCTAGCTCTGAAACTTTGTCCTCCATTGATGCGCTGCTAGTCCGCCGCCGCTATAGAAACGGCCCCGAGGGCAAGATCCGCCGGTTGCAAGCGGCGGATCTTGCTGTTGGGGCCGTAACTGTGAAGAAACTGGTTGACGGACATCCTTAACCAGCTTTACTATTTCATCAGACAGAAGAAACCTTCCATAATACGGAATGACAACCGAACTTGGGGATCCTCATGACCTACACCGTGAACTGTTCAATCCTCCTCACCGAGTTGCCGCTGCTGGAGCGTCCGGCGGCGGCAAAAGCGGCCGGCTTCGACGCGGTCGAGTTCTGGTGGCCCTTCCCCACCTCGACGCCGTCGGCCGCAGAGGTCGAGGAGTTCGAGAACGCCATTACCAGTGCTGGCGTCCAGCTGACCGGCCTGAACTTCAACGCGGGAGACATGCCCGGCGGGGATCGCGGCCTGGTGTCCTGGTCAGACCGCAGTGAGGAGTTCCGGGCGAACCTGCCCGTCGTCGTCGGGATTGGGAAGCGGCTGGGCTGTACGTCGTTCAATGCCCTGTACGGCAACCGGGTGGACGGCGTCAGTCCGGAGGAGCAGGACGCGCTCGCCGTCGACAACCTGGTGCTCGCCGCGGAAGCGGTCGCCGCGATCGGCGGAACCGTGCTGCTGGAACCGGTCAGCGGCGCCGACCGGTACCCGCTCAAGATCGCCCAGGATGCCCTGGACGTCATCGCCCGGGTCCACGCCCGCGGTGCCAGGAACATCTTGCTCCTCGCCGATTTCTACCACCTGTCAGTGAACGGCGACGACGTCGGGGCCGTCATCGAGGCCCACGCGCAGGACTTTGGGCACATCCAGATTGCCGACGCACCGGGCCGCGGCGCTCCCGGCAGCGGAAACCTCCCCCTGACGGACTGGATCGACCGCAGCCGCGCGCTCGGCTACCAGGGCCCGATCGGCCTCGAATATAAGACCCCCGCCGACCAGGCATTTTCCTGGGCCACCACGACAGCCAGCAAGTAAAGGACCAGCACAATGACACACGTTGCAGTCATCGGACTCGGCATAATGGGGCTCCCCATGGCCATCAACCTCGTCTCCGCCGGCCACACGGTCACCGGGTACAACCGCAGCCAGGGCCGGATCGACAAGCTCACCGCCGAGGGCGGTCGCGGCGCCTCCAGCATCGCCGATGCGGTGGCCGAGGCCGACGTCGTCATCACCATGGTGCCGGATTCCCCGGATGTGGAGGAGGTCGTCGGTGGTGCTGACGGCGTGTTTGCGAACGCCAGGAGTGGAGCCCTGTGGATCGATGCCAGCAGCATCCGGCCCGACGTCGCCGCCCGCCTCGCCGACGAGGCCAGGGCTGGCGGTCTCCGGCCCCTCGATGCACCGGTCTCCGGCGGTGAGCAGGGCGCCATTGATGGAGTCCTGTCCATCATGGTCGGCGGCGACGCCGCCGACTTTGAGGCCGCGCAGGACGTTTTCGCCGCCGTCGGGAAAACCATCGTGCACGTGGGTCCGTCCGGGTCAGGTCAGACCGTCAAGGCCGCCAACCAGCTGATCGTCGCCGTCAATATCGGCGTCCTCGCCGAAGCCATCACCTTCCTCGAGGCGTACGGCGTGGACACCGCAGCCGCCCTGAAAGTGCTCGGCGGCGGGTTGGCGGGCTCCAAGGTGCTGGACCAGAAGGGTCAGAAGATGCTCGACCGCAACTTCGACCCCGGGTTCCGGCTCGCACTGCACCACAAAGACCTCGGCATTGTCACCTCAGCTGCCCGTGAAGCCGGCGTCGCCACCCCGCTGGGTGCCCTCGCCGCGCAACTGGTTGCCTCGCTCGTCACCACGGGCGACGGCGGCCTGGACCACTCAGGCCTGTTCAAGCTGATCAATCAGCTGTCCGGCAAATAGACAGTATGTAGACAGAAGAAGGACTTCCCATGCCACGAATGCGCGCCGTCGATGCCGCCATTGCCATCCTCGAACGGGAGGGTGCCACCACGGCGTTTGGCCTGCCGGGTGCCGCCATCAACCCGTTCTATTCAGCGATGCGCGCCCACGGCGGCATCCGTCACATCCTCGCCCGGCACGTCGAGGGCGCGTCCCACATGGCCGAGGGGTTCACCCGGGCGAAGGAGGGCAACATCGGCATCTGCGTCGGCACGTCAGGGCCAGCCGGAACTGACATGATCACCGGCCTGTACTCGGCGTGGGCTGACTCGATTCCCATCCTTTGCATCACCGGTCAGGCCCCGGTGGCGAAGCTGCACAAGGAGGACTTCCAGGCGGTCGATATCGCCAGCATCGCAGGGCCGGTCACCAAGATGGCCGTCACGGTGATGGAGGCTGGCCAGGTTCCCGGGACCTTCCAGAAGGCGTTCCACGAGATGCGGTCGGGCCGTCCGGGACCGGTGCTGATCGATCTGCCGATCGACGTGCAGCAGACCATGATCGAGTTCGACCCGGAGACCTACGAGCCGCTCCAGGTCCACAAGCCGGAAGCGTCCCGTCGGCAGCTCGAAAAGGTGCTGGACATGCTCGGGGCCTCCGAGCGACCGCTGATCATCGCCGGCGGAGGGATCATCAACTCCAACGCGTCAGCGGACCTGGTGGAGCTGGCCGAACTGCTGAACATCCCCGTCATTCCCACACTGATGGGCTGGGGCTCCATCCCAGACGACCACGATCTGATGGCCGGCATGGTGGGACTGCAAACCTCGCACCGCTACGGCAACGCAACGCTATTGGAGTCCGACGTCGTCGTCGGGATCGGCAACCGGTGGGCCAACCGCCACACCGGAGCCCTCGACGTGTATACAAAGGACCGGAAGTTTATTCACATCGATATCGAACCCACCCAGATTGGCCGGGTCTTTGCGCCGGACTTCGGCATTGTCTCCGACGCAGGAGCGGCCCTCCGTGGCCTGGTGGCGTTGGCGAGGGAGCGGAAGGCCCAGCAGGGTCTGCCCGACTGGAACGCCTGGGTGAAGAACTGCGCGCAGCGAAAGTCAACGCTGCAGCGCAAGACCAACTTCACCCAGATCCCGGTCAAACCCCAGCGGGTGTACCAGGAGATGAACCTGGCGTTCGGTCGGGACACCCGGTACGTGTCGACGATCGGCCTGTCGCAGATTGCCGGCGCCCAGTTCCTGCACGTGTACGAGCCCCGCAACTGGATCAACTGCGGGCAGGCCGGGCCGCTGGGGTGGACCCTGCCCGCGGCACTCGGCGCGGTCCAGGCCGATCCGGCGACGCCCGTGGTGGCGCTGTCCGGGGACTACGACTTCCAGTTCATGATCGAGGAGCTCGCCGTCGGCGCCCAGTTCCAGCTGCCCTACATCCACGTGGTGGTCAACAACTCCTACCTGGGCCTGATCCGGCAGGCGCAGCGCGGTTTCGAGATGGATTATCACGTGTCCCTGGCGTTCGAGAATGTGAACGCCCCGGAACTGGAGGGCTACGGGGTGGACCACATCAAAGTGGCCGAGGGGCTGGGCTGCAAGGCCATCAGGGTCCGCGAAGCCGATGACCTGCAGGCGGCCTTCGACAAGGCGCGGGCCCTGATGAGCGAGTTCCGGGTACCGGTGGTGGTGGAGGTGATCCTGGAGCGGGTGACCAACATTGCGATGGGTGCCGCCGGGATCGACGCGATCAACGAGTTCGAGGACCTCGCCGAAACTGCTGCGGACGCCCCGACGTCGGTTCCCTCCCTGACGCTCTAGGCACTCCGGCGCCGAGTGGTTAGCTCTGGCGGGCCCGACGGCGATCGGGTCTCCACAGCTAACCCCTCGGCGACGGCGGGCGGGCAAGGGTGGCCCGACGGTGAGCACTTTGCGCACGTGTGGCGGGTGGCTGAGCGCTCGCGCAACGGCGTCGCAGTCGTTTGTACAGCTGTGGCGGGTACGGGACGCTTATACCCGCCACAGCTGCACAAAAGGTCGGCCGCGCGAGCGAGCAAAGGCTGCGCAGGCCCCAGCAAGCGATAACAGCCCTAGCCCTGGATGACGATGCCCCGGTCAATGTAGTCCAGCACCTGGTCGTCAGTGAAGCCGTACTCCTTGAGGATGTCGCTGCTGTGCTGGCCGAGGACCGGTGGGGCCAGGCGCAGCCAATCGTCGTCGCCGGTGTTCGCGGGGCGGCCGAGGACCTGAATGTCCCCGAGTTCCCGGTGCTTTACCGTCCCGGAGAGGTGCAGTTCCTCGGAGACCGGGTGGGTGAAGGCCTCGTCCATGGTCAGCACCGGGCCGCAGGGGACACCGCTGTCGTTGATGATGGAGATCCATTCGGCGGAGGTGCGATCGGCCAGCCTCTCCTCGAAGATTGCGCGCAGCTGGGCCTTGTTGGCCATCCGCACGGCGTTGGAATCGAACAGCGGACTCTCGGCGATCTCGGACAGCCCCAGGGCATCGCAGAGTTTGCGCCACATCCGTTCGTTGCCGGAGGCGATGGTGATGAAGCTGTCCTGGGTGGCGAAGGTGCCCTGCGGGAAAAGCAGGGGATGGTCGTTGCCCTCCCGGGTGGGGACGATGCCCAGGCTGAGGAACTTCTGCGCCTGGTAGGTCATCATGAAGTTCATGGACTGCATCAGGGAGGTCTGGACCACCCCGCCGACGCCGGTCCGCGACCGTTCCATGAGCTTGGAGACAATCGCGAAGCCGGCCACCAGCCCGGTGGTCGAGTCGGCGATGGGCACACCAACCCGCATCGGGCCGGTCTCCTGGGTCCCGGTGACGCTCATCAGCCCGCTCATGCCCTGGGCATTCTGATCGAAGCCGGCCATCGAGGATCCCACCGGTCCGTTGCCGAAGCCGGAGATGGAACAGTAGACCAGTCCCGGGTTGACCTCGGCAAGCTGCTCGGCACCGATCCCCATGGCGGTGGTGGTTCCCGGTTTGAAGTTCTCGATCAGCACGTCGGCTGTGGAAGCGATCCGGGTCAGTGCGTCTTTGCCTTCAGCGGTGCGCAAATCCATGGCGAGCGACATCTTGTTCCGGTTCGCCGACATGAAGTACACGCTGTGGCCGTCCTGGTAC
Source organism: Arthrobacter sp. 260 (assembly GCF_013116745.1). Classification (GTDB taxonomy): domain Bacteria; phylum Actinomycetota; class Actinomycetes; order Actinomycetales; family Micrococcaceae; genus Arthrobacter_D. The sequence continues at coordinate 26,262 of NZ_JABFOE010000002.1, forward strand.
GGGCCGGACTGCCGGGACGGATCGCCCAGCGGCACCGACTCCACCTTGATTACGTCAGCGCCCTGGTCTGCGAGCATCATGCTGGCGGTGGGGCCAGCAATGTAGCGGGACAGGTCGAGGACGGTGACGCCGTCGAGCGTTCCCACTAGTGCACCCGCTGGCTGAAGTCGGGCCGCCGTTTCTCGAGGAACGCGGCGACGCCCTCCTTGAGGTCGGCGCCGTCGTAGGTAGCGACGGTGAGTGCCTGCAGCTTCTCGGCGTCGGAGTCGTTGACAGTCGCAGCGATGTCAGTGACCACCTTCGCTGCCCGCATGGTGGTGGCCGACGACGCCACGATCGTCTCGACGAGCGAGGCCACCCGCGCGCTCAGCTCTGCGGCGGGCACCACCTCATCCAGCAGGCCCAGCTGCAGTGACGATGGGGAGTCGAAGAGCTCACCGCTGAACAGCACCCGCTTCAGGCCGTTGACCCCGATGTGGCGCACCAGCATCCGCGATTCGGTGAGCCCCAGGATGACACCCAGTTTCCCGATCGGAATACCGATCTTCACCCGGTCGGAGCCGATCCGCAGGTCGCACGCGTTGGAGACTTCACAGCCGCCCCCCACTGCGAAGCCGTGGATCATGGCGATCGTGGGAACCTCGAGGTCCGCCACCGCCTGCAGGGTGCGGGACAACTGGCTGTTGTACCCGGAAGCAGTGGAGGCGTCCATTCGCTGGGAGGGGAACTCCGAAATGTCAGCCCCGGCCGCGAACGCGTCGGTTCCGGCACCCCGGAGCACCACTGCCCGCAGGGTGGCGTCCTGGCCGAGCTCGGTGAACAGCAGCTCCAGTTGCCGCCACATCTTAATGGTGAGGGCGTTCCGTGCGGCCTCGTTGGAGATCACGACCACCGCGACGCCGGCGTCCACGGTGCATTCGATGGATCCGCCGGATGACCCGGTGGGTGCTGAGTCGATCAGGTCCTGATACATAACTTCTCCTCGGTTGGCCGCACGGGAGCGCGGGACTCGGCTGGTTAGGCGCGCTCTTTCACTGGGTTGCTCAGCGCGCCGATGGCGTCGATGCTGATGGTGACGTCGTCGCCCACCTGCATCGGGCCGACGCCGGCAGGGCTCGCGGTGAGCACCACATCACCGGGCTGCAGGGTGATGAACTTCGTGATCCAGGCGAGCAGTTCGGCGACGCCGAACACCATGTCATCGGTCCCGCAGTCCTGGACCACGGTGCCGTTGACGGTGGTGGTGATCCGCAGCGCCTGCGGGTCGGTGATGCTGGTTTCGATCCAGGGGCCCATCGGGCAGAACGTGTCGATGCTCTTGGCGCGCGTCCACTGCCCGTCGGCGCGGAAATCGCTCGCCGTCACATCGTTGGCGATGGTATACCCGAGGACGTAGTCGGCGTAGTTCTCCACCGTGACATCCCGCGCGGTCTTCCCGATGACGACGGCGAGCTCACCCTCGAACTCGAGGCGGTTCAGGTCGCGGGGGTACTCGATCGCGTCGCCGGGTCCGGACAGGGTGTTCAGCCCCTTGAGGAACATCACCGGCTGGGTGGGCACCGGCATGTTCATCTCGGCGAGCTGGCTGCGGTAGTTGCCACCGGCGCAGACAATGTTCGACGGCGTACACGGGTTGAGCAGCGTGACCTCCGATCGCGCGGCGACGCGTGCACCCTGCGTCGCCTCGGTGAGGCTCCCCTCCAGGGCGTGGACGTCGTCGCCGTTGAGCACCCCGTACTGGGGAGCTCCGTCTGACTCAGCGAACCGGATTATCTGCATTGCGTTCCTTTCCATTGCTGGCAACTAGTGCCTCTTGAATAAGTTCGAGTGGGTGCCAGGCTGACCGCTCGGTGCCGTGGAAGATCTGCTCCCGGCAGGAGGTGCCTGTGGCCGCGATGACCGTCATCTCGTCCTCCGCCTCGATGGCAGGGAACAGCCTGTCGCTGCCCACCTTCATCGAGATGTCGTAGTGCTCCTTCTCGTAGCCGAAGGACCCGGCCATGCCGCAGCAGCCCGCATCCAGATCCAGCACCTGGACGCCCGGGATCTTCTTCAGCAGGGCCACGGTGGCGGCAGTTCCGACCTCGGCCTTCTGGTGGCAGTGACCCTGGTAGAGGATCTTGCGGCCGGCCAGCCACGAATCGGGGGAGAGCACCAGGCGTCCCTCATCGATGGCGACGGCGAGAAGTTCCTCCACCTGCTGGACCCGGGCAGCCACCAGTTTCACGTTGGGGTCATCCGGCAGCATGGTGGTGTGCTCGTCGCGTAGCGTGTAAAGGCAGGACGGCTCGCAACCGACGATGGGGGAGTTCAACACCGTGTTCTCGGTGAGGTCCTTGGCCATCGCCTTCGCCTTCGCCGTTGCCTCGTCGATCATGCCCTTGGACAACGCCGACCGGCCACAGCACCCGCTGCTCGCCAGTTGCACGTCCCAGCCGGAATCCTGCAGCAGCCGGATGGCCGCCTGGCCGATGTGAGGTTCGGAGAAGGAGGTGAAGGAGTCGGCCATGAAGTTGACCGTTCCCTGGGTGACCGGGGTGGTCGATGTCGCGCCGTTCTTCCGGTACCAGCGGATCAGGTTCATGAACCTGAACGTCGGCAGGGGCCGCTGGTGGGCAATTCCGATAGTACGCTCCATCACCTTGCGCAGCACCGGAATCTTGCCGGGGATGTTTGAGAGCGGCGCGAAGGTGGAGCCGATCCGGTTCAGGAACCGGATGTTGCCAAAGATCTGGGACCTGACCGGCGTGCCGTGCTCCTCGTTGTAGTGGTAAAGCGTCTCACTCTTGAGCTTGGCCATGTCCACCCCAAGCGGGCACTCGGCCTTGCACGCCTTGCACATCAGGCACAGGTCAAGCACCTCGTGCAGCCGTTCACCGGCCAGGGCAGCTTTCGGATCCGGCTCGGAGAGAGCCTTCACCAGGGCGTTGGCCCGGCCGCGGGTGGAGTCCTCCTCTTCCCGGGTGGCGATGTAGGACGGGCACATGGCGCCGGTGGTGCTCTTGCGGCACAGGCCAATGTTCATGCAGCGGTCCGCTGCGCCGCGCATTCCGTCGACCACCGAGAAGTCCAGCTTGGTCCGGAAGCCGACAGCCTCAGGCAGCTGGGCATCACGCAGATTCTCGGTCATCTTGGGGGCGTCGACGATCTTGCCCGGGTTCATGATGTTGTTCGGGTCGAAGATCCGTTTCACGTGCCGCATGGCCTCGTAGAGGTCGTCGCCGAAGATTTCCCGGTTGAACTCGCTGCGGGCCAGTCCGTCGCCGTGCTCGCTGGAGTTGACCCCGCCGAACTCCTTGACCAGGTCCTTGATCTTCTCCGCAACGGAGCGCATCCGCACGATCTCGTCCGGTTTGGACAGGTCAACGAACGGGCGGATGTGCAGGCAGCCCACCGAGCAGTGCCCGTAGAAGCCGGCCTTCATCTTGTGGTCATCGAGGATCTCGGCGAACCGTGCGGTGTACGCGGCGAGCCGCTCCGGGGGGACGGCCGTGTCTTCGACGAAAGCCAGCGGGCGGTTGGAGCCGTCGCTTGCCGCCATCAACAGGCCGAGGCTGGACTTGCGGACCTTCAGCAGCGACTTCTGCTGCTCGGCGGTCACGAGCCGGAGGGTGTGATAGCCGTGGCCCTTCTCCTCCCACACGGCGATGAGGGCGTCGAGCCGTGTCATCAGTGCGTCCAGGTCATCACCGGCGAAGGAGACGAACAAGAGGGCGGCGGGGTCCCCGACCAGGGTGGACCCCAGGTCGGCGTACTCGATCTTCTGGCGGGAGAGGTCGAGGATGGTCTTGTCCATCAACTCCACCTGCGCCGGTTCGCAGGACAGCGAATCCTGGGTGGCCTCAATGGCCTGCTGGGTGGTTTCGAAGTGTCCCACCGCGTAGACGGTATGCCGGGGCTTGGGTACCAGATCCACTTCGGCGTGGGTGGCGATGGCGAGGGTGCCCTCAGATCCGACGATGAACTTCGCCAGGTCGAAGGCTGTCTCGTCGGCCAGCCGGTCCAGGCGGTACCCGGAGGCGCGGCGCCAGAACGGCGGGAAGCCGGTGGCAATCGCTTCGGCGTTGTCCTCCAGGAGTTGGGGCAGTTCCCGGTACAGCGAACCCTCCAGCGTCGGAGCTGCTGCGCGGCGGTGGATTTCCTTCTCATCGACCGGTTCGAACCGGGCGGTCGATCCGTCGGCGAGGACGACGTCGAGCGCCCGAATGTGGTCGATGGTCATCCCGTACCGCAGCGAGCCGCTGCCGGCCGAGTTGTTGCCGAGCATCCCGCCGATGGTGGCGCGGTTGCTGGTGGAGGTGTCCGGGCCGAACATCAGGCCAAACGGTGCGGCCGCCTGGTTCAGTTCATCCTGCACCACTCCCACTTCCACTCGGGCGGTCCGCGCCTCGGGGTCAATGTCGAGGATCCGGTGCATGTGCCGGGAGAAGTCGAGGATGATGCCCGCGCCGACGGTCTGCCCCGCGAGGCTCGTTGCCGCCCCGCGTGGGGTGACCTGTACCCCGTGCTCGGCGGCGATCCGGACCGTGGCGGCGACGTCGTCGGCGTTCAGCGGGTACACCACCCCGAGCGGGTAGATGGTGTACATGCTGGCGTCGCGGGAGAACAGGTGACGGCTGTAGTCGTCGAAGGCGACTTCGCCCTGCACCGCCTTCTCCAGTTTCTCCGCGAACCCCGCCGGAATATCGGTCGCCTCGGGAGGCGTCTGCACAATCGTCACGGTTTTCTCCCCACGGTCATGGTTGTTTCCTCGTTGCAGTGGCCAGTCACCGGCCCGATCAGCCCTGTTCGAGGACGGTAAGGGCGGCCTGGATGCCGTCCTGTTTGATGGGCACCCCGGCCAGGTTCAGTCCCATCTGCACCCCGCCGAGCGTTCCCACCAGGGTGAGGTCCTCGAACGCACCCAGATGGCCGATCCTGAAGACCTTGCCCGCGAGCTTGCTCAAACCGGCGCCCAGCGACATGTCGAACCGGTCCAGGATGATGGCCCGGATCTCGTCGGCGTCGAAGCCATCGGGCACGACGACGGCGGTCAGCGCGCCCGAGTGCTCGCGATCGTCCTGGCACAGCACTTCCAGACCCCAGGCCTCGACGGCGGCACGGGTGGCGCGGGAGTACCGCTGGTGCCGGGCGAAAACATTCTCGAGACCCTCGTCCTCAAGCATCTGCAGGGCCACCTTGAGCCCGTAGAGGAGGTTGGTGGCTGGGGTGTAGGGCCAGAACCCGTTGGCGTTGGCCGCGAGGATGGGCTTCCAGTCCCAGTAGGACTTGGGCAGGGTGGACGACTCGTAGGCTTCGAGGGCCTTGTCGCTGACGGCGTTGAAGCTCAGCCCCGGCGGCAGCATCAGGCCCTTCTGCGAGCCGGAGACGGTGACATCGACACCCCACTCGTCATGCCGGTAGTCGACGGCGCCGAGGGAGGAGATGGTGTCGACCAGCAGGAGCGCCGGGTGGTCGGTGGAGTTCATTGCGGTCCGAACGTCGCCGATGCGGCTGGTGACGCCGGTGGAGGTTTCGTTGTGCACGCAGCAGACGGCCTTTATGGTCCGCTCGGTGTCGGCGGCGAGGAGTTCGGCAACCTTGTCCGTGTCGATCCCGTGGCGCCAGTCGCCTGGAACGAATTCAACCTCGAGGCCGAGCTCGGTGGCCATCTTCTGCCACAGGGTGGCGAAGTGCCCGGTTTCGAAGCACAGGACCTTGTCGCCGGGGCTAAGCGTGTTTACCAGGGCGGCTTCCCAGGCGCCGGTTCCGGACGCGGGGTAGATGATCACGGGATTGGTGGTGCCGAAGACGGGCTTGATGGCCTCGATCAGGTGCTTGCCGAGTTCCTGGAAGGTGGGGCCGCGGTGGTCAATGGTGGGCGCCGACATGGCGTGCAGCACCTCGATCGGACAGTTGGTGGGGCCCGGGATTTGCAGGAAGTGCCGGCCGCTTACGTGTGTCCTCTTTGACTCCGCCATGATGAGTGTCCTTTTCGCCTGGTGACTCTTCAGACTGTGCGTCCGCTAACGTCACCATTTATCCGTTACGTGGAAATTAGTTACCACATGGTGAACGCTAGCACCCGCTGTCGGAACCGTCCACCTTCGCCAGGGTGGCCCGCAAGAGGGATGCCCGAAAGGGTTGACGAGACGCGCGTCACACGGCAGGATTCACCCATATGGTAATTGATTTTCGAATGGTGGAATCATTTACCACCTAGCTTCACACCCGCAGGGCGGCGGATCGACAGGTTGAGTCGAGGCGAGCTGCCCGATCTCGACATTGGAGATGAACTTGTCAATTGAACTGATTTCCATCCTGGTGCTGGCGGCATTGTTTCTTATTGCCACCGTGCGGCCAGTCCACATGGGGGCGCTCGCCTTCGTGGCAGCCTTCGTTGTCGGCACCATGGTCATCGGCGAGGACGTTGATACAGTCCTCAGCGGGTTCCCGGCCGACCTCTTCGTCATCCTCGTGGGTGTCACCTACCTGTTCGCGATCGCCAAGGCCAACGGGACCATCGACTGGGTCATCGATAAATCGGTGAAGTCAGTGGGCGGCCGGATCGCCCTGATCCCGTGGGTCATGTTCGGCGTCACGGGCGCAATTACCGCCGTGGGTGCAGTGGTTCCCGCCGCCGTGGCCATCATCGCTCCCATCGCCATCGGCTTCGGTATCCGCTACAAGATTCGCCCCATCCTGATGGGCCTGATGGTCATCAACGGTGCGACTGCTGGCGGATTCTCCCCCTTGAGCGTGTTCGGCAGCATCGTCAACGGCGTCGTCGAACGCAACGACCTGCCGGGCAGTCCCCTCGGACTCTTCCTCGCCTCACTGGTCTTCAACGTGATCCTTGGATTCGTGGTCTTCTTCCTCTTCGGCGGACGCCAGCTCATCGGTCAGCGCGATACCGGTGGCCAGGCCGATGGCGGCGCTGGCGGTTCCTCGAATCATCCCGGCGGCGGATCCAAGACCGGCCGCGCCAGCACCACTTCCGTGCAGACCATTCCCCCGGTCGTCCAGAACACGAACCCGGTCGAGTCCATCCCGCTGAACCGCAACCGGATCATGACCCTCGGCGGCATCGTCCTGCTGGCCGTGTTGGTGCTGGGCTTCGGGTTTGACGTCGGCTTCACCGCCATCACCGTCGCCGTTATCCTCTCGCTGTTCTCCCCGGAAGCGAACAAGGGTGCCGTTGCCGCAGTGGCCTGGCCCACGGTGCTGCTGCTCTGCGGCATTGTCACCTATGTCGGCTTGATGGAACGCAACGGGACCATCGACTGGCTCGGTAATGGTGTTGCCGGTATCGGCGCTCCGCTGCTGGCCGCGATCCTGATCTGCTTCATCGGTGCGATCGTCTCCGCCTTCGCTTCCACCACCGGCATCCTCGGTGCGCTGATCCCGCTGGCCGTGCCGTTCCTGCTCAACGGTGAGGTGAGCGCCATTCCGATGATCATCGCGCTCTCCATCTCCTCCTCGGTGGTTGACTCCAGCCCGTTCTCCACCAGTGGTGCGCTGATCGTGGCCAACACCCCCGAAGAGGAGCGGGACAAGGTGTTCCGCCAGCTGATGATCTGGGGTGGTTCGATGGTTGTGATCGCGCCCATCGCCACCTGGCTGATCTTCATCGTGCCAGGCTGGTAAGTCCCGCCAGAATGATGGGACCCAGGGAGGGAGGCGGCCGAGCCCAGGCCGCCTCCCTCCCTGCCTTTAAGTCACCTGTCCCCACGACATACACCGGCCGCCTCCACGCCACCAGTGATGTAATGGCACTATGCGCATCGTGATTGCACCTGACAAGTTCAAGGGCTCGCTATCCGCCCCCGAGGTTGCCGAGTCCGTGGCTGCCGGGTTGCGGGCGGCAGCCGGACCGGACACCGTTCTCACCATCGACCACGTGCCAGCCGCCGACGGCGGGGAGGGCACCCTCGACGCCGCAGTGGCCGCCGGATTCACCCTCCACCTCACCACCGTCACCGGGCCGACCGGTGAACCACTGAAGGCGCCGATTGCGGTCCGCGGCCAGCAGGCGGTCATCGAGATGGCTCTCGCCTCCGGCCTCGCCGTGTTGCCGGGGGGCACCCTCGACGCACGCGGCGCCACCAGCCGCGGGACCGGAGAGCTGATCAGATTCGCCCTCGACCGCGGCTGCACCGACATCGTGCTCGGGGTGGGCGGTAGCGCCAACACGGACGGCGGGTCTGGCGTCCTGACCGGCCTGGGAGCCAGGCTGCTCGACGACGACGGCGTTGACCTTCCGCACGGCGGTGCGGCTCTCGCCGGGCTTGCCCGGATCGATTTGGCCGGTCTTGATCCCCGGCTGGAGGCCGCCTCCATCACCCTGGCATCCGACGTCGACAACCCGCTGCTGGGCCCCATGGGGGCAGCAGCGGTGTTCGGGCCGCAGAAGGGCGCGGCCCCGGCGGATGTCGAGGAACTCGACGCGGCGCTGACCCGGTTCGTCAGTGTCCTCGCGGCCGCGGCGGGACCGGGGGTAACGGACATGGTGACGGCACCCGGCGCTGGTGCGGCCGGCGGGGTCGGCTACGCTGCGCTCGCCGTCCTGAACGCGCGGCGCCGGCCAGGAATCGACGTCGTCCTGGAACTTACCGGGTTGGCCGCAAAGCTGCGCGGCGCGGACCTGGTGATTACCGGCGAGGGCAGCCTCGATGAACAGAGCCTGGGCGGCAAGACGCCGATGGGAGTGGCGAATGCCGCTGCGGCGGCCAATGTCCGTGCCGTGGCCGTCTGCGGACGCACTGTCCTGAGTCCCGAGCAGCTCACGACGGCGGGATTCGAGCGCACGTTCGCCCTGACCGACCTGGAGCCCGACGTCGAGCGGTGCATTGCCAACGCGGCGACCCTGCTGGAGCAGGTGGGCCGGGACATCGCCGACCATGTGGGGATCACGGCCCGCTCCCGGTAAGAGGTCATCACTCTAATTGCTAATGAGAAGCATTTGCATTTAGAGTGTGGGCATGTCGAATATCAAACCCACCTTTGCCCTCTCCGCGGCGGTCGCCGCTGCCCTCCTGCTCTCAGCCTGCTCCACCGCCGACCCTGCCGGTTCCGGGGACCTCCCAGCCACCGCCGCAGCGTCGGCCGCCGATGACGCGACTGACACCGATGGGGCAGGCCGGACGGAAGTTGCTGCGCTAAGCCCCCGCGCGGTCCTCACCTATGACGGTGGAGTGATGACCGTCGACACCGCATCAGGCGAGGTGCTCGCCACCACGGAGATGGAGGGCTTCCTCCGGCTGAACAACGCTGGCGACGGCAGGCATGTCATGGTCAGCTCGAGCGACGGCTTTAGCCTTTTCGACACCGGGCTGATCGCCGAAGGACACGGCGACCACAACCACTACTTCGTCAGCGACCCGGTGCTCACCGACGAAACCGTGGATGCCCCGGAGCCGGGCCACGTGGTGGTCCACCACGGGAAAACAGCCTTGTTCTCGGACGGGACGGGAGCCATCACCGTCATGGATTCCGAAGCGCTCAGCGATAGTGAAATCAAGGACGACGAGGTCCAGGAATACTCGACCGACACCGCGCACCATGGTGTCGCGGTGCCTCTCAGCGGCGGGGACCTGCTGTTGACGCAGGGCACCGCCGACGCCCGCAATACCGTGCAGGTGCTTGCCCCGGAGGGTGAGGTTATCGCTGAAACCACCGACTGCCCGGGCGTGCATGGTGAGACTGCGGCCCAGCCGACGGCCGACGGCGACGTCGTGGTGCTCGGCTGCGAGAACGGGCCGGTCGTGTACCGGGATGGCGGGTTCCACAAGGTCGCCGTCGAGGAGGACTACCAGCGCTCGGGCAACCTGTTTGGCCACCACGCGTCGTCCATAGTGCTCGCCGACTACAAGACCGACCCCGATGCCAGCCTGGAACGCCCCACGCGCATCGGACTGATCGACACCCTCGCTGACTCCGTCACCACCGTCGACCTGGGCTCCGCATACTGGTTCCGTTCCCTCGCTCGCGGTGCGGATGGCGAGGCCCTGGTCCTGACCTACGACGGACAGCTGAACGTCCTCGACGAGGAAACCGGTGAGGTCCTCCACCAGATCGACGTCGTCGAGCCGTGGGAGGAGCCAACCGAGTGGCAGCTCCCAGCCCCCCTCGTCAAGGTGGGTGCTGACGGCTTCGCCTACTTGACCGACGCCGCCACCGCGCAACTCCACGTTGTGGACATTGCCGCGGGGACCGTCCGGGACAGCTTCGACCTGCCCGAAACACCGACCGAACTCGCGATCGTCACCGGCGAACCGGAATCCCCAGGCCACGACGACGACCACGACGACGACGACGGTGACGACCACTAGGCGCGCAGGCCGGGGGATCTGAAGGATCGGGGGCCTAATTGTTCGTAGTGTTTACGTCGCCTACGGTGCTGCGGTGGAATATGGCTCCGACGGTTCAGTAGTGTTCTGGTATGGCTTCCTTAAGAAACAGCCGCGCTGCTGCGCTCCCTGCCAAGCTTTCCCGCTCCTGGCTGCTTGCATCAGCAGCGTCCGAGTCCAACTTCGCGCCCGCCCTTACCTCGGAGGCAGATTCGGTGGTCTTCGATATGGAGGACGCTGTCCCGGCGGACGACAAGGAGGCGGCGCGCGAGCGGGTGGTCGAGGCGCTCTCCACCGGTATGACCGCGTGGGTCCGCGTCAACGGCATTGAAACCGACTTCTGGGCCGACGACCTCGCGGCGCTGTCCAAGGCGCCCGGGCTCCGCGGGGTGATGCTGGCGATGACTGAGAAGCCCGAACAGGTCACCCACACCGCCATGCGGCTGCAGGCTGGCACCCCGGTGCTCGCGCTGATTGAGTCAGCGCTGGGCATCGAGAACGCCACGGCTATTGCCAGCGCTCCGGGCACCTTCCGGCTGGCATTCGGCGTCGGCGATTTCCGTCGGGATACCGGTGCCTCCGACGAGCCGATGGCGCTCGCCTACGCCCGGGCGAAACTGGTGGTGGCATCACGGGTGGGTCAACTGCCGGGTCCGATCGACGGCCCCACCGTCGGAGCCCTGGGCGATACCCTGCTCGAGGCCTGCAAGGTCACGGCGTCCATGGGAATGACCGGGAAGCTGTGCCTTCTGCCGGATGCCACCGACACGATCAACAAGGGCCTGTCACCGAGTGACTCGGAGATCATGTGGGCCCACGAGCTGCTGAGCGCGCACGCCGCCGGCGCGGTGGTGGGAGACGGATCGTACCTGCCGCGGTTGGCCCGGGCGCAGAAAATCTCGTCCCTGGCCGACTCGTACGGATTGTGGAACGCCTAGCCCGGACGGGGTAACCGTCCGGACCAGGCGTTCGGGTGATCAGGCTGGGGCAGCGGCGTTGAACGCGTTGATCAGCGCCTCTGACACCTCTTCAGTGCTGGCCGATCCGCCAAGGTCCGGGGTGCGCACCTCGGTCTCTTCGAGGACGTGTCCCATGGCCGCCATGATGGCCTCGCCCGCATCCTGGTGGCCCAGGTGGTCGAGCATCATTGACGCGGCCCAGACCTGACCGAGGGGATTCGCCTTGCCCTGTCCGGCGATGTCCGGCGCGGAGCCGTGCACCGGCTCGAACATGGAGGGGAACTCCTTCTCCGGGTTCAGGTTCGCGGACGGGGCGATGCCGATGCTTCCGATGATGGCCGCGCCCAGGTCCGTCAGGATGTCACCGAACAGGTTCGAGGCGACGACGACGTCGAACCGTGCGGGGTCCAGCACAAACAGGGCTGCCAGCGCATCGATGTGATACTCGGAGATCTCCAGGTTGGGATGCTCGGCGCCGAGTTCCCGGAAGATCTCGTCCCAGAACGGCATGGTGTGGATGATCCCGTTGGACTTCGTGGCCGACGCAAGTTTTCCCTCGCGCTGTTCCGCCAGGCCAATGGCGTAACGCATGGCGCGCTCCACTCCGAACCGGGAGAAAACAGACTCCTGAATGGCGATTTCCTGCGGGCTTCCGCGGTACAGGCGCCCACCGCTCTCGGAGTACTCCCCCTCGTTGTTCTCCCGTACCACCAGGAAGTCGATGCCCCCGGCGGGCACCTTGCGCAGCGGGCTCTCGATCCCGGGAAGCAGCTTGATCGGGCGCAGGTTGATGTACTGCTGGAAGGCGCGCCGGATGGGGATCAGCAGCCCCCACAGGGACACGTGGTCGGGCACCCCGGGGTAGCCGACGGCGCCGAGCAGGATCTGATCGCACTCGGCCAGCTGGGCCAGTCCGGTCTCTGGCATCATGGCGCCCGTGCGCGCATAGTATTCGCAGCCCCACTCGAGTTCCTCCCACTCGAAGGAGAATCCATACCGCGCTCCGGCAACTTCCAGCAGCCGCTGGGCGGGGGGCATTACTTCGGTGCCAATGCCATCACCAGCGATGACTGCGATGTGATAATTCGGGAGAGTCATGAGTGTGTGTCCTTCATTTCAGGAGAATGATCCGGCAAGAGGTCAATAAAACGATCCTGTCATAAAGAACGACGGCGGCCCCCACCAGGTGTTGGTGGAGGCCGCCGTCGCGCAGGGGAAGTGCCGGCTACTGGTGCCGGTATTTGTTGACCATGGGGCAGTCGAAGGGGTCCCGTGCGGCCAGGCCTACCCGGTTGAGGTAGGACACCACGGCTCCGTAGGAGGCGGCGACGCCGACCTCGGTGTAGGGCACTTTGAGGCGTTCGCAGTGTTCGCGGACGATCAGGGCCGCCTTCCGCAGGTGTGGGCGGGGCATGTCCGGGAACAGGTGGTGCTCGATCTGGAAGTTCAGGCCTCCGAAGGCGTTGTTCACGAAGTTCCCGCCACGGATGTTCCGTGAGGTGAGGACCTGTTTCTGGAAGAAGTCGAGCTTGCTGTTCTTCGGGATGATCGGCATGCCCTTGTGGTTGGGGGCGAATGAGGCGCCCATGTAGATGCCGAAGACGGCCATCTGGACGCCGATGAAGGCGAAGGCCATGCCGACGGGGAGGAACCAGAAGAGGATGCCGAGATAGGCGCCGAAGCGCATGGCCAGCAGGGCAAGTTCGATCCAGCGGCCCTGTACCGCGCCGGGACGGAAGAGGGTTGCGATGGACTTGGCGTGCAGGTTGATGCCCTCGAAGGTGAGCAGGGGGAAGAACAGGTATCCCTGGCGCCGGGTGATCCAGGCGTGGAGTCCCTTGGCCTTCGCGGCGTCTTCTTCGATGAAAGAGATGGTGTCGATCTCGATGTCGGGGTCTTTGCCTACCACGTTGGGGTCGTTGTGGTGGCGGGTGTGTTTGTTCATCCACCACTGGTAGCTGATGCCGACGACACCGGCAGCGAGGATGCGCCCCGACCAGTCATTCGCGCCGCGGGTCTTGAAGATCTGCCGGTGGGAGGCCTCGTGGGCCAGGAAGGCGATCTGCGTGAAGACGATGCCCAGCACACCGGCGATCAGCAGCTGGAACCAGGTGTCACCGAGGAGGGCGAATCCGGTCCAGGCCGCACCCATCGTCAGGGCGAGGGCGGCGAAGACCGCCACGTAGAAACGGCGTCGCCGGTTCAACAAACCTTCCTTGCGGACCTGCTTGAGGAGGGTGGAGTAGGAGGCGACGATGTCGTTGGGCTTGGAAACCCGCACGCTGCGACCGGAGGTTGCGGTAGTCAATAAGTGTCCCTGCGTAGGATGCTGCTTCACAGCAGACGGAGGGATTGCTAAACCCGCGGTTACCTTGAGTTTACGCGGGTTAGCTGGATGCCGCCTGCAAGTATGCACCCGACGGCATGGGTGGCGGTGAACCGATGCCCCGGGCCCCGTCGGTCCACTTGGGCCGCTTCACCTGTGCCGGTTCAACTCTTCCGGTTGATCACCGCGAACGCTACGGCTCCGACGAGGATCTCCGTGATGAGAAGCAGCGCGAGGACCATCTCCACCGCAGCCCCCAGTCCAATGGCAATCGCCGCGACGGCGGTGAGTGGGAAAGAGAGCAGACCCAGGACCGCGAGCGAGCGTGTCAGCACCGCGTCGTCCCGCTCGTCGCCGGTCTGGGTCCAGGCGCGTTCGAAGCTGGTAGTGGAGTCGGGTCTTCTGGTGATGCGCCAGAGCCCGACCAGGGCCGCCGCCAGGCCCACGGCGCCGCCCGTCAGCAACCCGGTGCCCATGTTCCCGGGACCATATTCCTGCAGGAGTAGTCCGGTAGCTATCAGTGCGGTCAGACCAACCAGCACCAGGCCGAGGGCGAGGGCCTTCTGCTTTGAGGTGTACGCATCAGTCCACATGGAAAATCTCCTCAACAGTGCTGTGAAAATGGCGGGCGATGGCAATAGCCAAGGGTAGGGACGGGTCGTAGCGGCCGGTCTCGATTGAATTGATCGTCTGCCGCGACACGTTCAGGACCTCGCCCAGCTCACGTTGGGAGATATTCGCTGCGCGCCGCAGTGCGGTGAGATCGTTTCTCATTGAAACCCGAAATGGTCAAGGACGCTTGTCATGTAGACAAGTGTGCTTGACTAGTCACGACGTGTCAAGGGTGCTTTACTTCGGGCGGAACGTCAGTGTCGCGGCTGACCCAATGCGTGGCTTGCTTGGTCCGCGGCATCCTTGACGATGGGGCCGAGGCGCCCGACGTCGTCGGCGCCGACCCGCTGGGTGGGAAATCCGAGGCCGAGTACCGCTGCCAGCTCGCCGGTGTGGCGAAAGACCGGCGCGGCGATGGAGCCGACATCACCGTGTCGCTCTCCGAATGCGGCGAAGTATCCCTGATCGCGGGCCTCGGCCACCTGCCGGTCGAGCATCGCCAGGCTGTCGGGGGTGCTGGGCGTGAACCTGGTGAGCGGGGATTCCGTCAGGGCCTCACGTGCCCGCGGATCGTACGCGAGGAAAATTTTGCCGGGAGCGCCGGCGTGGATTGGCATCACCATCCCGACGGCGAAGGGTCGGATCACCACATGGCGCGTCTCGGCCACGGCCACGATGGTGCGGAAGGCGCCGTCGCGTACGTAGAGGCATGCTGTCTCCCCGGTCTCGTCCCGGAGGTTTTGGAGAATCGGTTTGACCAGCTGAACCAGATCCATTCCGGACGTACCGGTGCTGGCCCAGCGAACCATGCGGATGCCGATGCGGTAGCGATCGCCGTCCCGGTCCAGGTAGCCCTCCCGAACCATGTTCTGCACCAGCCGCTGGCAGGTACTGGACGGAAGGCCGGTGGCGCGGGCGAGCTGCTGCAGCGTGGGCTCGGGGTTGTCAGGAGTGAAGCAATCGAGAATCTGACTCACCTTGCGCAGCACCAGGATGGGGGCTGCGCCGCTTGCCTGTTCGGCTGTCACTTACGCCGTCCTCACGTCATCAGTCTCCGAGCTTTTCGGGTCCGTGCAATCTTAGTGGGGTCTCGCGACTTCGGACATTTCTATTGACATTCACCTGGCCAACCCACAATATGGGTTACGAACTCACGATATGAGTTAGATCACCCACAACGATGTGAAGGACAAACATGTCTTCCCCAGCCGAATATTGCGAAACCTCCCCGTCCGCTGCCTCCGAGGGCTCCTCCAGGATCGGGCTGATCGTCCCCAGCTCGAACACCACCATGGAGACCGAGCTGCCGGAACTCTTCCGCCGACAGTCCGAAGCAACCGGCCACCGGTACACGTTCCATTCAGCCCGGGCCGGAATGAAGAAGGTCAACCGTGAGGAACTCGCGGCGATGGTAGGGAAGGCGGCCGACTGCGCCGAAGCGGTGTCCGACGCCGACGTCGACGTCATTGCCTATGCCTGCCTGGTCGCGGTGATGGCGCAGGGCCCCAACGCCCACGTTGAATCCGAGGCCACAATCGCCGGCGCCGCCGAGAAGAACGGCCACCCCGCCGAGGTCACCAGCAGTGCTGGCGCCCTCGTGCGGACCCTTCAGGAGATGGGCGCGAAGCGGATCGCCATGGTGACCCCCTACGTTCCCGCGCTGACCCAGCTGGTTGCCGAGTACATCGAGGGCGCAGGCATCGAGGTGGTGGACTCCGTGAGCCTCTCGGTGGACAACAACCTCGAGGTCGGCCGGCTTGACCCCCAGCAGCTTCCGGGGATCGCCGAGAAGCTCAACCGCGATGGGGTGGACGCCGTGATTCTGTCGGCCTGCGTGCAAATGCCATCCCTCGCAGCAGTCCAGACGGCCGAAGACCAGCTAGGGGTCCCCGTGATCACCGCAGCTGTCGCCACTACCTACGAGATCCTCAAGGCACTGGGCCACACTCCTGCCATCACGGGGGCAGGGCGCCTCCTCGCGGGCGACCTCGTGTCGATCCAGAAGTAGGACCGGTCATGACACCGTCACTCATCGCGTTCCTCGTTCTGATCGGCGCCTTTGCCTGGGGTTCCTTCACCAAGGTCAACGCCGGCCTGATCGCCCTGGTCGCCGCCTTCGTTGTCGGCACCACCCTTGCCGGCCTCCCCATCGCCGACGTGATCGGCGCCTTCCCCTCCGGGCTGTTCTTCATCCTGGTCGGGGCCACCCTGCTGTTTGCGATCGTCCGCGTCAACGGAACCATCGACCTGATGGCCTACTGGTGCGAACGCCTGGCAGGTGACCGCAGGCTCCTCGTGCCGGTCCTGATGTTCCTGCTCACCGCGCTGCTCGCCTCCGCCGGTGCGTTCACTCCGGCGGCCATTGCCATCGTCGCCCCGGTAGCACTGGCACTCGGTGCTCGTTTCGGGATCAGCGCCCTCGCCATGGGACTCGTCGTCGTGCAGGGCGCCAACGCTGGCGCTTTCTCACCGGTCAACCCCTTCGGAGTGCTGTCGAACCAGATGCTGGACAGCGCTGGTGCCTCCAGCGACTCCTGGAAGCTCTACCTCTATTGCTTCCTCTTCAACGCCCTCCTCGCGGTCCTGGCCTACGCCCTGATCCAGACCATCGTGAAACGCCGTGCGTCGAAGCACCCCGCCGACTCGTCCGCCGATCCGGCAGCGACTTCCCGTGATGACACGCCGGGCCAGGATGGGCTGGACGTCGACGGCGGCGCCGCCGGCTCCGGTGGGACGCTGACCGCCACCCGGACCACCGCCGACCCGATCACCCGGGTGGACGTCACTCCGATGCGGGTGATCACCCTGCTCGGTCTGGTCGCACTGCTGGTGCTCACCACTGTCTTCGCGATCGACGTCGGCGTGGCCTCCCTCACCATTGCCCTCATCCTGATCGCGATCAATTCAGGCGTCCAGAAACCCGCTGTGGAGGCCATGCCGTGGAGTGCCATCATCCTGGTCACCGGCATCGTCACCTACGTGGGGATGCTGGAAGCGATGGGTGCACTAGACGAGTTGCAGGCTGGCATTGAAAGCCTGGGCAACGGATCCATCGCCGCCCTGGTAACCGGGTACGTCGTCGCTCTCGTATCGGCCTTCGCCTCCACCACCGGCACGCTCGGCGTGATCAGCCCGGTGGTCACACCGATCGCGCTGGATCCGCTCCTGACGCCAATCGGCGTGGTCACCGCCATCTCCATTAGTTCATCGGTGGTGGACGTGAGCCCCATGTCCACCAGCGGCGCCCTGCTGATGGCCAGTGCGCAGCCCAAGGATGAGCGGATGTTCTTCAGGGCCTTGCTGCTCTGGGCGATCGCGATGATCGGTATTGTGCCGGTTGCTGTCTGGTTCTTCTTTGTCCAGCTGGGCATCGGCTAACCAGCCGCAGGCCTGACCAGGGCGCTTCCGCGGTACCCGTTTAGCCGCGGAAGTGCCCTGGCCATTCATCCACCGGGATGCGTTTGATCGTCTGGATCGCCCCGGTGGTCCCCCACTCGTCCCGTCCCAGCCGGGACAGGGGTTTGAGGCGGTCCATCAGCGGATGGGTGCCATCAAGGACCTCGGTCGACACTGCGGCGTGGGTGACCTCGCCGAACACCACGAAACAATCCCCGATGGGGAGCACCTGATGGAGTTTGCACTCCAGGGCGACCGGCGACTCCAGGACGCGCGGGGTGGCAATGGTGAGGCTCGGCTCGCGGGTGAGACCCGCGGCATCGAACTCGCTGACATCGCGGTCGAAGTTCGTGGCTGTCGCATTGATCTGTTCGAACAACGGCTCGGGAGCAAGGTTCACCACAAACTCGCCGGTCTCCTCGATGTTGCGCAACGTGTCCTTGCGGCCCACCGAGGTGAACTGGACGATCGGCGGGTTCACCGACGCGATGGTGAAGAACGAGTGCGGTGCCAGGTTGTCGTCGCCTGCCGCCGACCGGGAGGACACCCAGGCGATCGGCCGTGGCACCACCGTCGAGGTCAGGAGGCGGTAGAAGTCCCGGTTCGAGGTTGAGTCCCTACTGAAGTCTTTGCGCATATGCCTGAGCCTAGCGGCCCGGATGGAGAACGCTGGCGAGATCCCGGGCTGGTCGCCCGGTGAGATCCTGCACCGTCGGCGTCACCCTGGACAGCCCGCCCTCAGCGATCGCCGTGTAGGTGCTGACCCAGGCATCCAGCTGCCAGCCGGGCACACCAAAGTGCTGCCGCGATGCGTACGCCTCCTCCACCGATTCGGCCTGATAGCTGACGTCCCGGCCGGTCTCCGCCGTGATGATGGCGGCATCCTCTGTGAGGGTGAGGGAGTCGGGGCCGGTGAGCTCGTAGGTTTTTCCCTCGTGCGCCGCGGGGTCCCTGAGGATTACCGCTGCCACCTGAGCGACGTCGTCTCTGGCCACCGCTGCCAGCCGGCCGGTGCCCGCCGGACCGCGGATCACCCCTGCGTCGTCGGCGAAGTACTGCAGCACGTCCAGGTAGAGGTTGTTGCGGAGGAAGGTGTAGGCCATCCCGGAGTTGCGGAGGTACTCCTCGGTAGCCCAGTGGTCGCGCCCCAGGGTGAACGTGGCGTCCGGGGCCGCGCCGAAGAAGGAGGTGTACACAACATGCTGGACGCCTGCCTCCCTGGCCGCGTCAACGAAAGTGAGGTGCTGGTCCACGCGGTCCTCAGCTTCACCTGCCGACACCATGAAGAGCGTGTGAACCCCTTCAAGGGCTGTGACAGCTGCGGGCCTGTCGGCGTAGCTGCACTGGACGGCCGTCGCCTCCGGCAGTGCTGGCGCGCGGCCCAGGTCCCTGACGGGGAGGCGAAGCGGCAGCCCGTCCGCCGAGAGTAGACGTGCCGTGGAGCCGCCCAGGGCCCCCGTTGATCCAGTTACCGCCACAAGATTGTTCATACCCATCTGCAGCGTGGCGGGGAGGGGAATTATTTCCGCCGAAGAGGGGCGTTTCGTCGGGCTCGCCTAGACTGGGGAACCATGCGCTTCATCAACAAATACCGTGTGCCCATCGTCTGGCTCCTCATCATCGCCCTGGTGGCAAGCATCGGCGCGGGTTTCTTCGCCCAGATCTTTTAGTTGCCCAGCGCCACCTTGTTTCGGACAGCCCTCACGTCATAGAATAGTCAGTAGGCTTAGCTTTCAGGGGTTGTGACATCTCATCCACACCCCGGCTGGTCTACACAGACCGTACATTCGCACGGCAAGTGAGGAAATAGATGACTGACAAGACTTTGACCACCGACCAGTACACCTTCCAGGATCCGGTAACGCGGTTCCCGAGCATCTCGGCACCGAAGCAGGATCAGCCCGAGCCCGGGCTGGATCGGGACCTCGAACCACAGACCGACCGCGGCGAAACGTCATACCGCGGAACCGGACGGCTCAAGGGTCGGAAGGCCCTGATCACCGGAGCGGACTCCGGTATTGGAGCAGCAGTTGCGATTGCCTTCGCGCGTGAAGGCGCGGATGTGGCGCTGTCCTACCTCCCCGAAGAAGAACCGGATGCAATCGAGATTGCCCGCATCATCGAAGAGGCCGGCCAGAAGGCCGTCAAGCTTCCCGGTGACTTGACCGACGCAGCATTCTGCCGGTCACTCGTGAACGATGCCGCCGAGCAGCTCGGTGGTCTGGACATCCTGGTCAACAATGCCGGGAAGCAGATCGCCGTCGAGAGCCTTGAGGATCTCACCGACGAGCAGCTGGATGAGACCTTCAAGACCAACATCTACTCGTTCTTCTGGATTACCCGCGAGGCACTGAAGCACCTGAAGCCCGGGTCGAGCATCGTGAACTCCACCTCGATCCAGGCCTACAGCCCCTCCTCCACGCTGTTGGACTACGCGAGCACCAAAGCGGCCATCAACAACTTCACCAAGGGTTTGGCCGAGCAGCTGGCGCCCAAAGGTATCCGGGTGAATGCGGTCGCACCTGGCCCCATCTGGACACCACTGCAGGTTTCGGACGGGCAGCCGAAGGACAAGCTGCCCGAGTTTGGCAAGGACACGCCACTGGGCCGTGCTGGCCAGCCTACCGAACTGGCCCCGGCCTACGTCTTCCTGGCGTCGTCGGAGTCCAGCTACGTGGTCGGCGAAACGCTCAACGTCAACGGCGGAAAGCCTTCGCCGTAACCCTTAGCCACCCCTTGTCGATGCCGACCATCCCCGCCGTAAGCCCGAGAAATCGTGCTGCTGGCGGGGATGAGCGCTATATAAGGCTAGACATATATAAGCACTCTTTGATAGGTTCTGCTTATGCATGCGTTTGATGTCCTGGGGGACCCCGTCCGCCGCCGAATTCTGGAGCTGCTCCTCGGCGAGGAGTGGTCTGCCGGCGATATTGCCCGGGTGATCCGAACCGAGTTCGGGATTTCCCAGCCAGCCGTTTCGCAGCACCTCCGTGTGCTGCGGGAAGCAGGGTTTGCGCGGGTGCGGGGTGATGGCACCCGCCGCCTGTACGCAGTCGAAGCTGGCCCGCTGCAGGACGTCGACCAGTGGCTGGAGCCTTTCCGCGCGTTCTGGACCGGCCGGCTCGATGCCATCGGGACGGAACTGGCGCGCGCACGCCGCCGTAACTGACCAGCCTGGCGGGAGCTGTCGACCGCTCCCTTGCACTTCCGGAATGGCATCATGCGCCGGATGGCTAGGCGAACACCCCCACAAAGCGGAAGAACACGCTGGCGGCCGTGATGATCAGCAGCAGCGCCGCCGTCGTGCCGGTCCACCCGCTGAGGAAACCGTGGAGTCGCTCACCTGCGGGCAACACGCCACGAAGAACGTTGCGTGAAGTGAGGAACGTGGTGAGGACGATCATGGCCGCCCACACCACCATGCAGTAAATGCAGAGGATGCCGATCGCGAACAGCGCCTGGCTCCACAGCCAGATGGTGAAGACCATCCCCGCCACGACGCCAACCTGGAGGGAACGCCAGTACCATTTAGCGACGGTGGCCCCCGCGAGGAGCATCGCCCCCGTGGTGATCACCACACTGAACGCGACGATGCCCAGCAGGGGGTTGGGGAAGCCGAACAGGCTGGCCTGCCAGGTCCTGAAGACCTCACCACACGAAACGAAGGCGTTGACATCGCAGCTGGTGACGTAGTTGGGGTCGGCGTACACGGCGAGCCGTTCGAGGACCAGTTGCCCGGACGCAAGCCACCCCACCAGTCCTGTGATGACCATAAGCCACCCAAACGGCCGGTCATGGGCGAAACGAGGGGTACGGCTGTCCATGGTTCCATCCTCAACTGATCGGCAGCCGGGCGCAAAAGCGGACAGAAACCTCCCGGGCAATACTTCTACGTCATGTAGAAGTAGCTAGACTGAGTATCCAGGAGGATCTATGACCGGCATAACGCATTCGGGGCCCACGGCGCCTCAGGGGGAACCAGTTTCGTCGGGCCCAGACACCGACCCGGCACATGAGTCAGGCACGGATCGGTCGCCGGAAACGGGCATCCCCGAACGCAGTATTGTCCGGGTGGTGCTCGGGATTGCTCTGCCCGTCAGCCTGGCCGTTGCCATCCTGGCGATGTACTTCAGCGAGGCCCTGACGACGTACCGGACCACGATGGCGGATCCGGGCGACTTCGTGGTGCATGCGCGTCCGGCGGCACGCGTTGTCCAGGACTTGAGCGCCGCCCTGACCATCGGCTTCCTGGTGCTCTGCGCCGGTCTGCTCCCGGCGTCCGGCCGCGACAAGTCAATCATCGGGTTCGCCCAGTGGAAGGCCCTGCGCTGGGCGGGTTGGTCCGCGGGGGTCTGGTTCGTGTCGTCGGTCGCCTCGCTGGCGCTGATCGCCGCCGATACGGCAGGGCAGTCGATGCTCAGCCCCGGTTTCTTCTCCATCTTCCTGTTCTTCGCTACCGAACTGGAGCTGGGTCAGATCCTGCTGGTGGCGTTGATGGCCGTTCTCATCCTGGTGGTCATGCTGCCGATGGTCCGGTCCACCACCGGCGCCGGTATCGCGCTGGGCATTGCCATGCTGGGAATCCTGCCGTTGGCCCTGGCCGGGCACGCCGCCGGGTCCGATGATCACGGCAACGCGGTGAACTCGCTCGCCCTCCACCTCATCGGTGTCTGCGTGTGGGTGGGTGGCCTCGCGGCCGTGCTGCTGCTGGGATCCCAGCTGGGCAAGGACACCGGCCGGGTTCTTCGTCGCTATTCCGCGCTGGCCGTTTGGGCCTTCGGGGCAGTGGCGTTCTCCGGCATCATCAACGCCAGCCTCCGGCTCGGGTCTTTCGCCGACCTGGCCACGCCCTACGGGATCCTCGTCCTGGTGAAGGTCAGCAGCCTCACGGCGCTGGGCCTTGCCGGGTGGTATCAACGCCGCAGAATACTGCCCCGGCTGGACCGCAACCCCGAGGACCGGCGGGCATTCACCATCTTCGGCGTATCCGAGGCCGCGCTGATGATCGTCACGATCGGGGTGTCCGCTGGCCTCGCGGCGAGCCCGCCGCCGGTCCCGCAGGGGTCGATTGCCGACGTCGACCTGCGCCGGTCCCTCCTGGGCTATCCCTTCCCGGAGCCACTCACCGTCTCTAGCTTCATGACGTCGTGGCACCCCGATTGGACCATCGGGCTCCTGATCCTCGTTGCCGGGGGTGCCTACCTTGCCGCTGTCGTCAAGATCCGGCGCCGGGGCGACGCCTGGTCCATTCCACGCACCCTGGCGTTCCTCGCGGGCTGTGCGCTGCTGATTTGGCTTACCAGTGGCGGTCCCGCCGTGTACGGGAGGACCAGCTTCTCTGGGCACATGATCCAGCACATGGGCCTCATGATGTACGCGCCCGTCCTCTTTGTCCTCGGCGCCCCCATCCTTCTGCTGCTGAAGGCAACCCGGCCGCGCACCGACGGCAGCCGGGGACTCCGGGAGTGGGTGCTCTGGCTCTTCCGCTCACGGTTCAGCCGCTTCCTGACCCGCCCGCCAGTCGCCGGTCTGATCTTCGTGGGCAGCATGGTGGGGTTCTACTACTCGCCGATCTTCGACCTGGCGCTGTCTACCCACGTGGGGCACGTGTTCATGATCGTGCACTTCCTCATTACCGGGTACCTCTTTGCCTGGGTGCTGATTGGGATCGACCCGGGGCCGGCCCGGTCACCCTACCCGTTCAGGCTCATCATTCTGCTGGCGACCATGGCCTTCCACGCCTTCTTCGGGCTTTCCCTCCTGGGCGGCACGGAGATTCTGGCACCGAGCTGGTGGGCCAGCCTGCAGCTCACCGATTCCGCGGCGCTGCTCGCTGACCAGCAGCGGGGCGGTGCGATCGCCTGGGGGATTGGGGAGATCCCCACCGTCCTCCTTGCCCTGGGGGTCGCCATGGCCTGGCGGAAGGACGACGAGCGCACCGCGGTCCGCGAGGACCGCGCCGCCGACCGGGACGACGACGCCAAGCTCACCGCCTACAACCAGCACCTCGAGAGCCTGCAACGGCGGTCGTCCGGACGGTGACCCCGCCGTTCGTCCGTCGCGGGACTGGCGCCGCCCACAGCTGCGCCCCGCCTGCCGGGTGACAGACGGGGCGCAGGGACAACGCTGTGCTGCTGTTCGCTAGCGGGTGGTGGTGTTTTCGTAGTCCGCCCGGTCGATCCGGCGGTGGTACCGCATGCCGGTGAGGCCACCGAGGACCGCACCGATGAGGGCTGCCGCGATGGCCACGACGACGGCGATGATCCCCGTCGTGGTCAGGTTCCCCTCATTGAGCGGGATGCGGGGGAAGCTGTTGAGGTTCGCCAGGATGTCGAACTGACTACCGAAGATCAGGCCGAGAATCGCCACGAGAACCGCAATGATGAGCGCCCACAGCCAGACGGCGACTCCCTGCTTCGCGCCGTTGAACCGGGCCATCCTGCCCGCTACATATCCGCCGGCGAAGTACGAGAGGAGCAGGATCACCAGGAGCACGATCGCCCCGGTAATGCCGACCGTCTGCGGATCGGCGGCGACCTGGTCTGCCGCGTCGGTGAGATCGGTGTTGGTGGACAACCCGAAGACTGCGCCGGCGGCGGCGACGAAGGCCGTCAGCAGGACGGCCATTCCGGTGGCGGTCAGCCAGCCGAAGAACGCCGAGCCAAACTTCATGCCGCCGAAGGTGTCCTTCTCGTGCTGCAGAAGTGCGGCGCGTTCGGCTGATGCTGGTAGGGCGGGACGATCATCCTGTGCGTCCCGGTAGCGGGCGTCGTCGGGATCAGCGGTGTGGCTCACCGGCTGCGCGGTCACCGGCTGGGTCCTGGTCGAGGGTGACGCCGCGGCGCCAGCACCCGCACCTGTCGCGACCGCTCCGGCCATGCCGTCGGGCTGGGTCCGGTGCTCCCGGGTGCGATCGCTGTCGGTGGTCCGGTGCACCTCGGTGGGCTGTCCGTCGCCGTAGTGCTGTTCCTTGGTCACCGCGGCGTTGTTGCCTTCATTGGCAGGGTCGCTGGCGCTGCTGCGGGGGGTGACGTGGGTGTGCGCCTGGGTAGCGTCGGGGTCGTTCTCGCTGGAGGGGGTGACGTGGCTGTATGCCTGGGTGGCATCGCCGTCGTCGGGCGTTGACGAGCGTGGATCACGCCGATCCGATGGTCCGTCAGCATGCTTGGGGGTGGTGTCGCGGGGAGTTGTACTGTCGGACGGGTCGTTCTCGGATCCTGGCGTGCTCATCGTGCCTCCTGCTATCGGGCCCTAGGGCTTTATCAGTAACCTTAGTGATGCCGTGGGGCCTGAACAAGCGTGGACCGGAGCGGTGCCTGGCAGTGAGAGACTTTCCCTATGGAATTTCAGATCCTGATGACCGTGCTGAGCGGCCTGCTGATCGTGGTGGGCGTCGCCGGTGTCATTGTGCCCATCCTGCCGGGTAGCATCCTGATCATCGGCTCGCTCCTGATGTGGGCACTAGTGGTTTCCAGCACCGCTGGCTGGGTGGCCTTTGGGGTTGGTGCGGTACTTGCCGTCGCCGGGTTGCTCGCCGGGGCCGTTCTGACCGGCCGGAAACTGCAACAGCGCCAGATCCCCGGCCGCTCAGTGGTGGTGGGACTGGTCACCGGGGTGATCGGCATGTTCCTGATCCCGGTGGTCGGCCTGTTCGTCGGGTTTGCGGCGGGACTGTTCGCCAGCGAGTTCGCCCGCCAGCGCCAGTTTGCCCCCGCCCTCTCCTCCAGCGGGGCAGCGCTGAAAGCCACAGGAATCGGCATCCTCGTTGAGCTGGGCCTCGCGTTGCTCGCAGGAAGCGTCTGGGTGATCGGCGTCTGGGTGCACTTCGCCACCGTGTAGTGCCCGCCCTCAGAACTCACCGATTTTATTCACCGGCCCGGAGCGAACCATGCAGCTCGATCTCATCCTCACGAACTCCCGGATCATCACCATGGATCCCACCCGCCCGACAGCGCACAGCCTCGGCATCCTCAACGGGAGGATTGTTGGGCTCGACGACGACCTCGCAGGGCTTGCGGCCCGGGACGTCATCGACCTGCATGGGAAGGTCCTCATCCCGGGCCTGAATGACGCTCACTGCCACACGGCGTGGTTCGGCCTCACCCTCGGCGAGGTGGACCTGTCCCCGCTGACCGAACTCGACCAGGTCTATGCCCTGTTGCACGCGTCCGCTGAGACCCGCCCCGTGGGCGACGACGACGGCGGCTGGCTGGTTGCCAGCGGTTTCGATCACCACCGGTTTGGCGGCCGGTTTCCCGACCGTGCAGCCCTGGACAGGGTGGCAGCCGGACGGCCACTCTTTATCAGGCGGACCTCGGGCCACGGAGGTATCGCCAATACCGAGGCCCTGCGCCGTGCCGGCGTGCTGGCACCGGGGTTCTCTGACCCGGTGGGTGGCAGGGTGGTCCGGGACGAGTCGGGTGAGCCGACCGGTCTGCTGCAGGAAACGGCTCAGGCATTGGTGCTCGACCTGCTCCGCCCTTACCCAAGGCATACGCTCGTCGCTGCAATTGACCGGGCGACCGCCCGGTACGCGCGGGAAGGCATCACCAGTTTCACCGATGCCGGGGTTGGTGGGGGCTGGATTGGGCACGCGCCGGACGAGTTGGGCGCATTCCAGGACGCCCGGGCAGCGGGAAAACTCCATGCCAGGGCCCAGCTGATGCCAGCGATCGAAACGCTGGAGTCCGCTTCAGGTGCCGGCCTGGGGCTGGGGATGTACAGCGGGTTCGGGGACGATGTCCTTTCCCTGGGGCCGGCGAAGATCTTCCTGGATGGCGCCCTGTCAAGTGAGACCGCTGCCCAGACCGAGCCCTACGCCACCGGATCCTTAAACCAGGGGTACCTGCTGGACGAACCGGCAGCCCTGCAACGGCAGATGGTGGATGCGCATCGGGCCGGCTGGTCGATCGCCGCCCACGCCATCGGTGACGCTGCTATCGACCTCGCGATCGACACCTTCGCCCACCTTCGTGCGCAGGGGCGCGTCGGACTCGACGGACCGGCCCGGTTGCCGCACCGGATTGAGCATGCGGCGGTCGTCAGGCCGGACCAGTTGGCAGCGCTGGCCGCACTGGGCGTCGCGGTAGCGCCGCAGGCGTCCTTCTTCCACCCGATCGGGGACGCAATGGCCCGCTCGCTCGGGCCGCTCAGGTCTGCGTTCACTTACCGGGCGAAGTCATTCCTCGAGGCGGGGATCCGGTTGGCCGGGAGCTCGGACCGGCCGTGCGCGGACGGCACGGCGTTGCGCTCCATCCAGGCGTATGTCGACCGGCTGACGTCCAGCGGCGCCGTCTTTGGGTCCGAGCACGAGAGGCTCAGCGCCGAGGAAGCCCTCCGGATTCATACCGTCGGATCCGCGGATGCCACCGGGTTCGGCCGGGAGAAGGGGATGTTGGCCGCCGGAATGCTCGCCGACTGTGCGGTGCTGGCCGAGTCACCGCTGGAGGTGCCCACCCACCAGATTGCCGACATCGAGGTAGTGGCAACCCTGATGGGTGGGCGGTTCACCCACGACCAGCTGTGAGACAGGACGTTAGTCGCCGTCGGCCAGGGACAGGGCTGCGGTAATGAGTGCGAGGTGGCTCAACCCCTGGGGGAGGTTGCCCATGAACTCGTGGCGCTCGTCGCCGTCGATCATCTCGGCGAGCAGGCCGACGTCGTTCGCCAGTGGCAGTAACTCCTCCATCTGGGACTTTGCCTCGTCAGCACGGCCAACCTGGGCAAGTGCCGCGACCATCCAGTAGGCGCAGGCGACAAACGTGGATTCTTCCTGCTGCATACCGCTATACCGGTAGAGCAGGGGGCCGGCGCCTAGCTCATCGCGAAGCGCGTCAATGGTAGAGGACATCCGGGGGCCGCGTTCGTACCCGCTGATCGCGTGGAGCAGGATTGATGCGTCCAGTTCCTCCGAGCCGGGATACCAGACGTAGCTCTGGCGCTCCTCCGACCAACAATTCTCTTCCACCCAATCGCGGATCCGATCGCGTTCAGCGCGCCACCGCTCGGCCGGTCGCTGCAGTTGGCCGGCCTCGGACAGTTTCACCGCGCTGTCCAGGGCGTGCCAGCACCCGAGCTTGGAGGTGGTGTAGTGCCGCTCCTCCGGGAGCTCCCAGATCCCGGCGTCACGCTGCTGCCAGGTGTCGCACGCCTGGTCGGCGATGTCAGCGAGCTGGCGGGAGGTGGTGGGGTCAAGCACGTGCCCTGCTTCGACGTACAACCGCACGATGTCGAAGAGGTCGCCGAAGACGCCCAGTTGGAGTTGGCCCGCGGCGGGGTTGCCGTCGACGACGGGGCCGATTCCGCGCCAGCCGGGAAGGTCGGGGGTACGGGTGCCCTGCGGTGTGTCCCCGTTGAGGCGGGTGAAGACCTGCATGTCGCGGCCCTGGGTGCGCAGGTTCTTCAGCATCCAGGACACGGCCGCGTGCACCTCTTCGCGCACCCCGGTCCGCACGAGGGCGTGGAGAGTGTAGGCCGTGTCGCGTAGCCAGGTGTACCGGTAATCCCAGTTCTTGCCGCCGGCCCTGCTCTCGGGGAGCGAGGTGGTGGCCGCGGCGGCGATCGATCCGGACGGGCTATGGATCAGCAGCTTCAGGGTGAGCGCGCTGCGCAGCACCTCGTCGGCGTAGGGGCCGTCGTAGCTGAACTCCCTGGACCAGGTCTGCCAGTTGGCGATGGTCCGGTCCACACCGGCGTCCACCGACTGCGGATCGGGGAGTGGGAGCGGTTCGTCGTGGGTGGAGACGATGCCCACGAGGTGCCGGGAGCCGGGGCTGGTGGTCAGGGTGCCAGAGATTGCCTGGCCCTCGATCGACACCTCACCCTCGTTGATCCCGCGCACACCCAGAGCGGTGCCATTGATGCGGAGGATCGCGCCGTGGTCACTGGATTGCACCCAGGGAGAGGCGGTCTGGAAGCAGTTGCCCGGGCGGATGGCCCAGCGCATGGGGACGTGACCGGTGAGGCCATCGATCCGTCGGGCCAGCTCACCCCAGGGGAGCCTGCCCGCCACGCCGGTGTTCAGCGAGTCGGTGACCCGCGCCGTACCGGACGAGGTGGTGTACGTGGTGGTCAGCACGTTGGTGCCTTCGACGTAGGCGCGCTCTGTGGTGAACGGTTCGGAGGGGCACAGTTCCAGCGCGCCGCCGTCGTCGGCGTCCAGCAGGCGCGCGAAAGGCGGCGCGGAGTCGAGATCCGGGGTGGGATACCAATCGATGGAGCCGTCATGTGCGATCAGCGCGACCGTTCGGCCGTCGCCGATCGCCGCATAGGATCGCAGGTCGACGTAGCCGTCTTGACGGTCGGCTAACTCGTTGTGGTCCGTCACGAACCGGGGTTAGCGGCCGTGCTTCTTGTCGTACCGGGTCTTGTTGGCGCGGGTGTTCTGGTTGTTGCCACGTCGTTTGTTCAACAGCTTGGAGGCAATGACGGGGACCAAAGTCCACAGGATTCTCTTCAGCAGCACGACGTGTTCCTTATCTTTTGGGTGTTCGCGGCTTTCCGCGGGAAACCTAAGCTTACTTAGAGTTCAGCCGGAAAGAAACTTCGGGCGACGCTGTGGGGCGCCTAGTCCGTGTGGGTCACGAAGTCCTTAAGTGCTGCCAGCTGGGCCAAACGGCACTCGGGCTTGAGGTACATCATGTGCCCGGCCTCGTGATAGTGGTGGGTGAAGCGGGCCCTCATCTGGTCGGTCATCGTCATGTGGGCGAAGACGTATTCGGCGGCGAAGTGAGGGGTGGCGCCGTCCTGGTACCCGTAGTCGACGTGGACGCGGAGCGTGGGGTTGTGCACCAGCAGGCGCTCGAGGGTCTGGCTGACGTCGACGGGCGCGCCCTCGAACGTCTTGTAGCTCCATGGGTGGACCCGCGCGGTGAGCACCTCGTACGGCAGGTCGTTTTCGTAGCCCAACTCGGCACGGACGTAATGGTTCATTGCTGCCGCGTAGGGGCCGGTGATCGCCCGGATGCTGGGGTCGTCGGTCATCGCCGAGTTCTGCAGGCTGACCGGCTGCGCCGTGAACCGCCCGTCGATCCGGCCGACCGCGAGTCCGTCTTTCCGGAGCAGCTCGGCGGCGAATTCACCGTACTGCCAGCGTAGGTTGGTGCGCCGGATGAACCCCTCGTCGAGGGTGGTGATCGCGGCGAGCCGCGCGACGACGTCGTCGTACTCCTCGGGGGTGAGGCGGCTGCCCTGGGTGAGGGCGTACCCATAGTCCTTGGCAGCGAAGGTTTCGGCTTCACTGACGACGTCGGCCAGTTCGCGGCCGGGGTGGCGGCCGTGGAAGTGGGCGATCGCGGCATAGGTAGGGATGTGCAGGGCGTAGGGCAGGTCACTGCCGGGGAAGAACCGCAGCGTGGACATGTTCAGGACCGTCGAAATAAGCCCCAGCCCGTTGACGGCCATGCCGTAGGCGTCGAACAGGCGGCCGGCGACGGCGACAGCGCGCAGGGTCCCGTAGGATTCGCCGACCAGGTACTTGGGGGAGAGCCAGCGGTTGTTGCGGGTGGTCCAGAGGCGGATAACCTCGGCCACCAGATCGCGGTCCTCGATGAAGGCGTGGAACTCGTCCGACTTCTCGCCCTCGACCACCCGGGAGAAGCCGGTGTTGACGGGGTCGATCATCACAAGGTCGCTGTGCTCAAGGAGGGTTTCCGGGTTGTCCACCAGGCCGTAGGGCGCTGGCGTCAGGGCGCCGGTGTCGCCGGAATCCACCCGGCGTGGACCGAGGAGGCCCAGGTGGAGCCAGATTGAGGCTGAGCCGGGACCGCCGTTGAACGCGAAGGTGACGGGACGTTCGGGCGGTGCAGTGCCGCCGTCGGGCGCTGAGTCCTCTGCGTCCTTTGTGTAGGCGACGATGAAAATCTCGGCCTTGGGCTTGAACCCGTCGGACTTGCCGTCCTTGGTTTCCTCACGGCGCAGGACCAGCCGGCCGGTGGTGCTGGTGTACTTCAGGCCCGAGGCAGTGGTGTGCTGCCGGGTGGCAAAGTCGTCGGTGACTTCTTTGACCTCGTTGACCTTCTCGGTTGTGGAGTCGGCGTTCTGGGGTTCTGTGGTTTCGTCAGCCATGGCTAGAGCCTACCGGTAGTTCCCCGAGGCAACCAGTCGGGGTGGGTGGTGTGTCCGGGGCGGAATGCGGCGACGTCGTTTTTTTGGTTTGGTGAGCAACCTGGACATCGGAGAGCAGGATCTCGCTCACCGATGTCCAGGTTGACCCCTCCGGTCCAGGTTGCTCACCATCATGAAGACTCCTAGCCGATGATGGGACGTTCCTCAGGGAGCCGGTAGAGAATGGGGCGCGAGGTGAGGGCGAGGGCCGAGGCTACGGTGATGGTGCCGATGCGGCCCATGAACATCAGCGCCATCAGCACCAGTTCCGCGCCGGTGGACAGTTCATAGGTGATGCCCGTGCTGAGCCCGACGGTCGCGAAGGCCGAGATGGCTTCGAAAAGGGCCGCTTCCAGGCCGTAATCGGTGAAGGCGAGCAGCAGGACGGTTCCGAGCAGGACGGCCGCGATGCCCAGCAGCGCGACCGACAACGCCTGGCGTTGCACGGAGGAACTGACGGAGCGGCGCCCAACGGTCACCTGTTCGCGCCCGCGGATTTCGTTCCAGATGGCGAAGGCGAGGATCAAGAAGGTGGTGATTTTGATGCCGCCCGCCGTCCCGGCGCTGCCGCCTCCGATGAACATCAGGATGTTGGTGATCAACAGGGTCTCCGGTGCGGCGTCCCCGTAGTTGATGGTGTTGAAGCCGGCGGTCCGGGGGAAGACGCCACCGGCAATCGACGCCAGGATGCGGCCGCCGGTCGAGAGGGACCCCAGGGTTTCCGGACGGTCCCATTCAAACCAGGCAAAGAGTCCCGTTCCGACCGCGAGGAGGATCAGGGTGCCATATACGGTGAGCCGGACGTGGACGGTCCAGCTTTTGCGGGTCGGGTTCCCCCGCAACAATTCGATGAGCACGGGGAATCCTAGGCCGCCAAAGATGACGGCGACGCAGATCGGAAGGATGATCCAGGGGTCGGTGCCGAAAGGGATCAGGTTGTCGCTGAAGAGGGAGAATCCCGCGTTGTTGAAGGCTGAGATGGAGTGGAAGATGCCGTGCCAGGCGGCAGTGGGTAGGTCGTCCTCGTAGGCAATCCAGAACCTCGCGGTCAGCAGGATGGCGGTGATCGCCTCGAAGGCGAGCATGATGGTCGCCACCCGGATGAGTACCCCCTTCACATCACCGAGGTTCAGGGTGCGGCTTTCCGACTTCGCGACGAGTTGGGAGCGCAGCCCAAGGTTTTTGCGCACCAGGAGGGTCAGGAGCGTTGCGAAGGTCATGATGCCGAACCCGCCGATCTGGATGAGCGCCAGGATGACTGTCTGTCCAAAGGGGGTCCAGAAGGTGGAGGTGTCGACGTTTATCAGTCCTGTGACGCAAACCGCGGAGACGGCAGTGAAGAGCGCCGGCATGAAGACTTCATCGCTCCCCGGAGTCCGTGAGAGCGGGAGCATCAGCAAACCGGCCCCACCGAGAATCGCGGCCAGGAAGGCGAGCGGCACCAATCGGACGGGGCTGATCGCTGTCAGTTCCATCCGTCGTTTGAGCTTTGTTGTGGCCAACGACAGACAACCCCATCACCTCGACGCCCGCATCTATCGCGGCTTCCGTGGACAGGCTATTGCCCAGAGGAGGAGGAACCGCCGGGTCTTGATGGATCCTTTACGCCCCAGTTTCGCCGGGGTGGCGTCGTCGTCGGCGGTTCTGGTGAGCAACCTGGACATCGGATAGCGGAATCTCTCTCACCGATGTCCAGATTGATGCGTTCGGTCCGGGTTGCTCACCAAAATCGGAGCTATCAGTGGTTACTTCGCCGCGTTCGTCTTGGCCGGGACGCCCGACGGCGACTCGTCGCCTGCCCAACCGGTCCGGCGCTGCGGCCGGGCGAAGAACAGCGCTGCGCCGAGGCCGATGAGGATGGCCGTAGCCGGAAGGAAGAGGGACTGTCCCATCGCTGCGGCGTACCCCGCCTGCAGGGTCTCCGGGAGTTGTTGTCCGGGAACGGCTTCGGCTCCGCCGTCGCCAATGTTGGCGGTCAGGCGGGAGAGCATCATCGCGGCGATCGCCGAGCTGCCCAGCACTGCACCGACCTGTCGGGTGGTGTTGTAGACCCCCGATCCGGCGCCCGCCGAGGCGCGGGGCAGGTTCCGGGTAGCCGTCAGTGAGACGGGCGCCCAGATCCCGGCGCTCGCCAGACCCAACAGGGAGATCGGCAGGAGGAGCGCCCACACCGGTACGTCGGGGGTCAGGATTGCCCCCAGCCAGAACAGGGACACGGACATGGCCGAGAAACCGAAGATCGCCATGTACTTGGGGTTGCCGCGCTGGACCAACTTGCCCACCAACGGCGCCAGGGACCCGGAGATGATCGCCATCGGGGTGAGCAACAGTGCGCCCTCGGTGGGCGAGAAGCCGCGCACGTTCTGCGCGTACAGCATCAGCGGGATGGCGACGGTGGTGATTGCGAACCCCATCGCGAAGATCGAGGTGTTACCCAGGGAGAAGTTGCGGTCCTTGAAGAGGCCCAGCGGCACCAGAGGTTCCTTGCGGTTGTACCGCTGCCAGAGGATGAAGGCGGCCAGCAGGACCACGCCGGTGATGATCAGGGACCACACGGAGATGGGGCCGGCGATGGTTCCCCAGTTGTAGGTTTCGCCCTCCTGGATACCGAACACCAGGCAGAACATGCCACCGGCGCTCAGCACGACGCCCAGATAGTCGAAGCTGTGACTGTTGGTGGGGAGTTGCGGGACGAGCCGGTACGCGAGGATGAGCCCGACGACGCCGACCGGTGCGTTCACGAAGAAGATCCACTCCCAGCCAAGCGAGTCAACCAGGAGGCCGCCGAGCACCGGGCCGACGAGGGTCGCGACGCCGGCCACCGAGCCCCACAATCCCATGGCTGCCCCACGGCGTTCCGGCGGGAAGATCCGGGTGATGACCGCCATGGTCTGGGGTGTCATCATCGCAGCGCCGAGGCCCTGCAGGACCCGGGCAAGGATGAGCATTTCCACCGATCCGGCCAAGCCGCACAACACGCTGGCCAGGGTGAACACGGTCAGGCCAATCAGGTAGATGCGGCGCGGGCCGAACCGATCCCCGAGCCGGCCGGTGATCAGGAGTGGTACTGCGAATGCGAGAAGGTAGGCGCTGTTGACCCACACCACGCTGTCCAGGTCCGCGTTCAACCCGTTCATGATCGCCGGGATGGCGACTGAGACAATTGTGGAATCCACCAGGATCATGAAGAAGCCGATGACCAGCGCCCAGAGGGCTGGCCAGGCATTGATCTCGGTCTGCTCCTCAGCGGAGCGTTGTGTGGTCATTCTCTGAGGTTACTCCGGGTCTGGGCCGCGATTTGCTACAGTACTTTCTGCGGGGCTTTAGCTCAGTTGGTAGAGCGTTTCGTTCGCAATGAAAAGGTCAGGGGTTCGATTCCCCTAAGCTCCACTTGTCCCGCGGATGTGGGCTTCATTCAAGGAGCGCATGACGCATTGAACCGGTTTCTTTGGTGGCACCGGTGAAGACCGCTCCGCAGCTCACGCCGAGCGAACAAGTCCTTCCACCTGCACCGACCAGTCGGATGGGAATCCGGGCGCGGGTCCAACCGGCCCGTCATCCCATCCTCCGGCCATCAGAGCAACGGCAGCCAACAGGCCCCCGTTGCCCGGAAGATACAGTGGAAGCGAGTCTGTCTGACGATTGTGGCCGTTGGGAAGAAACGTGTTCTTGCCGGCTTCGAGCAAAAGGGATTCCACAGCGGTCTCTGGGAGGCCCAGCCGGGCCGCAGTCATTGCGAGAACCGGGTAATCCCAGCCCCATGTGCTGTCCCAGTCCCAATCTGCCAGAACATCGGACAGAGTGGCGCGCATGATCTCTGGGTTGATTAGATCCGTCTGAGGGACAAATCCGAGTGCGCACAGCATCGAGGGATGGTCCGACCGGAGGGTGAACGGCTCAACATCGATCGCGCTGTACACGCCGTCCGCCACATGCGGTGCGACCATGCCGGTGGCGACCTCATCCCATTCCGGCATCGGGTCGAGGCCTAGGCACTCGCGCCAGGCGGAGGCGGTCCGAAGTGCCCACTGCCAGTATGCGAGTTCAAACGTGGGATTCGACGTTCGGCTGCGCGTTGAGCCGTAGCTTTCCTGCGCGGGCACAAGGGGCGGACCGAGCTCAAAGCCTTTATCCGTTCGATGCGCAAAGCTCACCATGAATTGAGCCGTTTCGTAGATGATGTCTGAGAATTCCTCAAGGATTTCGCGCGACGGGGCGGCTCGGTAAATCAGTTCAGCAAGGTAAATGGGATGCGGCTGCTGCCAGATCAGGAACGTCCCGATAGTGCTTGGCGTTTCCCGCCCGTCGGGACCGACCTGTTTTGGCCAGCGGGCGCCGTCGTACCCCTGCCACTTTGCGGTCCCGCGAGCATCTTCGAGAATCCCGTGGTACCAGCGAAGACTCCGCAGCAGCAGTTCCGGGCGCCCCCACAGCGCAAAATGCGCGCTGTGCCACCAGTGCATCTCCAAATGGAACTTGCCACGCCACGAGTTACACACCAGTCCCGTTTCCTGCGATGGCATGGAACCGGCGCAGTTGACGGCAGTCAGGTACTGGGACAGGACGATGCGGCGCTCAAGCTCGTGGGCCCGCCGGTCGCGGGTGCGGTTGAGCTGAACGGCGCCTCCGGATTTCCAGAACCGCGGCCAGTGGTCAGCGGAGGCAAGGACGACGTCGGCAGCAGTGCTTGTTCCAAGGTCATCTTTCTGTGCGTCCGGCTCCGTGATGCCGCGTGTTGTGCACTCGCCTGCTCCGGTGCTGAGGAAGTGGACGGTCACGTCCATAGCCGTGTCCTTGGTGGTCAGCCACAGTTCATGGGGTCCGAGCTGTTCGATCTCAAGCTGCGCACCCGTAATCTGCACCTCGTACGCGGACCCATCGAGCGATCGGCGAACCCGCCAGCCGTCGTCGTTCTGTTCCACAGTGGTGTGATGAGCTTGGGGCGAGTTCCAGTCTGCGCCGTTGTGCCATGCGTTCGAGCCGTAGGGGAACGAGAGCGAGAGTCCAAGGCCTTCGGCCAGCGCTGCCGAGGCGACCTGAATTCCCAGCTGATCCCGATGAGGATGGCAGGACGTGGCTACCTGAACGGGGTTTCGGCCGAGGGCGAAGGCACTGGTGACGACCCCGGTCCAGAGGTCGAGGGTTTGCGTCGGATTCAAGATGTCAGTGCTGTGCAAGGGGCGAATACCCGAGGAGTCCGCTACAGCGAAGCCCAACCGCCCAAGGTCCAGCCGGTGTGGGTTGGAGCGCAACCACAGCTCGCGCTCCGGAACGCTGTCCTCGGCGTCGCCGGAGATCGACCCACTCATGTCGATGTACGGCACGGGTCCGCGAGGTGATTCGTAGGTAACGGCCGAATCCAGCAGACTGTGCTCTTCGGGTGTGGGGGTGGCGTGCCAACCCCACTGAGCCTGTGTACCCAACAGGGTGCCGCTGGGGAGGGCGGAGCGCGCTCCAACTGGGTACTCATCCGGAAAGCTTTGTAGCCCGGTGAGGTCCACGGTGAACGCAAATTCACCGTTTCCCACCGACACGGGACTCCGGGGGTCCACGGAAGTCTGCACCACGTTGTGGCGGCGGACCAGTTCCTGACGGTCGATCATGATGCAGCCTCCAAGGAGAGGCCATCGCCGTTCACGGCGAGCGGGCGAAGGACAGCGCGTTCATCCGGAGTGTGGTTTGGCTGGTGAAGCGCAAGGTACAGGTGGCCATCGAATGACCGAAAGATCATCCCGTGTCCGCCATCATGCCCCCAGATAGGATCCTCGTCCTGCGTCCACGGACCCAAGACGGTTCCCGATTCAGAGCGGGCTATTCCCATCGCGTAGCCGTTCGTGCCGATGCTTGACCACAGCATCAGGAGTGTTCCGGCCCTGGTGCGATGCAGGAACGGGCCGTCGGTGACAAATACCGGGAACTTCAACGGTTCGTTCCGCTTCAGTTGCCTCGCCCAGGGCGCCTCCGAGGCGTTGAAGAGAAAGATGGGGCGGCCAGCCGCTGAACGCAGATCCGGTGTCAGCTTCCTGGCATAGATTGCGCCGTCGTGGATTTGCGTCCACTCCTGACAGAACACGACCCACGCGGAACCCTCGCCGTCAATGTGGAGCGTTCCGTCGAGGCACTGCCAGTTGGAAGGAGTCACTGGTCCCTCCGACCAGGGTTCATAGGGGCCCTCCGGCTTGTCCGCTGCAAGGATCTGTGTTCCTCGAAATGTGCCTTCGCCGTGGAAGGTTGCAAACATGAAATACCTGCCGTCATGCTCGTGGACTTCGGGTGCCCAAAATTCTGTAGTGCCCCAAAACCCGTTGGAAGGACGGAAAGCTGGCAAAGGACCTTCCCAGGACTCGAGGTCGTTGCTTGTGTAGCAGTCGAATCCGGTTCCCGGCCCGGACCAGATATTGGCGTCAGTGCTGCCAAAGAGGTAGTACTTCCCTTCCCCGGGGACGGGAAGGACGTAGGGATCGCGGATCTGAATTTCATGTAGCTGCGGCATTTTTCCTTCCAAAGCGGCGCCCCGTCGCTTCGACGGGCCGCCGGGTCGATGTGCTGCTACTGGGTGATCGCGGCGTTTACTTGCTCGACAAACTGACTGGCGGCCTCGGAGGGACTGAGCCTGTTGAACAACACCTCTGAATTCAATCGGTCCAGGGTGAGGGGAGTCTCGGTGGAGCCAAGCGGCCCGACCACCAGGGGATCTCCGGCCACTTCACTCATTCGGCCCACAAACTGTGTCTCCACTTGCTGGGTTTCGCTGAGTTCAGGCTGAATTGCTTCCAGGACATCAGGGTTGGCAGGAACCCCGCGGTCCGTTTTGACGATTTCTGCCGCCCCCGGATCATTGACAAGGAAGTCCACCAGCTTCGCGGCTTCGACCGGGTGATCGGACCGGGCGCTGATTGAATAAATCTGTGAAGCCTGCAGCCACATTCCCGGGTTCTGCTGGGATTCGCCCGGAGCGCGCAGGAGCTCCAGCGGCTCACCGGCGGCCGTCTGATACGCGGCGTACTGATTGCTCCAGGCGAACTGCAGGCCTGCCAGGCCCCGACCCATCAGGCTTTGTTCCGGAGCGGCCTGACCGGCAAGTTCGGTAGTTATCGACGCTTCGGGAGCAGCGCCGGACTCGCTCAGGCTGGCGGTCATCTCCCACCATGATTCCAACGTATCTGTGCTGATGTTCAGCTCTCCCTCTTCGGTGTAGAGGGATTCACCCAATTGGCGCGAGTGCAAGTCCAGCGTGTCTGCCGCGGTCGGATCGGCGGTACCGTAGACGCCTTCCTCGCTGTTCTCCCCGATGGCCTCGGCGAGTTCGACGTAGTCCTCCCAGCTCCAGGTTTCGTCATCAGGCATCTCGACGCCCGCTTCTTCGAATACTCGAGGGTTCGCCAGAATTGCGTAGGTGTTGACCCCGGTGGGTACACCATATTGGGTCCCGCTGAATTCGCCGCTGCCGAGTGCCGAGTCGGGAAACGGGCTGAGGTCGAGGGTGTCAGAGACTTCATCGAGGTCAAGAAGCGCGCCCCTATCTCCGTACTCCCGCGGATATGCCCCGCCGAGAGTGATGACGTCCGGCGCATCCCCTCCAGCAACGGTTGTAGCCAGCCTGTCGAAGTACGCATCGAAGTCCGTGTACTCGGGCTGCACGGTGATTCCGGGGTTCTGCTCTTCGAAGAGGTCAATGGCCTGTTGCGTGATTTCCGCACGCTCAGTACTTCCCCACCATGAAAACCTGAGTTCGACGTCCCCGCCTTCCTCCCCTCCTGAGCTACCGCCGCAGGCCGAGACGCCTAGCATCAGGGCTGCGGTTGCGCTGGCAAGAGTCAGATAACGGCGGGTTGGCTTCTTCATGGCGATCTCCTCATTGAGCCGGTCTGCGTAGTTGTATCGTTTCATTTATTCAGAAAACGCTTTCTTCGTCAAGAGTCGTACGGGCGGCCGCACCGAAACCAAGGGGTCGAATGTAGATTTCGTCGTAGCCGGATGGTTCAGCAGCCCCTGCACCCGCGAGGTCCATACACCACCTCGAGATTGCGTGATCCTGTTCTAAAGAACGCCCAGACCGGTAAGAATGTGGGCCAGTGAACATGCCGAACAACCCGGTCCAAGTAGTCCCGATAGCGATATTCGCGGTACCGAGCTGGGCAGCGCGCTGCACCGGCTGGAACTAGTTTTCGTTTGGGTCTGGCCAGCCTGTCTGTGTTGCGCTGAGCTTCCCGTCTGGTGGCGTGGCCAGCACCGTGGACTCAGAAACTCTGGCTTCCCCGCCTAGCCCTCCGCGAGCTGGAGGGCCTTCTCCGTAAAGTAGGTCACTTCGCCGTCGGCATCCTCAACCCCGATAACGAACTTGCCGGAGGGGGTCGCCCTGACATCGATGACTGAGCCGCGTCCACGCGGGGTGACGACGGCGGCTCCGGGGGTCAAGACAGTTCTCTTCATACCCACACCCTACGGGCGTTAGGCAACGGTCCACCTCCCCCACGAGGTGGATCTTGCGACACCAGTACGCTGGGTTATCCAGCACGATCCAAAGGAGACCCATGGCAGCGAAGCCTCCCGCAATGTCACCGTCCGACCAGCCAGTCGCGGAAGTACTCGACCGGGCCACGGGACCCCGCCGCGCCGAGGCCGATGAACTGCTCGCCATCCTTGGTGAGATCAGCTGCGAGCAACCGATCGTCTGGGCTGGACGGATCATTGGGTTCGGCGAGTACGAATACCGCTACGAGAGCGGTCACGGGGGCCGGGCTCCTCTGCTGGCCTTCGCTCCGGGGTCCACCAAGCACACGATCTACCTCGTCAACGATTTTTCGGATCGCTGGCCCGATCTCATGGAACGCCTCGGGAAGCACCGGGCGAGCAAGGCATGCCTCTATCTCACACGGTTGACCGGGGTGGATCGCAGCGCACTCCGCGCGCTGCTGGAGCGCTCACTCGCCGAGACGCAGGCTCCCGCGCGCTGAACCGCACCTGGCCGCGGGATCAGACTTCTGGAGGACACAGATTTCTGAACTTTCTTCTTGCGACCTCCCATGTACGGGTTGAAAATGGTGCGGTGACGAAGAATACTGGCGCGGCTGAAGCAGACGCCCCGACTGGGCTGAAGCGGGCCGTTGGTGCGCCGTTGCTGTTTGCGTTCATCGTGGGAGACACGCTCGGAGCAGGCATCTATACACTCGTCGGCACCATGGCGACCGACGTCGGGGGCGTCATCTGGTTGCCTCTGCTGATCGCCCTCGTCGTTGCTCTCCTCACTGCTGGGACCTATGCCGAGCTCATCACCAAGTACCCTCATGCGGGAGGTGCAGCACGGTACGTTGACCGGGCCTTTGGCATCCCGTATCTCTCCTTTCTCATCGGTTTCCTGATGATGGCGTCGGGCATCACCACCGCCGCGGCCCTGGCTAACGCGTTTGCCGGCGATTATCTGGCAGCTCTGATCGACGTGCCAACCGCTCCGGCGGCAGTAGTGTTCATCGTTCTGTTGACCCTGATCAATCTCCGAGGCGTGAGGGAATCCCTTACCGCGAACCTCATTGCCTCGGTGATAGAGGTAACTGGCCTGGTGATCGTGATCTTCGTTGCCGCCGTCGTCCTGGGCAGCGGCAATGGGGAACCCACCCGGCTCCTTGAGTTTGCCCCGGATGTGCCCCCACTCCAAGGTGCATTCGCAGCATCGGTCATCGCCTTCTTCTCATTCCTCGGGTTCGAAGCGGCCGCCAACATGGCCGAGGAGGTACGTAACCCCTCCAAGGCTTACCCACGTGCCCTGTTCGGAGCGATTGCCACGGCGGCAGTCGTCTACCTTCTGATCGCTATCGGAGCGGTGATTGTCCTACCCCCAGCCGACCTCGCGGAGTCCACCGGCCCGCTACTCGACGTCGTCTTTGCGAGTGGTGTGGGAATACCTCCGTGGCTATTCAGCCTGATCGCGCTTGTCGCCATCGCCAACGGTGCGTTGCTCTTCATGGTGATGGCCAGCCGCGTCGGGTACGGGCTCGCAGAGGCAACGCTGCTTCCCCGTGTGTTCGCCAGGGTGCTGCCGAATCGGCGAACGCCCTGGGTGTCGATTGTCGTCGTCGCCGGCCTGACGGTAGCCCTGACTCTCATCGGTGATGTCTCCTCGCTTGCCGAGACCACTGTGCTGCTCCTGTTGCTGGTGTTCCTCTCGGCGAACGTCAGCGTTCTTGTGCTCAAGAAGGACAAGGTCGACCATCAGCATTTCTCGGTGCCCCGGTTTGTTCCGGTAGTTGGGATCATCGCCTGCATCGCGCTGCTGGCTCAACAAACGGGCATCATCTGGCTTGGTGCAATCGCCTATGTGGTGGTCGGCTCGGTCCTGTATCTTGCTGCTCGCGCTGGCCGCAAACGTGAGGATCGCCTCGCACGCTAGCTCCTGCCTGAGCGCAGTTGGCCAGCCGGACCCTATCTTTAGTGATGAAAGAACAGGCTCCTCCGTTTCTGGGCGGCGGTTAAGCAGAAATCCCCGTTGCCCCTGCCAGCAATCGACGGGAGCAACGGGGATTTAGGCGCTTATCTAGGCGTCGACGACGATCGCTGTCACCACTGGCGTCCGGTTGTAGAACCGGCGCATCCAGGACGCGGTAGCCCGCTCGATGACCTCTTCGGGATCGTTGTTGCCGCCGCCGCGGCGACCGCCCGGGTTAGCCAGCGACTTCTCGATCGCGTCCGACGCCTTATCCAGGTCCTCCTGGGTGCACTCGAAGCCCTTCGTGAAGAACTCGAGTGGCTCGGCCATTTCGCCGGTCTTCGCATCGATGATGGCGAGCACAGTGATCGCGCCCTCCTCGGCGAGCTGGCGCCGTTCCTCAAGGGTGTCCTCGGTGGTGTGGCCCACGCTGTCGCCGTCGACGAAGACCAGCCCGGCAGCGATCTTGCCCGAGATGGTTGCCTTGCCGTTGATCAGGTCAATGGTGGTGCCGTCTTCGGCCAGAATCACATTCTTGGGGTCGACGCCGGTAGCGACGGCGATGGCCTCGTTGGCCTTAAGGTGGCGCCATTCTCCGTGCACCGGCATCACGTTGCGTGGCTTGACGATGTTGTAGCAGTAAGCCAGCTCGCCGGCACTCGCGTGACCCGAGACGTGCACCTTCGCGTTGCCCTTGTGGACCACGTTGGCGCCCAGCTGGGTGAGGGAGTTGATGACACCGTAGATGGCGTTCTCGTTGCCCGGGATCAGTGAGCTGGCCAGCAGAACCGTGTCGCCCTCGCCGATGCGGATGGCGTGGTCGCCACCTGCCATGCGGGACAGTGCGGCCAGGGGCTCACCCTGCGAGCCGGTGCAGATGAGGACCACTTTGTGGTCGTCTGCCTGCTGCAGTTTCTTGAAGTCCACGAGGATGCCGCGGGGAATGGTCAGATAGCCCAGTTCCCGGGCAATGGTCATATTGCGGACCATCGAACGGCCTACGAAGGCCACCTTGCGGTGGTGGCGGTGCGCCGTATCGATGACCTGCTGGATCCGGTGGATGTGGCTGGCGAAGCTGGACACGATGATCCGGCGCGGGGCGGTACGGAAAACCGTATCGATAGCCGGCAACAGGTCCTTCTCCGAGGTGGTGAAGCCGGGGACGTCGGCGTTGGTGGAGTCGGTGAGGAACAGGTCTACGCCCTCGGTGCCCAGCCGGGCGAACCCCACCAGGTCAGTAATACGGCGGTCAAGGGGGAACTGGTCCATCTTGAAGTCGCCCGTGTGCAGCACCATTCCGGCGCTGGTCCGGATTGCGACGGCGAGGCTATCGGGGATGGAGTGGTTGACGGCGAGGAACTCCAGGTCAAAGGGGCCCATCGGTTTCCGGGCGCCTTCCTCAACCTGGATGGTCTTCGGAGTGATGCGGTGTTCCTTGAGCTTCGCCTTGATGAAGGCGAGCGTGAGGCGGGAACCGATCAGGGGGATGTCGGCCCGTTCCTTCAGGAGGTAGGGAATACCGCCAATGTGGTCCTCGTGGCCGTGGGTCAGCACGACGCCGACGATGTCCTGCAGGCGGTCCCGGATAGCCGAGAAGTCGGGGAGGATCAGGTTCACGCCCGGGTGGACCTCTTCGGGGAAGAGGACGCCGCAGTCGACGATGAGAAGTTTCCCGTTGAACTCGAACACGGTCATGTTGCGACCGATCTCACCAAGCCCGCCGAGGGCGACAATGCGCATCGCGCCCCGCGCGAGGGTAGGAGGGGTTTTCAGGGTGGTCTTGTTATTCACTGTATTAACTCGTTTTCAATGGGGTGTGCGAGCTGCGGGTTGCCGCAGGGTGGCCGTGACCGGCCGAAATCTGTCGTCTCTCATGGGCGCCGGCAACCAAGCCGCTTGCCCGGTAGCGGGAGACTGCCGCTAGATCGGAAGTGGTGGTTCGCTCGGATGACTGCAGCGTCGGCTGCGGGGTCATCGGGCAGGAATAGACGCGTCCTGCCGATAGGTCGAGGGAGAAGTCCACCTATTTACCTTACTGGAAGGTACGCTACCACGCCGTATTCCGGGCGGCCGGTGACCTGCACTGTTCCACCAGGATGCCTGGAAGCGTTAAACCCGCAAGGGCGGCAGGAGACCCTGCCGCCCTTGCGGAGTACTTCGATTCAACGTGTCAGAGCTTGCAGCCGCCCAGCTGCTTCTGCACACCGTCGACGCGGTACACGAATGCGGCCATTGCTTCGCGGGTGATGCCTTCCAGGGGGCGGAAGGTTTTGTCACCGTATCCGGTGGACACCCCGGAATGCTTCATCCAGGAGATCTCCTTGTAGAACTCAGCGCCGCGGGGCACATCCCTGAAAGGCGAGGTAGTGGGGGCAGTGAATCCGGCCGCTCCGCCCAGGTTGCAGGCGTCAGCGGTGTACCGGTACAAGAATGCGGCCATGGCGTCGCGGTTGATGGAGGTCAACGGCCGGTAGGTGCCGTCATCCCATCCGGTCGCGAGTC
Source organism: Arthrobacter sp. 260 (assembly GCF_013116745.1). Classification (GTDB taxonomy): domain Bacteria; phylum Actinomycetota; class Actinomycetes; order Actinomycetales; family Micrococcaceae; genus Arthrobacter_D. Next base: position 69,912 of record NZ_JABFOE010000002.1, read on the forward strand.
CCACGGACTCCATCCAGGCGATCTCCTTGTAGTACTGGCTGTTGGTCGGTACGTCCTTGAACGGGCTGCGTGTTGGGGGAGTGTAGCGGGGGCTACCGGCGTGCCGGTAGATGAACGCCGCCATCGCGTCGCGGTTCATGGTGGCCAGCGGGCGGTAGGTGCCATCGGTGTAGCCCGTGGTCAGTCCCTTGGAATAGAGCCACTCGATCTCACCGCGGAAGCCGGACGTTCCGATGTCCCAGAAGGGCCCACCCACCTCAACGGTCACGGTGGCGGCCGTGGTGGACACGGAGTTGATGGTCACCCGGGTGCCGGCGGCGGTGACGAAGGTGCTGCCCGCCTTCCAGGAGTGGTTGGCCGCGTAGTACCCGGCGAACGGCTTGGTGGAGGGCATCAGGATGAGCGAGGCGTTCGCTGCGGAGCCGCCGAGCTGGGTGATCTTGACCCCGAAGTTGCCGTTGACGGCCAGCGCCTTGTCGTAGCCGACCGGGGCCCGGTGTTCGAGGTAGTACACCTCGCGGCTCTTCGGGTCGGTGAACTTGATTGCCCGGTTGGCGGCTGTTCCCGCCCAGGGCCTCAGCGTGTAGGTTTTGCGTCCGGAGGCGACACCCGTGTTGCGGATCTCGTCCCCGCGACCGAACTTTCCGTAGTCCCAGAAGCTGGCGCTGATGACCGGGGTCTGGAACCACTGGGCCGAGCCCATCAGGTCCATCGTGTCGCCGTATTCGCGGATATAGCAGGTGGGGTCAGTGAACCGGCCGTTGGTGACGCCGGTGTCGGAGGCGCCGCTGCCGCACTGCAGCGCGTCAGCGTGCATGAGGCCGAGGACGTGCCCAAATTCGTGGGTCACCACGTTGGTGGTGAAGTTGCTCATCTGCGGCATCAGGATGCGGCCGCTGGTGCCGTTGCTGCTCCAGCCGTACCCGAGGATGCCGCCGGGGAGGGCTGACGGGATGAAGACCACGAGGGCCGAGTAAGGGCTGTAAGTCCAGCGCAGCTCGCTGGTGACCTGGTTCATGATCTCGTTATAGGACCAGGTGGAGCGCGCCTTCGTCTTGTGTCCCGCGACCTGGGAGGTGACCGACATCGAGAGCCGGTTGTTGGACATCGACTTCCAGTAACTGCTGGAAACGTTCACCGCGTTCACGGCGTTGGCCATGGAGATCTGGCTGGAGTTGTCAGCAAGCTGAACCGTCACCAGCTTCACCTTGATGGCGCCCTGGCGCTGCATCGGTTCGAGGCTGGCCGGAACGTCCTGGGGTTGGGCCCCACCCTCACCCAGTACTTCCTGGCCGAGCTTTTCCTCTGGGTGCCCACCGGTTTCGAAGTCGTAGCCGGGCTCGTACGTGTGAATGGAGCGCGGTGTACCGTCGGCCGGTTCAACAATCGCTTTGTCTTCTGGGGAGACCGGTGCCGCGACCGCTGGTGCGGCCGTCATGGTGGTAAAACTCGATGCCAGCAGAATCAGGCCGGTGAGGGCCGCCGCGGATCGCGTGAAGACGCGCATATGTTTATTCCCTTACTCAACCGGGGCGAGAGACTCGACCGCTTTGCGGCAGATCCCGGGAGGTCCTACACAAAACAAGGTTCGGCACCGATGGGTACCGAACCTCTAAAGGTCACCTCAAAAGCATAGATTTGTGTGTCTGGCGGGCACCGCCTAATTTCTCATAGCCTTTCCGAAATACCCGAAGGATTCCCGCAGGTTTTCCCTCGGTCAGGACGCTTTGTCTGAAATCCAGGATCCGGACTGGGGAGAGGGTGGCAGCGATGAGGTCCGTTTGGTGCGCAGGGAGGTGACGACGCCGGTGGTCCGGCGTGGGCGGTTAAGCAGCATCCGGGTGGCGGCGAGCAGGAAAATCGGGAAGGAGACAAGGATCGCAACGGCCAGCGCGTACAGGGCCAGGAGGGCGTAAACGGGCGACCCGAACAGGCTGGTGATGAAATAGCCGCTACCGAGCCAGGCCCATAGCCAGAACACGAGGACCGCGTAGACCAGCGCGCGGGCACGGCGGTACTGCAACGGATAATGCATCCGCCTGCTCCATTCGGTTGTCCCCAAGCGTGATTGAAATCCGCTTCAAAGGACGGATTCAAGATTGATACTAGACCCAAATCGGGCGTCCGCAAGTTTTGTGGTTGACAATAGAACGTGGCCAGAAATAAAGCGAAAAGAATTCGCGTCGATCGTGTGTATAGCGGGAATCTTTGGACCCGGGTTAGCTCTGTCGGCAACCGCGGGGACCGCCCGTTCGTCCTGGTCTGCGGCATCGGGGTGTCTTCCCACTATTTTGAGCAGCTCGCGCCCCATCTGGAGCAGTATGGGCCCGTGTATGCGCTGGATCTGCCGGGGTTCGGCGGCGTGCCCCACAACGGGAGCGGCCTATCGATGAGTGAGTATGCCGATCTTCTCGGCGACGTCATCGACTCACTCGATGCTCCGGATCCGATAGTGGTCGGCCACTCGATGGGAACCCAGGTGGTCGCTGATCTCGCTTCCCGGCGACCCGAACTAAGCACCATCGTCCTGATCAGCCCGGTGGTCGATGCCCAGCACCGGACCCTGCTGGCCCAGGCCTGGCGTTTCGCCACGTCCAGTTGGCGTGAACCGTTCCGCGTGAAAGTGCTGGCGGTGACCGCCTACCTGTTCTGCGGCTTCAACTGGTTCTTCCGGGTGCTGCCCAACATGTTGACCTACCGGATCGAGGATGCGGCGGCCAAGATTCAGGCCGACACGCTCCTGATCCGCGGGCAGCACGACGACGTCTGCCCGCCGGAGTGGATCGAGGCCCTCTCCGCCCGGCTCCCGACGTCGAGCGCGTTCGAGGTGGAGGGTGCAGCGCACTCAGTCATGCATGCCCACGCCCGGGAAGTGGCGCGTCTCTGCGTCGATCACGCCAGCCGTGGGTCAGCGTCCGACGACGGCCGCATCGCCCGGATCGCTGAACTCCCGGAAGAGGGGACGGAAGTCGATCCGAAAGAAGTCCTGGAGATCGTCACAGAGGAGATCAAGGGTGCGGCCACCGAGGTGAGCGGCAATGCGAGGGACAGCGACGCCCTGGTGGAAGAGGGGAAGAATAGGCAGGCCGAGGCCCGCCGCGCACTACGGGGAGACTGATGAGGCCGTGCTGCTAGAGCAGCCGGACGTGGTCAGGGTTCAGGTCCTCCACCCGGTTCACGCCCAGGAGCTGCATGGTCCGGGCGGTCTCCTTGCTGAGAATCTCGATGGTCCGGTCCACGCCGGCCCGCCCGCCGGCCATCAGCCCATACAGGTAGGCCCGTCCAATCAGGGTGAAATCTGCGCCGAGAGCCAGGGCCGCCACGATGTCGCCTCCGCTCATGATCCCGGTGTCCAGCATGATGGTGGTCTTGCCCTTCAACGCCGCAGCAACATCAGGAACCAGGTGCAGGGGAATCGGGGCGCGGTCGAGTTGCCGGCCGCCATGGTTGGACAGCACCAGCCCGTCCACCCCGTGGTCGACGGCCTTCTTGGCATCGTCGACCGTCTGGATGCCCTTCACCACTAAGTTGCCCTTCCAGACATCCCGGAGCCAATCAAGGTCCTCGTAGGTCAGGGTGGGGTCGAACATGGAATTGATCAGGTCGGCCACCGTGCCGGAGTACCGGGACAGCGAGGCGAAGGCCAGCGGCTCGTGCGTCAGGAAGTTGAACCACCAGGCCGGACGGTAGGACGCGTCCAGGACGGTTTTAGCGGTCAGCGCTGGCGGGATGGTGAGGCCGTTGCGTACATCCCGCAGCCGCGACCCGGCGACGGCGGTGTCGACAGTGACCATCAGGGTATCGTTGCCCGCCTTGGCCGCCCGGTCGATGAGCTCCATCGACCGGTCCCGGTCGGTCCAGAGATAGAGCTGGAACCAGTTCCGCCCGTTGGGGGCGGCCGCCGCGACATCTTCGATCGACGCGGTGCCCATCGTGGACAGCGTGTAGGGAATCCCCGCCGCCTCGGCCGCCTGTGACCCGGCGTACTCGCCCTCCGACTGCATCATCCGGGTGAACCCGGTGGGGGCAATCCCGAACGGCTGGGAGGATTGCTGGCCCAGCACCGACACGGAGGAGTCGACGGTCTCGACGTTGCGGAGGATTCCCGGACGGAACTCCAGGTCCAGGAAGGCGCCGCGGGCCCGGCGCAGCGTGATCTCGGCTTCGGCTGCGCCATCCGTGTAGTCGAAAGGTGCGGTGGGGGTGCGCCGCTTCGCCTGATCGCGCAGGTCCCAGATGGTGCTGGCCCGCCTCAGCCGCGCGGCGGAGCCCAGTTCCGGCTTCCTGAATTGCATGAGGGGCGCCAGGTCACCGACCTTCGGGATACGTCGCTTGAGTGCTGGAGGAATCTGGGACGGCATGCTGACCTCGCTTCGTTCCGGTGTGGTAGGACCACAGGGCGTGAGGTTGACCCTACCGTCCTCGGGATTGGCCGCGCAACCCTTGAACCCGTGTTTCCGATCCCTCCACGTGTGTGGTCGGACCACTGGCTACGATGGGGGGATGCGGAACCATGAGCTGGTCCTATCGTGGATCGAAGCGGAGCTGGCCGCCGGCCGCCTGGCCGTGGGTCAGCGCCTCCCCGGCGAGCGGGCCGTGGCCGAGCAGTTGAATGTCTCCCGCGCCTCGGCGAGGGAAGGTATCCGCGTCCTTGAGGCGATGGGGGTGGTCCGCGCGGGGGTGGGGTCCGGTCCGGGCGCGGGCACGGTGATCACCGCGAATCCTGCCGTGGCCCTCGGCTCGGCCCTGCGCTTCCACGTCGCCAGCTCGCATCTCCCGGTCGAGGACATTGTCCAGACCCGGCTCTTGCTTGAGACGTGGGCCGCTGGCCACGCCAGCGCCACAGCCCCGTCAATGGAAACCGCTGCGGCGCTGCTTGATGACATGGACGCTCCGGGCCTGGCGACCGCCGAGTTCCTGCGCCTCGACGCGCTCTTCCACGTGGCGCTCGCCGAGGCTGCCGGTAACGTGCTGATCGGCGCGATGATGTCCTCGCTTCGCGGGTCGATCGAGACCTACACTCAGCAACTCACCAGCCGACTCCCGGACTGGAATACCACTGCCGAGCGTCTCCGTGCCGAACACCGGGCCATCCACCGGGCGATCGGCGGCGACGGCGGCGACCCGGCCGTCCTGATCGCCGCTCACATCGAAGGCTTCTACCGCGAGGCTGGCTTATAGTCTGGATCGACCCGGACAACACACACAAAGGAGGCAGGAACCATGAGTTCAATCGAGATCCTCGAGGAGGCGTTCGGAAGGATGCCGGATGCCATCCGCCGAGCAGTCAGCGGTCTGGATACTGACCAGTTAGTGGTCCGTCCCACCGCCACCGGCAGCGGCAAGGGAAACTCGGTCGCCTGGCTGATCTGGCACCTTACCCGGGTCCAGGACAACCACATCGCCGACGCCGCCCACCTCCCGGAACTGTGGCTGGATCAGGGGTGGGAGGAGCGGTTCGGACTGGACCTGGATCCCACTGACACCGGGTACGGGCATACCTCGGCGCAGGTGGAGAAAGTCAGACCCGTCTCGGCTGACCTCCTGGTGGAGTACTACGACGCCGTCCACTCCCGGACCCTGGAGTTCATCGCTGGTCTTGGTGAGGTGGATCTGGACCGCATTGTCGATGCGTCCTGGGACCCGCCCGTCACCCTGCGGGTGCGACTGGTGAGCGTGGTGGAGGACTGCATGCAGCATGCGGGGCAGGCAGCGTACGTCCGGGGACTGCTGATCTAGGACGTCCGGGACATCATTTTCCGGGTTACGTTAGGCCGGTTTCGCGCAGGGTCAGGTTCAGCCGGCCCTTGAGCCCGAGCGCGGGATCCGACGTGCCGGGATAGGTCTTAAGTACGCCGTGGTAGGCGAAGCGTGAGGGCCCGCCGAACACAAACAGGTCACCGGACTCGAGGGTGAGGTCGGTCCACGGCTTGTTCCGGGTCTCGGTGTTCCCGAAACGGAAGACGCAGGAGTCCCCGATACTCAGGGAGACCACCGGTGCGGCCGCCACCTCATCCTTGTCCTGGTGCATCCCCATGGCGGCGCCGTCGTCGTAGAAATTGATCAGGGCGGCATCCGGGGCGTACTCGGCGGGGTCGCCGTAGGCGGCGGCTACCGCGTCACGCCCCAACTGGGCCAGCCAATCGGGGAACTCGGCGACCTGGCCACCTCCGGCGTCGTCGGCGGTCTTGGTATATCGGTAGGGCTGCCAGTGCCAGCCCAGACACACGGTCTTGACCGACATCATCGAGCCATTGGGCATTCGTGCGGCACGCATGGGCACGGGGCCCGCGGCCCACCCGCGGCAGGCGTCGATCAGTTCCCGCTGCTGTTCCAGGCTGAGCCATCCGGGCAGGTGAACGGCGCCCGGCGAGGGTTCGGTCCGTTCCCGCGGCAATAAGGAATCCATTCTCTTATTCTGGCCGAAATCTGTTCCCGACGGGGTGGGAAGTGCCTAGGTGGTCCAGAAGGTGAAGTCGTCCTGGCTGAGTGCCAACCGCGAGTCCACAGCTTCGTCGCGCATCCAGACGGTGCCGAGTCCGGGTGCGGTTTCCTCGACCAGCCCGCGGTAGAGCACATCTGCCTGCATCCGGGCCTCGATCCGGTCTCCCCGTTTAAGGGCGCGCAGGCTGCGGATTCGGCTGCCAGTGCCGGGAGTGGGGTCGGTGCGGCAAGGTTCGGTGTTGATGCAAGCGGTGGGCATGCTGGCCTCCAGGGGTTTGTTGAGCCGATGGTGCCAGCTCGTGCCAGCTATCTAGTTATGTCAACCGAACGCCGATCCGATCTATTCCCGTGGGCCGCCACGCAACAGTCCGATGACTTCTTCGTCGGGGACCGGCTCAAAGTGCCGGTACGCCTGCCCCACCGACCCGAGCGACGACGCATTCCACAGCCAGAAGGTCCGGTCAGCCACTGTCTGGATGTCGGCCAGGGATTGGCCCAGGAACACCGGCGCGGCCACCATTAGCTCCTTGGGACGGAGCTGCCGAACGGCCCCGACGGCCGCACGCAGGGTCGCCCCGGTGGCGACGCCGTCGTCGACCAGCACCACCTTCTGGCCCTCCACCGCGGGGGGAAGCCGTCCCTCCCGGTACAGCAGGTCGCGGCGCGCCACCTCGATCCATTCGCGGGCTGCGGCCGCCTCGAAGATGGCCGTCCCGTCACCAGTCAAACCGGCCAGTACCCGCTCGTTCCGGACGGTGCTGCGGTTGCCGCCAGTGACCGCCACGGCGCCCATCGCGAGTTCAGCGAATCCGGGCACCCCCACCTTGCGGACCAGAACGACGTCGAGCGGGCACCGCAACACCCGGCAGATTTCCGCGGCGACGGGCACCCCGCCGCGCGGGAGGCCCAGCACCAGGAGGTCCGGGATTCCGCCCAGTGTGTGCAGCTCACGGGCGAGCTGGCGGCCGGCGTCCTGCCTGTCGTCGAACCTGTGCGGAGCTGTCGATTTGATTCGCATCTTATGGGTCTGTTCATCAGGGTCGAAGAGTGGTAGACCGAATGCAACCCTACATTTCCGGGCCGACGAAAGTCGATCACCTCAAGGAACCAGGAGGCCCGCCATGAATGAGCGGGACACCGCAGGAGAACGAGCCAAGGCGCTGCGGCGCCGTTGTTGCGGGTGTCGGACGGTGGGGGAGATGACATGAGTAGCGCACTGCACTCGCATGCCGGCCTGTATAAGCGGCCGGGACCGTGGGTCACCGTCTATACCGATGCCAGCACGGGTGCTGGAGATTCATTGCATGCCGACGACGCCCGCCCCGAACTGATCGCGGGCGCGCTGTACCGGGCGGGTGCGGACAAGACGGACCTGAAGGCGGTACGGGTGGCCCTGACTCGGTCGGCGAAGGGATTGCCGGACCCGGTTGCGCGGTTCCTTCTGGTCAATGACGGTGAGGTTGAGTTTGACGAGTTCCTCCCCGGGCGGCTGGTGATGCCGCAGGTGATCGACGTCGGCCCGGTCCCCAATCTGGTGCCACTGGTGCATCACCGTCCGGAGGCATTCGCCTACGTGGTGGCGGAGGCGGGGCGCGACGGCGGAGTCATCCACCTGCATCACGCCCACATGGGGGACGATGTGAGCACCGAGGTGGAAGGTTCCACGGAGAACCTGAAGAAAATTCCGGGTGGCGGGGCATCGCAGGGCGGCTACCTTCACCGGACAGAGAACATCTGGCGGGCGAACGCTGCGGAACTGGCGGGGGAAATTGACCGGGTGGTCCGCAGTTGTCGGGCCAGGCTGTTGATCATCGCCGGGGATATCCGAGCACGGAATCTGGTCGCCGACCAACTGTCAGAGGCCAGCAAGGCCATCCTGTCGGTCATCGAAAGTCACACCCGCACGGACGGGGCGGACCGTGACGCGTTTGCGCGGCAGGTCGCCGAACGCGTGGCGGCCAGCATCGAGGCTGAGCAGCAGCGGCTGCTGGAGAAGCTGGAGAGCCAGCTGGGCCGTGACCATCCGGAGTCCGCGGTGGGCCTCGGCGCGGTGGTGCACGCCCTGCAGCGCGCCCAGGTGGAAACGCTGTTGTTGGAGCGGGCGGCATGGGACGAGCAGCGCCTGCTGGCGCTTGCGGCCGAACCGTGGCTTTCAGCGTCGACGAACGAGACCGCGGGTGCCCGTCTGATCGGGACGATCACCGCACCCTCCGCCCTGCTTCGGGCGGCGGCGCTTACCGATGCCAATGTGGTCCTGTTTCCGCCGGGGGCGCTGGACCCGCACCGGATTGCGGCGCTGCTGCGCTGGCCGAACGGATCCTCGGTTTAGTACCCACGCGGACCCCTCTTCCCGGTCCCGGTTGTGTCGGGGCTCTGTGTAATGCTGTGGACATGGACGATGTGGACATGAATGAGGGATCGGTTGCCAGGAAGTTCGCGATGAGTAGCGAACCGGGGTTCAACAGGATCAGGTGGGCTCCGGGGGTAACCATGACCGGCAGCGATGTGCGCGAGACCATTGGGGCTGTTGACGCGGTTTCCGGTGCCGGGAAACGGCCCCTCCTGGTTCACATCGGCTCAGTTGAACGGATCACTCGCGAAGCCCGGGAGCTGCTGATCGACGACACGTGTTCGTCGAAGACAGCGGTGCTGGGGATGGATCGGGTGAGCATGGTCATGACCGCTTTCGCTTACACCTCGGCAACTCCCACCCGGTTTTTCACCGACGAGGCAGAAGCCATCGCCTGGCTTCTGGAGCCAAGCTGTTAGAACCGGCCATCAAACACCCGGTCGAACCTACCGATCGGGGACCGTGTTCCTGATGCCGGTTGGAAGGACAGGTTGGGGTGGGTTAGGATTTTTATATCAAGGGGAGTACTCCCGTCTGTGATCGGCCCGTCAATACGGATGCACTGAAGCATCTCGGGTCATTGGTTCCGGCAACGTCCGGGGCGGAGGAGACCTTGGCGTAGCTGTCCAACGCCTACCCTTTGGAGTACCCTCATGCAGATCTCACCCATGATCTGGCTCATCACGATTGCCGTGACGATCCTGTTCTTTGTCTATGAGTTCTTTGCCCACGTACGCAAACCCCACGAGCCGACTATCGGCGAATCAGCGCGCTGGTCAGCGTTCTACATCGGCCTCGCACTGCTGTTCGGCGTGGGAATCGGCACGGTGTCGGGATGGACATTCGGTGGCGAGTACTTCGCCGGCTACCTCACCGAGAAGGCACTGTCGATCGACAACCTGTTCGTCTTCCTCATCGTGATGACCGGCTTCGCGGTCCCGAAGAAGTACCAGCAAAAAGTGCTGATGATCGGCATTATCATCGCCCTGATCCTGCGCGGCGGGTTCATCGCCATCGGTGCCGCCCTGATCGAGAACTTCTCCTGGGTCTTCTACATCTTCGGCGCCCTGCTGCTCGTCCTGGCCTACCGGCAGGCGTTTGGTAGCCACGAATCCAACCCGGCAAACGGCAAGTTCATGACACTGGTACGCCGGATCCTGCCCGTCACCGATGAGTACCATCAGGACAAGCTCACCGTGAAAAAGGGTGGGAAGCGCTACATCACGCCCATGCTGTTGACCATCATCGCGATCGGCTTCGTGGACCTGATCTTCGCCGTCGACTCGATTCCCGCGATCTACGGTCTCACCAACGAGGCCTACATCGTCTTCACCGCCAACGCGTTCGCGTTGATGGGTCTGCGTCAGCTGTTCTTCCTCATCGGGGGGCTGCTGGAGCGCTTGGTGTACCTCGCGCAGGGTCTAGCCGTCATCCTCGGCTTCATCGGGGTGAAACTGGTCTTCCACGCACTGCACGTCAACGAACTTCCCTTCATCAACGGTGGAGAGCCGCTGCTCTGGGTGCCTGAGATCCCCATCTGGTTCTCGTTGCTCTTCATTGGCGCCACCATCTTTGTAGCAACCGTCGCTAGTCTCCTCAAGACCCGCGGCGACGACAGCAAGGACGACCGCTCAGTGGTCGACGGCGAACCGGTCATCACCGCCCACCCGCAGGACCGGGATGACGACCCTGAGGTGGATGGTGTGCCGGCATCTTCCGCGGACCGGTCCCGCTAGATTTTCGCTGCGGTCCAGGTCAGGGCACCTCTGGCGATTGTTCACACCATCCACCCTGCTGCCGTTCTGTTCGCATTCAGGAAAGGTCAGTAACGTCAGTGGGGTCTTGTTGAAGACGTGAGTGATACGGGAGTTTGCGAGTGCTCCCTGCGTTGGTGCCCTGGTCCTGCCTCCTCCGGCTGTCCAGGGCACCGCCGCGTTAAAGCTGCGGGGCGGCTCGTCGGGGGGCAGGGCGCGATGAGCATATCGACGCCGACGGCTTGAACTACCGTCGCGTCATTCATGGGGCGGCTGCTTACCGAGGTAATTCGAGGATGACGCGGACGCCGCGGTGAATTTGTAACCTTTGTGGTGAGGGTCCGGTTGCGGCTGTTTGAGCTGCACCATCGAGGAGCCAGGACACCCATGTGGCGAGCTCGTGTGCTTGAAAATCTTGGCGGATGTGTCCGCAGTGTTGGCCCTCTTCGATGTTCCTGATGAGGAAATCGCTGACGAGGTCGGTTTCCACGCTCAGGGCCGTCGCGACCGACGCCTCTGACTCGACACCAGCGAGTCCGGCGACGAAGATCGGGTAGGACGTCTCGCCGATTTCCGTTTCAAGCATGCTTGTGTAGCTCATCACCGCCTCCAGTCCGCCTGAATCATGCTCGAGCTGGGCTAGGCGGTCTTGAAGATCCTTGAAACCTGAGTTGAGGACCGCGACGAGTGCATCGAGCTTGCTCGGGAAGTAATGGAAGAACGTTCCCGAGGAGACACCGGCCGCACGACAGATCCCAGCAGTGGTCGAGCGCTGATACCCAAGCGTTGCGAACTGCTTCGAGGCTGCACGGACGATCGCTGAGCGTTTCGCTTCGTACTTCTCACGATCGACGGGACGAGACATGCCTTCAAGATTACCGCTTCAGTAGAGTATCCACTCTAGATCAGCTGCTCTAGAGTGGTTACTCTAGGAATGTGAACATGGAATCCGCTGGCCCTGTCCCCCAATCTCTGGATGCCGGTAAACGGCGATCCTCGTTGCTGTGGGTGATCGTCCCGGTGGGCCTGGCAATCTCGTACTCGCCGATGTGGTTACCGAGGGTGCGCGAAGCTATCGGGGTCGACATCGGGCTGACAGGTCCTATGGCATCAATCCTCTGGAACGCCCTCGCTGTTCTCGTGCTCGTCGCCTACATGGTCTTCATCGAACGCCGCCGCCCATGGGCCTCCGTTGGTCTGCTAAAGCCTTCGCAGAAGCATGTCGAGTGGGCGTTGTACCTGTTTGGGATTTATATGGGATGGCAGTGGATCGTCCTCACCTTCTTCCCGCCGCCGGCAGACTCGGGGACCGCGGCCATCACTTCCATGTCCATCGCAGCTGTCCTCGCGCTCATCGTCTCAGCAGCGGTATTCGAGGAAGTCCTCTATCGGGGCTACCCGATCGAGCGTCTGACTGAGCTGACTGGGCACCGATGGATCGCACTCCTCATCACCGTCCCACTGTTCATGGCACCCCACGTCGCCTTCTTCGGCCCGCAGTGGCTATGGACCCAAGGCATCGGAGCGATCGCGCTCTTTGTCCTTTATGCAAAGACTCGAAATCTACTTGTTTGTATGCTCCTGCACCTCTGCATCAACTTGCCGATCCTCATTCCCACGATCGCCCAGCACATCGGAGCATGAGCTCCGAAAAGTCGTCGAGTTTGGCCAGAAAGTCCCTACGTTTTCGGGTTATGACAGGATGTTTCCAGGGGGAAACATGAAGACTTTTGTTATTGCATCAATGATTGCGGTTACAGCCTTAGCCACTATCGCGTGGACCATGACCTGGATAACTCTCGTAGAAGCCGCTGGCGCGGTAGCAGTAGGACTGCTAGTCGTCCTGGTGACGGCACGCCTCCGGGAGAGCGCGGTCAAAGTACCTTCGGACGATGAGGGGCAGCGTCATCATCGTGGCCGGGGTGGTGGCGGGTTGATGTAAAAGCATCGCTGGCAGGCGGAGGATCCCCATCTGCGGTGAGGGGGGCTCTGTGGCTATGTTCCGTGCCAGCTGGACGGCGGCGATCCCGGATTTCCCGATGTCAAGGGTGCTGGTGCAAGACTGTAGAAGGCTTTACTCCACCACGCGAAGGGACCAACACACATGAGGACACCGGACTGGGTGGAGCACGTGGTGTGGTGGCAGGTCTATCCGCTGGGCTTTACCGGCGCCGAAAAATCGGCCCGGCAGACACCGGACAATGCCAATGATCGTCATGAAGACGGGGACTCGGCTCCCGCGCGGCGCGGTCTGACGCACCTGGTGGCCTGGCTCGATTACATCGTCGAAATGGGTGCTTCCGGCCTAGCCCTGGGGCCGGTGTTCGCTTCGGAAACCCACGGCTACGACACCACTGACTACTACCGCATCGATCCCCGGCTTGGCAGCGATGCCGACTTCGACGAACTGGTAGCGCAGGCCCACGCACGCGGAATCCGGGTCCTCCTGGATGGCGTGTTCAACCATACCGGCCGCTCCTTCGCTCCCTTCCAGAAGGCGCTCGAACAAGGACCGGGCGCGACGACGGCGGCCTGGTTCAGCTTCTCCTGGCCGGACACCTGGGAGCCGGGCACCGAACCCGGGTATGAAGACTTTGAAGGCCATCACCACCTTGCGGCTCTGAACCATGAGGAGCCGGCCGTGGCGGATTTCGTGGCCGATGTGATGAAGCACTGGCTGCGCCGCGGTGCGGACGGGTGGCGGCTCGACGCCGCCTACGCGGTGCCGACGTCGTTCTGGGCTGGCGTCCTTGACGAGGTCCGCTCGGAGTTCCCGGAGGCGTATTTCGTGGGGGAGTATATCCACGGCGACTATCCGGCGGATGTCCGCGCCGGGCACCTGGATTCGGTCACCCAGTATGAGTTGTGGAAGGCGATCTGGAGTTCACTTGGCGAGGCGAACTTCTATGAGCTGACCGCAGCGTTGGAACGCCACAACGTCTTTCTGGACACCTTTGTGCCACTGACCTTTATCGGCAACCATGACGTCACACGCATTGCGAGCAGGCTGGCGCCGTCGGGCCGGCTGGCTCATGCACTGGTGCTGCTCTTCACTCTGCCGGGTACGCCTGTGATCTACTACGGGGATGAGCAGGGCTACCGGGGCATCAAGGAGGAAAGGGCCGGGGGCGACGACGACGTCCGACCCTCCTTCCCCGCTTCCCCTGCCGACCTTTCGGACGTCGGGGAAGCGCTGTACACCCTGCACCAGGAACTGATCGGGCTGCGGCGCCGGAACCACTGGGTGCACGCATCCCGGACCCGGGTGCACACGCTCAGCAACGAACACCTGGTCTACGAGGTGTACGACGCCGGTCATGCCCTGTTCGTTGCAATGAATCTTGAGGAAAACTCGGTGACGCTGGAGATTCCCGCGTCGGCGTGCGAAGTTCTGGCCGGTGCGGGCGGACTGGACGTCCCTGGCGGTTGGCTGACCCTACCGCCGAAGGGGTGGGCCATTTTGGGCCTGGCTGACGCTCAGAACATGTAGTCTTTCGGAAGCCGAACGAGAGTCCTCGGCTCGCTGTGCCGGTGCTTTAGAGATTTCCCCCAGCTCTCTAGGGCACCGGCACCCTTGAGTTAGAGATCAGAACTTTGGTGAGTCACCGCGAAGACGTACTCAACGTCGCCGGTAGCGGAGGGGTCCCCGCTGAGCGTCACGTAGTAGCCACTTTCTGGGACTGAGATGTCGAATGAACCCGGCTCGCCGCACGCCAAATGTGACATCCCCTCCTGGCGGGCTTCGGATGAATAGGCGAAAGTCAGTCCGTCGGCTCCAACGCATTGAACATGAACTGTGTAGTCGCCGGGCTGGAGGGCGGTGTCCGGCCAGCCGATTGTGTTCAGGGTACTAAAGTCGCCGTCGCCCGCCTGAATGATGCTCGCTGAGTCCAGCTGCAGATCGAGGGGCTGTGCTGTAGGTTCGGTGGGATCACCAACAACCTCAGGGTCGGCCGTCGCTGCCTCTGTGGCGGTCACCGTCTCACTTGCCGCCTCCGGAGCTTGCTCGCTTACCCCGCAGCCGCTCATCATAAGGAGAGACAAAGCGCTCAGCGCCCCAACTATCGTTGCTCGGTTGCGCGTCTGTACCTCGGATGTCCCCATCGGACGAGCATAACTGCCACTGCTGCTCAGGGGACCCTCTCGCTGAGGAATCTTCTGACGAGGTGTGCTCCCCGGCAACGACCTATCTGTCCCTCCGCCGGTCGGCGAGGGTGAGCCACAACCGGTGCGTGGTGATCACCACCGCCAGCCAACCGAGCCCCAGCGTCGCGGCGACCAACACATCGGTCACCCAGTGATGACCTAGATAGACACGGGTGGCGGCCATCAAAAAAGTGAACAGCAGCGCGCCAGCAACAATGAGGACCCGGGTCCGCTTGCGGTGTTCACTCAGGACCAGCAGGTAGGCGATGATCCCGGTGATCACCATTGCATTCAGCGTGTGACCGCTGGGAAACGACGGCGACGATTCGTACGGGGGAACAGCGAATTCCAGGGGTGGCCGCAACCGACCAATCGCGTTCTTCCCCAGGACTGTCATCAGCAGGGATCCGGCGGCGGCGACAGCCACGAGGATGAGCGGGGTGACTGACCGTCGCCGGAAGCAGAGCGCGGCAATTGCTGCGGCGGCAAGAACCGGCATCGCGATGGGACCACCCAGGAAAGTAAACCCGTTGGCCAGTGCCACCACCACCGGATTGCGCAGCTCCACCGACGCGTCTAGGGCGGGCTGGTCCAGGATGGCAACGCCGTCCGTCTCGGCGACCGCCTCATACACCTCGGCGGACGCGACGGCGAGCGACACCGCGAGCCCGCCACCGATCACCAGGATCAGCAGCATCGCCCAGTGCGGCCCGATCCAACCCGCCAGGACTCGGACCCACCGGACCAGGAAACGCCCCATGGGGGTGGTCCAGCGGGTGTAATCCTTACCGCCGGTGAAACTGTCCTTCTCGGGTGTCATTTCTCGACTTTAGCGCGACGTCGGGGCCTAGGCTGGTGCCATGAGTGAACACCAATCGATGCGTGACCTCCTCCGCGGGGTCCCCGCGTTCCCCGACACCCTTCCAGCTTTCGACCCTGCCGCTGCACCTGAGTCACCGACCGACCTGTTCCTTGAGTGGCTGGCCGCAGCGGTCGAGGACGGCGTGGCGGCGCCGCACGCCCTCACCCTCGCGACGGTGGACCGGGATGGGATGCCGGATGCCCGGGTGGTGATCCTGAAAGACGTCGACGATTTCGGCTTTTCCTTTGCTTCCAGCAGTGACAGCCCCAAGGGCCGCCAGCTGGAAAACGCTCCGGCCGCGGCGTTGAACCTGTTCTGGCCGACGGTGGGCAGGCAGATCCGAATCCGCGGTGCCGTTCGCCCGGCGGGTACTGAGGAGAACGACGCCGACTTCCGCCGTCGCCATCCTGTCGCCCGCGCCCTGGTGCTTGCCGGCGAGCAGAGCAGCGTCCTGCGCTCCCGGGAAGAACTGGACGACGCCGTCGCCACCCAGGTACAGCGCCTGGAAGGGGATGGTCCGACACCCGGATCGGTCACCTGGACCGTGTACACACTGTCCCCGGACAGTGTCGAGTTCTGGCAGGCCGACCCGGAACGCCGCCACCTGAGGCTCCGGTATGCCCGGGACGGTGCTGGGTGGTCCCGCACGCTGCTCTGGCCCTAGGCCGTCTGGACCCGACACGGGCCGGGCCGGGCACGGACTGGGCGCCGGCGACGGGCTGGCGGAGACCCAGTCTCCTGCTGTTCACTGACGCTTCCACCGCCAGCCATCTGATCGTCACCGGCTCCCCACCTGGGGCTGTCACCGTCGTGGTGTGAGGATCGTGATTGTTGCCGAAACATTCCTGCCCGCCGTCAACGGGGTCACCCATTCTGTCCAGAAGATGCTCGAGCACTTCGCGGCACGCGGTGACGAGGTGCTGGTGATCGCCCCCTCCGGTGCGGGTGCCACCGACGAGAAGGTGGGTGGCCGAACGGTGCGCGTCCACCGCCTTCCAGCAGTTCCACTGGCGGGGTACAACAGTGTCCGGGTCGCCCTGGGCGGAGTCGCCAGGGTAAGGAGCATCCTCGCCGACTTTGAACCCGACATCATTCACCTGGCGTCGCCGTTCGAACTGGGGTGGCGTGCCATCCGGGCAGCCGAACAGCTCGGCATTCCGGTGGTTGCGGTCTACCAGACCGATGTGCCCGGGTACGCGGCGCGATACGGCGTGCCGTTCCTGACCAACTGGGCGTGGCAGCGGGTGGAAAACATCCACGAGGGTGCGTCCCGCACCCTTGCACCTTCCACCGCGGCCGTGAACCAGCTGCGGGGACACGGCATCCCCCGGGTTCAGCTGTGGCGTCGGGGCGTCGACACGGGACGGTTCCACCCGGACCGGCGCGATGAGAAACTCCGGACCCGGCTCGCCCCCGGCGGCGAGCGGCTGATCGGCTACGTGGGCCGGCTCGCGGCGGAGAAACAGGTCGAGGACCTGAGGGTCCTGGCCGACATCGAGAACACCCGGCTGGTGATCATCGGCGACGGCCCGCTGCGCGGGACCCTCGAACAGGCCCTTCCGAACGCCATCTTCACCGGGTTCCTGGGCGGCGGGGAATTGGCGACGGCGGTGGCCAGCCTTGACCTGTTCGTCCACCCTGGTGAGCTGGAGACGTTCTGTCAGACCATCCAGGAGGCAATGGCTTCGGGTGTACCGGTGGTGGCCACCGGCAAAGGCGGACCAGTGGATCTGGTGGATGCCTCCCGCACCGGGTGGCTCTACCGGCCGGGTGACCTGGACCAGTTGCGCCGCCAGGTGGTGGACCTGATCGGCGACGACGCCAAACGTCTAGCCTTCGCCGAAGCCGCGTTCGCGAGCGTGCAGGGCCGCACCTGGCCGGTGCTGTGCGAACTGCTCGTCCAGCACTACGAGGAGGTTCTGGTTGAACACGCCCTGCTGCGTCTCTGACCCCGGAACTCTCGCCGTTGACCTCACCGCCGGGCCGCCCACCTGTCATGAGCGAGCATAGGCTGCGGTACGTCGCTCTGGGCGACTCCTTCACCGAGGGAGTGGGGGATCCCAACAAGCACCTGCCCAACGGGGTCCGCGGCTGGGCAGACCGGGTGGCCGAGAAGCTGGCCAAGGACCAGCCGGGCTGGGAGTACGCGAACCTTGCTGTGCGCAGCAAACGCCTGCGCCACATCGCCGCCGAACAGCTGGAGCGGGCCGTCGACCTGCGCCCCACCCTGATCACCCTGTACGCCGGGGGCAACGACATTCTCGACGCCGGCACGTCAGTCCCACAGTTGCTGGCCGACTACGAGGAACTGGTGGCGCCCCTGGCCGCCACCGGCGCCCGGGTGCTGCTCTTCACCGGGTACGACGTCAACGTGACACCCGCCCTCCGGCTGCTCCGCAAGAGGCACCAGCTCTACAACGACGGCGTCCGGCGGATCGCCGACGCCTATGGCGCGGTTCTGGTGGACTACTGGGCCTTCAGCGCCTACCAGGACCGGCGGATGTGGGGACCCGACCGGCTCCACATGTCCAAGGCCGGCCACAAATACATGGCCTCCCAGGTGCTGGACCTGCTGGGGGTGCCGCATTCCGTGAAGCTGAAGGACTGGGATCCGCCGGTCCCAAAGACCTTCAGGGAGTGGGAGCGCGAGCAGCGCCGCTGGATCCACGACTGGGTGCTCCCGCTGGCTGGCCGCAAGATCCGGAGGGTCACCCTGGGCGACAACCTTCCCCCGCGGTGGCCGATCCCTGTGGTGGTGCCGCCGAAGGGCGGCCTCCGCCGGCTGGTCAGGGACGAGGGACTCCCGACGGCGACGCCGGGACCGTAGCGTCCCTTTCCCGTCCCGGGTATCCGCGCTATCCTGCGAGCCCTGCTCCGACGATCAGCAGGATCGCCGCGAACACCACACCCGAGACGATCAGGGTCACCATCGTGTACCCCAGAATGTCCCGCATTTTCAGCCCGGCGATAGCCAGCAGCGGCAGCGCCCAGAACGGCTGGATCATGTTGGTCCACTGGTCACCGTAGGACACTGCCATGATCGCGATCGCGGGGTCCACGCCCAGGCGTTCGGCGGCGTCGAGCATGATCGGCGCCTGGACCGCGAACTGGCCACCACCGGAGGGCACGAAGAAGTTCACCAGACCGGCGGACAGCAGCGCGAACAGGCCGAATGTCGTTGGGTTCGCAATGTTCACGAACGCGTCGGAGACCACGTTGATGAGGCCCGTCGTCGTCATCATCCCCATGATCCCCGCGTACAGGGGGAACTGGAGGAGGATCTCGCCGACATTCGACGCTGCGTTCTTGGTCAGCGCGATCAGTTCGAACGGGCTACGGACCAGCAGTAACAGCAGGGCCAGGAAGGTCCAGTTCACGATGTCCAGGGTGGCGGTGCCGCCCTGCACGTAGTGGACCACCAGGTAGGCAACGAGGGCCAGGCCCACCACTGTGGTGAGGATTCGGCTGGCGTCGATCCGGTCGGCGGGGGTGACGACGTCGTCGTCGATTGCCACATCGTCGGAGCGGCGGGCATCCACCTCCAGCTCGGTGATCCTGTCACCGGCACGCGGCGAAACCAGGGCCAGCGCGGCCGCGACCAGGACGATCGTGGCCACAGCGGCGGTGATGTTCCACCAGGAGAAGGTGGTCTCCGTAATGGGAATGGTGCGGCCCAGCTGCTCGGCGATGAAGGAGCCCTCGGTGGCGGCGGTCAGCGGTCCTGACCCCGAGTACCCCATGTGCCACACCACGAAGCCGGAGAACCCGGCGGCGACGAGCATCGGGAAGTGCAGCGCCATGCCGCGCTCGCGGGCCTGGGCAGCGACCTCCTTGGCCAGCAGACCGCCGACGACGAGGCCGAGTCCCCACGTGATCAGGGACGCCGTGGCGGCGACCACGAACACGAAGACGTACGCCTGCATGGGGCTCCGGGGGATCCCGCCGAGGCGGGCCAGGAGTTTCCGGACGGGGCCGGTGTGGGCCAGCGCATGCCCCAGCAGCAGGATCAGCGCCATCTGGGTCATGAACGCGAGCAACCCGGCCAACCCGTCACCCCACCCGTTGAGTACGTCCACGGGGCCAGCATCGGTGAAGACCAGTGCGGCGACAGCAACCACCAGGCTGAGGACCACTGCGAACACCAAGGCGCTCGGCAGGAAGCGTTCAACCACCGAGTTGATCGGCCGCATGGCCGCCGACACCACTGAGGTCTGCTGTTTGGGTGGGGGACCAGAGGGTGCCATGGGTGTGTTCTCCTGTGAGGTGACGTCATTGTCGGTTCGGTGGGGGCGCCGATCCGGCATCAACGTTACTTCACCGGGAACCACCGCGGACCAATCTGTACGACAATGGTGTCCACAGCATGATCCCCACCAACTGCCGTGAAAGGTAAGTCGTTGATCAAAGAGATCGCCGTTTTCAGTGGACAAGCAAGCGGGGGATTCGCGGCGGAGATCTGCGGGCACCTGGGCGTGCCGCTCCTTCCCTCCCGGTTGCAGCGTTTCGCCAACGACTGCCTGGAGGTGCAGCTGTTGGAGAACTGCCGGGAACGGGACGTGTTCATCATCCAGCCTCTGGTCAAGCCGGTCCAGGAGAACCTGATGGAGCTGCTGATGATGATCGATGCGGCCCGCGGTGCCTCCGCCGGTCGGATTACCGCGGTGATGCCCCACTATTCCTACGCCCGGTCCGACAAGAAGGACGCCCCGCGGATCTCGATCGGCGGCAAGCTGGTGGCCGACCTGTTGACCACGGCGGGTGCCTCACGGGTGCTCACCATGACCCTGCACTCCCCGCAGGTGCAGGCCTTCTTCGGGGTGCCCGTCGATCAGCTGCACGCCCTCCGGGAACTCGCGGCGCACTTCCAGGACCTGGATCTGAGCAACACCATCGTGGTCTCCCCGGATCTGGGTAACGCGAAGGCCGCGACGGCGTTCTCGCGTCTCCTGGGCACCCCCGTGGCGGCCGGCGCGAAGGAACGGTTCGAGAACGATCGCGTGCAGATCACCTCGATCATCGGCGATGTCCGGGACAAGGACATTGTGGTGCTCGACGACGAGATCGCTAATGGGAGCACCGTCCTGGAGCTCCTGGACCACCTGGCCAAAATGGGTGCACGGAAGGCGCGGGTGGTGTGCACCCACGGGATCTTTTCCAACGGGGCGGTGGAACGCATCGCCGAGCGCGACGACGTCATCGAGGTGCTCTGCACCAACACGGTCCCGATCGGTGCGGATAAGACCCACCCGAAGCTGAAGGTGATCTCGGTGGCCAACGCCTTCGCCGAGGCGATCCGTCGGATCCACACCGGCGAGTCGGTGAGCGCGCTCTTCCAGGCGGAGGGCATCAACGTTTAGGGCTGACGCCTCTGACAACTGAAGCTTCAGAGAACCGATGCCTCTAACAGTTGCGGTCTAGGTGGCTGTTGCCAGCCGGTGGCGCAGCTCGTTTGCAGCGTCGCTGGGGTGGGCGCCCTCGGGAAACGGCCCACGTCCCCAGAGCCAGAGCAGCATTTCAGTTGGTTTTCCACTGACCTGGGCGTCCGCCCGATCACTGACCTGCCGCTCCAGTGTCACCACGGCTGAATTGATTGTCACCGTCCAGGCGAGCCCGGCGCTCCGCAGCGTGACGGTGGACCCGGTGGCGGCGTCGTCGGGCTTGCTGCGGACCAGCATGACAGTGAGTACCTCATCGATCCCGTCAACGGCGAGGTCCGGGTCGATCGGCTCCGCGATGCCCAGTGCCGATTCGAGGTCGTAACGGTGGATGGAAGTTTCGTGGGCGAGCCGGCGGATCCAGAAACCAACACTCTGGTCGTCCTTCATCCAGGTGAACGCCGGGTCCTCCGGTGCGTGGGTGTCGAACTGGTCCATCAGCCGGGCGTAGCACTGCTGCAGCGCGTGAACCGGCTCCAGCTGGGCCAGCTCGGCGGGCGGCCAGGTGCCGGCTGGCTTGGCGGCGGTCCTGATGGACTCGGCCTTATGCAGGTAAACCATCGCGGTGTGCCGGATGAGATCCTCGCCGGTCCAGCCCGGGCAGGCCGGGATCTGTGCGGTGAGCGCGGAGGGCGCCAACTCGACCATCCGGGAGTGATCACGGTCCAGCAGCGCGCGGTACAGGTCGAAGGACAGGGCGTACGGGTACTGTGCGGTCATTACCCGAGTCTAGGCACATAGCCGCGGTGTGCCCTTCAGGCGGCGCCCCGCCGTTCACCCCGGGCTACCTTCCTGCATGTTACTGGCCGGTAATGTAGGGGTATGCATCTTCTGTTTCGGACCCTGCTGACCCTGTTCATTTCCCGACGACGCCCACGCCTCAGCATCTGGGGGGAGTCGTCACTGCCCCTGCGGGTGCTGCCCACCGACATTGACATTGCGATGCATGTCAACAACGGCATGTATTTCTCACTGATGGACCTCGGGCGGTTTGACCTGATGATCCGCAGTGGCACCTGGTCCCAGATGCGCCGACGGGGCTGGAGCCCGGTAGCCAACGGCGAGACCATCAGCTTCCGCAAGTCCCTGACACTGGGACAGCGCTACTCGATCGAGACCCGGATCATTGGCTTCGATGAGCGGGCCATCTACTTCGAGCAGCGCATGGTCAGCGCCGGCGAGATCTATGCGAAGGCGATCATCGCCACCCGGCTGGTCTCCAGGAGCGGTCCTGTCAGCAACGAGGACATCTTCGCCGCCCTCGGCGAGCCGCCAGCAGATCTGGTGCTCCCCGAGTGGATCCACGAGTGGCGGCTCAACAACTCGCTCCCCAGTACCCGCCGTCCCGCGCCGCACAGCTGGGTCCGCTAGCTCCTTCCACCCTTCTCGACGCTGGGGACCGTGTCCGGGAGGAGCTGCAGCAGCCGTGCCGCGACGCTGATCGCAATTACGGCGGGCGCCTTGCCGGAGATGTCAGGGAGCCCGATGGGGCAGCTGATCCGTTCGATCACCGTCCCCGTATGACCCTCCGCCTGCAACCGGGATCGGAAACGCGACCATTTGGCGCTGGACCCGATCAGACCGACCGAGCCCAGGTCGCCGCGTCGCAGCGCGGCGTCGCACAGCAGGAAGTCTTCGGCGTGGTCGTGGGTCATGATGAGCACGTGCGCCCCGGCGGGCAAAGTGCCCAGCACCGAATCCGGGACGGGGGTGTGCACGGGGTGGACGTCGGCCACCCCGCCCAGTACGTCGGCGAGCCGGCTGGGGTCCACCTGGTCCGCCCTGCTGTCCACCAGGTGCAGGTGGACGGGGAGACGGGACAGGATCCGCGCCAGTTCATGGCCCACATGGCCCACACCGAACACCGCCACGGTGGGTCGGGGCAGGAACGGTTCGAGGAGGACCTCGACGACGCCGCCGCAACACTGTTTCCCATGCTGGGTGGGAGCGCGCTCGTTGAGCGTGAAGGTGAGGCTCTCGGGGACTGTGCTGCCGCCGTCGAGCATGACGCGGGCACGGTCGATCACTGTGGCCTCCAGGTTGCCGCCGCCGATGCTGTCCCACGACTCGCTCGCCGCGATCAGCATCTTCGCCCCCGCCTCCCGTGGTGCATGACCGCGCACCCCGGTGACCGTGGCGAGCACCCCGGGCTGATCCGTCGAGCGCAGACGCTGCAGCGCTTCCAACCAGTCCATGTCAGTCAATGTAGCTCAGTCAGTCCGTCCCCGTGATTCCACTCTAGATTCCACCCTGGTGGGCTGGTTCGGGGGTGGGCAGCGACGCATGACCGGCCTGCGTGCTGGCGGTCCGGCGGTCCCGCGCCGTCTGCGCCTCCCGGGCCTCCGTGAGCGCCCAGAAGACCGCTTCCGGGGTGGCTGGGCTGGCCAGTTGGACTTCCCGGTCGCCCGGCCCGAACGCTGCCGCCGCGAGGCGGAGCGCCTCCCGGACACTGAAGGCGAGCATCAACGGGGGTTCGCCCACCGCCTTGGACCCGTAGACCACGCCGTCCTCGGTGGCCCTTTCGAAGAGGTGCACGGTGAACTCTTCGGGCATTTCGGAGAAGCTGGGCAGCTTGTAGGTACTCGCCGATTGGGTGGCCAGCCGTCCCCGCTGCGGGCCGTCGGACGTATCCCAGCGCAGGTCCTCGAGGGTTAGCCAACCAGCGCCCTGCACAAACCCACCCTCGATCTGCCCGACGTCGATGAGCGGTGACAGGCTGTCGCCGACGTCATGCACAATGTCGGTGCGCACCTGGCGGTAGGCCCCGGTGAACCCGTCGACCTCAACCTCGGAGGCCGCAGCCCCATAACTGAAGTACTTGAACGGTTCGCCCTGCATGCGGGAGATGTCCCAGTGCAGACCCTCCGTCCGGTAGTACCCGGCGGCGGAGAGGGAAACCCGTTGGAAGTACGCGTCGCGGGCCAGCTCCGCAAACCCGATCTCCCTGTCGGTGAACCCGATGCCGGTGACCACCCCGTTCACAAAGCGGACGTCGTCGGGGTGGATGTTCAGTTTCCGCGCGGCCACCTCGGCGAGGCGGTCTCGGATCTGCTCGCAGGCGTCCTTTACCGCCCCGCCGTTCAAGTCGGCACCCGAACTGGCGGCGGTCGCCGATGTGTTGGGGACCTTGTCGGTGCGGGTGGGTGCCAGCCGGACCAGTCCCAGCGGCACGCCGAGCGCCGTGGCCGCCACCTGGCGCATTTTCGTGTGCAAACCTTGCCCCATCTCGGTGCCGCCGTGGTTGATCAGGATAGAGCCGTCCTTGTACACGTGGACCAGTGCCCCGGCCTGGTTGAAGGCGGTGAGGTTGAAGGAGATGCCGAACTTGACGGGCGTGACCGCCAGGGCACGCCGCAGGTGTGGGTGGGTCGCGTTGAATTCCCGGATCCCTTCCTGCCGGCGGACGACGTCGGCGCTGTCGTGGAGCTGCTGCCAGATGGCCTGGAGCCGTTCGGCGTGCCGGACCGGTTGGCCGTACGGGGTGGTCTGCCCGGGAACGTAGAGGTTTCGCCGACGGAGCTCGCCGGGGTCGACGCCTAGGAGCGGGGCGCAGCGGCCCAGGATGTCCTCGATGACGAACATTCCCTGCGGACCGCCAAAGCCGCGGAACGCCGTTTGGGAGGTCTTGTTGGTCTTGGCCACCCGGCCATGAACCTCTACGTTGGGTATCCAGTAGGCATTGTCGATGTGGCACAGGGCCCGGGCGAGGACCGGCTCCGACAGGTCGAGGCTCCACCCGCCGTCGCTGGTCAGCGTGGCTTTGAGGGCCTGGATCCGGCCTTCCTCATCGAAGCCAACCTCCCAGCGGGCGTGGAACGGGTGCCGCTTACCGGAGAGGGTGATGTCCTGGGTCCGGTTGAGCCGCAGCCTCACCGGACGGCCGGTCAGGGTGGCACCCAGGGCGGCAATAGCCGCGTAACCGTGGGGCTGCATTTCCTTTCCACCGAATCCGCCGCCCATCCGCAGGCACTGCACCGTCACCTCGTGGCTCTGCAAGCCGAGCACGTGGGCGACGATTTCCTGCGTCTCGGAGGGATGCTGGGTGCTGCAGTGGACAAAGACCTGACCACCCTCATCTACGTAGACGAAGGACGCATGGGTCTCAAGGTAGAAGTGTTCTTGCCCGCCGAACTCGATGTCGCCGCTGAACCGGTGCGCGGCGGCGTCCAGCGCAGCATCCGCCTCGCCCCTGCTCAACGTGGGCTGGTTGCCCTGGAAACTCTCGGCCTCGATGGCTTCGGTCAGGGTCAGCAGGGACGGCAGCGGCCGGTAGTGCACCTGCACGGCCTCGGCTCCGAGCCGAGCCGCCTCTAGGGTTTCCCCCAACACCCAGCACACCGCGTGGCCATGGAACATGACCTCGGTGGGGAAGAGGGGTTCGTCGTGCTTGATGCCGGCGTCGTTGATTCCGGGGACGTCCGCTGCGGTGAGGACCCGGACCACCCCCGGCACCGTCAGCGCCGCATCGGTGCCCAGCGACTCGACCAGAGCGTGGGCGTGCGGCGCCTGCACGGGCCAGGCATGTAGCACGTTCGCGCTGCGGACCACCAGGTCATCGGTGTAGAGCGCTTCCCCGGTGACGTGCTGGTCGGCGCTTTCGTGGGAGACCGGCTGGCCCACCACGGGGTTGATGGGGCGGTTTGCGAGGGATTTCACCGGGCCACCTCCACGGTGGAGCGCTGCGTGTGCGCAAAGAACCTGAGCAGTGACTGCTCAAGCATTGCCGAACGGTACCGGGCGCTGGCCCGCAGGTCATCGATCGGGGTGCCCTCGGTGGCCAGGATGGAGGCGGCGGCAGTGACATTCGCCGACGTCCACGGGTGCCCCTGGAGCGCCTCCTCGGTCCGGCGGGCACGAAGGGGGGTGGCCGCGATTCCGCCGACCCCAATCCGGATTGAGGACACGACTCCCTCGTCGAGTTGTGCCGCGAAGCCGACGGCGACGCTTGAGATGTCGTCGAAGCGGCGTTTGGAAATCTTGTAGAAGGCGCTCTGTTCGGCGAGGGGGAGCGGGATCCGCACTGAACGCACCAGTTCACCGGGCTTCCTGACACTCTGCCGGTATCCGGTGTAGTACTCGCTGAGCGGCACCTCCCGGTCGCCGTCCGTCGACGCCAGGACTATGACGGCGTCCAGTGCCAGCAGCACCGGCGCCGAGTCGCCGATCGGGGAACCGGTCGCCAGGTTGCCACCGAAGGTCGCCGCGTTGCGGATGAGCCGGGAGGCGAACCGGGGGAACAGCTCATCCAGCAGGGGGACCCGCCCGTGAAGGCCACGTTCCACCTCGGAAAGGGTCAGGGCGGCGCCGATTTCGATCCTGTCGGCGTCGACGGTGAGGGTTCGCAGGGGCTCAAGCCGGTCAATCGCCACCACGAGGGCGGGCCGGGAGTGCCGCAGGTTGATCTCCACGCCCAGATCGGTGCTGCCGGACACCAGCTTGGCATCGGGGTCCCTCTCCAGGAGCCGGAACAGCTCAGCCATGGTGTGAGGCCGTACGAACTCTGCGCCGTCGACGGCCCTGTGGGTGGGACGGGCCGCCGGCGCCGGGTTGTCCTGGCGAAGCAGCAGCGGATCTGATGCATCAGGGGTGCTGAGGGCAAACGCGGCGTCGCGGATGGGCCGGTAGCCGGTGCAGCGGCAGAGGTTTCCGCTCAGCGCATGCAGATCGAACCCGTTGGGGCCCTTCTCGTGGTCGGTGGTGTGTTCCTCGCCGACGGCGGAGGTTCCGGTGTGGGACTTCTCCTGCGGGTCCGGTGGGTCAGGGATCAGGTCACCGGATTCGTCGGCGGTGCTGGCTGAGCGTTCAGGACGGTAGTACTCAGCCGCCATGGAGCAGACAAACCCAGGGGTGCAGTAGCCGCACTGGGATCCACCCCGTTCCGCCATCTCCTGCTGGACCGGGTGCAGTTGCTTCCCGGTGCAGGCTCCGGCTGCGCGGCCGAGTCCCTCGGCCGTCACAATCTCCTGGCCGTCAAAGGCCAGCGCGGGCGGCAGGCAGGCGTTAACTGAGGTCCAGCGGCTGCCGTCGGGGCCGTCGGGGCGGGAAACCATTACCGCGCAGGCACCGCATTCACCCTCCGCGCAGCCTTCCTTGGAACCGGTAAGCCCAGCATCGCGCAGCCAGTCGAGCAGGTTGGTGTGCGGGCTGACGCCGTCGCACCCCCGAACCTGGCCGTTGACCGTAACCTCTATCCGTACCATCGCGCTCCTCAACACTCCCCTGATGTACTTCGTGAAATCGTCCGGCCCTGCAGGGCCGGTGGAGGGACCGGTCGGTCCCTTCCGTGCCTAAGACTTCTCCTACCTGTTCCGTCCCTCCGCCCCTGGGCCGTCCGGTGTGCCATTTGCTGATCCAGTGGAGTCGCAGATCCGGCGGATATCGTCAGAATCAGTGATCTCACCCTTCTTCATCTTTTCCTGGACCAGGACGAACTGCGCGGCGTTGACCACCGGCACTTCGGCGCCGTGGGCGTCCATGAGCTTGCCGCCATCGTAGTGGTCACCGTCGCGGAACGCCTGGAGCTCCTCGGCCCTGACCATTCGCGGCGGGCTGGCGACAAACACCGACTGCTGGCTGGAGTTTCCCGCCTTCAGGTGGTTGAACAGCAGGTTCAGCAGGACTGCCATGATGGCGGCGGAGCTGATTCCGGAGTGGAAGATGATTCCGAACCAGGTGGGGAAAGCGTCGTAGAACGAGGGCGAGACCACCGGGATCATTCCGAAGCCCAGCGACACTGCGACGATGATCAGGTTCATGTTGTCCTGATAATCGACCTTGGCGAGGGTGCGGATCCCGCTCGCAGCGACGGTTCCGAACAAGACCACGCCTGCACCGCCGAGCACAGGTGTGGGTACCGCCGCCACGATCCGTGCCAGCAGGGGCAACAGTCCCAGCACGAGCATGATGACGCCTCCTGCCGTGACCACGAAACGGCTCCGGACTCCGGTGATCGCCACCAGACCCACGTTCTGGGCGAAAGCGGTCTGCGTGAAGGAGTTGAAGATGGGGGCAACCGCGCTGGAGAGCATATCGGCGCGCAGGCCATCGGCAATCCGGCGCGAATCGACCTTGGTCTTCGCGATCTCGCCAACCGCCAGAATGTCGGCGGTGGTCTCGGTCATGGTCACGAGGACCACGATGACCATCGAGATAATGGCGGCGAGCTGGAACGTCGGCCAGCCGAACGCGATTGGCTGGGGGAAGGCCACGATGTCACCGTCCATCACCCCGGAGAAATCCGCGACGCCGAAGATCGCTGCGATAACTGCACCGCCGACGATCGCCAGGAGGATTGAGAGGCGGGAGATGCTCGCGTTGCCGAGCTTGCTCAGCAGGAGAACCAGCGCCAGGGTGAACGCGGCCAGCCCGATGTTCGTCAGGGACCCATAGTCCTCCGCTTCGGAGTTGCCTCCCATGGCCCAGTTGGCGGCGACCGGCAGCAGCGTCAGCCCGATGGTGGTGATGACGATCCCGGTGACCACCGGCGGGAAGAAGTGGATGATCCGTGCAAAGAAGGGAGCAATGAGGAGGCCGATGACGGAGGCCACGAGGACGGCACCGAACACCGCCTGAATGCCGCCACCTCCCTCAAGGATGGCGATCATTGTCGCCACCCCAGCGAAGGACACCCCCTGGACCAGCGGCAGTTGCGAGCCGAAAAAGGGGAGCCCGTAGCTTTGCAGGATCGTCGCGATCCCGCCAATGAAGAGACAGGACGCAATCAGGAGGGCGATCTCATCCTGGGTCATTCCCGCGGCGGACCCCACGATCAACGGCACGGCAATGATTCCCCCATACATAGTGAGGACGTGCTGCAACCCGTAGGTGAACGACCGGCCGAGCGGCAGCCGCTCATCTTCGGGTCGTTGCGGAACGGTGTTCCCTTTTCTGGTCTTCAGTCGTTTCATAGCTGACTTCCCTTGTCTGCTGGGTCACTACGCTGCTGGTTCCTTGGTGTGTCATTCCCGGTTTCGGGAGGGGGCGTTGGGCGGGTCTGGTGTCGCCTGGGCGGCGTGAGGTGTGGCTGGCTAACAGAATCCGGGGGTGTCGGCCCAGACTGCTGACTCGCTGGCCGCACCTTCGCGCTCAATCGTCGCCTCGATCAGGCCGTAGGGGCGGTCGGCGGCAAAGAAGACCTCGTTCGGATTCTCCAGTCCGAACGGTGCCAGATCCACCAGGAAATGGTGCTTGTTCGGCAGGGACAGCCTCACCTCCTGGATTCCCGGGTGCGCCTCAAGAACTTTCTTGCCCATCTGGAACATGGTCTGTTGCAGGGCTAGCGAGTGTGTCTGGGCGAAGGTCTCGAGGAGGATCCCGCGCACACTGTCGTAGGCGGCGTCGAAATCAAGGTCGACGGTGTTCTCGGTGTTATACCTCCACTTGGCGGTGACATCGGTGGCGAGGATACGGTCAGTCGTCTCGGCCAGCGTGGTGTAACGGTCACGGGGGAACCCGTGGAATTCGGACCCGGTGGACTTCAGGACCGTCAGGCCCTGGATTCCCGCCACGATGTGCCGATGCTGCCCGTCGACCAGCAGGAGGGCGGTCCTGGTCTCTGACTTGTTGCGGGAAAAAGCGTGATCGTGGTCGTTGATGCGGTCCCAGCTGTACTGCTCCGCTGACCACCGACCGCCGGTCACCCAGTCGAAACTCGTGGTGAAGTGGGCGCCGAGGCGCAGGAGGAAGGCCTCGGGGGAGCCCACGCCGTCCTTCGCGAAGGCATACACCGTGTTCTTTTGGGTGTCGGTCGCGACGACGTGCGAGTTGTCGCCGTCGGTGTGAGCGGCTGCGAAATCGCCGTGCAACTGCGAGGTGACGTTGAGGTCCTCGATGGTGTGCCGGTTGGCATACCGGGTGATCCGGACCAGCCGCACCTCCGCCTTCCCGTACTGGTTGCGCCCCAGGACGATGCGTCCGGTGTCGGCGGAACCCGTGCCGGGTGTCTGATCGGTGTCCTGGTGGCTCGTTGTAGTCATGGTTAGCTCCCTCGATACGTTGAATAGGCGAATGGGCTCAGGAGTAGCGGTACGTGGTAGTGCTCGGTGCTGGTGACGCTGAAGGTCAGGGTCACCTCGGGGAAGAACGTCTCGGTGCCGGTGCCGCCGAAATAGTCGCCGGTGGCGAAGGTGATCCGGTAGGTCCCAGGGTTCACCTGCTCCGGGCCCAGAGACCGGATCCGGCCGTCGGCGTCGGTGGTTCCCTCCGCTACCGGGTCCCACCCGGAGGCGGATCGTGCTGACAGCTGTGCGGTGATGCCCTGCGCTGGACGGCCGGTGCCCGTATCGAGGACGTGAGTGGTGATGTGGCTCATGATGTGAAGAGGCCTTCCAGACGGATGAGGGCGATTTCCCTGAGCTGTTCGGCAACCACGGGCAGCTCTTGCTCGGGCGTATTATTCAGCCGGGATTGCAGGTGAGTGAGGATCTCCTCAGCGTTGCGGCCGGCAGCCCGGATCAGAAACACGCGGCCAAACTTCGCTTCGTACTCCCGGTTGCCGGTGAGCAACTGTCCAGCGGCGTCGGCTGAGGTGTCCACGCCGGATTGCTCGCGGCGGGACATCTCATTTTCTGTGGAGGCGCCCTGGGCGCGTTCTCCGATGCGGGGATGGTGCTGCAGGGCCCGGTCCAGTTCAGTTTCGGTCCAAGCGGGCGCTGCGGTGGTGGCATGGGCCAGGAGATCGGCAGGCGAGGCGAAGGGCCTGGCCTCGACGATGGCGGTGATCCAGCGGGGAACATCCGCGCAGGGGCAGAGGAACGCAGCGGCTGCGGTGGGAGGGGCTGAATTAAAGTCGTTCAGGCGCATGGGTGTCAGCTTTCGTCGTTGTCCACTGCAGCGCTGAACACCCTTGACCATCGACGAATCGACTTGATTCGATGTTTCTGCAGTGCGGAATATCTATTTCACGAAAGTGTAATCCCAGTCACACCGGAAGTGTCAAGCATTTCACCGGAAAAACCTTCGTCAGCTGGACACTACTGATTCAAAGGACGATCTGACGGTTGACATCCTTGTACAGCAGGTAGCGGAAGTTGGTGGGTCCGCCGGCGTAGCAGGCCTGTGGGCAGAAGGCCCGCAGGGACATGTAATCCCCTTCCTGAACCTCCACCCAGTCCCCGTTCAGCCGGTACACGGCCTTGCCCTCCAGGACGTACAGCCCGTGCTCCATGACGTGTGTTTCAGCGAACGGGATGGACGCACCCGGCTCGAAGGTGACCACGTTGATGTGCATGTCGTAGGCGAGGTCCTGAACATCGAGCATGCGGGTGGTGCGCCACTTGTTGTCGGTGTCCGGCATGGCGCCCGGTTCGACGTCGCGCTCATTGCCGACGACGGCCCGGGCCGTGTGACCGGCGAGGGGCTCATAGCGCTTCCTGATCCACTGGAACTTAGCCAGGTCTTCTGCACGGTTCTCCGCCTGCCAGTCCGACCCGGCGGGCAAGTAGGCGAACCCTCCGGGGGTGAGGGTATGTGCGGTGCCGTCGATCGTGACGTCGAGCTCCCCGGAGAGGAGAAAGACAAACGACTCGACCTCCCGCTGCGGCTCGGGTGCACCCGATCCGCCGCCGGGGGCGACCTCCATCAGGTATTGGGCGAACGTCGTCGCCCCTCCTGCCACCGGCCGGTTGAGGATCCACGCTCGGGTACCCGTCCATTCGGGGAGGACGCTGGTGACAATGTCCCGCAGGACTCCGCGGGGGATGACGGTGTACGCCTCGGTCACGATGGCGCGGTCCGTGAGCAGCGCCGACTGGGGTGGCAGCCCGGTCTGCGGGGCGTAGTAGCTGGGATCAGTCATTATTCTCCTCAACGGTAGGCATCAACCCGGTCTGGGCCAGCGCTGCGAGCTGGTGCGCTGAAATACGGACCTCATCTTCGATGTCCTGCGGATCAACGGCACCGCAGAGTAGCCCCCGCTGCAGAAACCGGGCCAGGGCACGCGCGGTGGCAGGTTCATCAAGAACTGTGCTCTCCAGCCGGTGCGCGTAGTTCCGCAGGCGTGCGGCGGCAGCGCCGAAACCCTGCCGGTAGAACAGGTAGGTCGCGGCGAAGCGGCTGGGAAGCTGGGCCGGGTGAAGGTCCCACCCCTGGTAATACCCCCGCTCGAGGGACCGCTGCACCAGCGTCGAATGCAGTTTCCAGGCACTGCGGATGTTCTCGTCCGAGCCCAACGGCAGGATGTTCGTGGAGCCGTCCGATAGCCGCACGCCGGTGCCCGCGACGGCCACCTGCATCACCTGCTTGGCAAAGTCGGCAGCGGGATGATCCATGGCCTGGTGGGCTGCGGCGATCTCCAGTGACGCACTGTAGTCGTAGGTGCCATAGTGCAGAGCCGATACGCGTCCGTTGCCCACGTGCAGGAGCTTCGCCACGGGCACTGTGCCGTCCGCGGCGAGGATCAGTTGAGGGGTTTCCACCTGCACTTCAAAGCGCAGCCGGCCGGCGGGGAGGGCGTGAGACTGTTCGAGCTTTTCGCAGGCATAGACCATCGCTTCGACCTGGGCAGCCGTGCTGACCTTGGGCAGGGTGAGGACCAAACCCTCGGGCAGGCCGCCACGCTCCATCATCCGGGCGATGAAGAGGTCGAGGGTCCTCAGCCCCCTGGCCCTCGTGGATTCCTCAAAGCTCTTGAACCTGATGCCGATGAACGGTGGACTGGTGCCATCCTTTGCAGTGGCGGCCACCAGGTCGGCGACGCGCAGCGTATCGCTGTCCTCCTCGGCGTCCGGGCGGAGCCCGTACCCGTCCTCGAAGTCCAGCCGGAGGTCTTCGATCGGTTCGCTGTGGAGCTTGGCCGTGACCCGGCCACTGACCTGGTCGATCAACGGGGCCGGCAGCCCCATCGCGGTGCACAGCGCCTCTATGCCGCCCTGCGCGCCGAGGGCGGCGAGCGCCTCAGCGCCCCAGTCCGCAACCAGGGTTTCGGTGAACCGGTCGGCGGGCACATAGACCGTGTGGACGGGCTGGCGGGTGCCATCATCCCCCGGATAGTTCTCGGACAGGAGCCGGTCGGTTGACTGGAGTACGGTGTCGATTGCCGTATGGTCGGCAGCGCTCAGCGTGGGGCTGGTCATCGGCTCATCCACTTCCCACCAGGAAAGCCTTGGGAAATATTCACCGGATCTCCTCGCATCGATTTCGCCTGATGGATGCCACTCTCTGCTGAGTGGAAGTATATGTCTAGGCGAATGTAGCAGCACCGGGTACGTTGATGGGTCAGACGGACGTCAGGAGACAGCATGCCCCACGCCACCGAAAACCGCTCACCGGAGGGAACCCGGCCGCACTATGACCTGGTGATCCGGGGCGAGCGGATCATGACGCCCACCGGTGAGCTGGCCCGCGAGGTCGGAATCGTTGACGGTCGGATCAGTGCGGTTGAACCCCTCGGCAGTGGCCTGTCAGGCAGCGAGATCATCGATCTGACCAGCGGCGAAGTGCTGCTGCCGGGGGTCGTGGACACCCACGTGCACGTCAACGAGCCGGGCCGGACGGAGTGGGAGGGATTCGCCTCTGCCACCCGGGCCGCAGCCGCCGGTGGGGTCACCACCATCATCGACATGCCGCTGAACTCCATTCCACCAACCACCACCCCCGGGGCCCTGCACACCAAAAAGGAGGTCGCGAAGGACCAGGCGTTCGTCGACGTCGGCTTCTGGGGAGGGGCAGTCCCCGGGAACACCGGCCAGCTGCGGCCCCTGCACGACGAGGGGGTTTTCGGGTTCAAGTGCTTCCTGCTGCACTCGGGGGTCGATGAGTTCCCCGCCCTCGATCCCGCGGAAATGGAGCGGGACATGGCGGTCCTGGCGGACTTCGACTCGGTCATGATCGTGCACGCGGAGGACGCGGGAGCGATCGAACGGGCACCTTCGGCGGCGGGAGCGGTCTACGGGGACTTCCTGGCCTCCCGGCCGCGCGGCGCCGAGAACGTGGCGATCGCCGAGGTCATTGACCGTGCCCGTCGCACGGGTGTACGCGCCCACATCCTGCACCTGTCATCCTCGGATGCCCTGCCGTTGATTGCCGCGGCGAAGCAGGATGGCGTCCGGCTGACGGTGGAAACCTGCCCCCACTACCTGACCCTGACGGCCGAAGAGATCCCCGATGGCGCCACCGCCTACAAGTGTTGCCCCCCGATCCGGGAGGCGGGCAACCGCGAGTTGCTGTGGAATGGCCTGCGGGACGGCACCATCGACTGCATCGTCTCCGATCACTCGCCGAGCACCCTGGATCTGAAGGACCTGGAGAACGGTGACTTCGCGGTGGCGTGGGGAGGGGTCTCCTCGCTGCAGTTGGGCCTTCCCCTGATCTGGACGGAGGCGCGGCAAAGAGGGATCGAGCTTCGCCAGGTCAGCGAGTGGATGTCCGCCCGGCCGGCGCAGCTGGCCCGGCTTGCCTCGAAGGGCGCTCTTGCGGTCGGCTTTGACGCGGACCTGGCAATTTTTGCGCCCGACGACGTGTTCGTCGTCGACCCGGGGAAGCTGCACCACAAGAATCCCATCACCCCGTACGCCGGGAAGCAGCTCGCGGGGGTGGTGCGCCGGACCTTCCTTCGCGGCCGGCTCATCGACTTCTCGGTTCCGTCCGGGCGGCTCCTCCGCCACGGCTCGGCGTAGCGTCCCGACCTCGCGGCCCGGCCAGCGGCGCGCGCGGCGGTGTCAGCGGTATTTCCGGTGCAGGTTGGGCCGGGTTGAGGGACCCTCCGGCCGGGGTGCGATCCACGGCCCGGTGCCCTCGGACTGGTCAATGATCCCCTCCTCCAGCCAGGTGTAGGTGCCGTCGAGGATCTGCCGGGACAACCGGCGGTCGGAGGAGTCGGTGTTGCTCCATAGGTCGGTGAAGAGCTGTCCGATCCGCCCCCGGGATTGCAGGCAGAACGCGTCGGCCAGCTGATAGGCGGCGCGGCCCTCGTCCGGGTCCTCTGAGCGGAGCAACTCGGCGCGCGTGCAGACTGCCGCCATCGCGAAGAGTTCAGCGCCGATGTCAACGATCCTGCCGAGGAACACCTGCTTGTGCTCCAGCCCGGCCTGCCATCGTCCCATTCCGAGGAAGGTGTTGCGTGCCAGACGCCGGGAGGACCGTTCCACAAACCGCAGGTGTTTGGCGAGGCTCCCGAAGTCGCCATAAGCCGCAGGATTAAGTCCCTGGCCTGCCACCAGCCTGGGTAGCCAGCGGGCGTAGAACCCGCTCGCCCCGACCGCCGCCCTGGCTTTCGCGGCCAGGTCAGCGTCCGACGACGCCAGGTCGCCGGCCGCCGACAGGTGGGCGTCTACTGCCTCCCTGGCGATCAGCAGGTGCATGATTTCGGTGGATCCCTCGAAGATCCGGTTGATCCGCAGGTCCCGGAGCAGCTGCTCGGCGGCCACCGCGCGCTCCCCGCGGGCACGCAACGAGTCGGCGGTCTCATAGCCCCGACCGCCACGGATCTGCACCAGTTCGTCGGCCACCCGGCACGCCATCTCACTCGACCACAGCTTCGCCAGGGCTGCCTCAATCCGGACGTCCACCTGGTTGCTGTCGGCCAGCGCCGCGGAGAGTTCGAACACCGCCTCGAGGGCAAAGGCTGTTGCCCCGATAAATGCGATCTTCTGGCCCACGGCCTCGTGCTGACCCACCGGGTGCCCCCATTGCACCCGGGCGTTGGACCATTCGCGGGCAATCTTCAGCGACCATTTGCCCGACGCGGTGCAGATGGCCGGGATCGAGAGCCTGCCGGTGTTCAGCGTGGTCAGGGCGATTTTCAGTCCCTGACCCTCCCGTCCCAGCCGGTTGGCGACCGGCACCCTGACATTATCGAACCGGGTGACCCCGTTTTCGATGCCTTTCAGCCCCATGAAGGTGTTCCGGTTTTCGACGGTGATGCCGGGGGAGTCGGCTTCCACCACGAAGGCGGAGATGCCGCCTTTGCCGCCGTCGTGCGGCGGGACCTTCGCCATCACCACCACCAGTTCGGCGATGACGCCGTTGGTGGTCCAGAGTTTGCTGCCGTTAAGGACGTAGGCGTCGCCGTCGAGCGTCGCGGTGACACCCATCCGCGCGGGGTCGGAGCCTACGTCGGCCTCGGTGAGGAGAAACGCCGTCACCGCACCGGCGGCGCAGCGCGGCAGATACTGCTGCTTTTGCTCGGGGGTACCGAAGACCTTCACCGGCTCGGGGACCCCGATCGACTGATGCGCCGAGATGAGCGCCCCGACGCTGGGGTGGACCGAGCTCAGCAGCATCAGCGCCCGCCCGTAGTAGGTCAGGGACAGCCCGAGACCGCCATATTCCTGGGGGATTTTCATGCCGAAGACGCCGAGCGCCGCGAACCCGCTGAGGTACTCGTCCGGAATCTGGGCGTCGCGTTCAATGCGACCGCCATCGAGGGTGGCGGCGTAAGCCGTCAGGTCCCGCAAGAACGCTTCGCCGTGTTCCCGGTCGGCGGTGGTGGACACCCGGTGCGGGTGGATCAGCCCCAGGTCGAAGCTTCCCAGGTACAGACCCTTCGCGAAGCTGGGCCGGGTCCACACGGTTTCACGGGCCGCTTCGGCCACCTCGCGCGCCCTGCGCTGGGTGACCGGCGGACCGCCAGCGTCCGGCGCAACCGGCGGGGTCGCATCGGGGAGTACCTGATCGGACTGTGGCTGAGTTTCGGCGCTCATGGCTGACCCCTTTGCTCAGGTGGGTCGCCGCGGGTCGGTGACCCAGTGGAGCTGTGCCCTTATGCTACTCCCGGGTAGCTTTATTCGGTCCGGAAATCGGCGAATTCCCCGGTCGGCACGCTGTACGTTTCGATGACGTTGTCCACCCTGCCGGGGGCGCCAGCGGAGTTGAGCCACTCCACCAGCGAGCGGATGGCGGTCTCCGGCCCTTCGGCGACAATCAGCACCGTCCCATCCGTCCGGTTTGAAGCTACGCCGGTCAGGGCCAGCTGGCGCGCCTTTTCACGGGTGTAGTAACGGAATCCGACCGCCTGGACGGTTCCGCTGATGGAGGCGGTGAGCCGGGTCCGCTGCTGGTCGTCCATCACCCCAGCGTAGCGAACCACCCTCCGACCCCCTAGGTTTGAAGGTATGCCTGCAACAGAAGCACCCCCTTCGTCCACCCCGCCCGAGCCTGACCTGCTGCACCGTCTCGCCGAAGCTCACCACGTGGGCACCGCATTCCGCGGCTGGGACGGCACCGAGAAGAGCGTCAGCCCGCAGACCCTCACCAAAGTGCTCACCGCGCTCGGCGTGGCCTGCGAGACCGGGGACGAGGCCACGCGGTCACTGACCGAGTCCGAGAGGGCGCCGTGGCGCCGGACGCTTCCACCCGTCGTCGTCGGCAGGGAAGCCGTGGCACAGAACGTTCCGGTCACCGTTCCCGCCGGGACCACGCCCACCCTCCGCGTGGTGCTTGAGGACGGCGGGCACCGGGACCTGGCGCTCGCCGACGTGCCCGCGGAGCATGCGGAGGTCGACGGCGAAGCCCGGGAGCGAGTGCACTTCGCGCTCCCGGCAGATCTGCCCCTGGGCTGGCACACCCTGCACGCCGGACCAGTGGATGACGACGACGCCGCTCAGTGCACACTGGTCATCACCCCGCAGCGGCTGGACACCACCGCGCGCCTGACCCGAACCTGGGGGTTGATGGCGCAGCTGTACTCGGTGCGGTCCGCGGATTCTTGGGGTATCGGGGATATCGCCGACCTGCGGGAGCTCGCCGCGTTCTCGGCCAGCCGTGGCGCCGGTTTTGTGCTGATCAACCCGCTGCACGCCGCGGAGCCCGCGCCGCCGGTCGAACCCTCCCCGTACCTGCCCTCCACCCGGCGGTTCTTCAACCCGCTCTACCTGCGGGTCGAAGAGGTGCCGGAGTTCGCCGCGCTCACCACAGAGCAGCGCCACGCCATCGAACAGCAGGCAGTCGCCCTGAAACAAGCCAACCAGAACGCTGAGATCCTCGACCGGGACAGCAGCTACGCGGCGAAGCTGAGCGCCCTGGAAGCCATCCACCAGTTACCGCTCACCGCCGAGCGTCAGCGCAGCTTCGAGGAGTTCCTCAGCCAGGAAGGGCCGGGGCTGGACAGCTTCGCCCTGTGGTGCGCACTCGCCGAAACCCTCGCCCCGGGGGCCGCCGAGTGGGATGACCCCGACTACATTGAGGCGCAGCGCGCTGAACTGGCCGACCGGATTCGATTCCACCTGTGGCTGCAGTGGCTTTGCGACGAGCAGTTGGCGGCCGCGCAGCGGGGCGCCCTCGACGCGGGGATGACCATTGGGATCATCCACGACCTGGCCGTCGGAGTGCACGCCCACGGCTCCGATGCCTGGTCGCTGCGCGGCGTCCTGGCCGACGGGATTAGCGTCGGCGCACCACCTGACATGTTCAACCAGCAGGGCCAGGACTGGAGCCAGCCACCCTGGCACCCCGGCCGGCTCGCCGAGTCCGGGTACGCGCCGTACCGGGACATGCTCCGCACCGTCCTCAAACACGCGGGCGGCATTCGCGTTGACCACATCCTCGGGCTGTTTCGCCTCTGGTGGATCCCAGCGGGCGGCTCTTCCGGTGACGGGACCTACGTGTACTACGACCACGAGGCCCTCATCGGCATCCTCGCCCTCGAGGCGCAGCGGGCGGGCGCCGTCGTCATTGGTGAGGATCTCGGCGTGTTTGAGCCGGGGGTGCAGGACTACCTGGCCGAGCGCGGGATCCTCGGCACCTCGATCCTGTGGTTCGAGCACGACGACGGCGGCCCCCGCCGGCCCGAAAACTACCGTCAGGCGTGCCTCACGTCCGTGACCACCCACGATCTGCCGCCCACCGCCGGGTACCTGGCCGGTGAGCATGTTGACCTGCGCGAGTCGCTGGGCCTGCTCAACCGTCCGGTCGAGGAAGAGCGGGCCGCCGACCAGGTCGCCCAGGAGTCGGTGCTGTCCCTGGTGCGGTCGGTGACCGGGCCGACCGCCGAAGGATCGGCAGGCACCGTGGAGGAAACCGTCGAGGCCTTGCACCGGTTCATCGTGCGGACCCCGTCGGTCCTGTTGGGTGTCGCGTTGACCGATGCGGTCGGGGAGCGGCGCACCCAGAACCAGCCCGGCACCAAGGATGAGTACCCCAACTGGCGGATCCCGCTCGCCGGTCCGGACGGCAAATCGGTGCTGATCGACGACCTCCCCGGCAGTGAGCGGTTCGCCGCGCTCGCCCGGGTAATGGCCGGCTGATTCACACGACGCTCTTTAGTACCTGACGGGCGTCGTGGAGATCTATGCTATATCCATGGTCTTAGCTCCACCGGTGCGTGCCCCGCGCGTGCCAGCCCGATGGGAACATCCGGCGATCCGTCGTGGCTGAGTCCCTCCCGGACGGGATTGAAGGGATTGACGCGACCCTTACGCTGGGAACCGACAGCATCCTGCGGCTGCGCTGGGCGAGGGGAATCTCGATCGCCGAGGAAGATGCCCGCCGCGCGATGGACCGGGTAAACGAGTTGTGCGCTGGCGCGCGCCATCCGATGCTGGTCGACATGGCGACCACCAAGGCCGTGAGCCGTGGTGCTCGGGAAGTGTTTGGGTTGCCGTGTGCGGCGTCCAGGATCGCGCTGCTGGGGTCCTCCCAGGTGGACAAGGTGATCGCCAATTTTATCCTGGGGGTCAGCACCCTCCCCTGTCCCACCAGGTTCTTCACCTCCGAGACCGATGCGACCGCCTGGTTGAGGCAGGAATAGCCAGTGGAAGATCTCCCCGACCAGCGGCTCGACGCCCTTGTCGAGGGAATCGTCCGGCTATCCTCGGGAGATCTGTCGGCGCGGCTTGAGGTGTCACCCGCCCGGGATTCAGTAGACGCGGTAATCAGTGGGGTGAACCTGCTCGCCGAGGAACTGGAGTTCCTATACAAGGAGCTGGAACAGCGGGTGCAGGACCGGACAGCCAGCTTGCACGCAGCCCAGGTCGAACTGGAGCGGCTGGCAATGTACGACAGCCTGACGGGGCTGCCCAACCGCTATATGCTGCGGCGTCGGATCGATGCCGAGATGGTCGCCGCCGCGCAAGGGATGGACCCGGCCGCGCTGATCCTGCTGGACCTCGACGCGTTCAAGGCCGTCAACGATAGCCTCGGCCACTCGGCGGGAGATGAGGTCCTGATCGAGGTGGGGCGGCGCCTGACCTCGGCGGTGCGGGACACCGACACTGTTGCCCGGCTTGGAGGCGACGAATTCGCGGTACTGCTGCCGCAAACCTCCGACCGGATGGCCCTGGAGATCGCGGGCCGCGCCCTGGAAGCCCTGAGCCCGGAGATGATGGTGTCGGGAATCAGTATCCGCACCTTCGCAAGCATCGGCGTGCGGTGTGGTGAAACCGGCCAGACCGGTGAGGACCTGATGCGGGACGCGGATACCGCGATGTATGTGGCCAAGAAGCGGGGCCGGGGCAACGTCCAGGTGTTCGACCCAGCCATGTTGAAGGCCACGCACGAGCGGTTCAACACCCTCGAGGAGTTACGCCGGGGAATTCCGGTCGGCGAGTTGAGGGTGCACTACCAGCCAGTAGTGTCGCTGACCACCTCCGCAGTGGTGGGGGCCGAGGCGCTGGTCCGCTGGCAGCATCCCCGCCGTGGGCTCCTCCATCCGGAGGACTTCATCGGGATCGCCGAGGAGAGCGGGCTGGTCCTGGACGTTGACGAATGGGTGATCAGGGAAGTCACGTCCCAGTTGGGCGACTGGGAGCGCCTGCTCACCGGCCGCAACTTCGCGGTGCGGGTTAACCTTTCGGCCGCCACGAGCAGCACTCCGGGACTGCTCGGACTCATCAAACGGAGACTGGTCGATCACGCGGTTCCGTCCGGACGGCTCATCGTCGAGATCACCGAAACGTCGCTGATGACCGACCCGGGTGCCAGCACCGCGAACCTCCGGGCGCTGCGCGCGCTGGGGGTCGGCGTCGAAATTGACGACTTCGGTACCGGGTACTCCTCCATCAGCTACCTGCGGAAGCTCCCGGCACAGGCCGTGAAGATGGACAGCTCGCTCATCGAGGACATTGCGAAAGATCCGCGGCAGCAGAAGTTCATTGCAGCCGTCCTGCAACTCATCGAAGCGGCCGGGCTCACCTCCATCGCGGAGGGAATCGAAACCGCTGACCAGGCCCGGATCCTCGCCGACATGGGGTGCTGCCTGGGCCAGGGCTACTTCTTCGCCAGACCGATGAAGGCCGCAAACATGGCGGGGGTCATTACGGGCGGACTGGGCGGTGCCGCTGACCGCGACGCCCCGGCCAGGAATCGGACCAACGACGAACCCAGGGCATAGGCTAGGCGGGTGTCACCCCTGAAGAAGTACCTCCTGCTGCCCTCCATCATCAGGCTGTCCTCACGGGTGCCCAGGAACCGGAACACGGCCTGGGAGGGCTATTGGGGGCGGATCCAGAGAACCGGTGCCGACGGGGATGTGCTGTGGGACGCCGGCACTGACCATGAGTTCGCCAGTTTTTTGCCCGCACTGCAGCGGACCCTGAACCCGGTCCTGCCCGTGGTGGATGTGGGGTGCGGCCACGGCAGCTTCACCCGCCTCCTGGCGAGCCACTTCCCACAGGCCATCGGCGTTGACGTCGCGCCCGGCGCGGTTGCCCGAGCCCGGGAGCAAACCACCGACCTGCCTAACGTCGATTTTCGTGCCCTCGATTGCACGGCCGCGGGTGCTGGAGACCTATTGTCTGCCGAGTTGGGCGACTGCAACGTATTTGTCCGCGGGGTCCTCCACATCCTCGATCCCGCGGCACGGTCTGCCCTGGCCGCGAATCTGCTGCCCCTGGTGGGCCAGCAGGGGCGGGTCTTCCTTGTCGAAACGAACTTTCGGG
Source organism: Arthrobacter sp. 260 (assembly GCF_013116745.1). Classification (GTDB taxonomy): domain Bacteria; phylum Actinomycetota; class Actinomycetes; order Actinomycetales; family Micrococcaceae; genus Arthrobacter_D. The sequence continues at coordinate 111,713 of NZ_JABFOE010000002.1, forward strand.
GCAACGCTCTGGACTACATTGCCCGTCTGGGTGCCTCGCCGCGTCGGATTCCCCGGCCGCTTAAACTGGCGATCGCCGGCCTGCCGAAACCCGGCCACTTCGGGCCCGCCGAACGGCTGGCGGCGTTTGACGACTGCGACTGGACAGTCCTCGAGGACGGGTCGGTCACGATTGACGCGGTGGCCATGAGGACGAAGGGCCAGCCGGAGCAAATCCCCGGCTATTACGCCGCGCTCGCGCCGCGGGCCTGATCCCCGGGGATTTCGGGCACTCAACGGCTGTTCAACAGACGGTGTGATCTTCGTCTACCCTTAGGAAGTTGAACATTGAACATTTGAACGTAGCGTCCGTGGCTGCCGTCCAGGCTGCACCCCCACGCTCTCCGTGACGAAGGAGTACTTGATGAGCTGGCTTGCCCGTGAACACACCATCGCCCCGCCCGGGTTTAACCGTTGGCTGATTCCCCCCGCAGCGCTGGCGGTGCACCTGTGTATCGGCCAGGCCTACGCCACCAGCGTGTACAAGACCGCACTGGTTGAGCACTTCGACGCGAGCCTGACCCAGATCGGTGTGATCTTCTCGATCGCCATCGTGATGCTGGGCCTCTCCGCCGCAGTGATGGGCACCTGGGTGGACAAGAACGGCCCCCGCATGGCCATGTTCACCTCAGCCCTGTTCTGGACCAGCGGTTTCCTCATCGGCTCGCTCGGTATCTTCACCAACCAGCTGTGGCTCGTCTACGTGGGCTACGGGTTCATCGGCGGCATTGGCCTGGGCATCGGTTACATCTCGCCTGTCTCCACCCTGATCAAGTGGTTCCCGGACAGGCCAGGACTGGCCACCGGCATGGCCATCATGGGCTTCGGTGGCGGCGCGCTGATCGCCAGCCCTCTGTCCACCCAGCTGCTGCGGATGTACGACCCGAACTCGGACGCCGAGGGCTGGGTTGCCAGCGGCGAAGCGGTCGGCTTCCTCTTCCTCACCCTTGCTGCCGTCTACCTCGTGTACATGATGTTCGGCGCGTTCACCATCAAGGTGCCCGCAGCTGACTGGAAGCCGGAAGGCTTCGACCCGTCAACGCTGAAGTCCAAGCCTCTTGTCACCACCGACAACGTCTCAGCCAAGAACGCCATCAAGACCAAGCAGTTCTGGCTGGTCTGGATCGTGCTCTTCTGCAACGTCACAGCCGGTATCGGCATCCTCGAGCAGGCGTCCCCGATGATCCAGGACTTCTTCCGCCAACCGGACGGCACCACGGCAATCACCGTCGCCGTTGCTGGCGGCTTCGTGGGTCTGCTCTCGATCGCTAACATGGGTGGCCGGTTCGTCTGGTCCTCCACCTCCGACATTGTCGGCCGCAAGCGGATCTACATGGTCTACCTGGGTGCTGGCGCGGTACTGTACGCAGTGCTTTCACTGTTCGGTTCAAGCACCACCCTGTTGTTCGTGGTGCTGGCCTTCGTGATCCTGTCCTTCTACGGTGGTGGATTCGCTACCGTTCCCGCGTACCTGCGTGACCTCTTCGGCACCTACCAGGTGGGCGCCATCCACGGCCGACTGCTGACCGCCTGGTCCGCAGCCGGTATCGCCGGCCCCCTGATCATCAACGGCTTCCTCGACGCCCAGGGCACCCCGGGCGAGCTCACCGCTGCTGCCTACCAGCCAGCGTTGCTCACCATGGTCGGCCTGTTGATCATCGGCTTCATCGCCAACCTGATGATCAAGCCCGTCGACTCGAAGTTCCACGAACCCAAGGCGGCACCCGAGACCGGGACCGGCGCTAAAGAACCTGCAATGGAGGTATGAGATGAAGGCAGCAAGCACCATTTTCGTATGGGCCCTGGTGGCACTGCCCCTGGCCTACGGGGTCTTCCAGACCATGACCCGCGTGTCGGCACTGTTCGGCGCCTGACGCCGGGCATCTACTAAACAGCACCGCATACGACGGCGGCCCCCACCCTCGCAGGGTGGGGGCCGCCGTCGTATGCGGTGCTAGCCGGAGGCCGAGAAACTACCAGCGGGGATGGATGGCTTCGCGGAAGTGCCGGTCGTAGATCTTGGCGACACCCTTGTTGAGCTCAGCGCCGAGAGCGCCGGTGTCGGCAGCCGCGGCGTTGGCGCGTGCCTGCTCCACGGTGCGGGCACCAGGAATCACGCTGGTGACTCCGTCCTGGGCCACAATCCAGGCGATGGCCGCCTGGGCGGTGGTGACGCCGTCGGGAACCAGTTCCTCGAACTCCTTCACCGCGGTGAGTCCGGTGGTGAAGTCGACGCCCGAGAACGTCTCACCGACATCGAAGGCTGACCCCGTGCGGTTGTAGTTCCGGTGATCGTTCTCGGCGAACGTCGTATCCTTCGAGTACTTGCCCGACAGGAGGCCCGAGGCCAGCGGGACCCGCGCGATGATGCCGACATCGGCGGCCTTCGCTGCCGGCAGCACCTCGTCGAGAGGCTTGAGCCGGAAGGCGTTGAGGATGATCTGGATGGTGGCAATATTGCCGTGCTTCAGGGCGGCCAGGGCCTCGTCGGTGCGTTCAACGCTGACACCGTAGTTGCGGATGGCGCCTTCGCTGACCAGGGTGTCGAGCGCATCGTAGACCTCCGCGTCCGAGTACACGGACGACGGCGGGCAATGCAGCTGCACCAGGTCGAGGGTGTCCATGCGGAGGTTGGTGCGCGACCGGTCGATCCACTGGCGGAAGTTGGCCAGCGTGTAGTTCTCCGGCTGTTGTTCCACCCGGCGGCCCATCTTGGTGGCGACGGTGATGTCCAGCCCGGGGTTATCCGCCAGGAAGGCGCCGATGGTTTGTTCGCTGCGCCCATCGCCGTACACATCGGCGGTGTCGAAGAAGTTGATCCCCGCGTCGACTGCGGCGTGGAGGATCGCGGTGGCGTCCTTCGGGTCGACATCCCCCCAGTCAGCGCCGAGCTGCCAAGTGCCCAGCCCTACGGTCGAAACGGAGCGTGCGGTTTTGCCTAGAGTTCGTTGTTCCATGCTTCGACTCTAGTAGTCCGGCGCGGGTAACCTCCGCTTCCGGGAGTCCGGATGACCTAGCTTCCGCCCTCTGGCACGTCCTTCCACCCTCGCGTACCCTGAGGGCCATGGCGAGAGTAGTGGTTGTCGGGGGCACAGGCCTGGTGGGTCACCACGTGGTGGACGAGTGCGTCAGACGCGGCCACCAAACACGCTCAGTGAGCCGCCACGTTCCCGCCCATCACTCGCGCCGCTGGGTCTCAGGTGCCGATTACGTCCAGGCCGATGTGACGGAAGGCGACAATCTGGCGGAGGCGCTGGACGGGGCCGACGTCCTGATCGACGTCCTGGACGGCCGGGTCGGGAAAGGGGCAAGGGTGCTCGACGACGGCGCCCTGAACCTGCTGGCGGCCGCCCTCCAGGCCGGGGTGCACCGGGCGGTACTGCTCTCGATCGTCAACGCGGATCGCGCGGACTTCTCGTACTACCGTGCGAAGGTGCGGCAGGAGAAGATCTACCAGAACTCGGCGGTCCCCTCAGTCATCGTGCGGGCCACCCAGTTCCATAACCTCGTGGCCGGAGTGTTTGACGCGGGAGGGAAGGTGGGACTTGTTCCGGTTCTGAAAGGCGCAGCGTTCCAGCCGATCTCCGTCCAGGATGTGGCGGGCGCCCTGGCTGATGCGGCAACCCACGAGCCTGCCCCCACCGGAGTGATCAACATCGGCGGACCGCGCGTGCTCGCCATGGCCGAGCTTGCCCGGATCTACCGCGACGTCACCGGAACCACCAGCCGGCAGGTCACCGTCCCGTTGCCCGGTGCGCTGGGCAAATTTTTCAGCAGCGGCGACAACCTCGCCCCGGACAGCCCGGTCGACGGGCTCTCCTTCGAGGACTGGCTCCGCCACCGCTCGCCGTAAGGACCCTGTTCCGAGCAAGATCCCCTGACGCGGCCGCCGACCCGGGGCCGCCGAACGCAGAATCGCCGGTTAGGGCAAGATCCGCCGCTAGCAAGCGGCGAACCTGACCCTAACCGGCGATTCTGGTGGCGGTGCTGTGGTGCGGGCGGCGTGTCTTAGACCGCGGAGGACCGCACGGTCGCCGCGACGGGTTCCTTCGCGGGGAACGACGGCGGGTTAACGCCGGCCATCTCCTCCATGACGCGAACCACCTGGCAGCTGTAGCCGAATTCGTTGTCGTACCAGACGTAGAGCACCAGGTTGGTGCCGTTCGCGATGGTTGCCAGCCCGTCGACAATCCCGGCCCGGCGCGAGCCGACAAAGTCGGTCGAGACGACGTCGGGCGAGTCGATGTAGTCGATCTGTTTCCGCAGATCGGAGTGCAGCGACGTCTCGCGGAGGTAGGTGTTGACCTCGTCCTTGCTGGTGCCGTCGGCCAGGGTCAGGTTGAGGATGGCGATCGACACGTCGGGAGTTGGTACGCGGATGGAACTGCCCGTCAGCTTGCCCTCAAGCTCGGGTAGCGCCTTCGCGACGGCCTTCGCTGCGCCGGTCTCAGTGATGACCATGTTCAACGCCGCCGAACGGCCGCGCCGGTCGCCCTGGTGGAAGTTGTCGATCAGGTTCTGGTCGTTGGTGAAGGAGTGCACCGTCTCCACATGCCCGTGCACGACGCCGAACCGGTCGTTGATCGCCTTCAGCACCGGGGTGATGGCGTTGGTGGTGCACGAGGCGGCAGTGACGATCTGGTCGGTGGGCAGGATCGTGTTGTGGTTGATGCCGTGCACGATGTTCTTCAGCGCGCCCTTGCCCGGTGCGGTGAGGAGCACGCGGGCGATGCCCTTGCTCTGCAGGTGCTTGGACAGTCCCTCCTCGTCGCGCCAGCGGCCGGTGTTGTCGACCAGCAGTGCGTCCTTGATGCCGTAGGCGGTGTAGTCGACGGTGGAGGGGTCGTTCGAGTAGATGACCTGGATGTGGACACCGTTCGCGGTGATCGTGTTGGCTTCCTCGTCAATCCGGATGGTGCCCTCGAAGCTGCCGTGCACCGAGTCGCGGCGGAGCAGGCTGGCCCGTTTCATCAGGTCATTGTCGGCGCCCTTGCGGACCACGATGGCGCGCAGGCGCAGCCCGTGGCCACCGCCGGCCTTCTCGATGAGGAGCCGGGCGACCAGGCGGCCGATACGGCCAAATCCGTAGAGCACGACGTCGGTACTGGTGCGTTCGTCAGCGCCGCGCTTGTCGACGACGTCGGCCAGTTCCGCCCGGAGGAAGTCCTCCAGGGAGGCCCCGCCGCCGTCGGCCTTGAACTTCTGGGTGAGCCGGGCGATATCGATGGCCGCGGCACCCAGATCCAGGTCCACCAGGGTGCGCAGCAGGGGTGCGGTCTCCTCCAGGAACAGCTCTTCCTTGCTGATCCGGCGGGCAAACCGGTGGGCTTTGAGGATGTTCATCGCCGACTTGTTGATGAGGCTCCGCCCGTGAATGCTGATCACCACGTTGTTCTCGCGGTACAGCCGCCCGATGACGGGGATCATTCCCTCGGCCAGAGCCTCTCGGCTCATCCATGTGTCAAGGCATTCCGATGGGTCGCGGTGCACTATCTGTCCCTTCCTGCCGCTGGGTGTTCCAGCGCTGTGTCCGGCCAGCTGCCCTGGTCGGGCGGACCCGGTCTGCGGGTGCTGGCTCAGTCGCGCGTTCCGCCCGGACGACGGTGTCGGGGGCTTCGGTGGTGCGCGGGTAGTGACCCCAGAATATCGTCCCCACGGCGTTTGGTGATAAACGGTCACGACATCGCAATGCAGGCGAAACAGCTGGACCGCATGCTGGAGGTATGAAGCGACACCTGACCCATGCGGCGACTGCCGACCTGATCTGTGATTCGTGCGGTCAACTTCCCGAACCGGGAAAGACCCGGGTGACGCTCGCCAATGTGGCGGTGATGCTCCCCATCGAGTTGCTGGTGCACGCCGCCGTGGTCAACACCCACCTGCCGTACCTGGCCAAGGTGTTGGTCCTGGCGGTCACGGCGACCGCGCTGGTGATCTTCGTGGCTGACCCGGCGGCTGCCAGGCTGCTGCGTTCCTTCCTTCACGCTCCGGCGATCCGACGGCGACGCCGTCTCGACACGGCGGCGGCCCTGTGGCGGGCGCGCGTCCTGGTGCGTGACGAACCCGGAGCGTTGGAGCGGATCACGCGGCGGCTGGCCCGGCTCGACATCAATATCCTCAGCATCCACGTGCACCCCGCCGAGCTCGGCACGCTGGACGAGTTTGTGCTGTCCGCGCCGGGCGGCCTCAGGGAGGATGACATTCTGGGGGTCCTGCACGACGCCGGCGGGCGGGCTGCCAGCATCTGGCCGACGACGGCGCTTGCCCTCGCGGATGGGCAGACGAAGGCGTTGACGCTCGCGGCCCGGCTGACCCGGGATCCCAGCGAGCTGCGGCATGTGGTGGCCGAGTTGCTGTCCGCTGAGGTGGTGCAGCCCTGTGAGGTGGCGCCGTCGTCGTCGACGGACCGGACCATCCTGAAGATCCCGACGGCCTGGCACGGGCCGTTGCTGTTCCGGCGGACGGGCGAGCCGTTCACCCTCGCGGAATCCGCGCGGGCGCACCGTCTCGCGGAGATTGCAGAGAGTGTGGAGCGTCAGCCGGTCGGTGGTGGCTAACCGTCGACACAGATAGCCGCGGCCGGGCGGTTGTGAGCAATACTGTCTCCATGGATCAGACCAACTCGGTGACCTTGCGGTTCCTGGCCGCGCCCACAGACCTCGGGCACAGCGGGTCCGTCGACGCCGGGACAGTGCTGGAGTGGGTGGACAAGGCCGCCTACGCCGCAGCGGTCGGCTGGGCGAAAAGCTACTGTGTCACCGCGTATGTCGGCAACATCCACTTCTCCGACCCGGTCAACGTGGGCGACATGGTGGAGGTCGAGGCGACCATCGTGTACACCGGCCGGTCGTCGCTGCACATCCAGACGGTTGTCTCGTCTGGTGATGTAAAGGGCAGCGGGCCCACCATGCGCAGCCGGTGCCTGGTGATCTTCGTGGCGGTGGGGGAGGACGGCAAGCCGGTCCCGGTCCCGACGTACGAGCCGTCAACGCCCGAGGAGATCAGTCGTCGCGACGCGGCCATAGCCCGCATCGCCGTGCGCGAAGAGATCGTTGAGGCGATGCGCGGGCAGGTCTACACCGATGAAGGCACCGCCGAGAAGGTCGTGCTGCGGTTCCTTGCCGCGCCCACCGACGTGAACTGGGGTGGGAAGGTACACGGCGGCACGGTCATGGACTGGATCGACGAGGCCGCCTACGTCTGCTCGGCGCGATACTGCGGGCAGGACACTGTGGCGGTGTTCTCCGGCGGGGTGCGGTTTTACCGTCCGCTGCTGATCGGCGACGTGGTCGAGGTGGAAGCGCGGCTGGTCTACACCGGAAACAAGGGCATGCACATTGCGGTCCACGTCAGGTCCGGGAGGCCCACCGAGGATGAGATGCACCTGACCACCTACTGTCTGACCGTCATGGTGGCCCGGGATGAGACGGGGACGGCCGTTGCGGTACCGGGGTGGATTCCCCGGTCGGAGGAGGACCGCCGGCTGGAGGCCCATGCGCGGGAGCTCCTGGAGATCAGGGGCCGGGCGCCCGGGAACCGGCTCCCGAATCACCTGATCAGCTAAGGCGGATGTGGCGCCGTTCGTTTTGGTTAGTACACTAACTGTTAGTAGACTAACTAATACCGACACTCCCCTTGTTCTAAGGATCATTCATGGCTCGAAAGACACCCTTTGCGGTCCGTTTCATGAAAGCGACCAGTAAACTACAGGTAATCCTGGGTCCTGCAGCGCGCGGTAACACCGGCGGAAAGATCGTGTACCGGGGCGATGCGGCTGAACGGGGTAGGCAGCAAGAGCTGGAGCAATGGGAGATAGTCCGAAACGCCGATGGGTCGACGTACCTCAACCCCCGGACGCCGGAGCGATGAGCATTCCTCCCAAAGACGTTTCCCCCGAAGCTAATAGCACGGACACCAGTCCTGCCGCAGAGGATGATCTGCTGCTTGAGCACCAACTCTGTTTTGCCCTCTCGGTAGCCTCCCGAAGCGTGGTCAACGCCTACCGCCCCGTTCTGCAAGACCTCGACCTTACGCATCCTCAATACTTGGTGATGCTCGCCCTATGGGAGCAGAGCCCGCGGACCGTGAAATCCCTGAGCGCAGTTCTCCTGATGGAGTCTGCGACCCTCTCACCAATGCTCAAACGCCTTGAAGCGTTAGGGTTCATCACTCGGGAACGGGTTAGTGGGAATGAACGGGCCCTCAACGTAGGCCTGACCGATGCTGGGATGAAACTACGTGCGCAGGCGCTTTCTGTGCCCGGGACGATGATGGAACGCTTGAACCTTTCCCGGGACCAGGTGAGCGAACTGAACCGCACCATGCGTGCGCTTATCGCCGCCACCTCCCAGGACTAGTACTTCGTAGCCAAGGGGCTTGCCGGGATACTTCCGCAGCGTTCAGTAGTCCTCTGGCTTAGTGGCAATACCATCCAGCCACAGGTGATCCTTCGGGTCATTGTGGGTGGTCCCCGTGCCTACGTGTTTGCTACCGATGCTGTCGCCCTTTGTGATGACATGCACCATGGCCATACCGTGACCCCGGCCAAGTCCGTACTCCTCAGAGAGCCAGGTCAGGATGGGACCTGCCTTGGTGTCCGGACCTAAGCCGCGCCGATGAGCGATTTCGATCAGCTCGCGCGGGGTTAGCCCCGTCTTCTTTTCGACCGCGTCGAGGTAAGCCTGGAATGACATGGATCTTCCTTTCCTTCGGGCTACTGTTCCGCATCTGCTGAGAGTTCGCTAGCCCATCTTCACTGAAGATAGCGCTCCGGCTACGGGTCTCGTGGGGCGAGATAGGGTGGGGGAGTGCTGCGCATCACTCCATTTGTTGAGAGCCAAAGGGAAGACGTTCTGGCCTTATCACTGCGCGCGTGGGAACCGGTCTTTCCCTTAGTCAAACAGGCCGTATCTCATTTTGTTTACGATGCTTTCTACCCCGAAGGGTGGAGGGAAAGACAGCACAACGACCTTGCGGCGGTCCTCGACAAGGAGCCTGAAAACGTAAACCTGGCGTTTGTCGGCGCGGATCTAGCCGGATGGGTATGTACCCGGCTGCACCCGGAGGACAGCATGGGCGAAGTCTATGTACTCGCGGTGGATCCCCAGTTCCAGCGACAGGGAGTTGGGCGCGCCCTCCTGCGACATTCGTTCGAACGATCAAAAGCCGCGGGGATGCGAATGGTCATGGTGGAAACAGGGGATGACCCCGGCCACGCCGCAGCCCGGCAGGCGTATGAAGCCGTTGGCTTTGAGCGGTGGCCGGTAGCACGCTACTTCAAGGACTTATCGACGGAGTAGACGCCCTGCAGTGTGTATGAGCGACCGGCTGGGAACCGAGCGGTCACACTCGGGCCTGTGCCATGATCGGGAGATGGCGTTTCCTATCCCATTCCCGGAAGAAATCGGCGGTGAGTATCTCCAACTCCGGTGCCTGACAGAGGAAGACTGGCAGTTGGAATTCGACCTGAGCCGAGTTGCAGATGTTCCCCAGTGGACCTTCTATCCACCGAATCTCGAGGAACTAGGTGCCCGCAGCCGGATAGTACGAACCCAGGAACGTCACAGGAGCCGGCTCGCTGCCCGCTACGCGATAGTGATCGATGGCTCGGCGATGGGCACGGTTGGAATGGGGTGGCGCGACGGCGGTGAACCGGAAATCTTCTATGTGCTGAAACCCGACGCCCGCGGCCGCGGGATGGCCACGCAGTCAGTTCGGCTGCTTGCAACCTGGCTCTTCGACAATGGTTTTCCTGCAGTGGCACTGGAGACAGTCGCCGGTAACACCGCAAGTGAAAAGGTCGCTGAACGTGCGGGTTTTCTCCAAGTGGACTCCTACTGGGGGTCTCAGGGAGGAACCTCAGTGCAGGTCAACCGATGGCTCCTGTACCAGGGGGCCATGTGAAGACTTTGACGACCGACCGTTTGTTGCTCCGAGGGTGGGAGCCAACGGATGCCGAGTTTGTTTACGACCTGTACTCACGGTGGGAGGTCCAGCGCTTCATTGGGTTGGTTCCGCGGGTGATGGAGGATCGCTCTGCGGCAGACAGGCTGATCGAGAAGTGCCGGAGCTTCGATCACCCTGTCCAGGGTTTTTGGGCGGTGCAGCGAGCGAGTGATTCCCAAGTGGTGGGGACCATCCTGTTGAAGGGGATTCCCGCGTCGGGTGAGGCACCGCTTCAACCATCGGGTGACACGGAAATTGGGTGGCACTTCCATCCCGATTACTGGGGGAAGGGATACGCCACCGAAGCAGCATCAGCTGTGCTGGCACACGGTTTCGGGGAGGGCCTGGACCGGGTCATCGCGGTAACCTCGGTTGAGAACACAGCCTCTCAAAGTGTGTGTAGGCGCATCGGGATGAAGCATCAGGGTGCGACGAATGACTATTACAACGCAACGTGTGAGCTGTACCTGGCAGAGGCTGCCGGACGTCTAGCCTAGGGCGGAGTCAGCATGTTCCGGCGGCCACACCACGCCAAAACGCTCGAACACGATCTCATCGCTTTCGGACCAGTGCCTCCCCTGGGCTGCTGCTACCCGGGTCCAGTACCGGCGGTGTTCGCGCCGCCAGCTCTCCAGGCTCAGATCGTCCTCGCCTTCGTCGACGGCGAACGCAGCATCTGCACTGGTGAAATCACCGATCCGGAGTTCCAGGCTGCGAATGATGATGCGAGGTATCCCACCTCCGTCACAGGCTATCCAGTGGGATCCGATGCGGGGCACCTGATCGCCGCGGGCGATGAAGTCGAGCACAAGCTCCGCCGTCGCACGCTTCCGTCCGCTGAGGACATGGGCAAGCAGTTCATCAGCCAGTCGCCGGGTGTCTCCGAAATGTTCGATCGTGTACTCGGGTGACGCCGCGACGGCCTCGGGATGAGCGGCGCAATAGTCCTGCCACATCCGAATACCTGCTTGCTGGTCTACGGGGGCGACAGATTGAGATTCCACCACACCATCGTGCCAGAAGTCGCACCGCAGGCCGACCAGCTCGGGACGGTGTCCTGGACTTCTGACGGCTGACACTCAGGAGCGTGCCGCAGCCAGGACTCCAAGGGTTGCCACCCCAGCCATGGCCAGCGCCATCGCCGGATATCCTCCGAGCAGCCCCGCGAGGAGAGGCCCCGCTGCTGGAGCCAGAGCACCGACGGCTGTCACCGGCGCCACGAACACGCCCTGCACGGCCCCGAAGTTCGCGGTACCCCAGCGGTCGGCAACCGCTGTCGCCTGGAGCAGGGTGACGCAGCCGCGGACCGCGCCCGCCAGAACCGTCACCGCAATGAGCGCAAACGCCGGCCCGGGCAGCAGGCCCAGTAGCCACAGGCTGGTCGCGCCCGCGGCCAGCAACAGCACCGCACGGCGCACCGGGTTCGCCTTACCGGGGAGAACGGCGAAGAACAGCCGGCCGATGACCTGGCCCACCCCGATCAGGCTGAACGCGAGCACAGCGGTCCGGTAGTCGAGGCCGCGTTCCAGCAGGAGGGGAATCAGGTTGAACGTCACCGCGAAGAGGGCAAGGGTGGCCGCTGCAACCGCCACCTGCAGCATGATGAACCGACGGCTGCGCGTCGTCATCCGGACGTCGCGGGTGACTGCCTGCCGGGGTTGAACAGGTACCGGCACCGACCACTGCGCATTCAGGAAGAACCAGTGCAGCGGGATGGTGACTACCGCCAAGGCGACCGCGAGCACCACGTAGGCCGAGCGCCAACCGACACTCTCGATCAGCAGCGCCGTCAACGGCGCGTAGATCGGCGACGCAAACCCAGCAACCAGGGTCAGGGTGGTCAGGGCACGTACCCGGGCCGGCCCATACCAACGGGTCAGCACCACAAAGGCGGGTTGATAGAACACGGCGGCCTGCGCCAGTCCTGCCACCAGCCAGGCGGCAACAAAGACGGGCAGGTTCGGAGCCGCTGCCACCAATAACAGTGCAGCAACACCGACCAGGCTGCCGGTCACCATCAGGCGCCGGGGTCCGCGCTGGTCCAGCAACCGGCCCACCCAGATCCCCACCACCGCCGAAACAATTAGCCCGGCAGAGAACGCGGCGGTGATCGCTGCTGCGCTCCACCCGGTGTCCTGCGCGATGGGCACCACGGCCACGGGCAATGAGTAGTACAGCAATCCCCAGCTCGTGGTCTGGGTGATGCACATTGCGGCGAGCCCACCCCGGGGGCGCCGCTCCACCTCTTCGGTCATCCGGTTACCTGTCGCCCGGTCCGGACACCGGATCGACCAGGTCCTCCCACAGCGACGTATCCCTGGCTCCCATTGCACCCCGCAGGAGCAGCTTCCCAGTGGATTCCAGGTGGAGGCGCATGGCGGCACCGGCGGCGCCCGGGTCGCCGTCGTCGATCGCGTCCAGGATGGGCCGGTGCTCCCGGTACACGTCGTCCAGGGACCGCGATTGTTTGATCGTCGACGCGCCGACCAGCCGGGTGGCATCCCGCAGGTTGTCAATGATCCGGGCAGCGTGCGCGTTGCCGGCGAGATCCAGCAGCAGCCCATGCAGGCGATGGTCGTGCAGCATGAAGGCCGTTTCGTCGCCCGCGAGCACCGCCTCCTGCATCGCCAGGTGTTCGGCATGTAGGGCGGCTCGGTCGACGTCGGTGGCCCGGACCGCCGCCCGTTCCGCCGCGGGCACCTCAAGGGCCAGCCGGACAGCGATGATCTCGGTCAATTCCCTGGCGCCGGGCACCACCACCCGGAACCCGCGGTTGCGTTCGAACGCCACCATCCCGGTTTCCGCCAACCGCAGCAGTGCGTCGCGGACCGGACTGCGGGAGACACCCAGTTCATCAGCCAACCGGTAGACCGAATACAGCTCGCCGGGGACCAGTGAGCCGTTCCGGATTCCCTCCCGAACGGCCTCGATGGTTCGGTCGGTGAGGGACGGCGGCCGCGCGGTGGGGGTGCGGGCGTCGTCGTCGGCGGGTGACATGACTCCAAGGGTAATGCGCGACGGCGGCGCACCCGCCGTCCGCGCAGCGTGCCGGACGGAAAGCCGCCTAGAAATCCTCGCGGTAGGCGTGAACCAGGGTGGGATTGGGGCTGAACTGGCTGGTGAACGCCTCGTCAGCCTTCCGCCGGCGTTGGATGACCACCTCATTGACCAGGGTCAGGAGGACGGCGGCAATGGGGAAGCAGAGAGCTAGGGGCAGCTCGACAGTGCCAGCCATCATGGGCCAGAAGGACAGGATGAACAACAGGGAGGTCACATGCCGTAGATACTCCATGAGCCTCACGCTACGTTCCCCATGTGGGTTCCACAATGGTTCAGGGAAGGATGGGCTGGACACGGTGAGTAACATGTTACTCATGGCGACGACGCTCACAGCACCTACCTCCCTGGTTTCCGAACTCCAGTCCCGGGGCGTCCCCGACGTACGGGTGGATCCGACGTCGCGCGCCACCTACTCCTCGGACGCCTCGCTGTACCGGGTGCAGCCCACCGCCGTGGTCTTCCCCCGCCATCTCGACGAGGTGTTGGCCACCCTGGACGTCTGCCGGGAACGCGGGATCCCCTTCACTTCCCGCGGCGCTGGCACCTCGCTGGCCGGGAACTCAATCGGCGCCGGCGTGGTGATCGACTTCAGCCGTCACCTGAACCGGGTGCTGGACTTCAACGCCGAAACCCGCACCGCCGTCGTCGAACCCGGCGCCGTGCACGCCACCCTGCAGAAGGTGGCCCTGACCCACGGGCTCCGCTTCGGACCCGACCCGTCCACCCACACCCGCTGCACCGTCGGCGGGATGATCGGCAACAACGCCTGCGGATCCCGGGCACTCGCGTACGGTCGCACCGCCGACAACGTGACCCACCTCGACGTCGTCACCGGCTCGGGCACCCGGCTCTACCTTGGCGCGGACGGCACGCCGTCGTCGCCGGAAACCGACGCCCTGCGCTCGCTGGTGGGCGCCGAACTCGGCACTATCCGGACCGAACTCGGCCGCTTCGGCCGTCAGGTCTCCGGCTACTCCCTCGAACACCTGCTCCCGGAACGCGGCTTCGACCTGCGCCGGGCGCTGGTCGGCAGCGAGGGCACCCTCGCCGTCGTGCTCGAGGCCGGCGTGCGGCTCGTCGCCGACGCACCGCACAAGACCATGGTGGTGCTCGGGTTCGACACCATCGGCGACGCCGGCGACGCCGTCACTTCCGTCCTGCCCTTCCGTCCCACCGCCTGCGAAGGCCTGGACTCGCGCATCGTCGAGGTGGTCCGTTCCCGGAAGGGACCGCAGGCGGTGCCGGAACTGCCCGGCGGTGCAGCCTGGCTGTTCGTCGAGATCTCCGGGGACGACGCCGTCGACGTCGTAGATCGCGCCGGACGCCTCAGCGCCATCGAGCAGGCCAGGCATGCCCGGATCATCACCGATCCGCGGGAAGCGCTGGCGCTCTGGCGGATCCGTGAGGATGGCGGCGGACTCGCTGGCCGCTCACCCACCGGCGCACCCGCCCACGCCGGCTGGGAGGATGCCGCTGTGCCTCCGGAACGGCTCGGCGATTACCTCCGCGAATTCGACGACCTGCTGCTCACCCACCAGTTGACCGGCTTCCCCTTCGGCCACTTCGGCGACGGCTGCGTCCACATCCGTCTCGACTTCCCCCTGGGCAACGACGGCACCACAGTCTTTCGCGCCTTCCTCACCGACGCCGCGAAACTGGTGGCCCGCTACGGCGGCTCCCTCTCCGGTGAACACGGCGACGGCCGCGCCCGCAGCGAACTCCTGCCCTACATGTACTCGCCCGCAGCCATCTCCCTGTTCGGGAAGGTCAAGGGCATCCTCGACCCGGACAACATCCTCAATCCCGGCATCCTCGTGAACCCGGAACCGCTCGACGCGAACGTCCGGGTGGCCGAGGCGGGTCCACTGCGCTCCAAACTGGGCTTCGGGTACCTGCACGACGACGGCGACTTCAGCCAGGCGGTCCACCGCTGCACCGGCGTGGGGTTGTGCCGGGCATCGCACGCTGACAACAGCTCAGTGATGTGCCCGTCCTACCTGGCCACCCGGGAGGAAAAGGACTCTACCCGGGGCCGGGCTCGGGTGCTGCAGGAGATGATCAACGGGTCGGTCACCGGCGGCACCACGGGCGGGAAACCGAACTGGCGGGCACCCGAGGTACACGACGCCCTGGACCTCTGCCTGTCCTGCAAGGGGTGCGCCTCGGATTGCCCCACCGGCATCGACATGGCCGCCTACAAAGCCGAGGTGTTGCACCAGAGCCACAAGGGCCGGATCCGGCCCGCTTCGCACTACTCGCTGGGCTGGCTACCGCGCTGGGCGAAACTGGCCGCCTTCGCACCTCGGCTGGTGAATGCCCTGGTCCGGTTACCCGGCGTCCGTCAGCTGGGACTCCGGCTGGCCGGCGTCGACCAGCGGCGCTCCATCCCCGCGTTCGCGCCGCAGACCTTCCACTCCTGGTTCACCGCGCGGGCCAGCGCCAGTGCCGGAACCAGTGCCAAGGACCGGCCGCAGGTGCTGCTCTGGGCGGATTCGTTCACCAACAACTTCTCGCCGGACGTAGGACAGTCAGCGGTACGGGTGCTGGAAGCCGCCGGCTATGAGGTGCTGATCCCCGACGCGCCGGTCTGCTGCGGTCTTACCTGGATTTCGACCGGCCAGCTCGATGCCGCCCGGAAAATCCTGCGCTCCAGCGTCACGGTGCTGGGGGAGTCGGTTGACCGGGGCATTCCCATCGTCGGCCTGGAACCGTCCTGCACGGGCGTGCTCCGGTCCGACGCCGTCGAGCTGCTCGGTCACGCCACGGCCGGTCGGGTGGCCGAGGCCACCCACACCCTCGCCGAGTTTCTCGCGAAGGCCCCCGGCTACACCCCACCGTCGCTCGTTGGGACCTCTATTGTTGCGCAGCCGCACTGCCACCACCATGCGGTGATGGGCTGGAGCCCCGACGCGGCCCTTCTGGAGGGCGCGGGTGCCACGCTGCAGAAACTTGGCGGGTGCTGCGGTCTCGCAGGGAACTTCGGTGTGGAGCGCGGGCACTACGACATTTCGGTGGCGGTCGCCGAGCAGCAGCTCCTCCCGGCAGTCCGGGGAGCCACTGACGCCGCCGTCGTGCTGGCCGACGGGTACTCCTGCCGGACCCAACTGGAGGACCTCAGCGAGCGCCGCGGCATTCACCTGGCGCAACTGCTGGACCCGGAACGACCCGAGGGGTAGCTAATGGGTCGGGTGGACGCGCCGTCCACTGATCTTGTCGGCGGTGATGCCGCAGAAGAGGTTGCGCTGGCCGGGGGCCCACGGCTCGTCGGTGGGCCGGCCCCACAGCGTCGTCAGCAGTTCGGGGTCCGCGACCCGTTCCACCCTGCCGTTGACCAGGATGGTCCAACCGCTCCGGGCAACCGTGTCGATGTGGTCGAACTGGAACGCTGCCCGCTCCAAGGCGCTCCGGGCGATCACGCCGTCTTCAGCGGTGCGGAAGTACACGCCCCGGTCGTAGACGATGCAGTTCAAGGGGAAAATCGTCACCAGCCCCTCGTTCAGGAACCCGATCCGCCCCGTGGTTTGCCCAGCCATCAGAGCCCAGCATTCGTCGGTGCCCAGCGGCTCGGAGGCGCGGAGAAGGCCAGGACCGTCCCAGAATTCGTCGTTGGTGGTGGAGGAGGTCATGGAAAGCCTTCGTTTGTTGGGGCGGGTGAGGTGGTGTCTAGCGGCGACGTCCGATGACGAAGTACAGCACCGGGCCAACGAAATTGATGGCGATGATCGCGGTCCAGGCGAGCTTGGGCCCGTTCACCTGTTCGGGCGGACGCTTGGCGAGATCCGTCCAGGCGGTCGCCGCGAGGGACAGCTGGATGGAGCCCATCACCAGCGTCATAGCCTTCTGGCGGTCCGACAGGTCGCTCCACTTGCGGGACTTTTTACCTTCAAGTTTCTTGTCCATTTATTCACCGTAGCTTCAGCGCCGGGCTCACGATAAGGGCCTTTCGGCACTAGATCCTCGGCACCGTTGGGCGCACGCTTGAACCCATGAGCCAGCAGCCGGTCCTGAATCCTGCCCAACTGTCGAACATCCACGCCTGGTGGCGTGCGGCCAACTACCTGTCGGTGGGACAGATCTACCTGATGGACAATCCCCTCCTGAAGGCACCCCTGGAACCAGAGCACATCAAGCCCCGGCTGCTCGGACACTGGGGGACGACGCCCGGGCTGAACTTCATCTACGCCCACCTGAACCGGGTGATCATGGCGCGTGACCTCGACATGATCTACATCATGGGACCCGGCCACGGCGGGCCGGCGGCGGTCGCCTCGGCCTGGCTCGAAGGGACCTACAGCGAAACCTACCCGGACATCTCCTTCGACGGCGACGGGATGCGGCGCCTGTTCCACCAGTTCTCCTTTCCCGGCGGCATCCCCAGCCATGTGGCACCGGAGACCCCCGGCTCGATCCACGAGGGCGGCGAGCTGGGATATGCGCTGTCCCACGCGTACGGGGCGGCGTTCGACAACCCGGATCTCACCGTCGCGGCAATTATTGGCGACGGCGAAGCTGAGACCGGCCCCCTCGCGGCCAGCTGGCACTCCAACAAGTTCGTCGACGCCCGCAGGGACGGAGCCGTCCTGCCGATCCTGCACCTGAACGGCTACAAGATCGCCAACCCCACGGTCCTGGCCCGGATCAGCCACGAGGAACTCGAAGGGCTGCTCCGCGGCTACGGCCACACCCCGCACTACGTGGAGGGCTCGGATCCGGAGCAGATGCACCAGGACTTCGCCCGGGTCCTGGATGACTGCCTCAACAAGATCCAGGAAATCCAGCATCGCGCCCGGATCGAGGGTGACGATCATCGTCCGCTCTGGCCCATGATCGTGCTGCGCTCGCCGAAGGGCTGGACCGGGCCCGCCGACGTCGACGGCGTCAAAGTGGAAGGCACCTGGCGTGCCCACCAGGTTCCCTTCAGCAAGGCGCGGGAAGACCCGGGGCACCGGAAGATTCTCGAGGAGTGGTTACGGAGCTACCGGCCCGAGGAGCTGTTCGACGACGACGGCGCACCCGTCCCGACCATCCGTGAGCTCCACCCGGCGGGCCCTCGCCGGATGAGCGCCAACCCGCATGCCAACGGTGGGCTGCTGCTCCGGGATCTGACGATGCCCGACTTCCGGGACTATGCGGTGCCCGTGGAGACGCCCGGGACGGGCGCTGTGGAGTCCACCCGGGTGCTGGGCACCTTCCTGCGGGACATCATGGCGTCCAACATGGACTCCTTCCGGGTGTTCGCACCCGACGAGAACAACTCCAACCGGTTGGATGCGGTGTTGGAGACCACCGATCGGGCGTGGAACGCCGAGGTGGTCCCCGGGGACGATCATCTGGCCCGCGACGGCCGGGTGATGGAAATCCTGTCCGAGCACACCTGCCAGGGGTGGCTGGAAGGCTATTTGCTGTCCGGCCGGCACGGGTTCTTCTCCTGCTACGAGGCGTTCATCCACGTCGTCGATTCGATGTTCAACCAGCACGCCAAGTGGCTCGACACCACCAACCGCATCCCGTGGCGGCGGCCCGTCGCTTCCCTGAACTACCTGCTGACCTCGCATGTCTGGCGGCAGGACCACAACGGGTTCTCCCACCAGGATCCCGGCTTCATTGACCATGCCGTCAACAAGAAGGCGGACGTGATCCGGGTGTACCTGCCACCGGATGCGAACACGCTCCTGTCGGTGGCCGACCACTGCCTGCGCAGTCGGCAGTACGTGAACATCATCGTCGCCGGGAAGCAGCCCCAGCTGCAGTACCTCGACATGGAGTCAGCGATCCAGCACTGCATCAAGGGGGTCGGGATCTGGGAATGGGCGAGCTCCGACGCCGGGCTGGAGCCCGACGTCGTTATGGGCTGCGCCGGTGATGTGCCGACGATGGAAACACTCGCCGCCGTCGAAATCCTGCAAACCTACTTCCCGGATCTGCGGATTCGGGTGGTCAACGTGGTGGATCTGATGAGGCTGCAGGACCAGGGCAACCATCCGCACGGCCTGTCCGGACCGGAATTCGACGCGGTATTCACCCAGGACAAGCCGGTGATTTTCGCGTACCACGGCTACCCGTGGCTGATCCACCGCCTGACCTACCGCCATACCAACCACGACAATTTCCACGTGCGGGGATACAAGGAGGAGGGCACTACCACCACACCGTTCGACATGTGCGTGATGAACCAGATCGACCGGTTCAACCTGGCCATCGACGTCATCGACCGGGTGCCCCGGCTGCGGGACGTCTCCTCCCACGCGCGGGAGGAACTGAAGGACAAGCTCATCACCCACCACCAGTACATTCGCGCGGAGGGCGAGGACCTACCCGAGGTGAGAAACTGGCAGTGGACGGGCCGGTCTTCGGTTGGCGGGCCCTAGCCGTCCATCAGGTGAGTGACCGGGTCCCTTGGTGGGCACTCTGAATTTTCGGCTGAAAATGCTGGCCAACGAAGTCCAAGTTGCCCACCGGAAACGGTTTGGTGATTCGCCGGGGCTTACCGCAGCTGACCCCAGGCCAGGTAGCTCCTGTAGAAGAAGGCCGCCGAAGCTTCGCGGGGAAGTTCCGTCATCGGGCGGAAGACCCGCGTGCCGTCGCCGAGCATCCACCCGGTGCCAATGCCGCTCTGGTACAGCCAGGCTATTTCTCGGTAGAACATATGGTTCAACGGGATATCGGCGAACGGGGACTGCGCCGGGGGCCGGTAGGTCGCGGTTCCCACGCCGATCGCGCGGAAGAAGAACGCCGCAATAGCGTCGCGATCGACTGGCTGGTGGGGGCGATAGGTTCCATCCGGGTACCCCGTGGTGATGTCATTTTCGGCCAGCCAGTGGATCTCCGTGAAGAACTGGTGGCCAACCGGGACGTCGGTGAACCGCGACACTGCGGGTGCAGTGTAATCACCCGGAGCCGTAAAGTACCGGTAGAAAAAGGCTGCGGCAGAATCGCGGTTAACAATGGCGCCCGGTCGGAAGGAGAAGTCGGGGTAGCCGGTGCTGATTCCCTCGTGCCCCATGAAGTCGATCTCCTTGAAGAACATGTGATCGTAGGGAACATCAATGAATCCGACGGGCGAGTGGTATACCGGCGGAGGCTTGGCGGGTGTCACCACGGGGCCAGCCGCGGCAGGCAACGCCAGGGGGAAGAGGAGGGCGAGGGCGGCCATGCTGGCTGTTCCTGCGCGGACTGCACGTCGAACAAAGGTCATGGTGCTCCTTTCGGAGGCAATACGGCTACTCCACGGGGCAGCAGCGGGCGAGTGACGGTGGCACGCCGCAGCGAGGCGCCCCCATATACCGAACAGTATCCGCGGGGTGCTGGGCTGAACAGCACAATCCAGCCACGGAATCGAACCGTTACTTACGTCAAGTGCCCATCCTGGAGGTAGCTCATCTCGCGACTCAGCTGTCCATCAGGAGCCCGGTCCGAGGAGCGTCCGATCGATGTGGAGGATGCCAGCGTCGTCGGGGGCTCCGGCCAGCTCCTCAACCATCCCTGCGACGTCCGCCACCTTCGGGGCCGGGTTCATGGTGCCCACGGTTGCCGTGAGGAGGTCACGACCTCACCGGTGGCGACAGCCTGCCTCATCAGCAGCTGGAGGTAATGATCCTGCGACGCCTCGGCGAGACTGTAGAACTCGGGGCCGCCGTCAACATGGTCACTCATGCGGGCCAGGCATTCAGCGATCGCCAGTTCGTCGTCCATCAGCCGGGCGGGCATGAACTGGTTGCGGTACACCCATTCATCACCACAGATGAGCCCCCGGAGGAACTTGCCTTCAAGGTTCCCGCCAACACCGGTGTCGACGCGACTGATGGTGCTAAATATCGGAGTGCGGAAGTCCTGGAGGTAGCTCACCTCGTGGTTGTTGATCTCTCCCCGATCCCCACGGATGAGCAGCCGGTTGGCGCGAATCCAGGAGCGGTAGTGCTCGTTGGCGAAGTCGTACACCCCCAGTTGGCCACCGAAATCCAGCCGGGCGGTGATCTGGTGCGACGTCACCCGGGTCTCCCGAGTGGGATCGCCGGTCCGGTCCGGACCCTGCACCAGGGGCGACTCGAAGGCTGAGGCGCTGATCCGGACGTCCGAGAATCCGACCCCGAGTGCCCGGCGGATGAGGCTGACCCCGTGGTAATCGTGGCACTGCGCCACCGTCGCCTGGCTGATCTCCCCCAGTTTCCCGGACCGGGCGATCGCCAGCTGGGCGGCGAGCAACGGGGAAAGGTGGTACTGCTCGGCCACCTGGATGAGCGCGCCGTCCGCCACGAGCTGGTGCAGGGGAAGCATTGACTCCACGTCGGGTCCGGGAGGGGTTTCGGTGAGGACCGGAACGCCGTGGCCTGCCAGACGGGTGATCGTCTCGGGAGCCACCGTCCGAGGAACCGACACCACAGCAAATTTCGGCATGGTGTGGTTCAGGAGCTGGTCGATCGTCCGGTAGGTGGGAACACCCCACGCGCTTTCAATATTGGCTCCGGTAGCGTCGCTGCGGGTCACCAGCCCGACGACCCGGAAGCGTTCCGGTAGTTCACGGGCTATCCGGAGGAAGAAGAGGCTACGCCAGCCGCTGCCGATGACTGCGAAGTCGGTGCGCACCGGGTCGGCAGCGGTCACGGGGCTGCCGTCGGGGCAGGGGCTGCGGGAGTCAGGCTCATGGCCCCATTCTGCACTGCCGGCTCCCAATTCCGGTACAGTCCTATCCGACGAAACCAATCCGACCACCCGAGGAATTGATGATGTCCCAGCCAACTGAAAACACCGTTCCCACCGTGACCCTCAACAACGGCGTCGAGATCCCGCAGCTGGGGTTCGGCGTCTTCCAGATCCCGCCGGCCGAAACGCAGCGGGTTGTCGAGGACGCACTGGAGGCAGGCTACAGGCACATTGACACAGCTGCCGCCTACCGGAATGAGGCGGGCGTCGGGGCGGCACTCGCCGCATCCGGCATCCGGCGGGAGGAACTGTTCATCACCACCAAGCTGCGCAACGGTGAGCAGGGCGAGGCCTCCGATGCGTTCAACCGCAGCCGCGATGCCCTCGGGCTCGACTACCTCGATCTGTACCTGATTCACTGGCCGGTGCCGTCGCAGGGGTTGTTCACCGGCGCGTGGAAGGAAATGGAAAAGTTCTACGCCGACAAGAGCATCCGGGCCATCGGTGTCTCGAACTTCCTGTCGGACCACCTCGACACCTTGCTCGCCGCGTCGGAGATTGTCCCGGCGGTCAACCAGATCGAAATCCATCCCACCTTCCAGCAGCAGGATCTCGCAGCGAACAACCGTTCCCTGGGCATTGCGGTGGAGGCCTACAGCCCGCTGGGCCAGGGCGCAGACCTCACAGCCGCACCCGTCGAAGCGCTGGCGGGCAAGTACGGGGCCACCCCGGCCCAGGTAGTGCTCGCCTGGCATCTCGCGCAGGGCACCATCGTTATCCCCAAGTCGTCGGATTCCACCCGCATGCGGGAGAACCTGGCGGCCGTCAGCCTCACCCTGACCCCGGCTGAGGTGGACGAAGTGTCAGCGCTGGAGTCGGGTGGCCGCATCGGCGCCGATCCCGCCGTGGCTGCTTTCACCCAGATGTAGGCACCGGCCGCCCGGATGGTGGGCTGAGACCGAGGGATCAGCCCCGGGGTCTCCGGGAGATCATGATGTTTCCGGGGGCGTGGTGCAGGATGGTTTGCGCTGTCGAACCGACCGCGCCCAGGAAGTTTCCCTGACCCGTCTCGCCCACCACCATGATCCGGGCGGTGGTGGCCGCTTCGAGGAGGGTGCCGGCCACTGAATGGCCGGTGACCAGCACCGATTCGAGCTCGATGCCGGGAACGGCCGCCCGGGCGCGGATCGCCGCATCCGCGAGGATCTGCATGGCCAAAACGTCAGACCCCGGGTAGGAATGGTTGCGCCCAAACAGGCGGACGTCGTCGCGCACGTGCATGAGCTTAAGCGGAGCCTTCCACGCCGCCGCGAGCGCGATGGCGTCATCGAGTGCAGTGTCACTTTTCGGCGAACCGTCGAGGCCAATGAGGACTGGTCCGGCAGGGTTCGCCCGGGACCGCACCACCACGACCGGACAGTGGGCCGTACCTGCCAGCTTGAGACTGACCGATCCGACCAGCAGACCCATGAATCCGCCTAGCCCTCGGCTCCCCACCACCACCAGATGCGCGGTGCGCGACATCCTCTCCAGCACCCCCGAGGAGACGCCTGAGACGAGGCTTGTCCTCACCTCAAGGTCCGGGGCCAGCCGCTTCGTCTCCTCGACGCCTTCGGCCACGATCGCCTCGGCTGCGTGCCTCAGCCCGCTGTCCGCCACTCCTTCCACCGGACCTAGGTCATCCGTGAAGAGGGGCCAGATCCAGCAGTGCACCAGATGCAGGGACCGCTCCTCGAGTACCGCCTGCCGGACGGCCCATTCAAGAGCCAGGCGTGACTGATCCGAACCGTCGTAACCGACGACGATGCTGTGCTTCATCCGATGCTGCTTCCGCTAGGGGGAGAGTGCTTTTCTGGTTCATGGGCGATCAAAACGGCACAGCTGGCGTGCTCAGCGACCGCGGAGCTCACCGACCCAAGCAGCAGGCCGACGAATCCGCCGTGGCCCCTACTGCCCACAATGAGCATTTCGGCGTTCCGGCTCTCCTCCATGAGCACACCAGCCGCCGGGCCCTGACGGGTTTCTGCGCTGACAAACGGCGGGGGTTCGCTGTCGAAGGCCTCATCCAAGGCTTTGGACAGGATGGTCCGGGCGACACTCTTCGGGTCCCACCCCGAGACCGGGAACTCGTAGTAGGTGAAGGGCACCTGCCAGGCGGCCACCGCAGTGACCGAGTCGGCGACGGTGGGAACCAGTCGGGCCGCCCACTGCAGCGCGAGGAGTGACGACGGCGAACCGTCGACGCCGACGACGATGCGGTGTTCCATGGGTGTCCCTCCCGGCAGTGGTAGCTGTCTACCCACCGTGGCGCGTCAGGGTTGGCTGGTCCAGAGGCTTTGGTCCCGCGGCTGGCGGGAAATCTAGGCGAGAGGATGGGCCGCGGCGGGTGTCTCCCGGTTCCGGGCGACGTGGCTGCGCGCGTGCTCGATGGCGGGCTCCAGTGCCGTGAAGAGATGATTCCGATGCCGCAGGGACTCGAGGACCCCAACCTTGGTAATCAGACGCAGGTGCTGCTCCTGGACACCCTTCACGAGCACGGTGATGCCGCGCCGTTCAAGAGTGTTGATCAGCTCCGCGATGACCCGCGCGCCGGTCGCGTCAAGGGACTGCAGCTGGGACATCCGGATGATGGCCACCTCGACATTGTCGATGTCGCTGACCCGTTCCAGGACCCGCTCCGCGGCGGCGAAGAAGAGTGCGCCTTCGATGCGGTAGACGGCGATCCGCGCATCACCGTCCCTCGCGGGGCCGGTGATCTCCTCGCGGTGGACCCCACCGGACTTCACCAACGCCCGCAGGGCGAAGAACGCTGCCGCCAGCACTCCGATGCCCACCGCTTGGATCAGGTCGAAGGAGACCGTGACGACGGCGGTGATGACCAGGACCACGGTGTCCCCGCGGGTCGACCCGACGACGCTGCGCAGGGTTGAGATCGAGACCATTCTGACCGCCGTCACCATCAGGACGCCGGCGAGGGCAGCCAACGGTATGCGGGACACCGGTCCCGTTGCCAGGTAGACCACGAACAGGAGGATCAGGGCATGGGTGACGGCGGCGAGCCGTGTCCGGCCGCCCGACCGGATATTTACTGCGGTCCGGGCAATCGCACCTGTTGCGGGCATGCCGCCGAAGAACCCTGACGCGACGGATGCCAGACCCTGCCCGAAGAGCTCGCGGTCCGCGTCGTAGGGGCCGGTGTCGGAGATGGAGGTAGCCACCCGTGCTGACAATAGTGACTCGATCGCAGCGAGGATGGCGATCGTGGCGGCTGGTCCGGCCAGCATCAGGATGAGTTGCCAGTCCCAGCCGGGCACGGTGGGGGCGGGCAGGGAATCCGGGAGGGCGCCGATGCGCGCCACCGGCAGGGCGAGTAGCTCGGCCAGGAGGCTGGCTGCGATGATCGCGATGATGGAGCCGGGAATGCGGTGGTGGATCCGCGGCGCCACCACCATGATGAGGGCGACGAGCGCGACGAGGGCCGCGGCCGCCAGGAACTCGGCCGACGAGGCGCCGCTGGCCGCCTGCAGTGCTGAGATGGCCGCGTTGCTGCTGGGGCCGGCGTCCTCACCAATGGCGGCGGGTACCTGCTGCAGGAAAATGATGATGGCGATCCCGAGGGTGAAACCCTCGATGACGGGCCAGGGCAGGAAGGACACCACCCGCCCCAGCTTCAGGACCCCGGCTGCAACGACCATCACCCCGGCGAGCACGCTCACCAGGGCCAGAGCCTCGATTCCGTGGGTTGCAATGACCGGCCCCAGCACCACGACCATCGCACCGGTCGGACCCGACACCTGGACATGGGAGCCGCCGAAAATAGCTGCTACCAGGCCCGCGACGACGGCCGTGATGAGACCGCTGGCCGCCCCGGCACCGGAGCTGACACCGAATGCGAGCGCCAGGGGTAAAGCGACAATGCCGACCGTGAGGCCAGCAATGAGATCCCCCTTCCAGGTGCGGGGCAACTGGGCATAGTCCTTGACCGAGGGAAGTAGTGCCGGGAGGGCCCTCACAGGGTGTCCCTGGTGGTGGACGAAGGACGGGGGACAGTCGCCGTTTCAAGGTCTTCCTTGGTCGCGTGGAGCACGTTCTCAAGGAGTCCGCGGGCAACCGCCAGCAACTCCGCCACGAGGGGATCGGCAAGAGTGTAAAACTGCTGGAGTCCCCGGCGGTCCGACGTCACGAGTCGGTAGCGCCGCAGGACCGACAGGTGCTGCGACAAGTGTGAGGCTTCCAGTCCTGTCGCCGACAGGAGATCGGACACCGACACCTCGGGGGCGGCGGAGAGGAGTTCCAGGACTCGGATGCGCACCGGGTGGGCAAGCCCCTTGAAGAGGTTGGCCTTCACCTCATACAGGGGCGCACGGAAGTCGGCGAACGCGGGCCCTTGGTTTTCCTGTTCCATTGACATCCGGCTCCCTCTACTTGATTGTTTGATGATTCTATCATTTAAGAAGTACCGACGGTCTTTACCCCAAGAACGGGCCGTAAGACCCTAACGCCGGTGGGTCCCGCGGGCGACACTGAATGAAGCTGCTGCAAACCCTGCCGCGCTGACCCGGGAGGCACACCATGGACGCATCCACCTCACCCCGCATCGTCGTCGGAGTGGACGGTTCAGAACAGTCAATTGCCGCGCTGCGCTTCGCGAGGAAACTCGCGCCGCCGTTCGGGGCAGTGATCCAGGCGGTCAGCACCTGGGACTACCCGCCGGAGTACGCCGGCTACGTCCCTTTGGGGAGCGACAACTTCGAGGCAATCACCCAGAAGCACCTCGATTCGGCAGTCGAGGCCGCGTTCGGGGGGAATCCGCCGGAGGGGCTGGAGAAGCTGGTCATCTTCTCCCATCCGTCCAAAGGGCTGGTCAAGACGGCTGAGGGGGCAGTGATGCTGGTGCTGGGTCGCCGCGGTCACGGTACCTTCAGGGGGTTGCTGATGGGGTCGGTCAGCGGCGCCTGCGTGGCGCACGCCAAATGCCCGGTCCTGGTGGTTGAAGGATCCACCGGTGAGATGCCCGAGGATGGCGCGTGAAGGCGGTGCCTAGCCGGGCGGTCATCGTCCCCGAGGGACCTACGGCATGACCGATGCGCAGCCCTCCTCCCGGGTCCGCGAACACCCGATCGTTGTCGCCTTCAGGGACCAGGTCACAGGTCCAGCGATCCTGCGCTGGGCGGTGGCGCGTAGTGCGCTCACCGGACACCACGTCACGGTGCTGCACGCTATCCCCGACCCATCGCTTGTCCCTCCGGTGGCGGCCGGAGGGACCCCCTACGGCAGCCTGATCGCCGCGGCACGGCAGATGCTGGATGAGGAGTCGAGAAAGGTGTGTACCGACTATCCGGCGGCGCATGTCACCGCTAATGTGCACTCCGGGGACATCGTGGACGCTCTCGTGAATCTTTCAGCTGACGCCTCCCTCATTGTGGTGGGCGCAGACAGGATGGACCATCGCAACGGTGAGTATTTGGGGTCAGTGGGGCAGCAGGTGGTGCTGGGAAGCTTTGCGCCGGTGGTGGTGATCCCCCGGGATGCGCCAGCCGTGCGGCAGGAGGACGGAGCGGTGGTGGTGGGCGTTGATGGTTCAGCTGAGTCCCTGACGGCCCTCCAAGCGGCTGCCACCGAGGCGTCCAGTGCGAACCGTGGGCTGGCGGTCGTCACGGCGGTCGATGGTTCCACTGAGGATCCGTTCGGGGAAGGTAAGACCCAGGAGACGCTCGCAGAGGTGCAGGCAGCCCATCCGGGCCTCGTAGTGTCGAGGGTGGTCGACCGGGAGCGCGCACCGACCGAAGCGCTGTCGTTTCACGCGGCGGGTGCATACCTGTTGGTGATCGGCAGGCACGGACGTGGGGCTCGACCCGGCATCCAGTTGGGCTCGGTCACGCATACGCTGCTGCTGACTCCGCAGTGCCCCACCTTGGTGGTCACCCGCCGGTAGTCACTCGTCGCTGGCTACCGGGGCCCCGTGCTGAGGAGGGGCGGGAGTGACAGTGAAGCTCCGCCCGGAGATGGACGCTGGAACGATCCGCATGAAACGGTCTTTACGCCCCGGCTCCCACGCGTGCAGCGGGAGGTGGATGGTCGCGATCAGCTCGGCGGTCAACTGGATCGTTGACGCATGCCCCTTGATCACCACGCTCCAGGCCCGCGTCCCGTCCGCCATGACGCCGTCGGCCTCGAAGGCAATGGGTGCGCCCTCGGCCGCCCGCTGTTTGGCGCCTTCGGCGGTCCGGAAAACCAGGGTCCCGTGGTCCACCTGGGTATTGATCGGGAAGATCTCCGGCTGACCGTCGATGCAGAGGGCAAGCCGGCCATAGGGGGCATCCCTCAGCAACTCCCAGCAGGTGTGGGCGGGCAAAACGGTGGTGGGTGTATCCTCGGAGTCCATAGCCCGAGAGTATGGTTTTCATACCCGCTGGACTAGGGCCGGAAGACCTTATCAGCCGGGTCAGCTTAAGCAGGCGCCTTCACCATCAGCAGGCTGACGGAGTGAAGGTTCACCGGTTCAATCACTGGAGCCGCACAATGAGTCCCGCACGAACCACTCAGGTCGCCGATCCCGATGATGAATTTCCGGCCGACAGCGCGCCACCCGGCGGGATCGACCACTTGCTCGCCGGCTTCGCCGCAATTGCCGAGAACCAGGGCCTGCAGACGGTGCTTGAACGGGTGGTTTCGGCGGCCTGCCGGTTGGTGGATGCCAGGTTCGCTGCCTTGGGGGTCATCGGCCCGGATGGCATTCTGAGTCATTTCATCACTGTGGGCTTGGACGAGGACCAGATCAGCAGGATTGGTGAGCTGCCGGTGGGGCACGGCGTGCTTGGTCTCCTCATCACCGAGCCGAAGCCTCTCCGGCTGCATGATTTGCGCAAGCACCCGTCGTCGTTCGGTTTCCCTGCCGGCCACCCCCAGATGACGTCCTTCCTCGGCGTGCCGATCAGGGTCCGCGACACTGTCTTTGGCAACCTGTATCTGACCGAAAAGAACGGTGGTGGGGACTTCAGTCAGTCCGATGAGGATCTGACGGTGGCCCTTGCTGCCGCTGCCGGGGTCGCCATCGAGAACATGCGCCTGTTCGAAGCCGAAACCCGGCGGTCCCGCTGGCTTGAGTGTGGGCAGGACGCCGTCCGGGCGCTGCTGAACACGTCCCCCGAGCGGAGCCTCAGCGATGTGGAACTCGTTGCCGAATACGCGAAAGAGGCCTCAGGATCGTCCCTGGTACTGATCCTCACCCGGATGGAGCCCGAGGAGTCCCTCTACTGCGAGGTGGCGCTCGGGCTGCACAGCGACAGCCTGCGCGGCAGGCTGGTCGGTGACGGGTCCGCCCTGCGCAAGGTGATGCTTCCCTACCGGGACACTGCGGTGCTGAACGGAGACTTGCTGCACAATGTGCTCCCCGCCACCGAAGCCAATCTGTTCGATGCCGCGATGTATACGAGGATCAGCGACCGGGGGAACCACGCCCGATTCCTGGTGATTGTTCGAACCCGGGAAGATCCGCCCTTCTCACCGGTGGACCAGAGGATGGTCGCGGCCTTCGCCTCCCAAATCTCGACCGCCCTGGAACTGACCCAGATGCAGATCCAGCGGGAACAGGACGCCGTCTTCGGGGATCGTGACCGGATCGCCCGGGACCTGCACGACCTCGTGATCCAGCGGATGTTTGCTGCAGGCCTGAGTATCCAGAGTCTCCGGAAGCACGTGGTCGGGGAGGAACCCCTTGCCAGGATTGCCTCGGTGACCACTGAGCTCGACGCCACCATTGGCGAGTTGCGGGACACCATCTACTCGCTGCAGTCGGACACCCACAGCGGGGACGCGCTCAGTTCGCGGATCCTGGCGTTGGTCCGCAGGGTGCTCGATGGGTCCGAGGTTGAACCGGTGATCCACTTCTCCGGGCCACTGGACACAGCGGTCCGGGAGGCGACAGCCACGCAGCTGGAAGCGATCCTGAGCGAATCGCTCTCCAACGCCCTGCAACACTCCGAAGCAACCACGGTCACGGTTGCCCTGATTGCGGGAAAGCAGTCAGTCAATCTGCGGATCTCCGACAACGGGCAAGGGTTTGAGCAGAACGGGCGGCGCAGTGGCCTGCGGAACATGCAGCACCGCGCTGAAGCACTCGGGGGGACCGTGACGATCACATCGGCGCTGGGGCAGGGCACCACCATTGACGTGACGCTTCCACTGGGCTGATGATCCGGTGAGCAACCTGGACCGGCGGGATCAACCTGGACTTTCGGGTCGAAGATGTTGCCCACCGTTGTCCAGGTTGCTCACGAAACCCCAGCCAGGGGGTGGTACTCAGGTCGGTGGACGTGAAATGTAGACGGCTGCCTGGGTGCGGCGCTGGAACCCCAGCTTCGCCAACACGGAGGAGACGTAGTTCTTGATGGTCTTCTCAGCGAGGAACAGTTCCGCGCCGATTTCCCGGTTGGTCATCCCAGCCCCGATCAGTGCCAGTACCTTCTTCTCCTGGACTGTCAAACCGGCGAGGCGCGGATCCTCGGGCTGCGCCGCCGAGAATCCGGCAATGACCCGCGCCTTGACCTCTTCGTCGAAGAGCGTCTCGCCGCGTGAGGCGCGGCGCACCTTGTCGAGCAGGTCGGAGCCGAGGATCTCCTTGAGGATGTACCCGGCAGCACCGGCAAGGATCGCGCCGCGGACGGCGTCGTCGTCGTCGTAACTGGTGAGGATCACGCACTGCAGCGAGGGGTCCACCGACCGGACGTCCCGGCACACCTCGATGCCATTCCCATCGGTCAGCCGCGCATCAAGGATGGTCACGTCGGGCGCCAGCGCCGGAATGCGGCGGACGGCCTCCACCGCCGAACCGGTTTCGCCGATTACGGTGAACCCCTCACCCTCCAACAGGTCCCGCAGTCCTCGTCGGACCAGTTCGTGGTCATCCAGAAGGAAGACCGTCACGGGTCGGGTGGGACTGGGTGCATCGTGTGTCATCATCGTCTTTCATCATCCGTCAGTTGTTCCATCATCGACGGTGACACCCCCTATGGGCAGTGCCATAAGACCCGGTCACGGGTGCCAGCGGCGGAATTATTCGGTGTGGAACCGGCTTGCCGTAGGTAGGACAGTTCGACGTTCCGCTGGAATGTGCCTGTCACCCGAGGTTCAACGCAAGGAGACCACCCATGAGTCATAGCGAACTTTCATCCCCGTCCGACGGACCAGCAGGCGGCACCGCGCTGGTCGTCGGCTCCTCAGGCATTGCCGGGTCCGCCCTGGTGGAGAAGCTGACGGGGGAGGGATGGCAGGTGCTCGCCATGTCCCGCAGCGCCGGGGCACCACGGGACAACGTGCAGTACGTCCCTGCCAACCTCTCCTCACCCCAGTCGCTCAGCGACGCCCTGGCGGAGGTTGCCCCCACCCATGTGTTCTTCACCGCGTGGGCGCGGCAGGACACCGAGGAAGCCAACATCCGGGTGAACGCCGCGATGCTGCGGAACCTGTTGGAGGCGCTCGCCGACAAGCCGGTGGCCCACGTGGCATTGATGACCGGTCTGAAGCACTACCTCGGCCCGTTCGAAGCCTACGGCGAAGGGGACATGCCGGACACGCCCTTCCGCGAGGAGGAGCCTCGTTTGCCCGTCAACAATTTCTACTACGCCCAGGAAGACGAACTGTGGGCTGCGGCAGCCAACCAGGGCTTCACCTGGTCAGTGCACCGCGCGCACACAGTGATCGGTCACGCCGTCGGCAACGCCATGAACATGGGCCTGACCCTCGCTGCCTACGCGGCCCTCTGCAAGGAGGCCGGCCGGCCGTTCATCTTCCCCGGGTCCGCTACCCAGTGGAACTCCCTGACCGACATGACCGACGCCGGGCTGCTCGCGGACCACATGGTCTGGGCGGCAACAACACCCACCGGTGCCAACGAAGCGTTCAACGTGGTCAACGGCGACGTGTTCAGATGGCGCTGGATGTGGCAGCAGCTCGCCACCTATTTCGGGGTCGAAGCCGAAGGATTCAGTGATGAGCCGCGCACCCTGGAAGTCCAGATGGCAGGAGCGCAGCCACAGTGGGAGCAGCTCGTCGCAGCACACGGCCTGGCCGAGCCGCGCCTCGACCGGGTGGCGTCCTGGTGGCACACCGACGGCGATCTAGGCCGCAACCTCGAGGTCGTCGCTGACATGAGCAAGAGCCGGGTCGCCAGATTTACCGGGTACCGCCGGACCCTCGATGCGTTCACCGACCTCTTCGAGCGTTACCGCGCCGAGAAGCTCATTCCCTGACGTTACCGGTTGGCGGCGTCCTCGAGCTGTGAGGAGCGCCGCCAGCCGATGGCGGGAGCAACATGGGCGGCAACGTTCTCCAGCAGCCGCGCGTTGTAATCGACCCCCAGCTGGTTGGGCACGGTGAGCATCAGGGTGTCCGCCGACTGAACGGCGGCGTCGTTGGCCAACTGCTCGGCGATGACGTCCGGCTCACCGATGTAGCTCTTCCCGAAACGGGACAGGGCCCCGTCGAGCACTCCGACCTGGTCGCGGGTTTCCCTGAGGGCGCTCAGCGCGAAGTACTGGCGGTCCTCGTCGCTGACCAGGGGAATGACGCTCCGGCTGACTGACACCCGTGGCTCAAAACCATGCCCCTGCTCGGCCCAGGTGTCGCGGAACATCTGAATCTGCTCGGCCTGCAACTCGTCGAACGGCACTCCGGTGTCCTCGGTCAGCAGGGTGGAGCTCATCAGGTTCATACCCTGCTCGGCGGCCCAGACGGCCGTCTTGCGTGTCCCTGCGCCCCACCAGATCCGCTCGCTCAGCCCGGGAGACTGCGGTTGGATCGGCAACAGCCCCGACCCCATCCGAGGGTCGGCTTCGGCGATACCGGCGCCGCTGATCCCATACCTGAACACTTCGGTGTGGCGGCGGGCCAGGTCTGCGTAGTCCTCGCCGTCGCCCGGGACATAGCCGAAGGTTGCGGCCCCGTTGAGCGCTGGCTCGGGTGATCCCCGGCTGATGCCCAGCTGCAACCTGCCGCGGCTGATCAGATCGGCAGCAGCAGCCTCCTCGGCCATATATAACGGGTTCTCATACCGCATGTCGATGACGCCGGTGCCGATCTCGATCCGGCTGGTGCGCGCAGCAACCGCAGCGAGGAGCGGGAAGGGCGAGGCATGCTGACGGGCAAAGTGGTGGACCCGGAAGGACGCGCCGTCAATCCCGATCTCCTCGGCCGCGACTGCCAGGTCAATCGCCTGGAGGAGCGCCTCACCGCCGGTCGGGGTGCGTGATCCCTGCGCCGAGGACCAGTTACCAAAGGACAGAAACCCAATCTTCTTCATACCGGGTGCAACCACTGTGGGCAGGGCGGCATTCCCTAACGGGGCTGCGCCCGGAGCCAGAGGTAATCGCGGGGTTCCAGCGTGATCCCGCCGTCGAGCCGCTGGGCCGCATGGGTCAGCAAGTTGACGACGTCGGCCGCAAACCCGCTCAGCGTAAGGGCGTCCACGGTCTGGGGTTCGTCGCTGAAGTTCGCCAGCACCAGGATGGTTGAATCCTCTCCGGGACGCTGGTAGCCCAGCACGCTGCGGTTGCCGGTGGCGAAGTCGACCAGCCAGGTACCCGCGAATTCGCGGGTGGCAGCACGGACTTCGATCATCCGGCGCAACCCGGCGAACACCGCCCCCTCGGGGGTGCTGGCGTCGTGACGGCGCGCGTAGCGGTCCTCCGGGAAGCGTGGGCGGTGCACCCAGCGGCTATCGGCGGCGTGGCCGTCCTCGAACATGTACTCGTCGTCGTTGACCTGGGCCACCTCGTCGCCGAGGTACAGCAGGGGAAGGCCACCGGTACTGAAGATGATTGAGTGCGCCAGCAGGATGCGCTCGACGGCGGCCGCCTCGTCGTGGTCCACCCCGCACAGCGACGCCGTCGTTCCGGAAATCCTGCAGTCCCCCGTGCGCGGGTTGTCCTGGAACGGCACCCCACGGGCAAAGCTGCCGGGGAACCGGTTGACGTAGAAGGAGTTCAGGAACTTCCGGTGATCGAAGCCGTTGATCCCCAGCTCGGCGGCGTCCTCGTCGGCGAAAGTCCAGCCGATGTCGTCGTGGCTGCGCACGTAGTTCACCCAGGCGGTGTTTTCCGGGATGGCGTGGCGCCGTTCCAGCGCCTGGCCGAGCAGCGACGCGTCGCGGGTGGCGAGGGCTTCCCAGATCAGGGCCATCTGCAGCGGATTGTAGGAGAGCTGGCATTCGGCGGTGTCGATGTAGCGTGCCACCTCGTCCGGGTGCACGATGGCCTCGGATTTGAACAGGAGCGACGGCGCAGCCAGCCGGCAGAGGGCGTTGAAGGCTTGCAGCAGCGTGTGCGCTTCCGGGAGGTTCTCGCTGGTGGTGCCCAGTTGCTTCCAGATGAAGGCGACTGCGTCCATCCGCAGGATGTCGATGCCCTGGTTGGCGAGGAACAGCATCTCGCGGGCCATCGCCCTGAAGACCGCCGGGTTGGAATAGTTCAGGTCCCACTGGAAACGGTGGAAGGTGGCCCAGACCCACCGTCCGTCGGGGGTCGGCACGAAAGATCCGGGATGGTCATCGGGGAAGATCTCCCGGACATGCTGCTCGAAGGCGTCCGGCATGGTCCGGTCCGGGAAGATCCAGTAATAATCGCTGTACTCGGGGTCCCCGGCGGCTGCCTTCCGCGCCCACTCGTGCTCGTTGGAGGTGTGGTTGAAGATGAAGTCCACCACCAGGGAGATCCCGTTGGCGCGGAGCTCCGCGGCCAGTGCCCGTAGCTGCTCCATGGAACCGAGTGCCGGGTTTACCTCCCGGTAGCTGGAGACCGCATACCCGCCGTCGGAGTGCGGCTCCGGTGCGAGGAAGAGCGGCATCAGGTGCAGGTAGGTGAGCCCCAATTCTTTGAAGTAGGGGATCTTCGCGTGGACGCCGTCGAGGTTCTCCGCATAGCGGTCGACGTAGCAGACACCGCCGAGCATCGAATTGGAAAGGAACCATCCGGGGTCCGATTCCTTCGCTGCGTCGATGGCTTTCAGGTCGCTGGGGCGGTCCCGCCAGGAACCGGCTGCCTCAAGGACCAGACGGGTGAGCTGGTCGAGCCAGTCGTTCTGCGGTCCGTAGAGCGAATAAAACAACCGGCACAGCTCAGGGAAGTTCTTGTCGAACCGGCGCAGGAACGCGGCGCCGTCGTCGTCCGCCACCCACGCTGGCTGGGTGGCAAGGGCCGCGAGCACATGCTGCCGCGCGTCCTGGGCGACGATCTCGTCCATTGAGGAGGGTCCTTCCGTGAGGTGGTCAGCACCATCCTTTCATCTTCGGGCTGGAGTCCGCCGTCGCGCTGTTCATGGGGTACGACGGCGGACCCGGTCATGCCGCTAGATGATGCTGCGCGCGCCTAGGGGAGGGTGGGCAGCTCGAGGTGCATGAAGACGCTGTTGGGGTCCAGGCGGTAGTGCGCAAACGGCGGGCATTCGGCGAATCCGTGGCGCTGATAGAGCCGGCGGGCCGGAGCGAAGTACTCCTGGGTCCCGGTCTCCAGATAGAGCCCATCGAGCCGGTCCCGGCGGGCAGTGTCGACGAGGTGCGAGAGCAGAAGCGAGGCGACACCACGGCCACGTGCGGAGGTGGCGGTGCGCATGGACTTGATTTCGCCGGCATTGGGCAAAATCCGCTTAAGGGCGGCGCAGCCCAGGAGGGCCGGTCCCTCGCGGGCCGTCCAGAACCTGATGTCCGGACCGGAGAGCGCTGTGTGGTCGAGTGCGTGAACGCTGTCGGCGGGCGAGGTGGCGAACATGTCCAGAAGGTGCTCATCCAGGAGCCGCGCGACGTCGTCGCGCGCTGGGTTGTCGAGCTCAATCCGGATCATTGAATCATCCTCGCCCGCCGAAGCGGTGAAACCTAGTTGTCCCAGTAAATCTAGTCTTCGCTGACCTGGTGGCGGAAGCGGTCGCGCTTGGTGTGCAGGTCCCACAGGATCTCCGCGAGGACAGCGGGGTCCTTCTCCGGGTCGCCGGCCTCGATGCGGCCGCCGATGATCAGCTGTGACACCTGGATTCCCTCCTCGCCGAGCACCTCGTTGAGGAGCTGGGCGTAGGCTGCCTGACCGGCGAAGGCCACCGAGGTTCCAGTGACCCCGCGGCCCGGCTTGACCGCAGATCCGCCGTTGACGAAGAGGATGGTGCCACGGTTCTCACCGAGGAAACGCATGCCGGGCACCACCTGGTGCACAGCGGCGACCGGGCCGTAGATGGAGAACTCGATGGGTCCCACCAGGTCCGCCGGGGTGGTCTCCAGCACGGGGCGCATGAAGTCCTTCTGCGGCAGCGGGCTGTACTGGAGGACCTCGATGGGGCCGAGGGTCTCCGTCACCTGCTCCAGCGCCTTGGCGATGGAGTCCGGGTTGCGCACGTCGGCGACGAATCCCTTCGCGTGGACCCCGTCCTTTGCGAGGTCGTCAGCCAGGGCGTCGAGGCGGCCCTGGTTCCGTGAGATGAGTCCCACCGAGTAGCCTTCAGCGCCAAACTTGCGCGCGACGGCGGCTCCGAGACCTGCTCCTGCTCCGATAATTGCAATAGTTGTCATACTTCGTGCAAGTGCTCAGGGGACTGAGGTATTCCTTCGGCGGTGTTTTGCCGGCTGCGATTCCTGGTCCGGTGCCCGCTGCGCCGATGAGCGTAGGTGCGGGAACGCTGACTGGTCAGCGCAATGATCAGGAGAATATCCAGGCCCACCCCGATCAGGTTGGTGCTGAGGGTGATCCCCGGGCCGCCATTGACGACGTCGGTCGCCGCAGTGATGATTCCCGCCACACTCAGCAGCATGGCCGCGATCCGCGCCCTGTTGCTTCCGCGCAGCAACAGCCACGCCAGGAGGACCTCGAGCAGCGCGAAGGCACCGACGATGCCGGCGACCACTGGCGCGTACTCGTCGAGCTCCTGCCCCGCGACGACCGTCAGGTCACCGGTCCAGAGCAAGGCGGCAAGGATGAGCGCCGTCAGGCCACGCAGAAACACCAGGGAGGCGCCGAAGGTGGTGGGCGCCGGGCGGCGGTCCCGACTGTCGGTAACCAGGGATTGGGCCGTGGAACCGACGTCGACGGGCCGCAGATCGATGACCGGCAGGTGCCCGTCGGTCTGGATATTGTCCCCGCCCCCGTTGCGGGAGTGGTAGCCGGTGGAGAAGTTCCGCAGGATCCGCACCGTCGCCTCCGGCTCGGAGGAGGTGAGCGAGTCGATGACGTAGTCGCGCTCTTCGTCGATGTCGGTTTCGATCTTGTGCGTGATCTGCAGGGTGAAGAGCGAGAACCCCACCGATTTGTCGTAGGTGCCCGCCGCCAGCCAGTCCACGTCGGTGCCGCCCGGCAGAACCCATCCCGGAGGGCAGCGCCAGAACCGGATGTGGTGCCGCTTCCCCGGGTTCCCATTCACCTCCTGCTGATAGGCGAAATCCTGCTGCCGTCCGAAGACGAACAGGGGGCTGACGGGTGCTTCGTCGTAGCTCCGGCGGGTGACTGTGGAAACGATGATGCGCCGGGTGCTGGTTGCGTCGATCTCGTCGGCGCGGGTCCAGCCAGCCCTCAGCATGGAGGTATGGACCGCGGCCTCGGAACCGAGCAGGGTCACGTTGATGGGATCGCCCAGCAGTCCATCGCTGGTGCGCGCCCTGCCGATGAAATAGTCGGGAAGGTAGATCCTGCTCAGGATCCGGTGCAGTCGGGGCAGGACCAGGTAGGCAAGCACCGCCCAGAAGATGATGGTGAACCACCAGTGGTTCCACTGGAAGCTCTCCTGAAACAGGAGCGCAGCCAGCCAGATCGCGGCCAGGCCGCTGAAGACGAACAATGCCGTGTCGAGGGGGCTGCCCGTCGCGGGCTCATCGTCCGCCACGGCGCCCGTCCCGGAAGGGGAACCGGTCATGGGTCAAGGCAAGCATCAATCAGGGGCTATTTGAAGGGACTTCAGGCCCTGGTTTCGTCCCTGTTGCCGGAGTTCCCGGAGTGCCGCCTAGCCGCGGTCGGTGTAGCGGCCTTCGGTGCGTCCGGCGGGCCGGTTGGTGGACGTCACGTAGGTACCCCGGGAGACAACCGCGGCGTTGGAGCCGGTGGTCACATACCGTCCCTCGGCCGCTGAGCCGGGGCCCCCGGTGGTGACGTAGCGTCCGCCCAGCAGGGGCAGCGGTGAAGTTGCCGTGCCGGAAGTGGCAAGTGTGTCTACGGTGCGACGGGTGGCTGAGTGAGCGGGGGCGGTACGGTTCAGGACTGACATGGTGGATCTCCTTTTTGGGCACGACAAAATAGCCGGGCTGTTCAGCGTTGAAAGTTTGGGTGGGCATGACAGATCGCGGTGTGCCGCGTCGGCAATACCTAGGGGAAGTGCTGTGGTCTACCCGGTTTCGGGCGGACCGTTGGTCTGGCAGGAACGGCACAGACCGTTGAAGGTGACCTCGGCCGAGTAGATGGTGAAACCTGAGTCGTCGGACGGGGTGAGGCAGGGCGCCTCGCCGATGACGCAGTCGACATCTTGGATCAACCCACAACCAACACACGACAGGTGGTGGTGATTGTCGCCTACCCTGCATTCAAACAGGGCCGGTGAGTTGGGAGGATCGAAGCGCCGCACCAGTCCGGCGCCGGTGAACGACGCCAGAATTCCATAGACCGCCTGGGCGGAGGTTCCACTCAGGGTTTTCCGTACCTCGGCAAACACCTGTTCCGCGCTTGAATGCGGTGCGTGCTGGAGAACCTCCAGCACGGCGACACGCGGGGCAGTCACCTTCAGGCCCGATGCCCTGATGGTGCCCTTGAGCTCCTCGGGATGAGTCTGCGGTTTAGTGCCGGTGGCCATGCCTCAACTGTACCAGTTGTTTTGATTAGGTCAAAACAACTAAGACGATAGCCTTGGACGATGAGTGAGACCTACCGGTACGACGTCGAGGTGCTGCACCTGCTCGTCTCGCCAGCGCACGCCTACTTCGGCCGCGCCCGCGACGGTGCAGCCGACGTACCCACTGCCGACGCCGACCGGGCTGAGGTGGTTGCCGGGAAGGGGATCGTGGGGGACCGCTTCTTTGGCAAGGCCGCCCACATGGACGCCGCCGTGACGCTGATGGCCGTGGAGGCGCTCGAAGACATTGCCTCTCTCCTGGGTGCCGACCCGTTCGATCCCCTGCTGACCCGGCGGAACGTCATCGTGCGGGGCGCCCAGCTGCACCCACTGCTCGGCTACGAGTTCGAACTGCACTCCCAGGGTGATGTGGTGCGGCTGCTGGCAGGGCGGCCCGCCCACCCCTGTGCCTGGATGGACCGGATGCTGGCGCCTGGAGCCCACGCGGCAATGCGGGGGCGCGGTGGGGTGCGCTGCCAACCGGTCTCCGACGGGGTGCTTCACCGTGGTCCCGCGGTACTTATCAGCCCGGTCCCGCTTCAGCCGGAGCTTGCCGGAGAGGCGACCATCCGCCGTCCCTCCCGGCTGCCCTGACCCACAATGACTTCGCTGGCGGGGAATACGCAGCCGGCTGACGACGTTGCCGCTAAGGAACCAGAATTTCCAGCAACCAACCTGCAGGAGCTATCTATGCCTACGACCGTCAACGCTTACGCCGCGCCCTCGGCCTCAGAAGACCTGATTGCCACCACCATTGAGCGCCGCGACGTCGGCCCCGATGATGTCATGATCGACATCAAGTTCGCCGGAATCTGCCACTCTGACATCCACACCGTCCGCGGCGACTGGGGACCCCAGTCCTACCCGCTGGCACCCGGCCACGAAATCGCCGGCATTGTCACCGAAGTCGGCTCCAACGTCACCAAGCACTCGGTCGGCGACCGCGTGGGTGTCGGCTGCATGGTGAACTCCTGCGGCGAGTGCAAGAACTGCGAAGCCGGCGAGGAGCAGTACTGCCTCAAGGGCAACACCGGCACCTACGGCGCCAAGGACCGCGACGGGTCGATCACCCAGGGCGGCTACTCCACCCACGTCGTCGTGACCGAGGACTTTGTTGTGCGGATCCCTGAGGGCATCGAGCTCGACGTCGCCGCGCCGCTCCTCTGCGCCGGCATCACCACGTTCTCACCCCTGAAGCACTGGGGTGCCGGACCCGGCAAGAAGGTCGCCGTCGTCGGGCTGGGCGGACTCGGCCACATGGCCGTGAAGCTGGCTGCCGCGATGGGCGCCGAGGTCACCGTGCTGTCGCAGTCCCTGAAGAAGCAGGAAGACGGTCTGCGTCTGGGCGCAAAGCACTACTACGCGACCAGCGATGAGAACACGTTCTCCGAACTCGCCGGCTCGTTCGACCTGATCATCAACACGGTCAGCGCCACCATCCCGATCAGCGACTACCTGGGCCTGCTGTCCCTGGACGGCGCCCTGGTCAACGTTGGCGCACCGGCTGAGCCGTTGCCCGTCAACGCCTTCGCCCTGATCGGTGGCCGCCGCTCCTTCGCTGGCTCCATGATCGGTGGCATCCGCGAAACCCAGGAAATGCTGGACTTCTGCGCCGAGCACCACCTGGGCGCCGAGATCGAGGTTATCTCCGCTGACAAGATCAACGAGGCCTACGAGCGCGTCCTCGCCTCGGATGTTCGCTACCGCTTCGTCATCGACACCGCGACGCTGAACTAACCTCTTGAGTTGCTGAACCCCCGGCGGGAGCTACTCCCGCCGGGCGTTCGCCCGTTAAACTCAGGGTTATGACTGCGCACCTGAACATCACCGACGATCCCGCCGCCGATCAGCTCCTGTCCGAGGAACCACTGGCCCTGCTGATCGGGATGCTGCTGGACCAGCAGGTTGCGATGGAGACCGCGTTCATCGGTCCCGCGAAAATCAAGGACCGGCTCGGGGCATTCGACGCAGTGACGATCGCCCACAAGGACCCCGACGAGTTCGTCGACCTCTGCCGCACCCCTCCCGCCGTCCACCGGTACCCGGGAAATATGGCAGCACGCATCCAGACACTCTGCACCACTCTTCTGGAGGACTGGGACGGCGACGCCTCCCAGATCTGGACCCGCGGCAACCCCGACGGCGCTGAAGTCTACAAGCGGCTCAAAGCCCTGCCCGGATTTGGGGAACAGAAGGCCAGAATCATCCTGGCGCTGCTGGGCAAGCAATACGGGTACGACGGCGACGGCTGGCGTGAGAGCGCCGGCGCCTATGGCGAGGAAGGCAGCTTCCGCTCAGTAGCCGACATCGTGGATCCTGAGTCTCTGACCAAGGTGCGCGAAACCAAACGTGCGGCGAAGGCTGCCGCGAAGGCGAAGGGCTGATCAGCCCCGGTTGATCAGCGGGGCTGATTCACCCGGGGGCGGACTCCGGCGGCAGGTTCCGCGCCGCCCGGCTACCTTGTTTCGCGCCGTACAGCACGAAGCCCAGCAGGGCCATCGAACCGATGAACACGGCCACCATGGCAACCGACATGGAGACCGGAAGAATTGACGGAATGCCGCTCGCGACGGCGCACCAGCCAGCTATGTGCGTGGGCCTCTTGGCTGCCTGATGGGCCGCGAGCCACGCTTGGTCGCTCGCCATGGTCACCGGGACCCGGATACCCGCATACGGGTTCCGTTTCAGTCGTCCGCTCGCCGCGGCCCCCGCCAGCCACAGCATCAGGATCCCCGATCCCACCATGACGACGAACAGAAGCCCCCGAACCACAATCTCCCCATCCATGATTTCACCCTAGCAACCCGTTTTTTTTTGGGGGGAGTCCTCCGAGCGGGCGGGTGATGTGCAGCTGTGGCGGGTGCGGGCCGGGTGGGGGCCGCCGTCGTGACCAGAATGTGCAGTTGTGGCGGGTGTAAAGCCGGACAACACGCCAGAGCTGCACGAGTTATCCAGGCCACCCGCCACAGCTGCACACCCCAGGGCAGGAGGATACGATCGCCCGGCAGGTTAGTGGGGGTTCCGCGAGGGATGGATGCTGGGTTGATGGATGCCGGGCTGCCCGGGAGTGCCGCTATTCAGCTGGATGACCCCGTTCTTCGCCGCGAAGATCACCACCTGCACCCGATCCCGCACTTTCCACTTCGCCATGATGCGACCCAGATGGGTCTTGACGGTGGCTTCTGCGAGGTGCAGTTCGCGGGCGGTCTCGGCGTTGGACATTCCCTGGCCGAGTAGCTGGACGATCTTCGTCTCCCGGGGAGTCAGCGCCTCGACCGACGCGGGGGAGGACGGCGGGAGCTCCTCGGGAATCTCGGGCGCCTCGCGGATCGAGGAAATCAGCGCTTCGGTGACGTTGCGGGAGAGGACGCAGCCGCCGTCGTGCACCGCCCTGATCGCGTCGATGATCTCCTCGGGTTCGGCATCCTTGACCAGATACCCGGAGGCGCCAGCCCTGAGCGCGGGCACCAGGTACCGTTCGGAGGAAAACGTCGTCACCGCGATCACCCGCACGCCGGGACAGGTTTCAATGATCTTCCGGGTGGCTTCCACGCCATTCATGACAGGCATCTGCATATCCATGAGCACCACGTCGGGCTTGAGGGCGGCGCATTGCTGGACGGCGATGTTTCCGTCAGTTGCCTCACCCACTGTCGTCATGCCGCTGGCAGCGTTGACGAACATCTTCAGTGCCCGCCCCATGAGCGGCTGATCGTCCACCACGAGAACCCGGATATCTTCCACGATCGTCAGTCTAACGTCGTCACCGGCCGGGCAGTATGCGACAAAAGTAGGAAGTATTCAGCAACGATAGACGTCTGCCTTTCCCCCGACGCAGCGCCAATGATCAAGGTGGTTGCACTGCTACCGCGTGCAGCATCACAGTATCTGCCAGGGGGAACCATGAAAACTGCATCTCTTGCTCTTGCTCTGTCACTGCTTTCGGTGAGCACCTCGTCCGGAACGCCGGCGCTCGCCCACACGTTGCCTGCAGCCACCCACCAGGCGCAGAACGCACCGGAGTCGGCGTCTCCCGATGGCCTCGGCGACAGCATGCGCCGCTACCTGTGTCGTTTCGTTGACTGGTGTTGATCCCGATTCAAGGTCTTGCCTCTTGTCGGCCCGGCACAAATAGGGGCGGGAATAGCCCCTCAAGCGGGGGTGTCTTGGTCATAATAGGTGAATGAAACTCTCGGATGCGCGCCCTCGCCCCGTCCGACAGTCCGTGGAACGTGTCGTTGGCCGTGACCGGACCCCGGGAAAGGCAGTGTCGCGGCCTAAGAAGTTCTGGGACGCACGGCCCATCCCCGCTTTCGTCAGGGTCTTTGTCATTCTTGCGGCCCTGCTCTCCTCGGCCTCGGATCTGTTCCTCATCACCCAGGAACAGTCATCGCTGACATCGGCGGCGCTTCCCACCCTGATCTGGTCCACGCTCGCAGTGTGCCTCCTGGTATGGCGGTCCACTTTCAGCGCGGCAGTCTTCATCCCCGCCGGGTTCATCTGTATCGCCACCGGCAACACCACCTACGCCGCCCTGGCCTTCAGCATCATCGGCGGGTTCGTCGCCGCGACCGCCGTCCAACGGTTCTTGGTCAGTTACCTCGCAGTCTTTGGTGTGTGGTGCCTGGTGGTTGCCGTCGCCGTCCCACGCGAAGTTCCCTTTCTGGTGGCCTACATCCTGCTTTTCGCCATCGGGTGCACCACCGGCCTCTACTTCCGTCGGGCGGCCGCGAGGACCGAGCGGCATCAACTCGACCTCCAGCAGCGCGAGGAACATGAGCAGGAGGCTATCTGCGCAGAACGGCAACGCATCGCCCGGGAGTTGCACGACGTCGTCGCTCACGGCCTGACCATTGTCGCCATGCATGCGCGGGTCCTCAACGGCACCGTGACCGACGTCGAGCGCAGGGAGTCGCAGGACGTCATTGGCGACGCCGCCCGGCAGACCCTCGTTGACCTGCGACGGATGTTGCAGGTGCTGCACGGCCCCGACTGGGATGCCGCGCGATCCGAGGCGGACGACCCGGCCGTCACCCTGGAAGGCCAGCTCCAAAAGGTCGTGGGAACAATGCGGTCAATGGGGATCGCTGTCACCTGCGATGTCCCCGAGCAGCTGCAATTACCCCGAAGCATCGAACTGGCGCTGATCAGGATCACCCAGGAATCCACCACCAATATCCTCAAACACGCTGGCACCTCCACTTCCGTGTCCATCTCCATCACCGAGGGCGAGCACGGCGTAATCCTCGTGGTCAGCAACACCCCTCCGCGGGACGCGCGGCCCATGAGCCTTCCCGGCTCCGGGATCGGACTGGTCGGCATGAAGGAACGGGCCACCCTGTTCGGGGGCACCCTCTTCGTGGGTCCCGACGCCGACGGCTGGACCGTACGGGCCATCCTCCCCCACGCCTGAGCCCGGTCCTGCGAGGCCATACCCTGCTTTGCGGTCTTTTTGGCGTGCTCCTTTAGTCGCACAAGGTCGACACGTTTGACCGATACCCCCTGGTGTTTCCCGTTGCGAGGATGAGCCATGAAGGTCGGACTGGCCGACGCATCCGGTGCTCTGCCGGAGAGGCCGGTGATGGTCCGTAAACCTTCCAAAAGGAGGTGAACAACATGCTCTCAACTCTTGGACGCACTGAAGAAAAGCACTTCACCGGCGAGAACGCAGTGGCCCCCGGCGGGTGGTGCTGCTCCTGCTGCTGCTGGTGTTGGGCATCCATTTTCTAGGACCCCACCAGGCAGGTGGTGTGGGTGGTGCCGGACATTCAGAGGGCGGCACCGCCCACACCAAACACCCACCCGCACACTACGAGGAACGGTTACCTCATGACTATCGCGACTATGACAAACGTATCGAAACGCTATCCGGGGATTGATCGCCCAGCCCTGGATGAGCTGAACCTGAGCATCAGCCCAGGCAGCATCGTGGTTCTGGTCGGCGCCAACGGCTCCGGCAAGACG
This sequence comes from Arthrobacter sp. 260, assembly GCF_013116745.1. Classification (GTDB taxonomy): domain Bacteria; phylum Actinomycetota; class Actinomycetes; order Actinomycetales; family Micrococcaceae; genus Arthrobacter_D. The sequence continues at coordinate 156,208 of NZ_JABFOE010000002.1, forward strand.
ACAGCGATGGAAATTCTCTCAGGCCTTCGATCGGCGGACTCCGGCACCGTGGTCATCAATGGCAAGAAGGTGGTCCCCGGTGGTCTTCACCGGTACGACATCGGGGTCCAGCTGCAGGAGGGCGGACTGCCGCAACGGCTCAAGGTCAAGGAAGCCGTGAGGTCCGTTTCAGCCCTGTACCAGGATCCGGGGCCGGTGGATTCCATCCTGCGCCAGCTGGGCCTGACTGACCGGATGAACCAGATGGTGGACCGCCTTTCCGGAGGCTGGCAGCGCCGGCTGGACATCGCCCTCGCCTGCGTCGGACGGCCGCAACTGCTGATCCTCGACGAACCCTCCAGCGGACTGGATCCGATGGCCCGCGCCGAGCTGTGGGAGTTCCTCCGCAGCCTCCGCTCCCGTGGGACGGCGGTGCTGGCATCCACCCACGACCTGACCGAGGCCGAAGCCTTCGCCGACCGCCTGCTGCTGCTGCACCGGGGAAAGCTGCTCCTGGACGGCACGGTGCCGGAGGTACTGGCCTCCGCCGGCGGCGCCTGGCGCATCCGGCTCACCGAGGCTGGCGACCGGACCTCGGACTTCTTCAGGGACCGCGGCGAACATCCCCTTCGCCAGGGGGAGAACATCAGCGTGATCGGCGAGCGGCAGCACCTCGAACGGCTTGCGCAGGATATTGACCTGGAACGCTCGGCCGGTGGGCTCACCTATTCGGACCTGCTCAGTGGCCCCATCCGCCTTGAAGACGTCTACGCCTACGCGGCAAACCTCACCTCAACAGCTTCCCCAGCTCAAGGACCGTCATGACCCGCAAACTCACCGACCGGCCCACCCCAAGTGGTCCCGCCGCAGACAACAGCACTCCTCCCGTGGATGGCACCCGTCCCGGAGACAGCCCCAATGCCATCACCGGCCACCGTCCCGGTGATACCGATGGGCCGGGAACGCCCGGACCGCGCGGCATCACCGCCCAGCGGGCCCCCGCCGGTCGGATGCTCTGGGCCTGGCTCCGGCAGGAACTGACGCTGCTGCTCCGTGAACCTGTCGCAGTCTTCTTCTCGCTGGCCTTCCCCCTGGTGATCTATGTCTTCATCGGCATCCCCTACGCGAGCGAGATGTTGCCCAATGGCGCGCGGTTCATCGACGTGATGTTCCCGGCACTGGTGGGAACGGTGGCAGCGAACCTGCTCCTGATGGGGCTGCCCATCTACCTGTCGGAACTGCGCATGCGGTCAGTGATCCGGCGCTACCGGGTGCTCCCGCTGCCCGGCTGGCTGTTCGCGTCCGCCACGCTGCTGTCGATGCTCACCCTGGTGGTCGCGGCGTGCGCCGTCATCACCGGAATCATCGCGGCACAGCACGGACTGCTGCCCGCCGCCGGCAACTGGCGCTTCATCGCGCTGGCCCTGGGCCTGATCGCCTGGCTCAGTGCGCTGGGCTTCCTGCTGGGTACCCTTCCCGTGGGATCGCGCACCATCCAGGCACTGAGCGCCGTCGTCTTCTTCGTCATGTTCTTCGGATCCGGTGCTGCAGCGCCGGTCGACGGCCTGCCCCAACTGCTGCAGGACATCCTCGAGTGGAACCCCCTGAAGCAGTGGTTCGACGTCATGACCGGTGTGTACGCCGGGCTCGAGCTCACCAGCACCCAGTGGCTGCGCCTCTGGGCGGTGCTGCCACTCACGGTGGGAAGTGTCCTGCTCGGGCTGCGCTTCTGGAAACGCGCCTGAACCCACTTCCCTAGCACCCACCAACCAGCCAGGAGGCATCATGAAGCACACCGTCTACAACCACGAAATTCCGTGGGCCCCCGTCGCGCAAAGCCACGAACGCGACGCCGCGCTGCAGGACATGCTCGCCGTCTACAGCCCCTTCGGACAAATTCGCAACGTGTTGACGACCTTTCGTTCGGGCCTCGGCACCGGCGGGTTCCAGGGATCAGCCAGCCCCTTCTCGCTGGACCACACCTTCCGCCGGATGCTGGGCCTCGGCGCCCTGAATGCCGGGCTGGACCGCGACATCTACGGCGGCGGCAAGGGCCTCACCCTGTTCGACTCGGTGGCGTCCTCCCTCGGCGAAGCGATTGAACGCATGCTCGGTTCCTTCTCCTCAATGACCCAACTGGGACCCGAGGACAAGTTGGTGGCGACAGCAGCCCAGATGCAGGACCGGGGCCTGACGTTCGTCAGCCCGGAGGACTACAGCCTGTTCACCGAGGAACAGCTCAGCGCCGAAGGGTTCAGGTGCGAACGATGGACCTGGGACACATCGCTGGCCTGGCACCGCGGAACCAACCTCCTGACCGGGGAGGACCACTGGGTGCCAGCCCAACTGGTGCACCTGTTCTACATTTCCGAACCGGGGGAGGCCCGCATTGGGGCTTCCAGCTCCGGCGGCCTGGCCACCCATGTCAACGACGAGGAAGCGCTCAGCCACGGCCTGCTGGAGGTCCTCGAACGCGACGCCGTGAACCTCTCCTGGTTCTGCAAGGTCCCGTTGACCAAACTGACCGTGGACCGGACCTTCAACGACCCCCGGATCAACAGCTGGCTCGCGGACGCCGAACGTGCCGGCGTCACCATGGATTTCTACCTGCACCAGCTCGACCTCGAGGGCATCTACGTCGTCACCGCAATCACCTGGGATGAGGGCCTGAAGGAAAACGCCTACATGGCCGGCGGTGGCGTGGGGCTGACCATCGATCAGGCGGTGCGCAGCGCCCTCAGCGAAGTGGTCCAGGCCGAGCGGATGGTGCGCACACCGCTGCTGGCCGCCGAATGGGAACTCGCGATGGGCTTCAGCCGGATGTTCGGCATCAACCGGGACGCCAAGCCCCAGGATTTCAAGAACTTCATTCAGGTGGTCCCCTACTACGGCTACCAGGAGAACCAACCGAAGCTCGACTGGTACTTCAGGGCACCCGACCAGCCGACGGTCCTGCTGTCCGAGCTCCCGGTGGAGAAGCCCGCCAACGAGTACCAGGCCATCCTCGACCTCTTCGCCCGCCACGGGCTGACACCCATCGCCTTCGATCTGACCCCTGAAGGGTTCGACAAGGTCCGGCTACGGAAGGTCTTCGTCCCCGAGGTGGTTCCCGCCTTCCCGCCAAACCTGCCCATGCTCGGCCACTCCCGTTACCGCCACCTCCGGACGAAGCTCGGTCTCCAGTCCACCGACTGGACCCTGGCGGACATGCCCACCGACCCCCTGCCCTACCCCTAAGGAAGGACACACCATGGAAACCACCCAGCATGGCCTCACCGAAACCACACCGCGCGCCATCACCCCGGTCTGGCTCGTGGCGGCCATTGTCGCACTGGGCCTGAAGGCTCCACTGATCGTGATCGGACTCCTCAACCCCGAAGGAATCGCCGGTGTGGTGCCGCCGACGGCGGTGGGCCCGGGCCTGTTCCTCACCCTCGCCTTCCTCGGCTCAAGCATCGTGTTCCTGGCCCTGCGGTCCTGGTTCGGCGTGGTCTCCACCGGTGCCTACTGCCTCTACTCGGCTATTGGCGGTGCCCTGCTCCTGGCCGAATACCCGTGGTGGGCTGCAGCCATCGTGGCAACCAGCGTCGGCGCGCTCATCTTCACGCTGCTGGCCACCCGGTCCGGCATCTTCTCCGCCCCAACCGCCTCCACCCGCTAAACCCAACAGCTAAGGCCCTATCTAAGTCCACCAAGGAGCAGCCATGACTGACACCATCTCCACCGAAACCCCGCAGGACTCCGCAGGCATCCCGACGGACGCCGATGCGCCACGACTGATCATCAATCCGGCGGTGGCCATCATCCGATGTTCAGACAACGAGGTATTCGTCCGCCACGGATCGCGGTCCAGCAGCACTCACCGGATTGAAGACACGAAGAATCGGCGGCAGCTCGCCAACTTCACTGAGGCCTTCTCCTCACCCGTCACTGCCGAAGAGGCAGCGACGGCCAGTGGGCTGGACCCGCAGACGGCGGCCGAGTTCACCCGGCATCTGCTGGACGGCAAGGCGCTGATCACTGAGGCTGCCCGCGACTACGGATACCTGGTGGCGGGGATGGGAGTCGACAAGGCGCCGCCGCCCGCCGTCGTCGTCGTCCTCGGCGAAGGTAGGGTGGCCGAGGCGATAGCCCGCCAGCTCGGTGACCTGCTCGCGGCCGAGGTACCGGTGGTGGGTGAGCTGGCCGGGTCGTTCGAGTCCAGCGACCTGGTGGTGGTGGCATCCGACACGCTCAATCCCGGGCTGTTCTACGACGCGGATGAGGCCGCGATGGAGACCGGCACCCCCTGGCAGCTGGTCTATGTGGACGGCGGGGAAGCGATGGTGGGCCCCACCTTCGTGCCGGGAATCACCGTGAGCTACTACGACCTGGACACCATGGACGAGGCCGGCCGCACCATGCGGATGGACTACCAGTTCATGAAGACCGCCGCCCCGTCGATACCCGCGACAGCGCAGGTGCCGCTCGCGGTAGCCGATCTGGCCGCGTCCTATGCCTCCTTTGCGGCGCTCCAGCACCTGACCGGGAAGGGCAGTTTCCTGGAGAACCACGTGATCAGGATCGACGTGGAGCGCCTCCACATCATCCGTGACCGCGTCATTCGCCTGGCGCGCACCCCGCGTGACATCGCCAGCCGCGACGACCTCCGCCACCCCTTCCTCTAACCGAAGTCCGAGGAGCACACCATGACCACACGCCCGGATGACCAGCTGCGCCGCATGCTGGAGCAAACCCTCATCCCGCCGACCACCGTGACCGAGCTTGACCCCGACACCATCGACTCAACGACCAGCCGGGTGGGATCCGTCGCCGGTTCCCTGGCCGAGTCGTACCAGCTGAACTCCCAGCACACGCTGGCCAGCTACACCCGCCTGCCCGACGACGACACCCGGTCCACGGTGCGGAAGTTCTACTTCGAGACCACGCTCAACGCGTTCAACAGGCTCCATGAGCAGGAGACCCGGTGGACGCTGCACGCCAGCGAACTGCCGGCACGACTTCAGCAACTGCTCAGCCCGATGTGGAGTAACCCCGCGGTGGTAGATTCCCTGTACGCGCTGGACGTGCTGGTGCTGATCGACGGAGCGCTGTGGCGGTGCGTGCCCGGGGCGCCCGGATTCCTGCTTGAGAAGAGCTGGGAGAGTGCCCACCAGAGCAAACTGCAGGCAGCAGTTCCGGACCAGGATCTGGGTGCCAGCGACGGGCTGATCTTCGTGGTGGGGCACCTGGCCCGATCCTCGTACCTCTCCGGGGACCGGGCGGTGCGCAGCGTCGGGCTGACCGCCGGGGTGCTCACCGGGGCGATCTTCGCTGCTGGAGCCCACCCCGCCGTCGAGATCGGCGTGCGGATCATCGAGAACTTCATCGACGCGACAGCGAACCAGGTGCTGGGGTGCGACGGCGTCGAGCGGTCCCTGGTGGCCGTCCTGAACCTGGCAGCGGCACCGCAGCCCGGCCCGCCGCCGTCAGCACCCGCACCAGCAGCATCAGTGCCGACCTCCCCTCCGACCCCTTCTCCAGCAGCGGCTGACGCAAAGGCGGACCCGGCGACGGACGCGGTTCCGGGCTCGCATCAGCCGGGTCCGGTGGCTGGACGAAGCGCCGAGGCGTTGGAGGTGGCCGCGCAGTTCGACGGGCTCACGGCAAGTGACCGGCTGGCGGTAAACGAGGCGCTCGCGGCGACAGCCGACGTACTCGAGCTGGGTCTGCCGGCGACGCTGCAGCGGGTGACTCACCGGATCTTCGAACGCTCGGTGCAGGAATTCTTCACCGCTGAGCAGGGCAGCACCCAACTCCCTGATGAGCTGGTGCATTTCACGCGGCCGGATGGGGCCGGGATCCCGCTGCCCGAGGTGCCCGACGTCCCGGAGGCAACCCTCGCCGAAGCACTGCAACTGCGCCGCTCGGTCCGCAGTTACGAAAACATCCCCCTGGAACTCGACGAACTGGCCGGGCTGCTCCATCTCGCAGCAGGCAGCACCGGGACGGAGGACGGTTACGGGGTCCGGGGCATGCCCAAGTTCCCCTACCCGAGCATCGGCGGCCTGGACAGTAACGAACTCGGGCTGATCATCAGCCGGGTCGAGGGCGTTGTCCCGGGGTACTACGTCTACGACAAGGTGGGGCACGCGCTGGTCCCACGCCTCAGGGGAGATCTGCGCCTGTCCCTGGTGACCGCCACCTTCGAATCGGAGTGGCTGTTCTACGCTCCGGTGGTGCTGGCTCTGGTGAACGACCAGAAGAAGGTGAACTGGAAGTACAAGACCCGCGGGTACCGGATCTCCCACCTGGACCAGGGTGCGCTAATGCAGAACCTGGGACTGGTGGCGGCGGCGCTCGGGCTCGGCTCCTGTGCCGTGGCCGGCTACTTCGATGAGGTGTTGAACCGGATCCTCGGCTACGAGGGCCAGGACGCGTTCGTTGCAGCGCTGATGGCCGTCGGGCGCCCCAACAGGTTGAGTCACGGCGGTTGAGATGAGCCAGGTGCTGGCGGTTGCACTGGGGGTCTTTGTTGCGGTTGCCCTGAGCGTGGCGGCCTGCAGCATCCGGCCGGCGTGGCGCCGCCACATTGTGGTGGCAGCGCCGGTGACGCTGGGATTGGCGAGTCTGGTGGGCGCCTGGCTGCTGCTCTCCGACGTGGCCCTGCTGGCTGGGGCCGGCGGTACCTCTCTCGCGGTCGCCTGGACCCTAGGAGGGGCCGCAGCCAATCCCTGGGTGACCGCCGGTGTGCTGGTGGCCTGTGGGTTGGCTGCCCGGGCGGCGTTCCGCGCCGAGTCGCTGATCCTGCGGTGGGTCAGCCGGATGAAGAAGCCACGCAGCGGCGCACTGCCCGCCGAACTGTTGGCGTTGAATCTCCCGGAGCGGGCCGAGACGATGAGCGAGGTCGGCCGGACCGCTGCCCGGCCGGGACGCTACTGGTCGGTGTCGCTGCTGGCCGTCGCCGGGGAGGAGTCACTGTTCCGTGTCGCCATGCCCGTGGTGCTGGTGCTGCTGGGGTTCCCGGTCTGGGTGGCCATTGTGGTGCCCGCGGCACTGTACGCGGTGAACCACATCGGGTTCGGCCTGGCCTCGGTGCTGGGGAAGTTGCTCTTCGGCGTCGTCCTGGGCTGCGGGGCCTGGGCGGCCGGCGCGTTGTTTGTGTCGGCTCCGATCCACCTGCTCTACCAAAGTTGGGTCCGCCGCCAGTTCGTCAGCCGGAAGCCCGGCCGTCCAGCCAGAATCAAGGAGACAGTCGAATGAATCCCCTTCACGGCACCCGCGAGCACGGCGGAATGGTGCCGGGTGCCCACGCCACAACACCGCTCGCCATCGACGCCTCGGTGGGAATCGGGGGGTACCGGAATTCCCTCACCGACCCGCTGGAACGGGCGACCGTTGCCATTCTCGGCTTCTGGGCCGAGCATGGGCTGACAGGGGTCCGCATCGAGAGTTCCACCTGGGAGGAACTTGCGCTGCTGCGCGCACTGGTCGCACGCCGGGACCCCGGCGAGCGGCCCCTTCCCCGGATCACCGGCGGGGGACCCACACTGGTTGACGCTTCACCCCGGTCGGAACGGGACTACTGGGTGGGCGATCCGGCGTCGATAGCGGCAGCAGTCGACACAGCGGTGGCGCATCACACCGGATGGGTCAACGTCCGGGTCAGCAGCACGGCGGCGGCGCATGACATCCTCACGGCCGCCCACGCCCGGGGACAGCGGGTGTGCTACCGCGGCCCCTGGCACGGAACCGAGGACCTGCTCCCCGGCGACCACATCCCCTCGGTGGCTGACCTGCTCCGTGAAGGCGACGAGGGAGCGGTCGGGATTCTGCACCGCTGGGCCGACGACGCATCGCCCGGCGTCGGCCGGGGCCAGGAGTTGCACGACCGCGGTGTCACAGTGGGCACCGAGCTCCTGGCGCTGCGGCGCTCGGTGTTCCTGCGGGAGGCGCTGGAGGCGCCGTTCCTGGAGGAACTTGAGCCGGTCCTTCCCCACGCCGCGTACGTGCGGCAGATGAAACGGCCCGGCGGGTACCTGGTCGGCAAACGGCAGTTGCGCCAGCACGCGGGCCTGATCGAACCCACCCGGGACGACGCGGTCCGGGCCGAGGACGGCTGGGCCAACCTGCTCACAACGGTGGGCCAGCTGCCCGGGCCGCTGATTCCCGCCACCCGGTCACCCCAGCTGACCTCGCTCCCGGGCTATTCCTGGCGGGAGGAGTGCAGCATCCTGCGGCACGCCGGCATCGTCGATCCACAGCTGCTGGGGGTCGCCCTCTTCGGGCCGCCTGACTGACGGCGCCACTGGTCGGGCGCCCCGTCCGGGCTTACACCGACCGGTGCAGCAGATCCAGCGCCAGGGCGGCGGTCCAGCTGAAGTTCCGGGTGCCGTGCGGGGCGCCGGTCAGGGGATCCACATACTCGGGGAACCCGTGCTCCAGGGCCAGGGACTGCAGGTTGGCGGCCAGGCGATCCGCCTCGGCGGAGTGGGCGCCCTGCACCCGCAGCCCGAAGATGACCAGCCAGGTCATGTTGAACCACGCGGGTCCGCGCCAGTACTGGGCCGGTTCGAAGTCGGGGGCGCGCAGGTCGTAACTGGGCACCATGTGGGGTGCGGCGGCCAGGAACCCTGGCCCCATCAGGGTTGCCAGTACCGCCTCGGCGTGCGCGAGGCCCGGCAGGATCAGCGGAATGATCCCGGAGATGGTGGGTTTGCGCACCAGGGCGCCCGTGGTGACATCCCGGGCAACGTAGAGCCCCAGGTCGTCGTCGTACAGGTGCTCCAGCGCATCGGTCAACGTTTGGGCGCGCGCCAGATGGCCGCTGTCGTCCTTGCCGAGTGCGGCGGCGATGAGGGCCAGGGCTAACTCCGACTGCGCCCAGAGCGCGTTGAACGTGGGGTCCTCGAGCACAAAGCTGTCCTTCCCGCCGAGGTCGTCGCACCCGTGGTCGCGGTACTGCTCCGCCAGCCAGAAGTAGCGGCCGTACTCCTTGGTACTGGGGCGCTCGCCGGCGTCGGCGTGCAGGAGGTCAGGGCGGCGGATCGTGTGCTGTGGGGTGTCGGGGATGCGCGCCAGCGCTTCATCCCACAGCGGTGAGTTGTCCATTCCCGACTCCCATGGGTGGATGACGCTGGCCAGCCCCCTCCCGCCGCGGTTCCTGCGGGTGGCGAGGTACTCGTGCCAGGCCACCAGGCGCGGATACACGCGGGGGAGGAAATCGTTCCGCTCCGACGCCGCCGGATTGGTGCGGTGCACTTCCCACGCAGCCCACGCGTGGTTGGGCGGCTGGATCAGCCCGGTGGTGGGCACCACCGGTGCCGCGGGCAGGTCGGTCGACCGCCAGAACGAGGCGCCCGGCGAGTAGTCGTCGTCGCGGCTGACGTCGTAGATGATTTGCGGGAGCCGGCCGTCGTCCCACTGCCCGCTGAGGATGGACTCCAGCTCCTGTTGGGCGCGGTCGGGTTCAACGTGTCGCAGCCCGAGGGCAATGAACCCCGAGTCCCAACTCCACTGGTGGGGGTAGAGGCCGCTGGCGGGAAGGGTGTGCGATCCTGCCCAGTTCTTGCTGAGTACCGACACCGCGGCAGTGGATAACGCGGTTGGGGCAGGCAGGGCGGTCATGAGACTCCATCCAGGGGTTGAGGAAACATCAGGCACCCGGCAATTCGGCGAACGGTCTGGGTGGTGGGACATTGCCGAGCACCTGCCGGGTCAGCTCCAGTCCCCGCTGGTCGAGGTCGGCGATGCGGTCCGAGCTGGACCTCAGCCCACCCCAACGGTCGACGACGGCGGCCCACTCCTCGCGCAGAGCAAAGGTGGGACGGGCGACCAGGCAATCGGGGTCGTTGACCCAGAACCGGCCATGCTGCCACGCGCGGGCAGTGGTTCCCATGGCGCCGCGGAGTTCACCCGCCGCATCCTGAGCGTGTTCGTGGAACGTATCGGGGGAGACGCGCATCCCGTCGAGAAGCCCCACGCTGGGCAAGATGGGTGCACCGCAGCCCAGCAGGAAGCTGTCGGGCCCGACGGCGTCGCGGATCAGTTCCAGCCCCGACCGGTAGGCGTCAACCGCCGTCGCCTCCCCATGCCGGGCACCGGGGAGGGCACCGCCGTAGAGGAAGTCGAGTTTGAAGTAGTCGAAGCCGTCGTCGCGCAGGCCCCTGAAGGTGGTCCACAGGTAGTCCTGCAGCCCCGGCTGGGTCAGGTCCAGTCCACGGAAGTCGTGTCCCCAGTTGAAGCCTGCCTCGTCCATCAGCCAGTCGGGATGATTGAGGGCCAGCTCGCTGGTGGGGCTGGCGATGAAGGGGGCCAGCCAGATACCCGCCCGGCGGCCGGTCCCGCGGATGCGTTCAGCCAGGCCGGGCAGGGAGCTGAACTTGTGGTGCAGGGGAGTCCAGTCGCCGATCCCGGCTTCCCACCCATCATCGAGCTGGATGACCTCGACGGGGAGCGCTAACCGGTCAATGGCCTGAAGATTCTCGATGATGTCCTGTTCCACCACGCCCTCGAAGTAGCGGTACCAGCTGCACCACGCCGTCGGCGGTGTCGTGAGGGTCGGCACACCGGCCGTTGCGGCGAACCGGTCGCCGAACTGGGCAAGCCCGGTCGCGGCGTCGGTGGCGTCGAACGCGGTGACGGGGCCGGAAGCGGTGATCCGCAGGGTCTGACCCACCAGCTCAGCCCTGATGGAGGGAATGTCGTCAGGGGTTGGCGCCCCGTAGACGCGCATGGGTGCGCCGGTTCCCGGGTCCACCAGCAGCAGCCCCTCGGCGTGGAACCCGGTGGCGGGCTGCTCGGCGCCGGCGCGGAACCGCATCCGGTGGCGGAGCATCGACTCCGGCCGCCGGGACGTCTCGGTGACCCCATAAAGGGTGGTGGGGCTCCAGCTTTGCCAGCCCTCCTCATACACGCGGCCACGGTTGAGTGAGACGGCGACCTCGTCGATCAGGGTGTAGGTCATGGGAAAACTCGCTTCACTCTAGAGCCGCAGGGACAACGGCTGGCGTGCCCCCGCGGGATCGTCGGCGGAGGTGCGGGCGGCAAGCATCAGTGCAAGCGAGGCCACATTGTGGGCCGCACTGTTGAAGGGCTGCCGGTCCTCCGCAATGGCACACATCAGCTCACCCATCGCGCCAGCGAACCCGTCCACAAACCATTCGCCGTCCAGCGCATACTGCGTCACGACGTCGTCCCGCTCGAGTTCCAGCCGATCCGATCCGCCCAGCACACTGCCTCGGAGGGTGCCTGCTGTCCCGTGGATCCAGAACGGGCAGGACGGCTTCCTCGTCTTGACGTCGCCGACCACCCGCAGCAGGGCCTGCGCGCCGTCGGCGCACGCCACCTGGATCGACGCCGACCACTGGTTTTTTGCCGCCGCCGGTTGCCCCGGAAGCCGCGCGTCGGTGGCCTGCACCCAGGCCAGGCTCTTGCCGCCCAGCCAGCAGCGGGTGATGTCGATCCAGTGCATCAGGTAGTCCGTGATCAGCATGTGGGGAAGGTCGTCGAAGGGGGTCCCGACGATCGGGGGGAGGGGCTTGTCGTGCAGGTGGGTCACGCCGACCACCTCGCCGATCGCACCGTCCTCGACGAGTAGGGTCGCCAACCGCCAGGCCGGAGCCCAGCGGGCGTTCTGGTTGACCGCGATCAGCACCCCGCGCTCCGCGGCATCGGCGAGGATGGGCGCCAGCGCCTCCAGGTCTGTGGTGAGAGGCTTCTGTGCCAGCACATGTTTCCCGGCTGTGACGGCTGCCTTCAGCCAGACGAGCCGGTCAGCTGCCGGGGTGGCGAGGTCAACGATCCCGACGTCGGGATCCTCCAGCAGCTCCTCCGGCGTCGCGTAGACGCGCCGGACCGACGGGAAGCGATCGGTGATTCCCTCGGTCGTGGCGGGGGTGCGGCTCCACACCCCGGCCAAGTCCAGGTCGTACTTCTGATAGGCGGGCAGATGGGCGGTCTGGGCGATGGCGCCGCACCCGAGAATCCCGATGGCAGGTTTGGTGCCGGTGGGGAACTGCGGGCGGTAATCGGGTACCGGTGTCATGGGGTGCCCCGTTGCATGACAAGGGCCAGGCCCGTCCACGACTGGGGGACCGCGCCCAGGCCCTCGCCCGTTTCCGGGTTCCAGTACTCGGCCCAGCCGCTGTGCAGAGCCGCAGTGGTGGTCTGTGCGGTGAGCCGGGCTGCGGCGTCGGCCCGTTTCCACCGCAGCTGCGCGAGCCACAGCAGGTAGTTCAGCGGCGGCCAGGCGGGACCCCGCCAGTACATGCCGGGATCGTAGGAGGGGTGGGTCCGTGCCACGTTGGTGGGCCCGAACGGGCTGCCGAACCGGGCCGGGTCCTCCAGTTGGTTCAGGGCCGCGGCGGCCTTCGCCCAGTCCGAGGTCACCAGGGCGCCCATCACCCCGTCGCTGGTGGGGTACCGGGTGGACGGCCCGCCGCCCACCACTGCCAGATCCGACCAGAGCTGTTCCTCCTCGTCCCAGAGGTGGGTGTCGATCGCGGCGCTGAGCCGTTGGGCGCGGGCCGTGAGATCGCCGTCGTCGAGCGCCTTTCCGAGCTCGGCCAGGTTGAACGCCACATAGGCGTTGAAGCTGGCGGAGCAGGTGACGAAGCTTGAGGACCACTGCGCGGCGCCGTCGTCGGCGAAGGAAATGTCGTGCACCCGCTCCTTGTTCCAGGCGGTCCGGGCGGGCCGGCTGTAGTTGTCCTTGGTCCGCCCGGGTGCGCCCCAGTCGTCCCACCGGGGTGAGTGGTCGTTGCCGCCTTCCCACGGGTGAACGATGTAGATCAGGCCGTCGTCGGTGCGCCGGCGGTCCCACAGCCAGTCGAGACCCTTCCTCGCCCTGGCCTTCGTCTCGGGCGAGGGGTTCAGGCCCAGATCCTGCAGCACCTTCACCGCGTGGCCGAACATCGGCGGCTGGGTGAGGGATGACGACGACGCCAATGGTCCCAGCCAGGTGTCGGCCGGGTCGATGCCGTACCGCATGTGGGGGACCATCCCATCGGGGAGTTGTCCCGCCAGCACCGCCTCGAGTTCGAGCAGCGCCCGGCTGTCCCCGAGCGTCGCCCAGATGATCGAGTGGAAGCAGGAATCCCACAGCCACAGGTGGGGGTAGGTGTCGGGGCTGGGCACACACCAGCCGCGGTCGCTGTCCCAGTGCGCCTCGAGGAGTGAACGGACCTGCGCGCTGAGGTCCCCGGGGGGCTGCTGTCCGCTCACCGTTCCGGCGCCCCGTCGAAGCGGAGCACTGTTTGAAGGGTTTCCGGTGCGCCGTCGTCGAGGCGTCGGAAAGCCTCAGCGACCTCGCTGGCGTCCACCACATCGGTGATCAGCGGGGCAACGTCGACGGCGCCTGCCGCCAGTTGCCCCATGAAGACCGTCACCAGCCGGGCGGGGGTCCAGCGGGCGCCGAGGTTCGCAGGCGTCCCACCGATCTGGCTGGCAATGATCCGGACCCGGTTGTGATGGAACTCCTCGCCGAGGGAGAGGTGCCCGCCGCCGCCCTGGTAGAAGCCGGCCGCGATCACCCGACCATCGACTCCCACCGACCGGACCGCCTCATGCAGCGCGCGGTAGCTGCCGCTCAGGTCGATGGCAACGTCAACACCCGCCTGGCCGGTGAGGTCGCGGATCTGCTGGCCGGCGCCGGCGGGCGTATCGGCGGCGACGACGTCGTGGGCGCCCATAGCCAGCGCGAGGGCCCGGCGGGCTTCGAAACCGTCGACGGCGATGACCCTCGCCCCGCTCAGGTGAGCCAGCCGGGTGGCGAGCAGCCCAATGACCCCCTGCCCGAAGATGGCGGTGTCCTCCCCGAGGTGCAGGTTGGCTCCGAGCACGGCGTTCAGGGCGATTGCCCCGACCCGCGCGAAAATGCCGTGCAACGGGTCAAGGCCGGGCGGGATCTGCTTGCCGGCGACGGCCTGGGCGTTGAGCACTGCCTCGCTGCGGTGCCCCCAGATTCCATAGACAACGTCGCCGACCGCCACTCCTGACACGTCAGGGGCGGCCTCGACCACCTCGCCGACCTCGGAGTAACCCCACCCGGCCACCGGGTAGCTGAACGACGGCGCTCCCTCGGTGAACAGCCGGCGCTCCACGTCCCAGGTCTTGGTCAGGTAGGGGTTCGACCCACGGTAGGCCGTGAGTTCGGTGCCAGCGGAAATCCCCGAGTACCAGGTGCGGATGCGGACCGTGCCAGGCATGAGCTGCTGCTGGTCACAGTCGACGAGTTCGACCGATCTGGGCGCGGAGAATTGCACGATGTTGGGCATAACTTCTTTCGTTGTAATGAGTGGTGGGTCAGCCCTTCTCCGCGCCCGCCGTGAGTCCCTCGGTGAGAAGGCGCTCGGCCGCGAAGAAGATGATGATGATCGGCAGGGTCAGGATCACCGATCCGGCCATCAGGACGGTGGTGGGTACCTCGATGCTTCCCGCGAGCTGTGACAGGCCCAGGGACACGGTCCAGTTCTGTCGGGATTCAACGAGGAACAGCAGTGCGAACAGGAACTCGTTCCACGCGATCATGAAGATGTAGAGGCCGTTGGACACGATTGCTGGCATGGCCAGCGGGAGGCTGATCCGCCGCATAATGGTGAAGCGGTTGGCCCCGTCGATGGACGCCGCTTCCTCGAGGCTGATCGGAATGGTCTCGAAGTAGTTGCGCAGCATGTAGATGCTCACGGGCACCACCTGCGCCACGTAGACCAGGAGCAACCCCAGCAGTTCACCCCGCAGGCCGATGCGGGTGAAGAACACGAACAGGGGGATCGCGAGCAGGATGCTGGGAAACAGGTACACGGCCAGGAACAACGCGCTGACCTTCCGCCGGCCGAAGAAGTCGAGGCGGCTGATGGCATAGGACCCGGGGATCGCCAGCAGGAGCGTCGCGAACACGGTGCCCACGGCCACCAGCGCACTGTTGCGCATGAAGATCAGGAAGCCCTGCCCGCCCTCGGACGGGTTCTGCAGCACAGAGGTGTAGGTGTCCAGGCTGAACTCGCTGGCGGAGACCCAGAGCGACCCCGGGTCCTGCAGCAGGCTCGAGATCGGGCGGACCGACAGGATGATCATGTAGTAGAACGGGAACAGGGTGACGAGGAGGATCCCGGCGATGACCACCCATCTCAGGATGGTCAGGATCAACGTCTCCACCCGGTCGCGTGACCAGGGGCGTCGGGCAGCGATGGCGCCGCGTTCACGACGGGTGCGCACGTTAGTCGACATCAGCTGACCTCCTCTTTCTTCGCAAAGAACTTCAGGTAGATGCCCACCAGGACTGCCAGGATGGCGGCGAGCACCACTGCCTGGGCGGCCGCGGCACCAATGTCACCGCGGGAAATCAGGAAGTTGTAGACGCGGACGGCCACCACTTCGGTCCCGGCTCCACCGCCCGTGAGCAGGTAGATGTCATCGAAGCTGTTGAAGGTCCAGATGAAGCGCAGCACCGAAAGCACCGCGATCGTGGGGAGAAGCTGGGGCAGCAGGATGTAACGGAACCGCTGGGTGGGAGTAGCGCCGTCAACCCGTGCTGCCTCGTCGAGGCTCGCGGGGACCGCCTGCAACCGTGCGGTCAGGAACAGGAACGCAAACGGGAAGGACCGCCAGGCTTCGAAGGCGATGACGGTGAAGAGCGCCGTCGGGACGGTGAAGGTGATCCCCAGGAAGGACACTTCGCGCTGGCGTTCGCTCAGAAAGGGCACTGCCTCTTCCCAGCCGAGGAAGGTGGTCCCCCAGTGGTTGATGATGCCGAACTGCGGGTTGAGCATGGTGGTCCACACGAACGTCACCGCAACGATCGGAGCCACGTAGGGGATCAGGGTGGCGGCCCGGACGAAGGTCCTGCCGCGGAAGGGCTTACGGAGGGCGAGCGCCGTGACCAGTCCCAGGCCGATTGCCAGTCCGGTGCCGGCGACCGAGTACACCAGGGTGATGATCAAGGCTTCGAGGAAGCCGGGGGAGGAGAAGACTTCGGCGAAGTTGGAGACCGTGTAGTTGCCCAGGACCCCCGCGGTGCGGAGGTTCAGAAGCCTGATCTGTTGGAAGGAGAGCATGATCGTCCACAGGATGGGGATCACGATCAGGACCAGCACAATGATTAGGGTGGGCGAGATCAGGGTGAGACCAGCCCGCTGTTCCGCCTTCGCCATCGACGACCGTTTGTTACGGGTGCGCTGCACCGGCGCGCTGTCGCGTGCCGGTGCAGCGCTGTCCCCGCGAGGGGTGGTACTCACTCCAGCGAGTCCTGAATGGAACGCAGGGTCTCTGCAGCCTGTTCAGCCGCAGTGGCCGGATCCACTCCGCCGTTGGTCACCTCGGCGACCGCGTCAGAGATGGGCAGTTCGCCCAGTGCGGCTCCAGCCAGGTCACCCTGGCCCTGCGGGATGCCCCACAGCAGCAGGTCGTCAACACCAACCTGCAGGGCTTCGAGCACGTCCTCGGAGTAGAAGTCCTCGAGGGGAGCCTTGGTATCGACCCCCACCGGGAGGGTCTGCCAGGCATCCGAGAACTCGGTGGGATTCTCGGCAGTGCCGAACCTGACGGGCACCTTTCCTTCGGGGGCGATCGCCAGCCAGTCGACATAGCCGTCGCTCATCATGTATTCGACGAACTGCTTGGCAGGCTCGGTATCGGCGCTCGCGGTGATGGACCAGTTGGTGATCTGGCCGAACTGGGCCGGAGTGTCGCCGTCCGGCCCCAGGATGGCGGGCACCACTCCGGTATTCTCGGCCAGGAACGCCGGGTTGTCGGCGCACTCCGGGCAGGTGGGCAGCGCGTCCGCCCGCAGTCCTGCCATCTCGTCGAGGACGAAGGTGGACCAGATGAACATCGCCGACTGGCCAGCGAAGTAGTTCGCGCGGACCGTGTCGACGTCCTGGGCTCCGGAGACCGAGTAGTTCCCGATCAGGTCACCGTAGAACTCCAGTGCGCCGACACATTCAGGGCTGTTGAAGGTGATTTCTCCCGCTTCGTCGACCATCTCGCAGCCGTTGCCGAGCGCCACGTGCTCGATGGTCTGCTGGGTGAAAGCATCTCCCGGGGAGGTGGCGCCCACGAACCCGGCCATTTCGGGTGAGTCCAGGGCTTCGGCGGCGGCCAGGATGTCGTCGTAGGTTTCGGGGGCGGCCAGCCCGGCTTCCTCGAAGAGGTCGGTGCGGTAGTAGAGGAGCTGCGCCCAGGATTCGCCGGGAATGGCAAGGAGTTCGTCGCCGTCGCGGTTGAGTTCCAGTGCCCGCGGGGAGAAGGTGTCTTCGCCCAGCGCATCCAGCACCTCCTGGTTGGCCTGGGCGTTCACCAGGTCGTTGGCGGCGAGGGTCCGCACCTGGGTGAGGCCGATGGACCCCATGACGTCAGGCAGTTCGCCGGCCGCCGCACCGGAAGTGAGGACCTGGTTGAACTGGTCCTCGGCGACGCCGACGAGTTCCACCTCGATGCCGGTCTCCGCGGTGAACGCGTCGATGATTTCCTGGGTGGCTGCAACGCGGTCGGGGATGGTGTCAGTGGTCTGGACGGTGATCGACTCTCCGTCGCTTTCCCCCTCACCGCCACTGCCGCAAGCGGCCAGTGTGCTCATGACCAACGCCGCCAGTGCGACGGTCGTGACCACATTCCGTTTGGGGATCCTACTTGTCATTCGAAGCTCCTATTCGCTGTACACGGAACACCCTTGTCCATGCGCACCATTGGTTAGGTGACACACTGCGTTCCCGCTATCGGGATGCCCTCGTCGCGAGGGGATGTGGCCCCCGCCATGAGTGTTTGGGCCCACGGTGAGACCCTCATCACAAACTTATGTCTAAACAGTAGCCTCAGGCTAACTAGCTGTCGAGCATTTATGTATAAGTTGTTACCAAATTGGATGTACACACTGGGCAGATCGCGGCAAGCTGTGGGGAAGCGGGATATTCTTACACGGCACCTAAGGAGTAGCTGATGACGACTGGACCGGGGGAGTTCTTCGACCTGATTCGCTATGGTCATGCACGGACGCGGGGAGACCTCCAGGCGGTCACCGGGTTGTCGAGGATGACCGTTGCCCAGCGGGTGGACGCCCTGCTCTCCGCCTCGCTGATCCGGGAGGCAGGCTCGGACCGCCCGTCGGGAGGTCGCCGTCCCACCCGCCTGGAGTTCAATACCGAGCACTCGTTGGTTGTCGCTGCAACCATTGACACCACCCATTCACGGGTGGCGCTGACCGACCTTGCTGGACTGATGCTGGCCGAGGAAAGTATTGACCTCGCCGTGGTTGACGGCCCGGAAAAGGTGCTGCACGGCATCACCGAGGCGATTCACCGGCTGCTGGCCCAAACCGATACAGCGGTCAGCGGGGTGTCGGGGATCGGCATCTCGGTTCCCGGCCCGGTGGATCCGCGCTCCTCCCGTCCCAGCCAGCCGCCGATCATGCCCGGATGGGATGCCTACCCCATAGCCGAGTACCTCCACGACGCGGTGCCGGTTTCGGTGCCAGTGCTGGTGGAGAACGACGCCAACGCGATGGCCATTGGCGAGCACAGCGTCGGGTTCAAGGACTGCCCCTCCCTGGCGCTGGTGAAGATCTCCACCGGTATCGGGACGGGGATTGTGATCAACGGACGCGTCTACCAAGGGATTGACGGCGGTGCCGGGGATATCGGTCATGTGCGGTTGGGGGACCACCCCGATGTCATCTGCCAGTGCGGTGCCCGCGGGTGTCTTGCAGCGGTGGCGAGCGGCCGGGCGATTGCCCAGAAGCTGACCGCTCTCGGTATTAAGGCGTCCTCAGGACGGGACGTGGGGGATCTGCTGGCCCAGGGGAACGTGGAGGCGCTCCGGCTGACCCATGAGGCAGGGCGGCGCATCGGTGAGGTGATGGCAACCCTGGTTTGCCTGATCAACCCGGGGGTGCTCCTCATCGGCGGTCCGCTGGCCTCCTCGTCCCTCCTCAGTGGCGTCCGGGAAACCCTGTACCCGATGTCGCTGCCGCGGGCCACGCGCAACCTCGATGTCCGGCTGGCAACCACCGGCGACATGGCAGGCATTACCGGGCTGACCCGCCTGGTCGTGGACAAGGTTTTCTCCAGCAGTGCCGTCAATGCCCGGCTGAACGAACCGGACTTGGCCCCCGCACGTTAGCGCTGGAGGTCAGGACTGCTGGCTGGAACGGCCCGGGCCGTGGCAGCGACGGTCTCCGCCAGGCAGGCGTGGCCCGCGTCGTTCGGGTGCACCGTGTCGGCGTCGAGCATGAGTGTCGGGACCCAGCGGTCGGCCACCGCCACTGTCGCGCGTGAGTGACCTGCGGCGACCCGATCGAGGATCAGGTTGTACTGGTCGATCAGGGTGTTCGAGCCGCGGTGATGCGGCGCATGCCGGCTGAAGTCGAGGAGGTGGGGCTGGGCCACAGCGATGACGGGCGCACTGGGGGACGTTCGGCCGAGGGTAGCGAGGATGCTGTGCAGCGATTCCTCATAGCGCCGGGCCGACGGCGCCGAGTCCCCGCCGAGTCGCAGATCGTTCAGCCCGGTCATGAGCAGGTAGCACTCCGCCACCGGGGGTGGTTCAGTGGCGAGCAACTCGGCGGTGCTGACGCTGGCGCTTCCGCCGGCGGCGCGGTTGTCGAGGAGAATTCCCAGTTGTCTGGCCGCGAGCGTGGCGAAGCTGGTCTCCACCGAGGAGGCGCCATCGCCGTCGACCCAGGAGTGACCATACGCCACCATCAGAGCCATGATGAAGCACCTCTTTGTTCGCCCACATTAGGAGCCTTCCTGCTGACAACAGCAATGGTAACGTTATCAGCCAGAGTCCACGAGGGGGTTCCGATGGCAGCATCCAGCAACGAGAAATCCGGCTACGGGAAGTTTCCGCGTGTGATTGTGCCTGCAGCCAGCGGGGCCGGGGCCGGCCGGGTCTGGGCTGGCACGGAAGCGTGGGCTGAGGTGGCGCGTCACGCGGGGGCGCACGGCTCCTCAGTGCCCATTGTGGTGGACACCTATCCCGGGGTGGACCTCGACGAGCTGGAAACGTTCATCCGCCAAGCCCTACCGGGGTACCTGGTCCTGAATGTTGAGGCGCTGGCGGCACGGCCCATCACTGAGATCGACACGATGATCGCCACCAACCTGACCGACGATCGCGTCTTCGGTGTGCTGAGTCATCACCGGCTCGTCGACTTCTATCTGGAGGACCGGCTGGCCGACGTCGCCGCCCGGGTGGATGCGTCCGAATCCCCGGTGGCCCTGGTGGGGTGGGGTGCGGCCCTGGTCCCCCTCCGGGAGCGGATCCTGGTGCTCGCCGATCTGGCGCGCTGGGAGATCCAGCAGCGACAGCGCGCGGGCGCCCCCAACTGGCGCAGCGCCAACGGTGCCGAGGACAATCTCCGCAAATACAAGCGCAGCTTCTTCGTGGAGTGGCGGGTGGCGGACCGGCACAAACGGGACCTGTTCCCCGCACTGGACTACGTCCTGGACACCAATGGCGGTGTCAGCGGCGGGAAGGTCATCAGCGCCGACACCTTTCACCGCGGGATGGCGGCGGCGGTATCCGGGCCCTTCCGGGTGGTGCCGTTCTTTGATCCCGGGGTGTGGGGCGGCCAGTGGATGAAGGAGGTGTGCGGTCTGGATCCCGACGTCGAGAACTACGCCTGGTGCTTCGACTGCGTACCCGAGGAGAACAGCATCCTGCTCGACGTCGACGGCGTCGTCGTGGAGCTGCCGGCCCTCGACGTGGTGCTCACGCAACCGACCGCGCTCCTGGGGCAGCTCACCCGTGCCCGGTTCGGCGCCGAATTTCCCATCCGATTCGACCTCCTCGACACGATGGGCGGAGGGAACCTGTCCCTGCAGGTGCACCCGCTGACCGAATACATCCAGGACCGGTTCGGCATGCCCTACACGCAGGACGAAAGCTACTACCTGCTCGACTGCGATGAGGAAGCGGTGGTCTACCTTGGCCTGAAAACCGGGGTGGACGCGCAGACCATGGTGGGGGCGCTGAAGGACGCGTCCGACGGCGGTGGCTCCTTCCCAGCGGAGGACTTCGTGAACGTGTTCCCGGCGAAGAAACACGACCACTTCTCCATCCCGGCGGGCACAGTGCACTGTTCGGGTGCCAACTCAATGGTCCTGGAGATCTCCGCAACCCCCTACATCTTCACTTTCAAGATGTGGGATTGGGACCGGGTGGGACTGGATGGCAGCCCCCGGCCGATCCACCTTGACCATGCCCGCCGCAACATCCAGTGGGACCGGGATACCGAGTGGGCACGCCAGCAGCTCCTGGACCAGGTCCGGGTGGTGGACTCCGGCCCAGGATGGACCGAGGAGCACACCGGGCTCCACGAGCTGGAGTTCCTCGAAGTCCGCCGGCACTGGTTCACTGAGGCAGTCCACCACCACACCCGCGGCACGGTGAATGTGCTGAACCTGGTGGAAGGAGCCGAAGCCGTGGTCGAGAGCCCCGACGGTTCCTTCGCACCCTTCACCGTCCGGTATGCGGAAACGTTCATCATTCCAGCCGCAGTGGGGGCGTACACCCTCCGCCCATCAGGGGCAGGGGTTGGACAGCGTTGCGGCACGGTGAAGGCGTACGTCCGGGGCACCCACACCGACGCTTGCATCCAGACTGACGCCGGTCCGGACCGCGGAGAATCACCCTCATGACCGGGTCCGTGCCGAACGCCCCGCGGATCCCGACCGTCAGGGATGTCGCGGCGCTCGCCGGGGTGAGCCCGATGACCGTGTCCCGCACCATGTCCGGCGGGCAGAACGTCAGCGCCGAGGTGCGGACGCGGGTCCATGCTGCCGCCGACCAGCTGGGGTACCGGCCCAACCAGAACGCCCGCAACACGCGGTTGCGCCAACCCACCGGTCTGATCGGGGTGGCGGTGACAAACCTGGGGAACCCCTACTACGGACAGTTCGCGCTCGGGATCGAGGACGAGGCTGCCCGGCACAACCGGCACATCCTCATCGGCAACAGCCGGGAAGATCCGCTGCGGGAAGCCGAACTGCTCGACGGGTTCACCGGGCGGCAGGTTGAAGGACTGATAGTGGTGCCCGCCGGGAATGGGCTGGGCTTTGCGGACCGGCTTGGTTCCTTGCCGCGGGTTCCGTTGGTCCTGGCCACCCGCTCCATCGAAGGACTGGAGAAGGACACGGTGCTTGTTGACGACGTCGGCGGCGCCCACGCTGGCACGGCATCCCTGATCGGGGAGGGCCATCGGCGGATTGCTTTCCTCGGCGACGTTGACGGGATTCCGACCGCCCGCCGGCGCTTTCAGGGGTTCACGGAGGCGTTGGCGGCCGCCGGGATCCCCTTCGACCGCGCACTGCTCGCCCCGGTCCGGGACACCGCGGCTGCCTCTGTGGCGGTGCAGCAGTTGCTCGGACAGCCCGACCCGCCCACCGCCTTCTTCTCGGTCAACAACCGCACCACCGTCGGTGCGCTGAGGGCGCTGAGCGGGCATCGGTCAACGACGGGGGGTCGTGCCTCAGCTCTGGCCAGTTTCGACGATGTGGAGCTGGCGGACCTGTTGGGCATCCCGCTGACGGTGATGTCTCACGACCCGCGGGCCCTCGGGGCCCAGGCGGCGTCGTTGCTCTTCGACCGCCTTGCCGAAGACCGCCTTCCCGAACATGGGCCGGCTCGCCCTCGGCTGGTGCAGATGCCCGTCACGGTACGGCGCTACCCCTCCCCGCCGAAGGGTTAGATCTGCCGACTTCACCGGCGCCCCGACCCGCCAGAGCTCACGCTTCGGCGGAAGCGGGGACGTAGTAGCCCAGATCGGGAAGGTAGGTGTTGATGCGGCGGGCCCGTTGCACTTCGTCTCGGCTTAGCTCAGCGACCAGCAGTTCCTCGTCCTGGTCCGCCAGCGCGAGGACGTTTCCGTGCGGTCCAACAATGCAGCTGAGACCGGTGAAATCCGGGGGAGTGTGGTTGGCGTAGGCAATGTAGATGCCGTTCTCCAGCGCCCGACACGGCACCATGATCGTTGAGATCCGCTCGGCGTTGTACGTCTGCTGGGAGGGGAAACCGTCCACATCGCCCGTATGTGGCACCGCAGTCGGAATCAGGAGCGCGTCGGCGCCGCGTACCGCAGCTGCCCGGGCAAACTCCGGAAATTCGATGTCGTAACAGATGCCCAAGGCCAGGCGAAGGCCTGCGTACTGGAACACCTCGGCTGGCTCGGACCCCGGCATGAAGACCGACTTCTCTTCCTCCCCGAACAGATGAGATTTCCGGTAACGCGACAGCTCCGTACCGGCGGGGTCAAAGAAGGAAGCACTGATGTACCGCAGGCCGTCAGCCTGATCAACGCTGGACCCGACGATAGCTATCCTGTGACGCTGGGCAATAGCTGCCAGCCCCCGGCGCACCTCACCGCCATCCAGGGTGTGAATTTTCGCTGGTGCATAACCGGTGGCGAACAGCTCCGGGGTGACGACGACGTCGATCCCCTCCCGGGCGGCCCGGGTGGCCGTCTGATCCAACCGCGCCAGATTCTGTTCACTGCTGCCTACCGTTCCGGTAGCTTGCCAGACGCCGATCCGAACCACGATGCCTCCTTCATATAGAAAAGCTTTCGCCAATTCTATTGACACTTCGATGCCTTTGGGTCTCTTATGAACCTGGAAACCGAAACATATTCGATTAGTTGGTAAGGAGACCGTCGTGGCTAGAGATTCCGCCCAGGTACAGCAGGAATTACATCGTCGCATCGAGGAAATCAGGACGGTCGAGGGAGCCGATCCGGCGCGGCGTGCGCTCAGCCGCGCCGACCTGGTCATGTATGTCGGCGCCACCGTCCTGATCAGCCTGCTCGGCGTGCTGGTGATGGTCCTGTGAACCGGCCCAAGGACACCGCAACCGAAGAAATCGAGAATGCCAACACCTTTGGATCCCTTCCCCTGCTGAAATCCGAGCGGGTCTGGAGCGCACTGGACTTCAGCTGGGTGAACGTTGCCCTGGCGATCGCCACCTGGGCCTTCCTGGTGGGCGGAGCGACCGCGTCATTCGTGGGTTTCCAGCAGGGTATTGCGGCGATGATCATCGGCAACGCGATCGGGCTGTGCTTCATGGTGCTCGCCAGCACGGTAGCCAGCCAACGGTACGGCGTCGAGCAGTACACGATCCTCCGGCCGGTCTTCGGAGTGGCGGGCGTTGCGGCGCTGGTCTTCACCGTCGTGTTGATCACCGAGATGGGATGGTCCTCGCTGCTGGGCATCATGGTGGGCCGGGCAACGACCCAGGTCGCCGGGGTGGCTACCGGGATGGAGTTCGACGAATACGGGCTGATGGTTACCGCGGGAGCGCTGGTGGCCCTGGCCATCGCCTGGTACATCCTCTCCCGTGGCCCCATCACGATTGGTCGCCTCAACAAATTCATCGCCCCCGGGCTTCTGGTGATTACCGCCCTCCTGATGGTCTTCCTGGTGGTCAATACCTCATGGGCTGACCTGTTGGATGCCGGACCGCTCGCACCCTTCGATGACCCACAGCTGAACTTCATGATCGCCGTCGAGTTCAACGTTGCGGTGGGTGTGTCCTGGTATCCGGTGATGGGCTCTTTGGCGCGCATGACCACGTCGCCCAGGGCCGCCATCTGGCCTGCCTACGGGGGACTGCTGATCGCCACCCTGCTCGCGCAGATTGTTGGGATGGGCGCGGCCCTCACCCTGGGGGACTCCGATCCCACAGTCTGGATGATCCCCTTCGGCGGTCCGCTGCTCGGAGCCTTCATCCTGCTGTTTATCTGCTTCGCCAACATCACCAGCATGTCCTCGATCGTCTACTCAACAGTCCTTGCCCTGCGCCAATCCAGTGGCGAGCTGCTCACCGGCCTGCACTGGAAATGGCTGTGCGCGGGATTCTTCGTATTGCCCGCACTGCTGGCCTTCTTCCCGCAATTTATGTACGAGCGTTTTGTCCTGTTTGTCACGCTCAGCGGTGCATTCCTCGCCTCCATGTGCGGTGCGATTATTGTTGACTATTTCATTTTGCGTAAGCAGCACATCGACCTGTCCGAGCTATACGCACCGGGAGACCGGAGCGCCTATCACCTGCCGGGCGGGGTCAACTGGGCGGGGATCGCGGCCGTGCTTGCCGGCGCCGCGTTCTACCTGTGGATCTACAACCCCGTCACGCTTGCAACCCAGCCAATCTTCAACATCATCTCCGCTTCCCTGCCCGCCGCCGTTCTCGGCGGGATCGTGTACTGGATTCTGGCCGTGGTGCTGTACAGGAATCGCGGCGTCGGCGGATTCCAGCTCGCCGCATCCCACAAGCAGAAAGAGCCACGTTCATGAGCATCAGTTCACGCGCTGCAGTGCACCGCGGCGGACCTTCGTTGGAGATCACGCAGGTAGAGGTCGCTGCGCCCGGGCCAGGGAGCGTCCTGATCCGGCTGGGAGCCTCAGGGGTGTGCGGTTCCGATCGACATGTGCTCGACGGCGAGTGGGAGATGCCTTCCCCCACGGTAATGGGCCACGAGGGCGCGGGAGTGGTGGAGGCGATCGGCGAGGGTGTCGAGGACGTGGCAGTCGGGGACCATGTGGTCCTCAGCTGGTTCTACCCCTGCCGGCGCTGTACTGCCTGCCTTTCCGGCCGGGCCTTCGTCTGTACCGGAAGCCGCTCCGAGGAATGCGTCCTGCCGGATGGCAGCACGCCACTGTCGGAGAACGGCACACCCGTGTACCCCTATCTTGCGGTCGGGTCGATGAGCGAATACACGGTGGTCCCCGAATCAGCGGCTGTGAAGATACCGTCGGACGTGCCGTTTGATGTTGCCTCACTCCTCGGCTGCTCGGTGTCTACCGGTGTGGGAGCAGTCGTCAACGATGCGATGGTCGCGCCGGGCAGGTCGGCCGTCGTCGTCGGGACCGGCGGAGTGGGACTGTCGATCATCATGGGCCTGAATCTGGTGGGAGCGTACCCGATCATTGCCGTCGACCTCAGTGAGGAAAAGCTGGCGATAGCCCGGCGCTTTGGGGCCACGCACTCAGTGATCTCCGGGCCTGACAGCCAGGAGCAGATCCGGAGCATCACCGGGGGTGGAGCTGATTACGCGTTCGAGGCGATCGGACGCAAGGACACCATCGAGTCGCTGCCGGGCCTGTTGGTGCGCGGTGGCACCGCAGTCCTGGTGGGCCTGCCACCGGCTGACCAGACCATCAACTTCGATGGGCTGGCACTGGCCGAGGGCGGGATCAGGATCGTCGGATCCAATTACGGTTCAACGGTTCCCGGCCGTGACTTTCCGCGGTTGGCCGCGCTTTACCTGGCGGGCAAACTTCCGGTGGATGAGCTGATCTCGGATCGGATCCGCCTCGATGATGTCAACGAGGCCTTCGAGGCGATGCGCCGGGGCGAGCGGGCCCGCAGTGTCATAGTGTTTTAGCTTTCCGCAACCACTAAGGAACTCCATGGCCAGGCCAACTACCCAGATCCTTACGCCTGGCAAGATTTTCCGGGCGGCTCTTGAACGGTTTGACGAGCGACAGGAATTTTCCATCCCTCAACTCGCCAAACGGCTGGGCGTGAGTCCGTCCTCCCTGTACCACCATGTGAAGGGAGGACGGACCGAGATTATCGAGGGGATCCGTTCCCTCATCAGTCAGGACGCCCATGACCGTGGGGATTTCCCGCCGGGGGATGGCAGCTGGCAGGAGCAGACGCGCCGCTGGGCGATCAACTACCGTTACGCGCTCGGGCTTCACCCGATGGCTATTCCGGCCCTTGTGGGTGAATCGGTCGACGACGCGCCTACCCTCGAGATCTACGAAACGTTGGCGCAGATCCTTGAGTCGGCAGGATTCCGGGACGACCGACTTCTGGACGCTCTTTCCCTCATCGATCTGCTGGTTCTCGGCTCAGCGATCGACGCGGGATCTCCCGAACCGCCGTGGGAGCCGTCGGAGACCGACTATCCCTCCCTGTCCCGGGCGCTGGCGGCTCAGACCGGTGCCCGGCGACAGGACAGGGCCTTCACGCTTGGCCTTGACGCGGCCATCGCCGAACTGGACCGCCAGTTGACCACTCGCCCCTACCCGCCGAAGAGTTAGATCGGGCGACTCATCGGCGCCCTCACCCGCCCGGGCTCACGCTTAGGGGGAGGGGACAGGGGATGGTCGGGTCAGGCGTTACTAGTTCGTCGGAACGGGAGCCAACGGTGAGATGAGCTGTTCCTCACGCAGCGCGTCCCAGAAGGCGGCCGGGATCGTCTCCTGGAGTGCGGCGAGGTCCTCAGCGATGCGGCTTGGCTTGGTGGCACCTGGGATCACCGCGGCCGTTGCCGGGTGGGCGAGCGAGAACTGCAGTGCTGCCGCTTTGATGCCGATCCCGTGCACAGCAGTCAGCGCCTTGATGCGTTCCACCTTGGCGATGATCTCGGCTGACGCTTCCTGGTACTCAAAGTGCTTGCCGCCGGCGAGAATGCCCGAGCTGTAGGGCCCGCCCACCACGATATCGACCTGCCGCTCGACTGCAGCCGGGAGCAGACGCTGCAGGGCGCGATCATGGTCAAGGAGCGTGTACCGTCCGGCCAGCAGGAAGGCATCGGGCTGGGGCTCATCCAGGTCGAGGGTCAGTTCCAGCGCCTCCACGCGATTGACGCCGACGCCCCATCCCTTGATGACACCCTCGTCCCGCAACCGGGTCAGGGTGCGGAATGCACCGGTCCGGGCCGATTCGAACACGGACAGCCATTCGTCACCGTAGAAGTCCTGGGCGATGTCATGAACCCAGACAATATCCAGCCGGTCGGTCTGCAGTCTCTTGAGGCTGTCCTCGATGGAACGGAGGGTGGCGTCTGCCGAGTAGTCGTTGACCACCTTGTTCGGGCGGCCGTGGGCGAACAAGCCGCCTTTCTCCCCCAGATCGCGGGCTGAGACGTCCTCCGTCTCGTCGAGGATCACGCGGCCCACCTTGGTGCTGAGCACGTAGTCGTCCCGGGGATACGCGGAGAGTACGTCGCCGAGGCGGATCTCGGCGAGTCCGGCACCGTAGAACGGTGCGGTGTCGAAGTACCTGATGCCCTGGTCCCAGGCGGCTGTGACGGTGGCCGCGGCCTCTTTCTCGGGGATGGCCCGGAACATGTTGCCGAGCGGCGCAGTGCCGAACCCAATGGGTGCCGACAGCAGGGATGTGATCGTCATGGAGGGGTTTCTCCTTCTGGGAGTTCGGCGGCGTCCCGCGCAGGTTTGGCGCAGGTTCTTCAAAGTAAGGCGCCTTCGCATCTAGGCGGGGTTACAATGGAAAAACCGGCGCGAAGGTGGCAAACGTGAAGAACAACAACACTGATTAAGCATATCGGTCGGGCTGGGCGGGTCTGCGCGAACCTCTGACACCCCACATGTTGGTCTCTCATTCACTACTCTTCTTTGTCGGCTTCGATTTTTCGTCAGCCGGTTTCACAGAGCAGGTCACCCTGCACTTAGCGACATCCTGGCCTGAACTCTCGTCCAAGATTCATCCGTATGCCCCGGTCGTTCCGGCACTCTCGCCGTGGAAGCACCTCGCTGTTCGAAGAAATCGGACGCGCGGGACTTCAGACTTCCACCGATTCATCCGAAAGCGAATTGCCCACATGCTCGACCCCGCAAGTGATTCATCCCCCGCCTTTTCTTCGGACACTCAGTACACCCAGGAATACACCGACTTCATGGCCGGGCACAGTGCCCGGTCTTATGTGCTTGCCCTCGAGGACGTCCGTCGCGGCATCGGTGACCAGCCCACCCGGGCTGCGGCCGAGGCCGGACTGGCCCACCTGATGAGCCACGACCCCCTGACCGGGTTGGTCAACCGGCCCGGATTCCTTTCCGATTTGTGGGTCCTGCTCGCGGAAAGTAGCGCTAACCAGTCGTCAGTGGGTGTCCTGATTCTGGATATTGACCACTTCATGGCGGTCAATGAGGGCCTGGGCGTCGCCGCCGGCGACGAGGTGCTCCGCATCGCGGCATGGCGGCTCGGTTCAACTGTGAGCAACACAGCGGTTGTCGCGCGCCTCGATGGTGACGAGTTCGCGGTAGTCGACACCTATGCCGACACAGCGGCGGCGTGTCAGGTGGCGGCCTCGCTGCTCGCCGCACTGAACGCGCCAATGATCATCGGCGACTCCACGCTCGATCTTTCGGCCAGTATCGGCTTCGCGATGGCTGGCCCCGGCGATACCGCCGACGGAGTGCTGGGCAGGGCCACCACAGCGGTGAACCGGGCGAAGAAGCTTGGCCGCAACCGGTTCGAAGTTGAACTTGCCAGCACCACGGATCCAACGGATGGTCGGCTCAGGCGCCGAAGTGAACTGCGGCAGGCAATTGACGACGACGAGCTGCTGCTCTTCTACCAGCCGCAAATCGACCTGGCCAACGGGCAGATGAGCGGTTTCGAAGCACTGGTCCGCTGGGATCATCCGGACCGGGGACTGCTTGACCCGGCAGCCTTCATCGATTTCGCTGAGGAGTCAGGGCTTATCCTGCCGCTCGGCGCGTGGGTCATCAACGCCGCAGTGGCGCAGCAGGCTGACTGGCACCGCTCCTCACCCGGCCGGGCGCCGGTACGCATGTCAGTGAACATCTCGGCCATCCAGTTGAACGACCCCCATCTGGCGGACATCGTCACCTCGGCCCTGGAACGCCACAAGGTGGCCGCAGGACTGCTCACTCTTGAGATCACCGAGACGGCGCTGACGGTTGACCCAGAAAGTGCGCTCCGAACCCTCAATATGCTCAGCGCGTTGGGCGTCAGGTTGTCCATTGATGACTTCGGCACCGGCCACTCCAGCCTGGTCTACCTGCGGCGCTTCCCCATCGATGAGCTCAAGATTGACCGCTCGTTCATCGCCGGTCTCACCTCGGATACCAAGGACCACGCGATCGTGACCTCCTGCATCCAGCTTGCCCACGCAACGAACATGTCTGCAGTGGCCGAGGGCGTCGAAACGGCCGACCAGTTGGAAGCCCTGCTGGAGCTCGGCTGCGACCTGGCTCAGGGTTACTTCTACACCCGGCCCATGACTGCAGTTGATCTGGAGCCCTGGTTCGTTCCGCGTCCCGACAACCAGATCCTGTCCCGGCAGCAGCTCACCGGCTAGTTACGCCGCAGCATTACCCGCGGTGCAGCATCACCGTCGAGGTGTCGAAGTCCACCGGAGCCGACGTGTGTTCGTGGATGATCTTCCACTTATCGTCGGTGTTCTTGAGCACCCACGTGAGCCGGTTCTGCATTGACCCTTCCTCAGTGCCGTCGGGGCTGAGGTCCCGGTAGGTGATGATGGCGTTCACCGTCGCGAGGTCGTCACCCCCGATGATGCTGACATCGTCGAAGCCGACGCCCACCCGCTGGGCGCCCAGGGACGCGAACCAGTCAGCGACCGCCTGCCGCCACGCGGGAGCACCCTCGTAACTCCACACGCCCCACAGGTCGAACAGCCGTACGCCGTCGTCGTACAGGCCGAGCAGTGCATCGACGTCCTTGGCGAATACCGCCGCTGCGTAGCGCTCCGGGAATTGATCAACCGTCAGTGAATTCATGGGAGCGAGTGTGGCACATCCGCAGCCGGAGCGGAACGGAAAGCACAGGTTAACCTCCAGGAGCGGCCCCCATTGGGAGGCCGCGCCTGGCGTGGTGTTTCGGTGGACGCCCCGGTCGGGTTAGACGAACAGGTACAGGATCCAGACCAGGCCGAAGGCCATGAATCCGATGGCTGTCGCGATGACCGACCAGGTCATCAGGGCCTGCTTGGTGGTCATGCCGAGGAACCGGCTCACCAGCCAGAACCCGGAGTCGTTGACGTGGGAGAACGTAATGGCTCCGGCAACAATCGCCACGACCAGGCAGGCGAGGGCCAGCGGACTGGTTTCGCCCGAGGCGGCGACGGCGGGTGCCATCAGGCCGGCGGCGGTGGTGCCGGCAACGGTCGCCGAACCCTGGGCCACACGCATGATGACGGCAATCAGGAACCCGGCGAGGATGAGGGGCAGGCCGATCGCGTCGAGCCCGTCAGCCATCGCGCCACCGATACCGGTGGCTGTCAGGACGCCGCCGAACATGCCGCCCGCGCCGGTGATGAGGATGATCGAGCAGACGGGTGCCAGCGCGTCGTCGACCAGGTTCTCCAGCGCGCCGTCCAGCTTCTCGGTACGGCGACGGATCACCAGCAGGTACATGGCCAGCAGCGTGGAGATCAGCAGGGCAATCGGCGTGTTTCCGATGAACACCAGGACGTTCACCCACAGCGCGTCTTCCGGCAGGGCGCCAGCGGTGCCCAGGGTGTTCAGTCCCGTGTTCATGAAGATCAGGACCAGCGGAAGCAGCAGCACCAACAGGACGGTGCCGAACTTCGGCGGGTTGGGGTTGTCCTTGGGAGGCTCGCCCAGGAGATTGGGTACCGGCATATCGGGGTGCTGCCGGGCGAGAACCAGGGCCAGACGGTAGCCGGCCACATACCAGGTGGGAAGACCCACGAGCAGGGCCACCATCAGGACCAGGCCGACGTCGGCGCCCAGAATTCCGGAGGCGGCAACGGGGCCCGGGTGGGGCGGAACCAGGGCGTGCATCATCAGGAACGCGCCGGTTGCGGGCAGCGCGTACAGCAGCAGTCCGCCGCCCAGGCGCCGTGCAACGGTGTAGATGATCGGCAGCATCACAATGAAACCGGCATCAAGGAAGATGGGGAAGCCGAAGAGCAGCGACGCGACCGAGAGGGCCAGGGGAGCGCGCTTTTCGCCGAACCGCTTCAGCAGGCTGTCCGCGAGGACCTTGGCGCCACCCGAGGTTTCAACGATGCGGCCCAGCACGGCGCCGAAGCCCACCAGGAGCGCAATGTTGCCCAGAGTGGTGCCGAACGGCCCCACCAGAGTGGCCAGGAGCTCGTCGGCGGACACGCCCGCCACCACCGCGGTGATGAGGCTGACGATGATCAGCGCGAAGAAGGCGTGCATCCGCACCTTGATGATCAGGAACAGGAGCACCACGATGGATGCCACCGCGATGCCCAGGAGGGCGGGGATCGGTAACCCGCTGGTCACCGCCTGGGTTGTCATGGGTATTAAGGGCATGTCAAAACTCCTCTTCGCAACTACGTTGGTGCTTGGGTAGACGGCTTCCGCACGGTGCTGGAGCCGCCGGTCGTTAGATGGTGGTGCCCGGTTAGGAGGTCCGGGCGTCCGTTCTGGCCAGTGCTTCATCGAGCACCAGGCCAAAGTTTTGTGGCTCATGCGCGAACCGGCCCAGGAACAGGCCGTCCACGGCGTCCAGCCGGGGCAGCAGGCCGGGACCGGCACTGCCGCCGTAGATGATCGTCGCGCCCTGGCCGTCGCGGCCCGAGTCCAGCTGGGCGCGCAGCCCGGTGACGACGTCGTTCACGTAGTCCGCCGGGGCGGGTTCAGCGGCGCCGATCGCCCACACGGGCTCGTACGCGAGGACGACGTCGTCAATCGCCGCGTTCCCGAGCACTGCGTCCACCTGGGCCCGGCAGAAGTCAGCTGCGTCCGACGCGCTGGTCCGCTCCGCTTCGCCGACGCACAGCAGGGGTGTCAGCCCGGCGTCGACGGCGGCGGCCACCTTCAGCCTGGTCACCGCATCGTCTTCGCCGAACAGCCGACGGCGTTCCGCGTGTCCCAGCTCCACCAGGCTCACGCCGAGCTCGGCCAGGAGTCCCGCACTGACCTCACCGGTCAGCGCGCCGTCGGCGGTGCTGCAGTTCTGTGCACCGACACGCACCCCGGTCCCGGAGAAGATGCGCTGGGCACTCTCCAGAACCGGGAACGACGGCGCCACGAACGTGTGGACCAATCCCGCCAGCGCGGGGCGCGCCAGTACCTCGGCGCGGATCCCGTCCATCCAGTCAAGGCTCTGCTGGTAGCCGAGGTACATTTTGGTGCTGACCCCGATGTACTGGGGGCGTGGAGCGGTCATGGGTGCCGGCTCAGTTCAGTGGTGCAGGACCGAGGTCCTTCATCAGCTGCTGCATCGCGACGTACGCCTTGTTGCGGTACGCGATCAGCTCGGGGGTCCGGTCGGCGGGCACGTTGAGGAAGCCGGCGCCGGTCTTGGTGCCGAGCTTGCCGGCGTCCACCAGGTCGGACAGCACCTTCGGGGTGGCGAACCGCTCCGGGAAGTCAGTCTGCAGCGACTTGTAGCAGAAGTTGTAGACGTCCAGACCGGCCATGTCGGCGATCGCGAACGGCCCGAAGAACGGCAGCCGGAAGCCGAAAGTGGTGCGGACCAGGGTGTCGATGTCCTCGGGCGTGGCGACTCCCTCTTCCACCAGCTGGGTGGCTTCGTGGAACAGCGCGTACTGGAGCCGGTTCAGCACAAACCCGGTGACATCCTTGACGACTGCGGTTTCCTTGCCGGTCTCGTGGACAATTTCCTGTGCGGTGGCCACTACGGCGTCGGAAGTGCCGGTGTGGGGGATGATCTCGACGCCCGGGATGAACGGTGACGGGTTGGAGAAGTGCACCCCGAGGAAACGCTCCGGGTTGGTGACCGACTTGGCCATCTCGCCGATGGAAATGGTCGAGGTGTTGGAGCCGATGATGGCGTCTGCCGGCGCCGCGGTGCTGATCCGGGTGAGGATGTCGTTCTTGATCTCCAGGACCTCGGGGACGGCTTCGACGATGAAGTCGGCGTCGGCGACGGCGGCTTCCACCGAGGCGGCGGCAAAGATGTTCTTCTCAATGGTCTCGGTGGCGCCGTCAGGGAACAGTCCGGCCGAGACGAAGTCGCGGGACTCTGTGATCAGACGCTGGTAGCTCTTCTGCGCGACCTCCTCGGAGATGTCCGAGAGGGCCACCCGGGCGCCGGACAGGGCCAGCACCTGGGCGATGCCGCCGCCCATGTAGCCGGATCCAACAATTGCAACTGTGCGTGTCATGCGCTTAGTCCTCTTTCGGTTCGTAGGAGCTGATGGCGTCCACCTTGGCGGCGGAGGAGCTGGTCTCGTCGAAACGGTGCTCCAGCCACTCCTTCACGAGCTTCTTGGCGAGCTCCAGGCCGATGACGCGCTGGCCGAGGGTGAGGACCTGCGCGTTGTTGCTGAGCACCGACCGCTCCACCGAGTAGCTGTCGTGGGCGGTGACGGCGCGGATGCCCGGCACCTTGTTGGCGGAGATCGCGACACCCAGGCCAGTCCCGCAGATCAGCAGGGCACGGTCGGCCTCGCCGGCGGCAACCTTGCGGGCCGCGGCGACGGCCACGTGGGGGTACGCGGTCGTGTCGTCGGAACCGACGCCGACGTCGAGCACCGACTCCACCCGGCTGTCCGCTTCCAGCAGCGCTTTCAGCGCCGTCTTGAACTCGACTCCTGCTTCGTCATTTCCGATGACGATGCGCAGCTTTTCACTCATGGCTGTTCTCCTTTGTGGTGATCAATTCTTGATAGGTGCGGGCCACCGCTTCGGCGATGAGCGCAAACGAAATGGCTCCCGGATCGGCGTGGCCCACGCTCTTCTCGGCCAGGGGCCGGGCGCGGCCCTTGCGGGGGCTGAGCGCCGCCGTCTCGTCGGCGGCAGTGGTGGCGGCCGCGGCGGCGTTGCTGAGGTTCTCCGTGACTGACGCGCCGCCCGTGTGGCTGGAGGTGTACGCCTCGACGTAGGGGAGGAGGGCGTCGACCATGGTCTTGTCCCCGGCCTCGGCTTTGCCCAGCCCCACGATCGCTCTCTGGAATGCAACGGCCGCGGCGTGGGCTTCGGCGGCGGTGTAGGCGTCACGGTTGCCGAGGGCATGCCCGACGGCGATGATCCCCGATCCCCATAGGGCTCCGGAGGTGCCGCCCGCCTTCTCGGCCCAGGCTTCACCGGCAACGACCAGCACGCGGTCCACGCCGGCGTCGGCGGCTGCAGACGCAGCGGCAGCAGCTGCCGCTGCGTCGACCCCGCGGCGCATCCCGATACCGTGGTCGCCGTCGCCGGCGACCGCGTCCAGCCGGCCGAGTTCTTCCTCATGCTCGATGACGACGGCGCGCACCGACTCCAGGAGGGTGACGGCGGCGCTGCTGAGCGCTGCCGCTGCGGCGGTGGGGGGTTCCACGGGGGCTTCGGCTGCCGCGGCGAGCTGTTCGACGTCGCGGTGGGCACGGGCCGCGACGTTGCCCTTGCGGAAGGCGGGGGTGTCGGCGGGTGCGGCCCAGTGGGTTCCGATTTCCTCATCCAGCCACAGCAGGGTCAGGGAGACCCCCGCCATGTCCAGGCTGGTCACCAGTTCACCGCACTCGGGTTCAACGATCTCGAGCCCTTCGGCGGTCAGCAGCGACTCGATCCGGCCGTACAGCAGGAAGAGCTCGTCGTATTTGACCGTCCCGAGCCCGTTGACGATGGGCACCACGCGGGTGCCGGCGTCGTCGGGCTTGTCCTTGAGCAAAGTGCTGACCAGCAGCTCGGCGAGCTCGGTGGCGGTGGGCATGGGGTGGTCGGATATCCCTGGTTCGCCGTGGATCCCCAGACCCAGGGACATGTGGCCGGGCTCAACGGTGAACAGTGGTTCCTTCGCCCCGGGAAGGGTGCACCCGTCAAACGCGACGCCGAGCGAGCGGGTGCGGTAGTTGGTCTTCTGCGCCAATCGCTCCACCTCGTCCAGGCTCAGCCCGGCTTCGGCGGCGGCGCCGGCGACCTTGAACACGGTCAGGTCCCCGGCGATCCCGCGGCGCTTCTCCAACTGGTCGATGGGGGCGCTGGCAATGTCATCGGTGACCACCACGGTGCGCGTCTCAATGCCTTCGGCGTTGAGGCGCAGCTGGGCCTGGTCGAAGTGCAGAACGTCGCCGGCGTAGTTGCCGTAGCTGAGCAGCACCCCGCCGCCGTTGTTCGCGGCACGGGCCACCCGGTAGACCTGTCCCGCGGCGGGGGACGCGAACATGTTGCCGCAGGCTGACCCGGCGGCAAGGCCTTGGCCCACCAACCCGGCGAAGGCAGGGTAGTGTCCGGAGCCGCCGCCAATAACCAGGGCAACCTGGCCCTCGTCCATTTCGGTGGAGCGGACCACGCCGCCGTCTACGCGGGCAACGTACCGGCGGTTGGCCGCAGTGAAGCCGTCAAGGGCATCATCGGCGAAGGTGGCCGGCTCATCAAAGATACGTGTCATCATTCCTCGTTGAATCGATGTGTCCCGGCTGGGCCGGGCGGGCTGGTGGGATGCGTTAGACCGAGGCGCCGCGTGGCTGCTGCCGGCCCTGCGCCACGAGCGGCTGCCCGAGCGCGTAGTCCACGGTCTTGGGGAGGATGCGGTTGCGCAGGTAGTCCTGGTTGGACGCTGACACGCTGAGGCCGTCTCCGCCGTAGTGCTCGGCGCAGATGATGCCCTGGAACCCGTGCGCCAGCGCGGTGCGGAAAGCCTCGCGGTAGCTGATCACTCCGGATTCGAGAGGAGCGGGGATGGCCACGAACTGGTTGCGGGCCAGGTTCTCGTCCCGTGTGTAGTTCTTGACGTGCCAGTAGTTGGCGTAGGGAACGGTCTTGGCGATCATTTCCTGGATGGACTCGATCGGGCGGTGCAGGCGTACCAGGTTGCCCAGGTCCGGGTTCAGGCCAACGTTGGGCAGATCGATGTCCTGCACCAGCTGGGCGGCGGAGTCGCCGGTGCCCAGATAGGTGTCTTCGTAGAGTTCGAGGGAGAGCAGCAGGCCCAGGTCGGCGGCGTGGTTGCCGAGTTCACGGAGGCGGGTGACAGCCTTCTGCCAGACTTCGGGATCGTTGACCGGGTCCTTGTGACCTTCGACGGTCCAGAACCACAGCTGCTTCTTCTGCTCGGCGGTCAGCGCCTGGTGCAGTCCGAAAGAGACCACTTCGCAGCCCAGCTGCGCGCCGGCCTCGAGGGTGCGGTGGCTGTAGGCGAGGTTGTCTTCCCAATTCTGCTCGTCGATGACGCTGCGGCGGATGGCGGAGATGGCGGGTGCACCCACTCCCACTTCGGTGGCAGCGAGCTTCAGCTCGTCGAGGCGTTCGGTGGACAGGTCCCCGGGCTTGATCCAGGTGTCGAAGAAATCGACGTTGTCGAAGCCGGCGTCGCGCACTTCGGTGAAGACGCTCTTCCAGACCTCTGCGTCCGCGTCCTGCATGGACCCGGAAGAAGTCTCGTGCGGGAACTGAAGCAGGGCGGCCGTGATGGGCCAGGTGTCAGCTGTATAAACCATTAGTCACTCCATTGTGTAATCGTATTTCCTATAGGATTGTCGATCACACGCCGAGAGTCAAGGGTTCCGCATCAGGACGGGAAGTTCTAGGGGTGCTCTGCGCTGTCCAGGATGGACCGCTGCTTGACGCCATTGAGGTGGGCAACCATCGCTGCGCGGGCCGCGGCAGCGTCCCCCGCCGCGAAAGCATCGAGGATGGCGGTGTGCTCAGCGATGGCGTTGTCGGCGTCGGTGACGCCCAGGCCGGCGAAGAACCTGAAGCGCTGCACCTGGCCGCCGAGGGTGCGGTAGGCGTTGAGGATGAAGGGGTTGCCGGTGTGCTCGGCGATCAGACGGTGGAAGTCCTCATCAGCCTTCCAGTATTCGCGGAACTCAGCGTAGGAGGCACCGGTGGGGGCATGACGTAGATCCTCGATGGTCTGCTTCAAGTCGTCGACCAGCTGCGGAGTGCTCCGGGCGCAGGCGAGCTCGGCGTTCACGGGTTCGATCATCAGCCGGGCATCGACCAGCTGTGCCAGCTCGGGCGCGGTGAAGAGCGGCGCCACCTTGTAGCCCTTGAGCGCAACGCGGCGCACCATGCCGGTATGTTCCAGACGGGCCAGCGCCTCGCGGACCGGGGTGGGGGAGACATCCAGGTCACGGGCGATGCCGTCAATGCTGAGGTTCGCCCCTGCTTCCAGCCGGCCGTCGATCAGCCAGGACATGAGCTCCTCGTGGACATGATCGGCGAGCACCTGACGGTTCAGGGTGCGGCGGGGAGCGGCGGCGGACATAGATAAATCCTATAGGAACTACCGATACAGGTCGGCGGGCATGAATTCCTGAAGGTCTCCGGAAGGTCATTTATGACGATCCTTTTCGCTAAATTTTTGACCCGGTGAATTATCTGCTTTAGGTTGAACTCAGAATCAAGAGTTCAACCAATGGCTCCCTGGCCGGTTGAACAGCAACCCTCTCCCGTAGTGGGGTGCTTCAGGTGAAGATTCGGCCGCCGGAACAAGTCCCCGGATGGCAAGTACGGCGTATCCAGGAGTACCCACAAAGGTCTCGGCGATACCGCCCGCAATCTCGAAGCGAGCCAGTATGTAACACCCGAGGAATCCCCACCCGATTGTCGCTGCAGTTTCCGCAGCGCATTCGCCTCCCTTTTCTTTAAGCCGATCCAGCAGGAGCCTCCGGCCGATTTCGCCTGCCCGCTGGACTTTTCCAATATCCCGTTCAAAGGAAAATCAATGAATTCCCGCAAACTCCTGTCCCTTGCCGTGGTCCCCTTTCTGGCCCTCACCGTCGCCTGCGGTTCGTCGGAAGGCTCCGACTCCGGCAATGAAAGCATCAGCCTCGGCGTCGTCGGAGCCAGTGACCCGGAATGGGGGCTGCTGACCGAAGCCGCGGCGGAGGAGGGCATTGACCTCGAGGTCATCGACTTCGCCGAGTACACCCAGCCCAACCCCGCCCTGAGCGAGGAGGAACTTGACCTCAACCAGTTCCAGCACCTGGTGTACCTGGCCCGCTACAACGTCTCCAGCGGTGAGGAGCTCACCCCGATCGGGTCCACGGCGATCTACCCCCTCGGTCTGTACTCCACCCAGTACGGGTCGGTCGACGAGATCCCCGAAGGCTCCACTGTCGCCGTCCCCAATGACGAGAGCAACCTCGCCCGGGGTCTGCTCGTGCTCCAGTCCGCTGGACTGGTGGTGCTCGACGGCGGTGGCAGCGCCTTCTCGACCATCGACGACATCGACGAGGAGGCCTCCAAGGTCACCGTCACCACCCTCGAAGCCTCGCTGACCCCTACGTCGCTTCCCGACGTCGCCGCTGCGATCATCAACAACGACTTCGTGCAGGACGCGGGGCTGAACTTCGAGGACGCCATCGCGCAGGACGATCCGACGGATCCCGCCGCCGTGGCGTACGTGAACGTGTTCGCCGCCCGCGCCGGTGAGGAGAACAACGAGACCTACCAGAAGCTGGTGAGCATCTACCAGGAGAACCAGGAGGTGCAGGACGCCGTCCAGGAGACCTCGGGTGGGACGGCCGAGTTCCTGGTGGTCACTCCCGAGGAACTGCAGTCGACCCTCGACACCGTTGAGGAAGACACCGCAGCCCAGGGCTGACCAGGCCCGCCAACTCCTGCGGCCGGCCGGCGATCCCGGCTGGCCGCAGGGCTCTTCCGACAAGGAACACCATGCCCCTCATCTCTTTGCAGGACGTCACCAAAAGCTTCCCTCCGGGGCGGCGCGGTGGCGATCCCGTGCGCGCTATCGACAACGTCAGCCTCGACATTGAGGCTGGCGAGATCTACGGGATCATCGGATACTCGGGTGCCGGCAAAAGCACCCTGGTCCGGCTGATCAACGCGCTGGAAAAGGCGACCAGTGGCACGATCATCGTCGACGGACACCAGGTCACCAACGTGCCGGACCGCCAGCTACGCAAGCTGCGCCTCGACATTGGCATGATCTTCCAGCAGTTCAACCTGTTCAACGCCAAAACGGTCTGGAACAACGTGGCCTACCCGCTCCGCGTCGCCGGGAAAAGCCGGGAGGAAATCCAGGCCCGCGTCACTGAGCTCCTCGACTTTGTGGGGTTGGCCGACAAGGCGTCGAACTACCCTGAACAGCTTTCCGGGGGCCAGAAGCAGCGCGTCGGGATTGCCCGGGCGCTGGCCACCTCACCGAAGATCCTCCTGGCCGATGAGGCCACCTCGGCGCTGGACCCCGAGACCACCCACGAGGTGTTGCGGCTGCTGCGCCGGGTGAACGAGGAACTTGGCATCACCATTGTGGTGATCACCCACGAGATGGACGTCATCCAGACCCTCGCCACCAAGGTGGCGGTGATGGACGGCGGGCGGATCGTCGAGCAGGGCGACGTGTTCGACGTCTTCTCCAACCCGCGCCAGGCCTCATCCCAGCGGTTCGTCTCCACAGTGGTCCGGGGCATCCCGGCACCCGACGAGCTCGCCGCACTGCGCGAACGGCATGCCGGGCGGATCGTCACGTTTTCCTTCCGCGACGGCGACTCATCCCAGGCATCGGTGTTCCTTGAACTCGCCGCCGCAGGGGTCGAGTTCGAGCTGATCTACGGCGGGATCAACGACATCAGGGGCCGCGCGTTCGGGCATCTCACCCTCGCCCTCACCGGACCGGGAGCCTCGATCGACGCAGCACTCGCCAGTCTCGCCGCCCGCACCACTGTGAAGGAGCTCAGCTGATGGATTCCGTCATCGACCTCTCCCCGGAACTGTGGGTTGCCACCTACGAGACCCTCTACATCGTCGGGTTCAGCCTGTTCTTCGGTGGCCTCGGTGGGCTGCTCCTCGGGATTGGCCTGTACACCACCCGGGCGGGCAGCATCCTGGGGAACAGTGCCGTGTTCGGCACCTTGAATATCATCGTCAACATTTTCAGACCCATCCCGTTCATCATCTTCCTGGCCGCGGCGCAACCCCTGGCCCGGGCTGTGACCGGGACCGGTATCGGCAACAGTGCCATCATCTTCACACTGTCGCTGGCGGCCGCATTCGGGATCAGCCGCATCGTGGAGCAGAACTTGTTGACTGTGCAGCCCGGCGTGATCGAGGCAGCACGCTCGGTCGGCGCAGGCCGGCTCCGGATCATCCTGACCATCCTGATCCCGGAAGCCCTGGGGCCGCTGATCCTTGGCTACACGTTCATCTTCGTGGCCCTGGTCGATATGTCGGCGGTCGCCGGGTATGTGGGCGGTGGCGGCTTGGGTAACTTCGCCATCCAGTACGGTTACCGGCAGTTCAACCCCTGGGTCACCTGGGCCGCGGTGATTGTGATTATCCTGCTGGTGCAGGCGGTCCAGTTCCTGGGGAACGTGCTCGCCCGGAAGGCGCTCAGGCGGTAGTTTCCAGTTCCGGCGCCGAGGCTTTCCCTTCAGCTGTAGAGTGAGGTCGCGGCGCCGGTTTCAGCACCCCGAGCAGGCAGATCACCGCAGCGATGGCGAAGGCCGCGGGAAATCCGAGCCTCTCGATCAACGAGCCGGTCAGGGGTGCCCCGACCGCCTGTCCGAGCACCAGGCTGGTGAAGAGGATCGACGTTCCGGCGGCGCTGTGCGTGGCCGAGTGGGTGGCCCAGATAATCAGTACCGAGGTGGCGGCGGTGTAGGCCAGGCCAAACAGCGCTGCGGCTGCGAAACTGAGGGGCAGGTTCTGGGGTGCCAGGGCGAACACGCCCGTTGCGGCGGCCACGGTGACGACGGTGGCCGGCCACGTGGTCCGGAGGGTGTGCCGGGCCAGCCACGGTGCCGTCAGCACAGCGCCCGCTCCGCCGACGCCGAGCGCAATCCACGCTCCGGCCGACAGGGTCACCGCCATGCCCTGATCCTCGAGGAGGGTGCGGCCGTGCACCCAGATGGCTGACGCGCCCACTCCGAAGCTGAACGCCGCCACGATCGGGTGCCACAGGGCGCGCAGTTCGGCGCCCGTCCTTGTTGACGTCACCGGATGATCCGTGGTTCCTTCAGCGATGCGCGACTGGTCGGTCCTGAGCACGCCGATCAGGGCGCCGAGCGCGACGACGGCGATCAGCGCCCACGCCAGTCGCCAGGAGGAGGCGACCACCAGGGCCAGCACCCCAGCGATCACCACGCCGAAGCCGGTCCCCGAATTCACCACCGACTGTACTTTGTTCTGCTCCGCGAGAGGGATATTGCGGCGCACCAGTTCCACCAGTGCCGGCGAGGCAAAGCCGGCGCCCATCCCCGCAATCAGCACTGCCGCAGCGAAAAAGACGGTGTTCTGCGCGGCGGCAATTCCTGCGCTGCCCGACGCCGCAGTGGCACCGGCGAGGATGGTCACCAGGCGTGGCCGGGTGGGCGCGAAGCGGAACCCGATCAGTGCCGACACGCAGTAGATCACCGACGCACCGGAGGCCAGCAGGCCACCGACCGTCGGCGTCAAGGCGAACGCTGCGGAGAACGAGGGGAGAAACAGTCCGTAGCCCAGGCGGGCCAGGCCGTAGGTGGCGGCGATTAGCGCCAGCGCCATCACTGAGAAGCGGGGAGCTGTCGGCTGCGAGGACTGTAACGTACGTTTCATTGAAACGAACGTTATAGGATGGAGGTATGACTGCACAACCCAGCGCACGAGAACGCCTCCTGGAAGCCGCCGAGGATCTCGCCTTCACCCAGGGTGTTGCAGCCACTCCCGTGGACGTAATCCTGAAGCAGGCGAACGTTGCTCCGGCCACGCTGTACGCCCACTTCGGCAACAAGGAGGGGCTCATCATCCAGGCGCTGCAACGCCGTCTGGGCCGCTGGGATGAGGCCTGGCGGCTGGCGGTGGACGAAGCATCGACGCCTCGGGACCGCCTCGTGGCGCTGCTGCCCGCACTGCAGAACTACAGGGAGAGTGTCACTCCCGCACGGTGGTGCGCATTTCTCGGTGTCGCTGCCGAGTCGCCCCAGCCGGGCGACGCCCTGCAGGAGACGCTGGCCAGTGACACGCACCTCCTCAGTACCCGTCTGCGCGAACTGGCAGTCCCGGTGGTGGGGCCAGCGGGTGCTGATGCTTTGGCGGAGCAATTACTCCTCATCTATACGGGGGTGCTGGGGATGATTCTCCGCGGGGTGGCGACCGTTGACGCCGTCGCGCTTGGACTGAAAACCTCTCACCTCGCGATCGACGCCGCCGTCAGCCAGCCGGCATGACACCTGGGTTTGGCGCCGGACGCTAGGGTCCCTGGTTCGCTGGCCTGTGATCGGGAAAGTCTTCCTCGCCGATTCCGCCCGTCTCGTAGAACGCCTCGACGAACCCCCGTGCCTCGGCCGTCAGGAGTCAACAGTTCGAAGTCATCCGGGGTTCAGTACTTGCCGGATGCTCCGCCGCCGGTGAAGCCGCCGCCCCCGCCGAACGACGAGCCCGCCTGAGTGCCGGTACTGGCCCCCGAATACAGTGCCGGGTTGGCGATATACAGGGGGAGCCAGGTCGGCGGGTAGTTCACGGCGTCGTCGCCGCGATTGCTGTAGCGGTACTTTCGGTACGCCTTGCGTTGTTCTTCGGTGAGGCGGAAGGTCGGATCCTTCTCTTCGGCCTCCCGGATCTCGGCGTCGGCCACCCGACGATGGCGGCGGGAGTCGACGGTGATAGCGGAGATGATGATGCCCAGCAGGGCGGTGATCCCTCCGACGACCCACGCGAGGAGTGCCCAGTTGAATGGTTCCTGGACCGGCTCCTGCCCGTCGGCGTGCAGGTAGATCTGTTCGACCGCCTCGGTGAGGCCTTCGGCATACTGTTCATCGGCGAACGCCGGTTCAAGAACGTCCTCGATCACCACTGCCGCCTCATCGTCGGAGAACTGCTGGCGGACGCCGTCGGCGGTTTCAATCCGCAACTCCCGCTCAGCGGTGTCGGCGACCACGAGCACACCGTTGTCCGCGCCCGCGTCGCCCACTTCCCACTCGTTGGCGACGCTGCGGGCATAGTCCTCGATGGAACCGCCGGCGTTCTCGACGGTGAGCACGGCGACGCGGGCGCCATCGGTGCTGATGTTCCGTTCCTCGATCAGCGCGTTGAGGCTCTGCTCCTCCGCGGTGGTCAGGACG
The DNA here is from genome assembly GCF_013116745.1 of Arthrobacter sp. 260. GTDB lineage: Bacteria > Actinomycetota > Actinomycetes > Actinomycetales > Micrococcaceae > Arthrobacter_D. Next base: position 199,835 of record NZ_JABFOE010000002.1, read on the forward strand.
TCGGCACTGTCGAGCACGTTGCCCTCGGCGGGGCGATCCGGCGCCGTCGCCGGTTCGCTGTTGCCGCATCCGGTGAGTACGAGGAGCAGCATCGACAGGGTGGCTGCTGCTCCGCCGGCGCGTCTGCTGATCGTCATGGTGCCCCCTTGTGGCTGCCCGGTGGTCCTTCCGTGAGTCTAACGATCGCCGTGACAACCTCCGGCCAGAACGTGCGGGGCGATGTCTGGTGGCCTACGCCGTCGAGCATCAGGAGCGGGGCGTCCAGCGCGGCTGCCAGCGCCCTGCCATGTGCGGGAGGGAAGAGTGGGTCCGCCGATCCGTGGACCACCAGCGTCGGGATGCCCCGCAGAGCGTTCAGGTCCACTGACGGTCCCGACGACGCAATCATGAAGTGGTTAGTGAAGGCACTCGCCATTGACGGGGTGCGATCCCACACCCGCGCCACCAGATCGCGGACGGCTGCCTCGTCGAAATAGCCCGGGCCTGCGTAGGGCCGTTCGCCGTCAACCACCCAGCTAACGGTACTTTCGCGGTCCGACCAATCCGGCTCCGGTGGCGCATTGGCGAAAAGGGCAGCGACCTCAGGTGACGGTCCGGGGAGGTCGACGCCGGTGTGGCTCACCGGGCTGGTCGACATCAACACCAGGGCGGCAACCCGATCGGGGTGAAGCGCGGCGATCTCCTGTGCGATACCGCCGCCCATGGACAGGCCGGCAATTGTCGCCGTCCGGGCGTCGAACGCGTCAAGGATCGCGACGGCGTCGCGGATCAGGTCCTCTCCGGTGTAGGCGGGTTCACCCGGGGGAGACCAGGTGGATTCCCCGGTATCCCGGGTGTCATAGCGGATCACCCGTAGACCCTGGTCAGCGAGTGTGCCGCAGAAGTCCTCAGCCCACCAATCCCGCGACCAGGTGGCTCCGCCGATCAACAGGATGACAGGGTTGGTTGGGCTCCCGGTCGCCTGGGCAGCGATCACTCCGCCGGTCACCTCGACCATCACCGACTGCCACTGCACGCCTGGCTCTCGTTCAGTCATGGGGCCAGCATAGGGAAACCGTCGATCGCTGCACAGGGTGGGCAGCTTCGCTCCTTTACCCCCAATTCGCGCAGCAGCAGCCTGTCGGCACAAGCCGCCCGGGCAGGAGTCTCACCGGGCGCGGGGTTGAACTGTCCGAGATGCAGGTCTATGCCCGTGATGGTCTCCGCCCCCGGCTCCCCGAGGATGATCTGAACAACGTCGGTTTCTGCACCTTTGCTGACCCGGATGGCAACCGCTGGACCATCCAGCAGATCAGTGATCGTGAGCGCTGACGGGTTTACCTTTGGCAGGTTCCCCGGAGCTGATGCCGACGTTCACCCAGTACGCGAGCTCGGCGTCGTCGTCGAGCTGGTGGCGTGGCACGGTCAGCCATCCGCGTCCCATCGGTTTGTCCTGGCCCATCAGCGCCGGAACCGCGCCGCGTCGGAGGAGGTCGTCGTAGTCGGTTGGGTTGGTTCGCACCAGCAGGTCGCCAGCACGATCGGCGGCTACTGCCATGCGGTCATTCACCATGAAAGAGATTCCGCCGAACATTCGGATCTCCCGCACGTCCGGGTAGGAGGCGAAGAGGTCTCGAAGCCGAACGGAAAGATACTCACGCGATGAAGAAGTGTTGATCACGGCAGCCCCCTCGGTTACGGATGCCCTTTGAATATGAGACGAGGGGCGGATTCTGTCAAGGGACCTTCGGCCCGGGTACCCGGCCCATCCGTTGCTTCGCCGTATTGTTGCGCACCCCGATGGGAACGTGCGCAGTCGCTTTTGCCAGGCCGAACAGTGGCATTCCGTTGTAGACGGTCTCGATTCCGGTGGTGGGGACCTGGTACGTTTCGTGCCAGATACCTACATCGCCGGTGCCCGAGAGTTCTTTCATAAACCGTCGCCAGGGTTCCAGGTGGGGCGATTCCCTATCCGCCGCGAATTTTCGCAGGTGTTCAGGACTCTCCCAGTAGCTGAGCAGCATGGTGGTACGGCCGAACCACTGCTCGTAGCCCAGCATTCCCGCGGCCGGGTCGGAGGCCAGATGCTGGAGCATCCGCGGCATGGCGGCTGCGACCCTGCTGACTTTCCTGATCTTCCACCAGCGGTTGGCCCGCATGCCGATGAGGAACACCGTGACGGTTTCACTTGCCGGGTCAGCAGTGTGCCGGCCCGCGTAGATCTGCTGTGCCATCGGAACTCCCTCGGCTCAAACTTCTGTAACGTTGTTATGGAACAATGTTATGAAACAATGGATCTCATGGCAAGACCTGTAGTTCATAACGATTCCCTGCGGCAGGACCTACTGTCCGTGGCTGCCGACCTGCTTGACCGAGACGGGCCCGCGCGGGTGACACTGCGCGATGTTGCCTCGGCGGCGGGGACGTCCACGTCGGCTGTTTATTCGCTGTTCGGTGGGAAATCCCAACTGTTGACGGCCGTCGTCGACGACGGGTTCCGCTCGTTCCGTGATTCGCAGCTGGCAGCCGCCGACGGCGGGTTGGATGCTTTGGGGGTCGCTTACCGGACCTGGGCGCTGGAGCATCGGGCCCTGTACCGGCTGATGTTCGGGGGCGCCCTGGCTGCGTATGCCGATTGTCAGCCCAGCCCGGACGCCGCGAGCGATGCGATGCAGCCGCTGATGGAAGCGGTCGCGGCAGCGCAGTCAGCCGGCGTGCTGGTGCAGGCACCGGTGGAGTTGGTTGCCGTCGCGATCTGGGGTCAGGTGCACGGGATTGTCAGTCTGGAGCTGGCGCAGATGGGTCGTCCCGATGCCGATTGGGCTGCGGTTTACCGTTCGGCACTCGACGCCATTGCCCGTGGCTGGGCTGCCTGAGTCAGGTGGCAACTGGGCGGGGCTTCTTTGCCTGATGGAGCGACGCAACTTGTGTGATCGTCTTACCACCTGAGTCGGATGGGAAGCGGGGGCGGTCGGCCAGTTGAAGTATGGGTATCATCCGAGGAGGGTTCGAGTGGATGTGAGAAGGTTTGCACCGGACAAGGCGGCAAGCTTGCATGAACGCTTGGGGAAATTCAGCGGTTTCCCGATGACCAGACTCGCTAATTTTCGGCACTCGACAGTGGTGAAGCTTTGGACTGGAGCCTGTTAACGCCCCGTTCAGTGTCCTTTGCCACCCCTGAAAATTCATGGAAATTCTTTTTGCGCAGCCCCCAGTTGGGACCTTATTTTGGGGGTGGCGGGTGATCGAATAGAGGTATGGAAAGCAGTGAAGCTTCTTCTACCGGACCGGTGATTCCTCCCGGATCCGCGGATTCCGCTTCTAATAGCCGGACCGCGGACGTGTCCGCGGAGACCGCCGCCGATACGTCTACGGAGGCGCCCACCGGGTGTTCTTCGGGGTATGGGGCTGCTGGTCCGTTGGGTGTTGAGTCGGTGTGGATGGCTCCGGTCGTTGCGCCGCCGGAGCCCGCGGCGGATACTGATTCGGCTGAGACCGAGGCCGATCGGAACGATGCAGACCCGGCTGAGTCCGACTCAGTCGGGTCCGAGGTAACAGGGCCGGACTCAACAGGGCCAGAATCAACGGGGCCAGATTCAGCGGGGTCGGGTTCAACAGGATCCGATTCAACGGAGGCGGATTCAGCAGAACCAGATTCGGGTGAGCCGGGTCCTGAGTGGTTGTTTTCTGAAGCGTGGGAACTCTTTCACTTCGGGGATGACCCGGATGTGCGGGTGCGCTCCAGTAGTGAGCCTCCCGCACTGACTGGGCAGTTACGGTTGGCTGCTGTGGGTGGTTTGGACGCTTGCCAGGTGTTGGACACGTTGAAGGACATCGACGAGGCACGGTCCTGGTTGGACGCCCAGGAAGCCAAAGTCGTGACCCGGGCCCTTGACCTGCAAACCGAACACACCCACCACGATCCGAGGGACTGGGGGTACGAGAAAACCGTGACCGCGTCGGAGATCAGTGCAGCCCTGCACGTGCCCGAGCGGACGGCTGGGTTCCTCGTCGAGCACAGCACCCTGCTCACCCGGTATTGCCCAGCCACCCTGGAAGCGTTGGAGGCCGGGAAACTCAGCAAACGGCACGCGTGGGCTGTGGTCGAGGAAGCCACCAGCATCCCCGACACCAACCCAGCCGTCACCGCGGATTTTGAGGCACGACTCATCGGCATAGCGGCCCTGACCACGGTGACGAAGTTCCGACAGCAAGCGAACCGGCTCCGCGAAGAACTCCACCCCGAATCCATCACCACCCGGCGTAAGAGGGCGGTGAAGGAACGCGGGGTGTTCCTGACCCCCAGCTACGACGGGATGGCCTGGCTCGAAGCCTACCTACCCGTGGATCAGGCTGCCGGGATTTTCCACCGCGTCGACACCGCCGCCCGTGCGTTGCAAGGCCCCGACGAACCACGGACCCTCACCCAGCTACGCGCCGACGTCCTCGCAGACGTCCTCACCAGTGCCGGCGCCACCGGGCACATGACGGACCACGAAGGGCACCCCACCACCGGAAGCACCACCGCCGGGGGCACCACCACCGGCGAGATGAGTTCCGGGCAACAAGTCGCCGATGGTGCCAGCGAGCCGGATCAGACCTTCAGAACGACGACGCCGGACAGTATCAGCGGACTGGGCGGGACGCCGGGGAACAGCGGATCGACTGTCGTGGGCGAGCCAGCTAGCCGTGGTGGTGCAGGTGCGTATTGGGGTGTGCAGGCGAAAGTGTTCGTCACCGTCCCCGTGATGACCCTCCTCGGCGGGGATACCCCGGGCGAACTCGAGGGGTACGGGCCGATTGACCCGGAGACGGCGAGGAAGCTCGCCGGGCACGCCCCATCGTTCACCCGGATCCTTACCCACCCGTTCACCGGGGCCAGGCTGGGGGCCGACGCCACCACCTACCGGGTCCCCAAAGACCTCCAGGACGCGGTCCGGGTCAGGGATCGGACCTGCCGGCATCCGGGATGTAACCGGTTGGCGGTGTTCTGCGAACTCGACCACACCAAACCCTGGTCACACGGCGGGAAAACCAGCTATTCGAATCTGGCCGCGCTGTGTAAACGCCACCACAAACTCAAATCCGAAGGCTACTGGCACTACCGACAACCCGAACCCGGAATGATCATCGCCATCTCACCCGCCGGCGAAACCTACCTCACCAGACCAGACCCACCACCGGCACCAAAGAAAGACCCACCGCCCTTCTAAGCGGCACCTCTTCCACAACTGCGCAGTTTTCAAGACCCAGGGATCAGCCAGTCTGTCCACGAGGTGCGGGCACCTCCTGACCATGAGGTGCGGGGCCCTACGGTTCCGAGTTTCTGTGGTCCCGAAGTCCCGAGGCTCAATGCCCACGATGCCCCGAAGTCTGCTGTTCACGATGTTTAGGGCGAAGGACGAGCTAGTGCGGCAAATCTAGCCAGTGAGCAAGAACGTCTCCGGGACGCACCGAACCAGTGAGGCAGAGCAACCAGCGACCCATCAGATCCGCCTGACAGCTGTTAGAAGGTGACTCCGCAGCGCAACACCACGTTGGCGTATGGAGTCGCCTCGCCGGTCCGAATGATCAACCGTGCCGAGGGCAACAAAGCCTTCAGGTCTTCGTGGCTCACAAAGTCCGGATTCAGCCCTTCGGCGCGGACGATCGTCTCAACGGAGGATCCGGTCGCTTCGGAGGCCAGCAGCGACGATTCGACCTGAACATCAGCCAGCACAGCCTGCAGCACCTCGGTGAAGGACGGGATGCCCTTCACCAGCGCCAGATCAACGACCGTGTCCGCGTCGGGCAGTGGCATCCCGACGTCGGCAATCACCACTAGATGTCCGTGACCCAGAGTGCCGAGGATCCCGTTCAGAGGTCCGTTGAGGATTCCGGTCTTCTTCACGCGTCAGTGTCCTGTTCAGCAGATGATTGCGCACCCGCAAGCGAGTGTGCGGTGGTTCCCGGTGCAGCAGGCAGCGGATCCTCAAGCGACGGGTAGGACGGCTGGGCGCCCTCGGTCCCGACGGCGTACGCTCCGACCAGCACGGCAACCCGAACAGCGTCGGGCAGCGAATCCCCGGCACTCAACCGGGCAGCCAACGCGCCGGTGAAAGCATCACCGGCGCCGGTGGTGTCCACGACGGGCACCTTCGGCGCAGGGATCTCCAGCAGGTCAGAGGCAGTAGCCAGCAGAGCGCCGCTCCCACCGAGAGTCATAACAACCGAAGCAAACCCACACTCAACCAGTGCCCGCGCCGTCGCGGCGTGCTGGGAAGGAACAGCGTGGTTGGAAGGCGCAGCATGCGAAGAAGGAACAGCAGGCTCAGTAGAATCAGCATCCTCGGAAGGCAAAGCCCCACCAGAAGCAGACCCGGCCAGCTGAGCCAAGACCAGCGCGCCCTCGTGCTCGTTGACCACCAGGGGATCGGCCCGGAGCAGCGTCGAACGGTCCAACACGATAACCGGCGCCAGGTTTATGACCACCCGGCCGCTAGCCACCCCGACTGCCGCCGTGACCGACCCCGCAGGGATCTCACCCTGTAGCACCAGCACGGCGGCGTCGGCAATGGCCTGCGACGAGGCGGCGACCAGCTCGGGGGTCACCTCGGCATTCGCGCCGGGGATCACCACAATGGTGTTCTCGCCTGAGTCGTCGACCTCCACAATGGCAACACCGGTGCTGACACCAGCGACGCGCTCCACGGCCCCGGTATCAACCCCGGCGTCGTTCAGCCCGGACAGGGCAACCTCTGTATACGTGTCCTGACCGACTGCGCCGATCATGACGGTACGGGCGCCAAGCTTCGCCGCAGCAACGGCTTGGTTGGCGCCCTTGCCGCCGGGCATCACTGTCATGGTCCGCCCCAGCAGGGTTTCGCCCGGCTGGGGGTGGCGTTCCAGGGTGACTACGAGGTCGGCGTTGATGGACCCTACGACGACGACGCCCGACGGCTCAGTGCTCATTCGGTGAATTCTCCGACATTGTCAGCGTTCACGGTGGTGACGGGAACGGGGATGGTCTCTTCGACGGTTTCGCCGGCGAGGATCTGTTCCAGAACTTCAACTGCCTGGCGGCCCAGCTCGGCTGGCTGCTGTGCGATGGTCGCGGTCAGGGTGCCTGCCTCGATCGCAGCAAGACCATCCTCGGTGCCGTCGAAGCCAACAACGCTGACGTCGTCGCCTGCGCGGTCGCCCAGGGCCTGGATGGCGCCGAGCGCCATTTCGTCGTTCTCGGCGAAGATGCCGGTGACATCAGGGTTGGCCTGCAGCAGGTTGGTGGCAACGTTCAGTGCCTCGGCACGGTCGAAGTTGGCGGTCTGCATCGCCACAACGGTGATGTTGGGGTAGGCGGCCATGCCCTCCTCGAAGCCTGCACCGCGGTCGCGGCTGGCTGAGGTGCCGGCGACGCCCTGGAGGACAATCACTTCGCCCTCTTCGCCCATGGCTGCTGCCAGCTCATCGGCTGCCTGGCGGCCGCCCGCTACGTTGTCGCTGGAGACGAGGGACTGGACCTCGGCGCCGTTGACGGTGCGGTCAACTGCCACTACCGGGATGTCAGCCTCGATCAGCGGTGCCACCGAGGCGGCAGCTGCGTCGGAATCCACTGGGTTGATCAGAACGGCGTCGGTGCCGCTGGTGGCGGCGGTGGCCAGCTGGTTGGTCTGCGTGGCGGAGTCGTTCTGCGCGTCGACGACGTCGAGCTCCATGCCGGCAGCCTCGGCTGCTTCTTCGGCACCATCGCGCAGTTCCACGAAGAACGGGTTGTTCAGGGTGGATACGGCGAGCGTGGCCGACGCCGAACCCTCGGCGCTTTCGCCGCTGTCGCGGTTGCAGGCGGTCATGCTCAGGGCAAGTGCCAGTGACACGGTCAGTGCGGCGGTCTTGCGGGAAGTGAACTTCATTGTTGATTCCTTACTCGGTGAATGAACTTACTCAGTGATTGATCGGTCGATTACGGGGGAGGAAAGTTTTAGTGCGGTGAGTTCTTGCGGCGCAGGGAGTCGATGCCGACGGCGACGGCGATCACCACGCCGATCACCACCTGCTGCCAGAACGAGGAGACGTTCAGCAGGTTCAGGCCGTTGCGGATGACCACCAGCACCAGCGCACCAACCAGGGTGCCGGTGATGCGACCGACGCCGCCGGCCAGCGACGCGCCACCGATGACGACGGCGGCAATCGCGTCCAGCTCATACCCGGACGCTGCCTGTGGCTGCGCGGAATCCAACCGGCCGGATAGCAGGAGACCCGCGACGGCGGCGAACAACCCGGACAGCGCGAAGACCGTCACCAGGACCTTGCGGACCGGGACGCCCGAGAGCCGTGCGGCTTCCCTGTTGCCGCCCACCGCGTACATGTAGCGGCCCATCACCGTGAAGTTCAGGATGAACGCGGCCACCAGGCCAGCGACCACCAGAACCACGATCGGCATCGGGATGATCCCCAGGTTCCCGCCGAGGAAGGACACCTCGGGGGCGGTGGCGATGGGGCGGCCATCGGAGATGACCAGGGTCAGGCCGCGGGCGATGCTCAGCATGGCCAGCGTGGCGATGAACGACGGCAGCCTGCCGAACGCCACCGCGTACCCGCTCACCGCACCGCTCAGGGTGCCGATCGCGAGACCGCCGACGACGGCAACCCAGCCCGGCATCGAGCCCGTCGAGAAGATCCATGCGGAGCCCATCGCTGACAGCGCCGCCACGGAGCCGACCGACAGGTCAATGCCCGCCGCGACGATGACGAAGGTCAGCCCGAATGCCAGAACCGCGATGACCGAGGCCTGGATTCCGATGTTCAGCAGGTTGGGCCCGGTCAGGAAGTCGGGGGTGGCGATGAACAGGGCGAGGCCCAGCACCACCAGGCCCACGAGCGCCCCGTTGTCGGCGAGGAACTTCTTCGCCTTCGCACCGCTGGACACCTGCTTCCTCGCGGTGGTGGTTGCTACCTTATTCATGCCCGTCCTCCATTGACTTGTCTTCGAGATCGCGCTGCACGTCGCGGACGGCGAGCGTCATGATGGCGTCCTGTGTGGCATGCTCGGCCGCCAGTTCACCTGAAATATGTCCACCGCTCATCACCAGGATCCGGTCGCTCATCCCAAGAACCTCGGGGAGTTCACTGGAAACCATGACGACGGCGCCACCGGCTGCGGTGATCGCGTTCATCAGTTCGTAAATCTCTACCTTCGCGCCGACGTCGACGCCGCGGGTCGGCTCATCGAGCAGCAGCACCGACGAGTTCGCCACGATCCACCGGGCAAACACTGCCTTCTGCTGGTTTCCGCCCGAGAGCGAACCGACCGGCTGGTCAAGGGTGTGCATCCGGATCCTGAGCTTGTCAGCGATGTCCTGCGCCCGGCTGCGCTGACCGGACCGGTCCACCAGGCCGGACTTCGAGGTCGAGGCGAGCGTCGCATAGCCCACGTTCTCGTTGACCGTCGCGCCGAGTACGAGGCCCTGGCCCTTCCGGTCCTCAGGCACGTGCCCGACGCCGGCCCTGATGGCCGCGCCGATGTTGGACTTGGGGAGGTCCTTGCCGCGGACCTTGACGCTGCCGCCCACATACGGGTCGGCTCCGGCGATGGCTCGGATGACTTCGGTGCGGCCTGCGCCGACCAGGCCGGCCAGACCCACGATCTCCCCCGCACGCACCGAGAACGTGACGTCGTTGATGACTCCCTTGGTGGAGAGGCCCTTCACCTCAAGGAGGGTGTCGGCGGGGCCGTCCCATTCGCGGCGGCGGGGGAACTGCGCTTCGATGGAGCGGCCCACCATCAGGCGGACCAGCTCGTCCTCGTGGGTGTCCGCGGGCACCTCGGCGATGAATTCGCCGTCGCGCAGCACTGAAACCGAGTCGCCGATCGAGGCGATTTCGTCCAGGTGGTGGGAGATGAAGACCATTCCGACGTCGCGCTTGCGGAGATCCTCGACGACGGCGAACAGTGCGGCGATCTCCCGCTTGGTGAGGGCCGCTGTTGGTTCGTCGAGAACCAGCATCCGCGCGTTGAGGCTGAGTGCCTTGGCGATTTCGACGAGTTGCTGGCGGGCGATGCCGAGGTCGCCGACCCTGAGGTCCACGTCGATGTCGAGGCCGATCATCGCCAGGGCCTCCCGGGCGGTCTCGCGCATCTTGCGCTTGTCCACCAGGCCGAAGCGCCGGGGGAAGCGACCCATCGAAATGTTCTCGGCAACGGTCATGGAGCCCACGAGGTTGAGTTCCTGGTGGATGGTGGCGATGCCAAGGGCTTCGGAGTCCTTGGTGTCGGTGATCTTCACTTCCTTGCCGTCGACCAGGATGCGGCCGCCGTCGGGCTGGTGTACTCCCGCCATCATCTTGATCAGGGTGGATTTGCCGGCACCGTTCTCGCCGAGCAGCACCTGGACCTTGCCGGGGTAGACGTTGACCGTCACCCCCTTGATGACGGTGACGGGTCCGAAGGACTTGGTGACGCTGTCCAGGGTGAGGATGGGTTGGGTGTTCACAGTGCTGTGCCTCCTGGGAGGGGCGGGGTGGAGCCACGGATGATGAGCCTGCTGGGAAGGATGACTGATGCGGGGGTTTCCCCGGCGATGACCTGGGTCAGCATTTCGACGGCCTGACGGCCCATGGCGTCGACGTCGTGAGCGATGACGGTCAGCGCTGGGTTCAGGAGGGCGAAGGCTTCGATGTCGTCGTACGCCACAAAGGCAAGGTCAGCTCCGATTCCGATACCCCGCTCGTTGCAGACCCCGATGGCACCGATACTCATGAGGCTGTCAGCGGCGAGGAGTGCGGTCGGCGGCTCGGCAAGTTCGAGAAGGTGCCGTGCTCCAGCCGCGCCGCTGGCTGCCTGGAAGTCGCCGAAGAAGATGAGGTCGGCGTCGTCGTCGGCCTCGGTGCTGGCAAGCGCGTCCTGGTAGGCGGCGAGCCGCTCGCGGCCGGTGGAGGTGGACTGCGGTCCGGCGATGTAGCCGATGCGGCGGTGGCCCTGGTCGGTCAGGTGGCGGACGGCTTCTTGGACCCCGGTGACGTTGTCGGGGGTGACGCTGGGGACGTCGGTGTCAGCGATGACGCGGTCAACGAAGACGGTGGGAATGCCGCTGTCGAGGATGCTGCGCAGGCTTTCGAGGTCGCCCAGCGGTGCGGCGATGAGTCCGTCGACGCGCTGGGAGAGCATCACGTCGAAGTAGCGATCCTGCTGCTCAGCGCTTTCATTGGCGTTGCCGAACAGGGTGAGGTACTTGAAATCGCGGGCGCGCTGTTCAATGGCGTGCGCGAGGTCGGCGAAGAAGGGGTTGCGGACATCAGGGAGGACCAGGCCGATGGTTTCGGTGGTGGTCTTGCGGAGGGAGCGGGCCTGCGCGTTGGGCCGGAAGCCGAGTTCCTGGGCTGCCTCGGTGACGGCGGTGCGGGCCTCGGCGGAGGTGGAGGGATGTCCTGAGAGCACGCGGGATGCAGTTGCTACTGAGACACCCGCCTTGTCGGCGACGTCTTTGATCGTCAGTGATCGCACCCTGTTGCTCCTCGGCCGCCATGGAATCGTTTCCATGGAATCGATTCCAAACTATGCCACAGGTTCTGGAGGCGGTCAACGCGTCTTGTGAAAACGAACCTATGACCGATTGACCGTTTGCGGTCATCCGGTCAATACTTGGCTCATGAGCAGCACTGCCGACCAGTCACGCGTGATAGTCCTTGACCGTGCGGACAGTCGGTTGCATGCCTGGGTGAGCGGCCCGACGTCGGCCCCGCTGGTGGTGCTGGTGCATGGAGCGACGATGGATCACCTGATGTTCAACGGGCAACTGGAACCGTTGCTCGCCGCGGGATACCAGGTGATGGCAGTCGACCTTCGAGGGCACGGCGAGTCCAAGCCCCTGGGTCTCACCACCCTGACGGTCTCGGATTTGGCCGACGATGTCCTTGCCCTGGTGGATGAGGAAGGGGTGGGCCAGTTTGTCGTCGTCGGGCAGTCGCTCGGCGGATATGTCGCCCAGGATCTGGTGCTGCGCTACCCGGAGCGGATCACTGCGCTGGGAATCATCGGGTCCACCTGCACGACGGCGCCCATCTCGCGCTGGTCCCTCTTCCTCCTGCGCAGTTCCCTGACGTGGTTCCGGTGGTGGCCCTACCGCCATCTCCAGGAAACAATGGTGAAGTCCCTCGCCCACAGTCCCGAGGTGCGCTCCTATGCGCGGGAGGCGATGAACTCACTGAGCAAGCAGGAGTTCCTTACCGTCTGGGAGGCGGTTACACGGGTCGCCCGGCCACAACCCGGTTATCGCATTGAGCACCCGCTGCTGCTCACCCACGGTGACCATGATCAGACCGGCAACATCCGGAAGGCGGCACCTCTCTGGGCCGCGCGCGATCCTCTTGCACGCTACCGGGTGATCCCTGATGCCCGTCACAATGCCAACCAGGACAACCCGAGGTTCTTCAACCGGGTGCTGATGGAATTCCTCACAGAACACGCGCCAGTGACGAGTACCTCATGAGCGGTCAGAACGCCGATCGGCGGGAAAACCTTCTCGATGCCACAGTCGCACTGATCCTCCGGGGAGGGGTGCGGCGTGCTTCGGTAGATGGGATCGCGCGCGAAGCCGGGGTCTCCAAGGGTGCCGTGTACCTGGAATTTCCGAGCAAGACCGACCTCGTCGATGCCGCTGTGCAGCGGGAGATGGGCCGCTACCTGGACTCCACCGCGGCCCGGATCGCCGCCGATCCCGAGGGTGGGCGCCTCTCCGGGATCTATCGTCATTCGATTGCGGAGTTGCTCGCACGCCCGTTCATGCGGGCGATCTACGAGGATGACGGGCAGATCCTTGCCGGCCTGATCCGGGGACCAGAACGCTACCGCCCCCGTGTCCTTCTCGGAGAAGATTTCCTCCGCACAATGGCCGACGCCGGACTGGTCAGGACCGATCTCGACCCCGCGACCATGAGTCACCTGCTCAGCGTGCTTTCCGTCGGTCCGCTACTCGCCGAGCCTGTTCTGCGGGATGAGTCCGCACCGGGGCTGGAAGCCACCTTCGAGCTCCTGGCCGGTCTGGTTGTCGCCGGGCTGGAGCCCACGTTCCGGGCCGACCCAGCAGCAGGGGTGGCGGCCTTCCAGAAACTCGCTGACGGTGCCGCCCTGACATTTGATGGCGAGCGGCCCCGGTAGTCTTCGATCATGACATTTCGCCAGCAACGGGTCCGGCCTTTGCGCTTACGGCAGCGGCCACCGGCGAAGCGACGGTAGGGAATGGGCCTGATCTATCTGGGGGCGCTGCTCTTCTCGCTCGGGGGTTCGATGCTCCTGGACTGGAGGTTCCGCCTCACCTTCTGGCGGGACGCCCGCAAGGCGACCTGGACCATGCTTCTGGGGATCAACTTCTTCATTGTCTGGGACCTGTTCGGCATTGAGCTCGGGATCTTCTTCCGTGGCGTGACTGACCTGATGACGGGAATCCTGCTCGCCCCCGAACTGCCCCTCGAGGAAGTGTTCTTCCTCGCGCTGCTCTGCTACACCACCCTCAATGTGCTGGGTGCGGTCGCCGTGTGGGACGAAAAACGGGACCATAAGCGTGAGCGGAGGATGGCTGCATGACGTATCTGGTCCTCAACATCATCTTCTTCGTCCCGATCCTGGCCATCGCCGCGTGGGCGTACCGGACACGACGTCGTCAGCTCCCCACCCGACGGGCAGTCGGTATCACCCTGCTCGTGCTGCTGGTCGCTACGGCCGTGTTCGACAATGTGCTGATCGCTATCGGCATCGTCGACTACAACCCCGACCTCATTCTCGGAGTCCGGCTGGGGTCGGCCCCGATCGAGGACTTCGCCTATACCGTCGGCGCCTGCATCCTGCTGCCAGCGCTGTGGGCGCTGATTCCAGGCCGGGCCGCACGCCAGACGGCGGGGCCTACTCCGCCGACGGCGGACCCCACAACTACGCTGTGACCGGTTGGTCAGTGGTGGCGAGATGGGCGCCCAAGAGGTCCCGCACGGTGCTCCACTCGCGCTGACCGTAGCGGAGATTGTCGACATGGTGCAGCTGCGCCTCCCCGCTGAACATGCTGACGAAATACTGCATACCCTGCCAGACAGGGAACGGCTCGGCGCCGTCCTTCGAGAAGCGGCGCATCGCCTTGCTCATCACCGAGAGGGAACCGGCGGTCCCCGCCCACTGCAGTTTGAACGGGGTGCCGGTGAGCTCCGTCAGGACCGCTGCCACATCCCGGGCGCTCACCCGGTCTCCGGCGATCTCGACGACGCGCGGCGCGTCCCGGTCGAGGGCGACGAGGGCGGTCACTGCTGCGACGTCGTCCTTGGTGGTGAAATCGAGGATCTGATCCGGTGACGACCAGTACATCACCCGACGGCGGGTGAACGAGATCATCGGCATCTGGCCGGTGAGCATGTCCATGAAAGCCCCGTTGAGGATCGAGGTCACGCGGATCGGTGCCGTGTCGAGGTCGGCAGCAAACTCTCTCCGGAGCTCGAAGTTGCGGTTGCTTCCGACCGAGATCCGACGGTAATCGGATGAATAGTCGGAGGGGATGAATCGTGCCACGCCGGCGTCGACGGCGGCACCGAGGAGTGCGCGTTGGGCATCGACGATCACCGGGCGGGTACCGCTGACTGCGGAGATGACAGCCTCCACGCCGCTCATGGCGGTGCCCAGCGCGACTGGGTCCGTGTAGGCGGCCCGCACAATGTTGATCCGGGGATGATGGGAACCGTACAGTTCCTCGGCCACTCCGCTACCCGGTCGGGTGAGGACCCGGACGTCGACGTCGTGAAGCAGGAGTTCTCTGACGATGCGTTGCCCGAGGTCGCCGGTCGCACCAGCAACGAGGATTTCAGTGGTCATAAGACCTAAGAGTACTGATCAATGCTGACCCCGCCGGCCGGACGCCAGCGGGGTCAAGCCGAAGTCACCAGCCCAAGAGGCTGATGAAGCCCAACGCGGCTGCTGCAACCAGTCCGGTCCACAGCACGATGGCCACGACCTGCCACAGAATGACCCAGCTCTTCTTGACCCCTGAGGCGACGAAGAACGCCGCCGTGAGTTGTGTCGGCAGGGCGAGCGGAGCGAGCAAACTTGCCCCGGGAACGCCGAAGCGGTGCATCCAGTCGTTGAGCCGCTTCCGACCCTTCGTTCGACGCGTCGGTTTACCGCCGTCGTCCTGAAGGTCGTCCCGGGTACTCTCGGCCGGTGACCGGTGTGGGTGGTCGAGCGTCAGGGTGGTCCCCGTAGCCGATGGGGCGCCGGCGGTCGCGGCTCGCCGGGCCACGACCGACTGGCGGATCCGTGAGCTCACGAGCACGACGGCGATGACACTGAGGATATTGCCGGCCGCCCCCGCGACGGCGGCGACTATCGGGTTGATCCCAGCGATAATGCCGAGTGCCGCCGAGCCCTCGCCTTCGACGTAAGGGATCATTCCCAGTGCGGCGACGATGAGGGGCTGGAAGACGTCGGGCAGCTGGTCAATGAAGTTCTGGAACCCTTCGTACGGGTTGGACATCGTGGTCTTCCTTCGGTGATTGGTGGTTTACCGACAGGCCTTTCGCGCCCATCGGGGTCGTACCAATCCAGTCAAGACCGTGTGGTTACCACAGGGTCAAGACCCATCAGGGGTGCGGCACCTGCACCGCCACCGCACTCAGCGCACCGGTGATAACTGCTGTCATGGTCCGGGTAACCGCCGACGATGCGGCAGCCGCACCCCAGTCGCCCTTCTCCAGTTCCTTGCCGCGGGTGTAGACCGCACCGCTCCAGGGGATCTCGCGGTGGAACTGGGGGAGGGTGCCGCTCGCGGAGAGCAGGGCAGTGGTGGCCGCGGTCCGCGGGTCGGGATCCTCGCCGCGGAGCAGGACCCCCTGCACGCGGCCGAGGAGGTCCTCCCGTCGTCCGCTGTTCAGGACGTACTTAGTCGACGGGATGAAGCCAAGAGACTTGTAGCGCTCCCTCCGGAGGTCGCCGCGTGCCACCAGACGATCCAGTACCGGCGCACGCAGCTGCGGCCCGATCGCAGCGAGGACGGTCTGTGCGCCCCTCGGTTTCTCGGTGAGATAGTCCCACACAGGGGTTAGGAGATTGTCCGTGGGCGGGACCGTGCCGATCGGATGGATCGGTTTCGAAAAGAGCCCGGTGGGGCGGGGCTCGGCGCGGCCGGACAGGGCCAGTTCCGCGACGGCAGCGCCGCCCAGGACGTAGAACAGGATGTTCTCGCCCGCGATCGTCCCCGAGTCCGGCTGGAAAAGCAGCAGCAGGACGTCCTCCACCAGGGTGCGGTCGGCGGGGATCGTGTCGGGCTGGCCGGGCTCCGGTTGGTCTGCTTCGGTGGCAGGTACGTCGTCGTTGGTGGTCATGCTGGCTCCTCGCCGTCGTCGTGGTTGGTGTGCGCAGCTGCGGCCCGGCCCGCGGCCAACCGCTCCATCGCCAACAGGCTTGCGCGGCCCAGCACATCCAGCTGCGCCGGATTGAAGAGGGCAGCGACAGACTCCATCAGCGTCTCCCGGGTCACGTGCGGCCCCTTGGACTGGTGCGCCCCCGGGTCGGTCAGCCACGCATACTTCGTCAGGTCACGCACCATCGGTATCGCATAATCCTCGGCCAGCTGCTGGCGGGTACGCTCATCGGCGTCCGGGGTCAACGCGTCAAAGGCGACGCTGGCGTCATCCACCTCGGCGGCCACCATGTCCCGCACATCGGCCATCGCCTCGTCGTCGTACAGCTGCGAATAGATCAGCATCAGTGACCGTTCGCCGGTGGTGAGCCGGGCGCCGACGTTCTCAAACCCTGCCGGTAGGTCCGCGGCAGCCGACCCCTGCAGGATCGACCTGATCTCGGCGCGTGCGCGCTCCAGCTGCTCGATTGTCGTGGTGAGGTCAGCCTCGATGGTTTGGAGCGCCTCCACCGAGGTGTCGCCGCCCACCCCCACCTTCTCGATCTGATCCAGCGGGACGCCCAGCTCGCGAAGGCGCCGGATCTGGAGAATCCGGACCAGGTGACGCACCTGATACTTCTTGTAGCCGTTCGACAGCCGGTCCGGCTGCTCCAGGAGGCCGATCTGATGGTAGTGCCGCACGGCGTTCACCGTGGTGCCCGCGAGATCCGCGACCTCCCGTGTGCTCCATGACATGTCTGAAGTTCCGCTTCCCGTTGTTCGTTCCCTCCAAGGGAACACCATGTGGTCACCACACAGTCAAGAGGTCTTGCCAACAAAGGTGGCCGGTACTACCGTCGCTCGACAGGTGGGTGCACGTCACGAGGGGAAGGCATTCCCATGCTGAAGCAGGTCGCTGAAGGCTGGAGGCGGCTGACCCGCTGGAAGATTACCTGACCGCGCTGCGGCAGTTCGACGGCGTGGCCGACGGCGTCCACGCCGTCATCCCCGGCCACCAACGTGGCGTCGACCCCCACGATCCCCGGGTGGGGCCCGACGCGCCGCTGGAATGGCTGCGCGACGTCGACGACTGGCAGCGCGAACAACTGGTTCATCCTCGTGAGGAAGCCTGAGCGGCACTCAAGCTCAGGCGACCATGCCGCCGAACAGCTGGAACTCACCTCAGTGGGCCGCGCCGAGTTCGATCAGCAGGACGCCGCCGACAATCAGGATGATGCCGAGCCCCATGAGCCAGGTGAAGGGTTCCTTGAACAGGAACTTCCCGATCACGGCGGTCAGCGCGACGCCGGACGCCGCCCAGATCCCGTAGGCCACCCCGAGGGGGAGACCGGACGCGAGGGTGAGGGTGAGCATGGTGAAGGCAACGAGATAGCCGACGACAACGGCACCGTACCAGCGCTTGTCGTCCACCGCGAGGCGGAGGGAGACGGTGCCGCCGACCTCAAAGAGTATTGCTCCGAGGAGGAACAGGTAGGCCACTACGCCACCCCCGGCTTGTCATGCGCGGCCTGAGCACCCAGTTCGACGCAGAGCACCCCGGCGATGATGACGACGATGCCCAGGCTCATCAGCGGGGTGATCGGCTCGCCGAACACAAGGAGCGATCCGATTGCGGTCAGGGCGACGCCCGCCGCAGCCCAGATGCCGTAGGCGACACCCAATGCCATCCCGGTGCGGAGCACGATGGCGAGCAGGATGAACGCACCCACATAGCCGGCGGCAACCACGGCGTAAAGTGCAGGCTGGTCAAGCGCCCCCTTGAGGGACAGGGACCCGGTCACCTCGGCCAGTATCGCGGTGGCCAGGAGCAGCCATCCCTTGAGGGTCTTGTTCATCGGTCGGTTCCTAGGTCGGTCAGCTGGTGGTGGGAGCTCGCTGTGTGAGTGTAGCCGCGAGGACCGGCGGCTGCCGAGTCGGCACCCATTGACAGCAAATTCGGGCACTACTACCGTCGCCGTCACCCCCAGAGAGGACGGTCCGGCCGATGCCGATCTATGAATACCGTTGCCCCGCCTGCAGTATCTTCGAGGTCATCAGCCCGATGGGGGCGGCGTCCGACCAGCAGTCCTGCCCCACCTGTGGGCAGGCATCCCAGCGGAAGATCAGCGCACCCAACCTCTCCAAAACCTCATCGGCGGCCTTCCAACTCATTGACTCAACCCACCGCAGCGCCTCGGAACCCCAGGTGGTCTCCGGGTCGCTGCCCAGGGGCGCACCGCGCCGCAGCCAGCCCTACACCTCCAACCCACTGCACCGTAAGTTGCCGCGCCCTTGAACCCAGCCGCGGCCAGATCAGAGGAGATCAGATGCCCGATGTGATATTCCCGCTCGATTCCACCCGGAAGTTTGAGGATCAGGAGAAGCTCGGCCACAACCGGTGGCACCCGGAGATCCCACCAGTGGCTACGGTCAAGCCGGGGGATTCCTTCAGGGTCCACTGCCGGGAATGGTTCGACGGGGCGATTGTGAACGACGACTCCGCTGACGACATCCTCAACGCGCCCCTGCTGACGGTGCACAAGCTCAGCGGTCCGTTCGCCGTCGACGGCGTCAAACCCGGCGACCTGCTGGTCGTCGACATTCTCGACGTCGGTCCGATCCCGCAGGAGGACTCGGGCCCGCTCGCCGGACAGGGCTGGGGGTACACGGGGATCTTCTCGCGGAACAACGGCGGCGGCTTCCTGACCGAGCAGTTCCCCGACGCGTATAAGGCCATCTGGGACTTCACCGGCCAGGTGGCAACCTCGCGGCACGTTCCAGGGGTGTCCTATGTGGGGCTGATCCATCCGGGGCTGATGGGGACCGCTCCGTCCGCCGAACTGCTGGCCAGGTGGAACAAGAGGGAGGGCGACCTGATCGCCACAGACCCCACCCGGGTCCCACCGTTGGCGCTGCCACCGGAACCACAGTTCGCGGTGCTCGGGGGAGTGCCGGCGTCGGACTTTGACCGGGTGGCGGGGGAAGCGGCCCGCACCGCACCGCCGCGGGAGAACGGCGGCAACCAGGACATCAAGAACCTGTCCAAGGGGTCCCGCATCTTCTACCCGGTGTTCGTGGACGGCGGGAACCTGTCGCTCGGGGACCTGCACTTCTCCCAGGGCGACGGCGAAATCACCTTCTGCGGTGCCATCGAGATGGGCGGGTTCATCGACCTGCGGGTCGACGTCATCAAGGGCGGGATGGAAACCTACGGGGTGAGCGAAAATGCTATCTTCATGCCCGGCATCGTGGATCCCCGGTACAGCGAATGGATCGCCTTCTCGGGCACCTCGGTGACCCTGGACGGCACACAGCACTACCTGGATTCGCACCTGTCCTACCAGCGGGCCTGCCTGCACGCGATCGACTACCTGACCAAGTTCGGGTACAGCCCGGAACAGGCCTACCTGCTGCTCGGGTCGGCGCCGATCGAGGGCAGGCTGTCCGGCGTCGTGGACATCCCCAACTCCTGCTCGACGGTATACATTCCGACGTCGATCTTCGACTTCGACGTCCGCCCATCGGCCGCCGGACCGCACCAGATCGATCCGGGGATGGGGGCGCCCAGGTCTGCCAACGCCTGATCCCCACAGTGCCTGATCTCCACAGTCCACCGGTGCCAGTGCGCGCTACTAGCCGCTGGCATCGGTGCTGTGGATTTCTTCTCTGACCGGGGTCGGATGGCAGTAAGATCTGATTCGAGGATCTAGCGGAACCACACTGACATGGTTCATAGAGGGTGCACCGATCCGCATACGGAAAGAGGCACCGGTGTTCGAAGCGCAAAGTCTGATGTTTGTTGCCGCCGGGATTGCGGTCTTCGCCGCTGCATTGTTGCCCCGCCTGCTGATGCGTGCTCCGGTGTCAATGCCGATGATGTTTCTGGCCGCCGGCTTCCTGACGTTCACCTTCGCCACGGACCTCCCGGATCCGGACCCCATCGCGTACAGCGATATCACCATCCACCTCAGTGAAATCTGTGTGATCGTTTCACTCATGGGTGCAGGACTGGCCCTGGACAGGAAAGTGGGCCGCAAGAGGTGGGCCACCACCTGGCGGTTGTTGGGTATCGCCATGCCTCTGTGCCTGATCGTTTTCACCTTGCTGGGGATGTGGGTGCTCGGCCTGGGACTGGCCGGGGCGATCCTGGTCGCCGCTGCTCTGTCACCGACCGATCCGGTGTTGGCATCGGAGGTGCAGGTCGGGGAGCCCTCCGAAACACAAGAGGACCTTGCGTCTGAGGATGAGGTGCGGTTTGGCCTTACGTCCGAGGCGGGACTGAACGACGGCCTCGCTTTTCCCTTCGTCTACCTCGCCATCGCTATAAGCCTGGTGGGTGCTGCACCCTCGGCCTGGTTCCCTGAGTTTTTTGCCCTGGATGTTGTCTGGCGGATCGGCATCGGATGCCTGCTCGGGTTTGGGATGGGCAAGCTTCTGGGCCGGATCTTCTTCCGGTCAAGTATCGAAAGCGCGCGGATGGCGAGTCACTCGGAGGGATTCGTTGCGCTCGCAGCCACCTTCTTGACCTACGGGGCCACCGAGATGATCGAGGGGTACGGATTTGTTGCGGTGTTCGTGTGCGCAGTGACCATCCGATCGGAGGAGCAAACCCACGGGTTCCACGGTGTTCTGCATAGCTACATCGAGCAACTTGAGCGCCTCCTCACCGTGGTGGTCCTCGTGCTCCTGGGTGGCGCCGTCGCGCGCGGCATGTTGGCGGGGGTCACCATCGACGAAATCCTGCTGGCCCTCGCTTTCCTTCTCCTGGTAAGGCCCATCGCCGCCTGGATCAGTCTCGCCCGCGGGACCACTGGGCCGTGGGAACGTGGCGTCATCTCCTTCTTCGGCGTCCGCGGCATCGGTTCCATCTACTACCTGAGCTACGCACTCTCGAAAGGGGAGTTCGCCAGCGAGGACGAAGCCCTGTGGCGCTTCGTGGGTCTCGTGATCGTGATGTCCATCCTGCTCCACGGCGTCACGGCCGCACCCGTCATTAACGCACTAGATCGGGCGCGAAAACGCAAAGCGCTTCGGGAATCCGGGACCGAAGACGCTGCGCCAACAACCGCCATCTAGCACCGCGGTTCGCGTTGCCCATGTTCCGGCTAGGCAGCCGGAACCGTTGTCCTAGGTGAGCTGGTTGAAGCGGAGCAGGTTGCCGGCCGGGTCACGGAAGGCGCAGTCGCGCACGCCGTAGTCCTGGTCGGTGGGTTCCTGGATGACGTCGGCACCGGCGGCGGCGAGGCGTTCGAACAGCCCGTCAAGGTCGTCAGTGCCGAACGTGATCGCCGTGTAGGCGCCCTTGGCGATCAGCTCCAGGATGGTGTGCCGCTCGTCGTCGGTGATGCCCGGGTCGACGGCGGGCGGGTGCAGCACGATCGACGTGCCCGGTTGGCCTGCGGGGCCCACCGTGATCCAGCGCATGTCTTCGTAGCCGACGTCGTTGCGGACCTCGAACCCGAGGACATCGCGGTAGAAGGTCAGTGCCGCCGCGGCATCGGTGTGGGGAAGGAAGGTGTAGTGAATGGTGATGTTCATGCGATCACCCTAAACCCGGCTTGAGGAGCGGCGCTTCTTGATTCCTGACCGGTCTCATGACCTGCCGAGCCAGGCAGGGCGGGATTCCCGCTCCGGCCTGCGAATGGTCGCGGCGGTACACACTGGGTGGCACTCCAACCAGCTCGGTGAACCGGGTGCTGAAGGTGCCCAGCGAGGAGGAGCCCACAGCGAAACACACCTCGGTGACGCTGAGCTCGCCGCGGCGCAGCAGGGTCATGGCTCGTTCGATGCGCCGCGTCATCAGGTAGGAGTACGGCGATTCCCCATAGATGCGCCGGAACTCCCGGCTCAGATGGCCCACCGACATATGGGCGCCCCGGGCCAATTCCTCAAGGTTGAGCGGCTGGGCGAACTCGCGGTCGATCCGGTCGCGGACCCGACGCATCACCACAATGTCCCGCAACCGCCCGGTCTCATCGACAGCCATGTGGTCATCCTGCCACGACGGGCGCGCCCGTGGGCCGGCAGTGGCCAGCGAACCCGCATCGGTCAAGAATAGAGAAGCGGCAGGCGTCGCGAGCAACTAGCGTCGGAAGGACCACAGACGATCACTGGAAGGGGACCACGATGAGCACGGACACCACCAAGCAGCGCAGCGGGAGAAGCGGGGGCTTCTCGGAAGAGGAGCGCGCCGCCATGAAGGATCGTGCAGCCGAACTGAAGAAGGAATCCGGCCGGGGCCGCGGCAACAAAGCAGCCGCCGAGGAACTTGATGTACTGACAAAGATCGCCGAGATGGAATCACCCGACCGGGCGGCCGCTGAACGGATCCATGCCATCGTCACCAGCAACGCCACGGATCTTGCGCCGAAACTCTGGTATGGCCAACCGGCTTACGCGCGGAAAGGGAAGGTAGTGTGCTTCTTCCGGAGCGGGAGCCAGGACAAGGAACGGTACTCGACGTTCGGTTTCACGGCCGAGGCTCACCTTGACGACGACACAGGCCTGTGGCCCACCTCGTACGCGGTGGGCGACCTCAGCGAGGAAGCGGAGAAGGCCATCACTGCACTGGTGAAGAAGGCGGTTCGCTAACTAACCGCAGGCTAACCTTGCTGGTGCGTCAACACGGCTGGGCTTACATTACGGGCATGACTAGTTCGCAGATCAATGGCGCACATGATGAAGAGCCCCATGACAGTTCCATTCATGGTCGGCTCAATTGGTTGCGAGCGGGAGTTCTTGGAGCGAACGACGGCATCGTTTCGGTCGCGGCGCTCGTCGTCGGCGTTGCAGGGGCAACCACCGCGACGCCGGTCATTCTCACCGCGGGTATCGCCGGTCTGGTTGGTGGTGCGATTTCGATGGCGCTGGGGGAATACGTTTCGGTGAGCAGCCAGAAAGACAGCCAGGAGGCCCTGATTGCCAAAGAGCGCCTCGAGCTCGAAACGGAACCCGAAGCGGAGCTGATCGAACTTGCGGGGATCTACGAGTCCAAGGGGCTCAGCCCGGATACAGCCCATCAGGTTGCGGTTGAACTTACCAGGCACGATGCCCTCGGGGCCCACCTTGAGGCAGAACTTGGGCTGAGTGAGGATGCGGTGGCCAGTCCGCTCGCCGCTGCCGGTGCATCTGCCCTGGCATTCACTCTCGGAGCCATTCTTCCGCTTCTCACGATCCTCTTTTTCCCTGAAAGTACGCGTGTTCCCGCAACGTTCGCCGCAGTGCTGATTGCCCTCGCCGCAACGGGTTATGGAAGTGCGCGGATCGGCGGGAACTCAGCCACCCGCCCGACTCTGCGGATTGTGGTGGGCGGGGCGCTGGCGTTGGCGGCGACGTTCCTGATCGGATCGCTGCTCGGCACTACGGGCGTGGTCTAACACCTCTCGCGGCTGACTGCATGCTCAGGCTGAGCGCGAGTTTTGGACACAGGTGCGGCAACAGAACCTAACTGGCCGGGGACACCGACGACGATCGCTTCAGCGGAAGTAAGACGGCGGCAGCCACCAGTGCGGCGAGCACGGTCCCCACAACGCCGACGACGCTCACCGGAATACCCGAGACCGCACCATAGTCGGCGAACCAGGCCGACGCGAAGGCGTGCGATCCCGCCGCATCGGCGAAGTTGAAGGCGGCGGCCACCGATTCCAGGCCGTCTGGGTTCGACGACGCCGCGACTGACAGCACTGCCCCGCACAGCACGGCGGCAGCCCCGAGTCCTGCCACACCGGGAACGAGCGCGGCAGGGGAGCACGCGCGGGTGTCGGCAGCAGCCAGACCCGGTGCCAGGGCCATCACGAGGGCCAGCACCGCCACGGCAACGGCGGCTTCGCCAGACCAATGAGGGCGTGCACCCCCACCATCGAGGCCACCAGCTCATTTAGCGGTACTGGCACAGCACCTCCTATTGCATACAGGGCGCAGAAGACGAGAGCCGACGCTGGCACGGACAGCGCAGCACCCAGGCCAGCTGCCAGCAGCGGCAGGGGGTGTCCTGACACTTTTCGGACCAGCGCCGTCAGACCGGTGGCGACGACGACCCCCACCACCGCCATCAGCAGCACGTTCGCGCCCAGGGCACTCAGGCCTCCGTCGGCGAAGACCAGCGCCTGAACGGTCAGCACGGCCGACACCACAACAATCCCCAGCCAGGGGCCCAGCAGTGCGGCAGCAAGAGCCCCGCCCATGAAGTGCCCGCTGGTACCTGGGAGAACTGAAAAATTGACCATCTGTGCCGCGAAAACGAAGCCCGTCGTGACGGACGCCAACACCAAACGTTTCCGCGAGGCTGCCGCGCGGGCCCGGTGCAGGGAGTAGGCGACGCCGCCTGCCGGCACCACGGCGGCGGATGCACTGACTACGGGGCTGAGGAAGTGATCCGGCAGATGCATGGGTAAGACCTTCCACCACAGGCCCGGCTTTCCAGGCCACTTGAGAAGATAGTGGCACCTCGGTGTTTCCAATGGAATACGGCCGGGTAAGCACCTTCGCGAACTTCTGCGGGGTCACAGTTCCCAGTCACCCGTGACCGCACCGTCATCAGCAGCATCTCTCCAACGACTGGGAGACATCTACCAGAAATTCGCCCGAAACAAACCCTCAGTACGGTCGGCAAAACGACCTGCGGAGGGAAATGATCATGAGTGACAGTTTCAATAGGGAAGCAGCCGAAACCCTGGTCAAGGGGCTGGGCCGGCGAAAATTCATGGGAGTGGTTGCGGCGTTCGGAACGCTGACAGCGGTCACTGCTTGCTCGTCGCAGGCGGTGGGAGCAGGGTCGAGTGGTTCCACACTGGCGGCGGTGCCGGCAGCGGCCGGGTCTTCCGGCGGTGGCGGAAAGGCAGGATCGGCCAGTGGGTTTGGGCAGATCCTGCAACCCAACAGTGGCACGATCATGGGTGACGCCTATCTGGCGTCCACCCCCGAGGATGTCCTGTGGGGGTACGTGCCGACGGTCCATGCGACGCCGGTGATGACCATCCGCTCCGGCCAGACGGTCACCATCGACGCCATGTCCCACGAAGGGATTCTCGAGGACCAGGGCCGGAACCCGCTGGAGTACTTCGGTGGACTGGGGGTCCCCGAAAGCAGCATCCTGCAGGACGCGGTGAGTATCGCCGCCGAGTACAACCGCACGCCGCGGGACTTCGACGTCGACGGGCCACACATTGTGACCGGCCCGGTGGCTGTCGAGGGGGCGCGGCCGGGTGACGTGCTCAAGATCGAAACGCTCGAAGCTGTGCCGCGGGTTCCCTACGGGGTGGTCTCCAGCAGGCACGGCAAGGGCGGGCTCGCGGTGCAGCCGGAGGTCCAGCCGCCGGCCGGCATCAGCCTTGAGGAAGTCATGCCTCCCGTCGACACCGACAACAGGTCCTCCGGTGTCCCCTCGGACTACGGGAACGTCTCAGTCTTCACGGCCATCGAAGACGGCAAGGGGGTCATGAGAAGCGGTGACATGTCCGTCCGGTTCCCGCTGCGTCCCTTCATGGGCATGATGGGTGTGGCCTTCGCCGAGACCGACGGGCTGACCTCACCGGAGGCGAATTCGGTGCCGCCCACGCTTGGTGGCGGAAATATCGATATCCGGCACCTGGGTGCCGGGTCGACCTTCTACCTGCCGGTCAAGGCCGATGGGGCGCTGTTCTATGTCGGCGATCCGCACATGGGCATGGGTGACGGCGAGGTGGCCCTGACCGCGATGGAAGGGTCACTGCGCGGCACCTTCCGGTTGACCGTCTGCAAGCCCGGATCCGGGGATGCTCCCTCAGTTGCCTACACGTATCCCTTCGGGGAAACCAGCGACTCCTGGATTCCAATTGGGCTGTCGGATCCTGATGGACTGGATGGTGGTGGGGTCAGCGGGGATTTGAACGTCGCGATGCGCCGAGCCATCGTCAATGCCCTGGATTTCCTGCAGAACGATCGGGGTATGGACCGGGCCGTCGCGTACGCCTACCTCTCCGCGGCTGCGGACTTCGCGGTGTCGCAGGTCGTCGACCGCACGGTCGGCGTCCACGGGCTCATCAGGAAGGCCGACTTCGGGTAGCAGGTGCTAGCCCCGGCGGGTGCGTGCATCGAGTTCGCGGATCACGAGGTCTTTGTAGACGGCGGATCCGCCGTCGACAAACAATCGGATGCGGTTGTCCTGGACAGGGGGGAACACGCGATGAGAGTGCACCACCCGCCCATCGCCGATGAACAATTCAACGCTCGCATTGTCAACGAGGATCCGAAGCCTTAGCTGGCCTGCGGCGGGATCGAGGGGAGTTTGGGATTCACCTCGGTCTCCGGGGTTGAAGGTGGGACGCCGGTTGACATAGGCATAGCCGCGATCAAGGGCTGCACCCACGGCAACATGACGCGTGCCTCCGGGCGAACGGCGCAGTTGGAAGCCGACGTTTGCTGGTGGTGTCCCGGAGTCCCAGGCGATGGTGCACGACAGCTCGTATGCGGTGGACTGGATGTCCAGATCGAGGTGACCGGCCAGCCGGACATCACCTAGATGGTGCTCGGACGTGACGTAGTTTTCCAGCGCTGAAGTCGGCTGTGAGGCGAGGTAGTACACGCCGTCGGGGTCGCGCAACAGGTGCAGATCCCGGACGATCATGTCATCGCCGTTGTAACCATCAGTGATCATGCTTGGCGCATTGTGGGGGTAATCCCAGAAATTGGCCCAGCCGATCGCTCGGCGAAGAGTGGAATCCTCTGCGCCGTCCGCGTGGTGGTGGGGATAGGTGACGGCACCGTAGAAATCGAATCCCCAGTCAAGCCACTGGGGCTCTTCGATGCGCGGGGTGAACGTCGCACCGTCGAAGGTCCCGGTCCAATACGCGTACGTCGCAGGAAGGTCGCGGAACTTGGCGTTCCCGCTGATCCCGAGCACCCAGTGGGAACTACCGTCTGCTGCGTCCATCCGGAAAATATCGGGGCACTCCAGTAGACCGAGGTTCTCTCTCCTGAACTCGCCTACCTCCTGCCACTGGTGAAGATCTGGAGAAGCATAAAACCCGATCCGGAGTCCTTCGGCATTTGCCATGATCCAGCGGCCGCGTTCTTCGTCCCAGATGACTTTTGGATCGCGGAAATGCTCAACTCCAGGGTTGGCTAGCACCGGCCTGGTTCCGGCCGGCCGGAACGTCCGGCCGCGGTCTGTCGAGTACCAGAGGTATTGGGCTTGCCCGGTGTTAGCCGGTGCCTGGGTGACCAAGGCAATGACAGCCCCGCGGCCGTACCCGGCAGAGTTGTCGTGATCAACGACAACGCTTCCGGACCAGCAGTCGCCGTTGCTGTTGGTGTTCTTGGGAATCGCCACATCGTGATCGGTGAAGTGCACATGGTCGCGGGTGGTGGCCAGCCTCCAGGCGGTGCCGACCCCGCCTTCAAGGTAGTCGGCGTTGTAGAGGTAGTAGTAAAGGTACTCACCGTCGATGTAGATCGGTCGCTGAGGGTCGTTTTTCCAGTTGTCGGGGACGCTGACGTGGTAGGCGGGACGATACGTCTGAAGCTTGTTTCGCCCCCGTGAGGGCGGATTCCCAGGTGTGTGTTCGGGACGCAACGCTGGTTCCTTCTTTCCTGGGTTGGCCGTGGCGGCGACGGCACCGAGTGCGAGGCCGCTTGCGCCGAGGAGCATGCTTCGGCGGGGAAATGAGGGGACAGGTGACATGGGGTCCTTCCGGCGAGTGGGGGGAACCAGTGGAGTTAGGGCCTGAGGTTCCTTGAATGGTTGAAGATTCCCTCCATGCGCCACGCATCCGAGGCGCGCAGCTGCACGGCACCGGTAGCGGACAGCCGGATGGCCTCACCGTCGAGAGAGGGGTAGACACGGGCGGTCAGCGGTTTGCCGTTGGCGAAGATTTCGAGCGCTGAATGGTCCACCAATACGCGCAGGCGCAGCACGCCGTCAGCCAACGGAACAGGGCCAGACTTATCCTCGACGTCGACGTCGGGATCCAGGCTTGAGGCTGAACGGTCGAGGCGAAGGGTTCCGGCCTCCAACCCGTCGTGGGTAACCGAGACCATGGTTTCCTCGGCCGCGGAACCGTCACTGTTCACCGAAGCGAGAAGTCCCAGACGGAAAGTGGCTCCGGGCTCCAGCCTGAGATCGAGTTCCAGGTCCAGCTGATTTCCCGCCACACCGTCGAGAATCTCGACTGTCCCCAGGTTGCGGGCATCTATTGACTGATGGTCACGGCGCAGATTGGCGACTTCGGCGACTGGTGCGAAAGACAGTTCACTCCCCACCAGCTCAGCGGTTCGGGGCAGGCTCATCGCCCCGGACCAACCAGAAGCCTGGACGGCGGCTTCGCCACGGCCTTCCTGCAACCAACCGAACATGACTCGACGTCCGGCCTCGTCCTCGAAAGACTGTGGCGCGTAGAAGAACCGTCCGCCGTAGTCCAGCCGCAACAGGTTCTCGGGGGAGAAGGTGTCTCCGGTATAGGTGCCGATCCAGTACAGCGGGTGCAGGGTTTCCTCGTCATTCCAGGCCGAGAAAACGAGGATGTCGCGGGTGCCCACCCGGAATAGATCGACGCACTCCCACATGGTGCCCTGCCAGTCGCTGGCATCACGATCCTGGGATGCGGCTTCTCCGACCAGTAGTGGACCCAGATAGCTCCAGTTCCGTAGATCACCCGATTCGTACAGGAACGCGGCACCTCCCTGGCCCTGAACTCCTGAGCCGACCAACTGGCGCCACATTCCGTCCTGCTTCCAGACACAGTGGTCTCGGAACGCGGGAACTTCCACTCCGGGCGGGGGAGCCGCTATGACCGGGTTCTCGGGAGCCTTGGACCAGGTGCGCAGGTCGGGTGACCCCACGGCCACACACGGCAGTTCGACACCGTCGTGGCGGCCCGAGTAGATCAGCGTGGGGACGCCGTCGTCGTTCACCAGGACACCTGACCAGCAGCCCTCGGCGTCCGGACCGGCGGACGGCTCCAACGCTATGGGTTCGTCGTGCCAGTTCACCAGGTTGGTGCTGGACGCGTGTCCCCACTTAATGTTGCCGTGGAAAGGCCCATCCGGGTTGTACTGGTAGAAGAGGTGATACGTTCCGTCCCATTGGGCAACACCATTGGGATCGTTGAGCCAGCCTGCCGGGGAGACAAAGTGGAAGCGTGGCCGGTGGCGATCCGATTCGGCCAGCGTCACCAACTCATCCTTTGAATGGATCGGCGCGCTTTCACCCGCAGTGGGCTGGAAAAGGTCAGTCATGAGGCCTGTGTTTCTGTGAGTGCGGTTGATGGTGCGACCGTGTGAGCGGTGGATGCGTTCTGCGGGCGGTACAGGTGGCAGCGAACCCAATGGGTGCCCGTTTCGCCAACCTGATGCCGGACCGGCTCGCTTGAGGAGCAGCGCTGGTTGGGGTCGGTGTCGAAGGCGCACGACGACGATTTCATGACTGCCGCACGAAGCCTCGCCCGCTCTTCCGGGTCGTAGGAGCCACTGCGGGCAGGGTCGGGGACCGCCGACACCAGAAGTTGCGTGTAGGGATGGGCGGGTTCGGCGAGCAGCTCAAGAGACTCCCCCTCTTCAACCAGCTCTCCGGCAAACATGACGGCCGTGCGGTCAGCGAGGTAGCGGGCAGAGGCAAGATCGTGGGTGATGTAGAGCATCGAGATGCCCTGTTCGTCCCGGAGCCGGGCCAACAGGTTCAGGATGCCGATGCGGACTGAGACATCGAGCATCGATGTGGGCTCGTCGGCGAGGATGACCTGAGGTTCGACGGCGAGTGCGCGGGCAATCGCAACCCGTTGGCGTTGCCCGCCGGAGAGCTCGTGCGGGTAAGAACTGAGCATGTCCTCGCTCAGCCCGACGGTCTGGAGGAGTGCCGCAAGTTGTTCGCGCAGCGCAGCGCCCTTGTGCGCCTTGCCATGGATCTCCAGCGACCTGGTGAGGAAGTGCTCAATGCGGTGTGCAGGGTTGAGCGATCCGAAGGGATCCTGGAAGACCATTTGCACCTGTGACCGGTACTCGCGTGAGGCTGAGAACCGATCACGGCGCAGGACATCCACGCCGTCGAGAAGGATCTTCCCGGAGGTCGGTTTTTCCAACCGGGCGACACAACGGGCAAGGGTCGACTTCCCGGACCCTGACTCTCCCACGAGAGCCACAATTTCACCGCGTCCGATGGACAGGTTTACACCACCGAGCGCGCGGACGCTGGTGCGGGAGAAAAGCCCTCCGGAGGGGAAGTCTTTGACCAGGCCCTGCACCTCCAGCGAGGGGATCTGCGGAACGGTTGGGTCGGTCATAGCGATGCTCCTAGCGACGGTGCGGCGGGTGCCACGAAGTGCCCAGGTGTTACTTCTTCGAGGTCGGGAATGTCACCGAATGTCACGTCATCTCCCAGACCACGCAACGGTCGCCGTGGACCGGTCAGGGGCGGGAAGGCGTTCATGAGTGCCTGGGTATAGGGGTGCCGAGGGGACGCGTGAATCGTCTTCGCGGCGGCGGTCTCCACGATGCGCCCAGAATTCATGACGGCCATCCGGTGCGAGAGCTCCACCATGAGGGACATGTCATGAGTAATGAAGAGCACCGAGAAGCCAAGTTCGCGCTGCAGGTCCTTGATCTGGGCCATAATTTCCTGCTGCACCACGACGTCAAGGGCAGTGGTCGGCTCGTCCAGGATCAACAATGACGGCTTCAAAGCGACTGCCATGGCGATCACTGCACGCTGCCGCATGCCGCCGGAGAGTTGGTGCGGGTAGGAGCGGAGCCGCGCCGGGTCAATGCGGACCAGCTCCAGGAGTTGCGCGGAGCGACGGAGCGATTCCTTGCGGGAGTACCCTGCGTGGGTGGTGAAAATGTCGACCATCTGGTCGCCGATGGTCATGACGGGGTTCAGGGAGTTCATGGCTGATTGGAAAACCATCGCCACGTCCTGCCAGCGGAACCTGCGCAGCTCGTCGGTGTCCATCGCGAGGACGTCGCGGCCCCCGAAGGTGATGCTGCCGCCTGCAATGAGCGCGGGGTGGCGCAATAGCCGCATGATTGAGTTGGCGATGGTGGATTTACCGCACCCGGACTCGCCTGCGAGACCGAAGATCTCTCCTACCCCAATGTCGAATGACACTCGATCAACAGCGGTGATGGCGCGGGTATCGCTGACGTACTGGACCACCAGATCGCGTACCTCCAGCACGCTGTCGTGACTGCCGAAGGACGTTTGTGAGACGGTCATGCTGAAGCCTTTCCTTTATCAGTGGGGTCCGCCTGGCGCTTGCCCGTTCGGAAAGTGACCTTGCGCAGACGGGGGTTGGTAACCTCGTCCACCGCGTAATTGATCAGGGCGAGGGCAAAGGCGACGAGTGCGATGCACAGCCCCGAGGGGATGAACGCCCACCACGCGCCGACCAGCAGGGCTCCGTCGTTGCTGGCCCAGTAGAGGTTTGTTCCCCACGACACCGTGCTGACGTCGCCGAGGCCCAGGAATTCGAGGCCAGCCTGGGCTCCGATACCGTAGATGACGCAGGCAAGCAGTGTTCCCATGACGATTGATGCCATGTTCGGCAGGATTTCCCGGAACATAATGCGGAGGGGCCGTTCCCCGGCGACAACCGCAGCCGCCACGAAGTCTTTCGCGCGGATCGATAGCGCCTGCGACCTCAGGACACGCGCGCTTCCAGCCCAACCGGTGACGATCAGTACCAGGATGACGGTACCCAGACCCGGAGGGAGGAACGCCGCGAGAATCACCAGCAGTGGCAGCCCGGGGAGCAGCAGGAAGACGTTGGTGAGCAGTGAGAGTGCGTCGTCGGCGAGTTTGCCGAAGTAGGCCGATGCCAATCCGACAAGGAGGCCGACAAACGTTGCGACAATTCCGACCGTCAGCCCGACAAAAAGGGAGCTGCGCGCACCGTGAACGGTGAGTGCCAGGACGTCCTGTCCCTTCGCGGTCGTTCCCAGCGGAAAGTCTGATGACGGCGGTTGTGAGGCAAGCGCCGTAATCCGTGAGGGATCGTCCGGGTAGAGCACCGGCGCGAGCAGCGCAGCGACGATAAATACGCCCAGGATGAGGGCCCCGGTCGCGGCTTTGCGGTTGGTGAGCAGCCCGTGCACGAGGCTGCCGCCGGGTCGGCGCGGCGGACCCGCGATGGGTGTGGCGCCGCCGTCGTCGTTTCCGGCGATCGCGCCCCGGTGTCGTGAGCCCGAGGGTGGACGGGTACGCTGCGGGACCGTGCTGGCGGTGCCTTCAATTGAGTTGGTCATCTGTAACTCCTTAGGAGGTCCGCACGCGTGGATCGAGGCGGACGTAGAGGATGTCCACCAGGAAGTTCGCGATAAGAACGGCTGCGGTGATGGTGAGGAAGAGCCCCTGCATGAGCGGGTAGTCGAGTCCCTGGACGGCTGCCAGTAACTGGTAACCGACGCCTGGATAAGCGAAGACGACCTCGGTGAGCAGCGCCCCACCCACCACGAAGCCGAGGCTCATGCCGAAGCTGGTGACGGCCGGGAGCATGGCGTTGCGGGCCGCGTAGCGGAACATGATCCGGCCCGGCTTCAGACCCTTGGCTTCAGCCATGATGATGTAGTCCTCAGCATTGGTGGCGATCATCGTGTTGCGCATTCCGAGCATCCACCCACCAATGGAGACCAGCACGATGGTGAGTGCAGGAAGCACGAGGTGATGGGCGACGTCGAGCAGGTATTCGCCGGTGAAGCCGGGTTCGAGCCCGCTGGTGAAGGCGTGCCGGAGAGGGAACCAGCCGAGAACCACCCCGAACAGGTACAGGGCCGCCATCGCGAGCCAGAAATAGGGGAAGGATCCGATGAAGATCAGAAGCGGGGGAAGGCCCGAGTCAACCAGTCCGCCGCGGCGCCAGGCTGCGAGTATGCCCAGCAGGTTGCCGACGACGGCGGCGATGATCAGGGAAACACCGCCGAGCAGAATCGTCCAACCGATCTGTGAGGCGATGACCTCGGTGACCGGGGTGGGGAACCGGGAGATGGAGACGCCCATCTGGCCGGTGAGGACATCCCCGATGTAGTTGATGTATTGCTCCCAGATGGGGCGGTCGTCAACGCCGAAGAGTCGGCGTAGCTGGTCAATCTGTTCGGGCTGCATGCGGTCCTGGGAGCGGGCGAACATGCGTGAGACAGGATCGCCGGGCATGAAGCGGGGAAGCATGAAGTTTAGGGTGATGCAGGCCCAGAAGGCGATGAAGTAAAAACCCAGGCGGCGCAGGATGAAGCGCACGGTTTTCTCCGTTCAGGAAAAGGGTGGGGTGTCGTCATGCGTGTCCGGCACTGGTGGGCGCCGGACACACATGACGAAAGGTCGCTGTGTAACTACTCGGCTGAAGCAGGCTTCAGGGAGGTCAGCAGCAGGACAGTTGTGGGAGCACGAACAGAGAGGGTGGCGTACGGGTTCTCCTCTGTTGGCCACCCCTCGAAGTTCACATCGGTGTAGGCGCCCCACTCAGGGCCGGGGAACAGCGGTACGGCTGGCGCATTCTCGCTGTAGACCTCCTGGAGCTGATTCACGATCTCGCCTTGCTCGGCTTCATCGGAGCTTGCAGCGAAGTCAGTGAGGAGCTGCTCCGCTTCTTCGCTGCCATACCGGTGGTAGTTCTCGAAGGTCTTCTCACCTACCGCCTCGACGGTGGAGGTGCCCATCATGCCCCTGAAGTACTGGTAGGGGGTGGGTGCCGCGTTGCTCCAGACGATGCCGGTGTCGAACTCGCCCAGTTCGTACCCGGAGACCACAGTGGCCCAGTCGGGTGCGTCGACAGTTGCTGTGATCCCGACGTCTGCCAGGTTCTGCGAGATGACGTTGGCGACGGAGAGCCAGTCCGAAGATGCTGAGCCGACGGAGATGTCGAAGGCGAACGGCGAGCCGTCCTCCATCGTCCGCATCCCGTCTGCACCCTTCGCGTAGCCGGCCTCGTCAAGGAGTGCGTTCGCGGCGTCGACGTTGTATTCGGTCCAATCGCAATCCGCGAGGACTTCGTCGCTCTTCCAGTTCTCGTAGGCACCGGAGAGGCCGGTGCAGTCGGCAGGCTCCGTGTAGCCGGTCATGCCGATGCTCGTGACCTGCTCACGATTGACCGCCATGCTCAGCGCTTTGCGGACATCAACGTCATCGAAGGGTGCCTTGGCGGTGTTCAGCTGCCAGTTGATCATGGCGCCGGTCGGAGGGAACCAGTAGTCGCGGTTTTCGGGGTCCTTCGAGATGAAGGTTTCCTCGATGTTGGGCATGAACTGGGGTGCCCAGTCGACGTCGCCATTTACGGCGGCCAAATTCGCTCCGTCGTTGCCGGCGAACGCCAGCATCCGGATGCCCTCGATCTGCTGCTTCTCAGGCTGCCAATAGTTGGGGTTTTTTTCCAGAACGAAAGACTGGGCCTGGAATTGGGCCACCTCAGTGTAAGGGCCGGTGCCGACGGGGACGGCGTTTGTCTCCCGGGAGGGATCCTCGATTGCCGACCAGACATGCTCCGGCACGATGATCTGCTGGCCCACCTCGAAAAGCGCGGGGGAGAACGGTGTAGTGAACGTGAAGGTCACTGTATTGCCGTCAGCGGTCACCGTGTCCAGGTAGTCATAGCCGCCGAGGATCTCGCGTTGCAGGTCGAAGGTATTCACTACATCCTCGCCAACGAACGGCTCACCGTCAGACCAGGTCACGCCATCACGCAGGGTGAAGACGATTGACTTCCCATCCTCGGCGACCTCCCACTCAGTCGCGAGCCACGGCGTCGTCGTTCCGTCAGCGGGGTTGTAGATCAACATTGATTCGTAGATTGCCTGCTGTGTCATGGGCGCGACAGTAGGTGAGAACGGGTTGAAGTTCTGTACGAACGTGCCCATGTCCTCGCGCGGGATCGTGAGCAGGGTGCGCTCGGGACCGTCAGCACTGGTGGATGGCGGGTTTGCCGAGCAACCGGTCAGCACCAGCACGCTCAGGCTAAGGACGGCCGCAGCATTGCGGACTGACCTCAGAAATCGGGGGTGTGTCATAATGAATGTCTCTTTCTACTTTCCGTATTAGGGGGTTGGAAGGTTCACTTTTCAGATGTTGATTGGCGTCAGACTGAAAAGCGTTCTAGCAGCGGACAGTCGACCACCTGCTGATGTGCAGGGATCGGCTGTCCAGCTGTAAGTTGTGCGAGCGACTGCACTCCCAGGGCTCCCATTTCCTCGAATGGCAGCGCAACGGTAGTGAGTTTCGGCCGTAGGTAGGCCGCGATCAGCTCCTGATTATCGAAGCCGATGACCGCGATGTCGTGGGGGATCGAAAGTCCCCGTTCCTTAATCGCGTCGTAAGCGCCCATGGCCATGCGGTCATTTCCGCAAAAGAGCGCCGTTGGCGGATCCGCCTGGTCAAGGATTTCGCAGACAGCCTCGTACCCGCCGTCTGCCGTGGCGTGGCCAGACGCTATGAGGCCCTCGTCAATGGAGATACCTGCCGAGGTCAGTTCCAGGCGGTAGCCCTCGAGGCGGCCAACCGCTGCTGGAATGTCCGGATCAAGGTTGATAAATCCCACCCGGCGGTGTCCGGCGTCCAGCAATCGGCGTGTAGCCCGGCGCCCACCGTTGACCTCGTCGGGGACGATCGACGGCAGTTCTCCGTTCACGTCGAAGCAGTTGATGAGGAGTGTCGGGACTTCCCGGGCGATGTCCGGGACCTGCACGGCCCGGTGCCAGGTCGCCGCGTAGAGAAGGCCCTCAACACGCTGCTCCAGAAGCTTTTCTATAGCGGCCTCTTCAACGCTCTTCTGTTCTCCGTCAGTGTTGCTGGTGCCCTCGGGCGTACCATGATCGGTGCTCGCGATGAGAAGGAAACGTTGGTCCTGCCAGGCTCGGCCCTGTGCGCCTTTGATGATGTCGACGGCAAACGGATCCGTCACAATGTCCGTGACCAGCCCGTACCAGTCGCTGCGTCGGGAAGCGAGAGCCCGTGCACCGGCATTCGGTCGGTAGCCAAGAAAATGAACGGCTTCGTGGATCCGGCGGCGGGTGTCCTCAGAGATGTTCGCATCGGACCTGTTACTGAGGACGAAAGAAACCGCGGTGCGGGAGACTCCCACGTGCTTGGCGACGTCAGTCATGGTGACGCCCCGACCCGCTGGCCGCGGTACGCCAGTTGTGGATGTCTGCCCTGCCACGATAGGCCTCCAAGAGTCGTCATTGACGCCGGCTGCAAGCCTAGCGAGGTTGGTAACGCGCGTTATCTGTGATCTAAGTTACGCGCGTTACCTAACGCTGTCAATAGATTTCTCCTCACAAATGTGACGTCATCCACATTGAGGCATGCAGCTTCCAGCGCCACGGTCCTAGCCGTGTCGGCGGGGCGTAGCTGTTGCTAACCCTGGCGGATGGAGTCGCGCACGACGACGGGCATCTGAACGAGGTGTTCGCCCCGTGCCGACCCGTCCAGGAGCAACTCAACGGCCCTGGCGCCCATTTCCTCATGGGGAAGGGCGATCGTCGTCAGGCCGGGGCGCAGGTACGAGGCGATCTCGTCGTTGTCGAACGAGACGATCGAGACGTCGTCGGGCACCCGGTACCCGTGCTCGGTGAGCGCTTGATAGGCGCCGAAGGCGAGCGGGTCGTTCAGGCACAGCAGAGCGCGCGGCACAGTCCCCTCAGCGAGGAGCGCATCCACGAGTGCATACCCATTATTGGGCACCCAGTCCCAGACGGATTGCTCGCTCATGAAGGTCAAACCGCGGTCCTGCATCTCCGCGCGAATGCCCGCGAGGCGACGCGCGACCGTGGTCGATCGGAAGAGATCTCGCTCGGTCACCTCGTTATGTCCGAGCAGGACAATCCCTTCCCGGTGACCGGCGTCGGCAAGGAGCGACACAGCCGCCCTGCCGCCACGTTCCTCGTCCGGCAGCACCGATATTGAGGGGCTATCGCTGATCGCGTTCAGCAACACCACCCGGGTGTTTCCGGGGAGGGTGGGAACCTCCACCTCGCGAGACCGCATGGTCGCGAAAACAATGCCGTCTACCTGCCGGTCCAGCAGGGCAGCAATGGCTTCGGCCTCCCGGACGGGATCACCGCCGGTCTCGGCCAGCAGGATGACATGCTCCGCCTGTTCGGCGGCCGCGAGGGCGCCTTTGATCAGGCCGCTGGCGAAACGGGTGGTGGCCACGGTGTCGGAGATGAAACCGATGGTCTGGGTCTTGTCGACCCGGAGGCTGCGGGCCGCGACGTTAGGTCGGTACCCCAATTCGGCGGCTGCGCGGTTGACCCGATCGTGGGCGTCCTGGGACAGCCGGGTGTCCGGGCGGCCGTTGAGAATCATTGAGGCAGCGGAAGACGACAAACCTGCCCGACGTGCGACGTCGGCAAGGGTCACACGCTTGGTGGTCATCAAATCCTCCTGCTCGATGCTAACTCTTGATAACGACTTGGCAAACTACTTGCGCAATCCGCAATTAGGCCGCAAGCTGAGTGCTGAATGGATTTAGCATTCATCACAGTGGATCTCGTGCAGAGAATCATCGACGAAGGAGTCACCCATGAATTCACCACTACGGCGCCCAGGCCGCCGTCGACCCGTAGCCGTAGTAGCCTTCATGGCCGCCGCTGGCTTCGCCCTTGCCGGGTGCGCCCCGGGCGGCAGTGCGCCGTCGGACGAGGACGCTTCGGCAGCAGCCGCCGTCGAGGTCAACACCGAGCTCACCACCGAAGAGGTCACGCTGACCATCGCTGACGAAACCGGCTTCCCGGTGACCGACGTGCTGGCCGAGGAGTTCACCAAGCAGCACCCCAACGTCACGTTCGAAATCACGCGCGACACCTTCCAGAACCTCACCGCCAACGCACCCCGGCTCCTCGCCGGCGACAACCCACCGGACCTGATCCGCCTCCCAACCATTGGCGAAGCCGCCAATGACGGACTGCTCGCCAACCTGGATCCCTACGCTGAGGCCTACGGCTGGGACGCCTGGCCCGAAACGCAGCTCTCCCCGCTGCGGATGAATGACGAAGGCACCCGTGGCTCCGGCCCGCTCTACCAGGTGGGCCTCGGTTACAGCATCACCGGTATCTACATGAACACCGCCATTGCCGAGGAACTGGGCATCGACGGACCGCCCCAGACCATGGCTGAGCTCGAGGAAGACCTCGCGACGGCCAAGGAAGCCGGGGAAATCCCCATCATGGCCGGTGACCAGGACGGCGTCGTGAACTTCGTTGTCCAGGCCGCGATGAACCAGTACGCGGACAAGGACGAGTTCCTGTCCTGGATGTTCAATGAGCCAGGCAGCAGCTACAACACCGAAGGCAACATTCAGGGTGCAGAACTTATCCGCGACTGGGCCGACGCGGGTTACTTCCCCGAGGACATCAACGCCGTTGACTACTTCACCTTCGTGACCCGCTTCTCCGAAGGCGAGGGCCTGTTCGCCTTCAACGGCAACTGGGAAGCAGCCAACTACCAGGAAGCACTGGGCGACGACGTCGAATTCTTCCTCGTCCCACCCGTTGAAGAAGGCGGCGACCACGTTGCCATGGGTGCAGCCAACTCGTTCTCCGTCGCCGCCGGCTCGGACGACCTGGACACCACCGCGTACTTCCTCGACTGGATCCACACCGATCCGGCAGCCCGCCAGATCATCACCGATGTGACCGGAGCGTCCCCCGGTGGCGACCCCGCCCTGGAACAGCCCACCGTTGAAGAAGGCTCACTGATCGCCAACGCCCTGGAAATGGCAGCACAGATCGGTGAAGAAAACGGCCAGGTGGACTTCATGTCCAACACCACCGCAGGCATCTACGCTGGAGCCATCATCCCCGAGTCGCAGCTGCTCGTGACTTCAATGATCACTGGCGAAGAGTTTGTCACTCGCGTGCAGGAGTTCTACGAAAATGAAGTAGGCGAGTAGTAATGAAAGAGGCCACCACCGGCCCTGTCCGCGATACCGGGCAAGGCGAACCAGTAGCCACCGGTTCCGCGCCAACAGGGCCGGTAGTGGCCATCCCCAAGCAGGGCAAACGCAAGTCAGTAGGCCGAGCCGGTTATGCGGCCTGGCTTATGCTGCTCCCCGCCCTCGCCGTGTACATCGGGTTTGTCATCTTCCCGATGCTCATGGGCCTGCAGTACTCGTTCTACGACTGGAACGGCGTGGGCGCCTCCACCTTTGTGGGGATCGCCAACTACACGGAGGTGCTCACCAACCCGGTGCTCCTCGGCTCCATCCTGAACGCCATCACCCTGATCATCTTCTTCACCCTGATCCCGATCGGCACCGGCCTGATGCTGGCCAGCCTGATCCGGTCCATGCGGCAAGGGCCTGCGGCCTCGGCAGCGCAGACCATCCTGTTCCTGCCGCAGATCGTTCCCCTCGCTGCGGCGGGTATTGCCTGGGCGTGGATGTACGCGCAGACCGGAACGGTCAACCAGTTCCTCAACGCCATTGGTCTCGGCGGCATCACGCGCTCGTGGCTGGCCGACTACAACACGGCACTGCCCGCCGTCGGGCTCATCGGCTCCTGGGTCCTTACCGGACTTTGCACCGTCCTGTTGCTGACCGGCATCGGCAAGATCGACTCGTCCCTCTACGAAGCGGTACGCCTCGACGGCGCCGGCTGGTGGCGCGAATTCTTCACCGTCACCCTGCCAGGCCTCAAGCAGGAGATCGCCGTCCTCGCGACCCTCACGATCATCGCCGCGCTAAGTAGCTTCGACATTGTCTACACCTCCACCCAGGGTGGGCCGGGCCGCGCGACCCTGGTCCCCGGCATCTCCATCTTCCGGATCGGGTTCACCCAGAGCGACGTTGGCCTGGCGTCAGCCTTCGGCATGGTGCTGATGGTTATTGTCCTGCTCGTGGTTCTCCCCATCCAGCGACTTTCGAAGGTAAACGACTGATGCGTACCAGCCGTAGCGAACTATTCCTGGGCCGACTGCTGCTGGCGGTCGCCATCATTCTCACCCTCCTGCCCCTGATCAGCATGCTCTCAGCGGCGCTGCAGCCCGCGGACCGGAACCCCACCGGACTCGTCTGGCCCACCGACCCGCAGTGGGGCAACTTCGTCACCGCGTTCGAAGTGGGCAACGTCTGGCGGCTCATGCAGTCCAGCGCGTTCATCGTGCTGGGTGTGGTGCCGGCGTCGCTGCTGATCGCCACCCTCGCGGGCTACGCGCTCGGAACATTGGCGCCCAAGGGCGGCCGGGCGATCCTGATCTTCTTCGTCGCCGGGCTCACCATCCCGTTCGAAGCGCTGATCATTCCGCTGTACTACCAGTCGCAGGCGATGGGCACCCTCAACACCCAGTGGGCAGTGATCTTCCCGCTGCTGGGGCTATTCATGCCGTTCAGCGTGTTCTGGATGCGTGCCCACTTCATCAACGTACCGAAGGAATTGTCCGAGGCGTCCCGGGTGGATGGCGCGTCGATCTGGCAGGAGTTCCGCCAGATTCAGCTTCCGCTCGCTGTGCCCGCCCTCTCGGCGCTGGCGATCCTGCTGTTCCTCTGGACCTGGAACCAGTTCCTCCTGCCGGTGGTGCTGATTGCCAACCCGCTCGACCGAACGGTGGCTGGCGCGCTGACCTTCTTCCAGGGTCAGTACTCGCTGAGTATCCCGCTCCTGAACGCGGGGGCGCTGCTCATCATCACCCCGGCCATCATCGTGTTCCTGATCTTCCAGCGCCAGTTTGTCCGCGCTCTGCTCCAGGGTGCGGTGAAGGGCTGACGCCGCTTCACCTCCCGCTTCCACTAAGGACCATCCATGAGCTTCACTCTCGCCGACCATTGGGTCTGGGATTTCTGGCACGCCGACGACGGCGACACTCACCACCTCTTCTACCTCCACGCGCCGAAGTCGCTGGGGGATCCCAATCTCCGGCACCGGAACGCCCGGGTGGGGCACGCCACCTCAACGGACCTGACGACGTGGGAAGACCACGGGGTGGTTCTTGAACCGGGGGAACCGGGTTCCTTTGACGGCAGTGCCACCTGGACCGGCAGTGTGGTCCGCGGTGACGACGGCTTGTGGAACATGTTCTACACCGGGTCACGGTTCCTGTCCCCGGATGCCATCACCAATGTGGAGACGGTCGGCAGGGCTGCGTCACCAGACCTTGCCTCCTGGACCAAGCAACCGGGACTCATTTCGGCGGATCCCCGCTGGTACGAGACCCTTCCTGACGGCACTTGGCATGAAGAGGCGTGGCGGGACCCGTGGATCCACAGGGACTCCACCGGGCTCTGGCACATGCTGGTCACCGCACGTACCCGCTCGGGTGACGGGCGGGACCGCGGAGTCATCGGGCATGTAACGTCGCCCGATCTGGAGCAGTGGACCACCCAGCCGCCGCTAAGCGAGCCGGGTGCGGGGTTCGCGCACATCGAGGTGGTGCAGCTGGTGACCATCGAGGGCCGGTCAGTGCTGCTCTTCTCCTGCGATACCGGGCATCTCGCCGGAGCGCGGGAGGCGGACGGAGAGCAGGGCGGGATCTGGGCGTTGCCCCTCGAATCGGACTCGCTGGATGGCCCGCTCGACACTTCTGCTGCCGTTCGCCTGACCGACGAAGACCTCTACGCAGGACGTGCGGTGCAAACCCGATCGGGGCAGTGGGTGCTGTTGGCGTTCGAGAACGTTGACCGGGACGGCACCTTCATCAGCGGTATTTCGGATCCCTTGCCCTTGTCCTGGGC
Organism: Arthrobacter sp. 260; assembly: GCF_013116745.1. Taxonomy (GTDB): domain Bacteria; phylum Actinomycetota; class Actinomycetes; order Actinomycetales; family Micrococcaceae; genus Arthrobacter_D. Next base: position 241,779 of record NZ_JABFOE010000002.1, read on the forward strand.
GAGCGATGGATCACTTTCACTTTCAACAGCACGAGCAAAGGTCAACGCGTGAGCGATGTCAACGGTATTCATGGGTCAGTCGATGAGCGCTTCGCCTCGGTGCGGGACGCTTTTGAGGCTGCTTTCGAGGGGCGACCCCGGATGGGTGCGGCCTTGGCGGTGCACCATCAGGGTGAACTCGTAGTCGACCTCTGGGGTGGGGTGGCAGACGCCCGCGATTCCACCCCCTGGACCCGCGACACCTCCTCTGTGGTCTTCTCCTGCACCAAGGGGATCATGTCGATCCTCATCGCGCGCCTCGTGGAAGCCGGGCGGCTGGACTACGAAACCCCGATCACCGACGTCTGGCCGGAGTTCGGCGCCCACGGCAAGGGCGGGATCACGATCGGTGACGCGCTGGCGCATAGGGCGGGCGTATCGGCGCCCCGACGTTCGGTGAGCCTTGAGGAAGCACTCGACTGGGACACCATGACCGGCCTCCTCGCCGGGCAGGAGCCTCTGTGGGAGCCAGGTTCGGGATACGGGTACCACGCGCTGACCCACGGCTGGATTACGGGCGAAATCATCCGCCGAGTCACCGGGAAGATGCCGGGTGAATACCTGGCCGAGACCCTTGCACGGCCGCTGGGAGCTGACCTGCGGGTGGGTGTTCCTATGGATGAGCAGCTGAACATTGCCCACCTGGAGGCAGGGGAGAGCCTCCGAGAGCTCGTCCAGATGCAGATTGCCGCAGCAGATCCTAGGGTCATTGACTGGCCCAACCATGCGATGACGCTGGGGGAGGCGTTCCCGCAGGAACTGGTGAGCCCCAACTCCGGTTTCAACCGTTCCGATGTCAGGGCTGGGTCGTTCCCCGGAGCCGGTGGAATCGCCACCGCTCGTGGGCTGTCGGCTGCCTGGTCCTCGGTCATCCACGACACTGCCACCACTCAACGTCTCGATCCGACGGTGCTCAAGCTGGCCACCGAGGCACGGAGCGAAGGCGCCCCGGTGTTCCCGGCACCCGCTCCGTGGCCACGTTGGGGGGCTGGGTTCCAGCTCGATTCCGAGGCTCGGCACTATGTCTCTGCTGATGGGATCGGTCACGACGGCGCAGGCGGCCAGGTCTCGTTCGCTGAACCTGAACTGGGTCTCAGCATCGCCTTCGTGACGAACTGGATGGAGGCTGGTGACGACCGGAGGGCCACGAGCATCGTCGATGAGCTGCGCACGATCCTCGTCAGCTAAACGACGCATACTGCGCCTGCTCCGGTCGGTGTCTGGTCGAGGATCGGCGTTGAAGAGTCCCGCAGCGGACGAGGGTGGGACTGCTGAAGGTTCAGGTGACAGTTGGAATGGATAGTTTCTATTGTGGAAGACTGCTGGCATGGAGGCTCTAGCGCGCGATCACGACCTGGTTCTCTTCGGAGCGACCGGCTTCGTTGGTGAGCTGATCGCCGGATATCTTGCGAACCACGCTCCTGCGGGCCTGCGTGTGGGACTCGCAGGGAGGTCGAAAGAGAAGCTCGAGGCCGTACGTTCCAAGCTGCCCGTCGCCGCACAGGGCTGGGACCTCATTGAGGCCGATTCGGAGCGTCCTGACTCGCTCGCGGCGCTTGCAGAGGGCACCAGGGCTCTCTTCACCACGGTGGGTCCCTACGCGAAGTATGGGCTGCCGGTTGTCGAGGCGTGTGCCCGCGCCGGCACCCACTACGGGGATCTGACGGGCGAGGTGTCCTTCGTCCGTGAAGCCATCGACCGTTGGGACGCACTGGCGAGGACTACAGGTGCACGGATCGTCCATGCGTGCGGCTACGATTCCGTCCCGTCCGACCTCGCGGTGCTCCTTTTGCATCAGGCTGCGGAGGCCGATGGTGCGGGTGGCCTGACCGAGGTTCAGCTCGTCGCCAGGGCGAAGGGCGGTTTCAGCGGCGGCACCATCGAGTCGATGCGTGGCCAGTTGGACGGTATGCGGGCGGACCCTGTGCTGCGATCGCTCGCCGACGATCCCTACTCCCTCAGCCCGGACCGGGCGACGGAGCCCTCGACCAGGCAGCCGCCGGATCTGGGGTGGGTCGGCCGGTCGGAGGACGGCATGCGGACCGCTCCCTTCATCATGGCATCGGCGAACACGCGAATCGTGCGTCGCAGTAACGCCCTGCAGGGTTGGGCCTACGGTAGGTCCATGCGGTATGGCGAGGTGATGGGTATGGGGCGAGGGCCCATCGGCGCCGTCATTGCCGGAGCGACGGCGCTCGGACTACGGGTGTTCGGAGCCGCAGTTGCCCTTCCTCTCACGAGGAAACTAATGGACCGCATCCTTCCCTCGCCCGGGGAGGGACCGAGCGAGGCCGCGCGGCGCTCGGGCTGGTTCCATTCTCAGGTGACTGCTTCCACGGAGAGTGGCCGGCGGTACCGGGCCGTTGTAGCGGGGCCCGGCGACCCGGGATACGCAGCCACCGCCGTGATGGCCGGGGAGGTCGCGCTCTTACTCGCCTCGGACGGCGACCGCCTGCCGCCCAGCACAGGATCGCTGACCCCAGCGACTGCCCTCGGTGTCGTCCTGGTGGAGAGGCTGCGCACCGCTGGCCATACTTACGAGGTCACCTCCCTCACCTGACCGAAGCGGAATCGGACCACAATCTCTGAGCTTTAGCCCTGCAGCAAGCGGAAGTCGTTGAACATCGTCCATCTGGAAGCAGGCGAGAGCCTCCGTGAGTTGGCCCAGATGCAGATTTCCGCTGCTGAACCGGGGGGTCATTGACTGGCCCAATCACGCGATGACTTCTATGACACCGTCACCGCCCGGTGGCTCGATCCGACAGTGCTCAAGCTGGCCACCGAGGCGCGGAGCGAAGGTTCGCCGATGTTCCCTGCAACCGGCCCGTGGCCTCGCTGGGGAGCGGGTTTCCAGCTCGGCTCAGAGGCACGCCGCTACGTCTCCGCCGACGGATTCGGTCACGACGGCGCAGGCGGGCAGGTCTCGTTGGCCGAACCAGAGCTGAGTCTGAGCATCGCCTTCGTGACGAACTGGATGGAAGCGGGCGACGACAAGAGGGCAACGCGCATCGTCAACGCACTACGAAACGTTATGCTCGGCTAAGAGATGCATACGGCGCCTTCTGGAACCAGTATGGGTGTCCCGAGAGATTGTTTAGTTGACATATTTGAACGTTATCGGCGTTTCGCGGAAGCGAATGAAGGCGGCAACAGAACCTTCAGCAGGCTCCCGACCCTTCCAGGATTAATGCCTCTAACGCCTCGTGGGCCTCATTGTAGGGAGGGCCGGCAGTAGTGATCCGGCCTCTCTTCGGATCACCAACGCCGTGCACAATCCTCTTCAGCTCCAGATGGCAGGCGTCCAGTCCATTATTTCTCGTTGTGCTTTGAGCTCGCCTTCTTTAGCCGCGCGTCTCTCTTTGGCTGAGGCATAGTTTTTGGGGCACTGTGGCTGAACGAACTTTCAGATTCCTTCACCACTCGTACGGTACTAGTTGGTCGTTTGGGCGGTACGGGCGGTGGTGTTGACGATTTGGGGGGCATTCGGTTCCGATTCTGAATTGATGTTGGTCGATAGGTGAATTGCGGCAGCAGCTAGTGACAATGCTAGAACGGTGTACCCACTTAAAAGTACCTGCCGACGCCACAGCAAGGATTTTTCATCTTGCCGAAGTATGCTCAGCTTTTGGTGCATGAGATCCCGATTAAGCTCTACTTCATCGGAGTCCCATAGGTCCGTTTCGTTTCCTTGAATACTTAGCTGGTCACCTAAACGCGGGAGCAGCACCACCGCGCCAAGGATTGCAGCCAATACGGAGAGCCATATAGCGGCTACGAAAAAGAGCCCCTGCTGGCCAGATTGCAGCGCGGTTGAAAGGCTTGCTGCAGCGACAAGGATCGAGGCGCGGGTGGACATCATTCCGGTGCGGAGTGAGACGTCCTCTCGTTGAAGGTCAGTCTCTTGGTGGAGAGCCGAAAGAAGTTCCTTATTCCTTCGGGTATCTCTGCGGTTTTTTCGGAGGTCTCGACGGCTTGGTTGATCACTCATGGGAAGGAAAGTATCGCATAACAAGGAAGCCCTCTGGGTGCAGAAGCGCCAGGCAACGATGAATTCCGAGACGGCGACGGCTGATACAGGACACGCCGACGATTCGCGTCCCGTTTCCCGTGCCCGTTTGATTTGTCTCACGAGGGGCTGCTTTCCGAAGCTGACAGCCGGGTCATTTTCCTGGGTTGAGGATCTCAATGCAGAGAGTCGTCAGGTAGTCGGAGAGCCAGTCAAAGCCATCGCCTGCAGGATCAGTGGCTGGACCCGACTATGACAGAGCGGGACCAGGTGCAGCACTACATCGACACCATCCCCGAACCCAGCCCTAATCCCGCGGATCGTCGGCAAAGAGGTTGGATCAGTTCGCGATAACCGGCCACACCTGATCGCACCCGTTAACTAGTGGCGCATCAGTTGCCGTTAATTTTTCGTTGCAAATATGCAGCTGCACTCTGTGGACCTCGACTTCCACTCACTCGGCAGTAACGATCGAAAAGCTCTATCGTCTCAGAGTCATCCTGATCAGTAAGGAAGGCGATCACCCTTTCAAAGGGAATGTCAGGTAGCTGATCCGCAAAAATCGCGGGTAGATCATCCCGTAGACCATTCGCTCTCAGGCGGACCTGTGCCCGTTCGACGGCCGATTCCGGTTTTGCTAAAGCTAGGGATGCCTCGAAGCTTTTGTGCCCAACGGTGATATCTCGGTGCGGGGGTATAGGTGTGCAATCTGTGGTGCCTAAGACGATCACGGGTATGGCTACCGTTCGGGTCCATTCCTCAAGCTTCCTCAGCTCGTGGATGATGATTTCCCACGAACCGGTGTGAGGGCGTCGCATCATCAAAGCTGGCCAAACGGAAACTGGGACAGGGTTTCCGAGCGGGACGGTAGAGAGCACATCACCGACTGCCACCGTTTCGTCGTCTTTGTAGGCGGCCCGCACGCGGAACCCAGGAACCGCTCGATCCGGTATCACTCGACCTAGCCTGGTAGCAACAGTCGCAGTCTTCCTGTGCTTGGAGAAATTTGAGTGTTCGCTCAGAACGCGTAGTGGGTGGGTTCTCTTGTCGTCGTGGTGATAAGGCTGGAGAAACTCGATTCGCCTACCGATGACGGAGTCCTCGTGAAGTACGGTCAAGGTCTTCCGTCGTTTATCCCGCATCCACTCAAGCAGTTTGTCGTTGTCCACTTTGGCCGGCATCTCGATGTTGCGATCTTCCTCCGGATTCAGAGGTCTCCCCACCTGGTGCTCAACCTCGGCGAAGAGAGCGTGCTCTACAGCTGACCGCATCTGATTGATGGCGTCGGCGGTGAGGCGGGGTACTGCCTCGGGAATCGGTGCGATGCTCGCAAGGGTGAGGTGGTCTACACCGTCCCGCGCTTCATTGACGAAGCCGAAAACGTCGCCTTTCATGTAGTCAAAGACTACGCGGGACACCTGATCGATCACAGCATCAATGTGAGCGAGCGTGTACAGGAGATGTTGTTGGTGCGATGGAAGCCAGTGACTCACGATGAGTTGTTCAATCTTCTGAGACTGGTTTGGGGTCGTCCGTCAGTACTGCCTCAATGTTCTCGACGGGCACGAGCTCGACGTCCTCAGCGGGTACGAGGGAGCCCTTCCGCAGCGTCCCCGGGTAACCAATGAGCCATCGTCGGCAGTTGCTCGCAATAGTCAGATTGACATACGCCGGACGGTCGAATGGCTTCCCGATAAAGAGGAGCTGTGTAGGCGAGAGCGGAAATGCGACGGTGCACACAGGCGCACTCTTGTTTTCATGAATCACCAGGACTGCCCCGTCACCGGTGACATACTCACCGGGAAGAATCTGCCACTCCCACGATTCGAGACCGAGCTCTTTCAAGCGGATGACCTCTTGCATGGACTGAGAGAGCAGGATCCGGTCCGCGGCGTTCAACTCGACTTCTTCAATCGTCCCATCCATCTTCAACCGAATGGCTGGCGTGTGGACCTCCGCTTGATCGGCATATCGGCCACGGTCGAGGTGCATGTCCAAGAACGCGATCATGGCGGCCACGGTCTCCTCGTCCAACGTGGGGTCGTCAGCACGGAGCCTGGTGATAGCCTGCATTCCCCTGCTCTCGATCACGGAGTATTCCTGCTCGAGATCGTGAGTCAGTACGTTCGGTTCGTATGCGTAGTTGCGGACCGTCGCCTTGTTCACCGATGACGGGTAGCCGTGGTTCCGGCCCAGATCGATAACGTCGACCCGATTGCCCTCGTCAGCCCACGCGCGGATATATGACTTGGTCAACATATGTGCGTTGCGCACTTCTTCTCGGGCCATACCTGCACCCTATCGTCTGCGACGCTGCTGGCGGAGTACCCGCCCGGGCTGCTCGCGCTTAGGTTTCGCCACTCGTCCTGAGATGTTGCGTTTCGGTACACCCATACGAAACAGGAAACAGGAATCTCCGGCCCTGTTCTGTGTTTACATGTCGACGTATTGGACCGTTATCAGTGTGAGCTGTGGTCCTCATTTACGGTTGCCAGCAGGCGCGCGTATGAATCTGCTTGAAGATACCTCCAGCTTTGTGGAGGCTCAAGGCCATGGTCTGTACGCAATTCAGTAAGCGGCACAGGGCGCTGGCTAGCTGTCACGTTTTCTAGCTTGAGCGCGTGGGCGACTTCAGCACCAAGAAAGTAGTCATCAAACTCTTTCCGAGTAACTCCAAGATGAATCTCAAACTGGTTCCAGATGGCTTCGGGTGTACCTGTTGCCACCTCGGAGACCTTGGCTCGGGCCACGATGGCTTTGTCACCGCCTGAGGAGTAAACGATGATGTCAAGGCCAGCTGCATGTCGAGGTACTTTCCTCCGCAGCTCAAAAGTTTTGCTGCCATCCAGGATGGCGCGGACAAATCTGGTTCGTATGGATATTAGGACGCCGCCCTGGCCGGCAGCAGCCTGCGATCCCGTGTAGTAGGTCATCGCTTCATCCCCATTGCGTAGATTTCCTGAAAAGCTTCACCGTCTATCCTTCGCACCGTCGGGACGGTCCCGAGTATCCTCCCGTAGTGCTCGACGATACGTGATGCCTCAGACAGCTTGACGCTATGGCGCAGGATCTCCGTATCGCCGAAACGAAGAGCGACGGCATAGCCGGTTTTCCCTGCCCTTTCTTCTATGTCCTGGTAGGTCCAAACGCCGTACTTTTGGAATCTTGTGTGTAGAGACTGCGCTGATCCTTTGTGGGATGAGACCAATTGGGAGGCGGCGACTATCGCGCCACCGGCCTTCCCACTCACGTACCAAAGGATTCGGCCTGGGGCGGTAGGGAATAGGTTTGCCGACTTGTAGTAGACATGTCGGCGTCCGATGCCAAGGCCATCGGAACGAGCTAGAAGTGGCGTGTCGTAGCCAAGCAGCTCGCTGGCATATCGCTGTCTAATCGGCACAACGTAACAGGGCAGAGGGGCATCGATAACTTTAAGAGGCCAGAGCTCGTGCTCGAGCCGAGCGATTTCTTTTCCTGTGGCCTCTCCTTGTCTGATCCAAGGACGCAGATCCCAAGGTGCGTGGTTTCCTGCATGAATATCGGTTTGCTTCAATTGCGCGTCCACTACTTCAACTGACCAGCGGCCGTCTAGCGATCGGAATCCATCTTCGCCAAAGATCGGTTCCGCGATTTCGCCGCCTCCGGGTTCCGGATCAGTTATTACCGCACGGAGGGCTCCAGATTGCAGAGCTTCTTGCCGCAGTTGAAAGAGTATTTGTTTCAACAGAGTTGGACCCAGGGGAGACCTGCGTACGCGGAGGATCGGTACTTCAAGAGCGTCTCCAGATCGCGTTGTCGCTACTAATGCGTCTGCGAGAGTGCTGTCCGCTGAATGGACAGTTCTCACGTTGGCATTAGTTTGCGATCGAAGATGCTTCGCGAATGCTGCCCGGGTTTCGCCTCGGTGGGATGTTATGAGGTGGTTGTGCTCTCTATCCGCTCCGGCCAACGCGCGCCTGATGGTGATTGACGTGTTCTGTATCCGGTCCGGTGCATCTCGTCGAACTCCCTTGAGCTCCTCAATTTTTACGACAAGTTGGGAGGGGTGAAGAATGTCTACACCATGGAGTTCCGCTCGGGGACGCAAGATTCTGCCCGCGTTATCGTCGTTGGTGATCATTACCGAGGCCCCAGCGACGATCGTTTCGGCCAAGACTCGGGCATCGCTAGGGAGACTACGATCTCTTAGTATCTCGACTGGGTCGATGCCATCCAGCAACTCCTCAACGAGCTGGTCACTAATCGCGAGGTCTCCGGTTAGCGACTCATACTTTGAGATTCCCGCCATGACAATGCGCCGTTCCGCGAGGTTCGGAGTCTCTGAAAGTTCGTTCTTGACTGATCTGGTTACGCAGTAGATGACCTCTTCGCTGAGCGACGGAGCCTCGAAGTACTGCTGTGTGAGCAGGTCACGCCCCAACGTCAGATCTAGTACAACGTTCGTGTCCAGGACAGCTTGAATACGTAAGTCATCTTCCCGAGCAGCGGCGAACAGATCTGCGTGTCCAAATCCCCGCCACCAAGCAGTCATTTCAGCCTGGTCTCGGCCTCTTCCTGTCGGCAGGCTTTCGGCTTGAAAACCAAGCTTCGGCCATACTTTGTGGGCTGCGTAGTCTCTACGGCACTTAAGGCGGATTCCTTGGCGATCACCATGTCTTGTTTGTATTTCGTCGATGAGTTTGCGTGCTGTGCCGGTGCCCTGAAGGTCGCTTCGAACGCAGAGGTGAACGAGCCTGACATCAGAGTAGGGGAGATCAAATAAGACATATCCTGCGAGGTCGGACCCTATGAACGCTCCAAGTACACGCGCATCGCAAATGGCTTCCAGCATGGCTTGAGCTGGATAAAGGCCGAGATGTTTCTTGAAACGGTCGCCTAGATCGACTACATCAGCCCAATCGCCCTCAAGACATTGTCTGATAGTCAAGCTAGGGGCTACTGTCGATTTTCTTCCGACCGGTTCCAAGATCTACCCTCTGCTCAGCTGGCTACCCACCTATCTGTGCCCTAAGTTCTGTACAGGCTGAACAACGGCAAAATAGTTTCCACTTCATACCTAAATCCGAAAGCTTGGGCCGCACCATATTCTTCTTGCTCTTAGTTGTTCGAGGATAACCGACTATTGAGACGTCCGTTGCACAATGCGATACACCGTTGACCTCGCGATTTTGAAGAGTTCGGCGATTTCGGTGGTGGTGTGTTGTCCTCCCTAAGTCTGCATGACACTCAGCCAACGGCTCAGCCTGTTCCAACGGACGCTGTAATGAACCACAGGATCGTGGCGCATCTTCGTCGTCCCGCTCGCTCGAGTGCTAGACAGATGGCCGGCCCAGATGTCTAGCCCTGCAGGAAGCGGAAGTCGCAGCCCTCGTCCGCCTGGGTTACCTCGGTGACGAAGAGCTTCCGGTAGCCCCGCTCCGGAACCACTTGTGATGCCGGACCCATGGCTTCCTCACGCCTGGCCAGCTCTGCATCGGACACCTCCAACTGGATCAGCCGCTGGCTCACGCTCAAGGTGATCGTATCCCCGGTCTGCACCAACCGCAGCGGGCCACCTACCGCCGACTCAGGGGTTACGTGCAGGACGACGGCGCCAGCCGCGGTGCCGGACATCCGGCCGTCCGAGATGCGCACCATGTCGCGGACGCCCTGCGAGGCAAGCTTCTTCGGGATGGGTAGGTACCCGGCCTCGGGCATGCCGGGGGCGCCGACCGGACCGATGTTCTTCAACACCAGCACCGACTCGGCGGTGACATCCAGGTCGGCATCATCGATCCGAGCTGCCAGGTCCGCGGTGTTCTCGAACACCACCGCAGAGCCGGTGTGTTCCAGCAGCGCAGGGGATACGGCAGCCTGCTTGATGATCGCCCCACCCGGCGCCAGGTTCCCCCGAAGGAACGCAAGGCTGCCCTCCGGATACACGGGGTTGGACAACGGCCGGATGATGTCCTGCGGAAAGCCGGGACCGGCGTCGTCAATCTCCTCACCCAGCATCCGGCCAGTCACGGTCGGCACATCCCGGTGAATCAGCGACCCCAGCTCCCGCAGCACAGCGGGAACCCCGCCGGCACGGTGGAAGTCCTCCATGTAGTACTTCCCGGACGGCTTCAGATCCACCAGCACGGGCGTCTCAGTGCTCATCCGGTCCAGCTGCTCCAGCGACAACCGGATCCCCAACCGACCAGCCACAGCGGTCAGGTGAATGATCGCGTTCGTCGAACCGCCGATGGCCAACAGCACCCGCAACCCGTTCTCGAACGACTCCTGGGTCAGAATGGTGTCCATCTTCGTCCCGGCAGCCGCCAGGGCAACGGCCTGGGTCCCGGTCGCCTCGGCGATCCGCACCCGGTCGGCCGTGACCGCGGGAGCCGACGCCGAACCCGGCATCGCAATCCCCATTGCTTCGGTCAGGCAGGCCATGGTGCTGGCCGTGCCCATCACCGAGCACGTGCCGACGCTGCCGACCAGCCGCGAGTTCACGTCGTCGATCTCTGGTTTGGAAATCTCCCCGCCCCGGAACTTGCCCCAGAATGCGCGACAGTCGGTGCACGCACCCACCCGCTCGCCCCGGTACCCGCCGGTCAGCATTGACCCGGTCACCAGCGAAATCGCGGGCACTCCCGCCGACGCCGCACCCATCAGCTGGGCGGGAACGGTCTTGTCGCAGCCGCCGATCAGCACGACGGCGTCCATCGGCTGGGCGCGGATCATCTCCTCCGTGTCCATCGACATCAGATTCCGCAGGAACATGCTGGTGGGTTGCGAGAAGCTCTCGTGGATGGAGATCGTGGGGAAGTCCACCGGCAACCCGCCGGCGAGCATCACCCCACGCTTCACCGCCTCCAGCAGTGCCGGCATGTTGCCGTGGCACGGGTTGAACCCGCTGCCCGTGTTGATGATCCCGATCACCGGCCGGTCCAGGGCATCGTCGGAATAACCGGCACCCTTGATGAACGCCTTCCGCAGGAACAGCGAAAACTCGGCGTCCCCGTAGTTGGTCAGGCCCTTGCGGATGCCGGTGGCAGGTTTACCAGCGGGGGCAGCGGCGTCACTCACCGGAACGCGGGGACGCCGGTGATGTGATTGCCCAGGATCAGGGTGTGAACCTCGTCGGTGCCCTCATAGGTCCTGACACTCTCCAGGTTGTTCGCATGCCGCAGCGGCGAGTAATCCAGGGTGACGCCGTTGCCGCCGAGCATCGCCCGCGCCTCACGGCAGATCGCGATCGCCTCACGGCAGTTGTTCAGCTTGCCCACCGAGATCTGGTACGGCTGCAGGGTTCCGGCGTCCTTCAACCGGCCCAGCTGCAACGCGAGCAGGGTGCCCTTGTTGATCTCCAGCGCCATGTTCACCAGCTTCTCCTGCGTCAGCTGGTACCCGGACAACGGCTTCCCGAACTGCAGACGCTCCTGCGAGTAGGCCAGCGCGGTGAGGTAGCTGTCCCGGGCTGCGCCCATGGCGCCCCAGATGATGCCGTAGCGGGCTTCGTTCAGGCACTCGAACGGGCCGCGCAGTCCCTTGGCGTTCGGGAGCATCGCACTCTCTGGCAACCGGATGTCGGTCAGGGTGATGTCGCACTGGATGGACGCCCGCATGGAGAGCTTCTGCTTGATCGGCGTCGCCACGAACCCCGGACTGTCGGTGGGCACCACGAAGCCGCGGACGCCGCCGTCGGTCATCGCCCAGATGATGGCCACCTTCGCCACCGAAGCCAGGCCGATCCAGCGCTTCGCACCGTTGAGGATCCAGTCCGACCCGTCGCGCTTGGCGAAGGTCTGCATCGCGCCGGGGTCAGATCCGGCGGTCGGCTCGGTCAGCCCGAATGCACCGATCGCGGTTCCGGCAGCCATCTGCGGGAGCCACTCGGTCTTCTGCTCCTCGGAGCCGTGCTTGTAGATGGCGCTCATCGCCAGCGAGCCCTGCACCGACACGAAGGTCCGCAGGCCCGAGTCGCCGGCCTCCAGTTCCATCGCGGCCAGTCCGTATTCCACCGACGACTTCCCGGGGCAGCCGTAGCCCTTGATGTGCATGCCGAGCAGGCCCAGCTCGGCCATCTGCGGGACAATCTCCATCGGGAAGACGGCGTCGTCGTACCATTGGGCGATGTTCGGCTTGATCTCGGTGTCCACGAAGGACCGTACGGTCTCCCGCAGGGTGATCTCCTCAGGGGAGAGGAGGCCTTCAATACCGATCAGGTCTGACATGTCAGTCATGGTTCTGCTTTCAACTGTTGAGGAAGTCACTGGGGATCCTGCTTTCACTGTAGGTGGTGCAGTGCGGGTACGGCGGGGACGTCGAAGGCGGCACCGGTGTGCTCGCCGAGGAGGGGCGGCGGGCGCCGGTAGCGGGCGGGAGTCCCGGAGAGGTGGATCGGATTGGCGACCTGCTGGCTGGTCCGCGACCCGTCAGCGTTGGCGATTTCGACGACGGGGGCCAGGCCCAGCGTGTCAGCCAGTTCCAGCGCCTCGACAATCGAGTTCACCTTCCCGGCCGGCACCCCGGCGACGCTGAGCAGCTCCGACCACTCGGCGGCGGACTTGGACCCCAGCTGTTCTTCCAGCAGGGACTTCAGCGCCACCCGGTTAGCGACCCGGTTCGAGTTCCCAGCGAACCGCTCATCGCTGGAAAGCTCGGGCACGCCAAGCACCCGGACCAGCCCCGCGAACTGCTTGTCGGTCCCGACGGCGACGGCCAGCGGACCATCGGCGGTCCGCAGCGTCTCGTACGGTGCGATGCTCGGGTGCGCGTTGCCCATCCGTTGCGGCGATTCACCGGTGGCCAGTGTGCTCGAGGCCTGGTTCACCAGCCCCGACAGCAGGGACGACAGCAGGTTCACATCCACCCGCTGGCCCACCCCGGTCTGCTCCAGCGACCGCAGGGCGGCGAGGATCCCGACGACGGCGTTCTGCCCGGTCACCACATCCACCAGGGCAACGCCGACCTTGCTCGGTTCGGAGTCCAGCCCGCCAGTGACGCTCATCAGCCCGCCGACGGCCTGCACCAGCAGGTCATAACCCGGCAGGTGAGCGCCGGCGGTGCTGCCGAAACCGGTGATGGAGCAGTAGATCAGGTCCGGCCGCCGGTCTTTCAGGGAGTCATAGTCCAGTCCGAACCGCTCCATGATGCCGGGCCGGAAGTTCTCGATCACGACATCGGCCGTCAAGGCGATCTCCAACGCCGCCGCTTGCCCCTCGGGGGTGGTCAGGTCGCACACCACCGAGCGCTTGTTGCGGTTCACGCTGGAGAAATACGTGCCTACCCCGTACTCGTCCACCGGCGGCGTCCAGCTGCGGGTGTCGTCACCGGACGGGCTTTCCACCTTGATGACGTCGGCCCCGAAATCAGCCAGCATCATCGAGGCAAACGGCCCCGCGAGCACCCTGGAAAAGTCGGCCACCTTGATTCCGTCCAGGGGTCCCGCCGGCAATCCGTCGTCGGGTGAGTTACTCACTACCGCCACTGCCTTTCTGATGGTGGTCCTCCTGGGCAGACGCTTCCTGATCCACCACCGGGTTGCTGAGCACACCGACGCCGGGGATGCGGCATTCCGCCACGTCGCCCGCCTTGATGTGCACGGCACCCGGTGTGCCGGTGGAGATGATGTCGCCGGGGTAGAGCGGCATCACCTTGCTGTGGAAGCTGACCAGGTACTCGGGGGAGTACCTCATATTGCCCACCACGTTGCTGCGGTGCACCTCGCCGTTGATCACTGTGGACACCTCGACGGCGGCCAGCGAGCCGGCGTCGTCGGCCACCTCCGCTAGGGGCACGATCTCCGGGCCGAAGGAGAAGAAGCCGGGGAAGTTCTTGGACCGGGTGAGGAACCGGGGGTTCTTCTCCAGGATGTCCTCGGCGGTCTGGTCCAGCAGCGTGACGACGCCGGCCACGTAGGACAGCGCGTCCTCCGGCTCCACGTCGCGGCAGTACCTGCCGATGACGAGACCCAGCTCGGCTTCGGCGGTGGTGCGCACGCTCTGGTGCGGGATGGTGATGTTTTCGCCCGGGCCGATGATGGTGTGGTCGCCCTTGATGAACGACGCCGGCTCATCCGGGACACCCTCGGACAGGTCCGAGGCGTGCTCCACATAGTTCAGGCCGATGCCCCACAGCATCCGGGGATGCCGGTAGGGGGCGCCGAAGGTCACCGAATCGCGGTCACGGAACACCGCGGTGTCCGCCGTCTCGGCGAACGACTCCAGCTTCCCGAGCGAATCGGTGGCCAGCAGTTCGAGGAGGTCGCCGGAGAAGCCGGGGATGAGGTCGCGGACCAGCGCGACGCCGCGCTCGGGGTGGATCACTGCGGCGAGTTCGTCGCCGCCTTCGCGGACTGAGGCCAGGTGCATGGTCAACGCTTCTTTCTGTTCAGAGTCGAGAGGTCGAGAGATTCTTCAGGGTCAACTAGGAGACGCAGGGCTAGTACGCGCGGACCAGTCCGCCGTCGCAGCGGATCTGTTCGCCGGTCACGTAGGCGGCGGGCACGCTGGCGAGGAACGCGACGACGGCGCCGAACTCCTCGGGCGCACCGTACCGGCCGGCGGGGATGGTCTTTTCGGACGCGGCGCGGGCTTCGTCGGGTGTGCTGCCGGTCCGCTTGGCCGCTGCGGCGTCGAGCGAGGCCACCCGGTCCGTGTCGATCCGGCCCGGGAGCACCATGTTCACGGTGACGCCGTCGGCCGCGACCTCGGCGGCGAGGGTCTTCAGGTAGCCGGCGAGCCCGGCCCGGCCGATGTTGGAGAGCGCCAGGTTGGGCAGCGGCTGCTGCACGCCACTGGACCCGACGGCGACGATGCGGCCCCAGCCGCGCTCGCGCATGCCGGGCAGCACCAGGTTGGTCAGCCGCATGTGCTGCAGCAGCAGCTGGTGCACGGCGGCGAGGGCCTGCTCGTCACTGACGTCAGCTGCCCCACCGGGAGGCGGGCCGCCGCTGTTGAGGATCAGCACATCGATCGGTCCGAAGGCCTTCTCGGCCGCCTCGACCAGCGCGGCGGGGGCGCCGTCGTCGGTCAGGTCCATCGCGATCCCGACGGCGGAGGGCAGCTTGGCCGCTTCGGCCTGCACCACGTCCTCACGGCGGGCCGCGAGCACCACGTTGGCGCCCTCGTCGGCCAGCGCTTGGGCGATGGCCAGGCCGATGCCCGAGCTTGCGCCCGGCACCAACACGTTCTTCCCTTTGAGTCCGGTATCCATCAGGCAATCTCCTTCACAGCATCAAGGTGGGCGTCGATCATGTCGGCCAGGGCCGGCGGCAACGTGGGCGAGGGCGGGCGGACCGCGGCGTCGGCGATGATGCCGCGACGGCGGAGGATCTCCTTGCGGACTGCGAGGCCGATCCCGGGCTGGCCCTCGAAGTTGGCCAGCGGCAACCACGGGGCGAACGCCGCGCGGGCGGCCGGGAAACCGCCGTCGGCGAACGCGGTCAGCGCCGCCTGCAGCCCTTCCGGGTGGGAGAACCCGGTCATGGCCCCGGCAGCACCGGCGGCCAGTTCATCGAGCAGGCCGACGCCGCCCAGTCCGCCGAAGACCGGCACCGTCGTGGCTGCGGTGAGCGCCGCGATGGGAACGGCCGTCGGAGGTGCTTCGGATTTCACGGCGCTGATGAACTGGCACAGCTCCAGCACGCTGAGGATCTGAGCGGCGCTGATCTTCACGCCCGAGGCCACCGGGTAGTCCTGGAGCACAATCCCGGCGCCCGTGTCGGCGGGGATGACCTCGTTGATCGCTGTCAGGTGCGCGGCGAGTAGCTCCGGGTCGGCGCTGTTGGCCTGCACCATCAGGGCGCCCAGGTTGCTGCCGGCAGCGGCGACGGCGGTGCGTGCCTGCTCGACGGCGACCGCCGTCGACCGTGCCGACAGGCCGACCACCAGCGGGGTGTCCCCGGCTTCGTCGGCGACGGTCTGCACAATCAGGGTCTGCTCGGCGGTGTCCAGGGTGACGCCCTCGCCGAAGACGCCGAGGACCACCATGCCGGTGGCGTTCAGGCCGGTGTAGAGGCGGACCTCGCTGCGGAGGGACTCGGTGTCGACGGCGAAGTCACTGCCGTGGAAGGGCGTGGCGAGCACGCCCCAGAGGCCTTTGGAAAGAGGTGAAATAGTCACAGGGATGAGGTGTCCTTTCGGTCGGAGTTGTTCTCGAGTGCCAGCGAGACAATGTGCTCCGCGATGGCGAGGGAGGAGGTGGCGGCGGGGGAGGGCGCGTTCCTGACGGACAGCACCGAGCCCTGCCGGGTGATCCGGAAGTCGTCGACCAGGGATCCGTCGCGGGTCAGCGCCTGGGCGCGGATGCCGCGGGGGCCCGGGATGACGTCGTCGGCGGTGATCTCGGGAACGTACTTGCGGGCTTCGGCGACGAACCGGCGCTTGCTCAGCGATCCGAGCATCTCGGCCGCACCGGTGCGCCAGTGCTGCTTCGCGAAGGACCGGAAGCCCGAGTACATCACCGCGTCCATGAGGTCGCGGGGTGAGATGGTGGACCACTTGTAGCCTTCGCGGGCCAGGGCGAGCACCGCGTTGGGGCCCACCATCACCTGGCCGTCAGTGGTCGGGGTCAGATGTACGCCGAGGAACGGGTACCGGGGGTCGGGCACGGGGTACACCAGGCCGCGGACCAGATGCTTGCGCTCGGGGCGGAGCAGGTAGTACTCGCCGCGGAAGGGCACAATCTTGGGGTCGTCGTCGTCGCCGGCGAGCTTCGCCACCCGGTCCGCCTGCAGTCCGGCGCAGACGATCACCATGTCGTAGGTGTCGGAGGTTTCGGTGCCGCGATGCTTGCCCGTGACCACTGTCTGTCCGGCGCGTTCGGTCAGCGCAGTGACTTCGAAGTTGGTGTGGACGGTGCCACCGGCAGCCTCGACATCCATGGCGAGGGAACGGGTGATGGCTCCGTAGTCAACGATCGCCGTGTGGGGCGAGTGCAGGCCAGAGGTTCCCATGACATGGGGCTCCAGTTCCAGCAGCTCGGCCTGGTTGATGATGCGCACACCGGGCACTCCGTTGGCGACGGCACGCTCCATGATGTCGCCCAGCCGGCCTTCCTCGACCGGGTTGCGGGCGACGAGCACCTTGCCGCACTCGTCGTAGGGCAGGCCCTTCTCTTCGCAGTACTCCTTGAGCATGTCCACACCCTGCCGGCAAAGTTTCGCCTTCAACGAACCGGGCGTGTAGTAGAGCCCGGCGTGGACAACGCCTGAATTCCGGCCGGTCTGGTGACCGGCGAGGATGGGCTCCTTCTCAAGCACGGTCACCTCGGCGTCGGGCTGGACCTGCAGCAACCGGCGGGCGACGGCGGCACCAACAATGCCACCTCCCACCACTGCGAAACGCGTGGGCGTCATTTTTTCTCCTCCATGGGGGTCAGGGTGTGGTTTGGTTCTCCGGCCGCAGTCAGCGCCCGCGACCGGCGGATCATCCGCCGCGCCACCGTGAAGGTCACGGCGGCCAGGGCGGCGACGACGGCGGCCGCCAGCCAGGCGGTGTCATACGAGGTGGCGGCCGTCAGCAAACCGAACAGCAGCGGACCGGCCGCGGCGCCCAGGGACAGCCCGGTCTGGATAACCCCGGTGGCGGTGGCCGCGTTGGCGCGGTTGTCCCGGACCACTGCGAAGTGCACCAGGCCGGGCCAGGTCCAGCCGGCACCGTAGGCGAGCAGCGCCCCGAGCACGAACAGCAGCGAACTGGTCCCCAGGGCGAGCAGCAGGTAGCCGATCACGCCGAGGGCCAGCAGGTTGGTGATCAAGACCAGTGGGCTGCGCTGCGGATACTTGTCCATACCGAGGCCCAGCAGGATCCGGATGACCAGCCCCAGCAGAGCGGCACCAGCGAACAACAGGCCGGCGGTTCCGGGTGCCATCCCGGATTCCACTGCTGAGTCCACCAGGAACACGCCCAGCGAGGTGGCAGCAGCGGCAGCAAACCCCGCGCCCAGGCTCAGCATTACCAGGCCGCCCCGGGGGGTGCCCCGGTCAGCCTTGGGGGTTTCCCCCGGCTGGGTGGGGCGGGTGCCGGGTGCGCTGAAGAACGCCCAGACCGCAATGGCGATGGCCATCAGTGAGCCGAGCAGGAACGCGTACCGCCAGCCCACCGCGAGGGCAATCACCGGGACGGCGATCCCGGCGATCATCGAAGCCGCCGGAATGGACGACTGCTTGACCCCGAACGCCAGCCCCAGCCGGTTCGGATTGACCGCCCGGGAGATCCCGAGGTTCGCCGACGGCTGGGCCATGGCGTTGGCCAGCCCGCCGACGAACAGGGCGACGATCAGCAGGGCGAACGTCGGCGCCAGACCGGCGCCGGCCAGCGCGACGGCGGCAAGGGTTGCCGAAGCGACCATGCCCTTCGCCGCACCGATCCGCTGCACCAGTCCGCCCAGGGGGCGGGCGAGCACACCGGACACCGTGAACAGGGTGGCTGCTGCCATCCCCATCTCGGCCGGTCCGATGTCCAGATCCCCGCGGATCTGCACCGCCAACGCACCCAGCAGGAAGGCAGGAAGCACCCCTGTGGTGGTGACAGAGACGGCCTGCAGCATGGTGACTGCTGCATGCGTCGACGGTGCCTGGGTCATGGAGCGGTGGGATCCGTTGTCTTCGCTGGGGCAGCGTCAACCTTGGCGGCATCCGCGACGGGTGGGTCGGTGTCCGGATCATACGGGTGCCGCTTCCGACCGATGAGGTGCACCACGACGCCGACGGCGATGATCGCCACACCGATGCCGATGTTCACCGGGTCAAGGGTGAGCAGCGGCAGGGAGCCGATGGCCAGGATGACCCGTTCCGGCCAGCGTGCCGGTCCGAGCAGCCAGCCGCCCGTGGAGACCGCGAGTGCTGCCACGGCGAGGAGCGACACTGAGAAGGCCAGCGCCACGGTAGCGACACCGCCCTGCAGCAACAGTCCGACGCCGTCTCCGGAGAGGACGAAGATGAACGGCACCAGGAAGGCGGACAGGGTGTACCGCCAGGTGAGCCACATGGTTTTGATTGGTTTGCCGCCGGTGATCGCCGATGCTGCGAACGGGGAGAGCGCCGTCGGCGGCGACACCTCGCTGAGTACCGAGTAGTAGAAGATGAACATCGCCGCGGCGAAGCCGGGAACGCCCACGTCCTGCAGGGCGGGTCCGATGATCACCCAGGAGATGATGAAGCTCGCCGTAACCGGTACGGCCAGGCCCAGCAGGATCACGGCGATGGCCGAGAAGATCGCGGTGAGCAGCAGGCTGCCACCGGCGAAGTCGACGATGATGCTCGCCAGCTTCAGGCCCAGACCGGTCAAGGTCATGATGCCGACGATCAGGCCGGCCGCAGCCATCACGGGGATGACTGAGAGGGCGCCAGTGGCACCGGTGGCCAGGGCGTCGAAGATCTTCCGCGGAGTCATCCAGGATTCGCGGTCGAAGAAGCTCAGCACGAACGCGAGGATGGTGGCGAACACCACGGCGCGGAAGGGGGTCATGCCGAAGGCCATGAACACCACGATGGCGGCCAGCGAGCTGAAGTGGTAGCCGAACCGCAGCAACAGCTTGCCGACCGGTTTGACGTCCATGGCGACGGCCTTCGTCTTGAATCGGCGGGCGTCCATTTCGATGGCGAGGATGATGCCGAAGTAGTAGAGCAGGGTGGGGATGGTGGCCCAGATCAGCACCTCAAGGTAGGACACCCCGAGGAGCGCGGCAATGATGAACGCCGCCGCGCCGAGGGTGGGAGGCGACATGATGGCGCCGATACCCGCGGCGGCGAGAATACCGCCACCGTGTTCCTTCGGGTAGCCAGCCTTGCGGAGCAGTGGCCAGGAGATGCCACCGAGGGTCACGGTGGTGGCGACGCCGGAACCGGAGACGGTACCGAGCAGGAAGCCCGCCAGGGTGACGGTGCGGCCGGGGCCGGACTTTGACTGGCCGAACGCCGAGAAGGAGAGGTCAATGAAGAACTTGGTGGCGCCCGAGGCGCCCAGCACCGCACCGTAGACGGTGAACAGGATGATGTACGTCGCGGCGACGTCGGTGGGTACCCCGAAGATGCCCTGGGTGCCCATCACGTTGTGACCCACCAGCCGGATCCAGTCGAATGAGGACGTGTTGAACGGCGCCGGAATGTACGGACCCCAGTAGGCGTAGGCGAAGAACCCGATCACCACGAGGGGCACCAGGATGCCGACGGTGCGCCGGGCCGCTTCCAAAACCACGAGGATAGCGATGACGCCCATGATCAGGTCAAGGTAGGTGGGGGTGATAGCGCGGCGGAAGAACGGGTCCCAGTCGGAGATGATGTAGGCGAACGGCACAATGGCCACGATCGCGCACACCCAGTCGAGCAGGTGCGGGTTATCGGACTTGCCCGCTTCCTTGGCTTTCGCTGACCTGCCCCATCCCCGGTAGACGAGGAACGTCAGGGACAGGCCGATCATCAGGAACGCGGGGAGGTAGAACTGCGTCGCCATCGGGTTGAACACCCAGTACAGCGCGAACAGGGACAGTCCCGCGCCGCCGATCTTGACCACCATGGCCGGGATCCCGGTCAGCTGCCGGGCGGGTTTCTCCGCCTCGAACTCGGCGATCAGCGCCTCTTCGTCGATCTCTTCGCTGCGCTGGATCGGGTTGATCGGCGCGTCGTCGGGTATTCGCGCTTCGTCGCGCCGTGCCGGATCGATTGCCTCACTGGGGGTGGGGCGGTGCTGCTTGCCGGCCTTGAGGGCGCCGTCGCCGTCAATTCGCTCGGTCATGGGGTCTCCTTGATGTCTAGCAGGATGAAGGGCTGATCGTCGTCGACCAGGGTCCACAGCGAAACGGGCGCTGCTCCGGGCAGGTGGAGGGTGCGTTCACCAAGATCGGTGGCGGCAATGGAAAGTTCGGTGAACACAGCGGGGTGCGCGGGGTCGGGGTCGACCACGTACTTCCGCCGGTCGGTGGGTTCCGCGGGGGTGGGGGCCCCGGGGACGCCGTAGTACTCTTCGAGCACTGCGAGCTGGTCGGCAGCGATCTGGTCGAGCCGGAAACTGCCGTCGGGGAGGACTGTGTAGCGTTCCTCGGCAACTGTTTTGTAGATGGAATTGCGGTAGCTGACCGCGAAGGTGTCCCCGGGGAGGGCCACCGAGGCCAGCCCGCCGTCGTCGTTGGTGATCACGATGCTGCGCTCGGAGGCTCCCTGATCGGGGGCGTCCTGGGCAGCAACCGCGAACGCCCCACCACCCAGCGTGCCAAGGCACACCAGGACGGCGACGACGACGGCGGGCTTGCGCATCAGTGCTTAGCCTGCGGCTTCGTCGAAGTACCGCTGGGCGCCGGGGCAGGTTTCGACGTAGGGGATGTCGCCGGCGGTGGCGGCATCCAGTTCGACGGCTGCGGGGTGCACCTGGGTGAGGGCTTCCACGTTGTCGAAGATCGCTGCGGTGATGTTGTATTGCAGCTCCTCATCCATGTCAGGGCTGGCGACGAGGATGTTCGGTGACGCAATGGCTGAGACTGCCTCGGTCTGGCCCTCGTAGGTATCGGCCGGAATGTCTTCCTCGACGTAGTACTCGCCGTATTCGGTGGCGAGCTGTTCGGCGTACTCGCCGATGTTGAGGAGGTTCATGTCGCCGTCGCTGGCCAGGTCGATCAGGGCGCCGGTGGGCAGACCACCGGACCAGAAGCCGGCGTCGATGGTGCCGTCGCGCAATGCCGCAACCGTCTCGGCTGCGCCGAGCTGACGGCGCTCGAAGCCTGACTCGGGGTCAATGCCGGCAGCCTCGAGGATGCGCAGTGCTGCGACCTCGGTGGCCGAACCGGGAGCGCCGACCGAGACGACCTTGCCTTCCATGTCAGCGACACCCTCGATGCCGGTGCCGTCAACGGTGACGGCCTGCATGAAGTTGTTGTAGGTGTTGCCGAGCGAGCAGATCTCGATGGGGTTGCCGTCGAAGTCGTTGACACCCTCCACCGCGTCGGAAACGACGTCGCCGACCGCGAAGGCCAGCTGCGCAGAGCCGTTTTCGATCAGCAGCATATTGTCCACGGAGGCGTTGGTCTCCTGGACGGTGGCGTCGTAGCCCTCGATGTTGTCGCGGATCATGGTGGCGAAGCCGCCGCCGAGGGGGTAGTACACGCCGCCGGTGCCGCCGGTGGCGATGGAGAGCATGCCGCCATCGGCGCCGCCACTGGCGTCACCGCCGCCGCTTCCTCCGCCGCTGGTGTCGGGGCTGCCGCAGGCGGACAGGAATAGTGCGGGGACGGTGAGTGCCGCTGCGGCAAGCCGGACCCTGCGACGGTGCAGTGGTGAGGTTGTCATGAGTGTTCTCCCTTGGTGGTGATGGTGGTGGTGAGTGATTGCGGATGGGTAGTGGGGGTGGAGTCTGGCGTCTCCACGGCTGGCGTCTCCACGGCTGGTGCCTCCACGGCGCCGGCGGCGAGCAACCCGGACAGTGCCCGGTAGTAGCCCACCAGGACTGACAGTTCGGTGATGCCGGAGTGGCCGTGGTGGGCGAGTGTGGTGGCGTGGTCCTCGGTGGAGACGGTCCGGCCGTTCAGCAGGGCGGCGGTGAAGGTCAGGGCCGAGCGTTCGTCATCGGGCAGGTCTGCGGGGAGGTGGCCGCCGCGCAGGCTCTCCAGTTCGTCGACAGAGATGCCGACGGTGAGGGCGACCCGGCTGTGGGCGTACCACTCGTAGGCCGAGGAGCGTTCGGCGGCGACGGCGCAGATCACCAGTTCCCGGGTGCGGTTGGACAATTCCCCGCCGAACCGCAGGGCGGCACCCAGTGCCTGGACGGCGTGGCCGATCTGCGGTGCGTAGAGCAGGGCATTGAACGGGCCGGCCAGATGGCCATCATCGTCGACCACCAGGAACGGTCCGCCCGCGCGGGGCGGGCCGGCGATCGTGTTGTAGAGGGCGAGCTGCTCGTCGGTCAGCGCTTCGGGTGCCAGCAACGGGAAGCGACCGCCGTGCGCCTTCTCGGTCTGGGGCTCAGGCTGCTGCTGACCTGGCAGTGGTTGGTTAGACAAGGGTCCGCCCGCCGTCGACGTAGAGCACATGGCCGGTGACGAACGCGGCCTGACGGGAGGCGAGGAACAGGGCCGGGCCGGTGAGGTCGCCGGTCGATCCCAGCCTCCCCGCGGGGACCAGCGAGGTGTAGTTCTCGCGGACTCCCGGCTTGTCGAGGTGCCCGCGGGTCAGGTCGGTTTCCACGTAGCCGGGGGCGATGGCATTCACGGTGACCCCGTCGGCTGCCCACTCGCGGGCCATCACGCGGATCAGCTGGTTGAGGCCGCCCTTGCTGGCGGCGTAGGGGCCGTGGTCCGGGTGGGCGAGGAGGCTCGACACGGAGGAGCAGTACACCTGGCGGCCGTACCCGGCGGCCACCATCAGCTTCCCGGCGGCCCGGCCCAGGCGGAAGGCGCTGGTGAGGTTGACGGTGAGCATGCGGTCCCAGTCGTCATCGGTGGTGTCGAGGATGGGGACCCGGTGGTTGACGCCCACTGCGTGCATCAGTACGTCGAGGCCGCCGAGCTCCAGGGCCGCGCGGGCAATGGCGTCCTCGCAGCCAGCGGTGGTTGACAGGTCGATCTCAAGCGCCTGGACTCGTGGGTCGAGGGCCGCGAGACCAGCTGGATTGACGTCGGCGACCATGACGAGAGCCCCGGCGTCGGCGAAGGCTGCGGCCAGTGCGCTGCCGATCCCGCCAGCACCGGCCACAAGGACCCGCTGGCCGTCCAGGCCGAGCCAGTCACTCATGAAGATCATCCGCGCGAAGGTCGTTCCCGGGCTGCGTCACGCACCACTTGGGTACCCGGAGCAACCAGGGTGCGGACAGCAAGGATTTGCTCGGCGGTGACCAGATCATTTGGATACTGTATCCAATTAAGTCGCGGAATGTAACGACGGTCACAAATATTACGTGATGGGGCTCACCTGGCGTCCAGGAAGGTCCTCAGGGCGTCGACCGCGTGGTCGCGGTGTTCGTTAAGAAGGGTAATGACCTGCTCCGCATCGCGCGCGGCGAATGCGTCGATGATCCGGCGGTGTTCGTCTTCCACCCGGTGCCGGTTGACCTCGTCACCGTAGTAGACAAACCGGTACGTTTCGGTGGCGTCCCACAGCACCTGGATCAGTTTCTCCAGGCGCGGCATCCGGGCTGCGGTCACCATGAGGAAATGGAACCGGCGGTTGGCCTCGGTCATGACGAGCAGGTCACCGGACGCGCTCGCCGTCTCGACCTCCAGTGCTGCTGCCCGCAGCTTGCCGACCACGCCGTCGTCGGACCTTCTGATTGACACCCTGACGGCCTCCGCCTCCAGGATCTCGCGGATGCGGTACACCTCCAGGAGGTCGGTGAGGGAGAGAGTGGCCACCTTGTAGCCGCGGTGTGGCGTGTACACCACCTGGCCTTCGCCCTCGAGCACTTTGAAAGCTTCGCGGAGAGGGACGCGGCTAACGCCGAAGCGTTCTGCGAGCGCATCCTGGCGGAGTGCCTGGCCGGGAAGAAGTTCACCAGCGATGATGGCCCGGCGCAGTTGTGCGAGCACAAAGGCCGGGGCGGTGATGGGCCGCCCGGAGTCGGTATCGGCGTCGTCGATCACGCTACACCGGGGGTCCGTAGGGCATTCATCACCTGTATAACTCTAGTCGAATACCCGAAAGACTCTCAGCGGGCCTCTTCCGGTGAGCAACCAGGACACCGGGGGTCACGGTGGACATCCGGGATGGAGATTTCCCTATCGGATGTCCACCTTCCTCACCTGACCGTGGTGAGGCGCTGCAGGCTGCCCATCACGTCGCCCAGCCCCACCTCGATGCGGCTGTACACCTCGGCGTTGAGCACCATGTCGCCGTCGAAGTCGCCGGAGTTCGCGTAGAAACCTACGGGGATGGTGGCCGCCTGGAAGAACCCGAACAGTGGCCGCAGCGCGTGTTCAATCACCAGGGCATGGCGGTCGCTGCCGCCCGTGGCGACCAGGATCACCGGCTTGTTGGTCAGGGCGTACTGGCCCACCAGGTCGAAGAAGTGCTTGAACATCCCGGCGTAGGAACCCCGGTACACGGGGGTGGCCGCGATGAGCAGGTCCGCGGACTCGACGGCCGCGAATTCCTCCTCGACCGATGGGTCCAGCTCATCCCGCGATGTGGCCCCGGTGAAGGAGGGGCCGAGGTGGTAGACGTTGGTCTGGTGGATCTCGATTTCAAGCTTCTGCGCCAGCGAATCGGTAATAAGCCGGACCAGGCCCATGGTCTTGGACCGTTCGGTGGGGCTGCCGTTGACGACGACGACGCGCAGCGGCCTGCTCACGCGTTGACCGATTCGCGCGAGGCGATTTCGGCGCGGATGACCGGTGCCACTTCGGTGCCCAGGCGTTCGATGGCTTCCAGGTGGGTCTGCTGCGGCACGCCGCCGAAGCCCATCTGGAACACGGCACGGGAGACGCCGTAGAGGTCGTGGTAGGTGAGGAGCTTGTCGATGATCTCCTGGGGGCTGCCGACCAGCAGGCCGCCAGCGGGTGAGGCCTGGGCCTCGAAGGCGTTCCGCGGCATGTTGAAGCTGGCACCGCGCTGGTGGTTGTTCTCGCCCAGCCCGCGGGTGAAGTAGGGGTAGAAATCGTCACGGGCGCTCTGGCTGGTCTTGCCGACCATGCCGTGCGCGTTGATGCTGATCCGCTGGGTGGCGGGATCATGCCCGGCGGCGGCGGAGGCCTGGCGGTAGAAGTCCACCGGACGCTCGAACTGGGTGATCGGTCCGAGCAGCAGGGCCAGGGCCAGGGGCAATCCCAGCTGACCGGTGCGGACCGCCGAAGCGGGTGTCCCGCCCACGCCCACCCAGATGGGCAAGTCGCTGACCGGTCGCGGCGCGATGTCGGCGTCGATCAGCGGCGCCCTCAGCGTGCCCTGCCAGGAGACGGGGTTCTGGGCGCGGATGGCGAGGAGCAGGTCCAGCTTTTCCCTGAACAGGTCGGAATAGTCGGCCAGGTCATAGCCGAACAGGGGGAAGGACTCGGTGTAGGAGCCGCGGCCGGCGATGATCTCGGCCCGGCCCCCGGAGAGCAGGTCCAGCGTGGCGAAGTTCTGGAACACCCGGACCGGGTCCTCGGAGCTGAGGACCGTGACACCGCTGGTGAGCTGGATGTTCTTCGTGGCCATGGCGGCGGCGGCCAACACCATGTGTGGCGCTGAAGCGACGAAGTCCGATCGATGGTGCTCGCCCACGCCAAAGACGTCGAGGCCCACCTCGTCGGCCACCCGGGCCTGTTCGATGGTCTGCATCATCCGCTCCTGGGGGGAGGGCATGCGTCCGGTGGTGAGGTCGGTGGTCAGCTCACCGAAGGTGAGGATGCCAAGTTCGAAAGCCATAGTCGTTTATCGTCCCTTGCTGAGGTTGTGGTCTGGAGATGCTGTGCGTGCTGGGGCCTGTTCGGTGACCGAGTAGGCGTGGCCCCATGAGGTGATGTCCCGGAGGATGGGCAGCAGGGCCAGCCCGGCGACGGTGAGGGAGTAGCGCACCCTGATGGGGCGCCCATCGATCACTTCACGCTGGATGAGGCCGTCCGTTTCGAGCTCACGGAGACGCTTGGCGAGCATGGTGTCGCCGATCTGCGGGACGAAGCGGCTGACGTCGGCGAAGCCAGTGTTGCCCTTGCCGATCGCCTCGATGATGATGCCGCTCCAGCGTCTGCCGATGACGTCCATGGCGGCGACGAACGAGGGGCAAGCCCCGCCGTCGGCCTCGGCCTGATGCGCCGGGATGGCTGAGTCACTCATCGTGCGCTCCCTTCGGTGATGTACTCCCATTGCGGTAGTAACTACGTCAACTGTAGTGACTACTGATCTATTCCTGGCTCTCCGCAGGGTGGTACTTTCGCCCGGAAAGGTGATCCCCTCCAGTGATCCGAGGACCTCATGTCCACTCTTCCCGAGCCGGTCTGGCCCGTCATCGCGCTGGCGCTGATCCAGGTCATGGACGGGGTGCTCTGCCTGAAGCCGGTGGGTTTCGTGGCGCGCTGCTTCGAGGATGTGAACTGGCCGCGCCGTTACTGGTGGGTGATGTCGCCGATCAAGTTCGCCGCCGCCGCCGGACTGCTCCTCGGTCTCTGGGTCCCGTACCTGGGGGCAATTACCACCGGCGCGCTCGTCCTGTACTTCGTCGGTGCCGTGATCATGCATGTCCGGGCAAGGGACTTCGGCCGGAACCTCTTCGTCAACGCGACGGCGATGCTGGCCATCTGTGTCGGAACCCTGGTGGCCTGCTTCCTCCTCTGAACCGGCGTGCGGTTGAATCGGCGCGCCATTCGCGCCGCGGTGCCTGCGTCAGGGGGCGGCGATGGGAGCCACTGCCGCGCCGGTGGCCCGGACGAGGTCGGCCGGTGCCAGTTCGATCTCCAGACCGCGCCGCCCGCCGGACACCAGGACGGCGTCGAACTGCATGGCCGACGCGTCAATGACCACCGGGCTCCGCTGCCGCTGCCCCAGTGGTGAGATTCCACCCAGCACGTATCCGGTGCGCCGCTCGGCGACGTCGCTGGCTGCCATCATCGCTTTCTTGCCATTGCGGGCGGCGGCGAGCGCCTTCAGGTTCAGCGTGCCGGAGACCGGGACGACGGCGACGGTCAGGATGCCATCCACGTCCACCATCAGCGTTTTGAAAACCCGCTGCGCGTCGACGTCCAGGGCCGCTGCGGCCTCCGTGCCGTAGCTCGCGGTCCTCGGATCATGAGCATAGGTGAGGACGGTGAAGGGAATTCCGGCAGCATCGAGGGCTGCGGTCGCTGGAGTGGCGCGCTGTGTCCGGCTCATGAGGAAAGTCTATTTCGGTGGGACCCGAGCGGCGCCCGGGACGTCATGATGCGTCAGCATGTGCATTGTGGACCAATAGTAAGTATGCTTAGGGAATACTTTCTGCAGTTGTTTCGACGCAGGACCTAGTTGAAGGAGTGATCATTATGGCTGGAAATCTACTGGCACGATCCGTTCACGATTTGAGTGCCGCCGCATGGTTCGGCGGATCACTGATGGGTGCCGTCGGACTGAACGGCGCAGCAGCCGAAGCGAAGGATCCGAAGGAACGGACGCGCCTCGCAACCATTGGGTGGGCCAAGTGGACCCCCGTTCAGGCGGCAGCCTTCGGCGCACACGCCATTGGCGGAGTCGGCCTGATTCTCGGCAACAAGGGCCGGGTCGCCGGTCAGGACGGCGCACTGGCCAACACCGTCGTCAAGTCAGTCGTCACGGTCGCCGGAATGGGCCTGTCGCTGTACGCCGGAATCCTGGGCGCGAAGGTTGGGAAGCTTGCCGATGAGGGAGCGAAGGGTCCAACCGAGCCCGGCGCGTCAAGCTCACCTGAGCTGGCGAGCGCACAGAAGCAGCTCAAGATTGTGCAGTGGGCACTGCCCGTCGTCAGTGGTGCGGTGATTGTCCTCGGTGCGCAGCAGGGCGAACAGCAGCGTCCCACTAACCTGTTGACCGGGCTCACCAAGCGCCGCTAGGCAGGTCTTGGTGCTTCGCTGCCAGCAACGCACGAGCCGGACGGGGTGACCCAACCGGCATGAAGGGACAGGGCCAACGGCTCTGTCCCTTTTCGTTTGCCTGGACTGAAGTCCAGTTTGCCCTGGCGGGAGCCCCATGGCCGGGCGGTAGTGCCGCCGTGACGCCGCCAAGCCTGAGTCCAGAGGCGGTTGACCTCAGCTCAGAGCCGCGTGGAAGCGTTCCTCGAATTCGGGAAGGGTAGTTCCGGTGTAGGTGATCGTGAGGTGGTTGTCGTCCAGGTAAACGTAGACGTTGCCGACCACCGGGGTGCAGACCCCCTCGGGGCAGATCAGGTCGGTGAGGTCCATCAGCCGGAGCGCTCCGCCCGTCTCCGCCGTCGGCACCGGCGCCGTCGCGGGGAGTTTCTCGTCAACCGGGAAGATGCACTCGGCGGCATCCTGACCGTGCTCCTCGACACAGGAGATCATGTTGACCTCGAACCGGGGGTTATCCCGCATCCCGATCACGGGGATGCCCGCCGCGCCGAGAATCGCACTGGCCTCACCGATCCCCGCCACAGACCGCTCCCTGGTGGTGTCCTTGGTGGAAATGGTCGCCATGGTGAACACGGCGTCGGGCTCCATCCGCAGCGCGTAGTCAGTGGCGGCGTCGTTGAACGTATTGCAGACCTCGTTGCGTGCGTCGCTCTCGGCGCCGTAGCTGCATCCGCCGAGCAGCAGGGCAGTGACCTGGTAGTTGTTCCGCTGGGCCATCAGCTCGATGGGTTCCAACCACTGTTCGGCATGGGAATCACCGATCACCAGAATCTCTTTCGCCGGCTCGCCGTCGGCCGGGGTGAAGGAACAGCCGCGGACAGCAGCGTCGTTCCCCACCGGGACCTGCTCCCCCTCGCACTTTTCGCCCAGCACACCCCACTCAGCGTCAAGGCTCCCCAGATCCGGTAGCGGTGGCGACTCTCCCGTGGACTGATCGACGAAGCCGGGCAGCAGGGAGTAGGCGCCGGGGTTCTCGGTTTCGGCCTGGCTCAGGAGGGCCTGGGCCTGGGTCTTCATGACCAGTTGCACGCTCGCCACCGAGACTGAAATCAGCATGATGCAGGCAACGATCACCGCCAGGCTGCGCACCCGACTCGCCTCGACCTTCGGCATGCTTCGAAGCGGCCGCTCAACGAAACGGGTGGTGAGGTAGGCCAGGGCGAGGGACAGGCCGATGATGGCAAGCCCACCGAGGGGCCCAACGGTGTCACGCCCCTGGTGCACGAGGTAGATGACGAGGATGGGCCAGTGCCAGAGGTAGAGCGCATAGGACAGGTCGCCCATCCTGACCAGTGGCCCCCAGGAGAGGAACCGGTCCGCCCCAAACGGGCTTCCGGTCTGGCCGGCGGCGATGATCAGGGCTGCGGACAGGAGCGGCCAGAGGGCGACAAACCCGGGGAACTCGCCTTCGACGTCGAGCACGTAGCCGACGCTGAGCATCCCGGCCAGCCCGATCCAGCCGGCCACGACGGCGGCAGCACGGGGAAGGCTGATCAGCGGCAGCACCAGCGCGAGCAGCGTACCCAGCGCGAATTCCCACAGCCGGGCGCGGGTGTCGAAGTAGGCGAAGGACTGGTTGGTATTCGTCTGGTAGATGGAGAAGGCGAGCGACGCGAGGAAGATCGCGCCGAAGATCACCGCCGCGACAGTCTGGAACCGCGCGTTGATCCTCCTGGCGATCAGGCTCGCCCCCAGGAACAGGAGCGGCCACAGCACGAACACCTGTCCCTGGATGGACAGGGACCAGAAGTGCTGGAGGGGGCTGGCCACGCTGGTGTCCGCGTAGTAGTCGACGGATTCAGCGGCCAGCAACCAGTTCTGGAAGTAGAACAGCGCAGCCCACGACTGGTCGAGCACCATGCTCCAGCGGGCGCGCGGCAGCAACAGGAGCGAGGCGACCAGCGTGCCGATCAGCACGACGGCAACGGCGGGCAGCAGCCTCTTGAACAGGTGCACCCAGTGCCGCAGGAGGGCGAAGGGGGTGCCGCGATCAGACCTCCTGACGAACGTCAGGGTCATCAGGAACGCCGAAATGAGGAGGAAGATGTCGACGCCGCCGGATACCCGGTCAAACCAGATGTGATAGGTCACCACCATCAGGACGGCGAGCGCGCGAAGGCCCTGCACCTCCGGGCGGTACCCTTCCCGGAGAGGGGCGGCCGGAGCTTCCCGGCGGTGGCGGCCGCGGACAGCGGTACTTTCGCGGTCGGTCATGAAAGTCCCTTCGCCGTCCTGGAGATTGATGCTTCCTGGGTTCAGGACAGCGTGCTTCACGTGGTCCCCATCTTTTCATAGCCGGATCCGTAGGCTCTTCGGTGCCGGACCGGCGTCGGGGGCTGTAATTGCCCGTAGGCTGGTAAGCACACTGTCAATCTGAGGAGTCACTGTGGCACTGAGCAAAGGCACGTCCGTGGAGTGGAACACTCCGCAGGGCACCACCTACGGGAAAATTGTCGAGAAGAAGACCAGCGACTTCCAGCTGGACGGCAACACGCACCGCGCCAGCGAGGACGAGCCGCAGTACGTCGTCGAGTCCGGTAAAACGGGGGCCCGTGCCGCACATAAGGCGAGCGCCCTCACCGAGAAGTCGGCCTAGCGTGGCCGCTGCGGACAACGGTTCGGCTGGGACCCACCATCAGATCGTCGTGATCGGCGGGGGTAACGCCGGGATCTCCCTCGCAGCACGGCTGCGCCGGTACGGTGCCAAGGATATTGCGGTGGTCGAGCCCAGCTCCGACCACCTCTACCAGCCGCTGTTTTCCCATATAGCCGGTGGAACCGCCCAGGCTTCGGAGGCCATCAGGCCCCAGCAGTCGGTGATTCCCCGCGGGGTGACCTGGGTGCAGGACGCCGCCGCCGACGTCGACGCCGCCCACAACACCGTTCTCCTGGCCTCCGGTGCCCGGATCGGCTACGACCAGCTGGTGGTGTGCCCCGGCATCCAGAAAGACTGGGATGCGGTGCCCGGTCTGGCCGACGCCATGGCATCGGAATATGGTGCCTCGAACTACGAGATCGAGCTGGCGCCCAAGGCCTGGGACCTGCTGCGCGCCCTGCGCCGCGGAACTGTGGTGTTCAACCTGCCACCGGGGCCGCTGACCTGCGGGGGTGCTGCCCAAAAGCCCATGTACCTGGCCTGCGACTACTGGGCTCAGCAGGGAGTCCTGGATGACATCCGGGTGGTCCTGGTGGTTCCCACCCCGACGGTCTTTGCGGAGTCGGTGGCCAACGAGGAGCTCAACCGCAAGATCGCCGAGTACGGTATCGAGCTGCGCTACAACAGTGAGGTCACCGCGGTCGACGCCGCTGGGAAGACCGTCACCGTCCAGGACAACCTGGCCGGGAAGACGGAAATTCTGGGCTACGACGTGCTGCACGCCGTTCCGCCGCAGTCGGCCCCCGACTGGCTCAAATCGACCGACCTCCCGGCGCCGGGCGACCCCTCGGGGTTTGTTGAGGTGGACCCGGAAACGCTGCGGTCCCTCAGATACCCGGCCGTCTGGTCCCTCGGCGACGCGGCGGCAACCCTGAACTCGAAATCGGGTGCTGCGCTCCGTCAGCAGACTCAAGTGGTGGCTAAGAACCTGATGGCAGTGCTCAAGGGCAAGAAGGTCAGCGCAAAGTACAACAACTATTCGGCGTGCCCGTTCACTGTGTCCCGGTCCACCGTGGTGTTCTCCGAGTTCGACGACCAGTACCGGGCGATGCCATCCATCCCGTGGAAGGGCATCATGCGGGAACGGCGGGCCACCTTTGTTCTCGAACGCCGGATCCTGCCCCGGGTCTACTGGAAACTGATCCTGAAGGGGCGCGCCTAAAGGGCACTTCGATACCGGACTGGATGCGCTCTAGTCAGCGGCATCCAGTTCGTCGCGCAACTTCCCGTTAGCGGCCTCCAGCACCAGCACCATCCTGATCCCCGCGAGGTTCAGTCCCTCGGCGAGGAGCTGCTCGATGCGCCGCAGCGTCGCCAGATCCAGCTCACTGTACTTCCGCGTCCCGCCGGGGGTCCGGGCGGGATCGAGTAGCCCTTTGCGTTCGTACAGCCGCAGGTTCTGCTGTCCCATTCCCACCAGTTCGGCCGCCACCGAGATGGCGTACACCCCCGTGCTTGGATCTTGTTTCTCCGCCATCTCCAACACCTCCGCTCGTCCTGAGTGATCGTTTCGATCCCGTCAAAAATTGTTGTTGCATCAGTCTCTCACTGGTGATATAAAAAATCTATGTCAGCCACTACAGAATGGTTGACAGGATATCCATCAACTCAAGATGCTGAAGGAGTGCAGAACCATGTTGATGCGTACCGACCCATTCAGGGAGCTGGATCGTCTTGCCCAGCAGGTACTGGGAACCACCGCCCGGCCGGCAGCCATGCCGATGGACGCGTGGCAGGAGGGGGACAGCTTCGTTGTCACGTTCGATCTCCCCGGTGTCGACACGAACTCCATCGACCTCGACGTGGAGCGCAACGTGCTGACCGTCCGCGCTGAGCGGAGCCCATCGGCCCCTGACGGCACCGAGTTGATCGCCGCAGAACGTCCACGCGGGGTCTTCAGCCGACAGCTGATCCTGGGTGACACCCTCGATACCGACAGGGTCAAGGCCAATTACGACGGCGGCGTGCTGACGCTGCGCATCCCGATCGCCGAGAAGGCCAAGCCCCGGAAGATCGAAATCGAAAGCAATGGCCAGGCGCGGCAGGAGATCAACGCCTGACGCACGGGTTCGTCACTCAAGCAGCCCGTCACGAAGCAGGGGTGGTTCCCGGAGGGGGCAACGGGGGTCACCCCACTGACGTATCGGAACTGCAGGCGTCAACCAAGGCAGAGGAATAGGTAAGGCACAGCGGGGAAGGGGTAGGTAATGTCCGGATGGCGGCGGTACGACGCGCAGTTGGTTCCAGCCTTCTACGAGCGCTTCGAGGAACGCTGGGGCAAGGGTGCCGCCCCGTTCCTTGACCCGGCCGTCGGCGGCGAGCCTCTACCGAGGGCGCAGTGGATCAATGTGGACACAGGTGCGGCCGTCGCCGCGGTACCCATCTGGGGAGATGACCAGCGGCAGCGCTCCTTCGGGGTGTTCTACCTGCCACCCGAGGGGGATATCTGGGTGTTGCGGCCCGGGCACACGGCCTATCTCGAATCCGAGGATGTGGCAGATGAGATCTCCCTGCGGAACGATGCGTTCAAGAAGGCTGTCGCCTTCGCCAAGGGTTTCATTTACGGCGAGGATGCCTAGCGGCCCGTCGGGCAGCCAGGTTGGCAGCCCAGGGAGGGCGAGAGGCCGTCGTCGCCCGCTGGGCAGGCCGCCCTCGGGTGTGCAGGTTTCCCCACTTTCACCAGTCCAACCAGAGGAAATTCGGCGTGTTGGGGCCGACACGCCGTCGCCATCGGTAGTACCTGAGGGTATTTGCGCGTGTGAGATTAGTTCCCACAGGCGACCAGTTGATTCAGCGTCCAGCTTGGGCGCGTAAGCTGGAAGACTGCGGACAAAATTATTGCCACTTCAGGCATTGTCCGCGAGGAGGCAACATTGGCACGACGCATGGCGGACCCGGCTTACCGAGCACAGCAGTGGGAACGACGTTACGACCCGAATATCGAAGAAATCAACCGGATGTGTGACACTCTGGCCGAGCAGAAGCCGGACCGTTCACTTCCCTACATTGACCCAGCACACGACCTCGACGAGTGTCGCATTGTGAGCCTGTTCTCCAACCCGGGCGCAAACCTCGCCTCAGGATTTGTGTCCGCGGAGAACGACGATCAGAGTGCCATCCGCACCGCCGAGATCTACGAGAGCGTTGGGCTTCAGCCCAAGTTCGTGATGCCCTGGAACGTTTATCCCTGGTATGTCACAGAGGTGAAGGAAAAGGCGCTCACCCCCGAGCAGATCGACGAGGGCGTCAAGCCGTTGCTGGCTTTCCTGCAGCGCGTCTCGCGTGCCTCAGCCCTGGTGGCTCACGGCACCGACGCCCACAAGGTGGCACGCCGCCTCACGCAACTGGAGAACCGGGCCATTCAGCGCCGCGGCTTCAAGGTGTACAAGGTGAAATCCACAGGTGACCGCGCGTTTGCGGGATCACCGGCGAAGCAGGAGGTGTGGCGCCAGGAAATGCAGGCCGCCTACACTGACGCGATGGCTCGGGCTGGCATCAGCCGCGCCTGATCCTGAACTGGGTCCACCGGTACTGGGTTACCAGTGCCGCCTGACGGCACCCGGAGAGCAGCCTTGAGGGCTCTCGCCGGGTGCTGTTTGTCGTTTAAGG
Source organism: Arthrobacter sp. 260 (assembly GCF_013116745.1). Lineage (GTDB taxonomy): Bacteria > Actinomycetota > Actinomycetes > Actinomycetales > Micrococcaceae > Arthrobacter_D. The sequence goes on from NZ_JABFOE010000002.1 coordinate 276,554, forward strand.
GCCGACGTCGGCCGTAGTAGTGGGCGGCGCCGCCTGGCTGGTCCGGGTAAGAATTGCAACCAGGAACGACGACGTCGGCTCCCTTGGACGCAGGTCCCAGGTGGAGAACTCGTTACGGCGTTCCAGGCCGGCGGCCGACGCATCAGTGAAGAACCTCTCCGCTGAATACCCACGCTCGCTGCCAAAGCCCACCACCAGCCGGCCGCCCGGAACCAGATGCACCTGCAGCCGGCGCAGTACCTCCGGCGCGGTACCGGGCGCCAGGAACGGCAACACGTTCCCGGTGCACACGATCAGGTCAAACGTCCGCTCCAGCGCCAGCCCGCTCAGGTCCGCCACCTGCCACTCGGAGAGAGGATGGTCCCGCCGCGCGGCACCGATCAGCTCGGCGTCCGCGTCGACCCCGGTGACCAGGTGACCCCGGCGGGCCAGTTCCCCGCCTACCCGGCCGGTGCCGCACCCGGCGTCGAGGATCCGGCTGCCACGGGCGGCCATCGCGTCGAGAACCCGTGCCTCACCGTGCAGGTCACGGCCCTCCGCGCGCATCGCCTCGAAGCGTTGAATGTAGCGGGTGGAATGGCCGGGGTGCTCGCGGTTTTCTGCCGCCCAGAGTGTCTCTTCGTTCACTGGGACAGCCTACTGGGCATACGATCAGTGGAGGGTCGTCAGCCAGCGTGGGAGGGTACCGATGGGGTTAGCTGCACGGGGTTGGCACGGCGTCGTCGCATTGATCGGTTTGGTGGGCCTCGGCGCCCAGGTGATCGCCCTGATCAACGGGGAAAACTACTCGGTACTCGGCCCCGTCATGTCGTGGTGGAATTTCTTCAGCTACTTCACCATCCTCAGCAATATTCTGGTGCTGGTGATCAACGCGGACCTGGCCCTGAACCCATCGGGCCGGTCGTCAACGCTGTGGCGGGTGCTGCGGCTGAACGCCGTCGTCAATATCTCGGTCACCGGGCTGATCGCGTTCACGCTGCTGCGACGCCTCCCGGAGGTGCAGGCACTGGTGGGCCTCGGCCGGCTCTCCGACACCCTGCTGCACTATGTGGTGCCAATCCTGACGGTACTCGGGTGGCTACTGTTCGGCCCCCGGCCCCGCTTCACCATCCAGACGGTCTGGCTCTCGCTGATTTTCCCGGGGGTCTGGCTGGTCTACACGCTCCTGCGCGGGGCGGCGGTCACCTGGTACCCGTACCCCTTCGTCGACCTAAGGATCATCGATCCGCTGGAAGTACTGATCAACTGCGTCTTCATCGGGGCCATGTTTGTGGGGTTCGGCTTCGCCGTGCTGCAGGTCGATAACCGGATGAAACCGCTATTTTCCAAGGAGCACGCTGATGTCTGACTCAATCGCCTGGCCGGCGGCACCGCCCCTGGTCAGCTGGCCAATCATGGATCAGGCGTGGATGGACGCCGTGTTCCTGCACTGGCGGATTCCGGTGGAGACCGCCGCCGGTTTCATGCCGCCCGGGACGGAACCCGACGTGTTCGACGGCGACGCGTGGGTGGGGCTGATCGGGTTCCGGATGGTGGGCGCCGGGATTGGCTCAGGGATGCCCGTTCCCTATTTCGGGTCCTTCAGCGAAATCAACGTCCGGTTGTACTCCCGGGAACCCGATGGGACCCGCGGGGTGGTGTTCCTGACCCTCGATGCGTCCCGGCTGGCAGTGGTCCTGGTGGCCCGGGCGGCTGGGATCCCCTACGTCTGGTCCCGGTGTGCGCCGGTGCCCGACCCCGGTCGTGCCGGGTACACGGTGCGGCGGTTCCGCGGCGGGGCGTCGTCGTCGTTCGCCGTCAGGCCGAACCGGGCGGTGGTCGCGTCCGATCCGTTGACGATCAACGTGACCGCACGGTTTGGCCTGCACTCGCAGTTGGCAGGGAGGACGCTGTTCATCCCGAACACGCACGCGCCGTGGCCCCTGCACCCGGCGACTATCGACCATCTCGACGACGGGCTGGTTGCCGCGGCCGGGATCACCGTCACCGGGCCACCCGAGTCGGTGCTGTACTCGCCGGGCGTGCAGACGCAGTTCGGCAAGCCCCGGGTGATCCGGCGCGGATAGCCGCGGGTCAGGCAGCGGTCAGGACGGTCGGTCAGACCATCCCGGAAGGGCGGATATTCAGCGACTCGATGGTGGAGTCCCGGGAGGCGTCGACCGCCAGCCGGACCGCCTTGGCCACCTGATCGGGCTGGATCCATTCCTCCGGCCGGTAGGGCTTGCCCTCGAACGTATGCAGTTCCTGCTGCATGTCGGTGGCTACCCGGCCCGGGTGGATCGAACTGACCCGCACCCCGTTGCCGCGTTCCTCCTGCCGGAGGGCGTCGGTGAGGGCGCGCAGCGCGAACTTCGTGCCGCTGTACAGGGCGGAGCCGTCGCCCGAGGCGTACCCGGAGCCCGAGTTGATGGCGATGACCTGCCCCTTGGCGGCCCGCAGCGCGGGAAGCAGCAGCCGGGTCAGGTTAGCGACGGCAAACACGTTGACCTCGAAACTGTTCCGCCACTGCTCGGCGGTCAGCTCGGCCACCTGGCCCATCTGCAGCACGCCCGCTGAGTGGACGAGCACATCGAGGCTGGTGATGCCCTCGACAGCGTCAGCGGTGAGCGCGGTGAGCTCGGCGGCGAACGGCTCGGCGGAGGGGAACTCGCGGGCCAGGTCCTGCAGGGCGTCGGCGTCGCGGCCGCCGAGGAACAGGTGGTGGGTGGGGGCGAGTTCGCGGGCGATGGCGAGGCCGATGCCCCGCGATGCACCGGTGATCAGGGCTACAGGCAGTTCAGTCATGGTGGACATCCTAGCTTTGGGACCGCCAAGTGCCGGTGTTGGTGATCAATTTGCCCACCGTTCACCGGCAGTTTTCTTACCCGGCGGATACCGGTCAGACGGCGGACCTAGTTTGAGGACTGTTGCGCCCCTGTTTGACCTGACCCATCCAGCTATCTCCCCACTGCACCGTCGCACCTACCTGAGGGAAGCCCATCGTGAACAAACTGAGCAAGCGGACATTGATTGCCGCGACAGCCATCGCCTGTACCTTCGGCGTCGCCGCCCCAGCCACCGCCAATGTGGTTGCCGATCCGGTCAGGTATTCAGCGGATCGCGCGGCGCTATCGCTGAACCCGATCGGCACCTATGAGACGGGAATCTTCGACGCCAGCGCGGCCGAAATTGTCACCCACTATCCGGCTGCCCAACGACTGCTCGTCGTCAACGCAGCTGAAGCCCTCGTCGAAGTACTCGATGTGAAGAATCCAGCCCAGCCCACCAAGCTGTTCGATCTGGTCACTGAAGGAGTGAAGTCCGGGGACGGGTCACGGATCCCCGACGGGGCAGTGGTGAACTCGGTGGCGGTGCGCGACGACGGCCTGGGGGTCCTCGCCGTCGAGGCACCCACCAAGACCGATCCAGGTTGGCTGGTGTTCTTTGACGCGAACGGCGACGGCGAAACCCTGGGCTCCGTGCGGGTTGGCGCCCTCCCCGACATGGTGACCATCACCGCAAAGGGGGACAAGGCCGTCGTCGCGAATGAGGGCGAGCCAGCCGAGGACTACTCAGTGGACCCCGAAGGGTCGGTCTCGATCGTGAAACTCAAGCACCACAGGATCGAACTCCCGCGCCAGAAGGATGTCAAAACTGCAGGTTTCCGCGCGTTCGAAAAGAAGCTGCCCGACGGCGTGAGGATCTACGGCGGGCGTGAGGACGCCACCGGAGTGAAACCCAAGTACCCGGTGTCGGAAAACCTTGAACCCGAGTACGTGACGGTAGCCAAGGACGGACGCACGGCGTACGTGTCGCTTCAGGAGGCCAACGCGATTGCCGAAGTGAACCTGAACTCAGCCACCATCACGAGGATCACGCCGCTCGGGACGGTGGACCGTCTGAAGACACCCGCCGATATGTCGGACCGGGATGACGCGATCAACCTTGCCACCTGGCCAGTGAAAGGCTTCCACCAGCCAGATGCCATGTCCTCCTACACGGTGAAGGGTAAGACCTACCTCGTCACAGCCAATGAGGGGGACGCCCGGGCCTGGGAGGGCTACTCGGAAGAGGCCCGGGTCAAGGATCTGGGCGACGGCCTGCCGCCCATTTGCGATGGCTTCGACACCAGGAAACGCAACGCCGACGGCAGCAAGATGACCATCGAGCAGTTGCAGCAGGATCAGAACCTGGGCCGCCTGAACATCACCCTCGCGGACGGTCTTTCTGCTGACGGATCTTGCTACCAGGAGCTGTTCACCTACGGCACCCGGTCGATGTCCATCTGGACCGACAAGGGCAAGAAGGTCTTCGACACTGCAACCGATTTCGAACGGATCACCGCCAAGGTGCTGCCTGAATACTTCAACTCGAACCACAGCGAGAGTAACTTCGAGGGACGCAGCGACGACAAGGGCCCCGAACCCGAGGGCATCACCATCGGAGAGGTGGACGGCAAGACCTACGCCTTCGTTGGTCTTGAACGGGTGGGCGGAATCATGGTGTACGACATCAGTTCCCCCGAACGCTCGAAGTTCGTCACCTACGTCAACAACCGAGACTTCTCGGCCTCCGTCGAGGAGGACCCGGCATCGTTGGGTGCCGCCGGGGACCTGGGTCCCGAGGGGCTGGCGTTCATCAGTGCCAAGAAGTCACCGACCGGAAAGCCGCTCCTCGCCGTCGGCAACGAGGTCAGCGGCACCACCACACTGTTCAGCGTGGACCGGGTGCTCAAGCACCGGTCGTGACTGCCCTCTGAGCCCAAAAACGGCCCTCAGGGCAAGGATCGCCGGTTGCAATCGGCGGGTCTTGCGCTGAGGGCCGTTTCTTCGTGGCGGTCGGGGCGGCCGTGACGGACGGGGCGGACCGAGGGCTAGCGCTCCTCCATCCCCCACGGCGACCCGTAGCCTACCGGCGTGTCTGCGGAGAGCAGGTCCAGGAACGGCCGGGAATCGAAAGCCTCCGGCCCGAGGACGCCGGTGCCCTGCCAGATCCCGTTCGCCAGCAACTCCAGCGCGATCACCGGGTTCACCGCGGTCTGCCACACCACCGCCTGCGATGCGTACTCGGCCATCGACCACTCGTTGTCCACCACGTGGTACAGGTACACGGCCCGGGGGTTACCATCCTTGCCGGTGCCCGTCACATACAGTCCGGCGCAGGTTTTGCCCGTCATCCGGTCGCCCAGGGTGGCGGGATCGGGAAGCGCGGCCGCCACCACGTCACGCGGTGCCACCGACACCCCCTTCACCATCAGGGGCTCGGTCGAATCCAGACCTAGCTTGTGAAGGGTCTTGAGCACGTCGATGAACTCGTCACCGAGGCCGTACTTGAACGTCACCTTGCGCGCCTTGGTCCAGCGCGGCATCAGGATGACCTCCTCGTGTTCCACGTTCACGCACTCCACCTCGCCGATCCCCTCGGGGAACCGAAACACCTCGGGTTCGCTGAACGGTTCGGTGGTGTACCAGCCTCTCTCGCGCTCAAAGACGACCGGCGGGTTCAGGCACTCCTCGATGGTGGTCCAGATGGAGAACGACGGCGCGAAGGCCGGCTCGCCGTCGGCCCCCGCCACGACGAGGTTGGCGCCGTCGCGCACCCCCAGCTCGTCGATCGAGGTGAACAGCTCATCCTCCGCATAGCGGGCAAAAACGTCCGACAGGCCCGGCTCCACGCCCATGCCCACCAGGGCCAGCCGTCCGGCATCCTCCCATTCCTGGGCCACCGCGAACTGCTCGTCGCCGAGCATGACCCCGGTTTTGGTGAAGGGCTCCTCCGGGTGCCTGACGGACAGGCTCATCGCCATGTCAAGGTAGGTGGCACCCGCCGCGAAGCAGCCGTTGAAGATGGGCATCACAAACCGGGGGTCGACGGCGTTCAGGACGTGGGTGATGTGGTGTTCCTTCACGACGGCGGCAACCGCCTCAGCGGAGGATGCATCCACCTGCGTGGCCACCAGTCGGTCGTCGTCGAGCGCATCCACCAGGGCCTGCGGCCGGGCGGGGTCGTAGTCGGCCACCACGAGCAGGTCGAAGAACGAGCGTCGGACGGCGATCCGCACGGCGGCGGATCCAACACCTCCGGCACCAACAATGAGAATGCGCATTAGGCCAAGCCTCCATCAACTGAGCGTCGGTAGGTATCGGGGGAATCGGGGACGAGGACGGGGGTGTCGGCGTTCAGGCTTTCCCCCCGGAAGAACGGCAGCGCCCCAGAGCGGGTCCGCCAGATGACCATCAGCACCAGACCCAGGGCAAGGGAGCCGATGCCCACCACGAAGGTGCCGCCGACGCCCAGCAGCACGCTGTACCCGTAGTCGACGTCGGCCATGTCGATGGCGGACTTGATGAATGCGGCGGTGAGCATCAGGGCACCCAGCAGGGGAAGCAGGAACCTGAAGAAGAAGTTGTGCCGCGAGTTGAACAGCTCCCGGCGGAAGTACCAGACGCAGGCGTACCCGGTGATGGCGTAGTAGAAGGCGATGGCCAATCCCAGGGACAGGATGGAATCCGCCAGGATGTTCTCGCTGATCAGGGTCATCACCACGTAGAACCCGATCGCCGCCACCCCCATCACCAGGGTGGAGAAGGAGGGGGTCTTGAAGCGGTGGTGCACGGTGCTGAACCGGTGGGGGAGCGCCTGGTAGACGGCCATGGACAGGGTGCCCCGGGCGGTGGGCAGGATGGTGGTCTGCGTGGAGGAAACCGCCGACACGAGCACGGCCACCACCAGCAACCAGGCGGCGGGGCCCAGCACTGCGTCCTTGAGGGCGAAGAACACGTCTTCGGCGTTGACCTCGTTTCCGAGTCCGGAGCCTTCCTCGCCCACCCCGGCGTACATCATCGCTGCGACGGTGACCCCTACGTAGGTGATGAGCAGCAGGACCGTCGAGATCAGTGCTGCCCGGCCGGGGATCCGGCGGGCGTCGCGGGTTTCCTCGTTCAGGGCCAGGCAGGCGTCCCAGCCCCAGTAGATGAACAGGGCGAGCAACACCGCCTCCGTGAACCCTTCAACGCTTTCGAACGCGAACGGGTTGAACCAGTCCAGCGAGGGAGCAGTGGCGTTCTCCGCCGTGCCGTTGGCGATGCCGATCAGGGCGAACACCACGAACAGCCCCAGCGCCAGGTACTGGATACCCAGGAGGACATTCTGCAGTTTCGCGCCGATCTCGACGCCGCGGTAGCTGACGTACGTCATCGAGGCGATGAAAAAGACACCGGTCGCGGTCACGAGGAGGGTGTTGTCGGCGAGGGACCCGTCGCCGATCAGCAGCCACAGGTAGATCCCGGCGATCTGGGCGAGGTTGGCCAGCACGATGATCCCGGCAACAGCCACACCCCAGCCAGCCATCCAGCCCACCCACGGGCCGAACGCCTTGGTGGCCCAGGTGAAGGACGTACCGCAATCCGGGATTTCCCGGTTGAGCTCCCGGTAGGCGAAGGCGATGAACAGCATGGGGATGAACGCCAGGATGAAAGCGATTGGCGCCTGCGCCCCGACCGCGAGGACCACGAAACCGAGCGAGGCCGCCAGCGAATACACCGGGGCGGTCGACGCCAGGCCGATCACCACCGAGCCCCAGACGCCGAGCGTGCCGGCGGCGAGCCCCTTGCCCTCACCCGACGGCGCGCCGGGGGCGTTCTTCCCTACTGTTGCGTGACTCATGGTGCGCCTCCGATGTCCGGCCGGCCGGCGTCGTCGGCCGTTGACCCTGTAACGCAAGTCACTATACCGACTAGTCGGTTTTTTGAGAAGGCCCTAGAATCGTCCCCATGGGTCACGCTCCGAGCACTGTTCACCGGCTGGTTGACGCGTACCAGGACATCCTGGTGTCCGACGGCGAACGCAGCGCCACGCTCGACGCCATCGCGCAGCGGGCCGGAGTGTCCAAGGGCGGGCTCACCTACCATTTCAAGTCCAAGGACGAACTGGCGTCCGCGCTGTTCGAACGGCTGCAGGCGCTGGTCGAGGCGGACCTCGAGGTGATGCGGGCCGACCCCGGGCAGGCGGCCACCTACTACGTGAAAAGCTCCCTCGACGTCGCGAGCCCGTTGGAGCGGTGCAACATGGCGGTCACCCGGCTGGCGCAGGGATCCCATCCGGAAGCCAACGAGCTGCTCGCCAAGTGCCGGACGCAGTGGTTCGACGTGCTCATGGATGCGGTCGGGCATGAGGACATGGTGCACCTGGTGATGTTGCTCGGGGACGGGATCTACTTCAACGCCTCACTCACGGGCACTGGGGCCATGCCGGAGGAGACCGATCCGGCCACCATCGACCGCATCATCGGCCTGATCGGGACCATCAGGTACTGACCCCTTCTCCCGACCCCGCCTGACGGTGAAGCCCTACCGGAGGGTGAAGATCCGGCGCACCACGCGGCCGTCGGCCAGGGCATCAAGGCTCTCGTTCAGGTCGCCGAGATCCCGGGTATCGGTGTGGAGGAGCTCGACCGGCAGCTTCCCCTCCCGCCAGAGGGCAAGGTAGGCGGGAATGTCCCGGGCAGGGACCGAGTCTCCCATGTAGGAGCCGAGCAGTCGTTTGCTGGCCCCGGCGAACTGCAGGGCCTGGGTGGTGATGGTCTGGTCGGGGTGCGGCAAACCGACCGATACGAGGGCGCCCCCGCGGGTCAACAGTGCCAGGCACGCCTCCATCACCCGCCCGCTGCCGACCGCCTCAAGCGCCACATCCACCCCGTCGCTGCCCAGGGCCCGCACCAGCTCTGCTGCCTCGTCGGGGGCGCCCACCGTGGTCGCCCCGCAGCGCAGCGCCAGGTCACGCTTCGCGGGCAGCGGGTCGATAGCGATCACCGTGGTACCTGGAACCTGCGCGGCAGCCATCACGGCCATCAGCCCCACAGCGCCGAGCCCGAACACAATGACCGACTGCCCCTCGGACACCTGGGCCGTGTTCAACACCGCGCCGATGCCGGTGAGCGCCGCGCATCCGAACATCGCCGCCACATCGAAGGGGACGTCGTCGTCAATCACCACCACCGACTCACGTGCCACTACCGCGTACTCCGAGAATGCCGAAACGCCGAGGTGGTGGTTGATCCGGTCACCCTCTGCGGTCCGCAACAGGGCGGGCCCGTGCAGCAGGTCGCCACTGCCGTTGACCTCGGCGGCCCGGTGGCAGAGGGCGGGACGGCCGGCGTCGCACGCACGGCAGGACCCGCAGCTGGGCACAAACACCAGCACCACCCTCTCACCCACTGTGATATCGGCGACATCAGGGCCCACCACGTCGACGACGCCGGTCGCCTCATGTCCCAGCGCCATCGGCAGCGGCCGCACCCGTGAGCCGTCAATCACCGACAGGTCGGAATGGCACAGGCTCGCCCGCTCGATCCTTACGCGTACCTCGCCCGATCGTGGTGACGGGACCTCGAGTTCCTGTAGATGGAGGGGAGTGCTGTCCGCGTAGGGGCGGACAGCGCCGGCTTCGTGGAGGACTGCGCTGCGCATCGTTGAGGGGTTCATGGGTTCAATGTACGGCCTGAGGCTGCCTTGCCGTCCACCCCCTCGCAAACTACCGTGAGTACACGCCATCTGCACGAGGAGAACTGACCGCATGGACGTATCCCCAATTGTTTGGGCTTTAACGATCGCCGGAATTGTGGGGCTGCTGCTCTTCGACTTCTTCTTCCACGTCCGCAAGGCGCACACCCCCACCCTGAAAGAGGCAGCGGTGTGGTCCTCGATCTACGTGGGCATCGCAATCCTCTTCGGTCTCGGCGTCCTGATCTTCGGCGGACCCACCATGGGAACCGAGTACTTCGCCGGCTATGTGACCGAGAAGGCCCTGTCGGTCGACAACCTGTTTGTCTTCCTCATCATCATGGCCAGCTTCAAGGTGCCGCGCGCCGACCAGCAGAAGGTGCTGCTCTTCGGCATCGTGTTCGCCCTGATTGCCCGCACTGGGTTCATCTTCCTGGGAGCTGCGTTGATCAACCAGTTCGCCTGGATCTTCTACCTCTTCGGCCTGGTCCTGCTGATGACCGCCGGCAACCTGCTCAAGCCCACCAACGATGACGACCACGGCGACACCATAGTGGTCCGCCTAGCAAAGCGGTTCCTTCCCGCCACCGATCACTACGACGGCGACAAGCTGTTCACCATCGAGAACGGCAAACGCGTCCTCACCCCGATGCTGCTGGTCATGATCGCCATTGGCGGCACCGACATCCTGTTCGCGCTGGACTCCATCCCCGCCATCTTCGGCCTCACCCAGAACGTGTTCATCGTCTTCACGGCCACCGCGTTCTCCCTGATGGGGCTGCGCCAGCTGTACTTCCTGATCGACGGTCTGCTGGACCGCCTCATCTACCTGTCCTACGGGCTCGCGATCATCCTTGGTTTCATCGGTGTGAAGCTGATCCTCCACGCCCTGCACGAGAACAACCTGCCGTTCATCAACGACGGCGAGCCGGTTCCGGTAGTCGAGATCTCCACCGGGTTGTCGCTCACTGTCATCCTCGGCGTCCTTGCCGTCACGGTCCTCGCGTCGATCTTCAGCCCCAAGGGCAAGGCGAAGACCGCAGTCCGCGGCGCGAAGCGCCACGCCACCGAGTACCTGGACCTCGGTTACGAGACCAACATCGACGAACGAGAGAAGATCTTCGGCCGCATGGTCGAGGAGGAAAAAATGTTGCGCGACCTTCCAGAGAAGTACAAGAAGCTCATCCGCAACGAGACCGAGTTCATGGATCTCATCAAGAAGGCCCACGAGTCCCACGGTGCGGCGGTCGATCGGGAGCCAACCCGCGAATCCGGCGTCAGCGGCCCGACCAAGATCTGACTAAGGGCAATAACCCTCTGAGGGCGGCCTCGCAGCGATGAGCTGCGGGCCGCCCTTTCACATGGTGCCGGAGGCTAGCTGCGGGTGGTGGCCAGCTCAGCAGCCGTAGGGTCTCCCGGCGTATCGGTGCCCCTGATGGATTCGCCGGCGGTCTCGCGGACAAACGGCATCGCGATCATGCCGATCAGGCAGGCGGCCATCATGTAGAACGCGGGAACCAGCAGGTTCCCCGTGGATTCGATCAACGCCTCGTTGGCCAGTGGTGCGGTGCCCCCGAACAGCGCGGTCGCGAGGTTGTAGGTCACCGCGAACCCGGCGAACCGCACATGGGCCGGGAACATGGCGGGGAAGGTCGCGGAAATGGTGGCCAACTGCAGCACATAGAGGATGCCCAGCACAGCGAACCCGATCAGCGCCCCGGTGAACCCGGTGCCGATCAGCATGTACATCGGCAGCGCGGCAACGAAGAGGCCAACCAGGGAGACCCACCACAGCGGTTTGCGGCCCACCCGGTCCGAGAGCGCTCCGGCAAACGGGATCAGCAGCATCATGACCACCTGCCCGATCAGGATCAGGGTAAGGGACCCGTCGTCGGACAGGCCGATCTGATTCTGCAGGTAGGTGGGCATGTAGCTGAGGAGGGTGTAGTTGGCGACGTTGAGCGCGATGACCAGCCCCGCCATGGTGAGGACCGGACGCCAGTACTTGCTGGCCAGATGCTTGAGGGTGGTGGGTCCGCTGTCCTCGGTGCCCGACTCGTTCTCAAGTTCACGGAAGACCGGGGTGTCCTCCAGCTTGGACCGCAGGTACCAGCCGATGAGTCCCATCGGTCCGGCGATCAGGAAGGGAATGCGCCAACCCCAGTCGGTCATCGCTTCAGCGCCGAGGAGGATCTGCAGGAACAGGGTGACGGCAGTGCCGAGGGCGAATCCGCAGATCGTACCGAACTCAAGGAAGCTGCCCAGGAAGCCGCGTTTCTTGTCGGGGGAGTACTCGGCCATGAACGTCGCGGCACCGCCGTACTCGCCGCCGGTGGAGAAGCCCTGCAGGATGCGCAGGGCCACCAGCAGGGCCGGAGCCCAGTAACCGATCTGGTCAAAGGTGGGCAGCAGTCCGATGGAGAAGGTGGCGCCCGCCATCAGGATGATGGTCAGCGACAGGACCGCCTTGCGTCCCAGCCGATCTCCCAGCGGGCCCCAGATGAACCCGCCGAAGGGCCGCGCCAGGAACGAAATGGCGAAGGTGGCAAGCGCCCACTCGGCTCCGCCGGGGAAGAAGTTAGCGGTGATGTAGGTGAGGACTACCGCGTACACGCCGTAGTCGTACCACTCGGTGGCGTTGCCTACTGCCGATGCGCCAATGGCCCGTCGGATGGTCTTCTTGCCTTCCGGAGTGTCAGTCTCCGGAGTATCGAACCCGCCTGCGGGTGGTTGGTTTTCGGCAGTCAAATGTGTCTCCGTCCTGAGTGCGTGGGCCCGTTCGACAACCTCAGGAAGGGACAAACAGGGAAAGGTCAGCCATCAACCCTAGCGACGCGGCCGCTCGATGGCTAACGCACACCAGATCCTGCCCGCGGCGGGCATGGGCTGGAGACGTGTTGGGGGAAGGGACGGTGCTACTCGCGATCAGGGAATGAGGTCGGCGATGATGTCCGCGACCGGTCCGGTGCGGGCGTTTCGGTAGCCAGTTCCTGCCCACAGATGCAGTGCTTGCTGATCGTTGTTGGCTAAAGCGGCCGCGCGTAGCGGCGCGGTGATGTAGTGAATCTGCGGGTAGGCGGGGCAGCGTCTATCGTGTTCGTCCATGAACCGGTTCCTCAAGCCCCGCGCAGGACGCCCGGTGAAGGCCCAGGTAATTTTCGTTTCGGTGAAAGCAGGGTCTCGCAGGGCTGCGCGGTGGGCTGCGTTCGTTCCGGCTTCGTCAGCGAGGAGTAATGCGGTGCCGAGTTGGACGGCAGCCGCCCCAGTGTCGAGGATCTCCTGCACCTCGTGGCGCGTGCTGATCCCGCCTCCCGCGATGATCGGAAGGTTGAGAGTTGCGCTGATTGACCTGATCAGATCCGGGAGCGGCTCGGTGCCAGGTTCTGCGGCCGGATCGAAGGTGGCCCGGTGACCACCGGCGTGAGGTCCCTGCACGATGAGTGTTCGAGCCCCGCGCTCGGCCGCGGTCTGCGCTTCCGCTGAGGAGGTGACGGTAACCGCCGTGTGGATGCCCGATCGGTTGAGGGTAGTGAGCACATCGGCTTCTGGGCAGTTGAAAGTGAAGGACACGACGTCGGGTCTGAGGTCGTTAATGACCTCGAGCTTGCCCGTCCACATGTCGTCGTCCCATTTCTGGGCACCGACCTCTACGCCGTATCGGTCAGCGTCGTACTGCAGTTCCCGACGGTAGGCGTCGAGCTCTTCCTCATCTGCGTCATTTGCTGCTACGACGAAGAGATTCACCCCGAAAGGGCCTACGGTCAGCTTTCTCGTCGCGGTGACCTGGTCCGCGAGTTGCTGCGGGGTTTTGTACCCTCCGGCGAGGAATCCCAGCCCGCCAGCGTTCGTGACGGCAGCGACGAGTTCCGGTGTGGAGGGTCCTCCTGCCATCGGCGCCCCGATGATGGGACGAGCAAGGTCAAATGGCTTGGGTAAAGAGGTCGGCCGGTTCACGCGAGACTGCCTTTCCACGGCGGGCTGTTCCTTCTGCCCTGTAGAGGAAAGGACCACCGGTCAGCGTTCAGCTGGTTATCTCCTCCACTGTAGGTACTCGGAGACGGAGAAGATATTGCTGCTCACGCAGACTTGCAAGCCGCTGCGGTGCTACTCGGCGCTGATCTGCCAGATGGCATACTCGTCGGCGTGCAGGATCGCCCGGCGGCCGTCGGAGAGATCCCGGATCCAGACGATCCCGAGGCCGGGAGCCGTGTCTTCCACATAGCCGCTGTAATGGACTTCGCGGTTACGGTGGGCCTCAATTTCGTCCCCCCGGTGCAGCATACCGAGGTCATGGATGCGGGTGATGGCGGTGGCGGTAAGCAGGGACATGGTGACTCCTTGGATCTGTGGCCAGGTAGGCGGGTCCGGCCGATGGTTTGATTCAACTCCTACGGTGTTGCGAGGGTGTTTCGGCCCGGTGAATTTGTCGCGACCGGCCCCGCGCGCCCGCGGCGGGACCGGCATTATTACCCAGGATTGCGCTCCACGACTGCCATGCCAGCAAATAGTTGCCTAAGCTACCAGGATGACCGAACCAGCCTTGCCGGACCCGGCATACCTCAACCAGATCGACGCCGACACCCAGCGCCGCCTCCTCACAGCCGTCCCCCCGACCTCAGACTTCGATGGCGCACCCGAGGACCTGCGTGCCGCCGTCGACAGCAATGTCGCAGCGCTGCACGATGACCTCCAGCGGATCGTGCACACCCTGCACGCCCACCCGGAGACCGCGTTCCAGGAGCACGACAGTGCACGCCTGATCGCCGACATCCTCACCGAACACGGGATCGTCGCCGATCTTGGCGCCCACGGCGTCGAGACCGCCGTCCGAGCCGAGATCCGCGGGACCGGCGACGGACCCACCATCGCCGTCCTCAGCGAGTACGACGCGCTCCCGGGCATCGGGCACGCCTGCGGCCACAACGTCATCGCTGCCACCGGAGTGGGTGCTTTCCTGGCGCTCGCCGGCGTCCGGGACCGGCTCAACGGCACAGTCGTCTTCCTCGGCACCCCCGCCGAGGAGGGCCACTCCGGCAAGGAACTGCTGGCCCGCAACGGGGCGTTCGACGGCGTCGACGCCGCCATTATGGTCCACCCCTACGGCTACGATTTGGCCGACCAGGTCTGGCTGGGGCGCCGGCTGCTCACCATCACCTTCACCGGTATCGCCGCGCACGCCTCCGCCCAGCCGTTCATGGGGCGCAACGCGCTCGACGCCGCCAGCCTCACCTACCAGGGCATCGGCCTGCTCCGCCAACAGCTGCCACCATCGGACCGTGTCCACAGCAACATCACCGAGGGCGGGCGCAGCCCCAACATCATCCCGGACACCGCGGTGATGAAGCTGTACGCCCGCTCAAAATACCCGGAGACGCTGAAGGACCTCAGCAAGCGGCTGGAAGACATTGCCCGCGGTGCGGCCCTGATGACCGGCACCGCCGTGGAGCTGGACTGGGACCAGCACCCGCCGTCGCTCCCTATTCGTACCAACGACGCGCTCACCGGCCGCTGGGTCGAATCGCAGCAGCGGCGCGGACGCAGCCCGCTTCCCGCCGGAGTGGTCTCGGACACGCTTGCAGCCTCCACCGACTTTGGCAACGTCAGCTACCGCATCCCGGGCATCCACCCGTTGATCAAGATCGCCGACCAGAGCACCGCCCTGCACACCACCGACTTCGCTGCCGCTGCCGCGTCCGACGCGGCGGTGCAGGGAGCGTACGACGGCGCCGCCGGCCTCGCGCTGACAGCCCTGGATTACCTGATGGACCCAGTACTGCAGCAGCAGGTCCGGCAGGAGTTCGAGGAGCAGGGCGGGGCCATCGACGTCCCGTCCTACTTCGACTGACGTCCAGAACCGCCGGCACGACCCGCCCTCCTCAACTGAAACCCGCGTGAAATAAGTCAAGGGAGCACCACCCATGTCCAGTACCGCCAGCGCACCGCGCGGATTCACCGACAAGTTCCTCAACGGGGTGGAACGGGTCGGCAACAAGCTGCCCGACCCGTTCATGCTCTTCCTGATCCTGTTTGGCATCACCGCCGCAGTGTCGACGGCGATGGCGTGGGCGAACGTCACCGTCCAGCTGCCCGGCAGCGATGAGATCACCGAGATCAAGGGTCTCTTCACCGCCGAGGGTCTCACCTGGCTTACCACCAACCTGGGCCCGAACTACCTCGGCTTCCCGCCGCTCGCCACCGTGCTGCCAATCCTCCTGGCGGTGGGTGTGGCGGAGAAGTCAGGCCTGCTGGGAGCCATGATCCGGCGGGCCTTCGGCAGCGCGCCGCGCTGGGCGCTGCCGTACGCCGTCGGCGTTGTCGGGGTGATGGGTTCGATCATGTCGGACGCCGCGTTTGTGGTGATCCCTCCGCTGGCGGCCCTGGTGTTCAAGGCCGCCGGCCGTCACCCGGTAGCGGGTCTGCTGGGCGGTTTCGCCGCTGCTGGCGCTGGCTACTCGACAAACGTGCTGGTGACCAGCCTCGACGCCCTCTTCGCGGGCATCACGACGGCGGTCACCGAGACGCTGCCCAACGCCGGGTCCCCGGTGACCCCCGTGTCGAACTACTTCTTCAATGTGGTGGCCTCGGTGGTGCTGATGCTGATCGCCGGGTTTGTGATCGACAAAATCCTTGAGCCCCGGCTGGAACGCCAGGGCATCCCCCGCGACGAAATCCGCGACGAAGACGCACCCGCTGCGCCCACCAGCGCCGAGCTCAGTGCCGACCTGACGGCCACCGAGTCCAAGGGCCTGCGGTGGGCACTGATCGGCGGGGCGATCCTCGCCGCCGTGCTGGTGGTGGCGTTCACCCTTCCCGCCTCACCGTGGCGTAACGAGGACGGCGGGTTCCTGCCCACCTCCCCGCTGCTGAGCTCCATCGTGTTCGTGGTGTTCAGCATGTTCGTGGTGCCGGGGCTGGTCTACGGCAAGATTGTCGGCACGATCACCACCGGCCGGGACATCCCGCGGGTGATGGGCGAGGCGATCAAGGACATGGCCGGGTTCCTGGTGCTGGCGTTCATCCTGGGGCAGTTCATCGCCCTGTTCAACTGGTCGGGGATCGGGCAGTGGATCGCGGTTGCGGGCGCCGGGGGACTGGAAGCGATCGGGTTGACCGGCTATCCGGCCATCCTGGGCTTCATCCTGCTGGCCTCGCTGCTGAACCTGTTCATCATCTCCGGGTCCGCGATGTGGACGCTGATGGCCGCCGTCTTCGTGCCCCTGTTTGTGCTGCTCGGCTACGAGCCCGCCTTCATCCAGGCCGCGTTCCGGGTGGGCGACTCGGCCACCCAGGTGATCACCCCCCTGAACCCCTACATGATCGTTCTCCTGACGATGCTGCGGAAGTACGAGCCGGACGCCGGCCTGGGCACCCTGATGGCGCGGATGCTGCCCTTCGTGGTGCCCTTCTGGCTGGCGTGGGTGGCCATCCTGAGCGTGTTCTTCTTCCTTGACCTGCCACTGGGACCCGGCAACGGCATCTTCCTGCCCGAGTAACCAGGACCACTGGTCAAACTCGCCCGGTCGAACGGAATAGGCCCGCAGGCCGGGCGGTTATGCCTAACGAACCCAAGCTGGAGGTACATCGTGACCAAGATTTTTGCCCTGCATGAGAACCCTGAATGGTTCCCACCCTTCGCGAAGGCTTTCGAGGCCGAGGGCGTCGAAGTGGAAGAGTGGCTGCTCACCGACGGCGTGCTCGACCTGGACCAGGTGCCACCCGAGGGCATCTTCTGGTCCCGGATCAGCGCTTCGTCGCACACCCGCGATCACCATCTCTCGAAGGATTACGCCCGGGCCGTCCTGTCCTGGCTGGAAGCGCACGGCCGCCGTACAGTGAACGGCCGCCGCATCCTCGAGCTGGAAATGAGCAAGATCGACCAGTTGACGGCGCTGAAGGCGGCCGGCATCGACACGCCCCGGACCGTTGCGGCCATCGGCAAGGACCGGATCCTCGACGCCGCGGCAGGCTTCCCGACCCCCTTCATTACCAAGCACAACCAGGGCGGCAAAGGCCTCGGCGTCCGGAAGTTTGAGAGCCACGAAGAGCTGGCCGAATACGTCGGCTCGTCCGAGTTTGAGGAACCCCAGGACGGCATCACCCTGATCCAGGAGTTCATCCAGGCAGCCGAACCCATCATCACCCGGGTCGAAATCGTCGGCGGTGAGTTCATCTACGCCATCCAGGCCGACACGGCGCGCGGCGGCTTCCAGCTGTGCCCGGCTGACGCCTGCGCGATCGACCCGGTGACCGGCAAACCCATCATGCCGCCCGGCGCCACGATCCAACCCGAGGAAGGCCAGCAGCTCTTCAGTATCCGCGAGGGCTTCGACCACCCGATCATCGAGAAGTACCTCGAGTTCGCGCGACGGAACAACATCGAGGTGTGCGGGATCGAGTTCATCGAGACCGCCGACGGCAGGGTCCTCACCTACGACGTGAACACCAACACCAACTACAACGCAGTGGTTGAGGCCGAGGCGCCCCGCTCAGCCCCGGGCGCACTCGTGAAGTACCTCTCTGGGCTCGCCGCTCCCGCGCCCGAACCTGCGCTTCGCTAGGGTAGGCGAACAGGGACGACGCATCCGAGGACGACGACGGCCCGCCAGCAACGCGTCGTCGTGCGGACCGGGAGGGGTTGAGCAATGAAGAAGAGTGACCTGCCGAGCACGCTGCAGCGCTCCGGGAAGAAGGCACAGGACACCTTCGCCAAGACTCTTGAGTCGGCGGAGGAGGAATACGGTGAGGGGGAGCGGGCTCACCGGACCGCCTTCAGCTCGCTGAAACACACGCACGAGAAGGTGGGTGACCACTGGGAACCCAAAGAGGAGAGCGGCCCATCTGATGCTGCCTCCGAGCGTGGCGGGCAGAACCCGGGGGAGACAGCCGGAGGAGTGGACGCGAACGCCTCCAAAGATCACCTGTACGGGATCGCCAGAACCCTCAAGGTTCAGGGCCGATCACGGATGACGAAGGCCGAATTGGTGGAGGCCATCCAGCGGGCCAACGACCGCGAGACGCGACGGGCACGGGACACCTGACCTATTACGCAACACAAACATTTCGTAATCATCGTGAGGATAGGTTAGCCTTACTTCGTCGCGTCCGAACGGGCGTGAGTCACAGTTTCCCGAAAGTCGAGGAGCCCCTCCATGGCCCCCACCCGCATGCGCGGTTTCGCTGCCGCCGCGACAGCAGCCGCCGCCATCCTGGCCCTATCCGCCTGCAGTACCGGTCCCGCCGATGATGGCTCAGCGACCGACGCCCCTACCGCTGCTGGCGCGGCAGACCAGTTCCCCGTCACCATTGAGCACGCGTACGGCGAAACGGTCATCGAGGAACTGCCCGAGCGCGTGGCCACCGTTGACTGGGTCAACGCGGACGTCACCCTGGCCCTCGGCGTCGTTCCCGTCGGCATGCAGAGTGACGAGTACGGCGGCAACGAGAACGCCTCCACCCCGTGGAAGGATGCCAAGCTCGAAGAGCTCGGCGCCGCGATCGGCACCGACAACGCCCCGGTCCAGTACTCGGAAGCCGATGGGTACGCTTTCGACGAGGTCGCCGCGACCAACCCCGACGTCATCCTGGCCGCCTACTCAGGCCTGACCCAGGAGGACTACGACACCCTGAGCGCCATCGCGCCGGTTGTCGCGTTCCCCGAGGTCGCCTACGGCACCCCGTGGCAGGAATCGACCCGCATCATCGGCGAGGCCCTGGGCCTGACCGACGAGGCCGAAGAACTGATCACCGAGACCGAAGAGACAGTGGCCTCCGCCGCCGCCGACTACCCGTCGATCGTGGGCAAGACCTTCATCTACGGCAACCTTGATCCGGCTAGTGCCGAAGGCGTAAGCATCTACACGGCCAACGACAATCGGCCGCGCTTCCTGGAGTCAATCGGGATGGTCCAGGCCGACGTCGTCACCGACAACACCGAGGGCTCGGAAGAGTTCTTTATCGCCTGGTCTGCCGAGCGGGCGAACGAGCTGGAGTCGGACATCTTCGTGACCTGGGTGCCCGACGAGGCCACCACCGAGGCCATCGTCGAGGACCCCCTGCTGAGCCAGATTCCGGCCGTGGAGTCCGGTGCACTGGTCGCTGACCCCGACAACACGCTCACCCTGTCCATCTCCGCGGCGAACCCGCTGAGCCTCCCCTGGGCGCTGGACACCTTCCTCCCCATGCTGGACGAGGCAGCCCAGGCCGCCGAAGGCTAAACCTCCCGCGTCAAAGACGGCCCTCAGGGCAAGGCCCGCCGGTTGCACACGGCGGGTCTGCTTCTGGGGGCCGTTTCTGTGTCCGCGGCTGGGAGGTGTGCAGCTCCAGTTGCTCTCAGGGGTCATCCTCGGATGAAATAGGATCAGCACACTTAGTTTCATCAAGGATGGAGATGCACCATGGCACAACCGGACATTCAGGAACTTCAGGAAGCCACCGCCTGGGACGCCGACGGCGAGAAGCTGGGCGAGGTGTCGCAGGTCCACCTCGACGGCCGCACCGGCGAGCCCGTATGGCTGACCGTTCCGCTGGGGCTGTTCAACACCCGTGAGCACTTCATCCCCTACCAGGGTGCACGGCTCGACGGCGGCGACCTCCACGTTGCGTACACCAAGGACAAGATCAAGGACGCCCCAGACCTGGAGGCGGCGTCGGAACTCACCGACGAGCAGATGGCTACCCTCAGCGAGTACTACGGGATCTAGGGGCCACGCTCCTTCGGGAGCCCGTTTAACGGCAAACGCGCCCGCCGTCAGCGGGGAACTGCCAGCCTTTAGTGGCCGGTTTTCTCCCCCTGACTGCGGGCGCGCTGCGTTGGTAAAGCGTGTGAGACTGGTTCCCTAGAACACGTCGACCAGCCGGCCGACCACAAACAGGACGATGCACGCCGCAAAAACCACGCCGATGCCGATCAGCCACGGGAGCGGGTTGTTCGACTTTGAGGTGCCCTCGTCGTGACCCTGGGGTCCCACGGTTGAGGATTCGCCCGGAGGGGTTTCGCCCGGGGGGACGCCGCCGCCCGGCTCTAGCCCGGTGATCTTGTCGCCCTGTGGATCGGGATTCTGTCCTGTCATGCGGTGCCTCCTAGATTTCCCAATCAGACCTCTTGGGTGATGGATCTTTCGTGTCACGCGGCGTCCAGGACATGGTGATATCGGCGCCTTCTTCTGTTTCACGGACAAACAGATGAAGGTCCTCACCGTAAAGGTTCTCGTTTTCGACCACGTCACCCGCCTCGTGGGCCAACTCCACCAGACGGCTGATGGCCACTGCCATGGCACGGCCCCAGTCGTGTGGATGCTTGCTTGACGATTCCTCGGTTACAGAGAACTTTCTATCCATAGTTGCCATTGTGCTCCTTAGGTCTCTGCAGTGGGAACGCCAGTGAGGCAGCGGGTTCATGCCCCACAACAAAGAATGGTAAGTCCCCTGTGCAGTTTCGGAATGATCCAACCCTAGCAGCACAGCCGTTCACAATGACCGGGCAATTGCGTGCGGCCAGAGCGGGCGTGGTAGATCCTTAGATATGCCTGCATCCCCTTCCGCACCCCAGACACCGCCTACTTCAGCCGACCCTGAGGCCGAGGAACGCAGCGCCCGGATCGCCGTCACGTTGTTTCCGCTGCTGATTCTCGCGGGCGGCGCGGTGGCTGTCCTGACACCGGGGACTTTCGCAGGAATGGGACCCTGGATCAACCCGCTGCTCGGGCTGATCATGTTCGGGATGGGGCTGACGCTCACCCCGCCGGACTTCGCGCTGATCGCCAAACGCCCCATCCCGGTCGTCATCGGTGTGGTGGCCCAGTTCATGATCATGCCGCTGCTCGGCTGGCTCATTGCAGCCGCGCTGGGGTTGCCGCCGGCGTTGGCGGCCGGGGTGATCCTGGTGGGATGTTGCCCTGGCGGCACTGCCTCCAACGTGGTCGCCTACCTGGCGAAGGGCGACGTTGCCCTGTCGGTGGCCATGACCTCGGTATCGACCCTGATCGCGCCCCTGTTCACCCCGGTGCTGGCGCTCTGGCTCGCCGGCCAGTACATGCCGGTCGACGCCGGCTCGATGGCCTTCTCGATTGTGCAGATTGTCCTGCTTCCCGTCCTGCTGGGTCTGGTGGTGCGCCGCTTCCTGCCCGGGGTAGTCGCCACATGTCTCCCGGCACTGCCCTGGCTGTCGGTCGGAGCGATCACCCTCGTGGTCATCGCGGTGGTCTCCGGAAGTGCCGGGATCATCTTCTCGGCTGGACTGCTGGTTCTGGTGGCCGTCATCGCACACAACGGCCTGGGGTACGCGCTGGGCTACGGCGCCGCACGCCTGTTCAAACTGCCGATCGCCTCGCGGCGGACCACGGCGATCGAGGTCGGCATGCAGAACTCCGGTCTCGCCGCTGGCCTCGCCCGCCAGTACCTGACCCCCGAGGCCGCGCTGCCCGGCGCCATCTTCTCCATCTGGCACAACGTCTCCGGTGCGGTGCTGGCCGCCTACTGGCGGCGTCGGGACGCGCGTAACACTGCGCCACGCGACCAGCAGCCCGTCGGCTAGGAGACCAACCCGGTCAGGTTCAGGACCAGCAGGGCCAGCGAAACGAATACGCCGACGGCGACGGCGACGCCCGCCGTGTAGACCCACCACTGGCGGGAGCCGACCGGATGACTCTCCTGGTGGGCCCGTGACTCAGTGATCCCAATGAAGTCGAGAACTCTCCGCACCTTGCCCGGTTCCTGTGTCATCCGCTGATGCTACCTCGCAGCCTCACGCCGCAGGGCTGCGCGCGCCGCCTCACCGATGATTGCCGTGTACGTCGGATAGGCGAACTTCACGCGGGCCAGCGTCGCCACGTCGGTGCCGGCCGCCATCGCTGCCGCGACCGCCTGGATCACTTCGACGGCATTCTCGCCCACCGCGTGCGCACCCAGAATCAGCTCACGATGCCGATCCACCACCAGTTTCAGGAAACCCTGTTCGCGGTCATCGATGATCGGTCGTTCAACGTCGCCGTAGGGCACGACGACGACGCCCGCCTCCCGGTCGCGCACCCGGGCCGCCTCCTCGGTGAGTCCCACCCCGGCGTAGTCGGGATCGGTGAACCCGCCGGCGGGCAGCAGGTGGTGCGGGGTGGTCCGCTGCGTCCCCAGCACGGCGTTCTCCGCCGCCGTCTCACCCTCGAAGACAGCTGCCTGCACCAGCATGCTGGAGCCGTTCGCGTCTCCTGCCACGAAGATATGCTCCACGTTGGTGCGTAGATATTCGTCCACCGGGATCGCGTTCCGGTGCGCCTCGACGCCAGCGGCGTCCAGCCCCAGACCTTCGGTGTTCGCCGGCCAACCCGCAGCCATCACCACGGCGTCGAGCACCTCGACGTGGTCGCCGGCGGCGTTGCGCCAGTGGAGGTGCAGCGCACCGTCGTCGTCCCTGTCGATCTTGTCGATCCCGGCGATCCCCGTCTCCACCCGCACCCCGCGGGTCCGGAAGCCGTCGGTGACGGCGGCGGACACGTCAGCGTCCTCGGTGGTGAGGATCCGCGGCGCCAGATCCAGCAGCAGCACCCGGGTGCCGAGGGCATGGAAGATGGTGGCAAGCTGCGCACCCGTGTGGCCGCCGCCGATGATCGCGAGGGTGCGCGGCAGGGTCGGGAGGTCGAGCACCTCGGGTGGAAGCACCGCGTGCTCCGCCCCGGGGATGGGTAGCCAGCGTGCGTTGCCGCCGACGCCGAGGATCACCGAACCGGCGGTCGCGCTCCGGCCTGCGACGTCCAGGGTGTGCGGGCCGGTGAAGGTCGCGTTGCCGGTCAGTAGCTCGATGCCCAGCCGGCGGGCGACGGCGTCGTAATCCTTCGCCGCGAGCACCCGGTCCACCGTCGACCGGACCCGCCGGACGATCTGCTGCCAGTCGACGGCCGGTTCAGCGACGACGATCCCGTAGTCGTAGGCGGTGCGCACTTCCCGGTACAGCCGGGCGGTTTTCGCCAGGACCCGGGTGGGCACACAGCCGGAGTTCACGCAGGTGCCGCCGAGCCGCGCCCGCTCCACCACCGCAACGCGGGCCCCCAGCTCCGCCGCTCGCACGGCTGCGGCCATCCCCGCCGGTCCGGCCCCCACGATCAGGACGTCGAAGTCGTATTCCATGAGTTACTCCTGGTGACTGGTTGGACAGGCGTACGGTAGTGCTTCCTGTATAGCGCCAAACGGCTCCAAACTCCCGTCCCGCGGGCCAGCTTAGGTAATCTCTTGGGTATGACTACCCAGCCGGCCGCCTTACGTCAGACCCAAAAGACCGCAGCGAACCTGATCCCGGCGGTGCTGGTCGCGGCCTCGGGATTTGCCATGTTCGGGCTGGACGAGCGGTGGCTGGGCTACCTGCTGCTCGCTGCGGCGCTGGTGTCGGCGTTCTTCATCGGACGGCAGCTGTTCAAGGATCTGGGCCTGCTGGCGCTGGGCCTGGTGATCATGTCCCTGGTGCCGATCACCACCGACATCAGCTTCAGCCACATGCTGATCATGGGCACGGCCATGTTCTTCGCCGTGGGCCTGCCGTATTCGATCTCCCGGTTTGTGTTCAAGGACCACGCCATCCGGTTCCCGGTACTCACCGGCCAGAAGTGGACCCGGACCGAACGCTGGTACCTGGCCGCCGTCGTCGTGATGGGCTATCTTCTGTTGCCCGTCTACATGATTCCCACCGGCGTGTATGAAAACTGGCCCGCAGCCTCGGACGGCAGTACGGTGGCGCGGCTGTTCCTCGGCACCAACGTCCTGGGGATCTGGGATGAGCTGTTCTTCATCTGCACCGCCTTCACCCTGCTGCGTCGGCACCTCGCCGATTGGCAGGCCAACATGTTGCAGGCAGTCCTGTTCACCTCCTTCCTCTGGGAGCTCGGTTTCCATGCGTGGGGCCCGCTGCTGATCTACCCCTTCGCCCTGGTCCAGGGGTGGATCTTCAAGAAGACCCAGTCCCTGAGCTACGTGGTGGCGGTGCATCTGCTCTTTGACTTCGTGCTGTTCCTGGTGCTGATTCACGCCCACAACCGCGACTGGTTCGACATCTTCCTGTATTGATCCCCGTTTGTGACGCGCTTGCGGTGAGAGCCTGCCCACAGTTCCCCGGCCCGGCTGGACAGGCACCCACACCCATCTGAGACCGTGAGGTCATGGACGAACTACTGAACACCCTGGCCCCGGTCGCTGCCGTCGTCGGGGCCCTGCTCGCGGCAGTCATCCTGGCGGCGCTGCTGCGCCGGATCGCTGCGCGGACCCTGCGCAAAGTTCCAGCCATCCAGGGGGCGTCCCGGCGGGCGCTAAACCCGGTGCGGCTGGTGCTTGCAATCGTTGGGGTGCGGATAGCCCTCGGTGTGACCGCCGGCGACACGTCGTGGTTTCCGCCCGTCGATTACTCGCTGGTGCTGGCCCTGATCGGGGCGGTGGCGTGGCTGATCGTCTCGCTTCTGCTCGTGGTGGAGGCCGTCGCGCTGCGCAAGTACGGCAAGGATGCGGGCGACCACGGGCGCATGCGCCGCCTCAAGACGCAGATCATGCTGGCCCGCCGGGTGGGCGTGGCTGGGGTGATCACGCTCGCGCTGGCCAGCGTGCTGCTCACCATCCCCGAGGTGCGGGCACTCGGCGCGGGCATCCTGGCCTCGGCCGGACTGATTTCGATCGTCGCCGGCCTGGCAGTGCAGAGCTCGCTCGCCAACGTGTTCGCCGGGGTGCAGCTGGCCTTCACCGACGCCCTGCGTATCGACGACACGGTGTTTGTGGAGGACCAGCTGGGCACCGTCGAGGAAATCACCATGACCTACGTGGTGGTCAAGGTTTGGGACGACCGCCGGATCATCCTGCCGTCCACCTACTTCACCACCACCCCGTTCGAGAACTGGACCCGGAGCCGTTCCGAACTGCTGGGCACTGTGGACCTGGACCTTGACTGGCGGGTCCCCATCGAATCGATGCGGGCACACCTGGTCGCGGTGCTCGACGACACCACACTGTGGGACGGGCGCACCAGCACCCTGCAAATCACACAGGCCACCGACGGTATGGTGCGCGCCCGGGTCCTGGTCAGTGCCGCCGACAACGACGCCCTGTGGGACCTGAAGTGCCTGATCCGCGAATCAATGGTGGTGTTCCTGCAGACCCACCACCGGGACGCGTTGCCGCGGCAGCGCTGGGAAGCGGTCCACGCGGAAGCCGCGTTCACCGACTGATCCCAGCCCCTGCCGGGCAAAGCCCCAAGAGTTAGGCGAAGCCTCCGAGGGCCGTCACGATCGGCACCGCCGACGCCGCAGCCCAGGCCTGTGGGCGGCAGGACGACGGGTAGGGGACAGGCGGCCAGACGTCGTCGGCGGAGTGCCCGGAGAACAGTTCCGGTAGCCGCCAGTCGAAGCCTTCTGCTGCGCGGAGTAGTCCGGACGCCAGGGTGCGTGCGTCGTCGGCGAAGCCATCCTTGACCAGGCCGCTGATGATCATCCCGGTGTCGTGGCTCCACACGGATCCCGCGTGGTAGCGGGTGGGCCAGAAGCCGCCGTTGGTGGTGGAGACGGTGCGGATGCCGTACCCCGAGAACATGGTCGGATCCATCAGTCGGCGGACCACTGCTGCCTGCTCCTCGAGGTTCAGGATCCCGGTGCCGAGCAGGTGCCCCATGTTGCTGGTCACTCCGTCGACCGGGCGCTTGGCTGCGTCCAGTGCGATGGCCGGGTAGGGGCCCAGTTCGTCGCTGCACCAGAACGACTCGCGGAACCGCAGCTCCAGCTTGGTGGCGTAGTCACGCCAGTCGCCGGCGCCGGGACGGCCGAAGGCCTCCAACAGTGCGGCGCCGCCCATCGCAGCCTCGTACGCGTACGCCTGGACCTCCGCCAGGGCGATCGGCCCGTCGGCGAGGGCGCCATCGTGCCAGCGGATCGAGTCCCCGGAATCCTTCCAGCCCTGGTTGGCCAGGCCGTGGCCGCTGGTGTCGAGGTACTCCAGGAACCCGTCGCCGTCGGAATCGCCATGGTCGCGAAGCCAGACCAGCGCCGCCTCCAGGTGGTCGAGCAGCCCCTCCACCTCGGCAGTGGGCAGCCCCGCCCGCCAGGCGTCGTGGAGCAGCGAGATCCACAGGGGAGTGGCGTCGATGGTGCCGAAGTAGACCGGCGGCAGGGAGATCCCGGTGCCGTTCTCCTCGAACTGGAGTGTGCCGCGCCGCACCTCGTGCAGGATCTTGCCCGGCTGCTCGGCTGTCATCGGATCGGTGGTGTCCCCCTGGCGGGAGGCCAGGGCCCGCAGGGTGCTCCCCGCCAGAGCGGTATCGAGCGGCAGCAGCATGCGCGCGGCGATCAGGGAATCGCGTCCAAACATGGTGAAGAACCAGGGTGCGCCGGCGGCCAGAAAGGTGTCCTCCGGCTGGTCAGCGGTGGCCATCCGCAGCCCATTGAGGTCGGAAACGGACTGGCGGAGCAGGCTGTTCTGCCGCGCTTCGCTGAGCTGGGGGGCCTCAAGGGGAGCGGTGCTCGGCGCCACCATCGGTGCTGCCGAGTCTGTCAGGGAGACGCGCCAGGGCAGGACGACGGAGCCACCCGGCTCCACCTCGGTTACCCACGTGAGGTTGATCCGGTTGCCGTCGTACTCGGTGCGGGCGCCGCCCGCATCCAGCGCGACGGTGGTGTCGGTGCCACGCCAGTTCCACCGCGGGCCAACGACTGTGACATCGGCCTGGGTGGCGGCACCGGATTTCACTTTTTCCATCGGGGTGCTGTCGGCGACGAGGCGGCACTGCACCTCAAGGTGGGCCAGGAAGCTGTGGGCAGACTCGATCCTGATCTCCTCGCTGATGCCCTCGGCATCGGCGATCCGGGACCGGGTGAGGTACAGCAACGGGTCAGCAACGGGGGACTGGACGCGCACGAAGTAGAGGTAATCCACCCGGCTGGCCGATCGCACCTGGGTGGAGACCCACTCGGGCTCTTCCCCGTTGACGGTCAGGATGGCCTGCTTGAGGACGCGGTCGTCGCCGCAGTGGATGCCCTGGGCGCCATGGCCGCGAATCTGCCCGTGATCGTCAGCCCAGGCCTGGACCGGCGCGCTGAAAACGCCGGAGAGGTTGTGCAGATAAGGCTGGCGGTAGGCCACATGAACTCCTGGGTAGTGGGTGTTGTCGCCTTGACACTATCGCCAAAACGTTATTTGATCGTTCAACTTAGTGATTGACATCATATTTGAACGTTCATATTGTTGTAAACAGGCAGTAGGTCCAGAGCTGCCGTGAGTGTGGAGCGCAAGGGAGTGCAATGGCGAAGACAACGTTGGTCAGCCTGGCCGAGTCCCTTGGCGTGTCCCGGCAGACCATTTCCAACGTTATCAACGCCCCCCACCGCGTCAAACCGGAAACCCGGGAGCGGGTGGAGCACGCCATCGCCGAAAGCGGGTACCGTCCCAGCGCCGCCGCCCGGCAGTTGCGGACCCGCCGCTCGATGAACCTCGGCATCCGGATGATGCCGGTCGTCGATGGCATCAACGGATCTATCCTCGACCGCTTCCTGCACGCCCTGACGGAGGCCGCACAGGAGGAGGGTTACCGCCTGACCCTGTTCAGCGCCGCCACCGACGACGACGAGGTCCGCCAGTACGAGGACCTCCTCAACGTCGCCGACCTTGACGGATTTGTCCTCACCGGCACCCACCACGGCGACCAGCGGACCGCCTGGCTGCTGGAAAACGAGGTTCCGTTCGCCTCCTTTGGGCGCCCCTGGAGCGACACCGAGGACCCTTTCACCTCCCTGCACCCCTGGGTGGACGTCGACGGCGGCGCCGGCACCGAACAAGCCACCCGCCTTTTGATCGATCAGGGACACACCGCAATCGGTTTCATCGGCTGGCCTGCCGGCTCCGGAGCCGGCGATGACCGCCGGGATGGCTGGCGACGGGCACTGCAGGCCGCGGGCCTTCCCGCCGACCAGCTCGACCTCCGGGTATTCGACGGCGTCCCCGCGGGGGCGCGGGCCGCCGAGCAGGTCATCGCTGCCGGGGCTACCGCAGTAGTGTGCGCCAGCGACAGTCTTGCACTTGGGGCCTTGTCCACCTTCAGGAGCCGGTACCCGGCCCCCGCGAGCCCCGACGTGATCGGTTTCGACGACACACCGGTCGCGGCCGCCGTCGGGCTGTCCAGCATCGCCCAGCCGATCGAGGACGCCGCGCGCCACATCATCAGGGTGCTCGCCCACACACTCTCGGGCGACGAGGCGAGCGGCCGCCCCGACAAACACTTGCTGCTGACGCCCACCCTGGCGCAGCGCTTCCCACACCCGCTGGCCGGCGACGGCTGGCTGGCATGACCCACCTGCCCATCCCCCTAGATAGCCCGAAATAAACAAAAGAATGAGGAAACAGACAATGAAGACTGGAAACTTCCGCACCCGCAGGAAGACGCTCGCCGTCGCTGTGACAGCCGCGGCAGCCCTGGCACTGAGCGCCTGCGGCGGATCAGGATTCTCGGGCTCCGAGGGCGAATCAGCCGAGGCGGAAGGCGCAACTGACGCACCGATCACCGTGCTGATCGGCTCCTCCGGCGAAGCCGAGACCACCTCGGTCACCGAGGCAGTCGACGCGTGGGCCTCCGAGTCCGGCATGGACGCCAGCGTCAGCGTGGCCTCCGACCTGCCCCAGCAGCTCAGCCAGGGCTTCGCGTCAGGCGAGCCCGCCGACGTCTTCTACGTCTCGACCGACCTGTTCGCTGGCTACGCAGCCAACGGCTCCCTTGAGCCCTACGGCGACGACCTGGAAAACAAGGACGACTTCTACCCCGCCCTGCAGGAGGCCTTCACCTACGAGGACCAGCTGTACTGCGCCCCGAAGGACTTCTCCACCCTGGGCCTGGTCATCAACAACACCCTCTGGGAAGAGGCAGGCCTCAGCGAGGACGACGTGCCCACCACCTGGGAAGAACTGGCGTCAGTGGCTGAACAGCTGACCACCGACGACGTCGTCGGCCTCGGCTACGGTCCCGAGTTCCAGCGCCTCGGTGTCTTCACCGCTCAGGCCGGCGGCGGACTCGTCACCGACGGCGAAGCAACCGTCAACAGCCCTGAGAACGTCGAGGGCCTCACCTTTGTCCAGCAGATGATGAACGACGGCGTCGCCGCCTTCTCCTCGGACCTCGGCTCGGGCTGGGGCGGCGAGGCCTTCGGTAAGGGCCAGGCCGCTATGGTGATCGAGGGCAACTGGATTGCCGGTGCGATGAGCAACGACTTCCCCGACGTCGACTACCAGGTCGCCGAACTCCCCGAGGGTCCTGCCGGCCCCGGCACCCTGCAGTTCACCAACTGCTGGGGCATCGCCGCAGACAGCGACAACATCGAGGGTGCCAAGGAACTGGTCGCACACCTGACCACCGCCGAGACCCAGCTCAGCTTCGCCGAGGCTTTCGGCGTCATGCCGTCGCTGCAGTCGGCCGCCGAGGACTGGTCCACCCAGTACCCAGACCTCGCAGCCTTCATCGCCGGTGGCGACTACGCCCAGAACCTGCCAGCCCAACAGGGCGCATCGGACGTTCTCGCGGAGCTGAACGCCCAGCTCGAGACGATCAAGACCGCTGACATCCAGCAGCTGCTGGACACCCTCCAGACCGACATGGAGTCGGTCGTGGCGGACGCCGGATAACCGGCACCCAAACAACCGCAGGAGCACCCTGACCGTCCGACAGATCGGGTGCTCCTGCGGTACCACCCAGAGTTCACCACTCAGCATTTCACCACTTTCGTAATTCACCCCGGGGTAACAGAACGAGGACGCAGTGGCACGACGTACAGCGGCAAAGAGGCCGTCCGGCACCAAGGATTCACCTCCTGCGTACCGCAAACGCACGGGCATCCAGGGCCGCACCGGCCTCACCGGATGGCTCTTCATCTCCCCGGTCGTACTGATCCTCGGCCTGTTCCTGGTCATTCCCGTCCTCATGGCGGCGTGGGTCAGCATGTCTGACTGGACCGGCCGCGGCAGCCCCTTCGGAAGCGACGTCGAGTTCGTGGGCGGGGAGAACTTTTCCGCCATCCTTGGTGGTGAGGGACTGGCCGCCCGTGATTTCGGCACCGCGATCCGCAACAACTTCTACTACGTGCTGCTGGTGGTTCCGCTGCAGACCGCGCTGGCCATGTTCTTGGCAGTGATGGTGAACAAGCAGGTCCTCAAGGGCCGTGGCCTGTTCCGGACCGCCTTCTACTTCCCCTCGGTCACCAGCTCCGTGGCGATCACCGTGCTCTGGTTGTTCCTCTTCAGCGCCACCGGCGTGGTCAACAAGGTGCTGTCCTTTTTCGCCATCTCCGGGCCGAACTGGTTCCAGGATCCCCGCGGTATCTTCCACATCCTCTTTTCGATCTTCGGCCTCAACCAGGCGCCCGCCGGGTTGCAGGACCCCGGTTTCCTGGGGATCCCCGGCTGGGAATGGTTGGCCGGCCCCTCCGTCGCGATGAGCGCCTTCGTGCTGATGGCCATCTTCACCACCTCCGGCACCTTCATGCTGCTCTTCATCGCAGCCCTGCAGAACATCAGTGGGGAAGTGCAGGAAGCGGCAATGGTCGACGGCGCCAGCGCCTGGCAGCGGTTCTGGCAGGTCACCCTGCCCATGCTGCGGCCCACCCTTTTCACCGTCCTGACCCTGGGGCTGATCGGGACCTGGCAGGTCTTCGACCAGATCTACGTCGGCACGCAGGGCGGACCAGCGAAGACCACCCTGACCCCGGCCTACCTGTCCTTCAACTCCGCCTTCAACAACCAGCGGTGGGGCGAAGGCGCAGCCATCGCCTTCATCCTCTTCGGCATCATCGTGGTGCTCACCGTCCTCCAGCGATACGCGCTCAGGGAACGGGACGTGCCCAAACGAAGCCGCATGGTCCCGGTCGGCGCCGACCCCAAAACCGCCGCCGCAGCGCAATCCAGCGCCCGACATGCGGACCGCGTGAAGGGCCGGGATCCCGGTGGCACCGGCCCGGGAGGCTCCACCCCGGACGGCACCAATCAGACTGGCACCACTGAAGGAGACCGGCGATGAGCACCACCGTAGCCCCATCCGCGGCACCCGAGCCCTCCTCGGCGCCCCCGGTCCCTCAGCGGATCAAGAACCGCCGCAAGAAGGTCACCCGCGGCGTCTGGATTTCCTATGTGGTGCTGATCATCCTGGCCATCATCTACATTTTCCCGTTCCTGACCCAGGTGGCCACGTCCTTCAAAACCGAGCCCGACGCGGCGCAGGACCCGCTGGGTCTGATCCCGCAGCACTGGACATTCGCCGCCTATGAAACCCTGTTCGCCAACTCCGACTTCCCCATCTGGGGCCGGAACTCGTTCATCGTCACCGTCTTCGTAACCGCGGGGCGGGTGTTCTTCAACTGCCTGGCCGGGTACGCGCTGGCCAGAATCAACTTCCGCGGCCGCGGGCTGGTGTTCGCCCTGCTCGTCGCAGTGATGGCGGTGCCCGGCGTCGTCCTGCTGATCCCGAAGTTCCTGGTGATCAACCAGCTCGGCATCTACGACTCCTATGCAGGCATGATCCTGCCCCTGCTCGCTGACGCTGCCGGTGTCTTCATCATGAAGAACTTCTTCGAATCCATTCCGCCCAGCGTCGAGGAACAGGCACGCGTCGACGGAGCCGGGACCTTCCGTACCTTCTGGTCGATTGTGTTGCCGATGGCCCGGCCAGCGGTGATGACCATTGTCATCCTGTCCTTCCAGGGCTCCTGGAATGAGCTGAACCACTTCATCATTTCCACCCAGGACCCCGCCCTGACCACCCTCACCAAGGGCGTGGCGCAGCTGGCGTCGGGCCAGCTCAGCCAGGGAACCCAGTACCCGTTGAAGCTGGCGGCAGCGGCCCTGATGACCATTCCGGTGGCCATCGTGTTCTTCGTCTTCCAGAAGAAGATCATGAACGCCTCGGCCGGGGCCGTGAAGGAGTAGGGCTGTAAAGCAATAGCCCGCCCGGAGGAGTAGCGCCGGGGAACGGTGTGGGAGTCAGTTCCGGGGCTTGAGGGCGGGCGAGGCGGAGACGCCGTCGCCCGCGCTGAGTCCGGTGAGCACGGCGCTCATCGCGTCGAGTGACGAGTGCTCGGGCTCCCACCCAAGCAGCGTCCGGGCGCGATCCGTCTCCATCAGCGGCGCCTGGGTTGCCATATCGATCCACCCCGGATCGGTGCGCTGCAGGCCGAGCGCCCAGGAAACCCCGACGACGGCGCGCAGCAGCCGCACCGGAAGACCCACGACCCGGCGGGCACCCAACTGGGACGCCAGTCGGGTGGGGGTGAGGATCGGTTCGGCGGCGATGTTGAATGCACCCGGAACGCGGCGATCCACGGCCCGCCAGTACGCGTCGGCGACGTCGTCGGCGTGGACGGCCTGGAAGACCAGTTGTTCAGGGATCGGCAGCAGGGGTAGGCGAAGGCGGTCCAGCAGGAACTTCGGAACCAGCGGGCCGAGGAAGTATCGCCCGATCTCGCTGCCCGCATCCTGCTGGAAGATCAGCCCCGGGCGAAGGCGGGTGACGACCGTCTCCGGGTGCCGCGCCGCGAAGTCATCGAGGAGCGCTTCCTGCTTTCCCTTGTGGCGGCTGTAATGCGACGTCTTGATGCCGCCGTGTGGCCAGCCCTCGTCCACCCGCTGGCCCTTGGTCGCCGGAAGGTAAGCGCCGACTGAGGACGCGCAGACGAAATGGCGGACCCCGGCGTCGGCTGCTGCCTGCAGGGCGTTCGCGGTGCCCGTCACGTTGGTGCGGTGCATTGCCGCTTCGTTGCGGTTCGGCTGGATGGCCCAGGCCAGGTGCACGACGGCGTCGACACCGTCGAGCGCAACGGTCAGGTCGCGTCGGCCCTCATCGGTCCCCACATCCAGCCCATGCCACTGGCAACCCGCATAGGGTGCCACGGTGGTGTCGGGGGTCCGGCGTGCGAAGCCCAGGATCTCCAGACCGCCCGGCCGCTCGAGGGCAGCACGCTGCAACCGGCGCAGCACGGCGGTTCCCACGTTGCCCGTGGCACCAATCACCGCAACGCGCAGGGGTCCGGCAGAAGATTCAGGGGTAAGGGCCATGCCTCAACGGTAATCCTTAGGTACGCTTATGTACTAGTAAGTGTCCTTACGATCTGGTCGAGGGCGCAGCAGACTACGTGGAGGTACCAATTGGCACAGAGCAGCGGGCCGGCGTCGGGTTCCCCCGAAACGCAAACCCAGGACAAGGCGCAGAACGCACCCCATCCCGACGACGACCGGAAACCGGATAGTCCCTCCGACCTGAAGAAGCCGGCCTGGGGATACGTGTTCAAGCGCACCCTCCGCGAATTCGGCAAGGATCAGTGCACCGACCTGGCAGCTGCGCTCACCTACTACGCGGTGCTGGCCATTTTCCCGGCCCTGCTGGCCCTGGTCTCGCTGCTCGGCGTGTTTGGGCAGGCTCAGACCACCACCGACACGGTCCTGGACGTCCTCGGAGGGGTAGCACCTGAAATCGCCGATAACCAGACTTTGGAAGACACCATCCGGGGTCTCGCATCGTCACAGGGTGCTGGCCTCACCCTGGTCATCGGTATTCTCGGCGCCCTCTGGTCCGCATCCGCCTATGTGAACGCCTTCAGCCGGGCAATGAACCGTATCTACGAGGTGGAGGAGGGCCGGCCGATCTGGAAGCTGCGCCCCGTGATGCTGCTGATCACCGCCACTGTTCTCCTGCTGGTAGTGCTGATGGCCCTGCTGCTGATCCTCTCCGGTCCCATTGCCGAATCGGTGGGTAACGTGATCGGGCTCGGCGACACAGCCCTACTGGTGTGGAACATCGCCAAGTGGCCGGTCATGGTGCTCTTCGCCGTCCTGATGATTGCTGTCCTGTACTACGGCGCCCCCAATGTGAAGCAGCCCAAGTTCAAATGGATGAGCATGGGGTCCTTTGTGGCACTGCTGGTCCTCGGCCTCACCACCGCTGGATTCTCCTTCTACGTCTCACGGTTCGGCAGCTACGACGAGACGTACGGGGCGATCGCCGGCGTCATCGTCTTGCTGCTCTGGATTTGGCTGGCCAACCTCTCCCTCCTCTTCGGCGCCGAGTTCGACGCCGAACTGGAGCGCGGGCGTCAGCTGCAGGCAGGCATCGAAGCTGAGGAGACCCTGCAGCTTCCCCCACGGGACGACACGATGAGCCGCAAGAAGCATGACAAGGAACTCGAGAACATCGACGAGGGCCGGGAACTGCGCCGGAAGTACGAGCGCGAGTCCAGCCAGCACCGCAAGAACGACTGATCCCTTTCCGGCACTGCGTCGTTCCCACCCGCAGTGATTAACTCCACCCCGTACCGCGGGCTGTTCTGTTCGACAGCCCGCAGCGGGATATTAGGCTGAGGATATGACTGAGAACGAGCACAGCACGCGCGGCGCCTACGTAAATACTGGCAAAGAATTCAACCGCGACACCACCTACATCGAAACCCGGATCACCCGCGACGGGGCGGACGGCTACCCGGTGGAAGCCGGACGCTACCGGCTGATCGCGGCCCGCGCCTGCCCGTGGGCCAACCGCGCCATCATCGTGCGCCGGTTGCTCGGACTCGAGGACGCCATTTCCCTCGGTACTCCCGGCCCCACCCACGACAAGCGGTCCTGGACTTTCGACCTGGACCCCGACGGCCGCGACCCGGTCCTGGGCATCGAACGCCTGCAGGAGGCATTCTTCAAGCGGGACCCCGAGTACCCGCGCGGCATCACCGTGCCGGCGATCGTTGACGTGCCGAGCGGCGCCGTCGTCACGAACAACTTCCCGCAGATCACTTTGGACTTCTCCACCGAGTGGAAGGACTTCCACCGCGAAGGTGCACCCGACCTCTACCCGGAGAAGCTGCGTGCCGAAATCGACGAGGTCAGCAAGAGGATCTTCACCGAGGTCAACAACGGGGTCTACCGCTGCGGCTTCGCCGGTTCACAGGAAGCCTACAACGACGCCTACGATCGGCTGTTCGCCGCGATGGACTGGCTTGAGGAACGTCTGAGCCACCAGCGGTTCCTGGTCGGCGACACCATCACCGAAGCCGACGTCAGGCTCTTCACCACGCTGGTGCGCTTCGACGCCGTCTACCACGGCCACTTCAAGTGCAACCGGAGCAAGCTCACCGAGATGCCGGCCCTCTGGGGCTACGCCCGGGACCTTTTCCAGACCCCCGGATTCGGTGACACGGTGGACTTCGACCAGATCAAGGACCACTACTACATCGTGCACGAGGACATTAACCCCACGGGGATTGTGCCCAAGGGTCCGGATCTGGCCAACTGGCACACCGAGCACGGCCGGGAGCGCCTCGGCGGGCGACCGTTCGGAAACGGTACGCCTCCCGCCTAGCCCGTTCGACAGTCTTACTGGGTGGGATGCCAAGCCCCCCCACGTCAGACATCAAGGCCCCGCCCGTACCGGAATTCCCGGCTTCTGGCGGGGCTTTCGGCGTGTTGGGGCAACACGCCGCGGTACGGCGACGACGGTCCGCGGTACCCGGGGAAACCTGCACGCGCTGGGCCTCGGTGCGGTCAAGCAATCGCACGGAAGAGCACCAATTAAGTAACATAACCGTTTCCTAATGGAGGTAACCCTAGGCTAGCCTTACTTGAGTCGGTGTTTAGGTTCCCGGCGATCGACGGTCCGGACGGATAAGGAGGCGCGCCATGGCAGTGCAGACTGCACCCGCGCCTCTGCAGAGCCCTCCCGCCACCCCGTCGAAGCCACGCGGCCAACACCGGATGCTCAAGCTGGGTGGGGCAATGCTCGTGCTCGCCCTGGTCTGCGCCGCGTCCCTCGCCTTCGGGTCCCGGCCCATCAGCTTCGACGTCCTGGTCGCCGCGCTCACCGACTTCGACCCCACCAACGGCGACCACGCGGTGGTCCATTCACGGATTCCGCGCACCGTGACCGGCCTGATGGTGGGCGCCGCCCTCGGCCTCGCCGGCGCCGCCATGCAGGGAGTGGCACGCAACCCGCTCGCGGATCCCGGCATCCTCGGCGTCAACGCGGGAGCAGCACTCGCCATCGTGATGGGCATCTACCTGTTCGGCGTGGCCGACGTGAGCGGCTACATCTGGTTCGCCTTCGGCGGTGCGGCGCTGGCCGCCGTCGTCGTCTACGCCATTGCCAGCCTGGGCCGGGAAGGCGCCACACCGATCAAACTCGCCCTCGCTGGCGCCGCGCTTTCCGCTGGCCTGGGCAGCCTGATGAACGCTGTCCTGGTGTCCAACCAGGAGACTCTTGACCGTTTCCGGTTCTGGCAGGTGGGCACCGTGGCGGGCCGGGGCTGGGACATCCTGCTTCCGGTGCTGCCGTTCCTGATCATCGGCACCCTCCTGACGCTGGCGACCGGCAAGGCACTCAACAGCCTCTCCCTGGGCGACGACATCGCCCGCGGACTCGGACAGAACGTTGCGGTGGCCCGCGGCGTCGCCGCCCTCGGCGTGGTCATCCTGTGCGGCGCGGCCACCGCCGCGGCCGGGCCCATCGCCTTCGTCGGCCTGGTGATTCCCCACATCGTGCGCGTCCTCACCGGCCCCGACTACCGCTGGATCCTCCCATTCTCGGTGGTCCTCGCACCGGTGCTGCTGATCAGCGCCGACATCGTCGGCCGCCTGATCCTGCCGCCTGGCGAGGTACAGGTGGGAATCATGACCGCCGTCATCGGCGCGCCGGTCTTCATTTGGTTGGTCCGGCGTCGGAAGCTGGCCCAGCTGTGACCCTGCAGACCTCCCCGCCGGCCACACCGACCGGCCCGGTGAGGAACACCCACGACGTCCTGAGCGGCGCCCGCCGCCACCAGTCGGCACAACGACGCCGGATGATCCTGATCCTCGCCGCGATCACCGTGGTGCTGTTTGCCGTCAGCGTGCTGCTCGGCAGCTACACCGTCACCATTCCCGACTTCTTCAGGATCCTCGGCGGCGCTGACATCCCCGGGGCCACCTTCATCGTGATGGAGAACAAACTGCCCCGCGCGGTCATCGCCGTCCTGATCGGGGTGGCCTTCGGTCTGGCCGGCACCATCTTCCAGACCATGCTCCGCAATCCGCTCGCCAGCCCCGACATCATTGGGATCAGCTACGGTGCCAGCGCCTCGGCGGTCGCAGC
Organism: Arthrobacter sp. 260; assembly: GCF_013116745.1. Taxonomy (GTDB): domain Bacteria; phylum Actinomycetota; class Actinomycetes; order Actinomycetales; family Micrococcaceae; genus Arthrobacter_D. The sequence continues at coordinate 314,123 of NZ_JABFOE010000002.1, forward strand.
GATGGTGCTGTTCGGTGCAGCAGGCGTGGCGGTGTCCCTCTCCGCCCTGATCGGGGCGCTGGCCGTCGCCGGCGCGATCTACTTCCTCTCACGCCGCGGATCAGTGGCCGGGTACCGGCTCATCCTGGTGGGGATCGGGTTCGCCGCCGTCATGCACGCGATGGTCAGCTTCCTGCTGACCCGCACGGACATCCGCACCGCGTCGGACGCGATGGTCTGGCTGAACGGCTCCCTCAACTCGAGCAACTGGGACCGGGCAACCATCCTGGTCCTGGCCCTGCTGCTCCTGATCCCCGCCGCGGCGGTCCTCTCCCGCGGGCTGCGCGGACTGGAACTCGGCGACGACATGGCCGCCAGCCTGGGGCTGAAGGTGGAGCCGTCCCGGCTCGGCCTGATCACCGTGGGCGTAGCCCTCGCCGCCGTCGCCACAGCTGCGGCCGGCCCGGTGGCCTTCGTCGCCTTCCTTGCCGGCCCCATTGCCCGCCGTCTCGTCAAGGGCGCCGTCTCACTCACCGCCGCTGGCCTGGTCGGCGCGGTCATTGTCCTCGCCGCCGATTTCGTGGCAGCCAACATGATTCCCGGTGTCTCACTGCCGGTCGGAGTGGTGACGGGCGTTCTCGGCGCACCGTTCCTGCTCTGGCTGCTCGTGACCGCCAACCGTTCAGGCCAGGGAGGCTGATATGGCACTCACAGCCAGCGAGCTGACACTCGCATACGATGACCGCAAAGTGGTCCAGGACCTCACCCTCGAACTGCTGGCCGGGAAGGTGACAGTGATCGTCGGCGCCAATGCCTGCGGCAAGTCCACCCTGCTCCGCGGGCTGGCCCGCCTGCTCAAGCCGTCCGCCGGCGTCGTCAGCCTCGACGGCAAGGACATCCACTCGCTTTCCACCCGGGCCGTCGCCCGCACCCTGGGCCTGCTGCCCCAGACGCCGGTAGCGCCGGACGGCATCACCGTCGCCGACCTGGTGGGCCGCGGCCGCTACCCGCACCAGGGCTGGTTCCGCCAGTGGACCGACGACGACGACGCCGCCGTGGCCGCAGCGCTGGAAGCCACCGACACCCTTGAACTGGCGGACCGGTTCGTCGACGAACTCTCCGGCGGTCAGCGGCAGCGCGTCTGGATCGCGATGGCCCTGGCGCAGCAGACCGACATCCTGCTCCTGGATGAACCCACCACGTTCCTTGACGTCACCCACCAGGTGGAAGTGCTCGACCTCATCACGGACCTGAACCGGCGCGATGGCACCACCGTGGCCATCGTGCTCCACGACCTCAACCTCGCAGCCCGCTACGCAGACCACCTCATCGCGATGACCGACGGCCGGATCGCCGCCCAGGGCAGCCCTGCCGAGGTGGTCACCGAAGAAACGGTGACCGCCGTGTTCGGTCTGCAATGCCGGGTCATCCCCGATCCCGTGTCCGGAACTCCCATGGTGGTCCCGGTCGGCAGGCATCACTCCGGCGACGGAACCACTCCCGCAGCACCCGAATCGACCACCGGGCAGGGGTTCCTGCCTAATCCGCAGGACACGCTGTCCGCGCACCACCTGGAGGCAGCATCATGACCGAAGTCAGCAACCGTACCGCCCGCCCGGGCCAGCGGAATGCCGAGCGCGCCGAGTCCGCCGTCGCGGCGGTGACGGCGTTCGACGTCGTCGTCACCCGGGTCCAACGCCTCAGCGACAACTTCCAGCGGATCACCTTCGGGGGAGCCCACCTCCGGGACTTCGGCGTCCAGGGCCCCACTCTCGACCTGCGGATCAAGATGATGATCCCCGCCACCCGCGACGACGACGCGCCCCGGCTGAACCTGCGCGAACTGCTCGAGACGCCCACCGAGGGGCCCGGCTGGTACCAGCAGTGGCTCGCCATGGATCCCGCCGAGCGTGGATCGATGCGCACCTATACGGTCCGGGAAACCCGGTGCGACGCCGAGGAGCCCGAGATCGACGTCGACTTCGTCATGCACTTCGACGCCGATGGCAACGGGGGACCGGCATCGCTCTGGGCCGCCGCAGCGACCCCCGGCGACCGGATCTGGATGATCGGTCCGAACATCCACGCTGCCACCTGCACCACTGCCGGCTCCTACGGCGGCATCGAATGGCGTCCCGGACTGGCCCAGCACGTGCTGCTCGCCGGTGACGAGACCGCCGTGCCCGCCATCAGCGCCATCCTGGAATCCCTGCCGGCCGACATCGGCGGACATGCGTTCCTCGAAGTGCCGGATCCGGCCGACTTTCAGGACGTGATCACCTCGTCAGCGGTCGAAATCACCTGGCTGGCCCGTGGCCAGCGACCCCACGGGGAACTTCTCGACGCCGCGGTGCGCGACGCCGTCCGGGTGCCGGGCTGGGTATCCCTGGCTACGCCATTCGCCGTCGGGGTGGATCCGAGTTCGCGGGCTGGTCTGACCCTCGCGGCTGCGGCGGCGGCCGCCGCCGGCCCGGAACCCGAGGAAGTCAACATCGACGAGACGATCCTGTGGGAAACCCCGCAGCGGCTCAACGCGTCAACCCTGAATACGTCGCTGAACCCGGACCGGCCCTCGGGTGCGCTGCCGTTCTACGCCTGGATTGCCGGCGAGGCTGCGGTGGTGCGCGGGCTCCGGCGCTACCTGGTCCGTGACGTGGGTATCGACCGTAAGCAGGTGGCCTTCATGGGGTACTGGCGACAGGGACGATCGGAACTAAGCTAGTCGCCGCGCCGCAAGTCGAGTAACGAAATTGTAACTTTCTGGTAACTCGCCTACGCTGGAGGGAGCCAACCGCATCTTTTTGGCTCCCCGACTGCACGCCCGACCCTGCCAGCAGCCGGCTCCCAATCCATCGTGGCAGGGGTGGAGGATCACCTTCAGGCAGTCGGCTGACCACAGCGCCGTCGCCCTCCGCGGACCTTACCTCCCCTTTGGGAGCCGCAGCAGTAGGCCGAGCCATCCCGTGCTCGCACCCGATAGCTATCCTCACCGGCGTCAAGAGAGGTAATCGTTTTGCTTCAGCCGGTCACGTCCGGACGCCGCCGCGCGCCCGCCCAGTCCACATCCACCCGTCGGCCAGCTGCACTGGCCACCGGCGCGCTCGCTGCAGCAGCGGGAATCGCCCTCACCGCGTTCTTCCCGTCGCCGGAAATGTCGCCCACAGCGGCTCCCACTGCTGGCGACGGACCCGCCGTGGCCGCACCCGTCACTGCCGATGCCCAGGCAGTGATCGATTTCGGCAAGGAATCGCCGCAGGCCACTGCCGCGACCAAGGCCCCGAAGACCACTGTGCTGTCCACGTCCGTCGATGAGATTGCGTTTGCGGCCCCCATCAAGGGCGCAGCGATCGCCTCGTCGTTTGGGTACCGGGTCAACCCGATGGGCGGGTTCGGCGACGAACTGCACACCGGAACCGACTACGCCGGAGCCTGCGGTACCGCAGTGCAGGCCTCGCGGGCCGGCACGGTGGTCGAATCAGGCTGGCACGCCTACGGGGGAGGCCAGCGGATCGTCGTGGACCACGGCGGTGGGCTGGAAACCTCGTACAACCACCTGAGCGTGCTCGGGGTCAACGTCGGCGCCAAGGTGTCCAAGGGCCAGAACCTCGGCGCGGTCGGCAGTACCGGCAACTCGACCGGTTGCCACCTTCACTTCGAACTCCTGGTCGACGGCGAGAAAGTGGACCCCCAGAGCAGGCTGTAGCCCCCTTCCGCTTACGGAGTGGGGTTGGTGACTACCGCTGGGTCCTTCTTGCCGTAGGGCATCCGCAGCCGCAACGAGTTCGGGTCCACGCGCAGGGCCATGTGGGTCCCCTTGCCGAGGGGGTCCCCGTCGAGCTGGATCTCCTGCGGCTCGTCCAACTGGATTTCGGCGCTCTTGCACTGGAAGTACTCCAGCGACGGGTCCTTGCCCTTGCCCCGGGCGAACAGCTTGCCCACGACGCCGAACCAGCCCAGCCGGCCGTGGGGGGCCACGGTCATGATGTCCAGCAGCCCGTCGTCAATCTTGGCGCCCGGGAAGATCTCCAGGCCGCCCATGATCTTGCCGCAGTTTCCGCCCATCACGCTGCGCAGCCGGCGGGTGATCGTCTCGCCGCCGTCGAGTGTGATCCGGGTGCGGGCCGGTTTACCGCCCAGGTTCCGGATGCCGGCGTCGACGTAGGCCAGCCAGCCCACCTTGTCCTTCAGGTCATCGCGGGTGTCAGCCATGATTGACGCGTCAAAGCCCAGTCCGGCCATCACCAGGAACACGTGGGACTCCTGGGCGCGGTCAACCTTCACATGGACGACGTCGACGTTGCGTTCAGTGCCGAAGAGGGCTGCTTTCGCGGCCTGCTCCGGATTGTCGACGGCAATGTCCAGGTTGCGTGCCAACAGGTTTCCGGTGCCGAGCGGGATCAGCCCCAGGGCGGCCCCCGTGCCCGCCACCACCTCGGCGACGCAGCGTACCGTTCCGTCACCGCCGGCGGCAATGACGACGTCGACGCCGGCGTCAACAGCCTCCTGAGCCTGGCCGCGGCCAGGATCGTCGACGGTGGTCTCCAGGTACAGCACGTCTTCCCAGCCCTCAGCCGCGCAGAGCTCCGAGACGATCGCACGAATGTCAGCGCCGGTGTTCTTGACCGGGTTGATGATCAACGCGGCGCGCTTGGCCCGGGTGTCGGAGGGCTGGGTCATGATGTCCTTCTCGGATGGAGGGGGAGGGATGGTGGACGCTGTACAAAAGAAGTTGTCAGCATACTTGCTACCTACCTTATCCCGCGGCGGGAGCAGGTAGCCTCGTCTAGTGGAATTCTCTCAGCGTTACGTGGCCCTTGGCGATTCATTTACCGAAGGTGTCGGCGACTGGCACGCCGCCAGCCCCAACGGGGTGCGGGGGTGGGCGGACCGGGTGGCCGAGCAGCTGATCCTCGCCGACGGTACATGGGGCTACGCGAACCTCGCGGTCCGCGGCAAGAAAGTGCGCCAGGTGCTCGATGAGCAGGTGGACCGGGCCCTCGCCCTGGAGCCCACACTGATCACCCTCTACGCCGGCGGCAACGACATCCTGCGGCCACGGATCGACATCGACGCGCTGATGTCAGCGTACGACGACGGTGTGGGCCGGCTGGCAGGCTCGGGGGCCGCCGTCGTGCTGTTCACTGGATTCGACTCGGTGGGCTCAGCGGTGTTCGGGAAGACCCGTGGCCGGACCGCCATCTACAACGAACTGGTCCGTGAAATCGCCGACCGCCACCACGCCGACGTGGTGGACTACTGGCGGTTCAGGGAGTTCCAGAACTGGGGTTACTGGGACACCGACCGGATGCACATGTCCTCCGCCGGCCACACCCTGATGGCCAAACGGGTCCTTGAAGTGCTGAGGGCCTCCCACGAGATCGACCTGCCCGAACTGGACGCTGCGCCGGCCGCCTCGCGGATCAACCAGTTGCGGGCTGACGCCCAGTGGGCGCGGGACTACCTTTCGCCCTGGGTGGGCCGCCGGCTGCGCGGCGTCTCATCAGGGGATGTGCTGACCGCGAAGTACCCGGAGCTGACCCGCCCGGTGTGGGAGTAGCAGCCGAAGCCAAGGCGGGCGCGGTCCGGGGGCGCGGTGTGTGCCAGAATGACCAGATGAATGGTGTCAGGTGGTTGAATCCCGAGGAGCGGCAGGCCTGGCTGGCGCTTTATGCGGTCACCACCATCCTTCCGGGATCCCTGGACGGGCACCTGTTCCGACAGGCAAAAATCACCCTGTTCGACTACCACGTCCTGGCGATGCTCTCCGAGGCTGACGACCTGACCCTCGCCATGAGTGACCTCGCGGCACGGTCGAACGCCTCCCTGTCCCGGCTCAGCCACGTGGTGAAGAAACTGGAGGGGCGCGGCTGGGTGTCCCGCAGCCCCAGCACGGTCGATGGCCGCGTGACCACCGCCACCATTACGCGGGACGGGATGGAGAACCTCAAGGTCCTCGCCCGCAAGCATGTGGAGCACGTGCGGCAGGCGGTCTTCGACGCGCTGACCGACGACGACGTCCGGGACCTGGAGCGGATCGGGAAGAAGATCCTCGCCAGTCTCGATGACACCCACTGGATCCTCGACCAACCCTCACCAGGAGCACAACCATGAAGCCACCCTCAGTCCTCGCCATCGTCTTGGCCGGAGGATCGGGCGGTCGCCTGGGAACGTTAACCGACAGGCGCGCCAAGCCTGCCCTGCCCGTCGCCGGCAGTTACCGTCTGATCGACATTCCGCTGTCCAACCTGCACCACAGCGGGTTTTCGGATGTCTGGATGGTGCAGCAGTACCAGCCGAACTCGCTCAACGACCACCTGGCCAACGGCAGGCACTGGGATCTCGACCGGACCAACGGGGGGCTGCGGGTGATGCCCCCGTTCGAGGGACGGGACGGTGAAGGGTTCGCCGACGGCAACGCCGACAGCCTGTACCGGCAGGCGGCCTTCATCAGGGAGTTCAACCCCGACCTGGTGCTGCTGCTCAGCGCCGACCACCTGTACCAGCTGGACTTCCGCGACGTCGTCCAGACCCACCTGGACGCCAAGGCCACCGCAACGATCGTCACCACACGGTTCGACGGCGACGCCTCCGCCCACGGGGTCGTCGAGGTTTCCGGGGGTGCAGTGACCGGCTTCGAGTACAAGCCCGACACACCGAAAACCGACCTGGTCGCCACCGAGGTGTTCCTGTTCGACGCCATGCACCTGCTGGATACCCTCGAACTGTTGGAGAAGGAAGAGGGCGGGCTCGACGACTACGGGGACCAGCTGCTGCCCCACCTGGTGGAACACTCAACAGTGGTCGAGCACCGCCTCGAGGGGTACTGGTTGGATCTCGGCACCCCCGAGAACTACCACCGCGCCCACATGGAACTGCTCGACGGCGATGGTCTGCGGTTCGACGACCCCGACTGGCCCATCATCACCGGCAGCCCCCGGCGCGTACCGGCGTTCGTGGGGAAGGGCGCGGTCGTCACCGACTCGATGCTGGCACCCGGAAGCCGCATCTTCGGTGAGGTCACCCACAGCGTGATCGGGCCCGACACCGTGGTGGAGGCTGGCGCCGTCGTCGTCGATTCAATCCTGCTGGACGGGATCGTCGTCCCGTCAGGGGCTCGGGTCCACCGCTCGATCGTTGACTCCGGTGCCACGCTCGACGACGGCGCCCGGATCGGCAGCGACGACGCCGTGACGGTAGTCGATCGCGACGGCGACACCACCAGCGATTAGCCATAACTGACGCCAGCTCCTAGAATGGAAAGGCATCAGGTGGCGGAGCGTGCGCAATTGCTCCGATTTTCTGGGAATCATCTTCCGGGGAATCGGTAGTTAGGGGCTCAAGTTGCGCGAAAACCGCTAATAATCCCGACAGTCTCGGCTGTCGTTTTGGGCGCCCCTGGCCGCATTCCAAGGCGGGTAAGACTGCCGGTACCTAGGTACATTTCATTTAACTCTTTGGAGGATCGTCATGGCAGCTCACTGCCAAGTGACTGGAGCCGAGCCGGGCTTTGGGCACAGCATTTCCCACTCACACCGCCGCACCAAGCGCAGGTTTGACCCGAACATCCAGAAGAAGCGCTACTGGGTTCCGTCCCTGCGCCGCAATGTCACGCTGCAGGTTTCTGCCCGCGGCATCAAGACCATCGACGTGCGCGGTATTGACGCCGTCGTCGCGTCGATCCTGGCCCGGGGAGTGAAGCTCTAATGGCAAAAGATAAAGACGTACGCCCGATCATCAAGCTGAAGTCCACGGCCGGCACCGGGTACACCTACGTGACCCGCAAGAACCGCCGTAACGACCCGGACCGCATGGTTCTGATGAAGTACGATCCCAAGATCCGTAAGCACGTCGAATTCCGAGAGGAGCGCTAATCACATGGCTAAGAAGTCTAAAATTGCCCGCAACGAACAGCGCAAGGTAATTGTTGAGCGCTACGCTGCGAAGCGCCTCGAGCTGAAGAAGACCCTGGTTGACGCCAACGCAACCGATGAAGCCCGCGAAGAAGCACGCCTCGGCCTGCAGAAGCTTCCCCGCAACGCCTCACCAGTGCGCCTGCGCAACCGCGACCAGATCGACGGTCGCCCCCGCGGAACACTCCAGAAGTTCGGTATCTCCCGTGTCCGCTTCCGCGACATGGCTCACCGTGGCGAGCTGCCCGGTGTAACCAAGTCCAGCTGGTAACACCCGCTGGCTGGTAGCTACCAGTAACGCACGAGGACGACGACCCACGGGTCGTCGTCCTCATGCGTTAAGTCTCGTGCATTAAGTTGGGTACGTCGGTGACCGAATCCCCGGCCTGAAAGGTCAACCCCGTGCCGCAGCAGAAACTGCTTCAACCGCCCATGCTGCTCCTAGCCGTCGGCGGGTTCCTTGCGGTCGCCACCGAGGTACTCCCCATCGGGTTGCTGCCCCTGATGGCCGAGGATCTGGGCGTCACCGAGTCATCGATCGGGCTGTTGGTCTCCGCCTATGCTGCCGTGGTGGTGTTCGCGTCGATTCCCCTGAACGCGTGGACCAGCGCTCTGCCGCGCAAGCCACTGCTGGTGGGCCTGTTGGCAGGCTACGGCATCAGCAACGTGGTCCTGTGCCTGGCGCAGGACTATTCGATCGCCCTGACCGGGCGGGTACTCGCGGGAGCCTGCCACGCCCTGTTCTTCGCGGTGGTGTTCGGTTACGCCACCCGCTTGGCGCCGCCGGGGCGGATGGGCGCAGCCGTCGCCCTCGTCAACGCCGGAAACGCCGTCGCCATCGCGGTCGGGGTGCCGCTGAGCACGTGGCTGGGCGCCACGGTGGGCTGGCGGTGGTCCTTCGGCTGCGCGGCGATCATCGCGCTGCTGCTCGCGGTGGGCGCAGCCGTGGTGATGCCAGCGATCCGCGGATCGGCGGTATCCGGTGGGACGCAGCTGAGGGAAGCCCTCGCGGAGCCAGCCCTCCGGCGGGTAATCGTCGCGGTAGTGGTAATGATGACCGGCCAGTTCGCGCTGTACACCTTTATCACGCCGGTGCTGCTGCAGTCCGGGTTCACCGCGACCAACGTGGGGTTCGCCCTCCTCGCCTACGGAGGAGCCGGAATCCTGGGGCTGCTGCTGTGCAGCCGTTTCACCGACACGGCGCTCCGGCCCGCGCTCCTGCTGTCCCTGCTGGTGATGACCGGCTGCTTCCTGGCGATCGCCCTCCTCGGGGGCTCACCGGGCTGGACCCTGGCCGTGGTGATCGTGTGGGGTCTGCTGTACGGGCCAGTGCCGTCCTACGTGACCACTGCGGCGCTGAGCGCCTCCCGCGACCACCCCGACACGGTGGCTGCCGTCCACAATTCGACCTTCAACATCGGGATCAGCGCCGGGGCACTCGTCGGAGCGCAAATGCTGTTGGTGAGCGATCCCTCCGGGATTGGATTCGCCGCGGCAGCGCTCACGCTGGTCGCATTGGCAGTCGTGTTCACGGGTGCCAGGCAGGGATTTCCGCGAAAGACCCCAAAATAGTGCCCTTTGGCACCTAAAATCCCTCAAAAAGACCGGAAACGACCGGAGTTTGATGCTCAAGCTGGTAAGTTTTCGCACAGAGGCTTTCAGAACCGTGAAGGCTTTACAAATAAACGGACAAGTCCAGGAGGACGTAAATTGGCAACGAAAGAAACCAAGAACCGCAGCGAACTGGTAGCAGAAGTAGCAGCGAAGGCTGACACCAGCCAGACCGCCGTTAACGGCGTTCTTGACGCACTGTTCGATGTACTGGCAACCTCAGCTGCCAACAACGTCAAGGTCACCATCCCCGGTTGGCTCGCTGTCGAGCGCACCGAGCGTGCCGCCCGCACCGGCCGCAACCCTCAGACCGGCGAGACCATCCAGATTGCAGCAGGCAGCAGCGTCAAGCTGACCGCCGGCTCCAAGCTGAAGGCTGCTGTCAAGTAGTCACACACGCCGTCCGCTAAGGACTGTAGGCCGCCACCCTTTCCGGTGGCGGCCTTCCCTTTTTAACCCTGCCGTCCCTTTTGCCCGGCCGGCCGCATCAGCCCCGGCACGTGGCAGAACCCCGCGGCGTCGGGAAATGACGTAAGCCGAATTGTTACCCCTTCTACGCAGGGTAGACAATAGGAAGCGTGGCTACGACAACCAAGGTGCCCCGGCCGACCGACCGCCCGGGAACGGATACCCCCGGGGTGAAGGTGGGCTGGCTGATTGCTGGCGGGGCCGCCGTCATCGTGGCACTGGTGCTGGCGCTCCTGTTCTCGGGTGCTGCGGGGCCGCGACAGCTTGGCGACCCGGGCCCGCTCACCCGCTGGGGGCTGCCCACGGCGAAGGCGTTGAACAACATCTCCGTGGCAGCGGTGATCGGGTCACTCGTCTTCGCCGTCATGATTCTTCCGCGCCGGGTCAGCCCAACCCATCGGCGCTCCGACGCCGGAAAGCCCGGCGAGGAACACCCCGCCTTCAGCGCGGTGATGACCCTCGCATCGGTTGCAGCGGTGTCATGGACCCTCTCCGCCGTCGGTGTGCTGCTGTTCACCTACTCGGACGCCGCGGGGCTGCCGCTGAGCAGCGACCCCGGCTACACGGAGGGCCTGGCGTCCTACCTCACCGACTTCGACACCGGCAGGGCCTGGCTGTCGACGGTCATGATCGCCGCCGTCGTGGCCACCATGACATTCGGTGCCCGATCCAGCGGGTGGCTGGCGCTGACCGGCATCCTGTCCCTGATCGGGTTGATGCCGATGGCGCTGATCGGCCACTCCTCCAGCGGCGACGACCACTACGCCGCGATCAACTCGATCGCCCTTCATCTGGTGGGGGTCTGCCTCTGGATCGGTGGGATCACCGTCCTGGCCGTGATCGGTGGACGCCTGGGATCGCTCACCCCGAGCGTGCTGCGCCGCTTCTCCGCCCTGGCAGGATTCGCCTTCATCCTCGTGGTGTTCTCCGGGGTAATCAACGCGAGCCTGCGGATCGACAATCTGGGCCAGCTGGGATCGGAGTGGGGCCTGCTGGTCACCTTCAAGACGATCGCCACCCTCCTGCTGGGCGGGATCGGCCTGATGCACCGGCAGTGGATCATCCCCCAGCTGGGCGGGGGGACAGGGTCACTCACCGGCGGCCAGCTCTCCGCACGGCGGGTTCTCTGGCAACTGATCGCTGTGGAACTGCTGATCATGGGCGCGGTGTCGGGAGTCGCCGTCGCCCTGGCGCGCACCGCACCACCGGTCAGCGACGAGATTGCCCCCGATGCGTCTCCGGCGAGGATCCTCACCGGCTACGAGCTGCCCCCTGAACTGACCGGTGCGCGGTGGCTCACCGAGTGGCGGTTCGACTGGCTGTGGGTCACTTTCGCCGCGGTGGTTGCCGTCGCCTACATCTCGGGTGTCGTGAAGCTCCGCCGGCGCGGGGACACCTGGTCCCTCCTGCGGCTGACCTGCTGGCTGATCGGGCTCGCGCTGCTGACCTACATCACCTCCGGCCCGCTCGCCGTGTACGGGATGGTGCTGTTCAGTTCCCACATGGTGGGCCACATGGCGTTGACGATGGTGGTGCCGCTGTTCCTCGTGCTCGGCGCCCCCGTCACGCTGGCGTTGAAGGCCCTGACGCCGCGCGGTGACGGCTCCCGGGGCATCCGCGAGTGGATCCTGGTGATCGTTCACTCGCGCGCCTCAGCCCTGGTGACGCATCCGTTGTTCGCGGCCGCGAACTTCGCGGGCTCCATTGTGATCTTCTACTATTCGCCGCTGTTCGGGTTTGCGATGCGCGAGCATGTGGGCCACGAGCTGATGTACGTGCATTTCCTCATCACCGGCTACATCTTCGTGCTGTCGATGCTTGGCTCGGACCCGGTGCCGCGCCGGGCGCCGTACCCGCTGCGGATCCTGCTGCTCTTCGCCACCATGGCCTTCCACGCCTTCTTCGGCGTCGCGCTGATGGGGTCGACGTCACTGCTCCAGGCCAGCTGGTTCGGCAACATGGGCCGTGACTGGGGCCCTTCGGCGCTCGAGGACCAGCAACTGGGCGGCGCGTTGACTTGGGGAATCGGTGAGATTCCGACGCTGCTGGTGGCGATCGGCGTGGCGATCATGTGGTCACGCGACGACGCCCGGGAGTCCAAACGGACCGACCGCGCCGCTGACAGGAATAACAACGCCGACCTGACCGCTTACAACAACATGTTCGCTTCGCTCGCGGAACGCGACAACCGCCGCGGTCCGGGTACACCGGGACCCGGTAAGCCAGCACCATCCCAGAAGCCTGACCGACCAGGAGCACGTGAATGACTGAGACTTCGATCCGCACCGACTACCGGGTGCGCGCCTCCGAACTGGTGGGCCGCAACTGGCTCAACACCGGTGGGCGCCAGCTCACCCTGGAGGACCTGCGCGGAAAAATCGTGATCCTCGACTTCTGGACCTTCTGCTGCATCAACTGCCTGCATGTCTTGGACGAGCTGCGCCCCCTGGAACAGAAGTTCAGCGACGTTGTGGTGACGGTAGGTGTCCATTCGCCCAAGTTCGAGCACGAAGCCGATCCGGACGCCCTCGCAGCCGCTGTTGAACGCTACGACATCCAGCACCCCGTCCTGGACGACCCCGAGCTAACCACCTGGCAGGCGTACACCGCCCGCGCCTGGCCCACCCTGGTGGTCGTGGACCCGGAAGGGTACATCGTGGCGCATCTCTCCGGTGAGGGCCACGCTGCCGGACTGGAGTCACTGGTCCAGGAACTCGTCGAGGAACACTCGGCCAAGGGAACCCTGCACCGCGGCGACGGACCCTACGTCCCCGCCGAGGCCACCGCGGGTGACCTGCGCTTCCCCGGTAAAGCGGTACCCCTGGCCGGCGGAACCCTGCTCATCGGTGATACCGGCCACCACCGGCTGGTCGAGCTGGACGCTGACCTCGTCACCGTCCACCGCACGATCGGCTCGGGGGAGAAGGGCGCCGCTGACGGCACCGCCGCCGAAGCCCAGTTCAACGAGCCGCAGGGCCTCGCCGTCCTCCCGCCGGAGGTAGCGGAACAGGCCGGGTACGACGTCGTCGTCGCCGACTCCGTGAACCACCTCCTCCGGGGCGTGACCCTCGCCGACGGGTCGGTGCGCACGATCGCCGGCAACGGTGTGCAGCGGCTCCTCGATGCCGGAAACCACGTCAAGGCACGCCCTGCCGAACTGCAGGAGAGCCCCGACCAGCTGGGCGGGTACGACGGCGACACCCCCGAGGACGCCACCCCGCGCCTCACCGACACCCACCTGGGCACCGAACCGTTGCAGGTGTCGCTGTCCTCGCCGTGGGACGTGCTCTGGTCGACCGTTCTGGAACGGGTAGTGATCGCGATGGCGGGAACCCACCAGCTGTTTACTTTCGACCCGGTCACCGGCGCAGTGGACATCCTCGCGGGTACCGGGCTGGAGGGACTGCTCGACGGCGACGGCTCCGAGGCCTGGTTCGCCCAGTCCTCGGGACTCGCGGAGGACGCCGCCGGCAACCTTTGGGTCGCCGACTCGGAAACCTCAGCGGTCAGGACCCTGTCCTTCCCCGAGGTCAACGGCCGACGGCGTACCCAGGTGCGGACCGCTGTCGGGACCGGTCTGTTCGACTTCGGGTTCCGTGACGGTGCAGCCGAGCAGGCCCGGCTGCAGCACCCCCTCGGAATCACTGCGCTCCCCGACGGGTCGGTGGCCATCGCCGACACCTACAACGGTGCGGTGCGGCGCTTCGACCCTGTCACCGGACAGGTCTCAACCCTGGCACGCGGCCTCTCAGAGCCCTGTGACGTCCTGGTTGACCTCACACCCACTGCGTCGGGTAGCGAGCCGCTCCTGATCGTTGTGGAAGCCAACCGGCACCAGCTGGTGCGGGTGCCCATCCCCAAGGAGGCACTGGCCGTCGACGAAGGGGCTTCCCAGACGCAGCGCCCCCAGACACCCGTCGCACCGGGCACGCACGCGCTGACCGTCCGCTTCGCCGCTCCGAAGGGGCAGAAGCTGGACGACCGGTGGGGCGATCCCACCCAGTTGAAGATCTCCTCGTCCCCCGAGACGCTACTGCTTTCCGGCGGTGGAACCTCGGTAGGCCTGACCCGCGAGCTGGTGCTCAACGACGCGGTCACCGAGGGTGTCCTGCACATTACCGCGCGCGCGGCCGCCTGCGACGGTGAGCCGGGCGGCGAGATCCCCGACCACGCGGCCTGCCACCTGTACCAGCAGGATTGGGGTATCCCGGTGCGGCTGAGTTCCGAGGGCGAGACCGAACTGACGTTGGACCTCCGCGGCCTCGACTAGTCCGGTACCGGCCGTCCAGTACTGGCCCGCTAGTACTGGACGACTGGTGTGACCGTGACGTCGTCGCCGGTCACTGACAGCCGGGCGGTGAAACCGAATTCGCGGGGGACCGTGACCGCCTCGATGGTGCCGGTGAACAGGTCCTGTAGTGAGGTGGTCAGCTCGGCGGTCCCCGCGAGCGGCTCCATCACCCAGCTGCCGTCGAACGGTTCAATGGCCACCGTGGGGTACTCGGTGATCGCCCAGCGGATGTCCCCGGCGACCCGGCTTTCGGTCTGGAAGTTGAACGGACAGTTGGCTGGCTGGAAGACGGTCTGCGCGGCGCACTCGTCGAGGAAGCGCCGCACCTGGGCGTTGACCTCCTCCACCAGAACGTCGGTGGCAGCGGTGGCCAGGGCCAGCTGTTGGCTCCCCCCGCGCTCGGTGACCGCGACCGTCTGAGCGGGCGCCGCGAAGTACTCGCTGGTGTAGTGGGCTTCGAAGCCGCCCGGATAGAACACAGCGAACTGGTTTCTGCCCTCCGGCATGGCAACACGGGTGTTATTGAGGGTGGCTTCGCCCTGGTTGATGACCGTGAGGTCGAGGGTGGGAAGCACAGTGGGCACGAACTCCCACGTGTTGAAGAAGAGCCACTCGTTGCCGGTACGTTCCAGCGGAAAGGTCGAGGAGTGTTCGGTGCCGCGGACCGTATAGGTGACCGTAACATCCGCCCGGTTTGCGCCCACGGGTACCGCATCGCCCACCACCACATCCTCGACGGCGGCGGCTGACTGCTGCAGCGGGGCGCCGTCGAGCATTGCCGCGTTGGCAGCCGGAACCGAGGCGTTCAGCAGGCCCAGGGCGCGCTCGCCGTCGCCGTCGTCGAGCGCCTCGAGGTAGTCGTGCACCTGCTCCTCGGGGTTGAAAATGAACGAATTGGCGACCACCACTGCCGTAACCGCTCCCGCGATCACCAGCAGCAGCCCGAGCAGCCAGGCTGCGAGGACTTTGATCACCGAGGACGTTTGCACGCTCAACACGTTACCTGTTGAGCGCCGGGTGCCTACCAACGGCGCCGGCTGCGCCTCCGCTGCGTCCCGAACAACCCGCGCGCCAACTCAGCCCCGATCGCTCCCGCCGCCTTCATCGCGAAGTCCATCAGTTCGTCGTTCTGAGCTCCGCCCGACGACGTCGGCGCACCCAGCGGTGGCGGTGTCATCCTGCGCGGGCGGGAGGCGCGATCCGAGGGGGTATTCTCTGTCGGCGCGCCGAGGATGGATTCCTCGATCCGGCGGGCGTCGTCGTCGGCGCTGGTTGTCGTGCGGGCACTGGCGTTGCCAGCCGGAAGCGTCGCAAGCTTCTCGGCTGCCGAGTGGCTGTCGACGGGTGTTACGTACCGACCCAGCAGCGGGGAGGCGCTCACAACCTTCTCGACCACGTTCGGCGCCGATGGCCCCATGGTTGACTCCGGGGAAGTCATGCGGGTCCACGCCACGGGAGTGGGTGCACCGCCGTCGTTCATGACCGTTACCACCGCCTCGCCGGTCCCCGCTGAGGTGAGAACCTCGGCTAGGTCATAGCCGCTCGTCGGGAAGGTGGACACGGTTGCCTTGAGCGCCTTCGCGTCGTCAGGGGTGAACGCCCGTAACGCATGCTGGACCCGGTTGGCGAGCTGGCCCAGCACGTCAGCCGGCACGTCCTTCGGAGTTTGTGTCACGAAGAAGATGCCGACGCCCTTGGACCGGATCAGACGAACCGTCGTCTGGATGGACCGGAGAAACTCTTTGGACGCGTCGTTGAAGAGCAGGTGTGCCTCGTCGAGGAAGAACACCAGTTTCGGTTTGTCCTGGTCGCCCACCTCGGGGAGGTCGGCGAACAGATCGGCAGCGAGCCACATGAGGAAGGTGGAGAACAGCTGGGGCGTGTGCAGGAGTGTGGGCAACTCCAGGCAGCTAATGATTCCTTTCCCGTCGTCGGTCACACGGAGGAGATCGGCCGTATCGAATTCCGGCTCGCCGAAGAAGTCAGTCATGCCCTGAGCTTCGAGCGTGATGAGCTTCCGGAGAATGACACCGGCTGTGCTCTTGGACAATCCGCCCAGCTCGCTCAGCGAGTCCTTGCCTTCGGCGGAGGTGAGATAGGCAATCACCGCCCGCAGATCGGCGAGATTGAACAGCTCGAGTCCCGCCCCATCGGCGTAGTGGAAAATCAGGGTGAGGCTCGACTCCTGCGTCTCATTCAGATCCATCACGCGGGACAGCAGCAGGGGGCCGAATGCCGAAATGGTGGCACGGATGGGAACCCCCACACCGTGCCCACCGAGCGCAAAGTACTCCACCGGGAAACTCTGTGCCGACCACTGCTGGCCCACACTCATGGTGCGAGCCAGCAGTTTCTCGGTGCCCGATCCGGGGGTGGAAAGTCCCGTCAAATCACCCTTGATGTCGGCGAGGAACACCGGTACCCCCTGGGCGCTGAGCTGTTCAGCCATCACCTGCAGCGTGATGGTCTTTCCGGTGCCAGTGGCACCGGCCACCAACCCATGGCGGTTCATCATGGCCAGAGGCAGCCGCACCTCCGCTTCGGGATGCGGTATGCCGTCGAGCAACGCCGCCCCCAGATGGATCGAGGCACCCTCGAACTGATAGCCGGAAATGATCCCGGCTATCAGCCCCGACTCCTCGGCGTCAGCCATGGCCAGCTGCTTAGACGTCAGCTGGCCGCAGCGTGCTTGCCGCCACCATTCTGATCGGTGCCGTTGCTCGCGCCGGCCTGCGAGCCGTCCGTGCCGTGGCCGTTTGCGCGGTCGGCCTCCTGAGCGGTGGCGATCTCCTCGGCGCGTTCCTCGCCTGCTTCGGCGGTGAGCGCGGCGCCGGCCTCGGCATCACGGGTGAGGTTCTCGCCGGACTCGGGATCGAACAGGTGCAGCTTGCGGGTGTCGAGCCAGATCTCCGCCTCGCGACCGCCGCGGATACGGCTGGCGGCGTCGAGCGTAACCACAATCTGGGGGCGCAGCTCATCGGCGTCCATCTCGCGGGCCAGGTTGTTGAGCAGCTCGCGCATTTCCGGGTCCGGGTTGAAGTTGATGTACCCGTACTGCTCGTTGCCGAGCCACTCGGTGTGGGTGAGGGTTGCGGTGAAGATCGAACCGTGAGGCAGCTTGGACTCCTCGACCAGTTTCGCGTCCTCGAAGAATTCGGGCCGCACGCCCACCAGGACAACCTTCTTGCCTTCGACTTTCGCCAGCTTGTCGGCGGGGACATCGAGCTCGCCGAGGACGGTCTGCAGTTTGCCGTTCTCGATGGTCGCGGGGATGAAGTTCATTGACGGTGAGCCAATGAACCCGGCCACGAAGAGGTTGCGTGGCTGCTCGTACAGTTCACGAGGGGAGGCGATCTGTTGCAGTTCGCCCATCTTCAGCACTGCTACCCGGTCACCGAGGGTCATGGCCTCGGTCTGGTCGTGGGTCACATAGACACTGGTGACTCCCAGACGACGCTGCATCTGGGAGATCTCCGAGCGCATCTGACCGCGCAGCTTCGCATCCAGGTTGGAGAGCGGCTCATCGAAGAGGAACGCATCAGCCTGGCGCACGATGGCCCGGCCCATGGCGACACGCTGACGCTGCCCACCGGACAGGTTCGCTGGCTTCCGCTGCAGGTGATCGGTGAGTTCAAGGGTGGCCGCGGCCTCGGTGACGAGCTTCTTGACCTGCTCCTCACTGTGCTTGCCTTTGGCGAGGCGCAGCGGGAAGGCAATGTTCTCGTACACCGTGAGGTGCGGGTAGAGGGCGTAGTTCTGGAACACCATGGCCAGGTTGCGGTCACGGGGTGCCTTGTCGTTCACACGCTCGCCGTCAATGAGCAGCTCTCCGTCGGTGATGTCCTCCAGGCCAACAATCATGCGCAGGAGGGTCGACTTGCCGCAGCCCGAGGGGCCCACCAGGATGATGAACTCGCCGTCGGCGATGTCGATGCTGATGTCATTGACGGCGGGGAACCCGTCGCCGTATTTCTTGACCAGGTTGTTGAGGGTAATTGAAGCCATTTTCTGGTGATCCTTTTCTATGTATCTGGCGCAAGCGGCTGGGACTGCGCCATTAGCCCTTGACGGCGCCCGAGGTCAGGCCGGAAACGATTTGACGTTGGAACAGCAGTACCAACAGGACGATCGGGATGGTGACGATGATCGCAGCTGCCGAAATGGCGCCGGTGGGTGACTCGAACTGCGAGGCGCCAGTGAAGAACGCCAGCGCCGCCGGCACCGGCCGCGCAGCCTCCGTGGATGTGAGCGAGATGCCGTAGACGAAGTCGTTCCACGCGATGAAGAACGCAATGATCGCCGTCGTGAAGACCCCGGGTGCGGCCAGCGGAACGATTGCCTTGCGGAAGGCCTGCCAGGTGGTGGCACCGTCGACCTGTGCCGCCTGCTCCAGCTCCCACGGGATTTGGCGGAAGAATGCCGCGAGCGTCCAGATGGAGATCGGCAGGGTCAGGGACAGGTAGGGAATGATCAACCCGAGCCAGGTGTCGTAGAGCCCGATGTTGCGCCAGAGGTTGAACAACGGGGTAACGATCGAGATCACCGGGAATATCGAAACTGCCAGTGCGGTGGTGAGGACCAGCTTCTTCCCGGGGAAATCGAGCCGGGCAATCGCGTAGGCGCATAGCGTGGCCAGGACGACGGCGATCGCCGTCGCGATAAGCGAGATGCCGATCGAGTTGCGCAGCGAGGTCAGGAACAGCTCCTGCGCGTCGCCGACCAGGATCTGCTCGTAGTTGGAAATGGTGGCAGCGCCCGGCGTCGGCAGGAAGCTTCCGTTGGTGAGGTCGCTGGGGGACTTGAAGGAGGTTGCCAGGATGGAGGCCACCGGGAACAGTGCGTACAGCAGCACCAGAACCGAGATGACGGCCCACCAGATCTTTTCGCGCCGGGAAGAGTTCTTCATTACTTTTCTCCTCTCGTGCCGGCAAGATCCACTTTGAAGATCTTGATGGCAGCGAAACTGATCAATATGACACAGAGGAACAAGAGCACCGAGACCGCTGAACCGAGCCCAATCTCAAGGCGGCTGATCGACGTCCGGTAGGCCAGGAGGGAAAGCACTTCCGTATTGTTCTCGCCGTTGGTCATGATGAACACGTTGTCGAATATTCGGAAGGCGTCGAGGGCCCTGAACAGGACCGCGACCATGATGGCCGCCTTCATGTTGGGAATGACCACCTTGCGCATCTGTTCCCACCACGTGGCGCCGTCGACCTTGGCGGCTTCGGTGAGCTCATCGGGGACCTGGGCCAGGCCTGCCAGCAGCAGGAGGGAGATGAAGGGGGTGGTCTTCCAGATCTCGGAGGCCATGATGACGAACAGTGAGGTGCCGGTCTGGGCGAACCAGTTCAGGTCCGAGTCGATGCCGGGCACCCAGTCGAACCAGGCGTTCACGTACCCCGAGTTGATGTCGAAGGCGTAGAACCAGGCGTAGGCGGACACCACGGTGATGATGCCGTAGGGCACCAGGATCGCGGTCCGGAGGATCCCCTTGAGTGACTTCAGTGCCTTGCTCATCACCAGTGCCAGCGCGAACCCGAGCACCAGTTCGACGGCGACGGTAATGACGGTGATGAGGACGGTCACCAGGAGGCCCTGCCACCAGACACTGTCCCCGAGGATCGTGATGTAGTTCGCAAACCAGATGAACTCACGCTCATCCGGGGCGGTGAGCCTGAAGGCGAACAGGGATTCGAAGAAGGCCTGCAGGATGGGGTACAGCGTCACCAGCAGCATCACCACGAAGGCGGGACCCGCGAGGTACCAGCCCATCCGCCGTTCGGCTTTGACCCGGTCGCTGTGCTGTGTCTTCGCCTTCTTCGCCTTGTCCGGATTCGGTGACTTGCCGGCGTCGGGCTTGTTGATCGTTGAGCTACTCACAGTAGCCTCTCCCCTCTGAGCACTGCGGTGATGAACTCCTGGGACCGTTCGGGGGTTGTGTCAGGATCCACTTCGTTCGGTGGTGACCATTCCTGCTGCAGTCCGGTGGAGATTTCGTTGTAGAACGGTGTCTGGGGGCGGGGAGCCGCGAGTTCGAGTGAATCCCTGATGGTTGTTGCCATCGGGAAGTCTTCCTCGATCGTCGGATCGTCGTATGCCTCCGAATTGGACGGCGGGTTGCCGTTGGTGATGAAGTACTCGGTCTGGTTTTCGGGCTTAACAATGCACTCGATGGCCTCGTAGGCCAGATCCGGATCGTCGCTCGCCGCACCGACACCCAGGTTGATGCCGCCCAGCGGTGGTGCTGTGTCTTCGCCCTCGGTGACCGTGGGGAACAGTGCCCAGCCGATGTCGTCGACTACCGACTGATCGATCGACCCCGCTTCGACGGCACCCAGGGTAGCGGGCCAGACGAACGGGTAGTTGACCATGAAGGAACCGTCATCGCCCTGGAACAGGGTGAGTGAGGTGTTCTCGGTGGAGGTCGGCAAGCCTGGGCCGCCGAGACCCTCGGTGCCGATGGTGCCGATGATCCGCGCCGCCTCCTGGCCGGCCTCGGAGGTGAGGCCCAGCTCCAGTTCGTCGGCGGACGCTTCGGGGTTCTCGAGAATCTGGCCGCCAGCGGATTCCACCAGGGCGTTGATCCAGACGGTCATCGACTCGGCTGGTGAACCCTGGACTCCGAGGAGCTTGTCCTGCTCGGTGGCCGCGTCGATCAGCTGGTCCCAGGTGACCGGCTGGGACATATCCAGCCCAGCGGCCTCGGCAACCGATTCGCGATACCAGAGAATTTGGGTGTTGGCCCAGAAGGGAACGGTGACCAGTTCGTCCTTCCAGGTGGCACCGGCGAGGGCGCCTTCGAGGACGTTCTCGGAGAAGACGTCCACCGAATCCGCGGGGATGGGTGCCAGGAAGCCCGGCTCCGCAAGTTCGGGGATGAACGGCGGGTCAATGCTCATGATGTCCATTGACGTGTCCCCGGCGGCGAGCCGTCGCGCGAGCTGTTCGCGCTGGGCGGCCGCATCGGTCGGGAGAAGCGACGTCTCAATCCGGTAGGCGCCGTCGGCCTCTTCGGTGCAGCTGGCGGCAATTGCTGCCTGCCCTCCCGCATCGGGATTGATGTACCAGGTTAGTGTCGTGACGCTTTCCGTCGGGCCACAGCCCGTCAGCAGCATCGTTCCCATTGCCAGTGTTGCCACAGCCGCCGCTTTCGGCCGGCTCCGGACTGGATCGATTTTCCTTCGCCTGTTCGGCATTCCCACCGTGCCTCCACATCGTTGTAGATAGCCCGGTCGCCCTAGGTACAGCAGGCGAACCGAAGCAACCTTGTCTTTGAGACCATATGCCCTGAGTGGGAAATTCGCCACAACCTCAGGTTGCAATCCGGGCAAGGTTGAGCAGGAAAAGCGCCCCTAAACGTAAGCGCTTACTAAAGTAGTGCTGAATTATTCAACGCGTGGGGCGGCCTCTCGAGGCCGTCGACGACGCTCTCGGCGGGGTCGTTGCCGAGGTCCACGATGCGGTTCTGTTCGTTGACGTGCACCACTGTGGGGAGGTACTCATGCGCTTCGGCGTCGGTGAGCTGCGCGTAGGTGATGAGGATGACTGTGTCACCCTGGTGGACCAGGTGGGCAGCCGGGCCGTTGATGCCCAGTACCCCTGATCCGCGTTCACCGGCGATGATGTAGGTCTCCAGGCGTGCGCCATTGGTGACGTCGACAATGGAGACCATCTCGCCGGGCAGGATGTCTGCCGCTTCGAGCAGGTCGAGGTCCACGGTGACGGACCCCACGTAGTGAAGGTCAGCGTGGGTTACCGTTGCGCGGTGGATTTTGGACTTGAACATTGTGCGATTCATCAGGATCAAGTATACGGTCGCGGTCGAGTACCCGGCTATGTGGTGTTGGGCACTGCAGTTCCGGCGGACGGGACCGTGGCGTGCAGGTTTCCCCAGGTTGTGGTGCCCGACGTCGTCGTCAGGCGGCGTGTCCATTGACGACACGCGGTCCGGGTCCCAGAACCCGGGGAAACCTGCACAGCCCGGACGCCCGGCATGCTCCACGAGGTGCTGTCAGGCGTCCGGAGCCTTCCGGAGGGCGCGGCCCATGATCGCTGACGTGAGCGCCGCGACCAACTCATGGTTCGCCAGCGGGTTGCTCAGCAGGGTGAAGTCAACCGCGCCGACCGCTGGCAGGTTGAAGCGGTTGCTGACCTGGACCAGGTCCTCTGGGATGAGGGATTGCGGAAAGACGGCCAGGCCAATTCCGGCTCGCGCCGCGGCAAGGACCCCGTTGATCTCCCGGGTGTTGCAGGTGATCCGCCAGGTACGGCCGGCCTTTTCCAGGGCGTCTATGGTCATCTGGCGGGTGAGACTGGGGGACTGGTAGACGATCAGCGGCACAGGCGCGCCGTCCTCAAGGGTGGTCTTCCCGTGACCGGCCCAGACCAGCTGGTCGGTCTGCACCAGGGTCCCCTCTCCGGTGCCGCTCATGTACTTGATGAAGATCAGGTCCACCTGGCCAGCCCGCAGCCGGCGCAGCAGCAGGGGGCTCTGGGTGACAGTGAGCTCAAGGTTGATCTGTGGATAGAGCTGGCGGAAGTGGCGGAGGATGCGGGGGAGCTGCGTGATTGCAAGATCATCGGCCACGCCAAATCTGAGCCGGCCCCGCATGGCCGAACCGGAAAAGTACGCCACTGCCTGTTCCTGCGCCGCGAGGATGGTCCGGGCGAAGCCGGCCATCGCATCCCCGTTGTCCGTCAGGCTGACGCCCCGGGTGTCACGCGAGATCAGCAGTCGCCCTGCGGCCTCCTCCAGCTTCCGGATGTGCTGGCTGACCGTGGGCTGGCTCAGGTTCAGCCGGCCCGCCGCACCGGTGAAACTCAGGGTTTCCGCAACGGCGAGGAACGTTCTGAGTTGAACCGGGTCATACACGTTTGAACCACCTATTACGTTTCCGAATACGAGTTATAGCCACCATACGCTTTCATGATGATTCGGCGGTGCGTAGCGTGGAAGGAGTTCCCCACTCCCAGCACAGGAAGACACCTTGGCACCCCCACCGCCCTCCGCCAGCCCGGCCGGAGACCCCACGCTCACCGCACCCATGCCCATCACCACTGCGCGGCCCGCATGGCGCGACACCTTCATCTCCCTCCGCATCCCCAACTTCCGCCGCTTCGCGATCTCCCACCTGATCGCAGTGATCGCGGTGTGGATGCAGCGCATCGCCCAGGACTGGATGGTGCTGGAACTCTCCGGGTCGGTCACCGCCGTCGGCATCACCGTGGCGCTGCAGTTCGCGCCGTTTCTCCTCCTCGGGCCCTACGGCGGCATCATCGCGGACCGCTACCCAAAGCGCATCCTCCTGATCATCACCCAGAGCCTCGCGGCGCTGATGGCAGCCGTGATGGCCGTCCTCGCCCTGACCGGTCTGGTGGAGGTGTGGCATGTCTATATCATCGCGTTCACCCTGGGGCTGGTCACCGTGGTCGACGCTCCCGCCCGGCAGGTCTTCGTCAATGACCTGGTGGGGCCGGTGCACCTGCGCAACGCCATCAGCCTGAACTCCTCGATTTTCCAGGTGGGTGCCATGGTGGGCCCGGCGATCAGCGGTGTGCTGATCACTGCGATCGGCGGCGGGTGGGCATTCGCGGTGAACGCCGTCGCGTGCCTGTACACGGTCATCACCCTCGCGCTGCTGCGGACCGATCAGCTGTCGGTGGCCGTGCGGGCACCCCGGGCGAAAGGGCAACTCCGCGAAGGTGCCCGGTACGTGATGCGAAAGCCCGCGATCTTCTGGTGCATGCTCACCGGGGCCTTCGTCTCGGTGTTCGCCATGAGTACGCCGGTGCTGATGGCGGCGTTCGCCGACACCGTCTTCGACTCCGGCGCGCAGGGTTACGGATTCCTCAACACGGCGCTGGCCACCGGGTCGCTGGTCGGTGCGCTTGCCTCCACCCGACGGACCACCCTGAGGCTGAGGGGCGTACTCGGTGGTGCCGCCGCGTTTGGTGGGTTCATGGCCCTTGGCGCGGTTGCCCCGAACCAGGCGGTCTTCGCGATCCTGATGTTCTTTGCCGGGATCGGCTGCCTCTGGTTCATCACCGGCGCTAATCAGCTGGTGCAGATCTCGTCCAACCTCGCGATCCGGGGCCGGGTCATGGCCCTGTACATGATGGTGCTGATCGGTGGGCAGGCCATCGGCGGTCCGATGATCGGCTGGCTGGCCGAGAACATCGGTGCGCCCACCACGGTGCTGATTGCCGGTGGGGTGCCCTTGCTAGCGTCGGGAGTGATCGCCGTCGTCCTCGCCCGGAAGGGACAACTGACCCTGCGGTTCCGCTACACCCACGCACCGGATCGCCGACGTCGGCTGGTGGCGATCGTCCCGAAGGACCCCGCCGCGAAGCGCCACGCGATTGTCTGACCAGGGACCCGGCCGGGGCGTGGCAGGGATAATGCACTATGACACTTGCCCTGGTCGTGGTCCTTTTCGTCTTCGCTGCGCTCGCTGAAATCGGCGGCGCCTGGCTGGTCTGGCAGAGCATCCGTGAGGGCAAGCCCTGGTGGTGGGCGGGCCTCGGAGTGATGGCGCTCGCCGCCTACGGGTTCATAGCAACCCTGCAACCGGACGCGAACTTCGGGAGGATTCTCGCAGCCTACGGAGGGGTCTTCGTCGCTGGCTCACTCGCCTGGGGAGTGGTTTTCGACGGATTCCGGCCCGACCGCTGGGATCTCGCCGGGTCGGCGCTCTGCCTGGTGGGAGTGGCGGTCATCATGTTCGCACCGCGACCAGTGGTGTGAAACGAGAACCCCGGAACGCTATGGCGCTCCGCAGAAAAGTGGAGCGGGCGACGGGAATCGAACCCGCGTATCGAGCTTGGGAAGCTAGCGCTCTACCATTGAGCTACGCCCGCCTGGAGATCAGCCCACACTGCGGCTTGGATCCCGGCAAAAACAACGAGATTCAGCCTACCCCAACCTCACCGTTGCGAAAACACCGGGCTTGGGAAGGCAGTGTCCAGTCCAGCGGCCAACCACCGGGCCGAGGTGGCCCCCGGCCCCGGGTGCCCACCGGGTGAGTACCCTAAGACCATGAGCGTCGAGAAGAACACCCGGGACATCGAAGCGGGAATCGAAAAGGATTTCACAGCGAAGATGAGCTACGGCTCGTACCTGTCGTTGGACGAGCTGCTGTCCGCCCAGCACCCGGTGAGCCGTCCGGAGCACCACGATGAAATGCTGTTCATCATCCAGCACCAGACGTCGGAGCTGTGGCTGAAGCTGGTCCTCCATGAGCTGCGCGCGGTCCGGGCGAAACTGCAGGCCGATGACCTGCGGTCAGCGATGAAGGGCATCGCGCGCATCAAACACATTCAGCGCTCCCTCACCGAGCAGTGGTCGGTCCTGGCCACCCTCACCCCTTCCGAATACGCAGAATTCAGGGGAGACCTCGGGTCGTCCAGCGGATTCCAGTCCTACCAGTACCGGGCGGTCGAGTTCCTGCTCGGCAACAAGAACTCAGGCATGCTGGAGGTCTTCTCCAATGACCCGGCAGCCCGGGACCTGCTGTCGGAGCTCCTGAACCAGACGAGTATCTACGACGAGTTCATCAGGTTGCTCTCCCGCCGGGGCCATGCCATTCCTACAGAGCTGCTCGACCGGGATGTCAGGACCGCCCATGTCTTCAACCCGGAGCTGGTGCAGGTCTACAAGGCGGTCTACGAGAACGCCGCCGAGCACTGGGACCTGTACGAGGCGTGTGAGGAGCTGGTGGATCTGGAGGACAACTTCCAACTCTGGCGGTTCCGGCACCTGAAGACCGTTGAACGGACCATCGGCTTCAAGCGCGGCACCGGCGGCTCATCGGGGGTCGGTTTCCTGCAGAAGGCACTTGAGCTCACGTTCTTCCCCGAGCTGTATGCGGTGCGCACCGAGATTGGCCGGTAACGGCGACCCCAGTGACTACGGTATTTTTGAACCGTGCTGATCTCTGACCGCGACATCCGAACCGAAATTGACCGCCAACGCATTGTGCTCGATCCCTACGATGAGGCGATGGTCCAGCCCTCCAGCGTGGACGTCCGGATTGACCGCTACTTCAGGTTGTTCGACAACCACAAGTACGCGCATATCGACCCGGCCGAGGACCAGCCCGAGCTGACCCGTCTGGTGGAAGTGGACGCGGATGAACCGTTCATTCTGCACCCGGGCGAGTTTGTGCTCGGGTCGACCTACGAGACAGTGACGCTACCGGATGACATCGCTGCCCGGCTGGAGGGCAAGTCCTCGCTCGGACGCCTGGGCCTGCTGACGCACTCCACCGCCGGCTTCATCGATCCGGGATTCTCCGGTCACGTGACCCTCGAGCTGTCCAACATGGCCACCCTGCCCATCAAGCTGTGGCCGGGGTCGAAGATCGGGCAGCTCTGCTTCTTCCGGTTGACCTCCCCGTCGGAACACCCCTACGGGTCCGGCCCGTACGGGAACAGGTATCAGGGACAGCGCGGCCCGACGGCGTCGCGCAGCCACCAGAACTTCCACCGCACAGCTATCTGAGTCCTAGTAGGACGGTACGACGGCGGGAGCCACCTGTGCGGGCGGCTTCACCGGGAGCAACACGAGGAGCCCGGCGAGCAGCACCACCAGAATGCCGATGATCCCGTACCGCTGCTCACCGAAGATGGTGATGGACGCGGCGAAGAGGGCCGGGGCGAGGAAGCTGACCGCCCGGCCGGTGGTGGCGTAAAGGCCAAATAGCTCACCCTCTTCTCCCACGGGCGCCAACCGGGCCAGGTAGGCGCGGGAGGAGGCCTGCGCCGGACCGACGAATAGGGTGAGCATCAGACCGAACACCCAGAACGTCACGTCGCCGGTCCAGGTGAAGCCCAGCACCTCGTGGGTGCCCGGGCCGAGGATCAGGACAGCAGAGCCTGCGATCAGCAGGCCAACCAAGGCGACGATGATGACCCGTTTCGGTCCCACCCGGTCGTCGAGGAAGCCGCCGATGATTGCGCCGACCGCGGCGATCAGGTTGCCGGCGATGGCGAAGACAATCACCTCGCTCAGGGTGAACCCGAAGGTGCCCGCCGCGATGATGCCGCCGAACGTGAACACCGCCGCCAGACCGTCACGGAAGATGGCACTGGCCAGCAGGAAGAAGATGGTGTGCGGGCTGGTCCTGTAGATCGCCTTGACCCGACGGAACAGCAGGCCATAGGACGCGAGGAAGCCCAGCTGGGCGGCCTTGTCCCGGCGCGGGACTTCGGGCACCGCGAACATCACCGGCACGGCGAACGCCAGGAACCACAGGGCCGAGAACACCGCGACCAACCGGATATTCAGGCTGTCCGTGGTGTCCGAGCCGAACCAGGTGAACGCCGGCTCCACAAACGCGACCAGCACCAGCACCAGCGCGACAATTCCGCCGACATAGCCCATTGCCCACCCGAACCCGCTGATCCGCCCGATGCTGCGTGGGGTCGAGATCTGGGTCAGCATCGCGTTGTAGTTCACGCCCGCGAACTCGAAGAAGATGTTGGCCAGTGCGATCAGGGCGACGCCAAGGAGCAGAAACTCGGGCTCGGGGAAGACGAAGAAGCAGAGGCCGGTGAGCAGCGCCACCAGGAGGCTGTTCACCCCGAGCCAGAGCTTCCGACGTCCGCCGTTGTCGGATCGTTGGCCGGTCACGGGCGCGAGCAAAGCGATCATGGCCCCGGCAATCGCGAGGCCCCAGCCGAGCACCACCGAGGCCCGGGCTTCGCCGCCGAAGGCGTCACTGGTGAGGTACACGGTGAAGACGAAGGTGGTCATGACCGCGTTGAATGCGGCCGATCCCCAATCCCAGGACGCCCACGCGAGTACCGGCCGCGACAGTAGCCTGCCCGCGCCGCTCGCCTGACCCGGAACGGTGTCCTCCGTCCGGGCGCTGGAGGAGGGCTGGGACGCTGCCGGCTGGGGGGAATCCACGCTCATAGGGTGAATGTTATCCCGCGCTGGTACCTCAGCAGGTGAAGCGAAAACCGGTGATGTCGTAAACGTCTTACAGCACCGGTGTATTCCTGTAGCCGCCAATTCCCTGCCGACGGCGTAACCCGGCGGGAGGCACTGTATTCCACAGGTAGAATAGATCGAAGCCCCTGACCGTCCGTGCTGTCAACAGCTGACCGTCTCACACTGAGAGATCAGGAGATCATCGTGCTAATCGTGCTCATCGCGTTGTTCGCGGTAGCCCTTGTCGCGCCCCTGATCTTCCGCCGGCTCGGCCGCTCGGCCTTCTACGTGCTGGCCGCCGTTCCCGCAGTGGCGTTCGTCTGGCTCGTCATTACCTTTGGCCAGTACACGGGAGAGGGGCAGAACCTCCTCGAAGGCCAGCCCAACGCCCCGCCGTCGATCATCATCCGGTGGATCCCCAGCCTGACCCTGGAACTGGCGTTCCGGATGGACACGCTGGCCGCAGTGCTGTCCCTCCTCATCCTCGGCATCGGTGCCCTGGTCCTGTTCTATTGCGCACGGTACTTCAAGCAGAACGACCCCAACCTGGGCCCGTTCGGCGCGCAGCTCCTCGCGTTCGCCGGTGCCATGTTCGGGCTGGTCACCGCCGACGACATGATCCTGCTGTTCATCTTCTGGGAACTGACCACGGTCCTGTCCTACCTGCTGATCGGCTACTCGCGGCACCGCCTCGCGGCGCGTCGCGCCGCCCTGCAAGCCCTGATCGTTACCACCCTCGGCGGCCTCACGATGCTGGTCGGCATGATCATGCTCGGTCAGACTGCTGGCACCTATCGCATCTCGGACATTATGGCCCAGTCCGAATCGCTCCTGTCCAACGGACTGGTCATCGACGTAGCGATCGGACTGATCCTCGTCGGAGCGATCACCAAGTCGGCGCTGATCCCCTTCCACTTCTGGCTCCCTGGCGCCATGGCCGCACCCACCCCGGTGAGTGCCTACCTGCACGCGGCAGCAATGGTCAAGGCCGGCATCTACCTGGTGGCGCGGTTCGCTCCAGGGTTCTCCGACGCTGCCTCCTGGACGCCGATGATCATGGTTCTCGGGCTGGCCACCATGCTGATCGGCGGATGGCGCGCGCTGCGCCAGCATGACCTGAAGCTGATCCTCGCGTACGGCACCGTCAGTCAGCTCGGGTTCCTCACCATGGTGGTGGGCCTGGGCGGTCCGGGTGGAGCCCTCGCCGGACTGGGACTCCTGGTGGCCCACGGGCTGTTCAAAGCCACCCTGTTCCTGGTGGTCGGGATCATCGACCACCAAGCGGGTACCCGTGATATCCGCAAGCTGGCCGGAATCCGCAAAACAGCTCCGGCTCTGGCTGTCGTCGCTACCATCGCCGCTGCCTCCATGGCAGGCATTCCACCGCTCCTGGGATTCGTGGCCAAGGAATCCGTTTTCGAAACCTTCGTTCACCGGGCCGAAGTGGACCCGACACCTGTCGGAGCCATCCTGCTCGTCGGTATCGTGGTCGGGTCGGCCCTGACCTTCGCCTACAGCGCCCGGTTCGTCTGGGGCGGGTTCGCCTGCAAAGGCAAGGAGGCCACCCCATTCACCCGGGTGGAGAAGTCCTTCCTGTTTGCTCCAGCACTTCTGGCCGCCCTCACGGTGGTGCTCGGATTCTGGCCCACGCCGTTGGATTCAGTCATCCAGCCCTATGTGACGCTGTTTGAGGCCGACGGCGAGGAAAGCTACCTCGCCCTCTGGCACGGCTTCACCCCAGCCCTCGCATTGTCCGCAGTGACCATCGCTGTCGGAGTGCTCCTGTTCTGGTTCCGGGTCCAGGTGGAGCGGGCGCAGTCCAAAGTGCCCGCACTGATCGACTCCGAACGCGGCTACAAGTACACCATCGGCACCCTCGACGACGTCGCCGTCTGGATCACCGGTCGCACCCAGCGCGGTTCGCTGGCGTTCTACCTCTTCGTCATCCTGACGATGGCCATCCTGACGCCGCTATCAGCGATCATTTTCTTCGACGCACCAGTGCCCGATCGGTGGCACTATGCTGATTCGCCAGCGCAGCTGGTGGCAGGCATTGTCATTATCCTGGGCGCCCTCGCCGCGATTCGTGCCAACAAGCGGTTCATGGCGGTGTTGATGGTTGGAGTCACCGGGTACGGGATGGCCCTGATCTTCGCCTTGCAGGGCGCCCCTGATCTCGCCCTGACACAGATGCTGGTGGAGACAATTGTCCTGGTCGCGTTCGTGCTGGCACTGCGCTCCCTGCCGGCCCGTTTGTGGCAGAAAACGCCAGGACAGTTCCGCCTCCTAAGGGCGGTACTCGGCATTTCCTTTGGACTGGTGATGGCTTTCATCGCCATGTCCTCGATGGCCTCCCGCATCGCCACTCCGGTGTCGTTGGAGTACCCGGGCCTGGCTTACGAGGGCGGCGGTGGCGAGAACATCGTCAACGTCACCCTGGTGGACATCAGGGCTTGGGACACATACGGGGAAATTTCGGTCCTTGCGATCGCCGCCACCGGTATCGCGAGCCTGATCTTCATTCGGGGGCGCGGCGACAAGCGGAAACGAGCCGAAGGCGTCCGTTCCGGTTCTGTAGACCGCGGGCAGGAACCCATCTCCGAGTTCGGGCGCGAAGCGGCAGCGCTGGACCTGGCCAAGAAGTTCTCTTCGGTGTCCCGTGATGCCTGGCTGGTTGCGGGCCGGACGCTTGCTCCTGAACGTCGCTCAATCATCTTCGAGGTGATCACCCGGCTGCTCTTCCACTCGATCATCATCTTCTCTGTCTATCTGCTGCTCGCTGGTCACAACCTGCCGGGCGGGGGATTCGCCGGGGGCTTGATGGCGGGGCTCGCCCTGACGGTCCGCTACCTCGCTGGCGGGCGCTTTGAACTGGCGGAGGCCAGCCCGGTCAGCGCCGGTTTTCTCCTGGGGTCGGGTATGGCGACCACCTCCCTCAGCGCATTGGTTCCGCTACTGCTGGGCGGCCAGATCCTCCAGACCGCCATCATCGAGTTCTGGATGCCGGTCTTTGGCGACGTCAAGTTTGTCACCTCGACGATTTTCGATATCGGCGTCTACCTGGTGGTGGTGGGTCTGGTCCTCGACGTGCTGCGGAGCCTGGGCTCTGAAATCGACGAGCGAAGCGAGGGTGGCGCCGGCTCCGGTGAGCTCGACGACATGCAGACACAGCAGCGCCAACACACCGAGTCCGGCGAAGGAGTGGCCCGATGAGCGTCAATATCACCCTGCTGGTGGTCATGGCGGCCCTCTTTGCAGCAGGCATCTATTTGCTGCTGGAACGCAGTCTGACCCGGGTCCTCCTGGGACTGATCCTGCTGGCCAACGGTGCGAACATCCTGCTCCTCTCGACGGGTGGGCGCGCCGGCGAAGCACCGCTGTACTCGGAGGAGATCCCTGCTGACGCCTATTCGGATCCGCTGCCCCAGGCGCTGATCCTCACCGCCATCGTGATTTCCTTCGCCGTGACAGCCTTCATGCTGGGCATCATCTACCGGTCCTGGGTACTGGGTAGACGCGACGAGGTCCAGGACGACATGGAAGACCGCAGGGTGGCGAGCCAGAGCAGCTTCGATGCCGAAGACGACGCCGACGTGCCCGAAGAGACCACAGAGTTCACCCCCCTCGAGGAAGCCGAGGAAGCACCCGGATCCCAGAACGCTGGGGTCCTCGATCTCTCCGCCGACCCGAAGGAGCCACGGTGAACATCGCAAGCTATGCACCACTGGCGGTAGTCCTGCCCTTCCTCGGTGCGGCCATCGCCTTCCTCCTGATCCGCCACTCCCGGACGCAGCGTGCCGTCAGTATCTCCACGCTGAGCATCACCCTGATCCTCGAACTGTTCCTGCTTCAGAACGCTGCCGTCCACGGTGCAACCGCCGTGTTCATCGGCGGCTGGATGCCGCCATTCGGCATCACCCTGGTGGTTGACCAGTTCTCGGCGCTGATGCTCGTGATCTCCACCGCCGTCAGCCTCGCGGTTCTGATCTACGCCACCGGCCAGGGCATCGCCGACGGCGACGAAGACGGGCCGATCTCGATCTTCCATCCCACCTACCTGATCCTGGTGGCTGGGGTCTCCAACGCCTTCATGTCAGGTGACCTGTTCAACCTGTACGTGGGCTTCGAGATCCTCCTGACAGCGAGTTACGTGCTGATGACCCTCGGCGGGACCACACCCCGGATCCGCGCAGGTGTCACCTACGTGGTGGTCAGCGTGGTGTCGTCGATGCTGTTCCTCATCGCAATCGGCATGATCTACGCCGCCACCGGCACCATCAATCTTGCGGACCTGGCAGTCAAACTGGGGGAGATCGACCCTTCAACCCAGATGATGCTGCACTTGATGCTGCTGGTCGCCTTCGGGATCAAGGCGGCGGTCTTCCCACTGTCCTTCTGGCTCCCGGACTCCTACCCCACGGCGCCCGCGCCGGTGACGGCGGTGTTCGCGGGACTCCTCACCAAGGTGGGCGTGTACGCGATGGTGCGCACCGAGACCCTTCTCTTTCCGGGGGACCGCATCAACACGTTGTTGATGGTCGTCGCGATCCTGACCATGCTGGTGGGGATCCTGGGCGCCCTGGCGCAGGCTGACATCAAACGAATGCTTTCCTTCACGCTAGTGAGCCACATCGGATTCATGATCTTCGGGCTGGCGATCTCAACCGTGGTGGGACTCAGTGCGGCGGTGTTCTATGTGGCCCACCACATCACTGTGCAGACCAGCCTGTTCTTGGTGACGGGTCTGATAGAACGCCGTGGCGGAACAGCCAACATGGATCGTCTGGGTGGGCTGGCCAAACTCTCGCCGGTACTTGGCGTCCTGTTCTTCATCCCGGCGATGAACCTGGCCGGAATCCCGCCGTTCTCCGGGTTCCTTGGCAAGCTCGGCATCCTGCAGGCTGGGGTGGAGTTGGGATCGCCCATCGCATACGTCGCCGTCGCGGCCAGCGTGCTCACCAGCCTGCTGACCCTGCTGGCTATCGCCAGGGTCTGGAACCGCGCGTTCTGGCGCCGTCCTGAAGATGCGCTGCACCCGGACCCGGTTCTGTTGGCCACCAATGCCGACGGATCGGCAGTGCACAGCACCCGCCCGCCCGCCAACGGATCGGCATCCACTGAGTCGGCATCCGAATCGTCTGATGAATCGTCTGATGAGGCGACCGGGGACTCAACCGAACCGGTAGCAGGACGGCAGCCAGCGAACGTGCTGCCCCGCACCATGGTCGGTCCGACTATGGGCCTGGTGGGACTCGGCGTGCTGCTGACCCTGCTGGCCGGCCCGCTGTTCGAGATCAGCGACAACGCCGCGCAAAACATGCTCGACCGGACCGACTACATTGAGGCTGTCCTCGGTGAGGGGAGCGCGCCATGACCCGGCAGAAGATCCCGTTCATCACCGAGCTTCCCCTGATTATCTGGCTGGTCATCGTCTGGGGGGCACTCTGGCAGGACTTCAGCCCGGGGAACCTCATCTTTGGCGGGCTCATCGCCTACGCCGTCGCGAACCTGCTGTACCTGCCGCCGGTGGAGCTCAGCGGGCGGTTCAATGTGCTTTACGCCGTGCCGTTCGCGGTCCGGTTTATCTACAAGCTGGTGGTCGCCAGCTTCGAGGTGTTCTGGCTGTCGCTGACCAGGGGGCCCCGCCTCGTGAACGCCGTCGTCGCGGTGCAACTGCGCAGCCAGTCGGACCTGCTGGTCACCACCACAGGGCACGCCCTGTCCCTGATTCCCGGGTCCCTGGTGATTGAGGTGGACCGCTCCACTTCCACCCTGTATCTGCATTGCCTGAACGTGGCCACCCCCGAAGACGCGGCGAAGATCCGCTCCGATGTCCGTGCCACCGAAGCCTGGCTGATCAAGATCATGGGAACGCGGGAGGACCTGGCGCTGCTCCAGACCGAAGAACGGTTCGACGAAGAAAATGACTCCCGCCAGGAAGGGGCCAGCACATGATGGTTGTTGCCATCGTCATCGCCGCAGGGCTGCTCATCCTGGCCGCCCTGTGCGCCCTGTACCGCATCGCGCGGGGCCCCTCGATCCTGGACCGGGTACTCGCCATCGACGTCCTGCTCGCCACCATCGGTGGAGCACTCGCCATGGATATGGCGGTCAACCGGCACCTGGACAACGTGGTACTCCTGGTGGCCATCTCGGTGATCGGTTTCATCGGCTCGGTAACCGTGGCGCGCTTCGTGACGGACAGGAAATAGGACATGAACGAGACAGTGATTGACGCCCTGACCGCCGTGTTCCTGATCGGCGGGGCCCTCATGTCCGTCGCCGCTGGCGTCGGGCTGCTCCGGTTTCCTGACCTGTTGACCAGGATGCATGCCGCCACCAAACCCCAGGTCCTGGGGCTGTTGCTGTTCCTGCTGGCCATGGCACTTCAGCTGCGCAGCTGGGTGCTGCTGCCCGTACTGCTGGTGTGCTGGATCTTCATGCTCCTGACCGTCCCCGTCTCGGCGCACATGGTGGGACGGGCAGGCTACCGCACCAAGCACATGCGGCGTGACCTGCTCAGCATGGATGAGCTCGACGAGATCGTGGAGAAGGCGGCCAGCAAAAGGGCGCCCGGCCGGAATCCGACCGAGCGCCCCGACGAGACGTAAGGACTGCTGCCTACGTCAGGTCGCGGGTCTTCGCGAACCGGAGGGCTGCCTTCTGCGTGGTGCGGTTCGTGAGGACCTGCAGCACCGCCCGGACGGCACCGGAAATCAGGGCGAACGCGATGGCTGAACGCAGGCTGTTCTCGAGGGCGTCCTCGTCCTTCGGTGTTGCCTTGCCGGTGGTCTTGTGCCAGATGAAATCCACTAGCTTGGCGCCGACAATTCCGGCTCCGAGGCTCAGCGCAACGCCGAGCAGTTTCATAAGCTGATTCATGGGTGTCTCCTTCGATGGTGGCTCTTTTTCCTAGCCTAGCGTTTCCCTCCGTCGACAACGACGCATCAACCGCTGCGGGACACACGGTGTTGGGTGACGTGTTCCGCTCAGGTGTAGAGTTGAAATTGCTAAACATACGACAGGGGAGCGCCGCTCAGATCATGAGCGGGCGCTGAGAGTGCGGACTACCGCAGACCCTCGAACCTGATCCGGCTAGTACCGGCGAAGGGAGTCGAGTATCTCAGGGTGCCCGGCCAGTGGCATTGCTGCGGGCCTCAGGTGCCCTCCCCTCCTGTACCTCAGGAGGAATTCATTATGGCTTCATCACAAGCACGAACCCGGAACACCCCCACCTATCGCCCCAACTACCAGTGGCGGGTGGTCGATATCGTTGTCGCCTCGGTGGTGGCGGTCGCCGTCGGGGTGGTGTTCTTCGCCTGGTCCGCCGGTTACACGGGTATCTCGGCGATCACCAGTGCGTTCCCGCCGCTGGCCGGTCTCTATACCGGAGGGTGGCTGATCGCCGGGGTTCTCGGCGGTCTCATCATCAGGAAACCCGGCGCAGCCATTTACTGCGAGGTGCTGGCGGCAGCCGTCTCGGCGCTCCTCGGAACCCAGTTTGGCCTGACCACCCTGCTGTCCGGTGCCATTCAGGGCGTCGGCGCAGAACTGATCTTCCTGCTCTTCCTTTACCGCAAATGGAACCTCGGGGTGGCGTTGCTCGCCGGACTGGGTGCGGGGCTGGCCCTGGCGATCAGCGAGAACATTCTCTACAACGCCCTCTGGGCCTTCGAATGGCAGCTCATGTACGTGGTCTTCGCTTCCATCTCCGGCGTGGTGATCGCTGGCCTGGTGTCATGGTTGGCCGTCCGGGGGCTGGCGAAGACCGGCGTGCTGTCCGCCTTCGCCGCCGGACGAACGGCTGACGTCTAACCGGTATGGCCGAGCACACGAGGAAGCGGGAAGCTGTCAGCATCGCCGCCCGCGGCTGGAGCTGGCGGCACGCCGGGCGGAAGAGACCAGCAGTCCAGGATATTGACCTGGTGGTCCAGCCCGGGGAGCGGGTGTTGCTGCTCGGTGCCTCCGGCTCCGGGAAGTCCACCCTGCTGCACGGCCTGGCGGGTGTGCTCGGCGACGACGGGCAGGGCGAGGAGCACGGTTCCCTCACCCTGGACGGAAGCCCGCCCGGCCGGGTCCGGGGACGTGCCGGGCTGGTCCTTCAGGACCCCGACACGCAGATCGTCCTGGCCCGGGTAGGCGACGAGGTGGCGTTCGGTGCCGAGAACCAGTCCGTTCCCCGGGCGGAAATCTGGGAGCGGGTACGGCAGGCACTTGACGACGTCGGCCTGGATGTCCCCCTGGACCGGTCGACCACGGCACTTTCCGGCGGGCAAAAGCAGCGACTCGCGCTCGCCGCGGTGCTGGCCATGCAGCCCGGGTTGCTGCTGCTGGATGAACCGACGGCGAACCTCGACCCCGAGGGGGTTCTGGAGGTGCGCGACGCCGTCGTCCGCGTCCTGGACCGAACCGGCGCGACCTTCGTGGTGGTGGAACACCGGGTGGCGGTCTGGGCTGACGTGGTGGACCGGGTGGTGGTACTGGCCGCCGACGGCGGTGTTCTCGCCGACGGCCCGCCAGAGACCGTGCTGACGGATAGCGGGACCCGCGCGCGGCTGGCGGAGGCCGGGGTATGGATTCCCGGCCACCAGCCAGCTGTGCCCGGGCTGCTGCCATCCCCCGGGAACCCGCTCTTGGCTGCCCGTGGGCTTTCGGTGGCGAGGACCAAACGCGGTCCAGTCGTGCTCGATGAGGTCGACGTCGACCTGCAGGCCGGGTCGTCCCTGGGCATCGTCGGACCCAACGGGGGAGGCAAATCAACGCTCGCGCTGACCCTGGCCGGGCTCCTCCCACCACGCGGCGGGGCCCTGGCGGCCGCGCCGGCGCTCGCCCGTGGCGCGGGCACCAGCCCTCACGGCTGGAAGTCGGCCCAGCTGGTGACCCGGATCGGAACCGTGTTCCAGGAACCCGAACACCAGTTCCTCACCCACCGGGTGATCGACGAACTTGAATTCGGTCCGCGTCGACTGGAGAACAGCGACGAGGTAACGGTCCGACGGCGGGTCGATTCGATCGCTGAACGGCTCAGGCTCACGTCGCTGCTACAGGCCAACCCGTTCACCCTTTCCGGCGGCGAAAAGCGGCGCCTGTCGGTGGCGACCATGCTGGCGACCAACCCCGACATCCTGGTGCTGGATGAGCCCACCTTCGGACAGGACGCCAACACCTGGGCCGAACTGGTGGCGCTGATGGCCGAACTGATCCAGGGTGGTGGCAGCCTGGTGGCCGTCACCCACGACCAGGAATTCACCGAGGCGCTGGGAAGCCGGCTGCTGCGCGTCGCCGACAGCCAGGCTGTACCGGAGGTGGCGCCGTGAGCGTTGACGTCCTGACGCCGCAGCTCACCGGACGGATCCTGCCGCGGGCCAACCCGCTGTCCAAACTGTTCGCTGCGGTGCTGGTCACTGTGGTGGTGATGCTCAGCATCGACTGGGTGAGCGCCGCCGTCGTACTGGGCAGCGAACTGTTGCTCCTCCCACTGTTGGGGATCAGTGCCTGGCAGCTGCTCAAACGAACCTGGCCGCTAGTCCTGGCGGCAGTGGTCGCCGGTTACGGCACGGCCCTGCTCGCGGAGAAGACGGGAGCGGTGCTCCTGGAATTCGGGCCGGTGCTCTTCACCCAGGACTCGGTGAACTCGGGAATCGCCATTGGGTTGCGTGGGTTGGCCATTGCCCTTCCCGGCATTTTCCTGTTGACGACCACCGACCCGACGGACCTCGCCGACGCGCTGGCCCAGAAACTGAAGATGCCGCACCGGTTTGTGCTGGGTGCCCTCGCGGGGCTGCGACTGGTGGGCCTGCTGGTGGACGAGTGGCGGACGCTCGGTCTGGCCCGGCATGCCCGCGGTGTCGGCTTCGAGGGCAATCCGGTAGCCCGGCTGCGGAATTTCCTTGGGCAGGGGTTCGGGCTGATCGTTCAGGCGATCCGCCGGGCCTCCCGGCTGGCGGTTGCCATGGAGGCGCGCGGTTTCGGGGCAGGGGACCGCACCTGGGCGAGGGAGAGCACTTTCACCCGGCTGGATCTCTGGGTTTGCCTGGTCGGCGTGCTGATCGCCGGGACAGCGGTCACCGCAGCGGTGTTGGCCGGAACCTGGAACTTCCTCCTCGACGCCAGTTAGCCGGATGGCTCCGGTCCCAGGCCGGTCTGTCCGCCGACCTCGGCGGCCCGGCGCCGAAGGTGGTCCCGTTCCGCAGCATTGCTACACAGTTCAATCGCGGCGTGGAACGAGGCGACCGCCTCCGGTGCCCGACCCGCGCGTGCCAGGAGTTCCGCGCGCACTGCGGGAAGACGATGGTGGTGGGGGAGCCGGTCCTCCAGCCCGGCCAGCAACGCAAGGGCGGCCTCGGGCCCGTCGTCCTCCAACACGGCGACGGCGCGCGCGAGCCGCACCACCGGTGAACCGGTCAGCGCCTCCAACTCGGCGTACAGCGTTGCGATCCGATGCCACCGGGTGTCAGCTGCGCGGGCCGCGCTCGCATGCTCGGCGGCGATCCTGCCCTGGAGCAGGTACTCCAACGCCAGCCCCGACGTGTCCGGGGGAACCCTGCCCAGCAGGTCCAGCCCGGATCTTATCTCGGAGGCGTGCCATCGGCTCCGATCCTGCTCAGGCAACAGCACCAGCCCGCCATCGTCCGCCACTCGGGCGTCCCGGCGGGAATGCTGGAGTGTCATCAGGCCGAGCAGGGCGAGGACCACCGGTTGGTTGGGGAGCAGCCCATCGAGGACCTGCGCCAACCGGATCGCCTCGGCAGCGGACGAGGTGCGCACCGGGTCGTCACCGGTGGCCGGAGCGTACCCGGCGGTGAAGACGAGGTAGATGACTGCTGCCACCACATCCAGCCGATCCGCCAGCCGGTCTGCTGCCGGGAGGGTGAACGGAATGCCCGCGGCCGCCACCTTCTTCTTGGCCCGGGTAAGCCGGGCAGCCATGGTCGACTCCTGGACCAGGAACAGGCGGGCAATCTCGGTGACGCTGAGACCGTTGACGAACCTCAGTGCCAGGGCTGCCCGCGCATCAGCCGAGAGCGCAGGGTGGCAGCAGGTGAAGAGCATCCGCAACCGCTCGTCGGGCACGTGGCCGCCGACGTCGATTGCCTGAGCGGCGTGGGCCCGTGCTTCGGCGTCGACCACCATGAGCGGTTCCCGCCGTCGGGCGATGGCCTCGGCGCGCACCTGATCCAGCGCACGTCGCCGGGCGGCCGTGAGGAGCCAGGCCGCAGGGGAGTCGGGGATTCCGTCGTGCGGCCAGGTACGAACCGCCGCGGCGAACGCTTCGGCCAGCGCGTCCTCGGCAAGGTCAAGCCGACGGAACCGGCCGACCAGCAGTGCGAGGAGTCTGGCCCAGTGGTCCTGCCAGGCCCGTTCAAGGACAACGTGTGCGTCCCCGGACGGACCCGGCATCGGCGTGCTTCCTGCTACTCGGGGATGGATCAGTACTCGGTGATGGGACGCAGCTCCACCGTGTACTCGGGGAGCAGCTTCACCAGGTCCACCGCGACGTCGAGATCCGGCACATCCAGCACGTAGAAGCCGCCCAACTGTTCAGCGGTTTCCGCGAACGGCCCATCGGTCAGGCTCACCTGATCCCCGTGTCGCCGCACCGTGGTCGCTGTCGACACAGTGGCCAGCGCTTCCCCGGCGATGATTTTCCCCCGCTGGCGGGCGGCCTCCGAAAAGGCGTCGTGTTCGCCCATCCACTGTTCCTGTTCGGCTTCGGTGGCGTTGGCCCAGATCGACTCGTCCTGGTAGAGAAAGACTGCAATCTTCATCTAGCTGCCCTCGCTCGGTGGGACGGTGGCCCTGATTTCAGCGGGCCCGGTGGTGTCGGCCAGCAGTTCACTGACCAGTTGCGCGAGGGACTCGAGGTTGTCGGATTCCACCAGGTAGAAACCTCCCAGCTGCTCTGCCGTCTCGGTGTAGGGTCCGTCGGTGATGCCGACGGAGCCGAACCTCACAATCTTGGCGGTCGCGGACGGCTGCAATTCCGCGCCTCCGGTAATCTTGTGACCGTCCTCGCCGCAGCGCCGGGAGAATTCGTTATGCCGCGCGTAAGTTGCGGCGCGTTGCTCGGGTGTCGCTTCCTGCCAGGCGCGCTCGTTGTCGTGTAGCAGGATGACGTATTCAGTGCTCATCTGAAAACTCCTATCGTGTCCTTCGACGGCGCCCTGATGCGCCGCTTATGTCCATGACGGTTTACCTTGGCAGAAATCGACAACCGGCGTCAGGAAATTTTCGCCACCAGTTCCGACAGCTCCGCTGTGAGGTCGCCGGGAGTGGGAAGCTGCTGTCCGTCGAGCGAATTGACCGGGGCAAGGAGCCGGATGCTGGAGATCAGCCAGACGCCGTCGGCGTCGTACAGATCGGCGGGGACCAGTGGTCCGTAGCCGAGTTCCCACCCGGCAGCCTTCGCCACCACGAAGAGAGCGCTCTGCGACGTCCCGGGGAGGATCCCGCTCTCCAGCTGGGGGGTGAGCAGGGTCTTGACGCCGTCCCGGACCCGGGCCAGCAGCACAGTCGAGGTGGGACCTTCCAGCACCTTGCCGTCGGAGGAGGTGAAGATGACGTCATCGGCGTCATGGGCGTGCGCGTACCGGACCGCGGCCATGTTGACCGCATAGGAAAGGGTCTTCGCGCCCATGAGCAGCCACGGTGCCCGTTGCGCCACGGTGCTGTCATACCCCCGGTCCAGGAGGAGCACTGCCAGCCCGTCCCTGCGCTGCCGCCGGGTCTTCTCGGGGACCGGCGATACCTGTACCCAGGCGGTGGGCGTGGTGGCTCCCTCGACCCCGCGGGTCACCACCAGCTTCACTGCCAACTCGGTCTCGGGTAGGACGTCGGCGCCTGCCGTGTACTCGTCGAGAGCTGTGGCAATCGCCCGACGCCATGCCTCCTGTGGGGGCAGTTCGAGGTCCAGTGACCGCGCCGACGACGCGAGACGGTCGAGATGGGCCTGCACCTTTCTGGCCTCACCGTTGAGGGCGAGGAGCGACTCGAAAATACCGTCCCCGCGCGTGGCGCCCAAGTCGGTGGCCATAATCTGCGGCACTGATGCGTCGGCCACGCGGCCGTCGTTGTAGGCGGGATCCAGGAATACGAGAACAGTCATGGGATCAGCTTAGTTGCGTCCCTGCCGGCGGCGACGGCGGCGCACTGGCCGGTTTCACCGGGCAGTCTGCTCCCGATAGAATTTCATCAGTAGTGTTACCAAATGACACCTGATCCCGTCGTCACGGGAGAAACCCCACAGAACGGATTGTTATCGTGATCGGATTTATCGTCGCTGGACTCATCATCGGCGCGCTGGCACGGCTCATCAAGCCAGGCAAGCAGAACCTTGGCCTGCTCGCGACCCTGTTGCTGGGCCTCGCCGGTTCGGTGATCGGCGGAGTGATCGCCAGCCTCGTAGGCACCGGGCAGATCTTTGAGCTGAATGTGTTTGGCTTCGTCGTTGCGGTCATCGCCTCGGTGCTGCTGATCGGTGTGGCCGAGGGCATGAGTGGACGCCGGAAGGTCCGCCGCTAGCCTGCACAGAAATAGTTTGGCTGTACGAAGAAGTTAGCTTGATTGCACGAAGACCAGGAAGAACCCAGCACCGAACACCAGCCACGAGCGAATTAGCCCGGGGAAAAGAACGGTTTTGTGCTGGGTTCTTCCTATGTCTTTATTGGAAACGTTGAGATAAAAGCACACTGGAACAGAAACAATGCCGACCAGTGCGGGCAGTAATACTCCGAGCGGGCTTTTCGGTATTAGCTGCCGCCACCCGCCAGGTTGTTTATGCCCTATTCGGCCGCAGCAAGAGCATCATTGACCAGCTGCTCCAGTTCCGCCTGCGCTTCAGGCAGGATCTCCTTGCCCATCTTGACAGCGGTAACTGCGAGATTCCCCTGCACAGCCGACACCGTCATGGACGACTGCGTCTCCCCTGAGCTGACGGTTTGGACAGCGAGAGCGCCCATGGAGGTTTCCGCGTCGGTGGCTACCTCAAGGGGCTGCAGCTCGGACGTGATGACCTCGCCCTCAAACTCCACTTCGAAGCTGGTGCACTGGTCGATCGAATCCTGGGATTGCGTGATCTGCTCCGCCATGACCGCAGGGTCCTCGACCGCGATAACCGTGACGGTGGTCTGGGTCATTTCTTCTGCTGCCTGGCTCAAGCCCGCTGCATAGGTACTACCTTCGGGGGCTTGCAGGTTCTCCGATGCAAACACGTTGCATTCCTCAGGACTGATCGTTGCTCGCTCGAAGATGGTGCGCGCCAGAATGATGCCCTGGTCGAGTTGTTCAGCCGGCAGTACGGTGAGGGGTTGTCCTTTTGCATCGGTCAGCGAGGACACGAGGGCCGTCAGATCCTCGTTCGTGTACTCGGGACCGGCCGTTGCGGATTCTGTCGGGGACGGCTCTTCGGTCGGTTCTACCGAGGGTGCAGCCGAGGTAGCCTCAGCCGACGGCGTGGCGTCAGATGTGCCACCCGATTCAGCGCCGCAACCAGCAAGCGCGAGTGCGGCTACGCACAGCAGGGCAAAGTGTGTGGATTTCTTCATGCCATTTCTCCCATTTTTAGTGGCCACCGTCCCCCAACGGAAGAATGGCAGTATGTGATTGTGGAATGAATATAGCAGACCTTTCGTGAGTCTTCGTCGGTCAGCTAAGGCGCTTTCTACGGTTAGATAGCCTGATGACTAAAGTCTTCAGCAGGGTTGCGAAATATGGCACCGTCATCGGGTTTATGGCTGCCGCTTTGATGCTGATCTTTGGCGTGCGGTATTTCTTCGAACGGGATCTCTCGGCGGCTCTTGGCGGTGCAGCTGGAGCAGCTATCGGGCTGGCAGTGGGGCTGCCACTGGCTAGTCATCTGCTTCGAAGGAAAGAGCGGCGCCAGTCCGCTGCCGGAAGGATCGAAGTATCAATGCGCGCGCTCTCCGGTGACGACGGGATAACCACTCGCTGGAGAACCGGCGAGGTCCTCATCGGCCCCGGCACGTTGGCGTTTCACCGCCATTGGCGGACCTTCGCCATTCGCCCGTCAAAAGAACCTGTCTCCATCCAGATCGTGGGTGAGGTCGGCGGCCCATTGAGGAAACCAGGCAAATGGGAAGCTTTCAACCGTCTGAATGGCAAGGAGGAGGTCCTTGCTCTGGGCACCCCATCGGGTCGGATCGAGGTGGCAGCAACACCGGCCCGGCTCAGGATGATTCAACAGCGGCTTGCGCCGCCTCCTGGTGGTCCTTCAGTACCTCGCTGATCACCCGGTGGGTGGCCGACTCCTCGTCGGAGCCCGTGCCGATGCACTCAACCAGGGTGATGAGTGCCTTCCACAGCGCCCATCCCCGGGCACGCGTCCAGGTCCCGTCGTCGAGGCCCACCCGGTCGCGGAACATGCCTCGGCCGGACTGATCCAGGAGGGTCCAGGCGACCGTCAGGTCACAGGCCGGATCACCGACGGCGCAGCAGCCAAAGTCGATGACCGCGGCCAACCGGCCGTCCCCGTCCACCAGGAGATTTCCTGCCGCCACATCACCGTGCACCCAGACGGGGTGCCCGGTCCACGGCGCACCGAGGGCGGCTTCCCAGACCCCGACTGCGGCATCCCCGGGCAGCACCTGCCCCAGTTCAGCGATCGCTGCCCGGGTCTCCGCGTCGTAGGTGGCCAACGGTCCGCCGCGGTGAAAGTTGTGTTCGCCCGGCGGGGGAGCACCGCCCGTTTCGATCCGGTGCAACGCCCGGAGGAAGTCCCCCAGCGAGGCGGCGCAGTCGGCCAGATCCACTTTGCCGGTGTCGCTCGCTGCGGTACCGTCGAGCCACCGGTAGACCGACCAGGGCCACGGGTAGTGATCGTCGGCGGCACCCTGCGCCACGGGTTGGGGGATTGGCAACGGAAGCTCGGCGGCCAGTACCGGGAGCCAGCGGTGTTCCTTCATCACCTGGGGGGCGTAACTCGCTGCGCTTGGCAGCCGGACCAGAAACTCCTCGCCGAGCCTGAACGTCCGGTTGTCGTTCCCGCCCGGCAGCACCTCGGTCACGGTGAGCCCGGCCCAGCGGGGAAACTGGCTGGCGATCAACCGGGTGACCAGCTCCACCGACAGCTCGGGCGCGTGATGTGTCATGATTCGTCAGCTGTCCGGGAAGTCGGAGCCGAGACCTGACAACACCCCGAAGGCCTTCGTGCGGACTTCCTCC
This sequence comes from Arthrobacter sp. 260, assembly GCF_013116745.1. GTDB lineage: Bacteria > Actinomycetota > Actinomycetes > Actinomycetales > Micrococcaceae > Arthrobacter_D. The sequence continues at coordinate 358,497 of NZ_JABFOE010000002.1, forward strand.
CACTCATCGGCGGGATCAGAATCAGCGGTAATCGCCCCGCCGACGCCCAGACTCAGCCGGGTACCGCCGTCGTCGTCCTCCAGCACCAGGGTGCGGATGACGACGGCGAGGTCCGCCGCCCCGTTCAGCGAGAAGTACCCAACGGCGCCCGAATACACACCGCGCGGTGCATTCTCCAGCTGGTCGAGGATAGCCATGGTGCTGATCTTAGGTGCTCCGGTCATCGATCCGGCAGGGAACGCCACCGCGACGGCCTCAGCGCGTGACACCCCGGGACGCAATTGGGCGTCAATGGTGCTCACCATCTGATGGACGGTGGCGTAGGTTTCGATCTCGCACAGCCGGCTCACGCTCACACTGCCGGGCACCGCCGCATGGGATAGGTCGTTACGCAGCAGATCAACGATCATGACGTTCTCGGCACGGTCCTTCAGGGACGTCCGGAGGTCCTCGCGGAGCAGGTGGTCGGTCGAGGGGTCAGGGGAACGACGGCGGGTGCCCTTGATCGGTTCGGCACGCAGGGCGCCGGTGGCGCTCAGGCGGAGGAACCGTTCCGGCGAGGTGCTGGCCACAGCGAAACCCGGAAACTGCAGGTAGTGGGCAAAGGGAGCCGGGCTGGATGTCCGCAGGGACAGGTAGATGGCCAACGGGTCCACCGGTGCCGCGGTGTGGGCGTGCAACGCGGTGGTCAGGCACACCTCGTAGGTGTTGCCGTCCCGGATCTCCTCCTGCGCGCGCCGCACCTTGTCCAGGTAGCTATCCCGGGTGTCCCGGGCACTGAACACGGGGGAGAGCTGACCAGGCTCCACTCCGCTGGAGATCGGGGCCGCCACCGGCCTGGAGGCTTGCACGACTGCCCGGCGCGCTGTACTGGCCCAGCCCCTGGCTTCCTCATCGCTGCCGGGGCCAGCCAGGGTGAGCAGGTAGGTGGCCTCCTGCTCATGGTCGATGACGACGGCCCGCCCGGCGAACAGGAGCGCCGCATCCGGAAGGGAACCGGCGGGGGCCGAGCTGCCGCCGGTCTCGCGTTTGAGCTCGTAGCCGAGGTAGCCGAGCCAGCCGAGGGTGAAGCCACACTGGTAGTCGGCGGGGGTGGGCACTGAGCGTCGGCCCCAGGTCCCGTCCAGCCAGCGGAAGAACGGGCCGGGAATGCGGGCCGTCACCGGGCCGGAAACCACCTCGGTGGTGCCCGCGGTATGCCGGGCCAGCTGACCGAACTGCCCGCCGTCGTCGGCCAGGATACTGAACCGGCTCCGCCCGCCGCCGCCCGCCGTCGAGTCGGAACTGTCCAGCCAGACCGCGCACGCTGAACCGCCGTAGAGCGCGGAGAAGAGGTCGCCACCATCGGGCCGGCCCGGCAGGCGCTCCACCTGTAGCGTCACCGCGCGACGCTGTGCCCGTTCGACGGCGAGCAGCGACCCACACTGCGGCAACCCCGTGAGGGCGAGCCGGACCCGCTGCGGCGCAGCCGGATCCCGGTGGCCGTCCACCACCAGGTCGGCGGTCAGCTGCGGCTGGTCACGGTCAAGCCAGGCCTGCTCCTGCCGTGCCCAGCGCTCCCAGAACGGAGCGAACGTGTCACCGTCGCGGTTGAGCGCACTGGTGCGCCGAACCTCCGCTGGAGCCTCCACCCAAATGCTCACATCAAGGAATTCCAGCGCCGCCCGGCACGCCGCGCCCACCCCTTCAACGATGACGACGTCCGCCGGCTCGGTGCTGTGCTCCGGCCCGTCGTCGTCGGCGGTCCAGTCCCAGGCCCTCCACCGGGCGGTACGACCCGCCGTCAGCGGGGCAAGCACCCCCGCAACGTACCGGTCCATGCCGGCTTCCAAACCGTCCCAGCCCGGGTAGATATCCTCAAGATGGAACAGGCTCACGGTGTGGTGCTCGCGGAGCAGGGCGGCCAGCTCGACCGCAAGGGTGGTCTTGCCAGCCCCCGACCGACCATCGACGGCGATGATCAACGGTACGACGGCGGTCCCGGCTTTGGGTGCCATGGGCGGCGGATCCTTCGAGGTGGCGTCAGGCGACGGCGAGCAGGATGCCCACGGCTACAAACAGTAGGCCAAAGACGCGGTTCAGAACTATCTGACCCCGCGGATTCTGGGTGAACCGCCTGAACGACTTCGCGGCAGCTGCATAGAAGAACCACATGACGAGCACATCGATGGCCACCACCGTTCCCGCGAGGACACCGTACTGGCCCAGCAGCGGTTCGCTGGGCTTGATGAACTGGGGGATGAACGCGAGGAAGAACACGATCGCCTTCGGGTTGAGCAGGTTCACCCACAGGCCGCGCCGGAACAGGGAGAAGGCACCCTCGGCCTGGCGGACCGCCGCCTGTTCCTCAAGGTCGGGACGCTGGAGCAGTTTCCGTATCCCCAGGTAGACCAGGTAGGCGGCGCCACCGAACCGGATGACGTTGAAGGCGACCGGTGAACTCGCGACGAGCAGTCCCACGCCTGCGGCCACCACCGCGATGTGCACCAGGAGGGCAACCTGCTGGCCCAGAATTCCCCACATGGATCGGCGGAATCCCACCGTGAGCGAGTTGCTCATGGTGTTGACGGCTCCCGCACCGGGGCTGAAGCTGATGAGGGCCTGGGCTCCCAGCAGAGCCAGCCAGACGGAAAAAGTCACCAGACAATTCTACGGCGGTACGCTGCCGTCCGGTGCGGGCGATCCCGGTCACGAAATGTATCGTCATAGGGTGACTAGGCCAGGTATTCGCAGGGCAGCCCTGCTGGTGACGGGTCTGACGGCTGTGTCCACCCTCTTCGGCTTCGTCCGCGACGTCGTTATCGCCGCCGTTTTCGGTGCTGGCGCCGCCCTTGACGCCTACCTGGTGGCGCAGGGGTTGATGAATATTGTCCTGGGCCTGATCGCCTACGCGATGGCCCGGGCCGCGATCCCCGTCACCTCCCGTGAGGCCGCCGAGGAGGTGGATGGCTGCCGGGGGCACCCGGGCTTCGACACCGCGATCACCGTCACCATGATCGTCCTCGGGGTGGGCGGCGTGGTGATGAGCATCTTCGCCGGACCGGTCACCGCGGTGATCGCCCCCGGGTTCGACGGCGCCCAGGCTGAGCTCGCCGAATCGCTCACCCGGATCGTGCTGATCGCCACCGTGCTGATCGCCGGCACCGACCTGCTGGCCGCACTGTCGCAATCGCACGGACGGGTGGCCTGGTCCGCGCTGCAGGGCGTGCCGTTCAACATCATCATGATCGGTGCTGCAGGCCTGTTCGGTCCCACCTACGGGATCGCCGCGCTCGCCGTCGGATTTGTGGTCGGCTCGGGAGCACGCCTGCTGCTGCAGTTGCCACCGCTGTTCTCGCTGGGCACCCGGGTGCGCCCGCGGCTGAAACTGCGCGACCCCGGGTTCCGCGAAATGGCACGTCTGATGCCGCCCATGCTGGTGGGCAGTGCCATCGGCAACATCAACACGCTCGTGGACCGTGCCGTCGGATCTACCCTCGAGGAGGGTGCCATCACCGCCCTGTCCTACGGGTGGCGGCTGGTCAATCTCCCCGAAACCCTCATCATCGCTTCCCTGCTGGTCCCCCTCTACCCGGCGCTGAGCGCCTCCTCGAAGAACATTGTTGAGATACGTCGGCTGGTGGGCAGGGGGCTGGCGGTGGCGGTCAGCGTCCTGACACCTTTGTGCGTGGTGATGATCATCGCTGCCCAGCCACTCGCGGAGGTGGCCTTCGGCCGCGGCGCCTTTACCGGTGATGACATCACCGCGACGGCGACAGCCCTCGCCTGGTACGCGCCGGCGCTGCTGGCGCTGGGCTGCCGGCAGGTGGTGGTCAGCACCTCCTACGCGATTGGAGATGCGCGGGCCCCGGTGGTGGTGGCGGTGATTGCGATGGTCATCAACGTGGTCGGCGACATCCTGCTCGCCCCGCTGATGGGGATTGCGGGCATCGCACTGGCGACCACCGCGTCGCTGGTATTTGCTGCCCTCGCGAACAGCTGGCTTCTCCGACGCCGGCACCAGGGTCTCGACCTCCGGGCCGCGGTGGCCCTGTTGGCGCGGGCCCTGCTCCTCGCCGCCGTGGCGGGCGCGGCCGGGGTGGGAGCGCTGGCGCTGATTGAGGGCCAGCCCGCGATCATCACCGGCGGGGTGGCAGCATTGGTGGTGTGCGGTGTCTACCTGCTGGGTCTGATAGTGCTGCGTGCTCCGGAACGGCTTCTCGCCCTGGACATGGTCAAGTCAGTGGTGCGGAAGGGCCGGCGGGACTAGCGGCCACGGCTCAGGTGGTGGCGGGGGCCGGCTTGGGCTTACGATCCACCCGGCGGAGCCGGGCTGAGGCGAGGTGCAGGGTAGGTCCTGGGTCGCGGAGGTTCCACACACTGTGGACGCCCTGGCTGGCCCACCGCAGCGTGTCAACGACGTCGGTGATCCTCCCGCCGCGGCGTTCGACGCTGGCTCGCCGCAGGTCGCCGGCTGTCCAGGCGTAGCGCATGCCTGCTGCCGCGTCGGGCAGGTTGTCGACTTTCTCGCCCAGTACCAGCCGTCCCCACAGGTCGGTCAGTCCGGGCCGGGCCGAATTGGTCAGGGCCATGGATCCGAAGAACCGGCCATTGAGGTCGATCAGGTGATGGGCGCCGTCGTCGTCGATCAGGAACTGCAACTCCACCAGCCCCCACCAGCCGAGGTCCCGGAGCAGGGCCTCCGCCCGGGCCGCTAGATCCTCGTCCACGGGTACCGTCTCGGCCCGGGTGGATACGCCGTTGGGAGTCGGCCAGAGGCGTGAGGTCACCTGCTGCACCCGCCCGTCGAGGTGGCCGTCATGGAAAACACCGATCAGTGCACCGAGATGACCCTTGATGGGTTGCTGGAGGATCGGTTCGGCCCCGGATTTGAGGATCCGTTCGATCTGCGGGCCGGCGGATACGGCGTCAGGAAAGAGCTTCGCTTCGATCCGGTGAGGGCGGGTCTGGCCGTGTGACCAATGGGTCAGGCATTTGACTACCACCGGCCCGTCCCACTCCGCGATGGCCTGCGCGGTCGCCGGAACGGTTCTGGGCGCGGCAAGACCGGTGCGGTTTGCGCGGTCGGACAGCTCCACCTTGTTCAACGCCGCGTTCACGACGTCGGCCGGCGGGTGGGCCACCCGGGTAGGGATTTCGTCGCGGTAGGTGGCAAGTGCTGCCATCCAGTCATCGCCGCCGCCGAAGACGACGTCGTAGGATCCGACAGCCACCGCGCGGCGTACGCCCTCGATGAACGCGGTGCCGTCCTGCCGCGGCCGGGGTACTACGTGCCGGGCGGAAACGGCGACCGATGCGCACAGCATGCCCCCGCCGTCGGGCGTGCCAACACCCACGAGCCAGCCGGACTGACGCAGTGACCGAACTGCTGCGAGCGCGCCCCTGTCCCGGCTGGTGCTGATGACGAGGGCGCGGCGCCCCTCGTGTGTTGTGTCTTTCAAGCTCGCCTCAAGAATTGTGAGCGTCCGCACCGATGCTCCACACCGGTGCGGACGCTCCTGTAGATCAAATCATTGCTTGAGTTCCACTGTACTGTCGGGACCGGCTGTAGCCCCGTTTACCGGGCACTCCCGGCGTTTTTCTCATCAACCTCTCATCCGTCAGCCGGCGGCGGGAAGGCTCACTTCGATGCGGGTCCCACCCAGTTCGCTACCGGTGATCAGCACCGTGCCGCAGTGGGCTCCGACGATTTCCCGCACGATGGCCAGACCCAGGCCGCTTCCTCCCGAGTTGCGCGCCCGCGCCTCGTCGAGGCGGGCGAACCGGTCGAAAACCCGTTCCCGGTCGGCCTCAGGAATCCCCGGCCCGTCGTCCTCGACCGCGAGCACAGCCTTCCCCCCGACAACCGCCAGACGGAGGGCTACGCGGGTGCTGGCGTGCTGGGCCGCATTGTCGACCAGGTTTCGGACCAGCTGGGTCAGCAGAATGGGGTCGCCGACAACCCGGGCGGCACCCAGGTCCGAGGCATTGATGGTCAGGTGGGTGGACTGGCGCAGCCGCCGGACCTCATCCAGGAGCAGATCGTCCAGGTCCACTTCGACCCCGGCGAGCCCCAGCGATTGTTCGTCGGCCCGGGCGAGCACCAGCATGCCCGCGACCAACCGTTCCAGGCGCCCACCCTCATCCTCGATCGCGCCCGCAAGATCGGCGGCGCTAATGCGGTCGGGATGGGTTCTGGCTACCTCGGCGTACTGGTGCAGGGATGCGAGGGGCGACTTCAGCTCATGGGAGGCATCGGAGATGAACCGGCGCTGCGACTGCTGGGAGGATTCGAGGCGGTCCAGCATATTGTTCATGGTGCGGGCCAGCTGGCTGAGTTCGTCCGACCCACCGGGATCGATGACGCGGCGGTGCAGGTTCCGGGCCGTGACCTCGTCGACTTCCCGGCGCATCCGATCCACCGGGATCAGCGACCGTCCCACCACCAACCAGGTCGATCCCGCGACGAGCACAGTCAGCAACGGCACCATGCCGGCCAGCGTCGTGGCGACGGCGGAGAGCGTGTCCTTGATGTCCTCGATGGTGCGGCCCACCACGATGAGCTGGCCTCCGTCGGCCTGCTCGGACATCACCAGGTAGTCATCGTCGTCGTCCGGTAGTTGCAGGACCACCCCGTCCTCCGTTTCCGGGATCCGCAGGACACCGTCCGGGGCGCTGTCGCTGGCGGCGAGGACGGCACCGGAGGGGGAGATGACCTGGAAGAACCTGTCGTCGTCCACCTCGGTAATGGCTGGCAGTGAGGTCACGCGGGCCTCCAGATCGTCTCCATCGCCGTCGAGCGACGCCTGTACCTCGGCGAACAGTGCACCCCTGAGGAGGGCGAAGAACACCAGCGCACACACCGTGAGGGACAGCCCCACGATGAGCGAAGCAGCAACGGTGAACCGCGCCCGGAGGGATCGTTGACCCCACCAGGCGGGCAGGCGCCTAGCCACCGTTTTCAGCCAGCCGGTAGCCCGCTCCGCGCAGCGTTTCCAGGGACGTCCGGCCGAAGGGCCGATCAAGTTTATTGCGGAGATGACCGATATACACCTCGACGATGTTGGGATCACCCTCGAAGTCGTAGTCCCACACGCTGGCCAGGATGTCCCGCTTCGAAACGGTCTGGCCTGCGTGCCTCGCCAGGAATTCGAGGACGGCGAACTCGCGGGCGGTGACTTCGATCTGCGTGTCCCCGCGCCAGACCCGTCGCGCGGCCGGGTCTACCCGGAGATCACCGGCGGACAGGACCGCTGGGCGTTCGCTGGTGCCGCGCCGGATGAGGGCTCGCATCCTGGCCAGCAGTACGGCGAAGGAGAATGGCTTGGTCAGATAGTCATCGGCGCCGGTGTCGAGGCCGTCCACCTGGTCGCTGATGCCGTCCCGGGCTGTCAACATGAGAATCGGGGTCCAGTTTTCCTCGGCGCGGAGGGTCCTGCAGACCTCCAGCCCGTTGAGTTCCGGCAGCATCACATCGAGCAGGATCACCGCGTACTGGTGCTCCCTTGCAAACCACAGCCCGTCCACACCGGTCGCTGCGGTGTCCACGGCGAACCCCTCGCCCTCGAGTCCTCTGCGCAGGCCGTTGGCCAGTCCCGCCTCATCCTCGACTACCAGCACCCGCATGCGCTCATCCCGTTTCATCCTGCCGAAGCAATATTTGATCGTCTTCAGTGTGCCTTCAGTAACCTGAGTGCACACTGAAGACCTGTATCAACCACCGTCGGCCCCTCAAAGGTCGCCAACTTTCCAGGAGCTATCAGCATGACCCATCGTTTCAGCCCGCGCCTCACCGTTGGACTCGCAGCCGTGGCGCTGCTCCTCACCGGCTGCTCGACCGGGGACAACGCCAACGAGATCGTTCCCACCGCCGACAGCGCGGCGGAGAGCACCACCGAATCGGCGGCTACCGCGCCCGCTTCCCCAAGCGCCGCGTCGACCTCCGAGGTTTCCCCCTCCACCGAAGCGAGCCCGACGGCGGCCGCCGGTGCCGAAGGAACTCCCGTCACCCTCAGCGCCGGGATGGATCACCGGATCACCGAAAGCGGATCCTCCCACACCGTGCAGTGCGACGGCGGCGGCGACGTCGATGTTCGCGCCGATGATGTCACCTTGACGGTGCGCGGCGAGTGCGAAGAGATCGAGATCGATGGATCGGGCAATACGGTGACCGCCGAGAACACCCGCGAGATCGATGTGCAGGGCAACAACAACTCGGTCACCGCCACCGACGTCCGCGACCTGTCCCTGGAAGGAACCGCGAACACCGCCACGCTCACCTCAGTCGAGGAAATCGACGTGGAAGGCCCCGACAATACCGTCACCTACGAGACCGGCACCCCGGAGATCGACGATGAGGGGTCGAACTCCACGATCACCGGCCCCTAGCGCCGGCTGTTAGCGGTCCCATTGTTTGGCAGGCTGCGGCCGGTGGCCCTACTGATCCTCCAGGAGGGCCATGGCCGCGCTGTGGCCGCCCAACCCGCTGACCCCGCCGCCGCGCTGCGATCCTGCCCCGCAGAGCAGCACGCGCGGGTGGTCGGTCGCAACACCCCACCGTTCGGCAGGGGTGTTCAACGGGGCATCGTCCTCGGCGAAGGGCCAGGACAGCGGGCCATGGAAGATGTTGCCACCGGTGAGCCCGAGGGTCTCCTCCAGGTCACGGGTCGTCTTCGTCTCGATGCAGGGACGGCCGTCGCCGTCGCGCAGGACGCAGTCCTCGATCGGTTCGGCCAGCACACTGTTCAGCGACGCCAACACGGCGGCCTGCAGCTCGGCGCGCAGGGCATCATGGTCCGCACCCTGCGTCAGCCGGTGCGGGGTCTGCAGCGAAAAGACGGTCAGGGTCTGGGCGCCCGCCGCGCGGAGCGAGTCCGACAGGATCGAGGGATCCGCCAGCGAGTGGCAGTAGATCTCGATCGGCAGGGGGGAGGGGATCCGGCCCCCCTCTGCTTCGGTGTAGGCGGTATCGAGCTGTGAGTACAGCTCGTTGATGTGGAAGGTTCCCCCGAATGCCTGCTCCGGTTGCACCGTCGGGTCCTTAAGCCGCGGCAACCGGGACAGCAGGAGGTTGACCTTCACCTGGGCGCCCTCAGCCGCTACAGCGGTGGAAGCGAAGCCTTCTGCGCCGGGCCCGCCCATCAGCCGGCCCAGCACCGCGGGTGTGACGTTGGCCAGCACATGCCCGCCCGTAACGGTCAGTACCGGTCCCTGACCGCCCGATTCCCGGTAGTGGACGACGCCGTTCGGCGCGACGGCGGTCACCTCAGCCCCGGTGCGGATCACCACCCCCGCGGCGAGCGCCGCACGTTCCAGTGCACCGCTGACGGCGCCCATCCCGCCGACGGGAACGTCCCAGTCCCCGGTCCCGCCACCGACCACGTGATAGAGGAAGCACTTGTTCTGCTGCAGGTCCTCGTCGTGGGCCCGGGCAAAGGTGCTGATCAGTCCGTCAGTGAGGAGTACTCCGCGGGCCAGATCGCTGTCAACTGTCTGCTCGATCACCTGGCCGAGGGGCTGCTCGATGAAGTCCTTCCAGATTCCGTCGTCGCCCACCAGCTCCCGGGCCTCGGAGCGCCGCAGGAGTGGCGCGGTGACGGTGGGCCAGAGCTTTTCCGCCAGAACCGCGGTGCGGGTGTAAAAGGTGGTGAACCTGGCTGCGTCGTCGCCAGCACCCACCCGGTGGAAGCTCTCCCGGGTGGCCTGGTCGTCCTCGTTGTCGATCAGCAGCCCCGTCTCGCCCCCGGGTAGCGGGGTGTAGGAGGAATAGCGTCGGCGCACCAGTTTCAGGTCCAGACCCAGATCGTCGATGATCTGTTGCGGGAACAGGCTGACCAGATAGGAATAGCGGGAGATTCGCGCGCCGGTGCCGGGGAAGGGTTCCGCCGAGACGGCAGCACCGCCGACGTGGTCCTGGCGTTCCAAGATCACGACCGACCGGCCCGCTTTTGCCAGATAGGTAGCGGCGACCAGCCCGTTGTGTCCGCCGCCCACCACTACTGCATCGAAGTGCTCATGTCCGCCCGGTGTGTGCTCCATCCACTGAGCGTAGCAACTGCGCCTACTCGGCTGGAGGGTGGACGACGTCGTCCCGTGCGGCGATGGTGGCAGCGGTGATCTGGCGCATCATGTCGGCCAGGAGACGCTGCTCCTCCTCGGAGAAATTCTTCAGCGCACCGCCGATATGCCGCGCCAACGGGGCAAAGAGTTGCCCACCGGTGAGCATCGCCTTCTCGGTCATTTCGAGGTGTACCTGGCGCCGGTCGATATCGCTGCGTGAACGTTTGACGTGGCCGGCATTGTCGAGGCGGTCCACCAGGGCCGTCGTTGCGGGGGAGCTGAGGTGGAGTTCGGAACGCAGCATGCCGGGGGTGACGGTCATTCCCGCCCGTGCGGCACCCATCATGACCCCGAGGGCGTTGAGGTCGGTCCGGTACAGCGAGTCGCGCGCGCTGACAGCATCCACGTAGCGGTCCGTTTCCACGGTGAACTGCTGGAGTAGAGCCATCAATTCGGGCTGGGGATTCTCTGCCATGGTTACTTTCACCTCATCGGTCCAACAGTTGCAGCAAAATCAACTCTAGTCCGTATACCCAACTATCTCCATGATGGATATAGTCTCTTTTAGAGATAAGTACTTTGAGAGGCGTTCATCATGCACAGCAAGTGGTTACGGGTCCTGCTCCCCGCCGTCGTCGTCCTGATCTGGTTGATGGGAGCGGCGTTTGGTGGCCCAACGTTCGGCAAGCTGGAGGAGGTCTCCAGCAATGACCAGGCTTCCTTCCTGCCAGCAAGCGCCGAGTCCACCGAGGCGGGCGAGCTGCAGGAGCAGTTCACCGAATCGGATGCGCTGCCGGCGGTGATCGTGGTGGAGTCCGAGACCGAGATTCCACCGACCGAGCTGGGTGTCTACGAAGAGCTGGCGACATCTCTGGCTGCGGTCGAGGGCCTGGAGCCACCCGAGGAAGGTGCCCCGGCTGTCATCGGCCCGGTCCCGTCCGAGGACACGTTCGCCACCCAGTACATCGCCTTCGTCGCCGACGACGCCGAACTGGGGGACGTCGTCGAGGAACTGCGGGCGGTGCTGACCGCCGAGATCCCGGACGGCACCACCGGTTATGTCACCGGTCCGGCCGGTTTCGCGACTGACCTGGTCAGTGCATTTGGAGGGATCGACGGGCTGCTGCTCGGGGTGGCCCTCGCCGCCGTGTTCGTCATCCTGCTGGCGGTCTACCGGTCGGTGATCCTGCCCTTCCTGGTGCTACTGACTTCCGTGTTCGCGCTCGCCACCTCGATTCTGCTGGTCTACGCGCTGGCAAGCTGGGGATGGATCCAGCTGAGCGGCCAGAGCCAGGGCATCCTGTCGATCCTGGTGATTGGCGCAGCCACCGACTACGCACTGCTGCTTGTTGCACGGTACCGGGAGGGGCTGAGCGAGTTCGAGTCCAAGTGGGATGCGATGCGGGTGGCCTACCGCGGTTCGTTCGAACCCATCCTGGCGTCTGCTGCGACAGTCATCATTGCGCTCCTGTGCCTGCTGTTCTCCGACCTCAACTCCAACCGCAGCCTAGGCCCGATCGCGGCGATTGGCATCGTGTTCTCCCTCGCGGCTGCCCTGACCTTGCTACCGGCGTTCCTGTTGCTGTTCGGTCGCGCAGCCTTCTGGCCATTGCGGCCCAAGGCCGGTACGCATCATGTTCAGCCCGATGGAGTCGAGGCGACAGGCCTGGAAGGTCTCCGCGGCATCTGGAAGAGGGTTGCGACCCTCATTTCCCGCCGGGCGCGCACCGTCTGGATTACTTCCTTCCTGGTGCTCGCCGCCGGCTCACTCGGACTGTTCCAGCTGCAGGCCAACGGAGTGCCGCAATCGGCCCTGATCCTCACGGAATCCAATGCCGTGGACGGCCAGGATGCGTTGGCACGACACTTCGACGCCGGATCCGGTAGCCCGGTCTCGGTCATCGCCCCGGAACAGGACCAGGATGCAGTCCTGGAGGTGGTCCAGAACCAGGCCGGCATCACCGACGCGGCACTGACTGTCGAATCACCCGAGCCCGGCAGCGACGTCGTCGTCCGCGACGGCAACGTCCTGATCACCGGAACCCTTGAGGCGCAGGCGGACTCCGAGCAGGCTGAGGATGTGGTGCGCGAACTGCGGACCGCGCTCGACGACGCCAGCCCTGAAGCTCTGGTGGGTGGGGTAACAGCCATTGCCATCGACACCAATGACACCGCGCAAGCAGACCTCGTGAAGATCATTCCGATTGTGCTGGTGGTCATCCTGCTGATCCTCATGCTGCTGCTGCGCTCGGTGGTCGCTCCAGTGCTGCTGATCTTCAGTGTGGTGCTCTCCTACGCCACGGCGCTGGGCGTATCGGCACTGGTCTTCAATAACCTGCTCGGGTTCGAGGGCGCTGATGCATCAGTGCCGCTGTTCGGGTTCGTCTTCCTTGTGGCGCTTGGGGTGGACTACAACATCTTCCTGATGACCCGGGTGCGGGAGGAGTCCCTGCGGATCGGTACCCGGCCGGGGATCCTGCGGGGTCTGGGTGTGACCGGTGGCGTGATTACCTCGGCGGGCGTGGTCCTGGCGGCGACGTTCGCGGCCCTCGGTGTCATCCCGATCCTGTTCCTGGCCCAGATCGCGTTCATTGTGGCCTTCGGCGTCCTGCTCGACACGCTGATTGTCCGGTCGCTGCTGGTGCCCGCGCTTGCCTATGACATTGGGCATCGCATCTGGTGGCCGTCGCGCCTCGGCCGGGCGGCCGGACCGGTGCACCGGGCGGGTTCGCCGTCGGGCGCGACGGGGTCCTCCTCGGGGTCCACTGAGCGTCAGCGCCGGGCCGAGCCAGCTCACCGCGGGTAACCCTTTCATCTCGCCGGGCGGTGAGATCCGGTGGGCCGAGACGATCTCGGCCCGCGCAATCTCACCGCTCGACGGCGGGGTCGCGCGGTCTAGACAGCCCTTTACAGCCGCGGTGACCAGGGCCATAATCTGTGGCATCACAGCCTCCACTGATTCAGCGCGCTGCAATCCGCCAGTCGAGGAGCCATCATGAGCGACCCAAAAAATCGAAGTGAAACCGACAAGACCAGTTCGACCGCGTCTGAGCAAGACCAGGCGCTGAAGGCCAGACATCGGGCCATGTGGGCCCTGGGGGATTACCCTGCGCTGGCCGCTGACATCATCCCTGAACTTGGCACCGTGCTCGTCGAAGCCGCCCGGGTGCAACCCGGGGACAGGGTGCTCGACGTCGCCGCCGGAACCGGCAACGCAGCCATCCCCGCTGCGCTCGCCGGTGCCAGCGTGGTCGCCAGCGACCTGACCCCCGAGCTGCTCGCTGCGGGCCGCCGCCTTGCCGAGGAGCGGGGTGCCGACATCGAATGGCTGGAGGCCGACGCCGAAGCGCTGCCGTTCGCAGACAACAGCTTCGACGTCGTGCTTTCGTGCGTCGGTGTGATGTTTGCCCCGCATCATCAGGCAAGTGCTGACGAGTTGGTGCGTGTCTGCCGTTCCGGGGGAACCATCGCCTTGCTCAACTGGACCCCCGAAGGGTTCATTGGGCAGATGTTCGCTGCGATGAAGGAGTATGCGCCGCCACCAGCTCCCGGCGCCCAACCGCCGCCTCTATGGGGAAACCCGGAGCACGTCAGGAAGCTGCTGGGGGATCGCGTCACCAACATTGAGGAGCGGAAGGCCACTCTGAGGGTGGACCATTTCAGCAACGCTGAAGGGTTTCGTGACTACTTCAAGACGCGGTATGGCCCCACGATCGCCGTGTACCGCAATATCGGGGACGACGCCGCACGCGTGTCCGCCCTGGATCAGGCGCTCGCGGAACTTGCCCGAAAGTATGCGCAGAACAACGGCGACGTTGAATGGGAGTACCTGCTCCTGACAGCCACGGTCCAATGAAGTCGTCGGTGGCGCGCTCGCCTGGATCGCAGTCGCCTGTCTCAGATCGAGCCGCCGCCGTCGAGGGGGTCCTGCCGTACCGGCTGCTGAATAGGTTCTTCACGTCGTCGCAGTACGCCGAACGGCAAAATGAACCGGGTATTTGCGACCTGACGTTCGGCAACCCGCACGAAATGCCGCAGGACGCCTATGTCGAGGCCCTCCAGGAGGCTACCCTTCCGCGTAACGATCAGTGGTTTGCCTACAAACAGAACACGCCTGAGGCCCAGGAGGCTGCGGCGTCGTCCCTTGAGCGTCTTCTGGGGATACCTTTCCGGCCCGAGGATATTCACCTGACCACTGGCGGATTCGCTGCGATTGCGCTCGCGCTCAAGGCGGTGGCAGATCCTGGGGATGAGGTGATCTACAGTCTCCCGCCCTGGTTCTGTTACGAGCCGATCGTGGTGGAGGCGGGCCTGGTGCCGGTGAAGGTCACAATCAACCTGGAGACCTTTGACCTCGATCTGGACCAGATCGCGGCTGCCATCACCGACCGCACCCGCGCGGTGATCGTTAATTCGCCGAACAACCCGACCGGTCGAATCTATCCTCCGGTTGTCCTGCAGGGCCTCGCAACGATTCTGGAGGAGGCCTCGGCGAGGATCGGGCGCCGCATCTATGTGATCTCGGATGAACCGTACAACCGGATTGTGTACGAGGGCGCCAGCTTCCACAGTCCGGTCGAGTTCTACCCTCACACCCTGTTGGCGTACTCCTATGGGAAGACCCATCTGTCGCCCGGGGAGCGGATCGGGTACCTTGCGCTGCCTCCGACGCTGCCGGAGCGGGAGGGGCTGGTGGGTGCGCTCGCAGCGCTGCAGTTGGCAATGGGGTGGATCTACCCCAATGCGGTGTTGCAGCATGCCCTGCCGAGACTTGAGCAGTTCTCGATCGATGTGGCCTCGCTTCAAGGCAAGCGGGATCGGATGGTCGACGCGTTGCAGGCGATGGGTTATTGGGTCAGTCGTCCGGAAGGGACGTTCTATCTTTTCGTGGGATCGCCTGATCCCGACGACGAGGCGTTCGTCGCGGCCCTGGCCGACCGGGGCGTCTTCGTGATGCCCGGCGCGCTGTTCGAGACCCCGGGTTTCTTCAGGATCTCGTTGACAGCAAATGAGGGGATGCTCGAACGAAGCCTGCCGGTCTTTGCCGCCGCCATTGGCCGGGAACCGAGCACCGCTGACTAGCTGTACGCAGTTAGGCAGCGGGTCGGGTGGTGATCTGCTAGACCGGCGGGGTGTGCTCGGCCAGCGAGGCAGCCAGTGTGTCTGGGGTGAGTCCGGCAGCGGGGTAGGCGAGCTAGCCAGGGAGTCAGGTGGTGATCTGCTAGACCGGCGGGGTGTGCTCGGCTAGCCAGCCAGCGAAGGGAGGGGTAATCAGCGGGTCCTCCTTTCCAGCGAGAGCCACGAGGGCTTTGGGCCGGGCAGCCGGTGGGGCGAGTATCAACTAGCCAGCCAGCCAGGCAGACCCGCGGTATCCCAGGCAGCTATCCAGCCAGCCAGCGAAGCGAGGAGCGATCACCGGCCCTACCTTTCCAGCGGGCAACGAGGGCATTGGGTCAGGCAGCCGGTGAGGCGAGTATCAATCAGCCAGCCAGCTAAGTCCGCGGTATGCCAGGCAGCTATCCACCCAGTGTCCGATTGCTGGCCGCATTATTGATGGGTTGCAAAACTCAGCAAAGGTTGAGCCCGCGCCGCGCTTAGAGGAATGATGCTGCTTAGAAGGGTGGTGGGTCTTCCTTCAGTGTGGGTGGTGGGTCGGGTCTGGTGAGGTAGGTTTCGCCGGCGGGTGAGATGGCGATGATCATTCCGGGTT
>NZ_JABFOE010000030.1 GCF_013116745.1 Arthrobacter sp. 260
CTGCTTTCCATACCTCTATTCGATCACCCGCCACTGACAGTAATGATGAAATTGGTTGTGTTGCGGTGTGACTCTGCTACTGACTGACGCTCCGTGAAGGGGTTGTCTTCATTTTGATCTGTCCGCCGCAACGCAGCTGCAGTAAACGCGGCGGCCGGGTGGACATGACTTCATAGGAGCCTGTTCTAAAAGTCCCATTACTGTCTTGTCTGCCCACCCGACCGGCGTGCCCTTCGTGTTCCACCCGCATGCAACGGAAGGTCAGGGCAGTTTCATCATGACAAATGAACATCTCAAAGTCATCGCCGGCATTGATACTCATGCCGACACTCATCACGTCGCTATCATCTCCGAAACCGGATCACACCTTGCCGATCGGCAGTTCCTGGCCGTCGCGTCCGGCTACCGGGACATCATCTGCTTCATCACTGGCTTTGGATCGGTAATCGCTGCCGGCGTCGAAGGCACTGGCAGCTACGGTGCTGAGGTGGCACGGACCCTGGCGAAGGAGGGGATCCGCGTCGTGGAAGTCATGCGCCCGAACCGGCAAGGGCGCCGACTACGGGGTAAATCGGACCCAATCGACGCCTATCAGGCCGCTGAGTCCGTTCTCGCAGGCCGGGGTACTGCCACCCCTAAAGCTAGGGAAGGGGCGGTGGAATCACTGCGCGTTCTACGTATTGAACGATCCTCAGCCATGCGCTCACGAGTCGCCGTCATGACCCAGATCAAAAGCATCTTGGTTTCCGCACCCGAACCGCTCCGCGCCAAATACCGGGACTTAAGCAGCGCCGCAATGATGAGTGCACTTGAGAGGACCCGCCCCGCTGGAAGTATTTCCGACCCAGCCCACTGCACCGTTGTGGTGCTCAAACGACTCGCCGTCCGTTACCGACACTTGCATCAGGAACTTGCCCAGATCGACGCTGAACTCGACGCCCTCATCACCGTCCATGCTCCCTTACTCCGCGACCTTCAAGGCGTAGGAACCGACGTCGCCAGCCAACTACTGGTCACCGTGGGCGATAATCCTGAACGAATCGGCACGGAATCTAAATTCGCGGCCCTGGTCGGTGTCGCACCCGTCCCCGCGTCCTCGGGAAAAACCACCCGGCACCGACTCAGCCGCGGAGGCGACCGGCAAGCAAACAAGGCCATCCACCACGTCGCTCTCGTACGAATGATGAGCGACACCCGAACCAAAACCTACGTCGCCCGACGCCGGCAGGAAGGCAAAAATACCAAGGAAATTATGCGATGCCTCAAACGCTACATAGCCCGCGAAATCTATGATCAAATCCTCAACCCACAACCAGCGCCGAATGCCGGGATGCTGCGGGTACTGCGTAAAAGCAAGAACATCACCCTTCAAACGGCCGCCGACAATCTGCACGTCTGGACTTCATCCCTATCCAGACTCGAACGTGGACTCACACGCGACGACGCCCTGCACCAGCACTACACAAACTGGCTCAACGACCATTGACACCTATAGGAGCATCAAA
>NZ_JABFOE010000031.1 GCF_013116745.1 Arthrobacter sp. 260
TGAACCGCCCTGGGTTTGTTGGAGGCTTCTGACCTTGGAATCGAGAATAGAGTCATGGCAAAGAGTCAGGGAACTGGGAGGCCGACGGCACGTCGGTATTCGCCGGAGGAGAAAGCCGCAGCGGTGCGGATGGTTCGAACCTTGCGGGCAGAGCTTGGGACCGAGCACGGGACGGTCCATCGGGTGGCTACTCAGCTCGGATACGGGGTTGAGTCGGTGCGGTCGTGGGTCAAGCAAGCCGACATCGATGACGGGCACGTCGCCGGTGTGAGTACTGCGGATGCGGGCCGGATGCGGGACCTTGAGCAAGAAGTACGGGAGCTGCGTCGGGCGAACGAAATCCTGAAACGGGCTGCGAGTTTCTTCGGGGCGGAGCTCGACCGCCAACACCGGAAGTAGTCGCGTTCATCGACGCGAACAAGAACGACGTCGTTGAGGGTCGCCCGCTTGGAGTCGAGCCCATCTGCAGCCTGTTGCAGGTGGCTCCGAGCACGTACTACGCCGCGAGGGACCGTGCACCGTCCGCGCGTACCGTCAGCGACGCGGTTCTGATACCCGATCTAGTGGCCCTGTGGGAGAACAACTACCGCGTCTACGGGGTCCGTAAGCTTTGGAAAGCTGCGTGCCGGGCCGGAATGGACATCGGCCGCGACCAGACGGGCCGGTTGATGCGCGCCGCCGGCATCGAGGGCGCGACACGCTCGAAGCGGGTCAAAACGACCAGGGCTGACCCGGCTGCGGCGCGGCACCCGGATCTAGTCCGGCGGGAGTTCACCGCGGCGGCCCCGAACCGGCTCTGGGTGACCGACCTGACCTTCGTCCCGACATGGGCCGGCGTCGGGTACGTCTGTTTCATCATTGACGTGTTCAGCCGGATGATCGTCGGGTGGCGATGCGCGTCGCACATGCGCACCGAAATGGTTCTCGACGCGATCGAAATGGCCCGTTGGGGTCGTGGTGCTCACCACGAGGATCTTCGATGCCACAGCGATGCGGGCAGTCAATTCACGTCGATCCGCTACGGCGAACGTCTCGCGGAAATCGGCGCAACACCCTCGATCGGGACCGTCGGTGACAGCTACGACAACGCCCTCGCGGAGACGGTGAACGGCTACTACAAGACCGAACTCGTCCGCGGCCCCGCCCGACCCGGACCGTGGAAGACGGTCGAAGACCTCGAGCTAGCGACCCTCGGCTGGGTCCACTGGCACAACACCCAACGCCTCCACGGCTACCTCGGCGATGTTCCACCCGCGGAGTTCGAGCAGATGTTCTATGCTGACCAAACCGACCACGCTCAGCTGGCGGAAATCAAATAGCGCGAGTCTCCATCAAACCCAGAGCGGTTCA
>NZ_JABFOE010000032.1 GCF_013116745.1 Arthrobacter sp. 260
CTAGGTTGTGTCTGTTAATTGTGGATTCGGTGGAATGTGACCATTGCGGTGAGTAGTACGCCGCCGAGGAACGTGGTGGCGTATTTGTCGTAGCGGGTGGCGATTCCGCGCCAGTGTTTGAGGCGGTTGAAGCCGCGCTCGACGGTGTTGCGTTCTTTGTAGATCGCGGGGTCGAAGGCCGGTGGCCTGCCGCCGGCGGAGCCTTTGGCCTTGCGCCGTTGGATCTGGTCTGAGCGTTCCGGGATGGTGTGCTTGATCCTGCGCGAACGTAGCTCGCTGCGGGTTGAAGGATGAGAGTAGGCCTTGTCGGCCAGCAGCCGGAACGGCGTGGCGTCCTGGATCTTATGGACTGCCAGTAGCGGCAGCAGCTGGGGGTTATCCCCGGCCTGGCCGGGTGTGAGCAGCATCGTGACCGGTGCGCATGCCCTGTCGGTGAGGGCATGGATTTTCGTTGTCAGCCCGCCTCTGGAGCGCCCGATCGCATGGTCAGCTGGCTCGTCGCGCAGAAACTTGTAACTCGCTCCTGCCCCCTGTGTGGTCCGCAGCGGCCTTCAGCTTCGGTGCTCCGGCGGCATGCTGGTGAGCCCGGACACTGGTGGAATCGACCGAGAGCAGCGACTCCAGCTCGATGTCATTTGCCTCGCTGGAGTCCCTCACTGCGGTGAACATCCGCTCATAGGATCCGTCGGCCGACCAGCGTCGATGCCTTTCCCAGACCGATTGCCAGGCACCGAACTCGGCTGGCAGGTCCCGCCATGGGGAACCGGTGCGGAACCGCCAGCAGATGCCCTCCAGCGTCAGTCGGTGATCATTCCACGGTCGGCCCCGTCGGCCCGGTGCCGTACGCAGGACAGGCTCGATAACCGACCACAACTCATCTGAAATCACATTCGAACGCAGCATCTATCCAGCTTGAAACACGGCAAGCCGGATGTTTAGCAGACACGCCCTAGT
>NZ_JABFOE010000033.1 GCF_013116745.1 Arthrobacter sp. 260
TTTACACAGCGCCGCCAAATTGCCGTAGCTGGTTTTCCCGCCCTGTGACCAGGGTTTGGTGTGGTCGAGTTCGCAGAACACCGCCAACCGGTTGCACCCCGGATGCCGACACGTCCGATCCCTAACCCTGACCGCGTCCTGCAGGTCCTTCGGTACCCGATACGTGGTGGCATCGGCCCCAAGCCTCGCCCCCGTGAACGGGTGGGTAAGGATCCTTATGAATGATGGCGCGTGCCCGGCGAGTCTCCGGGCCGTTTCGGGGTCAATCGGCCCGTACCCTTCAAGTTCCCCCGGCGCGTCCCCGCCGAGGAGAGTCATCACCGGGACGGTCACGAACACCTTCGCCTGCACACCCCAGAAGGCACCGACACCACCAGCAACACGGCCGATCGGCTCGCCCACGGCGGTCGATCCGCCGTTCCCTGGCATCCCGCCCAATCCGTTGATCCCGTCCGACGTGGTCGATCTGTAGGGCTGATCCGGTTCACTGGTCCCGTCGACGCCAGGATATCCGGTGCTCATGTGCCCGGTGGCTCCGGCGCTGGTGAGGACGTCGGCGAGGACGTCGGCGCGTAGCTGGGTGAGGGTGCGGGGTTCGTCGGGGCCTTGGAGGTGGCGGGCGGCGGTGTCGACGCGGTGGAAGATCC
>NZ_JABFOE010000034.1 GCF_013116745.1 Arthrobacter sp. 260
CAGAAAACAACCACTCAGGACCCGGCTCACCCGAATCTGGTTCTGCTGAATCCGGATCCCTTGAGTCCGGCCCTGCTGAATCGGGTCCTGTTGAACCCGACCCCGCTGAATCTGGCCCTGTTGAGTCCGGCCCTGTTACCTCGGACCCGGCTGAGTCGGACTCAGTCGGGTCTGCATCGTTCCGATCAGCCTCGGTCTCAGCCTCAGCCGAATCCTTATCCGCCGCGGGCTCCGGCGGCTTCACGACCGGGGCCGTCCATACCGACTCAACACCTAACGGACCAGCCGACCCATACCCCGAAGAACACCCCGTAGACGTATCCGCGGACGTGTCCCCGGACGACTCCGCCGCAGTCTCTGCAGGACCCCCTTCGGAAGTATCCGCAACGGCCTCCGAGGACGTATCTGAGACATTCTCCGCGGTCCCGCTATCAGAAGCGGTATCCGCGCCAGATCGGGGAGGAATCACCGGTCCGGTAGAAGAAGCTCCGCTGCTTTCCATACCTCTATTC
>NZ_JABFOE010000035.1 GCF_013116745.1 Arthrobacter sp. 260
AGCAGTCCACACCGACTCAACACCCAACGGACCAGCCGACCCATACCCAGAAGAACACCCCGTAGACGTATCCGCGGACGTGTCCCCGGACGACTCTGAGTCAGTCTCCGCGGAAGACTCGCTGGACCTCTTCGCCGCAGTCTCCGTAGAAGCCCCTTCGGAAGTATCCGCCGCGGCCTCCGAGGAGGTCTCCGTAGACGTGTCCACGGACGTGGCTGAGGTAGCTTCCGCGACCCCGCTATCGGGAACGGAATTCGCACCGGATCCGGGAGGAATCACCGGTCCGGTAGAAGAAGCTCCGCTGCTTTCC
The DNA here is from genome assembly GCF_013116745.1 of Arthrobacter sp. 260. GTDB lineage: Bacteria > Actinomycetota > Actinomycetes > Actinomycetales > Micrococcaceae > Arthrobacter_D. The sequence continues at coordinate 311 of NZ_JABFOE010000035.1, forward strand.
ATACCTCTATTC
>NZ_JABFOE010000036.1 GCF_013116745.1 Arthrobacter sp. 260
ACGATCCGAGGGACTGGGGGTACGAGAAAACCGTGACCGCGTCGGAGATCAGTGCGGCCCTGCACATACCCGAACGGACGGCGGGGTTCCTCGTCGAGCACAGCACCCTGCTCACCCGGTACTGCCCTGCGACTTTGGAAGCGTTGGAGGCCGGGAAGCTCAGTAAACGGCATGCGTGGGCTGTGGTGGAAGAGGCCTCGAGCATTCCCGACACTGACCCTGCGGTGACGGCTGATTTTGAGGCCCGGCTGATTGGCATGGCGTCGTTGACGACGGTGGCGAAGTTCCGGCAGCAGGCGAACCGGCTCCGCGAAGAACTCCA
>NZ_JABFOE010000037.1 GCF_013116745.1 Arthrobacter sp. 260
CGCGGTCACGGTTTTCTCGTACCCCCAGTCCCTCGGATCGTGGCGGGTGTGTTCGATTTGCAGGTCCAGGGCCCGGGTCACGACTTTCGCTTCCTGGGCGTCCAACCAGGACCGTGCCTCGTCGATGTCCTTCAAGGTGTCCAACACCTGAGCCGCATCCAAACCACCCACCGCAGCCATCTGCAGCCGTCCCGACAACGCGGGAGGCTCACTACTGGAACGCACCCGCACATCCGGGTCATCGCCGAAGTAATAGGAAGCCCACGCTTCAGAAAACAACCACTCAGGACCCGGCTCACCCGAATCTGGTTCTGC
>NZ_JABFOE010000038.1 GCF_013116745.1 Arthrobacter sp. 260
TCCACACCGACTCAACACCCAACGGACCAGCAGCCCCATACCCCGAAGAACACCCCGCGGAAGCCCCCGTAGACGTGTCTCCGGACGACTCCGAGCCAGCCTCCGCCGACTCCCTGGAAGTCTCCGCCGCAGTCTCCGTGGAACCCCCTTCGGAAGTATCCGCAACAGCCTCCGAGGACGTATCCGCGGACGACCCCCGGCACGCCTCCGCGGTCCCGCTACCGGAAACGGAATCCGCTCCAGATCCGGGAGGAATCACCGGTCCGGTAGAAGAAGCTTCACTGCTTTCCATACCTC
>NZ_JABFOE010000039.1 GCF_013116745.1 Arthrobacter sp. 260
GCTATAATAGATTCCATAAAAGACCAGCTTCTAATGTGTTTTTTTCGTTAACATCAGACTACTGGTCTTTTTGCTTGAGCTCAAGTCCAATTTCAAAGGATTTGAGCTTTTTTAATTAATTATTCAACTTACCGCAAAAAATTATACACTTAGCTGTTCATTTTCTATTCAAGTTAGTCAATTGGATGCTTTTGAGTTAATCCCTTAACTTCTTGCTTAACATGATCAATTGTCGCTTCATCTTCTGGATTAGATAAAATTTCAATAATTAATTCAGCAG
>NZ_JABFOE010000003.1 GCF_013116745.1 Arthrobacter sp. 260
TCTTCTCAGCATCAGTCAGCTTCCGCTTAGGACCCTTCGGCCCCCGCTTCATCTGGGAAAGTTCACCTAACGCAGACATAACCCGTCCTTACCGGCCGCCGGGGAAAGTGAGCGGGAGTAGCAGTCGGTTTCCGATCTGGCACCGTACCCATTCCGTCTCCTATCGAATCGTCATTGGTTCTCATGGTTGCAAGCGATCTGAGAAAACGGTTTCTCAGGCGGCCTTAGTAGACAATAACGTGTGACGTGGCGCACGTCAAGGAAAGCGGTTTCCAACCGATCAAGCCGGCGACATATATCAGCCGTGCAGCGCGAGGAGGTGCTTGTAGAACGCTGATTTGAGTTCGAACCCGATCCCCGGCGCCTCGGTGGGACGGGCCCGGCCGCCCTGGACCACGGTTTCGTCGGCAAAGCCGCCCGTCGGGAAAAATTCGCCGGGGTACGATTCGTTGCCTCCCAGCTTGAGAGCCGCGGCAATGTGCAGGGCGAACTGATGCCCACCGTGTGGGATGCAGGACCGCGGGGACCACCCGTACTCGGGCAGCAGTGCCTGGATCCGCAGATACTCCACCAGGCCGTACCCGAGGACGGGGTCGAACTGGAGAATATCCTGGTCCGGTCGCATGCCGCCGTAACGCAACAGGTTGCGGGCGTCCGGCAATGAGAAGAGGTTCTCACCGGTGGCCATCGGGTGGGGATACCGTCCCCCGAGGGTGGCCTGCAGCTGGTAGTCCAGCGGGTCGCCCACTTCCTCGTACCAGAACAGGTTGTACGGGGCGATTGCGTCGGCGTAGGTGAGCGCCGTCTCGAGGTCGAAGCGTCCGTTCACGTCCACCGCAAGGTTCTGACCGCTTCCTACCACCTCGATGGCCGCTTCGATCCGTCGCAGATCCTCTGCCAGGCTCGCCCCGCCGATCTTCATCTTGGCTACCGTGTAACCGAGGCCAAGGAATTTTCTCATCTCGTCCTGGAGTTCAGGGAGTCCCTTGCCCGGTGCGTAGTACCCGCCGGCCGCGTAGACAAACACGTCCTCGTCGGGGGAACCGTCACCGTAGTTCTCCGAGAGGTAGCGGTAGAGCGGCTTGTCCTCGATTTTGGCAGCAAGGTCAAAGAGCGCCATGTCGAGAACGCCGACGGCGACAGAGCGTTCACCATGGCCACCTGGCTTCTCGTTCTGCATCACGATGTCCCAGATCTTCTCGGGCGAGAAGTTGGTGCCGTCCTCACGAAGGATGTCGTTCGGGTCTGCAGCCATCAGGCGGGGAATCACGCGGCGGCGGAGGATATCGCTTGCGCTGTACCGGCCGTTGGAATTGAATCCATAGCCCACCAGCGGCTTGCCGTCGCGGATCACGTCGCTGACCACCGCGATGATCGACACGTCCATGGTGCTGAAGTCGACCCAGGCGTTGCGCATGGTCGAGCTGATGGGCAGGGTTCCCTCGTGGATGGAAACGATCTTCATAATGAACCTCCAGTGTTATAAGTTATAACTTGAGCCGGACGCTACCGGGCTGTTTGGGCAGTTGTCAACGGCACTGCGCCGAAGATCGGCGCTATCAGGAGAGAATGTTGCAGTGATCTACAAAACCAAAAGCGACCTCGCCTACGCCGAAGTCCGGCAACGGATCCTGTCGGGTGCTATCCCGCCCGGTTCGCTGTTGCCGCAGCGACAACTGGCCGAGTCCCTGGGGATGAGCCTGACCCCGCTGCGGGAGGCGCTCAAGCGACTGATGTCCGAGGGCCTCGTGGAACTGGAAAGCCACCGTGATGCGCGAGTGTCCGCGATCAGCTCCCAGGAAATCAACGATTTCATGGATCTGCGCCTCGCCCTGGACCCGTTCGCCACCGCACTGGCCGCCGAACGTCACACCGACGCTGACGCGGCAGCCATGAAAGAGTCCTTCTCACGATTGCTGCCGGTGACCCGCGACCAGGGTGACGCCGCCCTCACGGCGCATCGGGATTTCCACGAGGCAATCTACCGCGGGTCCCACAACCCGCGCCTGATCCACCTGCTCGATGAAATCTGGGACCTCTCGGATCGATACCGCCGCCTCGGCCTCTCGTTGCCGGAAAGCAGCGCGTCCCGTGAGCAGGATCACGAGGAGCACGAGGACCTCCTGCGACTGGTCCTGGCCCGCCGCGGCGAGGACGCGCACCGGCTGATGGAAGGCCACGTGCGGCGTAGCGTCATCGGGCTGGCGGCAGAGGGTCTCGCCGGCAACTAGCAACAACCGGATGGGACCCCGCCTGACAGAAGTGGTACCACTGGTGGCCTGTCACTACTTGTATGACAAGTTCGCTACTTGTACTATGTGTGAAAATACTTCCAACGGCGGGACACCCACCATGAGCACACTTCAGCACGCAACCGACCCGCTGGCCGCGGTATCAGGCGGCGCAGCGACCACCGACCGGATTCGGCACGTGAAGCTCTCCACGCTGACCCTCCCGCTCACCACCGCGATCAGCGATGCCAAGGTGCTGACGGGTCGCCAGAAGCCAATGACTGAAATTGTCTTCCTCTTCGCCGACATCCGCTCCGAACAGGGTCATCACGGCACGGGTTTCAGCTACTCCAAACGGGCCGGTGGACCCGCCCAGTACGCGCACGCCAGGGAGGTGGCCGACAACCTGCTGGGGGAAGACCCCAGCGACATCGGTCGCGTCTACCAGAAGCTGCTCTGGGCTGGTGCGTCGGTGGGACGAAGCGGAGTCGCAACCCAGGCGATCGCGGCCCTGGACATCGCCCTTTACGACCTGTTGGCGAAGCGGGCCGGGCTACCGCTGGCGAAACTGCTGGGTGCCTACCGGGACTCGGTAAGAACTTACAACACCTCCGGAGGCTTTCTGCAGGCCTCGATCGATGAGGTGAAGGAGCGGGCAACCGAGTCGCTGGAGGACGGTATCGGTGGCATCAAGATCAAGGTGGGCCACCCCGATTCAGCCGTTGACCTGTCACGCGTCGCCGCACTCAGGGAACACCTCGGTCCGTCAGTCCCCCTGATGGTGGATGCCAACCAGCAATGGGACCGGCCCACCGCCATGCGGATGGGGCGCACGCTCGAGCAGTTCAACCTCACCTGGATCGAGGAGCCCCTCGATGCTTACGACGCCGAGGGTCACGGCCAGCTGGCCCACGCCCTGGACACCCCGATCGCGACAGGTGAGATGCTTTCCAGCGTCAGCGAGCACATCAACCTCATCACCCACCGAGCGGCCGACATCATCCAACCCGATGCACCACGCATTGGCGGAATTACGCCGTTCCTGCGGCTCGCGGCCCTGGCCGACCAGGCTGGCCTGCAACTGGCGCCCCACTTTGCCATGGAGATTCACCTGCACCTGGCCGCGGCCTACCCACGGGAGCCATGGGTGGAACACTTCGAGTGGCTGAACCCGCTCTTCAACGAACGGTTGGAAACCGTCAATGGACGGATGATCGTGCCGAACCGCCCGGGCTTGGGGTTCACCCTCAGCGAGCAGGCTGCCGCGTGGACCACCGATTCGGTCGAGTTCGGCGTGCGATGACGGCTCTCGCCACCCGGCTCGTTGACGAACTGCGGCAAAGCATCCTCGATGGACTGCTGGTGCCAGGCGACAAGCTCCCCTCCGAGTCAGCGCTGGAGAAGCAGTTCGCGGTCAGCCGGACGGTGGTGCGCGAGGCGCTCTCCCGCCTGCAGGCGTCCGGGCTGGTCGAAACCTACCGGGGTAAAGGGACCTTCGTGCTTACCAAGCCCACCGGTCAGCCGTTCACCGTCGAACCCGGCGGTATCCGCACCCATCAGGACCGGCTGGACCTCCTCGACTTCCGGATTGGGGTGGAAGGGGAGGCAGCGGCGCTGGCCGCCCGCCGCCACACCGCAGCCCAGCTTCGCTCCATCAGCGGGGCGCTCTCCGATTTCGGTGCCGCCGGGCAGTCCCCCCGGGCAGCCATCGAGGCGGACTTCGCGTTCCACCGCGGCATCGCCATCGCCTCCCATAACCGGTTCTACCTCGACCTGATCGCCTCCCTGGGGGCCTCGATGATCACCATGCCGCAGACGCGGCTGGCTCCCCAGGATGGCGTCGCCTCGGCCGCCGGCTTCGAGCTGGTGGGGGAAGAACATCTGGCGGTGTTCAACGCCGTGTCGGCTGGTGACGCGCAGGGCGCAGCAGCGGCGATGCGCACCCACCTCACCAATTCGCGCCTGCGGCTTTCACCCCACTCACCGCCGGCTGCCGCACATGGCTAAAGCCAGCGCCATCGGCGGGTACGAGGACTGGCCAGCGTTCATGACCAGTCGGAGACGGTTCGCCCCCACCTCCGCAGACAGCGAGCGCGTGGCCAATGTGGTGGGAGTGCCGGCACTGCCAGCGCCCGATGATTCGGCCTACACCGTCACGCGAAGTGAAGAGTCGGTAGTTGGGGGTGTGCGGGTGAGCCGCCTGAGCTGGCAACTGCCCTTCGGGCCGCCCACCTCAGCGCGGCTGGTGACTCCGCTGCACCACGAGGGACGATTGCCCGGCCTGTTGTGGATGCACTGCCATGGCGGCAACAAGTGGCTGGGGGGCGAGCGGCTGGTCGACCTCGGCCAGGCGACCGACCCTGACGTCGTCGCTCTCCAGCGGAAGCTGTACGAGGGCCGGGCCGTCGCCAATGACTTTGCCCGGGCGGGTTTCGCGGTCCTGGTGCACGATGCCTTCAGCTGGGGAAGCCGCGGGTTCGTGTTGGATCCGGCACCGGAGCGGGCGGGTGATGCCCTCCGCGCCGCCACCGCCCAGTGGACCGCCGACGGGGTCCGCCCCAGCCCGGAACTGACCTACAACACCCTGGCCGCCCAGCACGAGAATACGGTGGCGAAGGCGGCAGCGCTCCTGGGCACCAGCTACGCCGGGATGGTGGCATACGACGACCTGGTTGCCCTTGCCATCCTCCGGCAGCTCCCGGAAGTGGATCCGGACTGGGTCGGCGTCGGCGGCTTTTCCGGCGGCGGCGGGCGGGCACTGATGCTCGCAGCGCTGGATCAGCGGCTGACCGCCTGTGTGGTGTCATGCATGATGACCACTCATGAGTCGTTGTTCCCGGCGTACCTGGAGAGCCACTCATGGCTGCTGAGCACGCCGGGTCTCGCCGCCGTCTGCGACTGGCCAGCACTGTCATCCCTGGCTCCCACGACGCGCTTCCTCGTCCAGTACGCCCTTGACGACCCGCTCTTCCCCGTCGAGGGGATGCGTGACGCCGACAGGTTGCTCCGGGACCAGACGGACGCCGGGCCTGAGCACTACCGCGGCGCCTGGCACCCGGGTGGCCACATCTTCACCGCTGCGATGCTGGCGGAGGCCGGCGCCCACCTCAGCACTGCCCTGCAGGAGGGGCTACCCGGGATTTCCTGAGGGTTAGCTGCCAGGTCCCGGACCGGCGCCACGGCGGGGACGCACATTGACGGTGAGCACGGTGAACAGAAGACACCCCACCCCCGCGACGACCAGCGGGGAAAGCAGCCAGGCGATCACCCCGGCTACTGCGGCAACTGCGGCGATCAGCGCACCCCCAACCGGGTCACCGCTGGTCCGCCGCAGGCCCTCACGCACCGCCACCTTCCACCCTGTTTCCGGCGCCCAGTGAAAACCAACCTGCAATAGCGCGACCACCGTCGCGGCGATACCCAGGATGCCGACGCCAAGGATGACTGGCCACAGCACCAACACCTGCGTGGCGGCGAGGAAGCTGTTCAGCCCCAGGACAGCCGCGAGTGCCAGGGCGACCACCCCCACCAGGAGCCCTCCGGGCAGCGCGCGCAGGAAATCGGACCCATAACTGCGGACGGTGCTCCGCTCCGCGCGAAGATACCGGTTCAGGTGCCGGGTGCCGGCGGCGATCGCCGCCGGAAGAGTAATGATCGCCAGTCCTGCCAGCGTGGTGAGCACTCCCGCCCAGATCACCTGGGCGAACAACTCCACCCGGTTGGTGGCGCCGGGCCACTTCAGTTCGGTGCCATCGGGTTCCGGGGGCAGTGGCCGCGGCCGGCGGCGGCCGATCATGCCGCCCCGCGCTCGGTGAAATGCCGCCGCGCCCTGGTTGCTGACCTGCCGACTGCTGCCACACTGCAAGAAATCATAGTTACAGCATGACAGGCACTGGCGCGGCGGGAAAAGTGGGAGCAAGATGTCTAGAAAGCGCTTACCCTCAGTGTGCAGCACGGCTGTCCACACCAGGCGCGTGCAACAATGCTAAGGGCACCGGCTGGGGACGAGCGTCCAGCGGGCCATCGGAAGGATACGCCGCAGCAATGGAACCAGGCACCAACAAGCCGGCAGTAACACTCAACGATGTGGCGCTGGCCGCTGGAGTGTCGCTGGCAACCGCGTCCCGCTCCCTGAACGGGAGCGCCCGCAAAGTCAACGAGACCTACCGTCTGCGGGTGGTCGACGCCGCGCAGCGCCTCGGCTACATCCCCAACCTTTTCGCCCAGGCCGTCGCCAAGGGCACCACCACCACCGTCGCCCTGTTGGTCGCCGATATCTCGGACCCCTACTTCTCCACCATTGCGTCAGGGGTGATCAAAGCCGCAGAGACCGCGGGACTGGTGGTGACCATCGCGGTGACCGGCCGCAATCCGGAGCGGGAACTGGCAACGGTTCGCGCCCTCCGCGGGCAACGTCCCCGGGTGATGATCCTCGCCGGATCGCGGGTCGCCGGCTCCCCGCAGGAAGCCGAGCTGCGCCGGGAACTGTCGGCGTTCGAGGAAAACGGTGGCCGGGTCGCCTTCATCAGCCAGGACGCCTCACCGTTTGCCACCGTGTTGCTGGATAACCGCGGCGGCGCGCGTGCCCTCGCTGAATCCCTGGTCGGGCTGGGGTATCGCCGGTTTGCCGTCCTCGCCGGGCCGCCGGACATCGTTGCCGCCCAGGACCGGTTGCGGGGATTCCGCGACGCCCTGGCGGCCCATGACCTGGAGCTGGCCGACCGACACGTCATCCACACCGACTTCAACCGCGACGGCGGGTACCAGGGTGCCACCGAACTCGTCAGGAACGGACTCGACGACGTCGATCTGCTCTTCGCCGTAAGCGACGTGATGGCGATGGGCGCCATGTCGGCGCTCCGGGAGGCGGGCGTGGAACCCGGCCGGGATCTGGGCATCGCTGGCTACGACGATATTCCTACGGTCCGGGACATCACCCCTGCCCTCACCACTGTCCGTATCCCCCTCGAAGAGGTGGGACGCCGGGCGCTGGAGCTGTCCTTCGGCGTCGGTTCGGTTGCCGGAGCGGCCAACGGGCCGGTTGTCACCGAGGTCGTCTGCCGGGACAGCACCCCCCGCCGCTGAACCCGCGTCAGCCCAGGCGGGTCTCGATCTCAATGACGGACCAGGACAGGGCGGGCAGGCTCACCCGGACCTCCTGACCCCCTGCGGTGACATCCCGCAACGGTGTCATCCCCACGTGTTCACCCCGGGCCAGGTTGTTGGTGGTGAAGCGGTCCTGGCCCGCTGGCGTGCGCAGCACCTCCGCGCGGGTGACCCGCACAGCGTCCAGCCCGCGGAGGGTCAGTTCGACGTCGGCTGCTTCCTCCAACGACCGGTTGGCCAGGAAGAAGACCACCCGGCCGGTCTCCTCATTGAAGGTGGCGGCACCATCCACCAGGTCCGTGTCCCCGAAGCGTGCGTTCGTGTAACGGTCCGACTCGATGGTGAGCTGCAGGATCTGCCCCGTCGCCAGCTCGGCCATCCGGGCGAATGGCCAGAAGATGGTTTGCCGCCATGCGGGTCCACCCGCCTCGCTCCTGATGGGCGCGATCACATTGACCAGCTGTGCCTGGTTGGCGATCTTCACCCGGTCGCCGTGCCGGAGCAGCGAGTTCAGGAACGTCCCGACGACGACGGCGTCGGTCACGTTGTACTCGTCCTCAATCACCCGGGGGTGCTCGCGCCAGCCGAGGTTGCCCACCTGTTCGGGGCTGTCGGCGTCCCCGGGGCGGGAGTACCAGACGTTCCACTCGTCAAAGGACAGATTGATGTGTTTGCTGTGCTTGCCGCGGGCGCGGACCGCGTCAGCGGTGGCCACTACGGATTCGATGAACTGGTCCATGTCCCGCGCGCTGGCGAGGAAACTTCCGACGTCGCCGGCCTCCTCCTGGTAGTAGGCATGAAGGGAGATGTAGTCCACCTGGTCGTAGGTGTGGGCGAGGACTGTCTGTTCCCAGGCGCCGAAGGTCGGCATGTGGGCGTTGGAACTTCCGCAGGCGACGAGTTCCAGGGAGGGGTCTACCAGGCGCATCGCCTTGGCCGCCTCCTGGGCCAGGCGCCCGTATTCGTCGGCGGTCTTGTGGCCGATCTGCCAGGGTCCGTCCATCTCGTTTCCGAGGCACCACAGCTTGATGGCGAACGGGTCCTTGTGCCCGTTGGCCGCCCGCAGGTCCGAGAGGTAGGTGCCGCCAGGGTGGTTGGCGTACTCAACCAGCTCGCGGGCGGCATCGACACCGCGAGTGCCCAGGTTGATCGCCTCCATGATCTCCACCCCGGCCTGCCGCGACCAGTCGACGAACTCGTGGAGACCGAACACGTTGGTTTCGACAGTGTGCCAGGCGCCGTCCAGCCGGCGCGGGCGCTGCTCCACCGGGCCCATCCCGTCCTCCCAGTTGTACCCGGAGACGAAGTTACCGCCGGGGTAGCGCACCACCGTGGCGCCGAGCTCGCGGACCAGCTTCAGGACGTCCTGCCGGAAACCTGCCTCGTCGGCCTCGGGGTGGCCGGGCTCGTAGATCCCGCTGTAGACGCACCGCCCCATGTGCTCCACGAAGGAGCCAAACAGCCGACGGGGTACCTCGCCGATGGTGAAATCCCTGTCGATCACAATACGTGCGCGGGCCATGACTCTCCTCGTGTTGGGCGGTGATGCAGGCTGGCGGTTCAAATGCTGGTGGACCGTTCAGGGCCGGCGCAGCAGCGCGTACCCGAAGGACTCGAGGTGCACCTTGTCCACTGCCTCACCAGTCAAAAGGTTGGTTCCGGACACCTCGATGGCGACGGCGTCCGCGCCGTGGTTGATCAGGGTCGTCACTTCGCCACGCTGCGCGGCTTCAACGGTATCGGGCAGCCCCGCGAGCACGGGTTCGATGCCCGCGGTCGCGAAGACGTGTGCGCTCACCAGGCGTGCACCGTCGTCGTCAGGCACGGTGGCGAGATAGTAGGCCCGGCCTGCGCCGCTGACCCTGGTGGTGAACGCGGGTAGCCCCTGGGTACGGCCGCCGCTGAAGGTCGCCAGAACCTCGGCGTCGACGGTCGCGATCTCCTCCGCAAGGTACAGTCCGTCGAAGGTTGACTGGCCCAACGCCACCGGCGCGGTGCGTTGTCCGGGCCCCGACGATGCGGGCGGCACCAGCGCCCCGAAGTCCTCGAGGGTGATCCCGAGCAGGGGTCCCAACTGGGTGAGGAATCCGCCCTCACGGAAACGGTCGTGCTCGTCGACGATGTCGCTGAACGCTGTCACCAGCAGGTGACCGCCGCCCTGGACGAAGCCGGTAAGGTTCGCTGCACCGTCGTCCGTCAACAGATACAGCTGGGGTGCAACGACCACCGCGTAGTCCTCCAGCCCGGAGGTCGGGAGCACCAGGTCCACCTGGACGTGTTGGCGGTGGATGGCCCGATACCAGCCCTGCACGCACTCGACGTAGTCCAGGACCACCGGGTGGTCGGGGTTTTCCAGGGCCCACCAGTTCTCCCAGTCGAACACGATGGCCACGCGGGCATCCCGGGTGCCCGCGGGGAGCTCTGGCAGGGCGGCCAGCTCGAGGCCCAGGCCCTGCGCCTCACGCCAGGTGCGGGTGGAAGTGCCGGCGTGCGGCAGCATCGCAGAGTGGAACTTTTCGGCCCCGGCGCGGGACTGTCGCCACTGGAAGAACAGGATGCCGTCGGCGCCCCGGCCCACGCTCTGCATGCTGAGCGCCTGCATCTGCCCGGGTGCTTTCGGGGCGTTGCTGGGCCGCCAGTTCAGGGCATTGGTGGACTGCTCCATGAGGAGCCACGGCGTCCCGGGTTTCAGGGACCTCATCAGGTCCCGCTGGAACGCGCCAGCCCGGAAGCTTTCCGGGTCGTTGGGGTCGGGATAGCAGTCGTCGGAGATGACGTCCATCTCCTGCGCCCACTGCCAGTAGTTGGCTGGTTTGAAGGCGCCCATGAAGTTGGTGGTGATGGGCTGGCGCGCCCCGGCTGCCCGGATGATGTCGCGCTCCATCAGGTAGCACTGCAGGAGCATGTCGGAGGTGAACCGGCGGAAGTCGAGCAGCTGGCCGGGGTTGTGGCTGTAGGGCGCCTTGCGGGGTGGGTAAATGTGGTCAAACGATTCATAGTGCTGAGCCCAGAACCAGGTTCCCCAGGCCTCGTTCAGCGACTTAAGGGTTCCGTACCTAGCACGCAACCAGTCACGGAACGCGTCGCGCGCTGAGTTGGAGTAGTCCAGGTTGAGGTGGCAGCCGTACTCGTTGTTGACATGCCACAGCACCACCGCCGGGTGGTCAACGTACCGTTCGGCGAGCCGCTTCACCAGTTCACCGGCAAGCCGGCGGTACGTCGGCGACGACGGCGCATAGTGCTGCCGACTGCCGTGCCAGTACGTCGCACCGTTTTCGTCGGCGGCGAGGATCTCCGGGTAGGCAGCGGTCATCCATGGCGGCGGTGAGGCGGTCGCCGTCGCCAGATCCACGGCGATCCCTCCCTCGTGCAGCAGGTTGATGACCCGGTCGAGCCATCCGAAGTCGAAGACACCCTCCGCAGGCTGGATCCGCGACCAGGCGAAGATGCCCAGGCTCACCATGGTGACCGACGCCTCTCGCATCCGTTCGACGTCGTCCGGCCAGACGGATTCGGGCCACTGTTCAGGGTTGTAATCGGCGCCGTAGTGCACGGGAATGGTCCTTTCGACCTGGGGAGGGACGTGGGAAGAGGTTACTTCGCCGGACGCTCGCGTTCCTTGACGGCGAGCACCGCGAAAACAAGGCAGCCCAGGCCGGGCACCAGCAGTGGCAGCAGCTGCCAGGTCACGATACTGGTCAACAGCAGCGCGAGAACCAGCTGGATGATCGCTCCCGGATCGGTGATCAGTGACCTGGCGCCGTCCCGGAGGGCCCGCCTCCAGCCGTGCTCCGGGCTCCAGCGTGCCGCAGACTGCAACAGAATCAGCGCCACCAGCACCCCGGCGAGGGCTCCACCAGCGACTACCACCTGCCATCCGGGCAGCACCCGGGTGCCCGCCAGGAGGAGGTTGAAGGAGAGCACGACGGCCGCCGCCGTCGTCGCCAGGCCAACGATCCAGCCGGTGCGCAGTGCCGCGCCGAAGTCCGACCACCATTGGCCGATGGTTGAGCGGTCGGCCCGCAGGTAGCGGTGCAGGTGACGGGTGGACGCGGCAAGCGCAGCGGGCAGGGTGACGATCAGCAGGCCACCTGCGACGGTGAGCACGCCAATCCACAACACCTCGGCGAACAGCGCGAACTTCCCTTCGGCACCCGGCCACCTGAGTGTGGTGCCGTCGGGCAAGTCGCGCCGCTGACGCTGGTTGCGGCCGCCCCGGAGGCTGAGCACTGTCACCCCTTCAGGCCCTGGGTGGCAACCCCGGCCACGAGGAACCGCTGGAAGATGACGAAGAACAGCATCACCGGCAGGAGGGCGAGAACCGAGATCGCAACGGTCGCGCCGTAGTCGGAGGCACTGGATTGGTCGTTGAACACGCGCAGCGCCAACGGCAGCGGATAGTTCTCCGGCGAGTTGAGGTAGAGCAGCGGGCCGAGGAAGTCGTTCCAGCTCCAGATGAACGCGAAGATCGAGGAGGTGATCAGGGCGGGCTTGATCAGGGGGACGGTGATCGACCAGAAGATCCGCCAGTGCCCGCACCCGTCGATGCGGGCCGCCTCGTCCAGTTCCTTCGGCAGGTTCCTGATGAACTGGACAATCAGGAACACGAAGAATGCCTCGGTGGCGAGGAACTTGCCCACCAGCAGCGGGGCGAACGTGTCCACCATGCCGAGGTTCCGGAAGATCATGTACTGCGGGATGATCAGCACGTGGAACGGCAGGAGCAGCGTGCCGATCATCATGGCGAAGAACAGCGGCCGGCCCTTGAAGTTCAGGCGGGCGAACGCGTAGGCCGCCATCGATGAGGAGATCACCGTGCCGATGACCGCCCCGATACCAAGGATGGTGGAGTTCCAGAAGAACCTCCAGGTGGGGATGCCGGCGACACCCTCCATCACCTTGATGAAGTTGTCGAAGGTGGGGTTCTCGGGCAGCAGACCCTGGTTGGACCCGAACTCCGAGCTCGGCTTGAACGACGCGGAGATCATCCACACCAGTGGATACAGCACGACGACGGTCAGCAGCACGATGCCGACAATCCAGGCCACATTCGCTGCGGTCCGGCGGGGTGGCTGGCGACGCTTGTGAATGGGTTGCACCGGCGGGGGCGCGGTGGGGGTTGATTCGATGGTGCTCATTTGGTGTCACCTCCGTAGTGCACCCAGCTCTTGGAGGTGCGGAAGAGAATGAAAGCGAGGATGCCCACCGCGATCAGCAGAACCCAGGCCATCGCCGAGGCGTAGCCCATCTGATTGTTCGTGAACGCGCGGGTGTAGAGGTAGACGGTGTAGAAGTTGGTGGCGCCCGCGGGACCCCCGGAGCCTGAGCCGATGATGTAGGCGGATGCGAAAATCTGGAAGGCGCCGATCATCTCCAACAGCAGGTTGAAGAAGATCACCGGCGAGAGCATCGGCAGGGTGACGCTGATGAACTTCCGCCAGGCCTTCGCCCCATCCACCGACGCAGCCTCGTAAAGTTCGGCTGGCACCTGCTTCAGTCCGGCCAGGAAGATGACCATCGGTGCGCCGAACTGCCAGACAGCCAGCAGGATCATCATGGGCATGATCAGTGCTGGCACGCCGACCCAGCCACCCAGGTTGATCCCGAGGAAGCTGAGCCCGCTGTCAACCGGGCCCTCGGCGGAGAACATTGCCCGCCATACGATCGCGATGCTCACCGAGGCGCCGATGAGACTCGGTGCGTAGAACGCCGAGCGGAAGAAACCGGACCCCTTCGACTTGTAGTTCAGCAGCATCGCGACGCCCAGGGCGGCCGCCAGCTTGATCGGTGTCCCCACCAGTACATAGATGAGGGTGATCTGGACCGAGCCCCAGAACACGGTGTCGCCGGCCATCCGTTCGAAATTCGCCAGGCCTGACCATTCGGGGGCAGTGAAAAGGTTGTAGTCGGTGAAAGCCAGATAGAGGGAGAACAGCATGGGGCCCAAGGTCAAGGCGAAGAGTCCCACCAGCCAGGGGGCGAGGAAGGCGTACCCGGCGACCGTCTCCGAATTGCCCTTGCGTTTGGGGTGCCCGCCCGCCCGGCGGTTGCCCGCCGGACGGGCGCCGGGTTCGGCGGTTGTGCGGGTGTTTTGTGGCGCTGGCGCCGATCCCGTGGTCATCACACTGCTCCTAGGCTCTACGGTCGGTTCAGCTGCCGAGGGTGACAGCGACCTCGTCGAAGAACTGCTGTGCAGCTTCCTCCGGCGTGATGGCTCCCAGACCGATTGAGGTACCGAGCGTGAGGAAGGTGTTCTCCAGCGCGCCGTAGCCGACGACGGGCGCGGCGGGAGGGTCTCCGATGCGGTCAGCGACGGAGTCGAGGTATTCCTTGACCCCCAGATCCGGCCCTTCGAGGCTTGCCCCTTCCAATGCGGTTTCCGAGGCGGGAACGCCGAGGCTGGCCCCAAAGATTGCGCCGACCTCCGGGCTGTTGATCAGGAACTCGACGAACGCCACTGCAGCTTCGGGGTGCTCGGTGCCCGCGGAAACCGCGTGCAGCATGCTGGGCTTCTGGTACAGGTCCTTGACCGAGGGGTCGCTGGTGGGCGGCGCCAGGATGGTCAGGTCCTCGGCGCCGGTGTCGCCGAGGTAGCCGCCCATGAAGTTGGACCAGGTCATTTCGCTTGCGGTGAGGTTGGACCCGAAGCCTGACTTCGGGGCAACCTCTTCCAGCTGGCGGGCGGGGATGGTGACGTTGTCGCGCAAGCCCTGGGCGCTGCTCCAGAATTCGGCAAGCTCCTCCTGGGTGAAGTTCAGTTCTCCCTCGTCGGTGAACAGCTCACGGCCTTCCTGGCGCATCTGCAGTTCAAGGTTCTGGATGCGGCCGGTGTAGTCGGTGCCGCCGTAGACCTCTCCCCCGGACGCCTCGGTGACGCTGGTCATATACGCGTCGTAGTCCTCCCAGGACGTGCCGCCTTCATATCCGGTAGCACCTGTTTCCTCAAGCACTGCCGGATTCTCGAAGAGGGACCAGGCGTTGTAGCCGGTGGGGACGGCGAGGGTCTGATCCTCGAGCCGACCGGTGGCCATCAGCGTCTCGTCGATGCCATCGGTGGTCAGGCCGTTGCCCTCGTATTCGGTGAGGTCAAGCAGCACGCCGTTCTCGCCGTACTGGCGAAGGTAGCTGTAGTCGAACTGCATGACGTCGGGCAGGCCGCCACCGGCAGCCTCGGTCTGGCGCTTCTCCCAGTACGCAGGGAAGTCCATGAAGGTGCCGTTGACGTCAATGTTCGGGTTCTCATCCTCAAACAGGGCGATGGCTTCCTCGTAGCGGGAGGCACGATCCTCGTTGCCCCACCAGGTGAAGTTGAGGGTGACTTCCTCATTCGGGTCGGGGGTTCCGCCGGCGTCGCCGCCGTTGCCACCGCAGGCGGTCAGCATCAGAACCGCTGCGACCGTGACCGCTACGCCGGACCCGGCGCGTCGTGAAAATTTGTTGAACATCTTTGTCCTCCTGGGAACGGCTCAGATAACTGGTGAAGCTCTTCTGACCCGCTGGTACTATGACTTACATCACGGGGGAAAGCGCTCTCCGATGAGACTAAATTGAATCGTCTCAATTTGCAAGGCTTTGTTCTGAAATACTGTGATCCAAGACTCCTCCGAGACGACAACGAGCTAAGGAAACCGCTAGATGCCGCAGTTTGACCTCCCGCTCAGCGAGCTCCAGCAGTACCTCCCCGCCCGGAGTGAACCCGCGGATTTCGACGCCTTCTGGGAGAAGACCCTGGCCCAGGCCGCGTCCTTCACCCTTGATGCCCGCTTCGAGGAGGTCGACGCCGGATACTCGGAACTGGTGACCGAGGATGTCACCTTCGCTGGCTACGGGGGCCACCCCATCAAGGGGTGGCTGCTCCGGCCACGCTCCGCGACCGGGCCGCTGCCCACCGTGGTGACGTACATCGGATACGGCGGCGGCAGGAGCCTCCTCGGTGAGTGGACCGCCATCCCGAGCGCCGGCGTCGCGCACTTCGTGATGGACCTGCGGGGCCAGGGCGCCGGACACCGGAGCGGCGACACCCCCGACCCCGGCGTGGGTGGGCCGCACTTTGGCGGTCATCTGACGCTAGGTATCGATTCCCCTGAAACCTACTACTACCGCCGGCTGTTCACTGACGCGGTCCGCGCGGTGGAGGCTGCCCAGTCGCACGCCTTCGTGGACCGGGAGCGGGTGCTCATCTCGGGCGGAAGCCAAGGCGGCGCAATCGCGCTGGCCGCAGCCGCCCTGACACCCCTGCGGCTGGAGCACCCTCCGGTCGCCGCGATTGTCGACGTGCCGTTTCTCGCGCATGTTCGCAGGGCCACTGAACTGGTCAATACCGCCCCCTACAGCGAGCTGGTGCGCTACCTCGGGATCCAGCGCGGCCGCGAGGAGGAAGTCTTCGCGACGCTGGCCTATTTTGACGGGGTCAACTTCGCCGCCCGGGCGGGTATCCCGGCACTGTTCTCGGTGGGCCTGCTCGACGACATCTGCCCGCCGTCATGCGTGTACGCCGCCTACAACCACTACGCGGGGCCAAAGTCGATGAATGTCTTCCCGTACAACGGCCACGAGAACGGCGGACCCGCCCAGGCGGCCGAACACATCAGGTTCCAACGGGACGTCTTCTCCCGCTGAGCGGCCAGGCTCAGCTCCTCACGAGGAGCTGAGCCTGGCCGCCGGCAGGAAAGGGCGGGCTACCCGACCATTCCGAGGATGGTCCGGGCACCGTTATCGAGCACCGCGCGCGCCGGGGCGGGGACAACGTCGGGCTTCTTGGACTGCCCCAGGAACTTCACGAACTTCTCCATTGCCTTGCGCACCTTCGCCAGATCACCCTGTGCGGCCGCACGTTCGGCCTGGGCCAGCGACGATTCCAGTTGCTTCGCCACCGGGCCAGCAACCTCCCCGCTGACGGTCAGGGTCTCGAGGGTGGAGCCGAGGGCGCTGACGATACCGGGGGTCCAGGCCTCAGGGACCGGAACCGCGGCGAAGTCCATATCCGAGGCGAGGTAGTAGCTCGGGTAGGACGGCTGGTTGTAGGTGGTGTTCTGGCGGGCCACCTCGGCCCGGTACTGCGGGTCGTGCATCAGCGTGGAGAGCTTATGCTCGGTTACCTCAGTGCTCAGGTAGACCCGAATTGCTGAACTGTCAGCGGTGCGGACAAACAGTTCCTCGCGCCAGTCCCCAAAGGCATCCGCGACCAGCGAGGGGTTGCCCTTGGTGCCGTTATTGGTACGGGTGCCGTCGGCGGTCAACAGGGTGCCGCGGGTCCAGTCGTCGATAGTGGGAGTGCCGTCGCCGGAGCCATTGACCAGTTGCGTGGTCAGGTCTGCAGCCCATTTGATGCTCATGTTGGTGCCCGGGGTCCGGGGTTCGAGAATGTCGCCGGTCGAGCTGAGCAGCCCCGATGCGTCGGTGCCGCCCGGCATGCTCGACCAGACCTCGATCCCGTCGACGTCGGCACGGACGTCCCCGATCATGCCGCGCCCGGTATCGCGCCCCGAGTAGGCACCGAAGAGCACTTCGCCGGTTGCCGCATCGCGGAGCGCCGATCCGTAGGGGGCATAGGCTCCACCCTCGTGCACGGTAAAAATCTCCAGCCCGGGCCGTTCCGGATCAATATCGGTCACGTGCATCGCATCGCCATGCCCCAGACCAGCTTCAACGCCGGGCGTCGCGCTGCCCTCAGGCATGGTGGCGAATGAGCTGTAGAGCAGGGAACCGTCGTCGTCGATCGTCGCTGAACCATAGACGATCTCCTGCCGGCCGTCGCCGTCCACGTCAGCCGCGCTCAGCGAGTGGAACCCCTGAGTGTTGAGCGACCCGAACTCCGGGTCGGTGCCGGGGCGGCCGTGCGGGCTGTCGTTGAACGGGTTGCTCATGGGCGCGTGGCCACTGTCCACGTTCCATACGGTTGAGAGATTTTTACCGTCCCAGGTGTAGGCGGCCATTGTGGTGCGGGTGTAGTAGCCGCGGGCAAACACTGCCGACGGACGCTGGCCGTCCAGGTAGGCGACCCCCGAGAGGAAGCGGTCCACCCGGTTGCCGGGCTCGATGCGGCTCATCGCGTAGTCGCCCCACATGAGGCCGTCGTCGCCCCGTCCGGGTTCATAGTCGACGGTTTGCAGTTCCTCGCCGGTGGCGCCATCGAAGACCGAGAGGTACTCGGGGCCGCTCAGGATGAAGCCTTCAAACGCCCGCAGGTTGTTCCGGGCGCTGCGCCCGGGCGCGTACTCGTCAATGAAGTAGTCGGCCAGGTCGCGGGCATTCGTATCCGAAAGCGGGTAGGCGTGGCGTGGGTCGATGCCGAAAGCCTCCTCAAGCGTTGCGGGCCAGTTGCCGGAAACCACCTCCGGGTGTTCGTGCCACTGGGTGAAGAGGTCAACGACATGTTCGTAGTAGTCGGCTGCGCTCTTGCGGTAGTCGTCGTCGTTGGCGTAACCGGCGGCAAGGTCGTCTTCCGGCATGGTGATGAAGCGCTCGTCGGTGACGTTGCCGGCGTCGTCGTAGGACAGGATTTTGGTGCCCGGCGCCGTTTTCATCATCATTTCGGTGCGGCCGTCGCCGTCAAAGTCATAGACCATGAACTGGGTGTAGTGGGCGCCGGAGCGGATGTTGACGCCGAGGTCGATCCGGTGCAGCAGCGCGCCATCCATCGTGTAGGTGTCGATGTAGGTGTTGCCCGTGTAGCCAATCTGGGAGACGTCTTTGGAGTTTGTCGGCTCCCACTTGACCACGTACTCGAACTGTCCGTCGCCATCTGCGTCGCCGAGACTCATGTCGTTTGCGGCATATGTGTAGTTCTCACCCGCCGGGGTGACCCCGTCAGCGGGTTTCTGGAGTGGAATTTCGGCATATCCCTGGGCCCAGGGGCTCACGTCCCCACTGCGGGCAAGCTCCACCCCGTCGACGACGGCGGCTACCTGGTAAGTGGCGGTGTCATCGGTGGCCGCGGGGTCGAGGTAATTGGTGCTGTCGGTAACCGTGGCGATCTTCTTGCCGTCGCGGTAGACGGCGAAGTCCGGGCCCGCCTGGCCGGTGGTGGTGGAACCGGTCACCTCGGTGGCCAGGAGACGCCAACTGAGGAACGTGCCCTCGGTGGTGGCAGCCGCGACAAGTCCGCGGTCGAGGTGCTCCAGCTGGATCCCCGGCCGATTCTGGTGGTGGGCTGGTGCGGCGACCGCAGGAAGGACGCCACCTCCAGCGATAAGGGCCAGGCTCAGAGCGAGCGTAGCTGGCACAGGAGTGAGGCGATAGCGAGTATTCATCTTTGAATCCTTTCAATGGAAAGCGCTTTCACCAACCTAGGGCAGCCTGGATAGACGGTCAAGGGTGGGCGGGATCTTTGAGCGTGAAGCTCCGCCGTGCAGTGATGGGGCGAGGCAGTTCCAGCACCACCGGTCAGTACTGAGGTTGGCCTGCTCCCGCGAAGCACTACATTAGGGCCGGCCGCGTCCCGTTGACAGCGGGCTGGCCGCCGGAACGTCCCGGTCACACCGCAGTACACCCTCGCTTACCCAGAGGCGTGCCCGGTGAACCGTCGACTCGCGCAGTGCTCCCACCTGCGCCTCGACCGCGTTGCTGCCACCCCAGTGGGGATGCGTGAAGTAGAAGACGACCGCCTCCTTTCCCCGTACGACGACGTCGGCATGCCGTCCCACTTGTCGGTCGCCGGCGTGGGATCCGGGAATGTCGAGAATGCGCCCCTGCGCGGACCATGTGACGCCGTCGTCGGAGCGATAGACGCGCTGGCCACACCACTCGTCCGCGATCAACCACTGCCAGCCGTCGAGCGCGAAGACGTTCGGACCCTCGTGGGGCACGCCCCCGATGACCTGCCCTTCCACCGCGAAGGTGTGCCAGTCCTGGCTGACGGCAGCATGAGTTGTGGATCCGTCAGCTTCGTCCTTGTACCAAAGGCGCACGCGACCATCCGCTGTGGTGGCGACGGCGGCATCGATCACGTACCGGGAACCGAGGGCGAGGAACCCGTGGTGCTCCCACCGCACAAGGTCCGGGCTGGTGAGGTGGGCGATGTGCCGCTCATGTCCCGCCCAGGCCGACGGGACCCCGTGGATCCAGCTGAGATACATGTGGTACCGGTTCCCATCCCACGCGACCTCGGGTGCCCAGTGGGTGTGGCGGCCCGGAGTGTTGGCGGGATCCAGGCCCTCGACCACCCCGCGGTAGCGCCAGGCCGCGCCGTCGTCGGACACAGCCGTGCCAATCCGGCTGCCATGCACCCACTCCACGCCGAGCCCTCGTGCATGCGGGCGCCGCTGGGTATAGAACATCCACCATTGACCGGTGCGCTGGTGCTGAATGACCGTGGGGTCGGTCGGCCCGCCCAGCGGGTCGGCCAGTAAAGGAGCGCTCATTGCCGGGACACCTTCTTAGGGGGCCAACTGGTCCTCGAGGTTGAAAACCTCCTCCAGGATCAGGAATCCTTCATCCGGGCGCCCCTCGAGTTCAATAAAGAAATCGCTCATCTGGGCCTGCCAGCGGCCGTTGACGTCAGTGGCGGCCATGGCGCGCTGGGCCGCGGCGAAGTCGTCAGCTTCCACGTAACCGATCAGCAGTCCATCCTGCCGCAGGAAGAGCGAATAGTTGTTCCACCCCGAATCCTTGAGAGCGTGCAGCATGTCGGGCCACACGGCGGCGTGACGCTCCCGGTACTCCTCCAGCCGGTCGGGCTTCACCTGCAGTTGGAAACAGACGCGTTCCATGGCGCTCCTCCTCGAGTGGGGTGAATCGTTTCAGACAGATGCTATCACTGACGACGGCGAGCGGGGAGGCCTAGAGCGTGCTCCCCCGGCTGACAAGTTCTGGCTGGAAGATGACCTGCCGGCTCTCTGGCGAGAGCCCCTCGATTGCCTCAAGCAGCAGTTCGACGGCGGTGCGTCCCATCAGTTCGGTCGGTCGCCGCACCGTGGACAGGGGCACCACCGTGGACTGGGCGAAATCAATGTCGTCATAGCCGATCAGTGCAAGATCCTCGGGGATCCGCAGACCGCGGATCAAAAGTACTGCCTGCATGACGCCGATGGCCAGCAGGTCGTTGGCGCAGAAGATGCCATCTGGAAGTCCGTCCCGGCCCCGCTCGGCGAGCAGTTCGCCGGAGGCGCGTCCGGCGAGGACTGTCATAGCGGTGGCTTCGACCACCTCCAGCTGGGCATCGGGAACCTCGGCCACCGCCTGCTGCGCACCTTTGAGCCGGTCGGCGACCTGCAGGATGTCGGTCGAGGCGCCGACGAAAGCGATCCGCCGTCGTCCTCGGGACAGCATGTGCTGCACGGCCATGTACCCACCGGCAACGTCGTCAACTGATACCGAGCTCACCCGGCCCTGCGGGTCCACCCGGTCCACAAGGACCACCGGGACACCGTGGGCACTCAATTGCTCCAGTCGTGAATCGATGTTGCCGACGGGAGAGATCAGGACGCCCTTGACGCGCTGCTGCTCGAACACGTCGAGGTAGCGGCCCTCCCGGCCAACGTCGTGTGCGCTGTCCCCCAGTAGCACTGTGCTGTCCGATTCCGCTGCGCGGTCTTCCGCGGCGCGAGCCAGCGCCGAGAAGAATGGGTTGCTCACATCCAGGACGATCAGGCCAATAGTACGGCTGAGGCCTGCCCGCAACTGGCGGGCCGCGTCGTTGCGCACGAAGCCGAGTTCGGAGATCACTGCCAAGACCCGTTCACGGGTCTTTTCGGCGACGCGGTCAGGATTGTTGAGCACGTTGGAGACTGTCCCCACAGCCACCTGCGCCTGGTCGGCGACGTCCTTGATACTGACCATTCGGGTTCTCCTCGCTTCGCGGAACTACTGGACGGGGAGTGCGGCATCCTGCCGTGCTGCCTGCGAAAGATTGCTTGACACCGTCTCAGTGCCAAGGATACCTTTGAAACGTACCAATGAATCGATTCAATTTATGGTTCGCTTTATGACATTCGATCGCCTCCCGCGGCGGACGGCCCGATGAGTCGGTGCATAACAACTAAAGGCGCGCGCCGGCCCGGGCCAGCAGCGATAGATGTGGAGAAGCAATGGTTGACCTGAGCCGAATATCGGCCACGCTGGAACAGCTCGCCATCGAGGTGCCCTCCTGGGCTTACGGGAACTCCGGAACCCGCTTCAAGGTCTTCCAGACGGCCGGGACACCGCGCACCGTGCAGGAGAAGATTGCCGACGCGGCGAAGGTCAACGAACTGACCGGGCTCGCGCCGTCGGTTGCCCTCCACATCCCGTGGGACAAGGTGGAGGATTACGCGGAGCTGTCCGGGTTCGCGGCTGACCACGGCATCAGGCTCGGCACGATCAACAGCAACACCTTCCAGGACGACCTTTACAAGTTCGGTTCGCTCACCCACAGTGACCCGGCAGTGCGCCGCAAAGCGATCGACCACATGTACGAGTGCATCGACGTCATGAACGTCACCGGCTCGCGGGATCTGAAAATCTGGCTGGCCGACGGCACCAACTACCCCGGGCAGGGCGATATGCGCTCGCGTCAGGACTGGCTTCATGAATCCCTGCAGCAGGTCTACTCCCGGCTCGGGGCAGCTCAGCGGATGGTGCTTGAATACAAGTTCTTCGAGCCGGCCTTCTATCACACCGACGTTCCTGACTGGGGTACCTCGTACGCCCACACGCTTGCCCTCGGAGAGAAGGCCCTGGTCTGCCTCGACACCGGACACCACGCTCCGGGCACCAACATCGAGTTCATCGTCGCGCAACTCATCCGCCTTGGAAAGCTGGGCTCCTTCGACTTCAATTCCCGTTTCTACGCCGACGACGACCTCATTGTCGGGGCAGCAGATCCGTTCCAGCTGTTCCGCATCATGTATGAGGTGGCCCGGGGTGGCGCACTCGACCCGGCCAGCAATGTGGCCCTGATGCTGGACCAGTGCCACAACCTTGAAGAGAAGATCCCCGGGCAGATCCGGTCGGTGCTGAATGTCCAGGAAATGGCCGCCCGCGCCCTCCTCGTCGATCGCACGGCACTCACCGCAGCCCAGGAAGCAGGCGACGTCCTCGGAGCCAACGCACTCTTCATGGATGCCTTCTACACCGATGTGCGGCCGGCACTCGCCGCGTGGCGTGAATCGCGCGGTCTTCCCGCGGACCCGCTGGCCGCCTACGCTGCCAGCGGATATCAGGAGAAAATCAACGCAGACCGCGAGGGCGGGCAGCAGGCAGGATGGGGCGCGTGACAGTGAACAGCTCAACGATGTCAACGGTGGAGGACCTGATTGCCCGGTCCAACCGGCTCGGCGCGGACAAGCGGAACACCAACTACGCAGGCGGCAACACCTCGGCGAAAGGCGTCGGCACTGATCCGGTGACAGGCGAGAACGTGGAGTTGCTCTGGGTGAAGGGCTCCGGCGGTGACCTCGGAACGCTCACCGAACAGGGACTGGCGGTACTTCGCCTGGACCGGCTGCGTGCCCTGACCGCCGTGTATCCCGGCGTTGACCGGGAGGACGAAATGGTCGCGGCCTTCGACTACACCCTGCATGGAAAGGGCGGCGCAGCACCGTCGATCGACACGGCGATGCACGGCCTGGTCGATGCCGCCCACGTTGACCACCTGCACCCGGACTCCGGCATCGCTATCGCCACGGCCGTTGACGGCGAAGCGCTGACCGCTAAGATCTTTGGCGACAAGGTGCTCTGGGTACCCTGGCGCCGCCCCGGGTTCCAGCTGGGACTGGATATCGCGGCGATCAAGGCCGCCAACCCGCAGGCAGTCGGCACCATTCTCGGCGGTCACGGAATCACAGCCTGGGGCGAGACCTCCGGGGAGGCCGAACGCAACTCGCTGTGGATTATCGAGACCGCTGAACGCTACCTGGCGGAGAACTCGCGGCCGCAGCCGTTCGGCGCTCCACTGCCAGGCTATTCGGCCCTACCGGTGGACCAACGCCGCGCGAAGGCAGCCGCGCTGGCACCTGTCATTCGGGGCCTGGCTTCGACTGACAAGCCCCAACTCGGGCATTTCTGCGACGACGCCGCCGTCCTGCACTTCCTTGAGAGTGCCGAACACCCGCGGCTGGCGGGGTTGGGGACGTCCTGCCCCGACCACTTCCTGCGCACCAAGGTCAAACCCCTGGTCCTGGACCTCCCGGCCGATGCGCCCGTCGAGGATGCCGTCGCCCGGCTGAAGGAACTGCACCAGGCCTACCGGTCCGACTACCAGGACTACTACGACCGGCATGCGACAGCGGCGTCCCCCGCCATCCGGGGGGCGGACCCGGCGGTGGTGCTGGTTCCCGGCGTTGGCATGTTCAGCTTCGGTGCAACCAAGCAGACCGCCCGGGTCGCGGGTGAGTTCTACCTGAACGCCATCAACGTGATGCGGGGAGCGGAAGGTATTTCCACCTATTCCCCCATCGACGAGTCGGAGAAGTTCCGGATCGAGTACTGGGCGCTGGAGGAAGCGAAGCTTGCGCGTCTGCCCAAACCCAAGTCGCACGCCGGCCGGATCGCCCTGGTGACCGGGGCGGCGTCGGGCATCGGCAAGGCCATCGCCACCCGGCTGGCCGCGGAAGGCGCCTGCGTGGTGATCGCCGACCTGCACCTTGACAGCGCCCAGCAGGTCGCCGCAGAGCTCGGCGGCACCGACGTCGCAGTCGGCGTCCGGGCGGACGTCACCGATCCCGTCCAGGTGCGGCAGGCGATCGACGCCGCGGTGCTCGCCTTCGGCGGGCTGGACCTGGTGGTCAATAACGCCGGACTGTCGATTTCCAAGCCCCTGCTCGAAACCACCGAACAGGACTGGGACCTGCAGCACAACGTCATGGCCAAGGGGTCCTTCCTGGTGTCCCAGGCGGCAGCGAAGGTGCTCATCGACCAGGAGATGGGTGGGGACATCATCTACATCTCCTCGAAAAACTCGGTTTTCGCCGGCCCCAATAACATCGCCTACTCCGCCACAAAAGCGGACCAGGCGCACCAGGTGAGGCTGCTCGCCGCCGAACTCGGCGAGTACGGGGTCCGCGTCAACGGGATCAACCCCGATGGAGTGGTCCGCGGTTCGGGGATCTTCGCCGGCGGGTGGGGCGCAAAGCGTGCTGCGGTCTACGGGGTCGACGAGGACAAACTCGGCGAGTACTACGCCCAGCGCACCCTGCTCAAGCGGGAGGTACTCCCAGAGAACGTGGCCAGCGCCGTCGCCGTCCTTACCTCCGACGCGCTGTCCCACACCACTGGGCTGCACATCCCCGTGGATGCGGGTGTTGCCGCGGCCTTCCTCCGATGATCGACGACGCCCGGCCGGTGTTTGTCGCCGTCGACATCGGCGCCTCCTCGGGCCGGGTCATCCTGGGCCGGGTCGGGACAGACGGGCCGCGGCTGCAACTGGTGCACCGGTTTTCCAACGGTGCGGTCGAGGTCGATGGCACGCTGCGCTGGGACGTCCACTCCCTCTTTGAGCAGGTGCTTGCCGGGCTGACGCTGGCGTCGGGCGCACTGGAGCCCGGGGAACGGATCGCGAGCATCGGCGTGGACACCTGGGCGGTGGACTACGGGCTGATTGACGACGACGGCGCCCTCGCCACCCTGCCGTACAGCCACCGGGACGGACGCGGCGAGACTGCAGTCGCGGCGGTGCACCAGCGCATGGATTTCGATCGCCTGTACAGCACCACCGGCGTGCAGTTCCTTCCGTTCAACACGCTCTACCAGCTGGCGTCCGAGGCCTCCCTTGAAGGGGTACAGGCGCTCCTGATCCCGGACCTGCTCTGCTTCTGGCTGACCGGCCGGCGGGCC
This sequence comes from Arthrobacter sp. 260, assembly GCF_013116745.1. Classification (GTDB taxonomy): domain Bacteria; phylum Actinomycetota; class Actinomycetes; order Actinomycetales; family Micrococcaceae; genus Arthrobacter_D. Next base: position 25,089 of record NZ_JABFOE010000003.1, read on the forward strand.
AGCGAGGCGACCAATGCCTCCACCACGGGGCTCACGGACGCGCGCACCGGCGGCTGGGATCCCGGGATCCTTGCCCGGCTCGGGATTCCCGCTGGTCTTTTTCCGGCTCAGATCGAGCCGGGTCAAACGCTGGGGATGCTGCTGCCCGGGATTTCCCGTCAGACCGGGTTGCCGCCGAACACAGCTGTCGTTGCGGTGGGTTCGCATGACACGGCATCAGCGGTTGCCGCCGTCCCCGCCCTGGCTGAGGGGTTTGCCTACATTTCGTCGGGCACCTGGTCGCTGGTCGGCGTCGAGCTGGCCCAGCCGGTACTCTCCCCCGCGAGCCGCACCGCCAACTTCACCAATGAACGCGGCATCGACGGGACAGTGAGGTACTTGCGGAATGTCGGCGGGCTGTGGCTGCTCCAGGAGTGCCTGCGCTCCTGGACCGACGCCGGAGATTCCCCCGACCTGGCGGCGCTGTTGGCAGAGGCGGCGTCCCTGCCCGCCGGGGGCCCACTGATCGATGCCGACTCGCCGGAGTTCATCCCGCCCGGGAACATGCCGCGGCGGATCCGGGACGCAGCCCACCGTGCCGGGGGTGTGGCATCTGCCGGACCGGCCGGCGTCGTGCGGTGCATTCTCGAGAGCCTCGCCGCCGCCTATGCGCGGACCGTGCGGCAGGCTGTCGACCTATCCGGGACCGAAGTGGACGTGGTGCACATAGTGGGAGGCGGTTCCCAGAACACCCTGCTGTGCCAGCTCACCGCCGACGCGACCGGGCTGCCGGTCGTGGCCGGCCCGGTCGAAGCCACGGCACTGGGCAATGTCATGGTGCAGGCGCGGGCGGCCGGCCTGCTGGGGGAGACCGCCTCGCTCGCCGACATCCGGGCTGCCGTGGCCCGGACCGCCGACACCACCCGGTACACGCCGCATGGGGAGGGTGGAGTGCAGGACGCCGTCACCGAACCGGCTCGACGACGGCACCTTCTGCCGGAACTCCGCTCTCCCTAAGGAGGGCCCAGCTGGCTCCGCGCGGCCACTCGCGGAACCCTTCAAAGGCGAGGGGAATGCCATGCGCTGTGGCGAGGTCCAGGCTATCCATGACCTGCAGGTGCACATGCGGTTGTGTCGAGTTGCCCGAGTTGCCGCACTCCCCGAGGAACTGGCCAGGGGCCACCGTGTCACCGACTGTAACGTTCAGCGAGCCCTTCCGGAGATGGACGAGGGCGACGTACTCGGCGGGACCAGCGGCAATCACCACGTAGTTACCGGCAATTGACGCCACCCCCTCCCGCAGCCGGGCGGCCTGGCCCAGCGCATAGGACACCAGGGTGAACTGCGACCGGCGCGCCTCATGGTCGGGTTCACCGTCGTGCACTCGAACTACCGTTCCCGCCAGCGGCGCCAGGATCGGACGCCCGAAGGCAAAGAACCGGTCGACCGGTTCGGTGGAGAAGGCCGTCCGCCAGTCGTTTCGAATTGACGTACGCCGACGGTCATCCACCCCCACGAAGTCAATGGCATACCGACCGCCCAGCAGATCCGTTCCGTGGCTCGGCACGCGTCGGGCCGGGCTGTTCTCGGTCAGCCACCGACCCTCGAAGGGCAACGCCAAAGTGAATGGTTCATGCACTGTGCCGACCATTTGCTCATTCTAGGACTGCTACGCAGGAAACGGCCCGGAGGGCAGGAATCGCCGATTGCAACCGGCGGGTCTGTTCCTCAGGGCCGTTTCTGGACGGGTAGCTAGCGCCCTCTAGGGTCGCCACTCCTGGATGATCCGCGGGCTCGCGTGGATGCACATCATGGACAGGGTGACATCGCCGTTGTTGGTGAACCCGTGCCAGGTGTCAGGCGGCACCACGATGGTCTGGTCCGTGAGACCACCCTGGGACTCCTCGCCCACCAGGAACGTCGCTGCTCCGGAGAGGACCACCCACGTCTCGGAGTAGGGATGACGATGCTGGGCGACGCCCTGTCCCGGCTCGAACTGGACCCGGAAGAACGAAACACCGGATCCGTAGGACTCGCCTTCGAAGCGGATGGTCCTGCTGCCGTCCAACCTCAGCTGGTCGGCGTCGACGACCCTGGCCGTGCCCGGCAGGGGCTGGGCATCCCGTCTCATCGTGCGGCCTCACGCGTCCGACGGTTGCGAGTATTTCTGCTGAACGGCGTCCCAGTCACCGGCGGCGGCAATGGGGTCAATCCACATGATCTCCCACTCGTGCCCGTCCGGGTCGGCGAAGGACCGCGAGCGCATGAAACCGTGATCCTGGGTCATGCCTTCGGTGGCCCCCGCGTCCACCGCCCTGGCGAGGAGGGAGTCGATGTCTTCCGGTGCCTCGACACTGAGCGCGTGAATTGCTGCCGTGGTGGAGGTGGTATCGGCGATCTCCTTGGAGGTGAACTGCCGGAAGTGGTCGTGGCTGAGGACCATGAGGTGGATGGTCTCGCTCACCACGATCGCTGCGGCATTATCGTCGGAGAAGTCAGGGTTAAGCGTCCAGCCAAGGCTGGTGTAGAACGCCTTCGACGCCTCGACGTTCGTCACGGGCAGATTGATGAAGAGTTGGTGCGACATCTGGGCTCCTGGGGTTTCCTGGGATGGGTGAACTTCGGTGCCCCTAGTCTCCAGAACTGATCATCGTTGCGGCTAGTCTTTCGATGTGGATCGAAACGTAGTGACGTTCAGGTTGGGCGCCGACGACATCGGGCTCCTCCGCTTTGGTGTTTCGCCGGGGATAGAACTGGCCCACGCGGTCCGGGCCCTGCAATCGACGGGGAGCAGGCCGCTGCAGTGGGGGTGGTTCCGGAACATCCGGGCTTCAATCCCTGCTGACGCCTTCGCCATCCTGCGACTGGTCATCCCCCCGTCCGGCTACTTCCCAGATTTCCTCACCGGCCCCATTACCGCCGACACCTCCCCCGAGGAGGAACTCGATAACCTCCGCCGGACGGCCCCGGAAGTCGTCCAGGTTCATCTGGGCAAGCTCCTCAAACTGGCCACGGGACAACGCCACGCAACAATCACTGCACTCGTCAGCAACCCGGCCAAAGCCCAGGCCCGGATCGCCGAGGCGTGGGAGGAAATGTGGTCCGCGGTCATGGCTCCCCACTGGGAACAACTCCGCAGGATCCTACACGCGGACATCGCCCACCGGTCCCGCAGCATTGTCGATGCAGGAACAACAACAATGATCGGTTCACTCCACGAACGGGTGAGCTGGGACGGCAGTAACGTCAACGTTCGGATGCATAGTTGGAGCGAAGTGGTGCCCTGTGAAGGCAGTGGAATGCTGCTGGTCCCCACAGTCATCGGCAGTCCCTGGTGTTCAGTCCTCACCGAAAAGCCAGTGCAACCTACCCTCTTCTACCCGGCCCACGGCGTGACCAACACCTGGTATCAGGTGGGGCACACGGCCGAAAAGGCGCTTTCAGCACTTCTCGGCGAGGGACGCGCACGCGTGCTCCTCAGCCTTACCGGCCCTCGGTCCACCACCGAGACGGCCGCCCTCTGCAATCTCGCACTCTCGACCGCATCCCACCATCTCACCCTGCTCCGCGACGCCGGTCTGATTGCCAGTGCCCGGCAGGGGAGCCAGGTACTTCACTCACGGACGTTACTCGGCGATTCCCTCACCGGGTAGCGCCCCACACGGTCGGCATCCAGAGCTGGCATCGGGCGCCGAAACGCACCGAGCCCCTCACCCGTCATAGTGCGAGCTTGAATCCTTCATGAGACGCGGTGAAGCCGAGCCGTGCATAGAATCTGTGCGCATCAGCCCTGGACTTGTCGGTGGTGAGCTGGACCAGGGAGCATTCCCGCCGTTCCGCTTCCTCGATCGCCCAGGTGATCATGGCTGCCCCGAGCCCGGCGGACCGGTAGCCCCCTGCCACCCGCACCGCCTCGATTTGGGCGCGTAATGCTCCACGTCGCGCCAAACCGGGCAGAACGCTGAACTGCAGGGTTCCGACGACGACGCCGTCAACGGTTGCCACCACCAGCTGATGCGCCGGATCCGCGTCGATCGATGCGAAGGCAGTCAGGTAGGGCTCAAGCGACTCGCCACCGTCAATTCGGTCACGGGTGCGCCCCAGCCGGTCGTCCGCGAGCAGTGCCACGATCGGGTATACATCCTCGGTGACGGCCGGTCTGAGTTCGGCAGTCAGCCCATTTGAAAGGTCAATTGTTTTCAACTGTGCCATCGCCCCAACTTACTCTCCGATCTCCGGCGTGAGGCGGATGCCCTCGTGGCGAACTTGTCAGCGCCCCACCCCCGACATAGCATCCAGTAATGGATGCCGTTGAATACACTCCGCGCCGCGATCAGTTGGTCTACACCTTCGGTGGCGCCGCGCCGGTGATGACCGTCCAGCCCGGGACGGTGCTGAAACTTTGGTCTGAAGACGCCTTTAATCATGCGCTGACCAGCGTCGATGATCTGTCCAGCGAGAAGGTCGACCTGCGGTTCGTGAACCCCCAGACCGGGCCGTTCTACGTGGCAGGCGCTGAGCCCGGAGACACGCTGGCCATCCACATCGTGGATCTGACGCCAGCCCGTTCCTGGGGTGCGTCCGCCACCATCCCCTTCTTCGGCGGTTTGACCAGCACCGACCGGACCGCGTTCCTCCAGGAACCGTTGCCGGACACCACCTGGATCTATCACGTGGATACGGCCCGGCAGATGGTCGGTTTCCAGGCGCGGCACACCGACTTCGAGGTAGCCCTGCCACTCGAACCGATGCTTGGCACCATCGGCGTGGCGCCACCCGGGGGCGAGGTGCGCTCTTCACTGGTGCCCGAACGGTTCGGCGGGAACATGGACTCTCCCGAGGTCAAAGCGGGAACCACCGTCTACCTCGGCGTGAACGTCGAAGGCGCGCTGTTCTCGATTGGAGACGGGCACTACCGCCAGGGCGAAGGCGAGGCGTGCGGCACAGCCGTCGAAGGCGCCATGAACTCGACCATCATCGTCGAATTGATCAAGGGCGGAGCGCCCGCCTGGCCGAGGCTAGAGAGCGACAGCCACTGGATGGCTGTCGGTTCCTCCCGGCCCATGGAGGATTCCTGGCGGATCGGCCAGGTCGAAATGGTGCGATGGTTCGAGGAACTCTTCGGACTCCACCAAATGGACGCCTACCAACTCCTGACCCAGACTGCGTTGGCACCTATCGCCAACGCTGTGGACGCCAACTACAGCGTGGTCATCAAGGCGGCCAAGAACCTCTTCCCCCGGGCACATGCCTTTGACGGAATACATGACGAGCTGCGACGACGCAGCCAGAACCTCTAGGAGAAACCGATGGACCTACAACTCGGCGGACTGACAGCACTGGTGACCGGCGGGACCAAGGGAATTGGGCGTGCCATCGTTGACTCCTTCGCAGCCGAGGGCGCCAATGTCGCGTTCTGCGCCCGGAATGCCTCGGAGATCACAGCGACCGAGGAAGCCCTGTCAGGAAGCGCCGGGCGGATCGTCGGTACCGCAATGGATATGGGCGATGCGGATGCTGTCGCAGCCTGGGTAGCAGACGCCGCATCGACCTTCGGCGGGATCGACATGGTGGTGAGCAATGTCAGCGCCCTGGCCATACCCGACACCGACGAGAACTGGGAAGCCTCACTTCGGGTCGACCTGATGGGAACTGTCCGGCTGGTGAAGGCCGCACTGCCCCACCTGGTACAGAGCAACGCGGCGTCAATAATCGCAATCTCGAGCGTCTCTGGCCGTGAAGTGGATTTTGCCTCCGGTCCCTATGGGACGGTCAAGTCCGCCCTCATCGCCTACATGGCGGGACTCGCCTTCCAGCTGGCGGACCAGGGAATTCGCGCTAACACGGTCTCCCCCGGCAACACTTTCCACGAGGGCGGGGTGTGGCAAAGCATCGAAGAGGGCAACCCCGACCTGTTCAACATGGCGATGGGGTTGAACCCGACGCACCGGATGGGCACACCGCAGGAGGTCGCCGATACGGTGGTCTTCGTCTCCAGCCCACGGTCCAGTCGAACCACCGGCGCCAACATTCTGGTGGACGGTGGACTGTCGCGGGGGATTCAGTTCTGAAGCTGGGGAAATTCCCCACTCCATGAAGTGGATCCGGTGTTTTGATAACCACCGATATTCAATTGTTCTCGGGGCTTCAATTCTGTTTGGCTGCACCCTCCGCAGCTTTTGGTCAGAGCAACGGCCACCATGGCGGCAGTTACATCCGGCCGAACCGCGCGCGGATAACCGCAAAGATCCCGTAGCAGATCAGGCCAGCAGCGATGGCCACCAGCACTGCATCGCCAAACGGGTGGTCCTGCAGCGCCTTCAGGCTGCCGTCCAGCCCCGTGGACTCCGACGGCCGGTTGGTGACGGCAGCGACAACGAACAGCAGGCCGACCAGGAGCAGCGCTGCCCCCTTCGCCACATGGCCCACGACCCCCAGCGCGTCGATTACCGCTCCACGACGTGAGTCTTCGAAGTGCTGCAGCTCTGGCCTGAAAGTCCTGCGCAGTCCTTTGACCACAAAGTACCCTCCGATCCCCAACAGCGTTCCACCCACCACCAGCACGGCGACGAGTCCGAGGGGGTGCGCCATCATGGTCTGGGTGAAATCCCTGGTGAACTCGCTCGAGTCGGGTCCGTCCCCCATGGCGAACCTTCCCATCGTCACCGCCATGACACCGTAGGTGACCGCCAGGGACCCCGACGAAATGGCTTTCTCCAGCCGCTTCCCCACGGCATTCCGGCGGTACCGGAGGGTGGCTTCACTGAGCTGCCACAGGGCAAGTCCCGCGCAGCCGACCGCGCAAGCCCACATGGTCCAGGGCCCGACGGTCCCTGAGGCCAGCTGTTCCAGGGCTCCGGTGGGTTCGGCCTGGCCGGTTCCCCCGAATGCCACCTGCAGTGCGATGACACCGATGAGGATGTGAACCACCGCCAGCACCGCGAACCCAAACCGGGCGAGGACGTCCAGTGCCACCCCGTCGGTGATCTTCTCGGCGGTATCCGCGATCCCGGACCCAGTGCTTTCCTCAGCTGCCACGCGTTCTCCCCCAGTTTCCAGTCGCTCCACCCTATCCGCGTCAGTGAGTGGCACGGAAAACGTCGGGGCTGCTGGCGGGCAGCCCCGACGTGTGTGCAACCGCCGTCCGGTTAGAGCACCAGGTCCGCGTAAACCCGCAGTGAGTCCCGCACAAACTCGGCGCCCTTCTGACCGCCGTAGTTCTTCGCGAAGCGGGGGTCGGCGACATACATGTCACCGAGGCCCAGCACATACTCCTTCGACAACTGCTCACCTGAACGGGGGACCCCAGGGGCCTGCGAGAGCCATTCAATATGCCGCGCGGCCAGGCTCTGCGCTGTGCCACTGTCAGGGGTGATGCCATCTGCGGCAGCCTGAGTCCACTCAGCCCCAAGTTCAGCCGCCTGCCGCCGGAACACTGCCTTCTCGGCGTCGGTCTTGGACCGCCACCAGGCGTCACCCTGGGCGTACGCGTCCTTACCCCACCGCTCTTCGACCTCGTCCTTGTACTGCGTGTGATCAAATCCGTTAAACATGTTCTCTGCCACGAGTTCCTCGCCCTCTTCCAATCGATTTACTGTGTATTCGACCGACGCAATCTGCAACGCCAGCCTGTCCCGTTCCTGGCGCAGCCAGTCGAGGTGACGGTGCAGCGATTCAACTGGTTCCGCCGCGCCCGCGAGGACTTCTGCAATGGCGGGAAGGCCCAGGCCCAGTTCGCGAAGCATGAGGATGCGTTGCAGACGGACCAGCGTGGCGTCGTCGTAATAGCGGTACCCGTTGGCGCCGATCCGCGACGGCAGCAGCAGACCCAGGTCACCGTAATGCCTGAGTGTCCTGCTGGTGGTGCCTGCCAGCCGGGCAATTTCCTGGATGGGCCAGTCCATCCCGCCTCCTCCCGTTCGGTGTGGTGTCAACGCTAATAGTTGACGCTACGTCAAGGTCAAGACGGTCGGGGGGCATCTCCGCCGACCCCCTTCCGGGCAGTGAATGAGCGATGCTACAGTTCGATGACGAAGCCAACGGCGGGCGTCCTGCACGGGAGCGCTATCAACCAGGTGGACCTGCACATCGACCAACCCGCAGCTCTCTGGAACCGCCCCCGTAGAAATCCCGGCCGGGCGAGTGACGACAGTTGCCCACCACGGGAGAGTTACTTTGAGTACCAACGACGACGAGCGTTTCCTGACCGCCGCGATTTCGCTGGCCGTTGACAATGTCACCAACGACGGCGGCCCCTTCGGAGCGGTGATCGTTACCGGTGACGGACGGGCCTTCGACGGGGTCAACCGGGTCACGGCGAACAACGACCCGACCGCCCACGCCGAGGTAATGGCCATCCGGAACGCGTGCACGGCGCTGGAAACCTTCGACCTGTCAGGCAGCACCCTCTACACCAGCTGTGAGCCCTGCCCCATGTGCCTGTCGGCGGCACTCTGGGCACGGGTGGAGACCGTTGTCTACGCTGCGGACCGATTCGATGCGGAGCAAGCTGGCTTCGATGACGCAGTTTTCTACAACTTCTTCGCCACCCCTGTGGAGGAACGATCAATGCCAGTCCGGCATTTCGTTCCGGCAGCGGGATCATCGATTCCCGCCACAGCACCGTTCGATGCGTGGCGGAGCCTCACCGCGCGGGTGGACTACTGACCCACCCGACGACCGTCAGGACCGGATGGAGAGGCGGACCGTCATCACGTCGCCTTCGGCAAGCCCCTCAGCCTTCCTGACCGCCGCCTTGACCGGGACGAGGTAGCTTTCATCCTGCGGGAAGAGCGACGTCGGCCAGGTGCTGCCGCCGATCCCGGCGTCGACCGGGATCATCCCCCACCCGTAGCTCACGATGCCGGATTGCTCCCGCAGCAGCTGGCATTCGTCCGGCGGCACCGTGACAAAGTACCAGGGTGCGGGGCCTTTCCAATGCCACAGCGTTCCCTCGAATTCGAGTTCCATCCCGAGCCTCCCTGCCCGACCGTCCGTCGTCGGCTGCGACCACTTTATCGGGGTGGGTGAGTCCCTGGGAGGCCGCTCTCCGGTCGAAGGGGGGCGTCCTGGGACGGATGACTCTGGATCCCCGCCGGGCGGGCCAGCAGTTCAATCGCCAGAACCGTGATGCCCACCAAGGCCACCGCCCAGACAGCGACGGTGACGGTAGGCTCCGGCCAGAGGACCAGGACGGCCAGGGCCACCACGACGACGGTGCCCTCCGCTGCCCGACGGTAGCGGGCCAGCCAGTGCTGCCAGCGCGCTGGTTGGCCTGCGCCCGTCCGGCCAGTGCCAAGGTCGGCGAACCGGGCGAGCCCGCCGCGGAACCGTTGCGCCGCGGGAGATCGGCCGGTAAGGAACATGACGAGCACCACCACCAGCGCCCCAGCAAAGATGACCCGGATACTGGTCTGCAACGGGGAGAGCAGAATATCAATCAACCGCTCCGCCGCGCCCGGAGTCTGCACACCGGATTCAATGGCGTTCAGATAGTAGGCCCGACCCAGTGCGAGCCCGAGTGCGAGGACCGCCATCACCACGGTGATGCTGAAACCCAGTGCGCCCACCGCTCGCCGCCGCGATCCTGGGGGAGCCACTGCGACGGCGCCGACGGCTAGGGCAAGAACGAGAAACGCAAGGATGAGGGCACCCCGATCCAGGACAGCAATGGCCCGGCCCGCCCGCGCCAGTTCGGGTGACTGGAAAATGGTGACTTCCGCATCGATCTCCGGAATTCTCGATGCTATCGCCACCCCCTCCTGCATCAGGCGATCCTTGACCCGCGAAATGATGTCGCCGGTGGAAATGGTCACAGCACCACTGTCATCAACCCCGATGACACCGACGGGTTGACCGGTGAGCACTCCGACAAGTCGCTGGTGAGCCTCCCGGTTGGCAGTAATCCACAGTTCCTCGAACTCGGGGGTGGTCACCAGCCAGGAAGCAGCGGCGTCAATCCGGTCGTGAGCCTGGTCGGCGATGACCGGCGCCAGCCCTTCGACCAGCGGTTCCGCCCGGGGCGCTTGATCAGTCAGACCGGTCAACGCGTCCAACGCCAATTGTTCGACGTCAACCGCCGCGGCGATCCGGTTGGTGACCTGCTCAGCGATCGCTGCCTGAAGCACCGGGTCGGCTGCGAGCGGCGCGACGGTCTCCACATAGCGATCCGTGTTCAGGACCTCGGCGCGGAGAAACAGTGCCGGCACTGCCACCAGCATCAGGGCGCCAGTCACCACGACCATCACGATCGAGGTGACCCACCGCTTCGATGCCATCATCGGAACCCGTCAGGCCAGCAATCTGGACTTGGCAGCGGCAAACTCCTCAGGGGTCAACACGCCGCTGCTATGCAGCTGGGCGAGCCTCGCCAGCTGGTCAGCCAATTGGTCAGCGCCCGCATGCGGGCGGGGCGGGCCCGTCGCTGCAGCGGATTCCCGCGACCGGTCGTGCGCCCGACGGCTGGCTTCCGCCGTCGGGCCCTGCGCCTGCCCCGTCACTGACGGATCAGCCGTTGGCACGACGGCCCCGAGGAGTCCTGGTCTGCCCTGCCTACCGAATGGCATTGTCTGCCACCTCTCATCAGCCGTGAAGCCGGCTACGCGTCAGCTCGCCGCCACACCGTCAGCCTGGAATGCTTCAACGACGGTTTCGTGTGGAATGCGGACATGCAGGACCGTCACCCCTCCTGAATTCCGGACATCCTCCGTCAGGCGCCGCGCCCACCGGTGCTCAAGCGTGACCAGGACCGCCGACTCGTTCGCCCCCACCGACTCAGCAGCGACAGCGATATCCGTTTCGCTCAACAGGGTGATTGGTCGAGGGTCTACCACCAGCCGGGACCAAGCATCCGGCAGGTCGTCGCCCAGATCGCGAACACTGAGGATTCCCTGCGGATCCCGGGCCAGGGTCACCACATCCAGGAGGGCCACCGCGCCGGACTCGACGGCCTCGTTCAGGGAATAGGCAACACTTTGGTCAATCTCGGGGCTCGGGAAGGTGCAGATGAGTACTTCGACTGGGCCGACTCGCATCAGGGTTCCCTCTCCACGGCCACACTGGATTCGATCCCATTTTCCTTATCTTTAGGGGCTGACTAAATCACCCGGTATGGGTGATCTGCTCAGATTAGTTGTGCGGGCACAGTTACTTCAGGATCGGAAATTCCGGTTGGGCAACGTGTTTATTGAAAAAACGCTCTTGTGCTTGGCGCAAGGAACTCCCACGATTGATATCAACGGACGGGTTCTGCTGCAGGGGACGCGTTAGACCGCCCGCGAGGTCGTCGTGTAAGGACTGGGAAATCCATGGTCACATATGGAGCAGTTGCAGCAGCGAAAGTCAGGGTGCCCGCCCCGGACCGGTTTGCGCTGCACCGGCCCCGATTGGAGCGGGATCTGGATCCACTGCTGCAAGGAGATGCCCGTGCGGCACTGCTGACTGCCGGGACTGGATTCGGCAAGACCACCCTTGCAGCCCAGTGGGCGTCGCGCGGCAGCGCAAGCGGTCAGACCATAGCCTGGCTCACCATCGATCCCGACGACGACCAGCCACCCCGGTTCTGGTCCCTGATGTTGGCGGCCCTCGAAGAAGCCACTCCGGCGCTCGGGGTGGGACAGCTCCGCCACTATCCGGTCCCGGAGTCGGCTGGCGAGAACGCCTTCATCGACGGTGTGATCACTACGATCGCAGCGGCAGGCGAACCGATTGTCTTCGTCATCGACGACTGTCACCGACTTCAGGATCGCGGTGTGCTCCAGGATCTGGACTATTTCCTCCTTCGTTCGCCCCCAAACCTGCGGTTCATGCTGCTGGGACGGTCATTGCCGAACCTCGCAGCCCTCTACCAGCTGAACCTTGAGGACTCGTCGATCAAAGTGACCTGCGCTTCACTCGCCTTTACCCGGCGGGAACTCGTTCGTTTCATCAATGGATCGCCGCTCGACGTGGACCGGGTGCTTGAGCTCACCGAGGGGTGGCCCGCCGCGGTCCGGTTGGCGAAACGACAGCCAGCGGCGCTCAGCCGCCAGGATCCACCCAACACACTGTCCGATCCCCTGTTCGCGCAATTGATGCAACCGCTCTTCGATTCCTACCCTCCCGACCTGCAGGAACTGCTGCTCACCGTGTCGATCCTCGAGGATTTCAGCGCTGAGGACGTCACCCACGCTGTGGGACGCCCCGACGGCACGAGAGTGATCGCGCGTCTGCGTGCGGAGACCGGACTGGTGCTAGAAGTCAGCGGTCAGCCCGGAGGTCCAGACCGGTACCGTCTCCACCGCCTGCTACAGCGATTCCTCACCGTTCAGGCAGCAGCCCATCCCCAGGGCGTTCTTGCTGCGGCCCATTCCCGCCTGGCGGCCTGGCTACCCGGGCAGGAACGCCACGCGGAAGCTCTCGCGCATGCGGCCAACACCAACGATCCCCGGGTTGTGCAACAAACCCTCGCGGCCAGCGGCCTGGCCCTGCTCTGGAGCGGTGACACCGCCCAGATCCTCGAACTGGCCGACCAGCCCCACAGTCGTCAGCTGGATGAGCTGGGGCTCCTGTTGAGCGCAATCGCCGTCCTGGACGGAGACCCGTCGGTTGCGGCCAACTGCCTCGACCTACTCCGACGCCATGGCACCCCGAACCAGCTGCCCGGCACGTTCGCCACGCTCGCGACCGGGCTCCAGGGCCAGGTGCTGCTGTCCCAAGGCCGGTTCTTCGAGGCAGTCGAGCTGCTGGAAGCGTTTGGCGCGCATCCACCCCATGATGATCTTGACCTGTTTCTGACGAACATCCTGGGTGCGGCGCTCGTTGGCGTCGGCCGTTTCGACGAGGCGCTATCCCTCTCCGGCCAGGGAACGCGGGTGGCGCACGACCTGGGAAACATGCGGGCCCTGGTTGACGCACGTTCGGTTGCTGCGGCCGTCCACGCGGCGCGGGAAAACTTCGGTATGGCACGGATGGAGGCAGCATGGGCCATCCGCCATGGTGACGAGGCGGCGCTTCGCTATCGGCCCAGTCTCCGGCCGGCCCATCTCATTGCGGCGTGGTGCGCCTACCATGCCCTGGATGACGGATCAGCCCGGCTCCACAACGCGTACGTCCGGCGTGCGGACTCGGCCGCCCCCGTCATCGCCCAGTCCACCTCGAAGTTGGCACTCATTCTTGAGTTCCTCAGCGGCGAGCATCGCCACGACGCCGCGGCAGCCCTGCTGGACCGCGTGCGTTTCGACCTGGTGCACACTGCACTCCCCCAGGACGTCGCCATCTGCTCCCTGCAGACCGCCTCAATGCTGCTGCAGTTGAGGCACGGCGATGCACTCGAAACGCTCAAATCCGAGCTTCGCCAGCAACAGGGTGTCAGCGGCGAGCTACACACCATTTCTGCGTGGGAGCTCCTCGCGGCCGGCCACCTCACCGCCGCACGGAAACTCCTCACGGCGGTCACCTCCGGTTACGTCGAAAGCCAAAGCCGCTGCACGGTACTCACGGCCTGGGCTTTAACCTGCCGGATCGCCCTGGACGAGGAGCGTGCCTATCAGACCCGTGCAGCACTCAGCGAGGCTCTTCGACTGGGAGCTGATTACGGGATGCTGCGGGCTTTCGCTTTCGCCGGGCCCGAAGTGCGCGCGGCAGTTGTTCGTGAACAGGGCTACTTCCCGGCGTATGGTCAGGCGATTGCGCGGATCGCGCGTTTCCAGGCCAGTACACCCAGCGCGTTCTGCCCGCCGCTTACGCACCGCGAACTGGACCTGTTGACGCTGCTGCCCACCTTCGCGACCGTCGACGAGATCGCTGAACGTCTGCTCATCTCCACCAATACCGTCAAGACCCACGTCCGCGGGATCTACCGCAAGCTCGGTGCGACGTCCCGCAGGGAAGCCATCGCTATCGCTCAAGATTTGGGTCTGCTACCCCCACCGGCGCCAGCGCCCATCAGCTCAACGGCGTCCCTCGATGGATCGCTCCACCTTCTCAACCACCGCTACGGTAACTGACCATTTTCCACATCTCAGGAGGCCAAACAATGAGCATCAATTTCTGGGACTTTTTCTGGGCGACCCTGGTCTTCTTCCTGCTCGTGTCCTATCTGTCGCTGCTGTTCTTCGTGCTCGCTGACATCATCAGAAACCGTGAGATGGGCCGGTGGGTGAAGTTCGTCTGGATTCTGCTCCTTGTCTTCCTTCCCTTCCTCACCGCCCTGGCGTACCTGATTGCCCACGGTCAGGCGATGACACTGCGGGCGGAGGCGCTGAACGAGATGTCCCGGGCGCAGGTCGCCGGATCGGTGAGCAACGAGGAGGCAACAGCGGTGAACCAGCTCAAGACTGCCAAAACCCTGCTGGATGAGCGGGCTATCACCCAGACCGAGTTCCAGCGTCTGAAGGAAAGCATCCTGCAGAACTTGCCCTTCAGCTCTGGGCGGTCCTCCGAATCGGGTCCCCTGCCTCAGTGACAGCTTCCGGGCAACGACGAACCAGCCAGCCGACACCCTTTCAGGACCTCGACCAGCGACGGCGGCGGGAAGTGGTGCTCCTGGCCGCAGTCCGCGGAGCTGCAACCATTACCGCCATTCTGGGGGTGTACTTCCTGGTGCCGGTCACGGGCTTCAGCAACGGCATGCCGATCGCGGCCTGGGTGCGATTGATCGCGATCGTCCTCATCTTCGGCGTCGCCATGGTGCTTCAGGTCCAGTTGATCATCACTGCACATGTGCCCCAGGTGCGTGCGGCGGAAGCCGTCGTCGTGAGCGTGGTCCTTTTCCTCTGCCTCTTCTCATTGCTCTACGCGTCGATCGCCGTGACCGATCCGGCGTCGTTCAGTGAAGAACTTGACCGGGTGGACGCCCTGTATTTCACCACCGCCACCTTCGCGACGGTCGGTTTCGGTGATGTTGTCCCGGCGAGCAGTCTCGCCCGCGTAGCTGTCACCATCCAGATGATCGGTGGGCTGGGGCTGCTGGTGATGATCGCCAAAGTGGTGTTCTATGCGGCGCGGCAAGGACTGAGCAGAAGACCCTAGCCCCAGTTGTTATGGACCTTTCCGCGCGTCTGCAGGTGGCCGGAGGTGCAGTACCGTATCGTAAAATCGATGCTTAGCGGTTTCTCATGTCTGTCTCATCCAGCTTTATTACGCTGGCAATGGCGCAACACAGCGTATTACAGGAGCGGAAGGAAGCTATGAGTAGTTCCTTGGACAGGGCTGAACCCCTCGAGATGGATGAACCGGCTGCCAGAGACGTCTCTGCCAGCACCGTCCCGACGGCAAACACGTCGCTGGACAATGAGTGGGTCCGCATCCGGCTCATCAAATCGGTGCTGATCCTCGCCATTCCCGTGGCCCTCCTGAGTTTCCTCAGCGGCGTGCTCTGGCTCGCCATCCACCGGTCGACCCCCGAGAACTTCGACCGGATCCATTTTTGGTTCTACTTCTTCGATGTGGGCAGGGAAATCAACGTGCCCACCTGGTTCAGTGCCGGGCTCTGGATCCTTACCGGGGTGGTGGCTGGGTACTTCGCGCGGAAGGCGTCGAGATTCCGGAAGTCCTGGTGGCTGTTCGCCAGCGTCTGCGTCTTCTTCTCCCTCGACGAGACGCTCGAGCTCCACGAGCGGCTGGATCTGATCGGTGGACGCATCGCCCTGTTGCTGCCTTTCGAGGTGGGCTTCACCTGGGTGATTCCCGGGATCGCGATCGCCACGGTGCTGGTCCTTCTCCTGCTCCGACTCGTTCTGTCCCTTCCCCCGTCCGTCCGCAACGGCATCATTCTTGCCGGTGCCACTTTCGTCACCGGCGCTGTTGTTGTCGAAACCCTTGGCGGCTACTGGTTGGACGCGAACGGCATGACCTGGCACTTCTTCCTCATGGTGCTTGTCGAGGAAACGCTGGAAATGGCCGGGGTGGCGCTGTGCCTCGCCTCCCTGCTGCACCTGCTGGAGTACCGACGGGTGGACGGAGGCACCGCCTACCGCATGGCCGAACGCCTCCCCGATCAGCCGCGACGTCGGAAACGCGCTACCCGGGCGTGACCTAGCCCGCGGTCCGGAGGTAGTCCAGCTGGGCGGCAACCGAGGCCTCCGCAGCGCGCCGCACCGAGCGGTCGACGTCCGCATAGACCAAGTCGGTGACCTGCTGCACCGAGGCTTCAGCCCCGATTGCTGTCAGGGCGGCACGGACCTGGTCCAGCCGCTCCCGTCGGTGCAGTAGGTACGCCCGCGAGATCGCGGCAAGATCCGGGAGCATCGGCCCGTGGCCCGGAAGCACGGCGGCAGGGCCCAACCCGCCGAGCCGCTCCAGGGAGGCCAGATAGGGCCCAAGGCGGCCGTCGGGATAATCAATGATGGTGGTCCCCCGGCCCAGGATTGTGTCACCTGTCAGGATGGACCCGGCGTCGCCGTCGTCGGGAAGGACAAAACACACCGAGTCGGAGGTGTGCCCCGGAGTGGCAAGCACCCGGATGCGCACACCCGCGGCGAAGATCTCCTCGCCATCGACCAGCGGGGGCCCACCATGGCAGTGAGCGGGGTCCAGCGCCCGCACCGGCGCACCAGTCAGGTGATGGAAGCGGTCACTCGCCGCAGTGTGATCGGAGTGCCGGTGCGTGATCAGGACCAGCTCCACCGGACCGGTCCCGGCGAGCGCAGCGAGATGGTCATCGTCCAGCGGGCCCGGATCGACCACGACAGCGGGCCGCTCGGTCAGGTGATCTGCCGCTGGCGCCGCGATGAGATAGGAGTTGGTGCCCTCCAGACTCATGGGACCGGGGTTGGGTGCCAGCCGGTAGCGGGTCTGCGGACTGCTGGAAACCAGGCCGGGTGTTGTGGGGTTGGGCATGCGTCTACCCTAGTTCCTGCCCTTGGCTGCCCGGTCGGATAGAGTGCGCAGCATGAGCAGTTCGTCCCGCGGCACACCGACAGTTCCACGGCTGGCCGTCAGCGTCCTGATGGTGCGTGGGGAGGAGATCTTCATCCAGAACCGCTCCCACACCATGGATTTCGCCGCCGGTGCGGTGGTGTTTCCCGGCGGCAGGGTGGACGACGTCGACCGCGTCACCGCACAGTCCCTGCCCGCGCCGTCGTCGCTCCTGTCGGCCCATGCACGGTGCTGGGCGGAAACCAGTATCGCTGCCGGTCGGAACGCCGACCCCGCTGCCGGGGCGGGAGTGCTGTTGGCGGCAGCGGTCCGGGAGGTGCGGGAAGAGACCGGGGCTATTCTGTCCCCGCGGGACCTGACGCCCTGGGCCAACTGGATCACGCCCGCCAGTTACGGCAAACGTTTCGACACGTACTTCTACCTGACCGTGCTTGCGCCCACCCTGGCTCCCCAGCATCAGACCACTGAGGCGGATTCGTCCCACTGGTCCCCGGTGAGGAGCATTCTGGCGGGTGCTGCTGCGGGGACACTGGAGCTGATGCGGCCCACCGAAGCGCTGCTGCAGGAGTTGGCCGATCTCCCTGGGACCCTGCCACAGGCACTTGAACCGGTCCTGCGGGCACCCCGCCGCATTACGCCGGTGGGAACGCTCTAGGGGTCCACACGCAGGTACTTGTCTGCACTCTCCCCGATATTGGGGTGGAGGCAGTACTCTCTGAAGAAGGTCGCCGCCTGAGGTGGCGCGTTGATGGGGGAAATCAATGAACTGGATCCGCACACACCGGTGGTTCACGGCCGGACTAGGTGCCGCCGTCGTCGGACTGGCCCTGGTGATCACCGCCGCGGCGACTCAACCATCGCGGGAGTTTGGCTGGTTTGCCTATGCGCCCCTGGCTGATGCAGTGTTCCTGCCCGGCCCTACAGCGAGGGAAATGTTCGGTATCGGCCTGGCATCGTTGGGGCTGATCGTCATTACCGGATCGCTGGGATACCTTCGCGGCCGGCGGACGCAATGAACTCATTCACCATCCGTCCGGTGGCCGTGTGGCTCCTCGTCCTTTCGGCTGTGCTGATCCTCGGAGGGGTGTCACTGTTGCTCGGCACCTACCCGATCGCGCCGGTCTTCCCAACGACCCAAGATGGCGCGGTGAGCATCGCCTACTCGTCAGACCTGGTCCTCGCGGTCGACGGCGGATCGTGGGTTCCTGATCGGCGTGCCGTGTGGGGCGGGGTGCTGCTGGTCGGTGGACTGATGGTGAGTGCAACGGCCGCCGGGTGGCGGCTGGGACGGAAGGCCGCCGGCCATGAGTGAGGCAAAACGCCCCCGTATCAGTCAGCCTTTGATGGTCCTGCTGCTCGGTGTCGGGCTGGTAGTGGTGGGGACACTCATTGCGATAGTGCCTGGACTGATTCCGGCCGACACCACCTCCCTTGGTGACGGTTTCTCTACGTCCAGTGGAGGCGGGCTGGCCATCCGGCCGCTCGGTGTCGCGTTGCTCGCTGGCGGGATCGGCATCGGCGCGGCCGTGCTGGGCTATCTGTTCGGGTCACGACGCCGGACGACCTAGGTTCTGCCATCCCCCCTCGGAGCGGTGCGCACCAACGGGCGCTAGACGTCGGGGACGCTGGAGGACACCACGACGCTTCCTGACGCATCGCGGATCTGCAGTTGGGAAACGTCCTCCCGCATCAGGGCTGCGTTCATTCGGCAGGTAATGGTCTGTTCCGCTCCGAAGAACGTCCCCGAGGTCAGTTCCGTACCGTCTTCGCTGACCAGGATGACTTCGAAGATCTCGCCTTCGGCCAGACCATCAACCTCCAGAACCGTTTCGGTCCCCCAGGTATGGGCGACCAGTGCGGCGTCGAAGGAGGTCCCATCCGGAATCGTCGGGAAGGTGACTTCCTCGACAGCGCCGAGGGCCCCGGGCGGGCCCTCCGGGGGCGCCTGCAGCAGGGCGGAGACTGCTGAACCACCCAGCCCACCCAGAATGAGCAGTCCTGCTGCTGCGAGCCCGAGGAACGCCACCCGGGACCGGGGGGCACGGCGGCCGTTGGTGGGGCGAGTACCGCCAAGTCGCCGACCAGCAGGACGACTGCCAATCAGTTGAGGATCGGCGGTGGTCGATGGCCGAGTGGGCACCGCATGATCAGTGGAATCGCCGGAGGTGGCTGCGAAGACGCGACTGGCCAACCCGGGAGGGAGATCGGGCTCCTCCCAGTCGAGGCCGGATTGCGCGAGCCGGTCGGAAACCTCCTGCAGTGCACGGTATTCAGTGAGCATCCCGGGATCGGCAGCGCAGGCAAGATCAAACTCGCGTTGCTCCTCGCCACTGAGGTCACCGGCCAGGGCAGCGGCGATCAGGCGGTCGCGTCGACTCATTGGTTCTTCGGTCACTTCTCCTCCTCCTCTCCCAGAATCTCGCGGAGCGCTTTCAGTCCGTAGTACATCCGTGTGCGCAGCGTCCCTACCGGGACACCGCTGGTCTCGTGCAGTTGCTGATAGGTCATGCCATTGAGATGGACCGCCACAATGATGTCGCGGTGCTCGGGGCTCAACCTGGCCAGGCCGCCCGACAACACAATCCGGTCGTCAACTGTTTCCACCACTGCGACGGCGGGGGCATCGACTTCCATCAACTCATTCGTGGTGGGAGTGGGGCGGCGGGCCCGGGCTTTGATCTCGTCGATCACCACGTTGCGGGCGATCGCAAACAGCCAGGTCCGTTCCGACCCACGCTCGGAATGGTAGCGATCCCGCGCCCGCCATGCTCGCACGAACGTCTCCTGGACGCAGTCTTCGGCGATGGTCGAGTCGCGGGTGCTGTTGAGCGCGAATCCATAAATGGCCCGCGCATGCTCGGCGAACGCCTGGTGCACGTCGAAAACACCCGCAGATTGCCTGAACAGGCCGACCACCCTCTCTTCGCTCATCGTCCGAAGCGTCGCTTCCACCCGTTCACCCACCTCTACCTCGGAAGGGGGTACTGCTGTGAGGTGTCGGGCGTTCACCGGTAGCGCCAGAAAAGTTGTGATGAACGTTTGGCCGCAGTGGCGAGTATACCTTCGTACGTTGGCACCGACCCGCGGCGCCGCGCACCGAAAGGGACACCATGAAGACGACAAAGAAGGCACGATTTGCCGCTGTAGCGGGAGCGACCGGCGCGGTGGCGTTGCTGGCGGTTGCCGGCGCAGCACCAGCAGCGGCGGAAACTGTGGTCGACCGCCCCGACAGCTTCACCAGCTCGTACACGGTCGCGGCCACCCCTGATCAGGTAGTTGGACCCGACGGCGCGTTGGCACCCGGCGAACCCGGGGCGATGGGCACGTTCAACTTCATGATCAACTCCGATTCGGAGATCATCTGCTACGACATCACGCTCAACGGCGTGACCCCTCCCTACGAGAGCGGCGCGAAGACTGCCACCCACATCCACGAAGCGGTCGCCGGTGAGAGTGGACCCCCACGGCTCGCCTTCCCCAACCCGGAGGGTGATGGCGTCCTGACAAGCTCCGGCTGCCTCCAGGGCCCGTTCACCACCGGACTTGAGGGCGACGACGGCGTCGACACCGGGGAAGGGTTCTCCCTGAAGGAGATCGAGGCCAACCCCGCCGGATTCTCAGCGGATACCCACACCTCCACCTACGTTCCCGGTGCAGTCCGCGGTCAGCTGACCCTGCTGCCAGCCGGCGGTGCTGACACCGGCGTGGCGATGAGCCCTGCCGAGGAAACGGGCGCAACACTGCCCCTGACACTCGGTGCTGTTGGCGCCGTCGCGCTCGGTGCGGTCATGGTGGCACGGTCCCGCGCACGGACTGCCTAACCAGGCGCCGCCCAGGAATGGGTCGGTGTCCCGCGGGATGCTGGGGTCCTGCGGGGCGCCGCAGTCCCGCGGGGCACCGCGTCCGTGCTCCCCCCCCATGGGCTAATGGCATGGGGAAACTCAGATCGAATTCTCAGGAAATGGGAGTACCGTCCAGGTATACCCGCATGAGCTGAATCAGGGAGATGGACCATGAATCGTACCTGGCGAAACTGGGCACCGGCCGTCGCGATCACCGCCGTCGTCGGGGCGGGGGCTCTGGTTGTCCCGCTCACCGCGAACGCCGCAGTTGACCTCCCGGATCTGACTGCTGTCGAAGTCCTTGAACTGGCGACCAGCCATTCGGTTGACACTCTCTCCGGCACCATCGAGCAGACCTCCGATCTCGGGCTTCCCGATCTGTCCCTTCTGGGTGGGGCTGGCGGCAGCGCGAACGGAACCACGGGCGGCGCCAACGCTGCGCCCGGCGCCACATCCGACGCCGACACACCCTCAACCCCCGGGGCCTCAGTCCTGGAGCTGCTCACCGCCCCTCACACCGCCCGCGTCTACCTGGCGGGCCCGTCGCAGGCCCGCATTCAGGTGCTCGACGACATGGCCGAGCGAAATGTCATCCTCAATGGCACCGACCTCTGGTTCTACGACTCCGAAGACAACGCGGCGGTCCACGCCACGCTCCCTGACCGGACGCTCACCAGTGAGGACATCGATTATCTCGAAGGCCTTCCGGACGTTCCGACTCCGGACCAGCTGGCGGCGCAGTTCCTGGAGAAGGCGGACCCGACCACTGAGGTTTCGGTCGGACCCGACCGGTCGGTGGCAGGCCGTGCGGCATACCAGCTGATCCTGACACCCCGCGCTGATGACACCCTCATCGCCTCCATCACCGTCGATGTTGACGGCGACACCGGCCTTCCGCTGGCGGTCAGCGTCGCTGCGGCTGACAGTTCCGAGCCAGCGTTCAGCGTCGCCTACACCGATATCAGTTTTGACGCCCCACCTGCCGGGATCTTTGACTTCACCCCGCCCGCCGGGGCAACCGTCACCGAGGCGCCTGATCACGCCCGGGAGGGCGACCCCGGTACGGCGGAATCGCACGATGGGGATCCCTCGAACGACCCGGCGGAGAACTCTTCTAAGCCCACCGTCACCGGGACCGGCTGGGGGACAGTGCTGGAGTTCCCGGCAGGAGACTTCCCGGCGAACGCCGGCGAGCTAACCGGTATGATCGACCAGCTGAGCACTCCGGTGGAGGCCGGGCGCCTCCTGCAGACCCGCCTGCTGAACATCCTGCTTACCGACGACGGGAGGGTCCTGGTCGGGTCGGTTCCCGCCGACCGGCTCCAGGCAGTTGCCGACGGCGAGTGAGCGATCCAACCCTGCTGGAGGGTCCGGTCGTTCAGACCCGCGGGCTCACCAAGCGATTCGGTGGGCAGAACGTTCTGGACGGCATCGACCTCACCGTCCCACGAGGGTCAGTTTTCGGTTTCCTCGGACCCAATGGGTCGGGGAAAACCACCACCATCCGGATCCTGTTGGGGCTGGCCACCGCAACCTCGGGTGAGGTAGAGGTGCTGGGGCGCAGCATTCCCAAACACCTGCCCGAGGTTCTCCCCCGGGTAGGTGCGCTCGTGGAGGGCCCGGGCTTTTACCCGTTCCTGTCGGGGCGAGCCAACCTGCATCGTCTCGACGCAGCCGACCGCTTTGTCGATCCGTCGACCCGCCGCGCCCGGACCGACCGGGCCCTCGAACGGGTGGGGCTGTCGCAGGCGGCGGACAAAAAGGTGGGCGCGTATTCGCTGGGGATGAAGCAACGCCTGGGCATCGCCAATGCGCTCCTCACCCACCGGGATCTGATCGTGCTCGACGAACCCACCAATGGTCTTGACCCACAGGGCACCCGCGAGGTGCGCCACCTGGTGCACTCGCTGACCGCTGAGGGGACCACCGTCTTCGTATCGAGTCACCTGCTGGCGGAGGTGGAACAGATTTGCTCGCATGTGGCGGTCCTCCGAGCGGGACGGCTGGTCGCGCAGGGGTCGCTGAGTGAGCTGCGGGACGCCGGGCAGACCCGGGTGGAAGTGCTCACGCCCGACCCCGACGGCTGCCTCGCAGTCCTGACACGCCTGGGGTTGCTCCCACAACGGTCCACGCCGGTCCACTACACACCGCACGCGGGGATTGAAGCGGTCAGCGCACCGCTCCCGGACCAGATCGCGCCACACACCATCGTCGCCGCACTGGTTGCCGCCGGGGTCCGGGTAACCGGGTTCACCGTCGACCAGATGGGGCTCGAGGAACTCTTCGTGGCGCTGACCGGAGAGGGGTTCGACGTTGTCCAGTGACACGGGAGCGCGCAACGCCGAGCAGAGACCGGCCTCCGGGCTGGTTTTTCTGGCATCCGAGCTGACCCTCCTCTTCCGACGCCGACGGACCTGGGCGCTGCTGCTTGCCCTCGCGGCGATTCCCGTCATGATTGCCGTGGCGGTGCGGCTGACCTCCGGCCCACCCAGCGGCCGGGGGCCAGCCTTCCTTGACCAGATCACCCAGAACGGGCTCTTTGTCGCGGTAGCGGCCATCACCGTGGCCATCCCCCTCTTCCTGCCCCTTACCGTGGGTGTGGTGGCGGGGGACACCGTCGCCGGCGAAGCCAGTACCGGCACCCTGCGCTACCTCCTGGTCGCGCCGGTGGGCCGCGGGCGGCTCCTGCTGGTCAAGTTCACTGGGGCGGTGGTGTTCTGTCTCGCGGCAACCCTCGCCGTCGTCCTAGCGGGCACCCTCATCGGTGCCGCACTGTTCCCGGTGGGCCCCGTCACCCTGCTCTCCGGGGACACCGTCGGCGTCGCGGAATCACTCCTGCGGTCAGCTCTGATCTGCGCTTACGTCACGGTTTCCCTGACCGGATTGTGCGCCGTCGGCCTGTTCATCTCCACGCTCACCGATGTGCCGGTGGGGGCGATGGCCGCGACCGTGGTGATCTCCGTTGTCTCCCAGGTGCTGGGCCAGCTTCCCCAGCTGGAATGGCTGCACCCCTGGCTTCTGAGCCAGTACTGGTTCGGGTTCGCGGACCTGCTTCGGCAGCCGATCGAATGGTCGTCGTTCGCTGCGAACGCCCTCCTCCAGTCGGGCTACGTGCTGGTCTTCGGTGCCCTCGCCTACGGCCGGTTCACCACTCGTGACGTCCTGGCCTGAACAACCCCACGGCACACGAAAGAGGCGGCACCAGCAGCAATGATGCTGCCCGCGCCGCCTCCTTGGCGTGGAAGGTCAGTCCACCAGCTCGTAGGCGGGCAGGGTGAGGAAGTCCGTGTACTCCTCGGAGATGCAGATGTCGGCGATGAGACGGCTCGCCGGCTCGTAGAACCGGGTGAACGCCTCCTCGCCCACCTCGCCGCGGAGCCGTTCGGTCTCTTCGGCGAGGATGTCGGTGACCAGTTCGGGGGTCACTGTGTTTCCGGTGTCGGTCAGCTGCACCTTGTTGCGGATCTGCTGCCAGACCTGGGACCGCGAGATCTCCGCCGTTGCTGCGTCCTCCATCAGGTTGTGGATCGCCACCGCACCGTTACCGGAGAGCCACACCGCCACATAGGCGACCGCGACATAGAGGTTGGCATGCATCCCGGCCTCGGTCACGTCCCCTTCCGCTGAGGCGACGTCCAGAAGCTGCGCGGCGGTCACCTCCACCTCAGGACGCTGCCGGTCGATCTGGTTCGGGCGCTCCCCCAGGACACCGTCGAAGACCTCCTTGCACAGGGGCACCATGTCCGGGTGGGCCACCCAGGAGCCGTCGAAGCCGTCGGTCGCTTCGCGCTCCTTGTCTGCCTTTACCTTGGCGAAGGCCTGTTCGGTGACGGCGGGCTCGCGGCGGTTGGGGATGAACGCTGCCATGCCGCCCATGGCAAAGGCTCCCCGGCGGTGGCAGGTCTTGACCAGCAGTTCCGTGTAGGCGCGCATGAATGGGGCGGTCATCGACACACTGGCGCGATCCGGCAGCACGAATTCGCTACCGCCATCACGGAAGTACTTGATAATGCTGAACAGGTAATCCCAGCGCCCGGCGTTCAGGCCCGAGGCGTGGTCCTTCAGCTCAAACAGGATCTCGTCCATCTCGAATGCGGCCGGAATGGTCTCAATCAGCACGGTCGCCCGGACCGACCCCTGGGGCACGCCCACGTAGTCCTGTGCGAACACGAAGACATCATTCCAGAGCCGTGCCTCGAGGTGGCTTTCGAGCTTCGGCAGGTAGTAGTAGGGGCCGCTGCCGTTCTCGAGCAGGTGCTTGGCGTTGTGGAAGAAGTGCAGCCCGAAGTCCACCAGCGCACCGACAGCCGGTTCGCCGTCGATGGTGATGTTCTTCTCTGGCAGGTGCCAACCGCGAGGGCGGGCGACGACGACGGCGAGGGGCGCGTCAGTGCGCAACGCGTATTCCTTGCCTTCGGGCGAGGTGTAGCTGAGCTGCCCGCGTGCGGCGTCGAAGAGGTTCAGCTGGGAGTCGATCACGTTGTGCCAGGTCGGCGCCGACGCGTCCTCAAGGTCAGCGAGCCACACCTTCGCGCCCGAGTTCAGTGCGTTGATGGCCATCTTGGCGGGGGATGCTGGTCCGGTCATCTCAACGCGCCGGTCCTGCAGTTGCGGCGGGGCGCCGGCGACGGTCCAGTCACCGGCGCGAACCTCCTGCGTCTCGGGGAGGAAATCCAGCCGGCCGGTCGCAGCGGCCTCTTCGCGGCGACCGTTCCGTGCCGCCAGCCGCTCGTCGCGGGTTCCACGGAAACGCTGGTGCAGCTCTTCGAGGAAGGTGAGCGCCTCGGGCGTAAGGATGGTGTCTGCCCGATCAACTGGGAGTGGGTGCCTGGGTTCGATAGTCATGTACTGAGCTCCTGTCGTTTGCCCGCCGGGAAGGCGGGAGCCGCTGCTGGCACGATGGTGCGGGAAGGTGCAACGCAAACACTCTCACGTCCCGATTTCATATTATGGATATTATTATCTGACAGATGGAATCGCAACCCGGATTGGATTACTGATTCCACTCAGTGGAAAATAGGATAGTCTGACAAAAGTTTCCACCTCGCGAGTCAAGCCTGCTGATGGAAGCCCGAGAGCTGGGAGTGTTACATGGCCGAGAAAGCGGCTGGTGGCGGCGTGCAGTCCGTCGAGCGGGTCTTCGAACTGCTCGAACTCATTACGGACGCCGGCGGTGAGGTCTCCCTCAGTGAACTCTCCTCCTCCACCGACCTTCCCCTGCCGACCATCCACCGTCTGCTGCGAACCCTGGTCACCAAGGGATATGCCCGTCAGCTCCCTAACCGCCGGTACGCGCTGGGGCCCCGCCTCATCCGGCTTGGTGAAGGGGCCAACAAACAGCTCGGCGCCCTCGCACGCCCGCAGCTGAAGCACCTCGTCGACAGCCTGGGCGAAACCTCCAACATGGCGGTCCTGGACTCGGACATGGTCATCTACATTGCGCAGGTGCCCTCACCGCACTCCATGCGCATGTTCACCGAGGTGGGCCGTCGCGCCCACACCCATGACACCGGCGTCGGGAAGGCAATCCTGGCGCAGCTGAGCAACGACGCCGTCCGGAGCATCGTTGCCCGGGCCGGGATGCCCACTCCCACCGAAAAAAGCCTCAAGACCATCGACGAGCTGCTCGCCGAACTGGACCTCATCCGCGAGCGCGGCTACTCGATCGATGAGCAGGAGCAGGAACTCGGTGTCAGGTGTTTCGCGATGGCTGTGCCCAACGCTCCGACACCGAGCGCCATCTCCGTGTCCGGACCGGTCTCCCGCGTCGATGAGCATTTTGCCGAGAAGGCAGTGCCCCTGCTGCGCGAAGCGGTCCGCTCCATTGCCGAAGAACTCAACCTCACCTCCTGACCCGGATCGAGGCCCACCGCGTCCCGGTACCAGGGAAATCCGGCCGGGAGTATCATCCTCGGCATGGACACTGGTGGCATAAACATTGAGGTGCACCCCGCCACGGTTGAACGGTTCGACGACGTCGCCTCCCTGCTGCGCCCACGCCGGGATGATGCGTCAGCCTGCTGGTGCCTGGCCTTCCGACTGACCTCCGGCGAATTCAACTCCCTGACTCCGGCACAGCAACCCGATCGATTG
Source organism: Arthrobacter sp. 260 (assembly GCF_013116745.1). Lineage (GTDB taxonomy): Bacteria > Actinomycetota > Actinomycetes > Actinomycetales > Micrococcaceae > Arthrobacter_D. Next base: position 51,860 of record NZ_JABFOE010000003.1, read on the forward strand.
CGGGAGCTCTGCCGCGACACCCCACCACCGGGCGTCGTCGCCTATCTGGGAGGGGAGCCCGTCGGCTGGTGTGGAATGGGGCCCCGGTCCGGGATGGAACGCCTGGTGCGCTCCCGCACCATCCCGAAGGTGGACGAAGTTCCCGTGTGGAGCGTCGTGTGCTTCGTGGTGAAGACGGGCCACCGCCGCCAGGGGATCGGGCACGCGCTCCTGACGGGGGTGATTGACTACGCCAGGGCGAACGGGGCTCCCGCGCTGGAGGCCTACCCGGTCGATCCCGAGGGCTCGCGCATCAGCCCTACCCTTGCGTTCGTCGGGACCACCGGCATGTTTGAAGGTGCCGGGTTCAGGCGCATCCTCAAGACCGACGCACGCAGCGGTGGTTTGCCCCGGTGGCTGATGCGCCTTGATCTGCAGCCGGTCATCGAAGGAGCCGGGACCGGCCCGGTTTAGTCAACGAAGAGGCAGAACGGATGGCCCGCCGGGTCGAGATAGACCCGCACATCGTCCTGCGGCTGGAACTCCGCGAGGGAGGCGCCCAGGGCCCCCCGCGTGCGCGCCCGCCTCGTCGAGGTCATCAACCTGGATGTCCAGGTGCATCATCATCGGCGGATCCGTCGGCCCCGCCGGCCAGACCGGCCGCACATAGTTGGTTTCGGTCTGGAAGGACAGTCCCGCGCCGCCGTCGGGTGCCGACAGGATCACCCAGTCGGACTCCTCGATCCGCACTTCCCAACCCATCAGCCGCTGATAAAACCGCGCCAGCTCCACGGCATCCGGTGAATCCAGGACCGTGGCAGTGAATGTGAACCGCATGGTGCGTCCTTTCGTCGCAACTTTTGGTGCAGATCCTAGCCGGTTTCCGCGCACAGGGGCGGTTCCCACAGGGATGAACGTAAGGTGAAGTATGGATGCCGTCGAAGCACTCAACGAAATTGCCTTCTGGCTCGAACGCCAGACCGCGCCCACGTTCAAAATCAAGGCCTTCCGCAACGCAGCCGCCATCCTGGGTGAGCTTTCCCCCGGCGAGATTGCAGCCAGAGCCAGGGACGGCCGGCTCAAGCGGATGAAAGGCATTGGGGCACGCACTTTCGAGGTTGTCTCCCAGGCCGTCGGCGGGCAGGTTCCGGACTATCTCGCGGAACTCCGTGAGCACGCTGCCCAGCCCCTCGCGACGGGTGGCCAGGAGCTCAGAAAATCACTCCGCGGGGATCTGCACAGCCACAGTAATTGGTCCGACGGCGGCAGCCCTATCCCACTCATGGTGCAGGCCGCCCGCGCGCTCGGCCACCAGTACCTCGCACTGACGGACCACTCGCCCAACCTCACCGTCGCCAATGGGCTGAGCGCCGAACGGCTCCTGGAGCAGTTGGAGGTGGTCACGGCGCTCAACGACGACGGCGACGACGGGTTCACGCTCCTCGCCGGCATCGAGGTCGATATCCTCGAGGACGGCACCCTCGACCAGACCCCCGAACTGCTGGGCCGGCTCGACGTCGTCGTCGCCAGCGTGCACTCCAAGCTTCGCGCGGACCCGGCCACAATGACCCGCCGGATGCTTGGCGGTGTACGACAGCCCCAGACGAACATCCTGGGACACTGCACCGGCCGCCTCGTTCAGGGAGCCCGGGGGACGCGCCCGCCGTCGGACTTTGATGCTGCAGCGGTCTTTGCCGCCTGCGTCGAGAACAATGTAGCGGTGGAGATCAACTCGCGGCCCGAGCGTCAGGATCCCCCCGATGACCTGATCCGGATGGCCCTGGACGCGGGATGCCTGTTCAGCATCGACAGCGACGCCCATGCACCCGGCCAGCTGGACTTCCTGCAGTATGGAGCCGAGCGCGCCGAGGCGAACGGTGTTCCCACCGACCGGATCATCACCACCTGGCCCCAGGACCGGCTGCTCAGCTGGCTGCAGGGCGGCTAGGGTGACCAAGCCGGCCAGACCAGACCAGACACCACAGCAGGGAACCTTGATGAAAGCAGCACCAAACGCACACGCCCGGACCCTGGTGGTGACTGGGGCCGGCTCGGGGATTGGGCGTGCCGTCGCCCGGCAGTTCCTGGCTGCAGGATTCGACGTCGTCCTTGCGGGGAGGAGGCGGGAAGCGCTGGAGGCCACCGCTGGCGACCACCCCCGCGCCCACGTTGTCCCCACCGATGTGACCGAGCCCGCCGACGTCGAGCGCTTGTTCGATTTTGTCCGCACCGAGCTGGGTTCGCTGGGCGTGCTTTTCAACAATGCAGGCGTGTTCGGGCCGGCCGGAGCGGTCGACGAGATCTCCCCCGCGGACTGGGCGGACACCCTCGCGGTCAACCTGACCGGAGCGTTCCTGTGCGCTGCCGCCGCAGTCCGCCTCATGAAAAGCCAGCAGCCGCAGGGCGGACGGATCATCAACAACGGGTCAATCTCCGCGCACGCGCCGCGGCCCCTCTCGGTCGCCTACACCACCACCAAGCACGCGATCACCGGCCTGACGAAGTCGATCGAACTGGACGGCCGGCCGTTCGGCATCACCTGCGGACAGATCGACATTGGAAACGCCCACACGCAGATCATGGAGACCATCGGCGTCAACGGCGGAGCCCTGCAGGCGGATGGCTCCCGACGCCCGGAACCGACGTTCCCGGTGGAGGAAGCGGCCCGGGCGGTGCTTCTGATGGCGCAACTGCCCGCATCGGCGTCGGTGGGGTCCCTGCTGATCACCGCCAGCGGTATGCCCTTCGTCGGGCGAGGCTGACCGGGCCGCCGGGGTCTCAGGTATACCAGAACCAGTTCGGCGGGCTCCAGGACGACGGCACCTCGTGTCCGTTGAACCTGCCGCACACCGAGCAGGAGTAATTGACTGAGGCCGCAATATACTCGTCGGCCCCCGCCGGGATCCTGGCCGGGACAAAGTCCTCATAGATGAGGTACTCATCGGTGTCGCAGTCGCTACACCATGGCAAGCCTGGGTCGTGTTCCCTGACCGCTCCGGTAGATGTCCGAGCCTGATTGAGGTTGTACGAATCGAAGGTTGCCATCGAAATCACCACTCCAGCCAGCTGTTTGTGCAGCTATTTTTCTTGCAGATCCCCTTGTGAGTGACCCCACCCTAGTCCTGTCCGGCCAAACAGGGAAGGGAATCAATTAGCCGTCGCTAACATATTGAATTCGGTTGAAACTTCCACTTTCGGTAGTTCTTGGCACAATAGGAGAATGCCAACCCGGATTCCCCTTTCCACACCCGCCCTCCCCGCCGCCCAGGCTGCGACCCTTCGCCGAGCACTTACCGACCGTGAAGACGTCACAGTCTTTGTCGATGGCACCGCGATGAGGCTGCCCGCGGAGGCCCGGGATGCGGTGGTCGATCTGCTGCGGAGGCTTGCCGACGGCGACGCCGTCACGGTCACGTCTGCGGCCGAAACCCTGACCACTTCCCAGGCCGCCGCGGCAGCCGGAATTTCACATACCTACCTGCGGAATCTCACTGATGCAGGTGTTATTCCAGTGGAATATCGAGGCACTCACCGGCGGATTAGGTCACAGGATGTGGCAGCCTGGCTTGCCACCCAAAAAGGGGACTCCAAAATCGATTCAGCCGATAAAGATCGGGATTAGAAAATAGTTTAAGTATTGGTCAGATTCGAGGCCGTCTGGCCCATTTCCTGGCTTTCAGCGCCAGATGAAGCTCCAGGCGCACATGACCGTTGAGCGGGTCGGCCCCGATAATGGCCCGGATGCGCGCCAGCCGGTTGTACACACTGCTGCGGTGCAGGTGGAGCTGTGACGCAACGTCCTGGACGGAGCCGTTCTTGTCGTACAGCAGTTCCAGCACCGGCAGCAGCTCGGCGTTGCGGTCATGTTCCTCGATCTCTGCGAAGTACACCGAGTTGGCTGCAGTAACTTTCCAGCCGCCAGCCGCCAGGAACTGATAACTGCCGGTGGCCCGGTAGTGGGTCACCGGGCCAAGCCCCTCGTCGACCGCCGACGCCTGGACGGCGTGACGGGCCTGACCATACGCCTTCGGGAGGTCCCGCAGGTCCAGGAACTGCTCACTGAGCCCCAGCAGAGCTACCCCGCCGCGGCCGCCTTCGCGTTTGGCGTGCTCGCTGTCATACCGACGCAGGATATCGGTGTAATCGCCGCCCGCCACCCCGCCGGTGAGCAGAAGCACCGCGAGCATCGGGGTGCCGGCGCTGAAAAGCACCGAACCCACCCCCACAGTTGCCTGGAGGGCGGCACTGCGGTGGGTGAGCAGGCTTGCCTGCGGATCGGCAGGTTCCGGGATGCCGGTCCGTGCGAACAGCACCGCTACCTGCCAGGGCGCCGTGTTGTGGAGCTCAGCCCATCCCGCGAGGTTGTCAGTGGCCGCCGCGGTTCCGTCGCACGCGGCCAGAAAGGTGGCCTCACGCTTTTTTCGATGCTCCGACGCAGCGGTATTGCCCTCCAGAAGCAGTGACGCCAGGTGGTCCAGGTCGCCGCGTACCTTCGGGAGCTGCCGCAGAATGTCGTCGGGCAACTCTTCGTCCGCTTCCTGCTGCACCCACAGGTAGCCCACCCGGAATCCACGGACCAGCAGGGGAACACACACCCGGCCGAGCATCCCCAGAGAAGGGTTGGCGGGAAGGACCACCGGCCGCACAGCCGATGAAATGCCGTGCTGCAATTGCCACTGGCTGACGTCGTCCGGCACCTTCTTGCTGAGCAGAAAGTTGACGCGCACCCGGTCGGCCGCTGACTGATGGCTGCTGTAGGCCAGCAGCACACCGTCCAGATCCTCCAGCGACAGGCCCCGCCCCAACCGCGCCGCAATGGCCTCGACGGCCCCGTCCACTCCGTCTGACTGCATCGCTTCATGCTACGGGTGGCGCTCCGGAGACGACAATTGATGCGCAAAGGGTCGACAGTTGTCGACTTCGGTGCCGCAGGGTCATGTGCTAGTGAACTGGATCACAACCCTCGTAATGGCCGGGTTGACGCCGAACCCGGTCGCCGCGGACCCTCGGCCCCGGGCTCGGCGACGAAAGCCGGGCCCGGTTGTCCTGTCCAGGTGGCGGGCGGCGTCCGTAGGCTAGGGGCAGGTCCGACAGGGCCTCACCCGCACCATCGAAAGTGAACGGAGAATCCCGTGATCGTCGGCGTTCCAAAAGAAGTCAAGAACAATGAGTTCCGCGTAGCCATTACCGCTTCCGGGGTGCATGAGTTCCGCACGACCGGTCATACGGTCCTGGTTGAGAAGGACGCCGGGGCGGGTTCAAACATCACCGACGCAGAGTACGTGGCCGCAGGCGCGGAGATTGTCTCCTCGGCTGATGAACTGTGGTCGCGCTCTGACATGGTGCTCAAGGTCAAGGAGCCGATCACCGAGGAGTACCATCGGTTCCGTGCCGGGCTGATCCTCTTCACCTACCTGCATCTCGCCGCCGAACCGGAGCTGACCCAGGCACTGATGGATGCTGGCGTCACCGCCATCGCCTACGAGACCGTGCAGGACGGCCGTTCCCTTCCGCTCCTCGCCCCCATGTCCGAGGTCGCCGGCCGCCTATCCGTGCAGGTGGGTGCCCAGGTGATGACAGCCCCCGCGGGTGGGCCGGGTCTGCTGCTGGGCGGGGTCCCCGGGGTTCGCCCCGCGAAGGTCGTAGTGCTCGGCGCCGGGGTTGCCGGAACGAACGCCGCGGCGATGGCCGTCGGAACGGGAGCGGAGGTCACCGTCCTGGACATCAACATCGGGCGGCTTCGCGAGCTCGACGCGCTGTACGCCGGACGGATCAAGACGATTGCCTCGAACGCGTTCGAGATTGAGCGGGCCGTTCTCGACGCCGACCTGGTGATCGGATCAGTGCTGATTCCCGGAGCCAGGGCTCCGAAGCTGGTGACCAATCAGATGGTTTCGCGGATGAAGCCGGGGAGCGTGCTGGTCGACATCGCCGTCGACCAGGGCGGATGCTTCGAGGATTCCCATGTCACCACCCACCAGGATCCGACCTTCACCGTGCATAATTCGTTGTTCTACTGCGTGGGGAATATGCCCGGCGCGGTGCCCAACACCTCAACCTACGCGCTGACCAACGTCACGCTGCGCTATGCGGTGGCCCTGGCCAACCGGGGCGTGCGCGGCGCCTTCGAAGCGGATCCGGCACTGGCCCAGGGACTGAATATTGCTGCGGGACAGGTGGCTCACCACTCAGTCTCCGAAGCCCATGGGCTGGCCCTGACGGCTGACTGGCGGGACCTGGTCTAGCTCATTCCTGGTGGGTGGCCTCGATGATCCGCAGGGCGGCGACGCTGTCCTGCGGATCCACCGGCGGCGGCGTCCCATGAAGCATTGCGGAGGCCATCAGCTCGTAGAACCTGGGGTACTGGCCCTTCTCGGTGCTCACCTTCGTGGCGTCGGCGTCGAATCCGAGCAACCCCCAGGCCAGCTCATCCTCCACTCCATACAGGGGATCAGTGGGTAGCATGCCCGCAACGATTGACGGCTCCTGAACGTCCACTCCCCATTTGGAGTACGCCGACGTGGATCCGACCACCCTGAAGCGTGGCGCCGCCTGGGGTGCCAGCGCGTTCATCCACAGATGACTGATGGTCCCGTTGGCGTGGCGCAGGGCGAGGAAGGCGTCGTCGTCAGGGCCGCCGTCGCCCCGGTGGGCGGCAAGCTCCGCATACTGCAGTTCCGCCGGCCCGAACAGCGTCAGTGCCTGGTCGATCAAATGCGGCCCCAGATCGTAGAGGATCCCCCCACCGTCGCCCGCGGGGGCGCCCTTCCACGGCTTGGAGAGGACCGGTTTGAAGGATTCCATCCGGGATTCGAACCGCCGGATGCTGCCGAGCAGGCCTTCATCGACCAGTTTTCGAACCGTGAGGAAGTCCCCGTCCCAGCGCCGGTTCTGGAAAACGGTCAGGACGCTCCCGCGTGATCGGGCCAGTTCGATCAACCGGACGCCGTCAGCGGTATCAATGACGAAAGGCTTGTCGACGACGACGGCGAGGCCGGCGTTCAGCGCATCCGTTGCCAGCGGGGCATGGGTTCCGGGTGGCGTGCTGATCACCGCCAGGTCAAGGTCCTTGGCCCGGGCAAACGCGTCCTGCGCTGTAGGGACCACCAGGACGCCCGGATAGAGCACCTCGGCTTCGGCCTTCCTGGCGGGGTCGGACGTAACGATGACGTCGAGTGAGTAGCCAGGATCAGCGTGGATGAAGGGGGCGTGGAACACGCGCCCTCCGAGGCCGTAACCGAACACTGCGGTGCGGATTGTCGTCATCCGCCCAGCCTACTGGTCACCGCTCGGCCTCTGCCGTTCAGGCGGGCTGCCCTGGGGGTGTTGGCTCAAGCCCAGAGGCTGTCAGCCCAGGCTGCGTCACGCAGGTAGTCGCGGGCTGGGCCAACTTCCCACAGTTCCCCGCGCGAGGCGAGAACCCCCAGATCACGCATGTCCTCAAGGGTGTCCGGCGAACATCCCAGGGCTTCGCTGAGTTCCCGTTCGTCTGTGGCCAAGATGACATCGTTGCTTGCCGCCATGGTGTTCAAATCCTTCCTCGGTAACCTTGGGTGGTTCGGTACTCATCGCGCCTAGTTCTGGTCGTAGGAAGCAGCCTCCCGCTCGATGCTCCAGGAGCGGGCATACAGACCGAGCACTCCCTCCTCGCGAGTGGTGAAACCCAGCCGGTTCAGGGTCATGTGTGCCTGGTACACGGTGAGGTGTTGCGCACTGCGGCTGACCCGCATCTTGTCGGCGCGGTACAGGTAGTTGTCGATCGCCCGAGCGTACCGGCGACGCCAGTTCTGGGCTGCGGATTCAGAGGCCGTCGCCGCCATCAGACCGTGGAACGCAGGCACCCGTGCGGCCACCTGGGCGGACAATGCGTCCCGCACACCCCCGGAGCGCGGGCCCAGGTCTGCGGTGCACGTGCGGAGGTGGCTGTCCCAGTAGAAGTCCCACGAGATACGGCGGCGGTCAGGCCAGCCGGCCGATCGCGGGCCCTTCATCATGGCGCGTGCGGAATCGAACAGGATCAGTGCCCCAAACGCGGAGCGGCTCTGCATTTTGGGGAAGCGTTTCGTGGCCCAGGCGGCGAGTTCGGAGGACAGCTCGAAGACTTCTTCGGCCAGCTGCAGACCGTCGACGCCCCCGTACTTCACCAACTCGGCCTCAAGCCGCGGTTCGACGTCGATGGCTGCGGCCTGCGACGGAAAGTTTCCGGCGGGGCGGGAAAAGTTCTGGCGCACCCTCAGCTCCGACAGGATGCCGGCAGGGCTGGTCTCGTGGTGGCCGGGCAGCGACCCATGCTCCACGGTAGGAGGCTTGTTCGGCGCCTGGTACTTGTCCAGTGCGTGGTCCGGGCGTCGATCGGCGCCCGCCAACCCGCCGTGTTGCAGTGCGCTTAGGAAGGACTGCAGTTGAGCGGTCACCGCGGGGCACGCGAGGACATGCAGCTGCACATGGGCCCCCGCTGGTTCCTCACACCGTGTGAAGAACCAGCGGCTGGCTCCCAATTTCTGAGCCTGCGCCGCCAGTGGGGTGACCAGGTCTCCAATGATGCCGTCCGCTACATCGAAGCCACCGGTAAAGACGGAGAGGTGCCACCATTGAGCGCTGTCTGCTGTTCGTGAGGCGATGCGAACTGCTGTCAGCTGGCTCATGGCCCTTTCCTTCCGGATATATGGTCACCGCCACTGGGGCGAGTCTGTTGTGCTGTCCCGCCGATCAGATCCGGCGCGAACAGCCAGCTATTTGGGCCACTCCCAATTGCTGGCCACCACTGTCTTGGGCCATTCCCAATTGGCAGCGACGACCGTTTTCGGCCATTCCCAGTTGGCTGCACTGAGTGCTGGGCTTGCGGGTGCCACGACGCCGATGACAACCAGAAGTCCAGCTGCGGTACCGACAATCTTTTTCACGAGATTCCCCTCCGAGTGGCTGCCAGTGGTGCTTGACCGGCAAGGAGTAGCCGGTATCCCTACAATGCGGCGGCCGCTCTGCCCCTGTCCAGCCGGATCACCACCCTGTTCTGGACATGGCCTAAAGAGGACTAGACGCGATCTGAGGGCAGTGATCAAAGGTACCCGAATGATCCGGAAAGGCCGCTCTGACATGGGGATTCGTCACATCCGACCGGTTCCTGCCAAAGTCCCTGATATTGATGTCATTAAGTGGACATGTCATGATTTAACCGGGCCATTTTGGGCAGGTCAGCTCGCACAGACACCAAATCGTTCGACGGTGAAACGGGTCTGTAGGCTACAGTCAGGCGTGCCGCCATGCCGGGGAGGAAAGTTCATGCTTGACGGAATATGCCTGGAACTCTATCGCTACGCCGTCGCCCATCCGGGCTGGACACGGCAGCAAGTTTCCGAGGCCCTCGGCTACACCCTGCGGGACATCGACGCTGCCATGGAGCAACTGACCCAGCGCAAGCTGCTCAGTGTCCACGCCGCGGACCCCGACGCCTATGTCGCGGTCTCGCCTGATGTTGCGCTGGCGGATCTGGTGGACGCGGACGAGCGCCTGGTACAGGACCTCAGGAGCCGGATCAGCACCAAACGCCGGGAGTTGTCCGGACTGGTCCCCCTTTACCTGGAGGCCCGCAAGGAAGTGATTTCCAGCGCTTCAGTGGAGGTCCTGGAAGATCCGCATCTGATCCAGCGTGTCCTCATCGAGTATGGCCGGGATGTTTCGGAGCAGGTCCTGATGGCCGTCCCCGGCCAGGGCGCCAATGCCGACTTCCAGGAGGAGAACGTCCGAAAGGATCTCGACCTGCTGAAGCAAGGGGTCAGCCGAAGGAACCTTTACGATCTCAGCACCCGGGACCATATGCCGACCCGTAAAGCGGTCAAGCTGATAGCGGCGGCGGGCGGCCAGTTCAGGACACTGCCCTCGGTTCCTTTTCGGATGCTGATCTTCGACCGGAAGCTGGCCGTTGTGGCACGCCAGCTCAACAGCACCGATAAGGCCGCGATGATGATCCGGGATCCCAGCCTGGTCAGTGTCTTCATCAAGGTGTTCAATTCGACCTGGGAGTTCGCTGACCCGTTCGTGGCCGAGGAGGAAACCACCTCAGCGCTCAGCGGTACCCAACAAGCCATCCTCGCAGGACTGGCTGCGGGGTACTCGGACGAGGTCATTGCCCGCCGGTTGGATCTGAGCGTGCGGACGTGTCGACGCCATATCGCCTGGATGCTCGAAACGCTGAAGGCCGACAGTCGTTTTCAGGCTGGGGCCAAAGCGAGGGACGCGGGCTGGATCTGAGGCAACACTCGTTGCTCATTGGTTAACCGCTGGCTTAGACTGCGTGAGTGAACTCACACGCAAACCTTGATCCGACATCCCTGCCCGCAGAAACCGAGGCGGCGCTCGTTCGAGCAGTCGACTCGGCCCACCGTCATGAGGCGTTGTTTTCCGATCGGGCTGCCAACATCAAGCAATCGGCGGTACGGGATGTCTTCGACATTTCCATCCAGCCGGGCCTGGTCTCGCTGGCCGGAGGAAGCCCCTATCTTCGGTCCCTGCCCCTGCAGGAGCTCGGCAACACTGCACAGCGGATCATCGCCGACCACGGCCTGGAAGCCTTGCAGTACGGCGGAGGTCAGGGGATGGAGAAACTCCGCCGCCAGATTTGCGAGGTCATGGCAGCAGAGGGGATCACAGGTGCTGATCCCGACGATTTGGTCATCACGACCGGATCACAGTCGGCGCAGGACGTCGCCGCCAAGGTCTTCTGCAATCCCGGCGACGTCATCCTCTGCGAGGACCCCACCTACGTGGGGGCGCTAAACACCTTCGAGGCGTACCAGGTGGATGTCCAGGCGGTCGCGATGGATGACAATGGTCTGGTCCCTGAGGAACTCCAGAAGAGGATCACCGAGCTTCAGGCCGAGGGCCGCACCATCAAGGCGCTCTACACGATCCCCAGCTTCAACAATCCCAGTGGGATCACTCTCGCGGCAGACCGGCGGCAGGTCATTGTCGACATCTGCACCGCCCACAACATCCTGATCCTGGAGGACAATCCGTACGGGCTGTTGCGCTTCGACGGCAAGCCGTTGACGCCCATGCGGGAGGGCAACCCTGACGACGTCATCTACCTGGGGTCCTTCTCCAAGATTTTCGCGCCGGGTGTGCGACTGGGGTGGGCGCTGGTGCCCAAGCATTTGCACCGGCGCTTCTATCTCGCCTGCGAGGCTGTGGTGCTGTGCCCGTCTCCCCTGACCCAGATGCTGGTCTCGGCCTACCTCAGCGACTACGACTGGCTGGGACACCTGGAAAATACCCGGGAGCTCTACAGCGAGCGGTGCTCCACCATGCTGGCGGCCCTGGAGCAGCACCTGCCTGCGTCGGTGACATGGACCCGCCCAGACGGTGGATTCTTCATCTGGGTTACCCTGCCCGAAGGGATCGACACCTACCCGCTGCTCTACCAGGCGATCGATGCGGGAGTGGTGTTTATCCCCGGCGCTGCATTCACGCCCTCCGATGAGCCGTCCAACAAGCTACGGCTCGCCTTCAGCGCCGTCTCCAGTGAAGATATCGTCACGGGCATCGAGCGGCTTGCCCCGATCCTGCAGAAGGCCATCGAGGTGAACCGTGCGTAAGCGGAAGCTAGCGGTTCCGGGAACGCAGGCGATCCAGGACCACCGAGACGGCCAACAGCAGGACGGCAAGAATCAGCAGCCGGACAACAAAGTTCAGTTCGGGGAAGAGGAACTGCAGCAGGGTTGATCCGAGGAAAGCTGCCAGAAGCATCGGCAGCAGCCGCTTCAGATAGGAGCCGGTGGACGTCGGGGTGTTGGCGCGGTCACGGTCGGGTCGCTGACCCGGTCTGGGATTATTTGGCATAAGGGTTTCCAGCCTAAGCGAGAAAACGTCAGTCGAGCAGCAGTGCTGGTTCTTCCAGGATGGATGCGACGTCGGCCATGAACCGCGCGCTCAGATCCCCGTCGACCACCCGGTGGTCGAAGGATCCGCCCAGCGTGGTGATCCACCGTGGGACAACGACGCCGTCGACCACCCAGGGTTTCTGTTTGATCGTCCCGAAGGCCACGATCGCCACCTCACCGGGATTGATGATCGGCGTCCCGGTGTCGATGCCGAGGGCTCCGATGTTCGTGACCGTCAGCGACCCACCCTGCATCTGTGCCGGCTGGGTTTTCCCTGCCCGGGCGGTGGTAGCCAGCTCATTAAGCGCCACGGCGAGTTCCTTGAGTGTCAGATCCTGTGCGTCCTTGATGTTTGGGACCATCAGACCCCTCGGAGTCGCGGCGGCAATGCCCAGGTTCATGAAGTGCTTGACCAGGATCTCGTCGCCGGCCCAGGTGGCGTTGACCGCCGGGTTGCGGGCTGCGGCCCAGATCACCGCCTTGCAGAGAATGAGGAGGGGGGAAACCTTGATGCCTTCGAAATCAGGCGACGCTTTGAGTCGCTTGACGAATTCCATCGTGCGGGACGCGTCAACATCCACGAAGATGCTGACGTGGGGTGCCGAGAAGGCACTCTCCACCATCGCTCTCGCCGTCGCCTTGCGGACGCCCTTCACGGGCAACCGTTCGATGCGCTGGTCCTGTGGTTTCTGCTGCGCGTCCCAGAACGTGTTGGCGCCGTCCTGGCCGGCGTCCCGTTGGTTCTGGTAACCCAGGAGGTCACGCTTGGTCACCTCGCCGGAGCGTCCGGTCCCCTCCACTTCGGCTAGGTCGATGCCCAGGTCACGGGCAACCTTCCGGACCGGCGGTTTCGCGAGGATCCGCGGGGGTGGTCCCGCCGCGGCGGAAGCCGCGGCCGGCGCACGCCCGGGTCGCACAATCGGCTCGGATGCGGGACGTCGTGGCCTCCGCTTCACCGAGTCGGCCTTCGGCCCGGTTCCCACGAGAGGACCCGCGGCAGGCGCCTCCTGGGAGTCCCGGGGGTCGGCGGCGGTCGGCGGGTTGCTGGCCGGCGGGGTGGCCAGCTCACCGGGCATCTGGGGGGCGGGGACATCGCCGTCACCGTCAGCGACAGAGATGATCGGGGTGCCGACCTCAATGGTTTCCCCCTCAGCGGCGAGCAGCTCCGCGACGACGCCAGCGTACGGGGACGACAGCTCGACGAGCGACTTGGCGGTCTCGATCTCCACAATGATGTCGTTGACCGCCACCACACTGCCGGGCTGAACCACCCAGCGCACGATCTCCGCTTCGGTGAGTCCCTCGCCGACGTCGGGAAGGTTGAATGTATTAAGTGTCATGGGGTTCCTCTAGTAGGCCAGGGCACGGTCGAGGGATTCGAGGATGCGGTCGATATCGGGAAGGTAGTGATCTTCCATCCGGGCGACCGGGTAGGGCAGGTGGAAACCGCCCACGCGCATCACGGGTGCCTGCAGCGACAGGAAGGCCCGTTCCGACACCCGCGCGGCCAGCTCACCACCGATTCCCCCGAAGGTGGGGGCCTCATGGGCGATGATCAATCTCCCGGTCTTCTGCACGGAGGCTGTTACGGTGTCGAAATCCATGGGAGAGACCGACCGCAGGTCAATGACCTCGACACTGGTGCCATCCTCTGCGGCGGCGTTGGCCGCCGCTAAGGCAACCGGCACGAGGGGGCCGTACGTCACCACGGTGGCGTCGGTGCCTTCGCGGAGCACGTGGGCGGCAAACGGATTTCCCGGGGGTGTGATGAGGTCAACCTCGCCCTTCAGCCAGTACCGCCGTTTGGGCTCGAAGACGATGACCGGGTCGTCACAGTCGATGGCCTGCTGGATCATCCAGTAGGCGTCCTGCGGGTTGGAAGGGGTGATGATTCGCAGCCCAGCGGTGTGGGCGAACAACGCTTCGGGTGATTCGGAGTGGTGCTCGACGCTTCCGATCCCACCCCCGTACGGGATCCTGATCACCACAGGAACCCGCAGCATTCCGTCGCTGCGGGCGTGCATCTTCGCCAACTGGGTGGTGATCTGGTTGAAACCGGGAAAGACGAATCCGTCGAACTGGATCTCACAGACTGGTCGGTAGCCGCGCAGGGCCAAGCCGATGGCCGTCCCGATGATGCCCGACTCACCGAGCGGTGTGTCGACCACCCGGTCGGCACCGAATTCGGCCTTCAGCCCCTCGGTGACCCGGTAGACACCCCCGAGTGCTCCAATGTCCTCCCCCATCAGCAGGGTGGCGGGTGAGTCTTTCAGGGCGGCGCGGAGGCCCTCGTTAATCGCCTTGGCGATGGTCATGACCGGCATCTACTTGCCCCCTTCGTCCGCCGGTGCGAAACCGGCCTCGTAGTCCCGCCACTGACGTAACTCTTCCTGGACGAGGGGATGGGGCTCGGCATAGGCGGTGCCGAAGCGGTGGCTCAGGTCCGGGGCCTCCATCGCCAGCACGGCTTTCCGAAGCCTCGCCGCCTGCTCCACCGCCTCCCCTTCCAGATCGGTGAAAAAGGAATCCGGTGTCCCGGTGGCCCTGAGGTGGCTTTCCAGCCTACGCAGCGGGTCACGGGCCACCCAGGACTCTTCCTCGGCGGAGGCCCGGTACTTGGTCGGGTCGTCCGCAGTCGTGTGGGCGCTCATGCGATAGGTGAAGGCCTCGATCAGCACCGGACCCTTGCCGCGCCGGGCATGGTCTAGCGCCCACGCGGTGACAGCGTTGACTGCGAGTATGTCGTTGCCGTCCACGCGGACGCCGGGAAAGCCGTAGCCCGCAGCCCGCTCGGCGAGGGGCACCCGGGTCTGGACCTCCGACGGCACCGAAATGGCCCAGTGGTTGTTCTGGCAGAAGAAGACCACCGGGGCGTTGAACGAGGCGGCGAACACCATTGCCTCGTGGACGTCTCCCTCGGAACTGGCACCGTCACCGAAGTAGGCGACAGCCGCGGCGGGCACAGCGTCCGGATCGGCGGCCCGGTCCCGCTGGATGCCCATCGCGTAGCCCACCGCATGGAGCGTCTGGGCGGCAAGGACTAGGGTATAGAGCTGGAAGTTGTGTTCCCGCGGGTCCCAGCCGCCATTGGTGGTCCCGCGGAAGAGACGCAGGATGTTGGGCAGATCAACCCCCCGGGTCAGGGCGACGCCGTGTTCCCGGTAGGTGGGGAAGGCGTAGTCAGCTGCCTGCATCGCCCACCCGGAGCCAATCTGGGCGGCCTCCTGGCCGGTGAGGGGAACCCACAGGGCGAGCTGGCCCTGGCGCTGCAGGGCCGTCGACTCCTGGTCAAAACGCCTGATCAGGAACATATCCCGATACAGGCCGGGATAGGTTGCCGGATCCGGGGCGAAGTCGCCAAAGCGATCATCCGGGACCAGGTGCCCGTCCTCGGTGAGCAGCTGGACCATCGCTGGCTGCTCCTGCGGGGGTCCGGTCACCACACCGTCGGTGCGGCCGGGCTCGAGTCCGGAGGTTGTTGATCGCGCACCGTCCATACATGCTCCCTCAGCGTCTTTATATACCTCAAATGGAATGTTTTGGGGGGACATGCCATCCTGCGCATGTACCTCGTCCACCCTAGCGACGTGATCGTGTGCAACCCATTTGTGACGTTCTACGAAACCCCGGGGCCGAACGAAAAGGAGGCGCACAGTTCGAGGAAACGGGTGTTTGCCTCGGGCTCACCGATGCTTACCCGGGCTCCCTCGGCGCCGAAGGCGCGCACCGACAGGGCCTGTTGCTCGGCCAGGGCACCGAATTCGGCGGTCTTCTCACCCAACGCGAGCCAGACGAAGTTGCCCTCAGCGTTCGGGACCGTCCACCCCAGTGAGCGCAGGCCGTCGACAACCCTGGTGCGTTCCTCAACAATTCCCTGGACACGTTCCTTGACCTCGTCGAAGTGCTCAAGGGACGTGACCGCTGCCTGCTCGGCGATCTGGGAGACCGCGAATGGCACCGCGCTCACCCTCAGGTGCTGGGTCAACTCCGGCTGTGAGACGGAGTAACCGACGCGAAGGCCGGCCAGCCCGTGCGCCTTGGAGAAGGTGCGCAAGACCACCACGTTCTGATGCTCCCGGTACATCGACAGCCCGTCCACAGCCTCCGGGTCGCTGACAAACTCCTGGTAGGCCTCATCGATGACCACAACGATGTGGCCGGGCACCCGACGCAGGAAGTCGCTCACGTCGGCCTGCTTCAAAATCGGCCCGGTGGGATTATTGGGGGTGCAGAGCAGGATTACCCGCGTCCGGTCGGTGATGGCGGCCAGCATCGCTTCGAGATCGTGGGTGCCATCTTGCTGCAGCGGGATCTGGACCCCTGCCGCCCCGGCCAGGCCCACACAGATCGGATACGCCTCGAAGGACCGCCACGGGTAGATCACTTCGTCAGCGGCGTCGTAGTCATTCTGTCCGGCGAAAGTGGCAAGGACCTGGTTCAGCGCCCCCAAGCTGCCGGCGCCGGTAACGATATCCTCGGCGGGAACCGCGAGGAATGCAGCCAGCGCGTTGCGCAGCGCAGTGGTCATCGGATCCGGGTACCGGTTGATGTGGGTTTGGGAGGCAATAGCCGCCAGCACCGAGGGAAGGGGCGGGAGCGGGTTCTCGTTGGAGGACAGCTTGTAGCTCTGCAGGCCCTCCACCACAACGGGAGGCTTGCCTGCGGCATACCGGGGGAGGCGTCCCAGCACGCTGCGGGGATGGACTGAAAGTTCCTGTGCCCCGGCGTCGTCGCCCTGGCGCTCTGGTGTTGTCATGGCCCCAGCTTATCGCTGGGCTTGCATCACGCCGTATGACAGCATGGAGGGATGCTCAAGTTCATTGTCCGGATCCTGATCAATGCGCTGGCACTGTTTGTCGCGGCCTGGCTCCTCCCGGGGATTGCCGTCGGGTCCACAACTGCCGGTGAAGACACCACGGCCGTGGTCCTTTCCTACCTGTTTGTCGGCCTGGTGTTCGGAATCGTGAATGCGCTGGTCCGCCCGGTCGTTGCCCTCCTGTCCCTGCCGTTCACCATCCTCACCTTGGGGCTGTTCACTATTGTGATCAACGCCGGCATGCTGATGCTCACGGCGTGGCTGACCTCGTTCACGCCGATTCAGTTCTCGGTCGATGACTTCTTCTGGTCTGCCATCCTCGGATCCCTCATCATCAGCGTGGTGTCGATGGTCGCCGGATCACTCACGGGAACACGGCGGTAGGCTCCAGAACAGCCGCTCACCCGAGACTGACCCAGGTCAATCCCGCCCCTGCCGGTCCGGCAGGGCTGTGCCGTCACTGCGTGGCAGTCGCCGCACCCGGAACACGTGCCGCTGTGCTGGTGACCGCCTGCCGAGCGTGGTGCCCACCACGCCAAGGGTCGCGACGATGGAGGGGTGAACGCTGGCATCCACCGCCTCGGCTCCAGCGAGATAAGTCGGGAGCTTATGGGCGGGGCCGAGCCCCTTTTCACTGGCAGGGACATCCTCCGCCGGCTCTTCGAGCGTCACAGTGACCCTGTTGTGCTCGTCGGGGTTCGCTGTGCCGTCTACCTGATGGACCCAGTCGTCGGCGTGTTCCAGGTGCAGGTAGGTGGCGTCACCGGAGGCCTCCCGCCCGGTGGGTGACCCGGCCGTGAGAACCAGTTCCAGTGAGTAGTCTTCGACCACCCGCGGATCCTGAGCAATGTTGGCAGCATGCATACCGCCCTGGCTGTACCCGACCACCATGACCCGGTCCCCGCGGGAGGCACCCGACTCCGCGAGCGCTCGATGGACGGCGTCGGCGACGAATGTGCTGTCGTAGTGGACCGCCTCGACTATGCCGGTCGGGTCAAAAGGATTGTCGGTGGCGACGGCAGCTGTCCCCTGGGTGCCCGGCAGTACCACCACGAAAACCGGACCGTCGGGGCGTTGCACCTTAAGCACCTCGAAGATGCCGGGCCCCTCAGCATCAAGCGAATCGATACGCTGCAGCAGGCCTGCGGCAGTCCCGTCAACGGTGATGGTGGTGTCTGCTGGCAACCGGTCCAGGCCGAGGGGTGTGGGTTCCGCGAAATGGCCGGCATTGGCGGTTCCAATCAGCCGATGCAGGTCATGTTCAATCATTCCCACCCCGGCATGCACTGCGCCGGCCGCCATCTGGGCCATCGCCTCGGCCGCCGCGTAGGCGAGTCTGCAGAATTCGATCCGTTGGGCGGTGTCCCGCATTTCAGCGTCGCAGCTGGACAGCGCGGCGCGCGCGCCGTCGAGAGCGTTGACGGCAGCGTATCCGATAGGGTCGGAAGCTACCTCAGTGGAGTTGAGGAGCATCTGCAGTCGCCACTGCAGGTCGCCGCACTGATGCAGAATCTCACGCAGTTCATCCGCCAGGACCCCGAGAAGATGCGCCCCGTGCCCCAGTTCGCTCCACTGGAAGCTGATGCTTCCTACCCCGCCACGCACCGCGATACCGTCGGGGCCGCGACTCTGGGAAAAGGGGATGGGGACCAGGTCCGGTGTTCCGGTCATGGGCGCTGTTGCTCCAGGAACCGGCGGAGTTCGTCAGTGCGGAGGGTCGCGGCGAACGCGGCAACCTGGGCGGCGGACTCCCTGAGTTGCTCACCGGCCTGCCGCACCCCGCGCACCTGACGCGTCAGGTAGGCGCTGAAGTTCCGGCCGGCCGGCGATTCCCAGTCGAGAGCGGTCACCGCTGCCATGCGGGAGGCAACGTCATCGACTGTCTCCGCGTACACCAGTACCTGCGAGCTGATCGAGGCGGCGGCCGAACTGTCCACAGCCCAGGGTTCGCACGACCAGTCCGCGCGGTAGCTCACCTGTCTGCCCTCCCTCCCACCCGATACCCGTTCGGCTCCCCTTGCACCGTAGAACCCGGTGCAAGCTGACCGGCACAGGCGGAGCGCCTATGTGGGCAGGGACAGGGCCCCGATGGCTGGGGAGGAGATGTCACACGGGAGACCGATTCCAGCGGATCATGAAATGATCGAGGGTATGGCTGATACCGCACCTTCAAGGGTGAACCTCGCATCGACATCCACTCCGTCGGGCCTTCCCCTGGCACTCGGGCCGCTGGACGGCCGGTACAGAGGAGCCGTCGCACCGCTGGTCGATTACCTGTCGGAGGCCGCCCTCAACCGGGACCGCGTCCATGTGGAGGTGGAATGGCTGATTCACCTGACCCGAAACGCCGTACTGCCGGGGACGGCACCGCTGAGCGGGGACCAGGAGGCCGCGCTGCGCACGATCGTCACCGACTTTGACGGCGGGTCGGTTGCTGAACTCGCCGAGCTTGAACGCGTCACTGTGCATGACGTCAAGGCGGTCGAATACTTCATTGGACGCCGGCTCCCCGAGATCGGGATCTCCCAGCTGAAACCGCTGGTGCATTTCGGGTGCACGTCGGAGGACATCAACAACCTGTCCTACGCGCTGGGCGTCAAGGGCGCCGTCGAGAAGGCCTGGCTTCCCGCCGCCCGCTCCCTGACCCAACAGATCTCGGAGATGGCCCGCGAGTCGGCGGCTGTGCCGATGCTGTCACGGACCCACGGGCAGCCCGCCACTCCCACCACGCTGGGCAAGGAACTCGCCGTCGTCGCGCACCGGCTGGACCGTCAGCTTCGGCGTATCGAACGCACCGAGTATCTGGGAAAGATCAATGGAGCGACCGGCACCTACGCCGCCCACTACGCATCGGTTCCGGGCGCCGACTGGCAGAAGGTGTCCCGGGACTTCGTGGAAGGGCTGGGACTGACCTGGAACCCGCTGACCACCCAGATTGAGTCGCACGACTGGCAGGCCGAGTTGTACGCCGATGTGGCGCGGTTCAACCGAATCCTGCACAATTTCTGCACCGATGTGTGGAGCTACATTTCGATCGGGTACTTCGCTCAGGTTCCCGTCGAGGGAGCCACCGGTTCCTCGACCATGCCGCACAAGGTGAACCCGATCCGTTTCGAGAACGCCGAGGCGAACCTGGAGATCTCCTGCTCGCTGTTGGACGTGCTGGGCGCAACCCTTGTCACCTCGCGGTGGCAGCGCGACCTCACCGACTCGTCGTCCCAGCGCAATATCGGGGTCGCGTTTGGCCACTCATTGCTGGCCCTGTCGAACGTGGCGAAGGGCCTGGAACGGCTGGATGTCGCCGGCGCGGTGCTCGCCGCTGACCTCGACTCGAACTGGGAGGTTCTGGGCGAGGCAGTGCAGATGGTGATGCGGGCGGAGGGGCTGGCCGGCGTGCCGGGCATGGACGATCCCTACGAACGCCTGAAGGAACTCACCCGCGGACAACGGGTGGACGCCGCCCGAATGCAGGAGTTCGTTGCCGGCCTGGGACTTTCCCCGGACGCTGAGGCACGGCTGATGGCGCTCACACCGTCGACCTACACCGGAATAGCGGAGCGGCTCGTCAGCCATCTTGGCTAGATGTCACGGCACGATCGCCTCCCGGATCCGGGCGACAACGGCGCGGGGCTCCCGTGGGCGGGCCGGGCGTCCCCCGAGATGCATGTGTAGCTGGAGGAAGTGTTGAGCGGCGTACTGGCAGGTTTCGCGATTGTCGGTGCCGTGATCATGGCCGGCTATATCGCTGCCCGCCTGCGGATCGGCGGCCCGGAGACGGTGAAGGCGCTCACCCAGACAGCCTTCTTCATCACCAACCCGGCGCTGCTTTTCACCATTCTGGCCCAGGCTGACCTCACCGCCGTCGTGTCCGCGTACCTGCCGATCGCCCTGATCACCGCGGTATTCGCCGCGCTCCTGTACGTCGTGGTCAGCCGGATCTGGTTCCGCCGGCCGGCCGCGGAGACCGTGATCGGCGCGATGGGCGGGTCAATCGTGAACGCTAACAACATTGGCATTCCCATCGCCGTCTACGCGCTCGGCAACGCCACGGCGGTGGCCCCGGTCCTGCTGGTGCAGCTGCTCTTCCTCACGCCGCTGTACCTGACCATCCTGGATCTGTCCTCAGGGCGGAAACCGTCGGTGGCCAACATCCTCACCCAGCCGTTCCGCAACCCGATGATCATTGCCTCGTTCCTCGGTCTGGCCGTGGGCTGGGCTGGGCTCGACGTACCGCAGCTGATCTGGGAACCGCTGGAACTGCTGGGCGGGGCGGCGGTTCCCCTGGTGCTGCTGGCGTTCGGTATGTCGTTGCGCGGTAGTCGGCCGTTACGGGCCAGCGAGGGCCGCACCGAGGTCATCGTGGCCACAGCGATCAAGGTCTTCATCATGCCGGCGTCGGCGTACCTGCTCAGCAGGTTCGCCTTCCAGCTGGACGACGACATGGTGTTCGGTGCCGTGGTGATGGCAGCCCTGCCGGCCGCGCAGAACGTGTTCCTGTTCGCGGGCCGGTACAACCGGGGACTCACCGTCGCCCGGGACGTGATCCTGATTTCCTCGATGTTGTCGGTGCCAGCCCTCATTCTCATCGCCTGGCTCCTCACCTAGGTGTACTGGGCCAGGTAAGGCAGATCAGCCCAGCGCCGTGACGGTTTTGGCGTGGCTGTCCCAGCGCCGCATCGCTACCAGCTGTCCTTCCGGCATCGTCGTCGAGAGGACCGCCAGCGCGTCGGCGAGGCGCTCCGGCGGCACGGCGTTGGCGAGGGTGATGTGCGGGACCCAGGCGTCCGGCAGCGTGGTGCCCGCTGGTCCCTCGAGCTGGCCGACGTCGTGTACGCGGCGGTGCAGCGCCACCAGTGCAGCACCACACACCACCTGGCGGGCCAGGACGTATCCCCTCCGGCCAGCGTTGAACAGCAGGATCCCGGAACACCCGAAGGCTAGGGGGAGCCCCACGCCCTCACCCAGCTGCCCATCCCGGCCATCGGTGATGGTCGGGGCCGCTACTAGGGTGATATGCGGCCGGTTGTGCGGGGAGGTGTGGGACGCCCGGCTGGGCAGTCCGGCCGCGAGGAGGGCCTCCCAGTCGCGACGGAGAAGCTGCTCCGAAGCCTCGTCCAGGAGCAGCTCGATGCTATCCACCGTGTCGGCTCAGCGCGGATGGCGGCGGAAATCTCCGACGCCCTCCGAGCCGTCACCCTCAGAGCGGCCGGTCCGAGGATCGAACTGTGGTCGCTGGTACGCCAGCTCGCCGCCGCTACGGCCACCGAACGGCCGACCATGGTCGGCGTACTCCTCGCGGAAATAGGCAAGGCACCAGGGCCCGAGTTGAATCCGCGCGCCGGTCCGGAGCACCGACGGCCCCGCAGGGTTGATCCCGCCGCTGACGGGTCCGTGCGGAATCAGCACGTACTCGTCGTCGTCGTTATGGACCACCTCGGCGTGCAGTGCTTCCAGCCCCGGCAGGACCAGGTCGACGTCGTCGGCGCTGCCGATCCTGGTGGCGGCAGGAAGCAGGTTGAACTCGCGGGGCACCTGACCGTTCCAGGTCGCTGAGTCCTGGACGAAGATCAGCCGGGCCCGACCACTCCCGGGGGTGTGGTGCGTGGTGGTGACCTTCCGGCGAATCTTCCGGTTGACGGTAGGCACCAGGGGAAACGGTGTCGTCGGCGGCACCAGACCGGGTGACGTCGACGCAGCGGACCCGCGCACGCTTTTCGCCAGCGGCGCGAGGGCACCGACGGATCCCAGCCGAATGTGCGGGGACCGGGTCAGCAGCCGCTGCACCCGTGGCACATCGACTGCCCCCAGGCTCACCAGGTTGCCCTTGGGGCCCGTCACCGACACTGCCACACCCTTGTCGGCGAGTGATTTCGCGAGCTCCCGGACGGCTTCGAGGGTGGGCGCAGTGGTCCCGCCGAACGCCTCGGGCTTGTCGAGGTAGACATCCACAGTTGAACCGTTCGCGGTGACGGTTCCCGTGACTGTGGTTGAGTCCTGGTGGTCGGTGGTCGGCTCGGTCACCGAAAACTGGAGATCAATCTCCAGCCGGATTTTCGCTGCCACGACTCAGTTACGGTGGGTGTCGGAGCCTGCTGCGTCGTTGTCACTGGTGGTGACCCGCAGTGTTCCGTTCAACTTCCAAGTGGCGCGGGGTGCGTCCGGGCCAATGTCGCGGGGAACTTCGACGGTCATGTCGATGAAGCTATAGTTCACCGCTGCGCCCTTGCCGGTAAGGTAGCTCCACATTTCCTCGGCGAGATCCGCCCAGTCGCGGATGTTGTGGTTTCCCTGGGCTTCTGGGGAGGTGTTTTCAGTCATGAGTGATTCCTCTAATGGATTCTGCACAATGACAGACGCCCTCTACCCGTCTGACGCTAACCATTCCACCTTAGTACGCAGTTGATCTGGCGACCAGCGGATCGGCCCACTTTCATTGGATCTCATCTGGGCAAGGACTGCATGGTGGACTGGACCTTACTGCGCCTAGGCCTTGCGCTGCTCGCTCCGCTTCTTGAGGAAAATGGCGCCGAGGATCCACCCACCGAGCGCGGTGACGATCCACACGATCAGGGTGCCGAGCACCCAGGCCGAGACTCCCCGAATCTGCAAGCCACCGTCGAAGAACGAGGCAATGAACAGGGCGATCAGCGTGGTGACGAGTCCGATCCCGCCCAGGATGGGCGATGCGTACTGCCGCGCTACGTTGAACACGAATGGGCCCAGAATGCCCTGCGCAAGGGCGAACACCAGGACGGCCACGGTGAAACCTGCTGGCTGCAGGGTCACTCCGGGGATCAGCCAGCTGGCGATGAGGAGCCCGAGGGCTACGGTCACCAGGTTGATGATGGCATGGAGGAGAAACCGGATCATGAGAACCTCGCTCTCTGGGACATCTTGCCCGCTCGATGCGCTTATCGTTCCACCGCACTCCACCGTCAAGGCTCACCCGTAGCGGGTGGTCTCGGGACCCTGAGGCTTACTCCCAGATGGGATCGTGGGTATTGATCTGCTCAATCGCTGACTGGATTGATGCCAGCTGCGCGGGGCTGCGGCCATGGCCCGGCAGGACTTGCGCCCACCCGTCCACTACGACATCGCCAAAATTGTGGCCGTGGCTGGGCGGAACCGCCTCGCTGACGAGCATGTCGGTCACCAGGTGCAGGAAGGTCACGCCGGGGATCCACCGCATCGAATCGCTCACGTCCGCGCCACGCCCTCCAGATGCAGCAGGTCCGGCCAGCCACTCGGGCCGCTGGATAATCACCGCGGGATCAAGCCACGTGATCGGGTCGGTGGCGTGTTGCAGGTAACCCAGCCGGGGCTGCCGCCATTCGCCACCCAGCCGCTCGAAGTCCCCCGGCTTGGACTGCCACCGCACGTCCCTGCCCTGCTGGTAGGTGGGCTGCCAGACGGGACTGCCCGCGTCCCGGGTTTCCTGCAGGGTGCGCCACGGTTGCGAGTTCGCTGGTGGACCGGTGAACAGGGCCGCGTCGGTGCGCGACAGCAGGTCAGCCAGACCCGCGAAGCTGCCCTGCATTCCCTGTGCACCCAGACTGAGTCCGTACACCGCGAGGCGGGGCCGGTCGCCGTCGGGCAATTCCGCCCAGCGCTCATACACAGCGTCGAAGAGTGCACGACTGGAAGCGGCGGCCAACTCCGGGTCGAAGAGGAAGGACACCCAACTGGGCTGAAAGGAGTACTGCATGGACGCTGTTGCGGTGTCGCCGCCGTACAGGTACTCCAGCGCCGCGATGGCCTGCGGCTCAAGCCATCCTGATCCGGTGGGCGTCGCCACCACCAACACCTCGCGGTCGAATCCACCAGCCCGCTCCAGTTCCTCGACCACCAATCGGGCTCGTTCCACCACACCGGCACCCTGCGAAAGCCCGGCGTAGACGCGGACAGGCTCGACGGCGTCGGCCCCCGTCACCTCACCAATATTCCGTGCGCTCGGTCCGCCTCCGGCGAACGCGCGCCCCTGGCGGCCCAGACCGTCCCACTCGGCTGCGGACTGGGGCGACCCGGATCTGGTAGCCACCGCCGGTTGCCCACTGCCAGAGAGAGTCTGCGCATCGCGGCCCTCGTAGATCTGCCTGACCGCTCCCAACCCTGCCCCCACCACGACCACTACCAGGAGCACCGTCGCCACGAGTCCCGCGCCCCTCCCGATCCAGCGTGCTGCCTGTGGCGACGCCCCACGGCGACCCGCCACGCCCGACGCCAGGCGGCGCACCGCAGAAATGCCTCGGAAGATCCCGAAGCATAAGGCGCCAGTAGCCAGCGCGCTCAATACGGCGGTGAGGTAGCCGGGCCCATCGATCGGCTCCATTTCCACCAGCGCGCGGACCTCGTTCTGCCACGACACCACCAACGCCCCGTACCCGATCGCGTAGGCAACCACACCGGCGCCCACGATCAGCCCCCACCGAACTGCGGACCGCGACGGGACGGGGGTGGTCGGCCGCCGACGGGGTGCAAGGGACCCGAATCTGCGGGACACCACCCGACCCAGGGCACGGAGCGCAAACCCCAACTGGAAGCCGAGCATGAGCCACAGCCCTGCAAGAAATCCCTGGAACACCGTGGGACGGGGCACCAGCGACGGGGTCAACGCCAGGGATGCCAGTGCCAGGGCGCACAGCAGGTTGATCCAGTTGTCTCGGAGGTAGGCGGCACCGCCCTGTAGAAGCCTCACCTCCCCGATTATTCCGCTAACTGAGAGGAAGTGGGTCGATGATGTCCATCCTGGCTGGGGTCTCCGCGGTGCTGGGCTCCGTTGCCCTACAGCCACCGCCCTGCTTCCTCCCGCAGGCGGGCCTTCTTCTCGTCGTCGAACTTGTCGTAGAGGCTGACCATCATCGATGAACGGGGGTTGCGGCTGAACATGTCGCGGTGGTCGCTGACGAATTGCCAGTACAGCGCGTCCCAGCTGTCCTGCCAGGGGCCAGCCGGGAAATTGCTCATCTTCTTCAGGTAGTTGCTGCCGCTCACATAGGGCTTGGTGGTGATCATGTTCCCAGCCGCGTATTGGCTCATCGCGTACACGTTGGGGACCATCACCCAGTCGTAGGCGTCGATGAACATTGCCATGAACCATTCGTAGACGGCGTCCGGGCCGATCCGGAGCAGGGCCATCGCGTTGCCCAGGACCATCAGCCGCTCAATATGGTGCGCGTAGCAGGTGTCCATGACGCGGCGGATGACGACGTCGACCGGCTCCAGCCCGGTGTCCCCAGTCCACCAGCCCTGGTCGAGGGTACGGTCAAACCCGAGGGTGTTACTGGTGCGCATTTCACGGCCGCGCAGCAGGTAAGCGGCCCTCATGTACTCGCGCCAGCCGATGACCTGCCGGATGAACCCCTCGACGCTGGCGATCGGCGTGTCATGCCGTCCCGCATGATCCAGGGCCACATCCATCACCTCCAGCGGGCTGAGAAGCCCCAGGTTCAGGCTGGAGCTGAGCGCCGAATGGAACAGGAAGGAGTCGGGGGCAGAGATGGCGTCCTCGTAGGGGCCGAAGTCTGCGAATCGGTCGTTCAGGAACGCCTCGAGCGCATCAGCGGCCTGCCGGTGGGTGACCGGCCAGTTGAACTCCCCGCCGGTGCCCGGATTGTCGGGGAACTCGCTGGCCACCCAGTCGATAGCGTCCCGCACCTCGGCGTCGGCGTCAAAGCGGGGCAGGTCCGGCAGCGTGGTCCCCCGGGGGAGCTTCTTCCGGTTCTCGGTGTCGAAGCTCCAGCGTCCGCCGACGGGGCCGCCGTCGGGCTCAACCAGGATGCCCAGGCGCAGCCGCTGCCACTCGTAGAAGTTCTGCATCCGCCAGCCGTTGGTCCTGAAGTATCCGGTGAGATCATCCTGACTGAGGAGAAACCCCGGACTTGTCCTGACCTCCGGGGACAGTCCACACTTCCCGAGGGTCGCGGCGAGCCGCTGGTTCAACCAGTCGTCGACGACGTCGAAGTAGCTGCACCGGGTAGCGCCGACCTCACCGAGCAGGGCACCCAGACGTTCCTGGCTGGGAGCAGCAGCCGAGGACTCGAGGTATTCCACCGTGTAGCCGGCATCCCGGAGCCGCTGCGCGAACAGGCGCATGCTGGCCCGGTGGAGCACCAGCTTCTGCTGGTGAAAGCGGTAGTGACGGAAGAAGAGGTCGTCCTCCACCAGGATGAAGCTCTCCGACGTGGGCGCTTCGAGGTGCTCCTCGAAGAGCTGGTGTGGGAAGACCAAACGGACGTGCACAGTTTTGCTCCTTCTCCTGCACCTTCGGTGCATCTGCTCCGCTGTAATGCTTGCACACCGGTGACGCCGTACTGGCTGTTGCTAGGGTGTTGAGTATGACTCGATTCGCTGTTCATGTTGCCTGCGCCGACGGCCAGAGCATTGACACCTTCCAGCTGGACACCGGGGCGGGTACGCTCACGGCCGGCCCGTCCCTGACGCTGGGATCGAAGGTTCAGTGCCTGGCAATGCACCCCGAAGACCGCATCCTGTATGCCGCGCTGGCCACCAGCTCGCCGACGGTGCGGGCACTGACCGTCGACGGACAGGACGGCTCCCTCACCCCGGGCCAGGACGCTGACCTGCCGGCAGGGATGGCGTACCTCAGCGTCAGCCCGGCGGGCAGCGTGCTGCTCGGCGCTTCCTACAATGACCATCTGGTCAGCGTGATGGCCCTCGACGCCGACGGCGGCATGCTGCCCGACACCACCTTCACCGAGGCGCCGGGTGAACACGCCCACGCCGTCGTCACCAGCCCCGATGGCCGGTTTGCCTACGCCACCGCCCTGGGCGATGACCTGATCGTGTGGTGGGCCCTGGACCCAGTCACCCCGGCACTGACCAACCGCGGCCAGATTGCCACTCCGACCGGCAGCGGACCGCGGCACCTCCGCTTCTCTCCTGCCGGGGACACCCTGTATGCGCTTCATGAAATGTCGGGAGACATCGCAGCCTACGCGTGCGACCTCGAGACTGGGGCCCTTACCGAGCAGCAGCGGATCTCCTCGGTGTCCCCCGGGCTGAACCTCGTGCCGGGTCGGGTCCGGGACGGGTCCGGGCCGGAACCGGCTGCCAACGCCATCTGGTGCGCTGAACTTCAGGTCTCCCCTGACGGTCGCTTCCTGTACAGCACCGAACGCTCCAGCAGCACGATCGCCGTCGTCGCCGTCGCTGCCGACGGAACGCTGACCCTTGTCGACACCGTGCCGACTCAGGCGCAACCCCGCGGGATGAACATCGACCCCACGGGTGGTTTTCTCCTGGCGTGCGGGGAGGCGTCCGGCGGACTGACCCTGTACGCGATCGACCCGGAGAGCGGCGCGCTACGCGAGCGCGAGAGCCTCGACAGCTCGGCGGGGCCTCGGTGGATTGAGTTTTCGCCGCTGACGTAGGGTCCTGCCTGCTCCTCCGGCACAGGAACAGCTCCAGCGGCCCAGAAAAGTGGTGGAGCAGCAGCCTCGTGGTGGGGCCACCACTGATATGCGGGTCCGCCACTTTTCTGATGCGCTTTAGCCGGTTTTGACCCGGTAACGGGTCTGGACGGCGCCGCCGGAGAGCACCTTCGTATCCTCGTGCGTCAGCGGGATGTCAGCCGATAGTGAGCCGAAGAGGGGTTTACCATCGCCGATCAGCACCGGCACCCGGGTGAGGGTCAGCGTGCTGATCAGCCCCTCCGCCAGGAACGTTCGGACCGTCCGGCCGCCGTCGACGTACACGTGCCGGGCACCGTCGTCGTCAAGCCGGACCAGTGCCTCGTCGAGGGACCTGACCACCGTGATCCGGGGATCGGCGGAGTCAAGAGTGGTGCTGAGCACCAGTACCGGGGTGTCCCCGTAGGGCCACTCCCCGAAAGACTGCACAATCTCGTAGGTGCTGCGCCCCATCACCATGTGGTCCACCAGCTGCATGAACTCGGTGAAGCCGGCCGCCTCAGGATCATTCGCGCCGTCAGCCGGAGGGTCCGCACCCCCGGTCAGCCAGTCGAGGTCGTCGTCGGCGCGGGCAATCATGCCGTCGACGCTCATCCCGATAAAGACGTGCCCCTGCCAGCCCCTGTTCCCCATGGGGTGCTCCTTCCTGGTGGTCATCAGCTGTATTTTTCGCAGTCTAGCCCTGTCGGAGAAATTTGATCTATGGCAATGTGAACGACGTACACATTGGTTGAGACCGGGTAGGAGCCGACAATGTCTGATGCCAAGCTGTTTGATACCAAAAATGCGTTCAGCGGAATGTCGGTGGACAACATCGACGCCGCGCGGGAGTTCTACAGCGGGACCCTGGGACTGGAGGTGGTCACCAACGAGATGGGCTTCCTTGAGGTTCATCTGGAGACGGGCGGGATCATTCTGATCTACGGCAAACCCGACCACGAACCGGCGTCGTTCACCGTCCTGAACTTTGCCGTACCGGACATCGATGAAGCAGTTGACGCCCTCAATGCCGCGGGGATCAAGACCAAGATCTACGAAGACGGACTGCCGACCGATTCGAAGGGGATCATGCGCGGCAACGGCCCTGATATCGCCTGGTTCAAGGACCCTGCGGGCAACGTCCTCTCGGTGCTCACCACGGTATAACCCCCCTCCGCCGAACCGTGAGATCTGGCGGGTTGAACCCGGGATGAGTCGCCAGGTCCAACAGTTCGGCCCGTGGGACGGGCAAGGTGCCGGCGGGGTTTTGGTCCTAGGACCGGCCGGTAAGCGCTCCGGCGAGGCTGTCGAGCGCCCCGGGAACCAGCGAGTAGTAGGCCCAGACGCCGCGCTTCTCACGGGTCAGGACGCCCGCGTCCACCAGGATCTTCAGATGGTGCGAGACGGTCGACTGCCCAAGATTGAGAGGCTCGGTGATGTCGCACACGCACGCCTCGGCGTTCTCGCTCGAGGAAATGATCGACACCATCCGCAGCCGGTTCGGGTCAGCGATGGCCTTGAACTGGGCAGCCAACGACGACGCCGTCTCCACCGACATCGCCGGCTCGCCCGTGGGGGTGCAGCAGGCGGTCAGGGTATCGGGAGGTGCGGTCACTGCGGTAGTCATCCATCCATTATGCACTGACATTGACATTCGTCGATGTGTTGGGAAATACTTCAGGCATCGACGACCATCGATTTATTAGATGGTCATCCCCCGAAGTTCAACGGAGCCCCTTGAGTACCCAAACCCCTCCCGCCGAAGACACGGCCGGCAGACTGTCCACCCTCGACCGGCTTCTCCCGGTCTGGATCATCGCCGCCATGGTGCTGGGCATCGCGCTCGGCCAGTTCATTCCCGGGATGGCCGGCGCGCTGGACTCCCTGGCCATCGGCTCGGTATCCCTGCCCATCGCCGTCGGCCTGCTGGTGATGATGTACCCGGTGCTGGCCAAAGTCCGCTACGACCAGACCGGAGCGGTAATCAAGGACCGGAAGCTCATGATCACCTCACTGGTGATCAACTGGGTCGCCGCACCCGCATTCATGTTCATTCTGGCGTGGGTCTTTGTTCCGGACCTGCCCGAATACCGCACCGGCCTGATCATCGTGGGCCTGGCCCGCTGCATCGCCATGGTGATGATCTGGAACGATCTCGCCTGCGGCGACCGCGAAGCAGCCGCGGTACTCGTCGCCATCAACTCGGTCTTCCAGGTCTTCGCATTCGGCGCGCTGGGCTGGTTTTACCTGCAAGGGCTCCCGAGCCTGCTGGGACTGCCCACCACCAGTGCCGACTTCTCCTTCTGGGCCATCACCATCAGCGTCCTCATCTTCCTGGGGATCCCGCTGCTGGCCGGGTTCCTCACCCGGACCATCGGCGAGCGCACCAAGGGGCGCGACTGGTACGAGGACAAGTTCCTCCCAAAGCTCGGACCCTGGGCCCTCTACGGACTGCTATTCACCATCGTGATCCTCTTCGCCCTCCAGGGCGACGAAATCCTTGCCCGTCCGCTCGACGTCGCCCGCATTGCCTTGCCCCTCCTGATCTACTTCCTGGTGGTCTTCGCCGCGGGCATGGTAATCGGCAAGCTGCTGAACCTTGGCTATGCCAAAACCACCACCCTCGCGTTCACCGCCGCGGGCAACAACTTTGAGTTGGCCATCGCCGTCGCCATCGGCACCTATGGCGTGACGAGCGGCCAGGCCCTGGCCGGCGTCGTCGGGCCCCTCATTGAAGTTCCCGTTCTTGTTGCACTGGTCTATGTGGCCCTGTGGGCGCGGAAGCGCTTCTTCACCACCGACCCCCTGACACCCGCAAAGGAAAGCTCACATGTCTGATTCACCGACCAAACCCTCGGTCCTCTTCGTCTGCGTCCACAACGCCGGCCGCTCACAGATGGCCGCCGCGTTCCTGACCACCCTCTCCGAGGGCAGGATCGAGGTCCGCTCAGCCGGATCGCAGCCAGCCGAGTCCATCAACCCGTCAACGGTGGAGGCGATGCGTGAACTCGGCATCGACATGTCCGCTGAGATCCCCAAGGTGCTGACCGACGACGCCGTCAAGGACTCCGACGTTGTCGTCACCATGGGCTGCGGCGACGAATGCCCCTATTTCCCGGGCAAACGGTACGAGGACTGGGTGCTGGAGGACCCGGCGGGCAAGGGCGTCGAATCCGTACGCCCCATCCGCGACACCATCAAGGGCCGCGTCGAGACGTTGATCGCTGAGTTGCTGCCAGCATGAGCGGGCTCCCAGTCGTCGTGATCGGGGCGGGGCCCACCGGACTCGCCGCTGCAGCCCACCTGCTGGAACGCGGCCTACAGCCGTTGATCTTCGAAGCGGGTGCGACGGCGGGCGCTGCCATCAGCGACTGGGGCCACATCCGATTGTTCTCGCCGTGGCAGTTCAACATCGACGCCGCAGCGCGTCGGCTCCTGGAGCCCACCGGTTGGATTGCGCCACGAGGTACCGCACTGCCGTACGGGGCTGAGCTGGTGGTCGACTACGTGGCGCCGCTAGCAGCCGCGCCGGCGATAGCCGAGGCACTCCACCTCAAGACCCGGGTCATCGCCGTAACCCGCCAGGGCATGGACAAGACCCGCACCAGGGGCCGTGACACCCAACCGTTCCTGGTCCGCGTCGACGGCCCCAACGGGGTCGAGGACCATCTGGCTCGGGCGGTCATCGACGCCTCCGGTACGTGGGACCAACCGAACCCCCTCGGTCAGGGTGGACTCCCCGCTCACGGCGAGAGCGCAGCGGCACGATTCATCACTCACCCGTTGCCCGACGTGACGGGCGATGACCGGGACAAGTTCGAAGGCAAGCGCGTGATGGTCGTGGGTGCCGGGCATTCAGCGGCAAACACCCTGATTGCCCTGGGGCAGGTAGCCAAGGCCACCAGTTCAACCTCGATCATCTGGGCCGTCCGCGGTACCGGTTCCGCCGACCGCCTCTACGGTGGCGGCGACCTCGATGGCCTGCCCGCCCGGGGCCAGCTTGGCTCCCGGCTGCGCAAACTGGTTGAGGACGGCGTCGTAGAACTCAGGACGTCCTTCACCATCACAGGGTTCTCGGCGGACGAGGCGTTGACTGTTCACACCTCCGACGACTCCGTCGACGTCGACATCCTGATTCCGGCAACGGGATTCCGCCCGGATCTGGACATCCTGAAAGAACTTCGCCTGGAGCTGGATCCGGCGGTGGAAGCGCCGCGAGCGCTCGGACCACTCATCGACCCCGAATTCCATAGTTGCGGAACGGTGCAGGCGCATGGAGCAAAAGAACTGGCCCATCCCGACAAAGACTTCTACCTCGTGGGGATGAAAAGTTACGGGCGCGCTCCCACCTTCCTGATGGCCACCGGCTATGAGCAGGTGCGGTCAGTGGTGGCGGCGATCGCTGGTGACATGGCCGCCTCAGCGGAGGTCCAGCTTGACCTCCCGGAGACCGGAGTTTGCAGTACCGATCTGGGTGGCTCCTGCGACGCTCCCGCATCGCCTGCAGACGCGGAGGCTGACAACTGCTGCGCCGCGCCGCAGCTGGTCACCATTGGCCTCCCGACGGGAACGCTCCACGGGCGCTCCAACGACCCGGACTACTAGAACCAGCACTGGGTAAACACACCAAAGATTCACCTCAAGGAGCAAAGATGTCCTCTCGATCCCACCCAATGCCCGGCCTGATCAATGATGAGCATGTTCTGCACCGGATCAGCGGTGAGCTGGCCAGGAAGTTTGAGGGCGTGTTCAGCCCGGAGATGGTGGACCGCTATGTCTTTGAGTCCTACACGGCGCTGGCCAGGACGGCCAAAATCAAGACCTATTTGGCCTCCATCACCAAGCACTTTGCCGAGGATCGTCTGGATGCCCTCGCCCATGCACAGGGCATCCGTCCCAGCGGGAAGCCTGAGGTCCTGTTTGTCTGTGTCCAGAACGCGGGTCGGTCACAGATGGCTGCCGGGTTGCTCAAGCAGTACACGGAGGGCCGCATCAATGTGCGGTCGGCCGGATCGATGCCGGCTGAGCACCTCAACCACAACGTCATTCATTCCATGAGTGAGCTCGGCATTGATCTGGGTGCCGAGTTCCCCAAGCCACTCACCGACGACGTGGTCCGTGCCGCCGACGTCGTCATCACCATGGGGTGCGGCGACACCTGCCCGATCTATCCGGGAAAGCGGTACGAGGACTGGCAGGTGGAAGACCCCGCAGACCTTGACCCCGCCGGAGTCGCCCGTGTGCGTAACGAGCTGGCCGAGCGGATCCGCACCCTGGCCACCGAGCTGCTGGGCGAGTAGCGGAAGTCAGGAACCGCCGCGGTCCGAGGACTGCAGCAGATCCACCAGTTCCAGGAGTTGCTCCATTTCAGCGGTGGACTGCTGGTTTGCCCCGCTGCCGGCAAAGAAGGCAGCTTCG
Organism: Arthrobacter sp. 260; assembly: GCF_013116745.1. Lineage (GTDB taxonomy): Bacteria > Actinomycetota > Actinomycetes > Actinomycetales > Micrococcaceae > Arthrobacter_D. The sequence continues at coordinate 85,360 of NZ_JABFOE010000003.1, forward strand.
TAGTAGAGCCCGTCACCCATGAGCTTCACCGCGCGGGCAACCGTGTGGCTACCCAGTGCCGCTTCCAGCGCCTCCAGCCAGAAGGCCTGAATCCGGGCAAAGTTCTGCTGCGCCTTGGGGTGCCCCTGCTGCGCCAGCCGGGCCATCGCCACCAGCGCACGGTCCAGGGCACTGTCCTCATACACCGAGGTTCGCACGTAGTAGCGGGCCGCGCCGTCGGGGTCGGCGGCCATCAGCTCACGGTCCCGCGCCGACAGAGCGAGCAACCGTTCTCCCAGGGCGTCCACCAGGGCCTCCTTGGACGGGAAGTGATACAACAGGCCACCCTTGGAAACGTCAGCTGCGGCGGCCACTGACTCCATGGTGGCGGCCCGCTCCCCGTCGCGGATAAGGATGTTCTCGAAACTGTCGAGGATGCGCTCTTTGGAACTAGCCATATGTTCATCGTAACGTTCTCTTCAGCTTTACTGTACCGGCTGGACGGTATAGTATCGAGAAATGAGCAACTCGACCCATCTCTCTAAGCCGACCCCTGGAGCGGCTGCCCTCACACCCGCTGTCGGCCGTGCTGGCCGGCGCGAATGGACAGCCCTCGTTGTCCTCATGCTCCCCGTCCTCCTGGTGGCCGTCGACAACACGGTGCTCGCGTTCGCCACCCCGGCCATCTCGCTGGCGTTCAACACCAGCGGCACCACGCTGCTGTGGATCATCGACAGTTATCCGCTGGTCCTGGCCGGCTTGCTGGTGGCCATGGGCAGCTTCGGCGACCGGTTTGGCCGTCGTCGGCTGCTCATTATTGGAGCGATCGGTTTCGCCGTCTTCTCGGTCGCCGCAGCCTACTCGCCCACCGCTGAACTGCTGGTCGCGTCCCGGGTGGGTCTCGGTGTCTTCGGCGCGATGTTGATGCCCTCGACCCTTTCCCTGCTCCGGAACATTTTCACCGACCGCAACCAGCGCCGCCTGGCCATTGCCATCTGGGCCTCGGGATTCTCAGCCGGCGCGGCCATGGGACCGTTGGTGGGCGGAGCCCTGCTTGAGCACTTCTGGTGGGGATCGGTGTTTCTGCTGGCTGTTCCGGTGCTGGTGCTGATGCTGGCCCTCACCCCAGCACTCGTCCCGGAGTCCAAGGATCCCAACCCCGGACGCGTGGACTATGCGAGCATCGTCCTGTCCGTTTCGACCATGCTGCCCATCGTGTTCGCGATCAAGAACTTCGCGAAGGGCGACTCCGTCACGGTGACCGTTGCCGCCGTCGTCATCGGGCTCACCGCCGGCACCCTGTTTGTCAGGCGGCAACTCGGACGGTCCAACCCCATGCTGGATGTGCGGTTGTTCACGGTGCGGGCATTTACCGGTGCGGTGCTGGTGAACCTGCTCGCGATCTTCTCGCTGGTCGGCTTCATTTACTTCGTCTCCCAGCACCTGCAGCTGGTTCTCGGGCTCAGCCCACTCAGCGCGGGCCTGATTCTGGTACCGGGGCTGGTGATGACCATCATTGCTGGCCTGGCGGTGGTGCCGGTGGTGCGCCGGGTGCCACCACGGATCGTCGTCCCTGTCGCCCTGCTGCTCTCGGCGGCCGCGTACGCCTTTGTTGCCGTCACCGGCCAGGGTGGCTCCGCGGCCATCCTGCTGTTCTCCTTCATGCTGCTCGGCGTGGGAGTGGGTGCGTCCGAAACGGTGTCGAACGACCTGATCCTCGCCACCGTGCCCGCCGAAAAGGCCGGGGCGGCATCAGCGGTCTCCGAAACGGCCTACGAGGTGGGCTCAGTCTTCGGCACAGCACTGCTGGGCAGCGTGCTGCTCGCCTCGTACCAGCGCAACCTCGATCTGCCCGCAGGACTGAGCCCTGAACAGGCCACCACCGCTACCGAAACGCTGGGTGGGGCCGTCAACATTGCCGCTGAACTGCCGGCCGACGGCGGCAGTCAGCTGCTGGCGTCAGCGTTCCACGCGTTCGACAGTGGAGTGGTGCTGACCTCGGGGATCGGTGCCGCGCTGATGGTCTTTGCGTCGGCGCTGGCCCTGTGGAGCCTGCGGCGCGCCTAAGGATCCGGGAGGGATCCGTCAGGCGCGCCGATGCGGTCGATTCGCTAGAGGGAACCTAGGCCGTCGGGGTGAGGGCACCGGAGCAGGCAGCGCCTGGCTCGCGGGTCTGCTCGCCCTGGATGTACCGTTCGAGGAAGACCGCAAGGCGGTCATCATCGGCGGAATCGACGCCGAGCTGAAGGCCCCAGGCGCTCGCCATGACGGGTGATTCCTGATCGGCGTAGGGGCTGAGCAGCACGTACCCACTGGAGCCCACCAGATCGGTGAGGGTGTCGATCTCCGCCTGGGGGAGGTCCGGCTGGTAGGTAATCCAGACGGCGCCATGCTCCAACGAGTGGACGGTGTTCTCGTTCGGGATCTCAAACGGGTAGATGCCACAGTTGGTCCAGGTCGCGTTGTGGTCGCCACCGACGGGAGGGGACTGCTCGTATTCGACCGGCGCATCGGTGTGGTTGAAGCTGAGGTCCTCGAACTCCTGCAGGCCCTCGATGGGCTGGCTCGCGAGCTCTTCGATCCGCTGGTTTTCCTGGACCTGGCCCACAATCACAATGGTCACCGCAACGATGATGGCCACAACCACCGCGCCGATACCTCCGAGGATCAGCGTGGTGCGCTTCCGGTCGCTGGCCCGCTGCTTGGACTGGATGGCCGCCAGCCGCGCCTGGCGGTCGGCATTGTCCTGAGCTCGCTTCTTATTCAACGCGTGAATCCTTTTTTCCGTGGGTGTGTCTACAACAAATGTACCGTCGGTGTTACGGCAGTTCGTCCAGCATGTCTTCCATCGCCGTGATCTCGGCGACCTGGGCTTCAGCCATCTTCTCGGCGGCAACCTTGACCCGGGGCTCCTGGGCAAGCTCAGCCCCTGCCTGAGCCATCTCCGCGCCCGCTTCATGGTGGGTGATCATCAGGCTCAGGAAGATCCGCTCGGCCTCAACCCCCGAGGCGTCGGCCAGTTCCTGCATCTGTTCCTCGGTCGCCATGCCGGGCATCAACCCGTCGTCTCGCAGCATGCTGCCTCCGCCGTGGTGATCCATCGATCCTTCCATCCAGGCCATGTTGGAAGTGGAGGAGCTCTGCGGGAGCCCCCACTCCTCGAGCCAGGCATACATCTGGCCGATCTGGTGCTGCTGGGTCATCGCGATGTCATACGCGATGACCCGCACCACCTCGTCATCGGTGCGGTCACGCACCAGCCGAGACATTTCGACCGCCTGCGTGTGATGAATCTGCATGTCGCGGGCAAAGCCCGCGTCGGCGCTGTTAGCGGCGGGATGCTCGACGCCGGTTCCGACCCGGCCTGCTACAAATGCGAGCGCGAGGAGGGAGAGCACCAGCGCTCCGGCCAGGGCAATGAGCGCGCGCTTCTGCCACGTCTCGAGGTGCAGGGTCATCTACCTTTTTCCTTGTTCATCAGGCCTATCCAGTCTCTCTAACGTATTGCATGAGGCTCGGCGTTCCCTGAGAAAGATCAGGTATACCCCCCTGGGGTACTTGATATATACGGGTGGGGGGTATACTTTGGACTGAGATCAAGGAGGACTAGATGACCGACACCACCGTTGAACACGGATACACCGCCGACAAGGACGCCTACCTGCGGCGCTTACGGCGCATCGAAGGTCAGGTCCGCGGGATCGCGCGGATGATCGAGGAAGACAAGTACTGCATTGACGTCCTCACCCAGGTGTCGGCCATCAACAAGGCCCTCCATGCGGTGAGCATCGGCCTGCTGGAGGAGCACATCGCGCATTGCGTGGTGGGCGCCGCCAACGAATCCCAGCTCACCGGCAACCCCGAAATTGTCCAGGAAAAAGTCCAGGAAGCCTCAGCAGCGATCAGTCGACTGCTGCGGTAACACCTGGCCCACCTCAAGGAGCACCACCCATGAGCACCACCACCGTCAATATCTCCGGAATGACCTGCGGCCACTGCGTCGACGCCGTCAGTGAGGAAATCAGCGCGCTCGAAGGCGTCGAGAAAGTCTCAATTGACCTGAACAAGGGCGGTATTTCCACCGCCACCGTCACCTCCACCACTGATCTCGACCCAGAGCAGGTGGGCGAGGCAGTAGCCGAGGCCGGCTACCTGGTTGTCGCCAACGACGCCTAGCACCGCACCCCACCGGAGCCACCAAAGGATTCCCCATGAGCACCGACCAGCTTCCCACCACCCCCACCAGGATCGTCGAGCTCGACATCCAGGGCATGACGTGTGCCTCCTGTGTGGGACGGGTGGAACGCAAGCTCGGGAAGCTTGAGGGGGTCCAGGCAAGCGTCAACCTGCCCCTGGAGTCCGCCACTGTCACCGTCCCCGACACCATAACGGATCAGGACATTGTCGACACGGTGCAGGCGACCGGGTACACCGCCCAGCTCAAAAAACCGGCGCACAGCGCTCCGGGGCGGGGCCCGGCCGCCGATCCAGCCCTGGAAGGCACCCTTCCCGCCGACTCCGACCACCTCTCCCACGGTGGAACGGCAGCACAGTTGCGCCCCCGGTTGATCGTCGCTGCCGTCCTGACCCTACCCATCGCGATCATCTCCATGGTCTCAGCCGCCCAGTTCCCCCACTGGGGGTGGGTGGTCTTCGCCCTGACCCTGCCGGTGGTCACCTGGTCCGCCTGGTCCTTCCATCGGGCCGCCGCCATCAATGCCCGGCATCTGGCGTCCACGATGGACACCCTGGTATCGATCGGCGTCGCCGCAGCCTTCCTCTTCTCCGCCTGGCAACTGATCACCGACCCGTCGATCACCGAGCACGCCGGCATGTCGATGAGTGACCACTCCCTTTACTTCGAGGTCGCAGCAGTGGTGGTCACCTTCCTCCTGCTGGGCCGGTACCTGGAAGCCAACGCCAAACAACGCGCTGGCGAAGCGCTTAAGGCGCTGCTGAGCCTCGGCGCCAAGGATGCGACAGTACTCCGTGAGCAGGACGGACGCCGCGTCGAAGTGAGGGTGCCTGCAGATTCCCTGGTCCACGGAGACGAGTTCGTCGTGCGCCCCGGCGAGAAGATCGCCACCGATGGGGTGGTCGTCGACGGTTCCAGCTCCGTCGACACCTCCCTGATCACCGGCGAGTCCCTGCCGGTGGACGTGGGCGTCGACGACGTCGTCACGGGCGCCACCATCAACACCTCCGGGCGGCTAGTGATCCGCGCCACCCGGGTGGGCAGCGAGACCACCCTGGCTCAGATGGGGCGCCTGGTCAGCCAGGCGCAAAGTGGGAAGGCTCCCATCGCGCGGCTCGCGGACCGGATCAGTGCGGTCTTCGTGCCCATTGTGCTGGCCATCGCCGTCCTGACCTTCATCGTGTGGATGGTCCTGACCGGGGACCTTCAGTCGGCGTTCACCGCGGCCGTCGCGGTCCTCGTGATCGCCTGCCCGTGTGCGCTGGGTCTGGCCACACCGACGGCGTTGCTCACCGGGTCAGGCCGCGGCGCCCAGCTGGGAATCCTCATCCGCGGACCACAGGTCCTTGAGGACACCCGGACCGTCGACACCATTGTGCTGGACAAGACGGGCACGGTCACCACCGGCAAGCTCGCGGTGACCGACGTCGTCGTCCTGGGAACACTGGACCGGGATCGCGTCCTGTCGCTGGCCGGCGCGGTGGAGGCGGCCAGCGAGCACCCCATTGCGCAGGCAATTGCCGCTGCTGCACCAAGCCATCCTGCCGTGACCAACTTCAGGAGCTCAGCTGGCGGCGGGGTGATCGGAACCGTCGTCGACGGCGGCCGTCCGGTCACTGTGGTCGCCGGGCGGTCCGGGTGGCTTCAGGAGAACGGGGTCCCTGTCACCGATGAACACCTGGCCGCGCTTGCTGACCAGCAGGACGCCGGTTCCACCGCGATCTGGGTCGCTGTTGACGGCCGGGTTGCAGGGTTAATATCACTGAAGGACACGGTGAAGGACTCATCGGCGGCCGCCATTACACGGCTGAAGGACCTGGGGTTGCGGCCCATCCTCCTGACCGGTGACAACGCATCGGTCGCCCGCCGGGTGGCGGACCAGGTGGGCATTGCTCCCGAGGACGTCCTCGCTGGTGTCCTGCCCGAGGGCAAGGTGGAGGCGATCCGGAAGCTGCAGGCTGAGGGAGCCACCGTTGCCATGGCGGGGGACGGGGTGAACGACGCCGCTGCCCTGGCACAAGCGGATCTGGGCATCGCGATGGGATCCGGCACCGATGTGGCCATCGAGGCAGCCGACCTGACAGTGATGGGCAACAGCCTGGAGCAGGTGGCGCAGGCCATCGAACTCTCCCGCAAGACACTGTCCACGATCAAGAGCAACCTGTTCTGGGCCTTCTTCTACAATACGATCGGTATTCCGGTCGCAGCCCTCGGCCTCCTGAATCCGATGGTCGCGGGCGCGGCGATGGCCGCCAGTTCGGTGCTGGTGGTGGCCAACTCGCTGCGGCTGCGACGCTTCGGCCGGTAGCCGCTCAGTCGAGCCGTGCCAGCAGGTGTTCGGTGATCATGGCCGGACCTTCCCCCACCCCACGGAAGCCGGGGAACGGGTTGACGTCGACGATCACGGGGCCGGCCTCCCCCATCAGGAAGTCGACACCGAAGATCTCCAGACCGGTAACGTCGGCGACGCGCCCTGCCAGCCGGGACAGGGCGTCGTCGACAGCAATCGGCGCACCCCCGGTGACGTGGCCGTGCGCCAGCGGCGAGGGTTTCAGCAGAGACCTCACCCGCGCGCCGGCGACATAGAGCTTTCGGTCCCACCCGTCGTTGGCGATGAAGGGCTGGACAACGTACGGTCCCGGGAAGGGCGGGGCGCCCGGCAGATCGCCCCTGGTCCCGGCCAGAACATTTTCACCACGTCCGTCGCCTCCCTCCGCCGTTTTGATCACGCTCAGGGTGGTTGCCGCGGCCCGTGCTTCCTGCCAGTCGCTCACCGCCACTGTCAGCGGGACCGGGAGGCCGGCCTGGCTTAGGAGCGCCATCAGGGCGGGCCGTTTACGGGTCAGTGCTACGGCGGCGGGCGGGTTGCAGCAGGGAACCCTGGCCTCAGCGAGCTGCGCCACAGAGCGCAGGGCTGACCATTTGAGGCCGCGGTGGACCACCAGATGGGCGCCCGCCACCCAGTCGGGTAGCTCCGGCTGGTCATGGGGCAGGTGAACGGCCGTGTCCACGTCGGCGGCGTTCAACAACGCCATGACCTCGGGGAGCAGCGTGCCCGCCCTGGGTGGTTTGCCCAGCAGGAAGGCCACCGATCGCTGTCCCTGCCGGTGATCCAGCACCCGCCCACCTCCCTGTGGGCTCCAGCATAGTGGTAGCAGGACCTGGTTCGGTGGGGTCAGGGCAGGGGGACCGGCTCGACGTCGTTGGCCCGGTCAAGCGGCGGATTGCCGTCCGCTGGTGCCCGCAATTCATCAACCCGCACCATCACCACTCCCCCGACAATCAACAGCCCACCGAGGAGCTGGATGGGGCCGGGCAGTTCGCCGAGCATGAGCCAGGACGCAAGCACCGCAAACATCACCTCGGTGAGACCCACAAAGGAGGCCACCTTGGACCCTAGCTGGCGGGCGGCCAGGATGCCGGTGAAGTAGGAAACCACTGTAGAAATCAGCACGAGGCCCAGCACCGGCACCAGCCAGCTGGTCTCCCACCCAGCCAGGGTCACGTCGCGGAACTCGAAGGCGAACGGCATGATGCCGACCAGCCCCATCAAGCCGATGGCGACCGCACCGACCACCATGCCACCACCTGCCATGACCAGCGGGGGCAGCCCGTCGTCGGCCCGGGCTGACATCAGGAAGAACACCGCGAGGCAGACCGCGGCCGCGAGTCCAAAGAGAACACCGATCGGGTCCAGCCGCTCATCGGCGGTCAGATCCAACACCAAAAGCAGACCGAGCATCGCCGTCACCGAGCCGGCAGCGGTGAGGCGGCGTGGCGCTTTGCGGCTGCGCGCCCACAGCCAGCCCACGATCAGTACCGGTGCAAGGTACTCCAGCAGGAGGGACACCCCCACCGACATCCGTTGGACAGCGCTGAAGTAGAAGAACTGGCAGAGCGCAATTGCCGTGACCCCGTAGATGATCAGGGTCAGCGAACTGCCGCGCAGTGCCGTCCACCGCCCGCGCAGAGCAAAGAGCACCGGGATCAGCAGAACAAGGGCGGCACCGCCGATCCGAACACCCACCGCGGCGCCCGGGCTCCAGCCGATCTCCAGGAGGGACTTGGCAAACGGTCCGGACACGCCGAAGGCTGCCGCCGAGATGATCGCGAACCACAGGCCCGCCGCTGCACCATTCTTCATCCCGAACCTCCGCCGAACCCGTTAGTGTCATGACCAAACTATGATTATGGTAGTGACAGTAGACCCGAACAATGTCAGGAGTCAACATGGCCTTTGCCAATGACACGGAGATTGCGTTGATCTCCGCGGCGGCCCTCATCAACACCGGGAAGGAAGACCCCGACCAGCTGACCACCCTGGCGGATCTGGACCAGTTCCTCGCCGAGCAGGACTTTTCAGGTTCGCGGGCGCGGACCGGTGACGAGCTGAGTGCGGTACGGCGTCTGCGCGCGGAGCTGGAAGAGGTCTGGACGTCGTCCGAGAACGACGCCGTGGCCCGCATCAACCGGATGCTCAGCGACGCCAAGGCCCTTCCCCGACTGGTCCGTCACGACCACTGGGACTGGCACCTCCACGCCACCGGCCCCGAGGCGCCACTGGAAGACCGGATGGCCACCGAGGCGGCGATGGCACTGATCGACGTCATCCGGACCCACGAAATGGACCGACTGCGGATCTGCGCAGCCGAGGACTGCAGCGCCGTGGTCCTGGATCTGAGCCGCAACCGCTCCAAGCGTTTCTGCGACACCGGGAACTGCGCCAACCGCACCCACGTCAAAGCGTATCGGGCCCGTAAGGCGGTTACGGGATAGGCTGCCGCGCTAGGCGCCGCTGATGCCGAACAGCCCAATGATGAGCGCCATCACCAGGTAGGTCACTAGCTCGTGTGCACAGTTCAGGACGGTCAGCCCGGCGGGGCGTCCCTCGAACGCGTCGTGGGTAATGAAACGGGACGCAGTGAACCCTGCCCACAGAATCACTGCGGTAATCAGGGTATTGAGCAGGAAGTTTCCGCCATAGAAGTCCTGGGCAATCGCGGCGCCGCCAGCCAGAACCCAAGCGCTGATCAGGCTGACCACCAGGGTGATGAGGATGGGCCGAATGGCGTCCTTCGAATCGCCGCTGACATCGACTTTCGCAACCCGCATCCAGTAGTTGCCGAATACCTTGGGCGTGTACCAGACGGTGCCCACTACCATGGTGGAGAGGGTGGCAACAAGTACCGCCCAAATATTGATCTCCGGAATCATGCTGCGCCTCTTCCCTGCTGGGGTTGTCTCTCCAGCTGAAAGTGTAGACCTGGCGCAGCGGGCGGGTCGCTATTGCCTACTGAACAAGAAGGAAACCGTTGGCGGGTCAGTTCTCGGTGGTGCTGTCCGGACCGCCGCGCGGCGTCCCTTTGGGCTGTCCGTCCTTGTCGACATTGCCGGCACCCCCGGGAATCTTCGCCGACGAGCGGTTGATGCCGGTGCCCTTGCCCAGGTGATCGGCATTCGGCTTTTCAGTCATCATCAGCATCGCGCAGACCACGAGGGCGGCAATGAAAGCGATCCCCGCCGCCGTAAGCCCGAGATCCACCCGCAACTCCCTGGTGCCCCCACCGGTGGAGACGATCATGGCCACGACTCCCGCGACCGCCGCGAGGGCGGCAGAGAAAATGAGCGGGCCTTTGACGCCCCTACTGGATTTGGACACTGTTACTCCTTGGGAAATTGCGGCTGATTTTTCTACGAGGGGTAGAAAGACTGCCGGTCCTAGTTTACGGGGTGGACGGCACCCGCCGGGGCCGGGTGACGCACGTCATGCCGGTATCCCAGCGATGCAATCGCGAGGACGACGGCGGTGATCACCGCCCCGCCTCCTGCCACTCCGAGCAGTGCATGGGCGCCAGCACCCTGGAAAATCGGCAGCAGCGCCCCGGATGCCAGGGTCACCGTGCCGACCACGATGAGATCCTTGGCGACAACGTTGGTACGGCGCTGCCTCAGGCCGACGTACAGCTCCGCGGAGCCAGCAATCACCAGCACGAGGGCTCCCGCCTGGGCGAACATGGCATCCGTGTGGATCCACAGGTTGAGGAAGGCGCCGACAGCCAGGAACCCTGGCGCGATGGAGACAAGCCACCGGTCCCCGCTGGACCGCAATCCAATTGCGCGCTCCAGCCAGGCGGCCGAGACGGCGAGCGCCAACAGGTACACCCCGCCGGCCACCGACATCACATGGACTGAGGGCTGCACCCAGAAGATCGTCAGCGCGCCGAACGCGGCCGACACCACGGCGCGGAACAGGAGGGGCTGCCACACGGCTGCGGCCTGCTCGCGCGGTTGGCTCGGCGACTGAGCCGTAACATCGTGCTGTGCGGCACCCATGCGCAGACCTCCGGTTCGACGTAGGGCTGATCAGTTCAGTCCCGGACACTCCAGTTTATCCCCGCCCCGGCTCCCAGGGATGCTTCGGTACCCCCTCCGGGCCGACGCCCCCTAGCTCGCGCCGGTGACCATCCAGCGATCGTTCCGCACCCGCCACGCGAGCGTCCCGGCGCGCGCCGCCATGTAACCGACGCCAAACGCCAGCCACAGCCAGACGATGCCAGCCGGGCCGGACAGACCGGCAGTGAACACCCAGACCAGCAGGGGCACATACAGCAGCAGATTCACAACTCCGGCGATCGCCAGGTACCGCGCGTCGCCAGCACCGATGAGAACCCCGTCGAGCACAAATACCAGCCCGCAGATCGGTTGCGAGGCTGCGAGGACAAACAGGCCTGCGGCGAGCGCAGCCTGCACCGACTGGTCGGTGGTGAAGATCCAGCCAACAAACGGTGCCGCCAGCGCCAGGACTCCGCCGGTGATGACGCCGAACCCCAGCCCCCACAGGATCATCCGCCGGGTCAGCGCATGCGCCAGCGGCTTGTCACCGGCACCGAGCTCCTTGCCGATCAGAGCCTGTGCGGCGATGGCGAGCGCGTCAAGGGCAAACGCGAGGAAGATGAAGATGGTCATCACCAACTGGTGGGCCGCGAGGGAGACCGAGCCCTGCGCCGTCGCGACATATACCGTTGCCAGGATCGCGATCCGCAGGCTCATCGTGCGAAGCATCAGCCAGGAACCGACCCGCGCCGTGGCCCGCAGTCCGTGCCAGGACAGCCGAAGGGGAACGTGGTTCGTTCGGGACAGGCGATAGACGATCGTCAGGTAGACCGCCGCCATCCCCCACTGGGTGATGCTGGTTCCCAGCGCGGATCCGGCAACCGAGAGACCCAGCCCGTAGACCAGCAGGAAGTTCAATCCGATATTCACGGCAAAGCCGATACCGGCCACCAGCAGCGGGGTCTTGGTGTCCTGCAGACCCCGGAGCACGCCGGTTGCTGCGAGCACCACCAGCATCGCCGTCAGGCCCGGCATTGAGTAGCGCAGATAGTCGACAGCGAAGTCGTGCACCTGCCCTTGGGCCCCCATCAGCGAGGACAAGCCGGGGGCGAGGATCCAGCCCAGGGTGGAAAGAAGGACACCCAGCACGAGAGCCAGGCCAATACCGTCCCGGCCGGCCGCCACCGCATCCTGAAGCCTGCCGGCCCCCAGGAACCGTGCCACGGCCGGAGTGGTGGAGTAGGCAAGGAACACCATCAGGCCGACGGCGGTGTGCAGCACCGTGGAGGCCAGCCCCACACCAGCCAGTTCCTCCACTCCAAGATGACCCACGATGGCAGAGTCGGCCAGCAGGAAAAGTGGCTCAGCGATCAGTGCACCCAGGGCGGGCACGGCAAGGTGCAGGATGCGCCGGCTCAGTTCACGGGTATCGGGAAGGGTGGTGCTCACAAGGCCACCCTATGCCTTGCCCTGGACAGTCTGCGCGCCGCCGCCTGACCCCCGCCAGCGGCTCGAGCGTCGGTGTCGGCTACGCTGAAGAGTGAGGCACCACCGTCGGACAGGGAGTCCACATGAAAAAAGAAGTCTGGTTCTACATCGGCGGTCTCGTCGCGTTTTTCCTGAGCACCCTCTTCATCCCGCAGGGTATTTCGGACTTCGCACGCGCGGCAGCCCTCAACGAGGCGGTCCCCTCCGGCGCCGGCCTGAACCTCGCCATCGGCGCCGTCCTGATTGCGACGGCGATCACCCTCCTCGCCAGCGGCTACGTGATCCGCCGGAGACAGCTCACCACCACCCGGACCTACGGCAGCGACGACCCGGATGAAATCACCCGTCAGCGCCCCACCCAGGGGTACACGAATCGCCCGGAGTGGATGGACCGACCGTCCAACCACATGGGTGATAACACCGGCCACAAACGGGACTAGATCCCCTTCTCGACCATCTCCAGCAGCCGCTGCGCAGCCACCAACCGCTGATCCGGGTCCAGTCCGCGCAACGGGCCGTCGATCACCAGCATTGCGAGTCCGTGGACGGATGACCAGGCCACGAATTCGGCTCCCGCCCGCCGGTCCACTGGCAGCACCCCGGCGTCGACCAGCGCATCCAGGGCGTCGGACAGGAGCTGGAAGGGAGTCCGGCCGTGCGGCCCCGCGGAATCCCCGGTTGCCGCGTCCCGCAGATCAACGTGGTTGGCGAACGCGGTCCTGAACAACCCGGGCTCGGTTTGGGCGAAGCGAAGGTATCCCGCCCCCACGGCGCGGAGTCTGGCCCGGGCCATCGCCGCGTCATCCTGGCGGGCGCCGTCATCGATCGCTGACAGCTCATCTTCCATGGCCGCCGCCAGCCTCGACTGGGCGGCAAGCGAGACCGCCCAGAGCAGCGCACCCTTGTCGGTGAAGTGGCGGTAGGCGGCGTTCGGGGTGACCCCGGCGCGACGGGTGACTTCCCTGAGGACGACCGCATCCGGCCCGCCCTCGCGTGCCAGACCGGTACCCGCGTCGATCAGCGCCCGGCGAAGGTCGCCATGCCGGTAGGTGGTGCGCGGACTGGACTGCTCGGTCACTGGATCATTGGCCTTACCTCGGATGACTGCAAGTGAACACTGTCTACAAGTCTGTCACGGAGTCCACTGCACTGGTTCAGGACCGCAGTTCACCCGTCAAATTCGCCAGGGCGGCTTCCTGCCACAGCCGCCGGGCTGGGACGGTACGGAACAGCTGGTTCATGGCGAGGAGCCTGCGCACGACGTCGTCCCTGCCTACCGCGAAGTCCGCATCGGACACATGGGCGTACTCCTGTCGCACCGCCGCGACATACCGCTCGTAGCCCTGCGCCGACCGGCCGAGTACCGCCAGGTCGGCATCACACAACAGCTCACCCGCCCGATCACCCGGGGCCGGGTCATGCGACGCCGTCAGGAGCACCAGGCGCACCACCTCCGACACCTCGGCTGCGGGCAGGAGGCCAGTCAGCCACTCCTCGGCGAGCGCAGCGGACGCGCGCTCATCCTCTCCAGCCATACCCTCGTACACGGCGTCATGGAACCAAGCCGCGAGGCGCACCTGGCGGCGAAGGGACCCGTCGTCGTCGGGCTGGAAGATCGCATCGAGCGCCTCCAGGACGTCCAGGAGATGGGACGGGGTGTGATAGCGGCGATGAGCCTCGGACCATCGGTTGACCAGGGACTCGCCGAGCTCCGGGCTCCGGGGCGCCAGCGCCGCCCAGCGCGCAAGCAGTGCCCGCCGCAGGCGCGGCGTCCGCTGCCGAGCCGGGATGCGCAGCCCGCTGGCAATCAGGATCCGCGTCAGGGTTCCGCAGTCCACCTCTGTCGCCCCCAGCGCCACCAGTTTCCGGTAGCGGCGGACGGGGACGTCATAGTGATCGCCGTCGAATGCCCGCTCGGCAATGCCGGCAGCGGCGGCAAAGGAGTGGAGTTCGGTGAGTGAGGTGTCGGAGATCAGGTGGGAGAACTCGGTCCCGTGGGCCGGCCACAGTGGGGGGTCGATGTAGATGGCCATCGTCCCAGCCTACCGGCGGCCTTCCCGAACTTTCTGAAGGTGACACCACTTTTGCTTGACATGACACCACTATGGTGTCACTCTGGTGTTATGGAATTGGGACGATACGTCAGTGACCTGCAACGCCAGTTGGTGGATGCGTCGGAAGGCGGCTCCGAAGATACCCGCGCCGCCGCCGAACGCCTTGCCGCCGGACTGGACGCCGCCACCCGGATTGTCCTCCTTGACGTTCTGTCGGCCGCGGCCGGAGAGATCACCCGCGATCTCGCCCCCGGTTCGGTTGACCTCCGGCTGAGGGGGCGCGAGGTCGAGTTTGTCGTGACCCCGTCAGCAACCGACGCCGATGCCGACGAACCGACTGCCGTGACCGTGGACCAGGACGACGCAAGCACCACCAGGACCACCCTGCGCCTCCCCGACGCCCTGAAAGCGCGGGTGGACGACGCGGCCGCAGCCGACGGCATGTCCGTCAACACCTGGCTGGTCCGCGCGGTGGCCTCTGCGCTCCAACCGAAGCAACGACGCTCCGCCCAGCGCGCGCTGCGCTCCGGCGACAACTTCGCGGGATGGGCGCGCTAGCCAGCGCCCGCCCCACAACTTAATCCGCCCCGCGGACCCGCGGGGATAATCCACCACGCCTACCAGGGGAGTACTTCAGCATGCCTACTTACACCACCCCCACCGCCATCGACCTCGCCGTCAACCTGCAGGTCGGTGCTCTGGACGTCATCGCCAGCGACCGTTCCGACACCGTGGTCACTGTGTCACCCACCAACCCGGACCGGGCCGTCGACCGCCGGGGGGTCGAGGCGACCACCGTCGACTTCGACGGCACACGGCTCACCGTCACCGGTCCGAAGCCCCGATTCAACATGATCGGACCCACCGAGTCGGTCGACCTGCTGATCGAGTTGCCCACCGGCTCCCGGCTGACCGCCAGGGTGGCGACCGGCGGGGTACGCACCGTCGGCCGGCTGGGCGCCACCCGGATCAAGAACTTGATGGGGCCAGTGGACATCGACGCCACCGGCGAACTGTGGTTGCGCGCCGGGCACGGCAACGCGACCGCCGGATCCGTCGGCGGCGGTGCCGAAATCACCGCTGACCACGGCCAGATCCGGGTCGGCGCCATCGGCGGGGAGTCAATCCTCAAAGCCTCCCACGGTGCCATCTCCGTCGGGGAAGCGGGCGGCGACCTAGAGGCGAAACTCTCCTACGGCGACTTTGAAGTCGGCAGGGCCCTCGCATCAGTGACGGCCAAAACCGCCTATGGCAGCATCACGCTTCCCGACGTAGGAAGCGGATCCATCGCCGTTGAGAGCGGGTACGGCCAGGTCACCATCGGGATCCGTCCAGGAGTTGCGGCCTGGCTGGACCTGTCATCCAAAGTCGGCCACATCCGCAACGAGCTCGACGGCGACAGGGCCCCGGCGCCGTCCGAGCAAACCGTCGCCGTCCGTGCGCGCACCCAGGGCGGCAACATCTCCATCCACCGGACCCGGTAGCGGCGCGCCAGCCGGGCACACCTGATAAGGAACCTGACATGCATTCGACAGCAATCAGCCTTGAGGGACTCCGTAAGTCCTACGGCGACAAAATGGTGCTCGACGGCGTCGACCTCGGTGTCGGCACCGGAACAGTCACCGCACTGCTCGGCCAGAACGGGGCGGGCAAAACCACCACGATCCACATCCTCTCGACACTGATCCACGCCGACGCCGGTACCGCCTCGGTGGCCGGCTGCGACGTCGCCGGGGATCCCGACGGTGTTCGCGCCGCGATCGGCCTGACCGGGCAGTTCTCGGCGGTCGATGACCTGCTGACGGGCGAGGAAAATCTTTACCTAATGGCCCGCCTCAGGCACCTCGGGGCGAAACGCTCACGAACACGAGTGGCTGAGCTCCTGGAGCAGTTCGACCTGGCTGAATCGGCACGAAACCGCCTGTCCACCTACTCCGGTGGGATGCGACGGCGGCTCGACCTTGCGATGACCCTGGTCGCGACGCCAAGCGTGATTTTCCTCGACGAACCAACCAGCGGCCTGGATCCGCGGAGCCGCCACACTATGTGGGACATGGTGCGGAACCTGGTCGCCGAGGGCACCACAGTGCTGCTCACCACCCAGCATCTGGAAGAGGCGGACCGGCTTGCCGACCGGATTGCGGTTCTCGACGGCGGCCGGATCGTGGCCGAGGGAACACCGGACGAGCTCAAACGGCTGGTGCCCGGCGGTCACGTCCGGCTCCGTTTCGCCGACGCCGCTACTTTGGGGTCCGCCGCGCAGCTGTTGCAGGAGTCGGAGAGCGATGAGTCGGGGCTTTCCCTCACAGTGCCGAGCCAGGGCGAACCCGCCGCCCTCCGTGCGCTCCTGAACCGCCTCGACGCGGCGAACCTTCCCGTTGACCACCTCAGCATCCACACCCCCGACCTCGATGACGTGTTCTTCGCCCTCACTGGCCGGGTCGAGACGAAAGGAACCCTCCCATGACCACCACCGCCGCGTCACCGGTCCGCCCGGGCGCGAAACGGCCATCCCACGCCGTGGCAGATGCGATCACCCTGCTGCGCCGCAACCTGCTCCACATGGTCCGCTACCCCGGGCTGTCCCTGTTCACCATCCTCGGCCCCGTGGTCGCCCTCCTGTTCATCGTGCACGTGTTCGGTGGCACCCTCGGGGCGGGCCTTCCCGGCGTCGACGCCGGTGGCGGCCGCGAGGCCTACGTCTCCTACGTCCTGCCAGGAATCCTGATGGTCACTGTCGCGAGCAGTGCCGGTGGGGTCGCCATCACCGCGGCGATGGATATGACGGAGGGGATCACCGCCCGGTTCCGGACCATGGCCATCTCGCGGTCCGCAGTCCTCGCCGGGCATGTGCTGGGAAACACGATCGTGGGCCTGATCGCCGTCGTCCTCGTCTTCGGCGTCGGCCTGCTCATCGGTTTCCGTCCGACGGCAGACCTGCCCGGGTGGCTTTCCGCCCTCGGCCTCATTGCCCTGACCTGCTATGCGATCAGCTGGCTGGGCGTGGCCATGGGAATCCAGGCGAAATCGGTCGAAACGGCGAGCAACTGGCCGTTGCTGTTGACCCTCCTGCCGTTCCTGGGGAGCGGGTTCGTCCCGACAGCATCGATGCCCGAATGGCTGCAGTGGTTTGCCCAGTACCAGCCGTTCACTCCCCTCATCGAGGCCCTCCGCGGCCTGCTGTTCGGCACCGACCCGGGCTGGAACCTGTGGGTGTCACTGGGCTGGTGCGTGGTGATTATCGCCATCGGCTACGCCTGGTCCATGAGCATCTATGAGCGGAGGTCGGTGCGCTGACGGGTCCCTGACCGGTCCACCCGATACCGAAACAAAGGCATGGCCGCGGCCGCAGGGAAGCTATGTACAGGGCACCGCGGCTGTGCCATTGTTTACAGTGTTCACATCAGTTACCCACTGAACCGAGGACCCCATGACCACAACACTGATGGCTATCGGCACCAAGAAGGGCCTGTGGCTCGCCACCAGCACTGACCGCCAATCCTGGACACTGTCCGAGCCGCACTTCCTCATGCAGGAGGTCGCCAGCGTCGGCATCGACACCCGCGAGGACCGGACCCGTATCCTCGTGGGAGTGCTCTCCTACCACTGGGGTCCAACAGTGGTCTACTCCGACGACCTGGGGGCCACCTGGTCCGAACCCGAGCAGGGTGCCATCAAGTTTGACGGATCCGATGACACAGCGGTCGGGCGGATCTGGCAGCTCCAACCGGACTCCGCCGACCGCCCCGGAGTCGTCTGGGCCGGCTGCGAACCCATCTCGGTGTGGAAGTCGACCGACTACGGTGAACACTTCGAATTGAACCGCGGCCTCTGGGACCACCCGCACCGTTCCGAATGGGGCGCCGGGTTCGGCGGTGCCGCAGCGCACTCGGTGATCCCGAGCCCCGTCAGCGACACGGTCCACGTGGCCATGAGCACCGGTGGGGTATACCGCTCCGACGACGGCGGCGCGTCCTGGGCCCCCCGGAACAAGGGAATCTCGGCCTACTTCATGCCGGACCCCAACCCGGAATTTGGCCAATGCGTCCACAAGATCGCCCGGGACGCAGTTGAACCGAACCGGCTGTACGCGCAGAACCATCACGGGGTGTACCGCTCCGATGACAGCGGTGAGACCTGGGAGTCGATCGCTGACGGGCTGCCCGCAGACTTCGGGTTCGTGATGCTCACCCACCCGCGCCGCAGTGGCACGGCCTGGGTGATCCCGTTGAAGGCCGATGGGGAGCGGATCCCGCCGGAGGCGAAGCTCGCGGTCCACCGCACTGACGATGCCGGGTCCTCCTGGACCCGTCAGGACCGGGGGCTGCCCGACAACGAGTACAACGCCGTCCTGCGGGACGCCGCCGGGGTCGACACGCTGGAGCCGGTGGGCGTGTACTTCGGCACCCGCGGGGGCACCGTCTATGCGAGCAACGATGAGGGTGGCTCGTTCAGCGAGGTGGCCTCCCACTTGCCGGACGTGCTGTGCGTCCGTGCGGCCGCCGTCGTCGGCGCCTAGGATGGCGACCCCGACCAGCGAGGTGACCGTCCTGATCCCCACCCTCCTGCGACCGCTGATTGGCGACCGGGCCACGGTTCCGGTGCCCACCCCGTCGGCGGTCCCGCTGGCCCAACTCCTCGACGACCTGCACCAGGGGTATCCGGTGTTCGCCCGGCGGATCAGGGATGAGACCGGGGCTCTGCGCCGGTACGTCAACGTGTATGTGGACGGGGAGGACGTGCGCCGGCTGGAGGGCCTGTCGACGCCGGTCCCACCCGGCGCCGAGGTGATGATCGTGCAATCGGTCGCTGGCGGGTAGCAGGACGGACGGCCGGGGAATGGATTCAGTTGATGAGGCTCTCGCAGCGATCAAGAACCCTCAGCGCACCTGCCTGCAGCGGATCGTGGCCGTCGCCCGTGATGCGGCGCCCGAAGCGGTGGCCGGGACCAGTTACGGCATGCCGGTGCTGAAGGTTGACGGCAAACCACTCATCGGCTTCACCGTGAGCGCCAGGCACCTGTCGGTCCATCCGTTCTCGCCAGCCGTCATTGACCGGCTGCGTGCCACACTGGACGGCTTTGCCCTCTCCAAGGGCACCGTCCGGTTCACCCCGGAACACACCCTTCCGGACGAGGCGGTCAGGGAACTGGTGCTGGCACGCCGGGCGGAGATCCGCGGCACCGCCTGATCCTCCTGGTGTGGCAGTTCGGGCTGAGGGAACCGCCTGGTTTACGCTGTGCAGGTATCCCGTCCACGCCAGCAAGGAGCCGTGCAGCCCATGACCCGAACTTCAGGGCCGGTCGGCCAATTGCGGGGCAGATTTCGGACCGCGGGCGATGCGCTCCGCACGCAACTGTGGCCCCTGCCGGTTTTCGCCGTCCTGGTCGCCATAGGGCTGGGGGTCTGGATTCCCACCGTCGACGCAGCGATCGGCTCCGAGATGCCGTCGACCATCTCCTACTTCCTCATCAACGGCGGACCCGACGCCGGACGGGCCATCCTGGAGGCGACGGCCGGTTCGCTGATCACCGCAACCTCGTTGACCTTCTCCCTGACCGTTGTCACCCTCCAGCTGGCCAGCAGCCAGTTCTCCCCCCGTCTGCTGCGCACCTTTGCCGGCGACCGGGTGGTTCATGCAACCCTCGCCCTGTTCCTCGGCACGTTCGCGTACGCCCTCACGGTACTGCGGACAGTACGGTCCGGCGACGACGGTGACGAACCCTTCGTGCCCCACCTCGCCGTGACACTGGCGTTCCTGCTCGCTATCGCCAGCATCATCGGCCTTGTGTTCTTCCTGGCGCATCTGGCACGCGAGATCAGGGCTGAAACGATCATGCGCAAGGTCCACCAGGAAACCAGCGGAACCATTCGGCGGGTGTACCCGGATGAGCGGGGCTCACAGGCCCCGGTGCTCCCGGTGGCCCCCGACGCTGCGGTATGGATTGGCGCGCCACGCTCGGGGTTCCTCACCGGGATTGACGAGGAAACCCTCCTCGCGGCGGCGGTCAAGCATCGGGCGATCATCAGGGTCGATACCCAGGTTGGCTCGTCACTGGTCCAGGGCATTCCCGCCGCGGCCGGGTGGGTGCGCAGCGGGGAGCCCAGTATGGAGCCGGAAGCGGTTCAGGAGTTCCGCGATGACGTCGCCAGCGCGTTCACCTGCGGGTTCGAGCGGACTGCCGTCCAGGATGTCGCCTTCGGATTCCGGCAGCTCATCGATGTGGCGGCCAAGGCGTTGTCACCGGGTATCAATGACCCGACGACCGCAATCCACGTCCTCGGCCACACCTCAGCCCTGCTGTGTGACCTTACCCAGCGGGATCTCGGGCCGCGCGTGCTGCACGACGACGACGGCCTGGTCCGGGTGATTCTGCACCGGCCGGACTTCGCCGCGTTCCTGAATATCACCCTCGACCAGCCGGTGCTGTATGGGAGCGCCGACCCGGCGGTGCTGGACCGGGTGCTCAGCCTGCTGCAGGAGGTCGCCTGGCATGCCGCCGCGGAGCACCGGCCTGCCATCCGGGAACAGCTGGAACGGGTCGTGTCCGCCGTCCAGGAGGAAACCTATCCGGATGCGGTAGCGGCCCACCTCCAGCAGCGAGCGGACGAGGTGGAACGGGCGCTGGGCGGGGAGTGGACCCCCCGCGGCCCGGTGACGGGCGGCCGGGTCTAGCGGGCCATCGTCACGGCGCCGCTAGAAACCACCACCACCATCCACTGCCATGTTATTGAACCGCGAGTAGTGGCCCTGGAACCCGACAACGATGGTCTTCGTGGGCCCGTTACGGTGCTTGGCGACGATCACGTCCGCTTCACCGGCGCGCGGTGACTCCTTGTCGTACACGTCGTCGCGGTGCAGCAGGATCACCATGTCCGCGTCCTGCTCGATCGACCCGCTCTCTCGGAGGTCAGAGACCATTGGCCGCTTGTCGGTGCGCTGCTCGGAACCACGGTTCAGCTGCGACAGTGCCACCACGGGCACGTTCAGTTCCTTCGCGAGGAGCTTCAGGGCACGGGAGAACTCGGAGACCTCCTGCTGGCGGGACTCCACACGCTTACCCGAAGACATCAGCTGCAGATAGTCCAGGACGACCAGCTTCAGGTCATGGCGCTGCTTCAGCCGCCGACATTTCGCGCGGATTTCCATCAGCGACATGTTGGGGCTGTCGTCGATGAACAGCGGCGCATCATTCATCCGCCCCATCGTGGTGGCAATCTTCCCCCACTGCTCATCCTTGATGGTGCCCTTGCGGAGATCCTGCAGCCCAATCGTCGCCTCGGCGGAAAGGAGGCGCATTGCGATCTCGTTGCGACCCATTTCGAGGGAGAAAAAGACGGTGGTCATGTTGTGCTTGATCGCCGCGGAGCGTGCCCAGTCCAGGGCGAAGGTCGACTTACCCATGGCGGGACGTGCCGCGACGACGATCATCTGCCCGCCGTGAAGCCCCTGCGTGAGCTCGTCCAGTTCAAAGAAGCCCGTCGGGACCCCTGTCATGCCTTCACCGCGGTGCCCGGCTGACTCAATCTCATCGACGGTGCTCTCGATGATGTCTTTCAGCGCGACGTAGTCTTCAGCACTGCGACGCTCGGCCACGGCGTAGACCTCGGCCTGCGCGGCGTTGACTATGTCATCGACCTCGCCGTCGTTGGAATAGCCGAGCTGGACGATCTTGGTGCCTGCGTTGACCAGGCGTCGCAGTACTGCCCGTTCACGGACAATCTCTGCGTAGAATCCGGCGTTGGCCGCTGTGGGCACCGACTGGATCAGCGTGTGGAGGTAGGCTGGCCCTCCGATACGCGAGATCTCGCCGCGTTTGGTGAGTTCGTCGGACACGGTGACGGCGTCAGCTGGCTCGCCCCGACCATAGAGGTCGATCACGGCTTCGTAAATGCTCTCGTGGGCGGGGCGGTAGAAGTCCACACCCCGCAACACCTCGACGCAGTCGGCGATCGCATCCTTGGACAGCATCATGCCGCCCAGGACTGATTGTTCGGCAACCAGGTCCTGCGGCGGGGTTCGTGTGAACTCCGGGGACCGGGTGTCCTCCTTGGAATCAATCTGCGTGAGGGACACCGCTGCACTCTCTTTTCTAGGTAACCTACCCCGGGAACCAGCTGCAGACAGATTGTCCGTCAGTGGTCGTATCCGGCCTGATGACTGATTTTTATCACCTAGTGCGGACAGTTTGGCCTCTGGGATACTCCGCAACGGTAGTGCCGAAGCACCATCCTGCCAAGCGAGCAATCCACAGGTCCTGTGGATTGACTGTGGATAACGCGGCGTGTCTTGTGCACAGGATGGGGACAAGGGTGTGGATAACAAAATAGTTATTCACCGAATAGGGCTCTGACCTGCGCAAACATTCGTTATGGGCTGTGGAGTAAATGTTCCTGGATACAACATTCATGCTCTACTTGCGTGTTGACAGATGCTCTCAAAGGCCGTACAGGACCGGGTTATTCACCAGCTATCCACAGCTTTCGGCCCTCTCTATGTGTGCCAGGACACATGTGTTTTCCCGCTGGGACCGGCCTATATAGCCCGCAGCGCACCCTGAACAGGCTCCCGTCGGCGGTTCCCTTACTTCATATTCCAGCAACGGAATACCTTTCGTGGGTAGGTCGTCGGCGGTTGAACGCGTCCGGACCAGGGGCAGACACCATCGGACGGGTGCACAGGCGGGCGCCTCGACGACGTGGTGGGATACTGGCTCAACAGACCCGACCGGTGCGGAGGACAGGAACGTGGAACTGCTGGTGATCACTGTGGTCGTCCTGGCCACCACCCTTGCGGCAGGCGG
The DNA here is from genome assembly GCF_013116745.1 of Arthrobacter sp. 260. Lineage (GTDB taxonomy): Bacteria > Actinomycetota > Actinomycetes > Actinomycetales > Micrococcaceae > Arthrobacter_D. The sequence continues at coordinate 108,212 of NZ_JABFOE010000003.1, forward strand.
AGCGATCAGCTACATCACCCGCCGGGACCGGCGGACCCAGCCATCCACTCTCGATACTCCACCGCTTCCACCGCGTCCTCTCCGTCCGGCCCGAGACCTCCGTCCGGCCCCTGACTTTTCACCCCCCGGGCCGCTACCGGTCAACGAGACCAGCCAGGTCAGCGGTCCGGCGCCCGTTCCGGATCCACCCCCGCCCGCCGTGGGCGCACAGGAAACGACGCAACGCCCTGTCGGGGCGCCGGGCGTCCAGGAGGGCACTTACGCCGCACGGGAGGCGCTGCGGGCCAACCAGAGGGCCATGAGCGATCCCAGGCTCAGCACCCTTGACCGGGTGCAGGCGTTGATGGCAAGTCAGGCGTTCGCGTTGCATCTCACCGATCAGCCCGCGCTACCGCCCGATAACGACAAAAAGGGCCCCCGCGATCAGCGGGAGCCCCTCTAGTCGTTCTGTGCTACCAGCTAGTGGTGCTGAGTGAACAGCAGTGAATTAGTTGGCGACAACGTTCAGATCAATTACTGCTGCAACGTCATCGTGCAGGCGGACGTTCGCCTGGTAGGCGCCGACCGACTTGATGTGGGCGGGCAGTTCGACCTTGCGCTTGTCGATGGTGCCGAGACCTGCGGCCTCGACAGCCTTTGCGACATCCTCGGCCTTGACAGTGCCGAACAGACGCCCGGACTCTCCAGCCTTGACGGTCAGCGTGACCGGCTTGGCGGAGAGAGCAGCTGCCTGCTTCTGCGCGTCTTCGAGCGTTGAGTGCTCGCGGGCAACGCGGGCAGCCTTGATCGACTCGACCTGCTTTTCGCCGCCCTTGGTCCAGGTGAGAGCGAAACCGCGGGGCAGAAGAAAGTTACGTGCGTAACCGTTCTTTACCTCGACAATGTCGCCTGCAGCACCAAGACCGGTTACTTCATGGGTCAGAATGAGCTTTGCCATTGGGTTGGGTTCCTTTCCTTAACCGCGGCCTGCGCCGGAGTACGGCAGGAGGGCAACTTCACGGGCATTCTTGATTGCCTGCGCAATTTTGCGCTGCTCCTGCACGGTGACACCGGTGACGCGGCGGGCACGGATCTTTCCGCGGTCGGAAATGAACTTACGCAGCAACGCTACGTCCTTGTAGTCGATGACGGTAACGTCAGCGGCCTTCAGGGGATTGGACTTTGGTTTGGGCTTACGAAGTTCAGCCTTAGCCATCGTGGTGCTCCTTATGTCTGGTGGAGCCCGCAGAACGATTCTGCGGGATGGGAACTACTTGGCGGGTGGCCGCTACCGAAACGGGCGGGCCTGCCGGGTAAAGAAGGGTTAGAAGGGAGGTTCGGACGAGTCCGGACCGTTGCCCCACCCGGAAGAGTTACCTCCGGAAGAGTTGCCCCCTGCGGGTGCGCCCCACGGGTCATCAGCTGGCTGCTGAGCCTGCTGACCGCCCTGCTGGCCGCCGCCCCAACCTGAGTTGGAGTTGTTGCCGCCGCCGCTGTTGCCGCCGAAGTTGCCTCCGCCGCCACCGCCGGAGCGCTGGGTGCGGGTGACCTTCGCTGATGCATAGCGCAGGGATGGACCGACCTCGTCCACCTCAAGTTCCATGACAGTGCGCTTTTCGCCTTCTTTGGTGTCGTACGAACGTGACTTGAGCCGGCCCTGAGCTACGACGCGGGTACCCTTCGTCAGGGTCTCCGCAACGTTCTCGGCCGCTTCACGCCACACCGACGCGCGAAGGAACAGCGTTTCGCCGTCCTTCCACTCGTTGGTCTGACGGTCGAAGGTCCGCGGCGTCGACGCGATGGTGAAATTAGCCACCGCCGAGCCGGACGGGGTGAAACGAAGTTCGGGATCGCTGGTGAGATTACCGACGACCGTAATTATGGTCTCGCCTGCCATGGTGCCTCCTACTGTCACAGCCCACTACGGTGGGCCTGTCCTAATCTGTGAAGCTGAGCCGAAACTACTCGGCTGAGACCTTCTGCTCCTCGGGACGGATGATCTTGGTACGCATGATCGTCTCGTTGAGGCTCAGCTGGCGGTCAAGTTCGGCAGCGATCGCCGGGGTGGCGGTGAAGTTGACTACAGCGTAGAAACCTTCAGCCTTCTTCTTGATTTCGTAGGCCAGGCGACGACGTCCCCACAGGTCTACCTTGTCTACGGTGCCGCCGCCGTTGCGGACGACATTCAGGAACTTCTCGAGCGAAGGCTCGACGGTACGTTCCTCGACATCGGGGTCGATGATTACCATCAATTCATATGCACGCATTTGTGAACCCACCTCCTCTGGGCTAAACGGTCACGGTCTTTCCGTAACAGGAGGTTCTATTTGCGTTGGACTGCCTGACGCGTCGTCCCAAAACGGGCACCGGCATCAGCACAGACTTACCAATGTTACCGGAGAATCGCCGGTGGGCCGAACCGTGTGGATAACTGCTAGGCGGTGGAACTGAAGAACAGTTCGGCTGCGGTGGCCAGGCGGTGGGGGTCCAGCGGTGAGCACAGTTCCCGGGCGGAATGCATCGAGAGCAGGGGCGTGCCGACGTCGATGGTCCGGATCCCCAACCGGGTGGCGGTCAGCGGGCCAATGGTGGACCCGCATGGCATCACGTTGTTCGAGACGAACTCCTGGTAAGGCACGTCGGCGTCCCGGCACAGCCGCGCCCAGTAGGCGGCGCCCGGAGCGTCGGTGGTGTACCGCTGGTTGGCGTTGATCTTCAGCAGCGGCCCGCCACCGAGGATGGGACGATTGGCCGGGTCGTGGCGTTCGGCGTAGTTCGGGTGCACCGCATGGCCGGCGTCGGCCGACACGCAGAACGAGGCGGCCAGCGCCCTCCGCCGCTCCTCGGCGTCTGCCCCCAGCCCGCCGGAAATCCGGTGCAGCACGTCCTCGAGGAACGGGCCGCTGGCGCCGGATCGCGATGCACTGCCCACTTCCTCGTGGTCGAAGGCAGCCAGCACGGCGATTGGCCCGCCGGTGGTCGCCGTAGCACCGGCAGCGATCAGCGCCACCAGGCCGGCGTGCACAGAGGACAGGTTGTCCAACCGGCCGGCCGCGAAGAACGCATCGTCCGCACCAAAGATACTGCCGGGCTGGGTGTCGGCGACGACGACGTCGTATCCGCCCACGTCCTCGGCGGCGATGCCAGCGGTGTCTGCCAGGAGTTCCAGAAGGTCAGCGTCGCGCGGGTCCCCCACCCCCCAGACGGGGTTCATGTGCTGCTGCTTGTCCAGGGTGAGCCCGTCATTGACCGCGCGGTCCAGGTGGATCGCGAGCTGAGGGAAGCGCAGCAGGGGCGGGGTGGAGACGAGGTGCTCGGCGCCGTCGTGGGTGACCAGCCGGCCTGCGAGCGCCAACTCCCGGTCCAGCCAGGAATTGAGCAGGGGGCCGCCGTAGACTTCGACGCCTGCCTGCAGCCAGCCATGCCGGCCCGTGGTGGGCTTGGGCTTGAGCTTGAATCCCGGCGAGTCGGTGTGCGCGCCGAGAATGTGGAACCCCGTGACCGCGGTGGCGTCCGCCGGGGTGATCCAGGCGATCAGTGCGCCGTCGCGCACAACCAGGAATTTACCGGCCTGCGCGGTCCACGCCGCGGCTTCGTCCAGCCTCACGAAGCCTGCGGCCTCCAGCCGTGCGGCGCCCTCGGTCGCGGCGTGAAAACTCGACGGGGAGGCACCGATGTAGGCGCCGAGATCAGTAATGTGCTGGAGGGCAGTCATGGACTTGAGCCTACCAAGGCCTAGTAGTCCAGCCCCTGGCTCGGAACCACCAGGCCCGACTCGTAGGCGTACACGACCGCCTGCACCCGGTCCCGGAGGTGCAGCTTGGTGAAGATCCGCCGGACATGGGTCTTCACGGTGGCCTCCGACAGGAAAAACTTCTGGGCGAGCTCCGCATTGGAGAGCCCCTCGGCGATCGCGCCGAGCACTTCCCGCTCCCGCGGGGTCAGGTCGTCGAGCAGCGGGTCGGCTGGCGGGCGCGCCGCGTGCGGAGGCAGGGACCGGACATAGGTCTCCAGGAGGCGGCGCGTCACCCGCGGCGCCACCACGGCGTCCCCACTGGCAACTACCCGCACGGCATGCACCAGCTCATCGGGGCCCACATCCTTGAGCAGGAACGCTGAAGCGCCTGCCTGCAGGCCGGCGAAGGCGTACTCATCGAGGTCGAAGGTGGTCAGGATGATGATCCGGGAACAGGATCCCGATCCCGTGATCAGGCGGGTCGCTTCGATTCCGTCCATCACCGGCATCCTGACATCCATCAGCACGACGTCGGGCTTCAGGGCTGCGGCCATCCGCACCCCCTCCGACCCGTTGGAGGCTTCTCCGACTATGACGACGCCGTCCTCCCCTTCCAGGATGAGGCGGAATCCCATCCGCAGCAGCGGCTGGTCATCGACCAGCAGCACCCGAATGGGTTCGGCGGTCTCGGGCTGGTCGTCCGTGCTGGTGTGATCAGGTGCTTCGGACACTGTCTGCTCCCCTGTTCGTGGACTCCCGGTCCTCGGGTAGTACCAGGCGTGCGTCAACGACCCAGCCGCCGTCGGGGCCGGGCCCGCAGTCTACGGTGCCGGAGTAGATCGACGCGCGCTCCTGCATCCCGGTGATCCCCTGTCCGGTACCCACCGACACCACGGGCCCCATGCTGCCACGGCCATCATCGGTGATCCGCACCCTGACCAGCGTGCCAGTCCGGGAAATTGCCACGTTCACGGTGGTGACGCTCTTGCCGTAGCGCAGCACATTGGTCAGTGATTCCTGGATGATCCGGTACACGGTCAACTGGAAGGCCGGATTCTCGGGCAGCCCGGGCCCCGATAACCCCAACCGGATGGGTAGCCCTGCCACCCGGAACCCGTCGAGGAGGGTGGCGAGGGAGCCTGCGGCCGGCAAGGGTTCAAGGGGCGCAGCCTCGGGGCCGACCCGCAGGACGCCCAGCACTCTGCGCATATCAGCGAGGGCAGTCCGGCCGCTGGCCGATAGTTCGTCGAGGACTTCGCGGGCGCGTTCCTGGTCGCGCTTCATCACGACGGCGGCACCATCGGAGAGCGCAATCATCACCGAGAGGGAGTGCGCGACGACGTCGTGCATTTCCCGGGCAATCCGGTTCCGTTCGGTGGCTGACGCGAGCTCGGCGTTGCGGACCGCCCAGTCCCGCAGGGCGGTCTCGTGTTCGCGGTCCCGGCGGATGGTGACCCCGAACCCGACTGCCAGGAGGTACCACATGAGGACAAAGCCCATCACAATCCAGATCAGGTACGGCGCTTCCTCGACAAACAGGGCGTCGACGAACCAGAGGGGGGTGATGGTGAGGACCGCTGCTGCGGCCAGGGCGCCGACGGCAATCCGAAAAGGGTGGCGGACAGCGACCGCGTAGAGCGCGAACCACACCCCGATCCCCACGCTCGCCTGGCCGTCGGAGGTCAACAGGCTCAGCCATTCGAGGCCCAGCAGGATGCCCAGGACCAGCAGGGGCCGGTCCCTGCGCCAGAAGAGAACCACGCCTGCGGCAATGACGGGCAGCAGAGGGAGCCACTGATCATGCAAGATGGTGGCGACAATCGACTGCGGCAGGCTGGAGGCCAGGTAAATAAGAACCACCACGGCGTCGGTGACCCGCGGGTGGTTGCGGAAGTAGCGCCTGAATGGGCCGAGGCGCCGTGCGTTGATCTCGGTGAAGGAGGCGGCGGCCGTTCGCTCCGCCGCCCCCTCCACCAAGGCTTTTTCACTCATGGAGTGAGCTTATCGGGCCGGTCAGGACCGGCTGGCTAGACGTCCCGCTTCTTGGTAACCACCAGGGAAACCACCAGCAGCACCAGGGCCCAGGCGCCGAGGACGAGTGCGCCCTGCCACTGATTCAGGGCTCCGTCGGCAATGGTGATCGCCACCATCTGCTCGCCGGCGCTGCTGGGAAGAAAGCGTGCGGCGTCGGGAATCCAGTCGGCAATTCCCGCCAGAAGGGTCGCTACCAGGATGGGCAGGATGAGCAACAGGCCAATGGTAGTGACCACACCGCCCGCGGTGTTGCGCAGCAACGTGCCGATGGACATCGCGATGATGGCCATAAGGGCAAGCACCGAACCGGTGTTGACGATGTGCAGCAGCACTCCCTCATCGCCGAGGCCGAACTCCAGCTCTGACGGTGACAGGATCGGCTGGGCGATGAGGTAGCTCACGAATGCCGAACCGGCACCGACGATGAACGCGACCACCGCGAACACGACCTGCTTGGCCAATAACGCCGGGATGCGCTTCGGTACGGCCACCATGGTGGAACGAATCATGCCGGTGCCCCACTCGGACGCGATCAGCACCACGGCCAGCGAACCGATCAGGAGCTGCCCGAAGATCAGCCCGGATCCGGGGATGGTGTTGGTGATTGAGGTTGCGTCCGGCGCGCCCTGCATCTGGGCTGCCATCTCCGGGTCCCCCTGGAGATCAAGCAAAACTGTCGTCTGCCAGGCGAACAGTGCCGCCAGGCCGATCATCACCACCACGGTGATGGTCAGCATCACCACGGTTGAGGGAACGGTGACCAACTTGATCCATTCCGACTTCAGTGTCCGGGCGAAATTCACACCCGTCCCACTGGTGGTAGAGCGGGTGGGGGTTGCGACTGCTGCGTGGGACATGGCTACTTTCCTTCCCCAACGGTGGCAGCCTGGGCTGCCTGCGGGAGATCATGCGAGTGGTACTCGACTTCGTCGCTGGTGAGCTGCATGTAGGCCTCTTCGAGGGAGGCCTGCAAAGGGGTGAGTTCGTAGACCAGCACCTGGTTCTCCAGGGCGGCCCGGGCGATGCGGTGGGAATCAGCACCGGTGACTTCGAGCAGTTCAGGTTCCAGTTGCTGCGAGGTGACACCGTCGCCGGCCAGGGCACGGATCAGTTCGGCCGGGTTGTCGGTGCGGACCCGGGTGCGGGCCTGTCCCTGGTCCGAGAGGATCTGTTCGATGGGCGCGTCGGCGATGATGCGGCCACGCCCGATCACGATCAGATGGTCGGCGGTCAGCGCCATTTCCGACATCAGGTGGGAGGACAGGAAGACCGTCCTGCCCTCGGAGGCGAGGCCCTTCGCGAGATGGCGAACCCACTGCACACCCTCGGGGTCCAGGCCGTTGACCGGCTCATCGAGGATCACGGTGTGGGGGTCACCCAGGAGGGCGCAGGCAATGCCGAGGCGCTGCCCCATGCCGAGGGAGAAACCACCGACACGCTTCTTCGCGACCGGACCGAGCCCGGTCATTTCGATTACCTCTTTGACCCTGCTGTTGGGGATGCCGTGCGTCGCGGCCATGGCCCGGAGGTGGTTGTAGGCGCTGCGCTTGGTGTGGACGGCTTTCGCGTCGAGGAGGGCTCCCACTTCGCGCAGCGGCGCGCGGTGTTCGGCGTAGCGCCGGCCGTTGACGGTGACGTTGCCGTCCGTGGGGTTGTCCAGCCCAACGATCATGCGCATCGTGGTGGACTTCCCGGCACCGTTGGGGCCGAGGAACCCGGTCACCTTGCCGGGGTGGACGGTGAACGAAACGTTGTCCACTGCTGTCTTGGAGCCATAGCGCTTCGCCAGGCCGTGTGCCTCAATCATGGCTGCGTCCTTAATATTGCTGCGGGTGCCCGGTCAATACTGGGCTTGCTTCAAGCCTACGGAGGTTGGCGTCCGGGCTCGCCGCCCCTTGGGATGATGTTTGATTCCGTCGGGTACACCTTTTGGATGAGACCCGCGCCCCTACAACACCCCGGTCAGGTACCGCTTGATGGTGGGTTCAACCAGCCGGACTACCTCTTCGTGGGTTGCCGAGGCGAGGGGGTCAAGCTTGATGACGTACCGCGCCATCATCAGACCGATGAGTTGGCTTGCCGCGAGCGCGCCTCGTACGTCGGCGTCGTCAAGTCCGGCAGCCACAAGGTTGAGGATCCGGCGCCGAAGAACCTCCCGGACAAGCGCGGCCTGGGTGTGTGAGCCCACCGCACCACGGACCAGCGCCAGCAGTGCTGCCTGGGCTGGCGACTCCCACAGGTTCAGCAGAGTAAGGATCAGCACTTCAGCTCGATCCTCCGGTGCCGCGCTTACAACGTTGGCGAGCACCTCAGCGGGGTCCGCTGGTAGATCAATACAGGCGGCAAACAGGTCGTCCTTCCCATCGAAATAGTGATGCACCAGTGCAGCATCGACGCTGGCAGCGCGCGCGATGTGCCGCAGACTCACGCCGTCGTACCCGTGTAAGGCGAACAGGTTGCGGGCAGCGGACACGATGTGTCCGCGGGTGTCGGAAGTTCCGCTTCGCCGCCCCCGCCGGACCCCCTGACTCATGCTGAGCTACGACGCAGGGTCAGCGAGGCGAGGGTCAGCACTGCCACTACGATCAGGGACAGGACCGCCACGTCATTCCACATGGCATCCGTCGCGTCGACGTTGCCCGCGACTTCCAGCAACGCGTCGACGGAAAAGGTCAGTGGCAAGACGTTCGACACCGCCTCCAGTACCTCGTTCATCCTGTCCCTGGCCACGAACAGTCCGCACAGCAGAATCTGGGGCACCACTACCACCGGCATGAACTGGACGGCCTGGAACTCGGTGCGGGCGAAGGCCGAGCAGAGCAGACCGAGCGCCACCCCCAGGACCGCGTTGACGACGGCGACCAGCACAACAAGTCCCGGGCTGCCCGCAATGTCGAGTTTGAACACGTAATAGGCAACACCGGAGGCAACCACCGCCTGGAGGGCGGCCATCAGTGAGAAAGCCAGGGCATAGCCGAAGAGCAGATCGGCCTTGTGCATGGGGGTGGTCAGCAGCCGCTCCAGGGTCCCTGACGTGCGCTCCCTGAGCATGGTGATGGAGGTGACGAGGAACATCACAACGAACGGGAAAATGGCCAGCATCATCAGACCCACCCGGTCGAAGGTACGGGGTGCTCCCGGCGGTACCGTCTCGTTCTCGAAGAGAAAGTAGACCAGTGCCAGAAGGAGGGCCGGGACCACCAGGATCAACCCGATGCTCCGTGGGTCGTGGCGCAACTGCCGGAGCACCCTCAGTGCGGTGGCGGCCAAGCTTCGCAGGTTCATGGCCGTTTCCCCTCGGCAGGTGCGGCCTCAGAGTCGCGGATCAGGCTCAGGAAAGCGGCCTCGAGGTCATCAGTGCCCGTCTGCTGGCGAAGTTCCGCGGGAGTGAGATGCGCCAGCATCCGCCCTTCCCTGAGGAGCGCAAGAAAGTCGCAGCGCCCCGCTTCCTCCATCGAATGGCTGGAGACCAACAGTGTGGTGCCGTGGGTTGTCAGGTCCTTAAAGCGCTGCCACAGATCGACCCGCAGCACCGGGTCCAGTCCAACGGTCGGTTCGTCGAGGACCAACAGCCGGGGTGCTGCGACCAGGGCGCACGCCAGAGACACCCTGCTGAACTGACCGCCGGACAAGTCGGCAGCCTTCCTGTGGGCAAGCTCGGTCAGCCCGACGGCGCTCAGTGCGTCGACGGTATCCGCACGGCGTCGGCCGTGCATCGCGCCGAAATACCGCACATTGGCTTCGACCGTGAGATCCGCGTAAACGCTGGGGGCCTGCGTCATATAGCCGACCTCGCGGCGCAATGCTGGATCCCCGGCAGGCCTGTCCAGGACGGACACCGTGCCGTAGGTAATCCGCTGGACACCGACGATCGTCCGCAAGAGGGTGGTCTTCCCACTTCCTGACGGACCCAATAGCCCGGTAATCCGGGCCCGGGGAACGCTGAAGTGAACGTCTTCGAGGACATTCTGTTTGGACCGTCGGACGGTGAGCGCCGATACTTCGATCGCGGACCGCGAGCGGGCAGGTTGCGGTGACATGGCAGCTCCCTACCTTGAATTCATCACCTGATGAATTCAAGGTAGACCGGCGGGATACTGCCGTCAAGGGCTCCGTTAGCGCGAGCTGATGGACTCAAACTTCCTGATGCACAGCGGCACAAAGATCAGCAGCATCAGGACGATACCGATGAGGATCGTGATGAACGGATTCTGCAGGGTCCACGCGGTGGGCTCCGGGAAGTCCGGGTTGGTGTTCCCGAACAGCTGCCGGGCCGACTCGACCAGAGCGGAGACCGGGTTCCACTCCGCGATGTTCTTGAGCACCTCGGGCATGGTGTGGATCGGGACGAACGCGTTCGAGATGAAGGTGAGGGGGAACAGGATCATGAAGGACGCGTTGTTGATGACCTCGGGGCTCCTGACGCTCATTCCGAGCAAAGCCATCACCCAGCTGAACGAGTAGCTGAACAGCAGCAGGATCGCGACACCACCCAGGAAACCCCACACCGAGGTGGTGACCCGCCAGCCCACAATCCAGCCGGTGCCCATCATGATCAGCATCGAGATGCTGTTGATGACGAGGTCACCGTTAGTGCGGCCGATCAGCACCGCAGCCGGGCTCATCGGCAGGGTGCGGAACCGGTCAATGATGCCGTCCTTGAGGTCCTGTGCCATCGCGGCGCCGGAGAAAGTGGAGCCGAAAATGACCGTCTGCGCGAAGATGCCAGCCATCAGGAAGTTGGTGTAGTCGGAGACGTTCATCGCTCCGCCGTAGACCTGGCTGAACAGCAACACGAACATGATCGGCTGCAGGATGGTGAAGACCAGGATCTCCGGTACCCGCTTGATCTTGATCAGGTTGCGGCGGGTGGCGATCCACCCGTCGGAGAGCAGCTGTCCCGCCGGCGTACCGACGCTCTCATAGGTGGTCTGCTTGGTGAGGACACTCATTTGGCTTTCTCCATCTCGGAATTCTCGGCGTCCTGCTCGTTCTCAGCCGTGTGACCCGTCAGTTTGAGGAACACGTCGTCAAGGGTGGGCCGACGCATGCCGGCGTCGTGCAGCCCCACACCCGCCTGCCCAAGATCCGCCAGGATGTACTGCAGTGCACGCGGCCCTTCGGTGACGGCCACTTCAACGCTGCGCCGATCATCGGAAACCCGGGCTTCGCCTTCACCGTGGCGGGCGAGGATTTCACTGGCAGCGCCGGCGTCGGCCTCGTCAACCAGCGCCACCACCACGCGGTGCCCTCCAATCCGGGCCTTCAGCTGATCGGACGTGCCCTCAGCGATGACCTTTCCGCCGTCGATCACGGCAATGTCGTCGGCCAGGTGGTCGGCCTCCTCCAGATACTGGGTGGTCAGGAGCAACGTGGTCCCGTCGCTGACCAGGTTCTTGATGATCTCCCACAGCGCCAACCGGCTTCGGGGGTCGAGTCCGGTGGTGGGCTCATCCAGGAAGAGGATTTTCGGGTTGATCACCAGCGCCCCGGCCAGGTCGATCCGGCGGCGCATACCGCCGGAGAACCCCTTCACGGGGCGGTTTCCGGCTTCGGTGAGCTCGAACTGGTCGATGAGTTCCTGGGCGCGACGCCTCGCTGTCTTGGCGCCCAGGTGGTACAGACGGCCCACCATTTCGAGGTTCTCGAACCCGGTCAGGTTCTCGTCGACAGCGGCGTACTGTCCTGATGCCCCGATGATGCGGCGTGCCGCCCGCGGGTTGGCGAGCACGTCGATGCCATCCACGAAAGCGGTGCCCTCGGTGGGTTGGATCAGCGTAGTCAACACCTTCACAACGGTGGTCTTGCCCGCTCCGTTGGGACCGAGCAACGCCTTGACAGTGCCCTGGGGCACCAGCAGGTCCAGCCCGTCCAGCGCGTGGACGGGTCCGCTCTTCGATTTATAGATCTTCTTCAGACCTCTGGCCTCAATGATTGTCATCGTCCAAGCTTAGGGTTCAGACACCCGGACGAGCACTTATTCAGGACAGCTTTTGACCTCATACAAATCGGGGGAGCGAGGGGTTTCCATAACGCCCAGAAAGCAGCGGGAATGCGGTGATCAATAACAGCTGTCAGGGAACGGGGGTGGCCGCCTGATCGGCGTCGTTCTGGCGTTCGGCGGCGGCCGGGGCCACCAGGAATGAGGCGAGCACCGCTACTCCCACCACCAGCAGGGCATTGCGGATTCCGACCTGGTCACCGAGGAACCCAAGCAGGGGTGGGCCGGCCAGGAACGCCATGTACCCGATGGTGGAAACCACTGACACCCGGGCCGCTGCATGGCGGGGTTCATCAGCCGCGGCGGACATTCCCATCGGGAAGCCCAGGGCAGCCCCAGCACCCCAGAGCACCGCGCCCACGCCGGCCAGGAGCACCGAGGGGGCGAACACGAAGATCAGCAGTCCCACCAGGGAGGACCCGAGGCTGACCTGCAGCACCCGGACCCGGCCGTAACGGTCGATCAGCCCGCCGCCGACAAACCGGAACAGGGTCATCGCCGCGACGAACACCCCGAACATGACCGCCCCGGTGGCCTCGGTGGCCCCCAGCCCGTCCACGGTGGCCTTGGCCACCCAGTCGTTCGCGGCACCCTCCGTCAAAGCGGCGCCCAGGACCACGAGGCCGATGAGCAGTGTCCGCGGCTCCAACCAGGCGGCGAACCGACCCGGTTGCGCAGTGCCGGGATGCGCATCGGCGTGCGAAATCTCCGGCAGGAAATAGCGGGGCACCCAGAGGGACACCAGGATGACGACGGCGGCAACGCCCAGAAGGTGGTAGGACAGGTCGACGCCGAGTGCCGACAGGCCAGCACCGACCATCGCACCCGCGAACGCTCCAGCGCTGAACGCTGCATGGAACTTGGGCATGATGGTGCGGCGGAGGCGGTGTTCGACGTCGGCTCCCTCAATGTTCTGGGCGACGTCCCACAGGGCCACGCCGACGCCGAACAGGAACAGTCCGAGCGCGGTGAGCGGGACCGACGTCGTCGTCAATCCGCCGGCGATGGTCACAGCGGCGATTGCCGACGCGACCCCGCCGATCCGGACCGTGTTCGCTACCCCCACGCGACCGGCGATGCTTCCGGCCAGCGGCAGCGCGAGCACCGACCCGGCGGCCGCGGCCAGCAGGAGGGAACCGGTTTGGCCATCGCTGAGGCCGAGGGTTGAGGATGCGGCAGGGATGCGGGCCGCCCAACTGGCAAAGACCAGCCCGTTCAGGCCGAAAACGGCGAACGTAGCCCACATTGCTGGTCTCACATTGGTTTGCACCTATAAACCGTATGCGCAATTATCGGGGGCGGTCTACACGCCCTACCGGAGGGTGCCTAGCGCTCCCGCTGGACACGGCCCTCATCCCAGACCGGCTCCTCGGTCTCGTACACCTTGCCATCGGAACCGAAAACCATGAACCGGTCGAAACTGCGGGCGAACCACCGGTCGTGGGTGACTGCCAGCACGGTGCCCTCGAAGGCGTCGATCGCCTTCTCGAGTGCCTCGGCAGAGTGCAGGTCGAGGTTGTCGGTGGGCTCGTCCAGCAGCAGCAGGGTGGCACCTGACAGTTCCAGCAGCAGGATCTGCAACCGCGCCTGCTGACCTCCCGAGAGGGAGTCATACACCTGCTCTGCCTGGCCGGCCAGACCGTACCTGTCAAGGACCCCGGAGGCCGCTTCCCGCGGCAGGCCGGAGCGGTGGTCGTCACCGCGGTGCAGGATGTCCAGGAGGGTGCGGCCTAGCAGGTCGGGGCGGACGTGGGTCTGGGCGAAGAAGCCGGGCCTGATCCTGGCGCCGAGTTTCACGGTTCCCTCGTGCGGCACGGGCGCGATGCTGACCTCGGACACCGGCTCGTGTTCCTTCTCCGGATCGGTGCCACCGCTGGCCAGGAGGCGCAGGAAGTGGGACTTGCCTGAGCCATTGGAGCCGAGCACTCCCACCCGGTCACCGAACCAGATCTCGGTGCTGAACGGCTTCATCAGCCCGGTCAGCTCCAGCTTCTGGGCGACCACTGCACGCTTCGCGGTCCGACCGCCCTTGAGCCGCATGGAGACGTTCTGCTCAATGGGGATCGCTTCCGGCGGACCTGCCTCAAGGAACTTCGCTAACCGGGTCTGGGCTGCGTGGTACCGGTTGGCCATGTCGGAACGGAACGCCGCCTTGTTCTTGTACATGTTGACGAGTTCCTTGAGCTTCAGGTGCTCCTCGTCCCACCGGCGGCGGAGTTCCTCGAACCTGAGGTTCCGGTCGGTGCGGGCCTGCAGGTAGGTTTCGAAGCCGCCGCCGTGGATCCAGCTGGATGCGCCGAGGGCTCCCGGTTCAAGGGTGATGATGCGGGTGGCGGCGTTGGCCAGCAGTTCCCGGTCGTGGCTGACGAACAATACCGACTTCTTCGACTCGTTCAGCTTCGCTTCCAACCAGCGTTTGCCGGGGACGTCGAGGTAGTTGTCGGGTTCGTCGAGGAGCAGCAGTTCGTCCGGTCCGGAGAAAAGGGCCTCCAGGACCAGCCGTTTCTGCTCGCCGCCAGACAACGACGACGACGCCCGGTACTGCGCCCGTGCGTAGGGCACGCCGAGCGCGGCCATCGTCACTTCATCCCACGTGGTCTCCAGCTCGTAACCACCAGCATCACCCCATTCAGTGATGGCGTGTGCGTACCGCATCTGGGTGGGTTCGTCGTCGTTCTCCATCATGGCGAGCTCGGCGTCGTCGACGGCCTTGGCAGCCTTGGCGAGCGCCGGCGGGGCAGCGGAGATCAGGAGATCCCGGACCGTGGTCTCGTCCCTCACCTGGCCGACGAACTGACGCATGATGCCCATATTGCCGGAGCGGGTGACGGCACCCTCGTCGGCGGTGACATCCCCGGCAATGATGCGCAGCAGGGTAGTTTTGCCGGTACCGTTTGGCCCGATCAGCGCCGTCTTGTGCCCCTCACCGACCTTGAAACTGACAGCGTTCAGCAACTGCCGGCCGTCGGACAGGAAGTAATCGATGTTGGATACGTCTAGATGAGCCACGGCTTAAGTCTGTCATCCGGGGGCAAACCCGGCCTCGATGGCCAGCATCTCTTCGAGTCGAGGGGCAGGAGGCACGGGTGGGTGGCTGCGCAGGACAGTCGAATAGACTCGAAGGATGGCAGCCGAGAACATGCAGGGACCTCAGCCGCTTCTGGTGCTGGCGAAAATCAGCGACATCCTGGACTCGTTTTCGCTGGTGCGCCCTGAACTGACACTGGCACAGATTCGTGAGTCAACCGGACTGCCCACCTCGACGGTTCAGCGCCTCGTAGGGAATCTCGTGGCCCACGGCTTCATCGACCGGGTTGATGACCGATACCGGGTGGGCGTGAAAATGCCGTACTGGGCTGCACCGGCGACCCATGGGGTGGAGGTCATCGAGATCATCAAACCGGTGCTTCAGGATCTGCGCGACAGAGTGGGAGAGACTGTCTGCTTCTTTCAACACTCCATGGGGTACAGGGTGTGTGTCGCCATGGCTGAAACCCGCCACATGTTGCGCCGCGACATGGCGGTGGGCCGGATTCTTCCCCTGCACGCCGGTTCCGCTGGTAGAGTGCTGCTCGCCTGGGACCAGGACCTGGCTGACCGCATCCTCGCTGCCCGCCTGGATCAGCTCACTGACAGCACCATCACTGATACCGACTCCCTGCGACAGGCAATCAAACAAACACGGGCCGACGGCTACGCCGTAACCACAGGGGAACGAGAATCCGGCGCCAGCGGGTTATCCGCCCCGGTATTCAATCCCCAGGCCGACCTGGTGGGTGCGCTCACCATCATGGGTCCGACGCTCCGGATGCCTGCCGAAGTCTGCGTTGGGTGGGTGGACGATCTGCTTGAGGGTGCCGAGCGAATCACCCGGATGATTGGTGGGCGCCTGCCGTCGTCAAACACCCACCCCGGGAGCATGGGGATCAGCTCGGCATAACCCACTGGAAGGCACCAGCCTTCGACCGGGCTCCCATCGCGGACTTCGACCTGTTCTCCTCGTTGAGTTCGGTGGTGATCCCTTCGCCCAGCCGCACCAGATCGGCGAAGTTCCGAGGGTTGAGCCAGCTGGGCCGCAGCCCGAAGAGGAGATCCTCGGTCGAGGTATTTCCCGAAGCCCCAGGGGCGAAAGGGCACCCTCCCAGTCCGCCGAGCGCTCCATCAATAGTCGTGGCACCGGCATCCAGTGCGGCAACCGCATTCGCAACGCCCATCCCCCAGGTATCGTGCCCATGGAACACCACATCACGCCCAGCTGCTGCCGCCCCAACCCTGCTGATCAGGCCATGCACTTGATCCGGTACCGCGTGCCCCAACGTATCGCAGATGACTATGTCGCTGGTACCGGTGCCCCGAGGATCCTCCACAAGTCTCAACACGCGTTCTGGGTCGATGTCCCCTTCGAACGGGCAGGTGAACGACGTTGCCAAACACAATTGGAGAGCTGCACCCGCCTCGCGGGCGTACTCCAGCGCCTGGGGCAGTGCCTCCATTGACGCTTCGGTGGAACGCCCGATATTTGCCTGGTTATGAGCGTCGGACACGCTGAGGCAGTACTGCATGTTTACCGCACCAGCGGCTGCCGCTTTCTGAACATGACGGGGGGTCGCCACCCAAATCCAGCACTTCTTGAGTTCCTCAGGGGTCAGGTTTTCGATCAGCTCAAGGGTGTTGGCCATCGGTGGTACGAGGTCAGGGCGTGCCATCGAGCCGATCTCGATGGCCGGCACTCCTGCCTTGAGCAGGGACCTGACGATCGAGACTTTTCGCTCGGTGGAGAGCAAGCCTCCGGTGAGCTGGAGCCCGTCCCGCAGCGTGACGTCCCTCAGGACGAAATCTTTCGTGGTGGTGTTCATACAGATTCCAACTCCATTTTGGCTATCAGCAGGTCGGCCTGCTCGGGTGTCTTCCCCAACACCTTCTCGAAGACGTCTTTCGAGTCTGCGCCAAGGTCCGGGCCGAGGTTTCTGATCGGTAGGGATTTACCGCCGATCACCGGGATTATCCCGGGGAAAGCGACGTCGCTGATGGTTTCGGCCCCGGTCGATACGTCGAACCGTTGAATCATATTCCGTGCTGCGTACTGATCGTCGACAACAATGTCCGCGGCGGTATAGATAGGTCCGGCAGGAACGCCTGCCGCGTCGAGAGCGTCCAGAGCCGTGCTCGTGGTCAGGTACTTTGCCCATTCACCGATTGCATCATCAAGTTCGTCGCGTCGTTCCCACCGTTCGGCATTCGTTTGCAACCCGGGGTCCACCCCCAGGTCGGGCCGACCAATGACCTCCATGTAGCGCTTGAAGATTCCGTCGCCATTGCCAGCGACGACAATGCTGCCGTCGAGACAGAGATAGGCGTTCGACGGTGCGATCCCCTCCATTCGACCGCCGGTCCGCTCACGCCTGATGCCAAACGCTGAATGATCGGGAATCAGCGACTCGGTGACCGAAAGCATCGCCTCGTTCAGGGCGACGTCCATCATCCGTTGGCTCAACGGTATTGGTGTTTTGCCACGCTTCGTCTCGCGTTCGAAGAGTGACATGACCGAACCGAAAGCTGCGTAGAGTCCGGCGATCGTGTCACCAATGGATACGCCAACCCGAACCGGCGGACGGTCCGGGTCACCGACCAGGTCGCGGAAACCGCCAAAGGCCTCGGCGACCGCCGCAAAACCTGGCCGCGAAGCCATGGGGCCCGTCTGGCCGAATGCCGAGATACGGGTCAGGATCAGGTCAGGGTTGGCTTCGTTGAGCACATCGGGGCCAAGCCCCCACTTTTCCATCGTTCCGGGCCTGAAGTTCTCCAGCACAATG
Source organism: Arthrobacter sp. 260 (assembly GCF_013116745.1). GTDB lineage: Bacteria > Actinomycetota > Actinomycetes > Actinomycetales > Micrococcaceae > Arthrobacter_D. Next base: position 125,775 of record NZ_JABFOE010000003.1, read on the forward strand.
TCTGACACCGCAGCCAGTTCCAGCACCAGGTCGCGACCTTCGTCAGTGCGTAGATCGAGCACGACGGATCGCTTGTTGCGGTTGATGGTCCGGTAAAGCATCGAGGTATCACCTGCGTAGAGCCGCCAGTTCCTGAGCTCATCTCCGGTGCGGGGGCGCTCGACCTTGATCACTTCGGCACCGAAGTCGGCCAGCATCCGTCCCGCCGTCGGGGCAGCAATGTAGTTACCGAGTTCCAGCACACGGACGCCCTTCAACGGGGCGACAGCAGGTTCGTTTGTCATCATCAGTTGTTCCTTCCTAGATGAAGATGCTCAGCACGAGGACAAAACCAAGAGCCACAATTGACGCCACGGAGACTCCCAGGGTGCAGCTTTTAAGCGTCCCACGGGTCGTCTGGCCAAGCATCGACTGCAACAGCCAGAACGTGTTCGACGTGACATGGACAGCGAACAGGGACCCGGCACCCGCGGCCAGGGCAAGCAGTACGGGGTTGAGCCCGAGCGCCGGAGCGACCGGCGCGAGCAACCCTGCGGCGGTGATGGCTGAGATTGAGACTGACCCGACAGCAATGTGTAGAACGGCTGCGATGCCCCAGACCACCAAAAGTGGTGCAACGGTTGAGGCTGCAAAGTAGTCGCCGAGGATCTCGCCCATTCCGCTGGTAGCGACCATCGCAGCCAGTGACCCGCCGGCGCCCGTCAAAACCAGGATCTGACCGGACTCTTTGAAACCGTTGGCAACCGCGGCCTCTACCCGCTTGGTGCCTATTGTGAGGCGCGCAACGAGACTGGTTCCCAGCAGACCAATCAGCAACGCGACCACGGGCGTCGACAGCAACACCATGAACTCGGGGGTGTAGCCGGTCATGTTCAGCAGGGCACCGGAAGCGATCAGGACCAGCGACAACAGCATGGGAGCGAACATCAGCAGCAGGCCGGGCTCTTTGGCTCCCCTGGTCCCCGCCGTGCGTACATCGTGCGGCAAGAGCCCCACCCGGCTCGACGTCGATGACCTTCCTGCTCCGGCGCTTCGGACGATCCCGTGGGTATCCGCCGGCCTCCCAGACGCGCTCTCAGAAGCCTCCCCGGATGACGCCGATTCCTGCAGGTGTGATTCTTCCAGTGGCGGCTCCTCATCCGTTTCGGTGTTCCACAGTCCCCGGTGGATAAGGAAGTTCATGATCATGATCGAAACGATGATGGTGGGAATGATGACCAGCAGACCAAAGATCAGCATTTCACCCAGCGGCACCTGGAGCAGCCCTGCGAGTGCCACAGCGGCGACGCCGGGAACCATCAGGACGATGCCACACTCCAGGCTGATCGCCAGGGCTGTCGACATTTTGGCGGTGCCGAATTTCCCGAGCTTGGGTGCGATTCTGCGGGCCAGCGGGGCGCTCATCACCAGGAGAACATCAAGGAAGATGGACTGCAACATGGTGCCGATGGTCAGCCCAAGCGCGTAGGGCACCCCCTTGGGGCCAAAGACGTGGAGCAGTTTGTCGACGAGCTTCGCGATGGCGCCCATCTCGTTCAGGATCGCCCCCATCAGCACACCCCAACCGATCAGAAGGCCCACTTCCATCATGATGTCCCCAAAACCGGTCATCACCGTCTCGGTAGTGGCTGCCGCACCCAATCCCGTCGCAAGCCCCAGCACAATCGCGCCGATGACGAGGGACAGTGCGGGATTGATGCGAAGACGAAGGATCATCACGACGATTCCGATGATCACCGCCGCGGTGATGCTGAGTAATTGCCAATCTGCCATGAGTGATCCTCCATTGGATTCATGATGACGCCGTAAGCTACGTCACATGCCTACATTATGAGCACGAACTCACTATGTGAGTCAAGATGATGAGATTTCTCGATCTTCCCTAGGTACCGCGTCGGTGCGCAACCAGGATGGGAGCCAGAAACCGCCTGTGGCAGGATGAACCGATGACCACTGGAACTCCGCCGGATACCCCGCAGCGGGTGCTCTTCTATGGCGTCACCGGATCGGGGAAGACCACCGCCGCACGCCGTTACGCGAGTGCAACCGGCCTCCCGGAGGTGTCGGCTGACGACCAGATCGGCTGGCTCCCAGCCTGGACGGAGCGGGACCCGACCGAGCAGGCCCGCCTCGCGGCAACCCTCGCGTCAGGCGAGCGCTGGGTTTTCGATACCGTCTACGCCAAGTGGGCGGACCAGGTGCTGCCCCGGACGGAGTTGGTGGTGGCCCTGGACTATCCCCGGTGGGTATCACTGTCCCGGCTGGTGCGGCGGACCATGCGGCGGGTGGTGCGCCAGGAAGTGGTCTGCAACGGAAACCGGGAATCGGCGCGCAAGGCGATCTCACGCGATTCCATCCTTGCCTGGCACTTCAAGAGCTTCCCGCGGAAACGGGCACGTATCCGGCGTCTCATCGAGGACGACTGCGTGCCGGTGCTCCGCTTCACCCGCCCGCGGGATCTCGACCGCTGGCTCCGAAGCGTTGAGGCCTCCTGACCTCCTCTACCCGGTAACACTAGTGATTGGGATATCCCAATCACTAGTGTTACCCTCCAATCATGGAAAAGGTGAGCAAGACCTACATCAACTTCGCGAGCGTCCTCGACTCGAAGACCCGCGAGCAGAACCTCATGACCTCCGGCATGCCGTTCATCTATCCGCACCTGGCCAGCATGCCGGATGCGCACCTCGGCCTCGGCGCGGCGGTCGGTTCAGTGATCCCAACCATCGGAGCCATCATCCCTGCCGCCGTCGGCGTGGACATCGGCTGCGGCATGATCGCCGTCCGGACCCAGTTCACCCACGGAGACCTTAGGACGCTGGACCGCAGGACACTACGCCAGGCCATCGAGCGCAGCATCCCGCTGTCCGCCGGCAACAACAACACCTCCATCGTGGCGACCGCCGCGCCGCGGATTGCCCAGCTCAGCGACGAGGCGGACAGGGCGGGGTTTGATCCGGCCAGCTACGTGAAGAAGTGGGCCTTGCAGCTGGGTACCCTCGGGTCGGGGAATCACTTTATCGAGGTGAGTGTGGACGAGAACGACGATGTCTGGCTGTTCCTGCACAGCGGCTCACGCGGCGTGGGGAACAAGATCGCCCAGCACCACATCCGGGTTGCCCTTGAGCAGTGCCGGAAAAGGTACATCAAGCTCCCCCACGACGACCTCGCGTACCTGGTGGAGGGTGATCCGGAGTTCCAGGAGTACATTGACCAGCTGCGGTGGGCCCAGAACTTCGCTCTCCTCAACCGCGAGGAAATGATGGACCGCGTGGTGGCCTGCTTTGCTGCCTGGACGGGTGACGCGGTGCGGGAGCAGGAGCGGATCAACTGCCACCACAACTACACCGCCCGGGAGCACCACTACGGCAAGGACGTGTGGCTGAGCCGGAAGGGTGCCATCGAGGCATCCGTCGGTAAGGCCGGCCTGATTCCGGGGTCGATGGGAACCGCCTCCTACGTCGTGGAGGGGCTGGGCTTTGCGCCGTCGCTGAACTCGGCGCCGCACGGTGCGGGCCGGGAATACAGCCGGTCCGCGGCGCGGAAAACGTTCACGCACGCCCAGCTCCGGACCGCCATGTCGGGAATTGAGTACCGCGACACCGATGCGTTCATCGACGAGATCCCCGCCGCGTACAAGGACATCGATGTGGTGATGGCCGACGCCGTCCAGATGGTCAGGATCCGGCACACGCTGCGCCAGATCGTCAACGTGAAGGGCGATTGAGGACAAAACCCGCCCTCCGGGTCAGGATTGCCGCAAGGAACCGGCGATCCTGACCCTGGGGACCATTTCTGGACGGGTAGGCGCTAGGACGACGCCGGTGCACCCTCACGGAGGGAGTTCGCCTGCGCCACCCGCCCCAGCCAGCCCAGGCTCGGCTTGGGATGACGCTCGAAAGTGTCGGCGTCCCAGCCGATCAGGCCGAAGGTGGGTTTGAAGCTGCCCCACTCGTAGTTGTCAAGGGCGCTCCAGTGCAGGTATCCCCGCACCTCGATCCCGTCAGCGATGGTTCGGGAGATCGCCTCTAGGGCACCGCGGGTGTAGTCGATCCGGCGCGAGTCGTCACCGGTGGCGATGCCGTTCTCGGTGATGTAGATCGGGACACCGTTGCGCTGCCAGGAATTACGGATGCCGTCCTCGATTGCGGCCGGGTAATACTCCCAGCCGGTCAGGGTCAGCTCGGCGTCGTCGTCGATCGGCAGTGGACCCTCGGCACCCACCCTGGTCCGGGTGTACGCCTGCACACCCACCCAGTCATCGCCCGCTGACGCCTCCAGAAACACATGCTCACGGGTTCGGCCGTACTCCTCGGTGACGTCTTCGGCACCGGGTTCGGCCTGGTATGCCTGGGTTGCCACTGACCAGCCAGCCTGCTTGCCAGCAGCCTGGAGAATATCGACGGCGCGGCGGTGCGCAGCGATCAGGTTCGCTGTCACGACGGGGTTGCCCTCCGGAAGCCCGACCGAGGGGAAACCCTGCTCCGGGTCGGCCAGCACCGAGACCATGTTCGGCTCGTTGATGGTGCACACCAGATCGACGCCGTCCAGCACGGGAAGGATATGCCCGACATACCGCGCAAAGCGCTCCACGGAGTCCGGGTCCTTCCACCCGCCGGCCCGGGCGAACCAGATCGGGTTGGTGAAGTGATGCAGGGTCACCATCGGGGTGAGACCGAGTTCGATGGCGGTCGCCACCATGCGGCGGTAGTGATCCAGTGCGGCGCGGGAGACGAAGCCCTCCTCGGGTTCGATCCGGGCCCACTCGATGCTGAACCGGTACGAGGTGAGTCCCGCTGCAGCAAGCAGCGACATATCCTCGCGGTACCGATGGTAGCTATCCGCGGCGTCACCGCTGGGCGCCTCCACCGGAGCCCCCGGCAGGTGGCCGTGCTCGCGCTGCCACCAATCGGAGTTGACGTTGCCGCCCTCGATCTGGTGCGCCGCCGTGGACGCACCCCAAAGAAACCCGTTCGGGAAGTTCATGGTTGACTACTTTCCGCCAGCCGAAGCTGGCTATTTGATGCCTGTCAGCGCGATGCCCTGCACAAAGTACTTCTGCAGCAGGACGAAGATCAGGAGGATGGGCAACACCACCACGACGGCGCCGGCCATCATGAGGCCGTACTCGGCGGCGTTCTGGCCCACCGAGTACAACGCCAGCGCAACCGGAAGGGTGTAACGGTCCTCGCTGGTCGCGACCACCAGCGGCCACAGGAAGTTATTCCACGAAGCGAGGAAGGTCAGGATGGTCAGGGTGGCGACGGCGGGTCCACACAACGGCATGATCACCCGCAGGAAGATCCGCCATTCGCTGGCGCCGTCAATGCGCGCCGCCTCGATAAGGTCATCGGGCAGGCTCAGCATGAACTGCCGCATCAGGAAGACACCGAGCGGCGCGATCAGGAAGGGGAGGATGAGTCCCGGGTAGGAGTTCACCAGGCCCAGGTTCGCGGTGAGCACGAACAAAGGTACAAACGTGACCACCCCCGGCACCATCAGGGTGCCGAGTACCAGCATGAACAGCACCTTTTTCCCGGCAAAGTCCAGTTTGGCCAGGGCGTATCCCACCATTGACGAGAACACGATGTTGCCCGCGGTGACGAACACCGCCACCACCAGGCTGTTGGTGAAGAAGGTGGCGAAATCCAGCCGCACAAACAACTCGGTGTAGTTGTCGAGGGTCGGCTCAAGCGGCCAGAAGTTCAACGGATACTGCCGGATCTCGGCGGTCGTCTTGAAGGACCCGAGGATCATCCAGACGAACGGCATGATCATGGCGATCATGCCCAGCCCCAGGACCACGTACAGCCACAGGCGGGGACGTTGCTGCATGGGCGTGCGCCGTCGTCGTTCCCGGGGAACCGTAACGACCGGCGGGGCAACTGAAGTGGCCATGGTCAATCCTTCTTTCCGAGGAAACGGAACTGGATCAGGGAAAGCACAACGATCGCGAGGAACAGGACGTAGCTCGCCGCCGAAGCATAGGAGTAGTTGCCGAAGCCGAACTGATCGTAGGTGTACATGGCGGTGGAGAGGGTGGCATCAAGCGGTCCGCCGCCGGTCATCACATAGGGCTCCTCGAAGAACTGTAGGAAGCCGATGCCTGTAATCACTGCTGCGAACAGGATGGGTGGACGCATGGCGGGCAGGGTGACGTTCCAGAACCGCTGGACGGCGCTGGCGCCGTCCACCATTGCCGCCTCGTGGTGTTCCCGGGGAACACCCTGCAGCCCGGCGAGGAAGATGACCATCAGGGTGCCAATGTTGCGCCAGACCGCCATGAAGATCAGTGAGGGCAACGCCGTCAGTTCGTTCTCGAGCCAGTTGGGCCCCGTGATACCGAAGACCCCCAGGAAACCGTTCAGAAGGCCGTCCGGCTGCAGGATGAAACGCCACACGATCGCTACCGCAACAATGCTGGTCACCACTGGGGCGTAATAGCCCACCCGGAAGAACGTCCGGAACCGGGTGATGCCGTTGTTGAGGGCCAGGGCCACCAGAAGCGCCACCGCCATGGTGAGGGGAACGCCGACCAGGACGAACACTGCGGTGTTGGCCAGTGACCGCACGAAACGCGAATCATTGAACAACGCGACGTAGTTCTCGAACCCCACGAAGTTCACGCCGAACGGGCTGCGCAAATCCCTGGTGGTCAGGTCGGTGAAGCTCATGGCGAGCGAAGCCACGATTGGTCCGGCCATGAAAATCACGAAGAGGATCAGGAACGGTGCAGCGAAACTCCAGGCGACGACGGTCTGCCTGCTCCGGCGCGAGCGCGGTTTACGCGCCCGCCCCGGAGCAGGCTTTGCCGTGTGGGCGAGTGCCACTGTTAGAGGCCTGTCCCGATACTGTCGGCCTGGCTCTGGATCGCCGCCAGCGCCTCGTCGACTGTAGTGTCGCCCCGGGTAACCTTCTCGAGTTCCTGGTCGATCACCGCTGAGACCTGCGCCCAGGTGGGAATCGCGGGCGGCGCCTTGGAGTCCTCCAGCTGCTCAGCGAAGACACTCAGGTTGGGATCATCGGCGAAGGTGGGATCCTCGTAGGCTGCCTGGACGCTCGGCATCGTCGTGGAGATGCCATACCAGGCGATCTGTGTTTCCGGTTCGCTCAGCCAGCGGACAAACTTCCAGCTGGCGTCACGGTTCTCACTGTCGTTGAACACGGCGAGGTTGCCACCGCCGGTGAAGCTGGTGCGCGAAGCGGAGCCGGGGACCATTGCCACATCGAACTGGTCTGCGAATCCCTCGCCGCCCTGCTCCTCAAGCAGCCCAATGTGGAATGGGCCGCTGAAGAATGACCCCACCTCACCGGAAATGAACTTCTGCTCGATCTCGCCGGTCTCCAACCGCACCGGATCGGAGATTCCCTCGGTGAAGAAGCTGGCGTAGTACTCGAAGGCAGCCTTCCACTCGGGGGTCTCGAAGGTGAACTCGGTGCCATCCTCGTTCATGATGTCCCCGCCCTCCTGCCACACAAACGGTGCGAGGTATTGCCAGGAGTCGAATCCTCCGGGCGGAAGGGAAATGCCGGCCTCCGCTCCCTCCGCCTGCAGGCCCTCGGTGAAGGTCTTGAACTCGTCCCAGGTGGTTGGCGCCTCAACGCCAGCCGCCTCGGCCATGTCGGTGCGGTAGTAGAGGGCGCGGGTGTCCACGTACCAGGGGACACCGTAGGCGACGTCGTCGACAACCGCTGTGCCCCACGACCCCTCGAAGAAGTCACCCTCGTCGACCAGGCCTTCGGGAGTGGGCTCCAGTGCGCCGGTGGCGGCAAACTCGCCGACCCAGGTGGTGCCGAGCATCGCAATGTCCGGCGTCTGTCCACCAGCGATGGAGGTGGCGATGCGGTCGTGGGCACTCTCCCAGGGGACGGGGGTGACGTTGACCGTGACGTCCGGATTCTCCGTTTCGAAGTCGGCGGCCAGCTGGTCCAGGACCTCGCCCTCGTTGCCCATCGCCCAGATGGTCACCTCTCCGGTGGCGGGGGCGTCGTCAATGGGTCCCCCGCCCTCGGGGCCGGCTTCGCTGCCTTCCTCGCGTCCGCATCCGGTCAGTGCGAGTGCGCCGATGACGGCCACCGCGCTCCATGATCGCCATTGATTCATAGTTTTTCCTCCAGTAAGTGGGGTTGAATCCTCCGTGGGCGCAGGGTTCGCCGCTGGAGTTCGTTGCCAAGCTACCATAAAAACCTTACATGCGGAAGGTTTTTATTTCTGGTCATGCGATAGGTTTTGGATATGACTACGACCCCTGACCGGAAACGCGGCAGTTACGCCAAGGGCCAGGCGAAGCGACAGGAAATACTCGACGCCGCTCTGGTGGTCTTCGGGCGCAGCGGCTTCCATAGCGGCTCACTACGGGAGATTGCCAAGCGGGTCGCCCTCACGCCAGCCGGCCTGATGCACCACTTCGCCACCAAGGAAGAACTCTTCACCGAGGTGTTGCGGCAGCGTGACGAGCGGGTCAAGGAAGCCGCGGGCGACGTCGCCGAGGACACCCTCCTGCAGCAGATGCGCCGGGTGGTGTCCTACAACCAGACCACCCCCGGGCTGACCTCGCTGTACACGGTGATCGCCGCCGAGGCCACCAACCGCGACCACCCAGCGCACGAGTACTTTGCGGCCCGCTATGCCGACCGTGCGGAACAGACGGCGGCCATCCTCGCCGATGCGCAGCGGGACGGCCTGGTGCGCGAAGATCTTGACGTCCACCACGCGTCACGGCTGATCGCAGCAGTGATGGATGGACTGCAGCAGCAATGGCTCCTGGATGACACAGTGGATATGACTGGTGTGTTCGACGAGTTTGTTCGCGGGTACTTCCTGAACCCGGCCCCTGTCACGGTGCCGGGTCCAGAAGGGAGCTAGCGCCCGCCCAGCTCAGTGCCGAAGACCTGCGCCTCAACCAGCGGCCGGACCGCCTTCTCGAACCCGCGATCCACGAAGTAGTCCTTCAGCTTGTCTTTCTTCTCCTCGTTCAGGATGGCACCCATGATCATTGACTGGTCCAGGCTGAGGTACCGTTCTGCAGCGGTTCCGCTGCCGACAGCCACCGAATCGTAGAATCCTCCGGGACCGTAGGCCCCCAGCTCATTCTTGATGCCATCGAGGTTCTTCAGGACCGCTTTCCGGTCGTAGGGCAGGGCGAGGAAGGCCGCGTGCGGGGTGACCACACCGTCACCAAACTCCGGATCCGGATTGGTCGCCTCGCGGCAGCCCTCGTACCCCTTGTCCACATCGGTGCTCTCGACGTCGCTGGCATATCCGGTGCTGTTGATCCCGATTTCTTCCACCCCATACTCACGGTAGGAGGCGAAGGGGTCGCTGGCCGGGGAGAAGCCCCAGTATCCATACCCGGCCTCATCCATCCCATGTTCGATGTGGGAGCGCACCGTTGCCTCGTGGTTCGGGGCCCAGGAGCGCTTCCCCCACTTGGCCTCGGGGACAAACAGATCAGGCATCAGAGCCTCGAACATGCTGCCACCCCAGGCGGGAACAAGTTTCATGCCACGGTAGGCATATACACCTTCAAAGACACTTACCCCCAGGTATTCACGGGTAACGCCGGTCGGCTTTTGCTCCTGCCACCCAAAATCACAGCTCTGATCGGGCATGGTGCGGTAAGTGCCGTAGTAGGCGGTTGCCGGGATCTGACCGTTGGCGATACCCAGGTAGGTGGCGATGCGCGCCTCGCTCACCGAGGTGTCGTACCAGTGGCAGGTGTAGTAAACGTCGGGGCCGTCGTCACCGTAGTTGTCCGGTACTGCACAACCGTCACCGGGAGGCGCATCCCAGAATCCGCCCCGGTTGAGACTGACCCCTTCCCGTGCGTTGAGATCGTGGTACCAGCCAAAGTCCATGTTGTCGTAGAGGGCGTCAGCCTGTTTGGCGAGGCGTGGTTCTGCTTCGGCGACCACCCGGAGCGCTGCGGCCAGCCACCCGTTGTCGACCGTGCTGAGGAATGGATAGACGACGTCGCCGCTGTCCGGCCAGATGGTCAGCTTGCCGCCGGTGGTGGGGGAATACCAGTTGTAGTACATCCCGCTTGGCTCGTGGATCTCGAGCGTTTCGAGGGTGTCGAGGGTAGTGGCCAGGCGGTGGCTGGCCTCCTTGCGATCGATGATCTTGAGGTCGCGGGCAGCAATCGTGGACCACAGGTAGCCGCCGATGTTCGTGGGGCTGGTGTACTCGCTCGGTGTACTGAGATCGCCCTCGATGTTGTCGGCCGGCAGACCGGTGGTCTCGTCGGTCATCGCGTCGAGGGATGTCCAGGTGTCAGCGGCATACTGCTTTAGCGGGTCGACCTGCTTGCCACCGCCCGGTCCGCCGCCATGACCGCCGGGTCCGGCGGTGGCTGCCGTCGGGACGACCAGGGCGAGAGCTGCGATCGCCGCTCCACAGGCGAGCAGGGTTCTGCGCCTGCCGCTGGAGGTGGGGTGAAGTGAATCTCGGTGGGTGGGCAACTTCATGGGAACTCCTTTGTTCTTCCGATGAACAACAGGGTTCCATAAAAACCTTACACATACAAGGTTTTTGTGAAGGTTACCGACGGTCAGGCATCAGCACCGAAGGTGCGGGCGACCGACTGAACGTCGTTGAAGCTGTACACGTGGAGGCCGGCGAACCCGCCTGAATCCACGACGGAACGGACCAGCGGTGCGGGGTCGTACGACGACGGCGCCAGGACGCTGCGGACCAACGATCCTCCTCCTGCTCCGGTGAGGGATCGTTGGGCGAACCGCAGCGACGGGCCTACCCCGATCCGGGCTGCGAGGGAGATCAGGCGGGTGCGGCGCACGGCGCCCGGCACACCGGCCCAGACAGGGAGCCAGACGCCCGCGGCGCGCAATTCAGTCAGGTAGGTGGAAAGCACCGGTCCGGAGAAGCACAGCTGGGTGACCGCCCAGGAGCACAAGCCCTGTTTCGCCAGGAGCAGGTCAGTGAGCTCCGACGACGACGTTCCGGGCCGGCCCTCCGGATAGGCGGCCGTTCCCAGGGAAAACCATCCGCCGCCCAGGGATGCGATGTCGGCCATCAGCGCCCCACTCCAGGCGTAGGATCCGGCTGCTTCCTCGCCGTCACCGGCAATGACGAAGATGTCACTGACACCCGCCGTCTGCAGCCGGGTGAGGAACCCCGCGAGTTGCCCGCGCGACTTGAGGGACCGCGCCGCGAGGTGCGGGACCGCCCGATAACCGAGGTCGGCCAGCCGTACCGCCAGATCGATCGTCTCCTCCGCACCGTGGTGCGCCAGACACGTGATGGTCACAACGGCCGGCGCCGGCAGGTGCTCCCGGAGCGCCTCGACGATCCCGGGAGCTGGAATGATCTCGACCCGGAGTGGCAGGGACCCCGGATCGTCAGCCATGGTTCAGCACTCCACCACGTTCAGGGCAAGGCCGCCCCGGGCGGTTTCCTTGTACTTGTCCATCATGTCCGCGCCGGTGTCCCGCATCGTCTTGATGGCGACGTCGAGTGAGACATGGTGCTTGCCGTCGCCGCGGACGGCCATCCGCGCGGCGGTGATCGCTTTCATGGCGCCGACCGCGTTCCGCTCGATACACGGTATCTGCACCAGGCCACCAACGGGGTCGCAGGTCAGGCCCAGGTTGTGTTCAATGCCGATCTCGGCGGCGTTCTCCACCTGTTCGGCCGTGCCACCGAGCACTTCGGCGAGCGCACCGGCCGCCATCGCGCAGGCGGATCCGACCTCGCCCTGGCAGCCCACCTCGGCACCCGAGATGGAAGCGTTCTGCTTGAACAACCCGCCGACAGCGGTTGCTGCGAGCAGGAACCGGATGACGCCGTCGTCGTCGGCTCCCGGAACGAAGTCGACGTAATACTTCAGGACCGCCGGAATGATTCCCGCAGCACCGTTGGTCGGGGCTGTCACCACCCGGCCTCCGGCCGCGTTTTCCTCGTTGACCGCGAGCGCAAACAGGGTCACCCATTCCATGGTGCTCAGCTTGTCGGTAGGGTCCTCTGCCTTCTGCTGCAGACGCAGCTGGGTGGCAGCGCGGCGCCGCACCCCCAGACCGCCGGGCAGGATCCCATCGGTGGTGGACCCGCGGCGGATGGTGTCCTGCATGACGTCCCAGATTTCCAGCAGTCCGGCGCGCACGTCGGCTTCAGAACGCCACGCCAGCTCGTTGGCCATCACAATCTCGGAGAAGGATTTCCCGGTGGCTGCGCAGATTTCGAGCAGCTGCTCCCCCGTGTTGAAGGGATGCTGCACCGGTACTGTCGCTTCCGCTGCCGGGTCGGCTCCGATCTGATCCTCATCGAGGATGAAGCCGCCGCCCACGGAAAAGTAGTCCCTCGCCAGAAGCTCGGCACCGCCGGCGTCGTAGGCGTGAAACCGCATCCCGTTGGTGTGGAAGTCGAGCCGCTTCCGGCGGTGCATGATCAGGTCGACCTCCGGGTCGAAATCGATCTCCCGGTGGCCCGCGAACCGCAGGCGGCGAGCCTGCCCCACCTCATCGACGCGTGGCCCTGCAGCTACGGGGTCGACCAGGTGCGGCTGCTCGCCCTCCAGTCCCAGGATGACCGCCTTGATGGTGCCGTGGCCGTGGCCGGTCACCCCGAGGGAGCCAAACAGTTCCACCTCCACCCGGTGCACCGAGTCGACCAGCCCCCGTTGCGCCACCAGCTCCGTATAGAGGAACGCAGCCTTCATCGGCCCCCCGGTGTGGGAGCTGGAAGGGCCGATCCCTATCTTGAACAGGTCGAACGCGCTAATGGGCATGGGATTCCTTAGCTCTGGTTCTGGGCGCCCGCGCCGAGGCGCACGACGTCGGCGTACAGCGGGTGCTCTGCCGCGAGAGCTTCCACCCGCTGGGCCAGCGGCGTGAGGTCGGCGTCGGCCGGGGCGATCAGTGCTTCGGCGATGATGTCCGCCACCCGGGTGAACGCCGCCGCCTCGAATCCCCGGCTGGCGAGCGCTGGCGTACCGATGCGCAGGCCCGAAGTGACCATTGGGGGGCGGGGGTCGAATGGCACGGCGTTGCGGTTCACGGTGATGTCGATCTGCGCCAGCCGATCCTCCGCCTGCTGTCCATCCAGGTCGCAGTCCCGCAGATCCACCAGGACCAGGTGCACATCGGTGCCCCCGCTAACCACTGAGATGCCGCGCTGGGCGACGTCCGGCTGGGTGAGCCGGTCGGCGAGGATCCGTGCACCCTCAAGCACGCGCTCCTGGCGTTCCCTGAACTCGGCCGAGGCCGCGATCTTGAAGGCCACCGCCTTGCCAGCGATCACATGCTCGAGCGGTCCACCCTGTTGGCCCGGGAACACCGCCGAATTGATCCTCTTCGCGATGTCGGCATCGTTGCTGAGGATGATGCCACCCCGCGGACCGGCGAGGGTCTTGTGGGTGGTGGAGGTGGTGACGTGGGCATGCTGCACGGGGCTGGGATGCAGCCCGGCGGCTACCAGTCCGGCGAAGTGGGCCATGTCGACCATCAGGTAGGCGCCTACCTCGTCGGCGATGCTGCGGAACCGGGCAAAGTCGAGCTGCCGCGCGTACGCGGACCAGCCAGCCACAATCAGCTGGGGCTTGTGCTCTCGCGCCAGCCGTTCGACATCGTCCATGTCCACCCGGTGGTCATCGGGGCGCACCTGGTAGGGCACCACGTTGTACAGACGGCCGGAGAAGTTGATCCTCATGCCGTGGGTCAGGTGGCCGCCGTGGGCAAGGTTCAGGCCCATGATGGTGTCGCCGGGTTTGATCAACGCGTGCATGACAGCGGCGTTGGCCTGCGCACCGGAGTGTGGCTGAACGTTCGCGTACCCCGCCCCGAAGAGGTCCTTGACGCGGTCGATTGCCAGCTGTTCCAGCACGTCGACGTGCTCACAGCCGCCGTAGTAGCGGCGTCCCGGGTAGCCCTCGGCGTATTTGTTGGTCAGGACCGAACCCTGCGCTTGCATCACCGCCATTGGGGTGTGATTCTCCGAGGCGATCATCTCCAGCCCGTTGCGCTGCCGGGCCAGTTCGGCGTCGATGCCGCGCGCAACCTCGGGGTCGAGGTCGGCCAGTGCCGCGTTCAGGTGCCCCACGGTGGTCAGTCCGGTAACGGCGCTCATCCGTCGATGCCGTTCTTCTGGGCGTACTCCTCAGCCGAGAGGAGCGGGCCCTCGCTGGCGACGTCCACCTTGAACAGCCAGCCGGCGCCATAGGGATCCTCGTTGAGGATGCCCGGATTGTCGATGGCGTCCTGGTTGATTTCGGTGACCTCACCGGTGACGGGGGCGTAGAGGTCGGAGACGGACTTGGTCGACTCCACCTCGCCACAGCTCTCCCCCGCGGTGATCGTGTCGCCCACCTCGGGGAGGCTGACATAGACGACGTCACCCAGCGCGTCGGTGGCGACGGCGGAGACGCCGACGGTGGCCGGACCGGTTTCCGCAGTGTCGATCCATTCATGCTCAGCCGAGTAGCGGAGGTCAGACTTGATGGTGCTCACGTGGGTATATACCTTTCCGGGTATGTAAGTTGGCTACTTCTTGCGGCGGTAGAACGGCGTGGCGACCACAGTGAACGGCTCGGGCTTGCCCCGGAGGTCCACCTGGACCTCGGTGCCCGGCTCAGCCAGCGCGGTGTTCACATAGGCCATGGCCACGGGGTAGCCGAGGGTGGGGCTGGGGAGTCCTGAGGTCACCGTTCCGACCACCGCGCCGTCGACGACGACGTTGTACCCGGCGCGCGCCGACCGCCGGCCACCGCCCTGCAGGCCAACCAGCTTCCGCTCCAGCGTGGCCTCCTTGAGGGGCTCCAGGACCGACCGGCCGACGAAGTTGTCGGGCTTCTTGAGGCTGACGACCCCGCCGAGGCCTGCCTCGAAGGGGTTGGTGTCCAAGCCGAGCTCGTTCCCGTAGAGGGGCATCCCGGCCTCGAGGCGCAGGGAGTCGCGTGAAGCGAGCCCGCAGGGGGCAATTTGGTGCTGCGCTCCTGCCGCTGCGACGGCCTTCCAGAGCTGGACCGCCCCGGTGTTGCCGATGAACAGCTCGAAACCATCCTCGCCGGTGTACCCGGTGCGGGCCAGGAGAACCTGCATCCCCACCAGTTCCACTTCGACGGCGGCGTAGTATTTCAGTTCGGTAATCAGCTGGCGTGAGGACTCGGCGGCAATGTCGAGCAGGATCGCCTCGGCGGCGGGTCCCTGCACGGCGATCAGGGCCGTGTTCTCCGACTCGTCCTCGACCGCTACGTCAAAGTTGACGGCCCGTTCCTGCAAGGCAGCAGCCACCGTGTCGGCGTTACTGGCATTGGGGACCACCAGGTACCGGTCGTCGGCCCGGCGGTAGACGATGAGGTCGTCAATGACGCCGCCGTCCTCGGTGCAGATCAGCGAGTACTTGGCCTTCCCGACGGCGATCGCCGCAAGGTTGCCCACCAGGGCATAGTTCAGGAACTCGGCGGCCTGCGGTCCGGTGACCCAGACCTCGCCCATGTGGGAAAGGTCGAAGAGTCCTGCGGCACGACGGACGGTGTGGTGCTCCTCGAGCTCGCTGCGGTACTTCAGGGGCATCTGCCACCCGCCAAAGTCGGTGAAACTTGCGCCGAGCAATTCGTGTTCGGCGTACAGGGCTGTCTGCTTGGTCATGGGAATCCTTCCGGTGGTGCGCTGGACTCAACCCGTCCGGCCGGCGGCCGGACGGGGACGGGCCTTAGTCTTCGAAGGCCTCGATGGGTGGGCAGGAGCACACCAGGTTACGGTCGCCGTGCGCGCCATCGATCCGGCGGACCGGAGGGAAATACTTGTTGTGCTTGAGCGAGCGCACCGGGTAGGCGGCCAGTTCGCGGGGGTACGCCTGGTCCCAGGTGTCGCTGATCAAGGCGAAGGCGGTGTGCGGCGCCTGGCGCAGGGGGCTCTGCTCCAGCGTGTACTTGCCCGCCTGCACCTCGTCGATCTCACCCTTGATCGCGATCATCGCGTCGATGAAACGGTCCAGCTCACCAATGTCCTCGGACTCGGTGGGCTCCACCATCAGGGTGCCAGCGACGGGGAAACTGAGCGTCGGAGCATGGAACCCATAGTCGATGAGCCGCTTGGCGACATCTTCGGCGGTGACCCCGGTGGCGGCGGTCAGGTGCCGAAGGTCGAGGATGCACTCGTGCGCTACCAGGCCCTTCTCCCCCGAGTAGAGGAGGGGAAAGTGCTCGGTCAGGCGGGCGGCGACATAGTTGGCTGCCAGCAGGGCGTGACCGGTCACCGAGGTGAGCCCCTCGGCGCCCATCAGCGCGACGTATGCCCAGGAGATGGGAAGCACGCCGGCGGACCCGTAACGGGAAGCAGAGATGGGGACGCCTTCGGCTCCCGCGCCCTGCTCGGCTGCGTCTCCCGGCAGGAACGGTGCCAGATGGGCGGCGACGGCGACTGGCCCGACACCGGGTCCACCTCCGCCGTGGGGGATGCAGAAGGTCTTGTGAAGGTTCAGGTGTGACACGTCGCCACCGAACTCCCCCGGCTTGGCGAGACCGACGAGGGCGTTGAGGTTGGCGCCGTCGATGTAGACCTGGCCGCCGGCGTCGTGCACCTGGCCGCAGACCCAGCGGACGTCCTCTTCGAACACACCGTGGGTGGACGGGTAGGTGATCATGATGGCCGAGAGCTGCTCCGCGTGCTGGGCGATCTTCGCTTTCAGGTCATCGTGGTCGATGTTGCCGTTGTCGGCCGTCTTGACGACCACCACCTTCATTCCGGCGAGCACTGCCGAAGCAGCGTTGGTGCCGTGGGCGGACGAGGGGATCAGGCAGACGTTGCGGTCCTGATCGCCGCGGGACCGGTGGTAGCCGCGGATGGCGAGCAGGCCGGCCAGTTCACCCTGCGATCCGGCGTTGGGCTGGATGGAGACCTTGGCGTAACCGGTGATCTCCGCGAGCTTGTCCTCCAGATCCTGGATCAGCCAGCGCCACCCTTCGGTCTGGTGCTCGGGGGCGAAGGGGTGGATGGTCGCGAACTCCGGCCAGGAGATCGGCTCCATTTCCACTGTCGCGTTCAGTTTCATGGTGCACGATCCCAGCGGGATCATGGTGCGGTCCAGGGCCAGGTCCTTGTCGGAGAGACGGCGGAGGTACCGCAGGAGCTGGGTTTCGGAGCGGTGGCTGGAGAAGACCGGGTGGGTCAGGTAGGAAGAGGTCCGGATCAGGTCGGCAGGAAGCTCGGCCGAAGCGGATTCCTGGTCAGCGACCTGCCCGACGCCGAAGACCCCGGCCAGCGTGGCCAGGTGATCTTCGGTGGTGGTCTCGTCGCAGGAGACGCCCAGGTGGTCCTCGTCGACGAACCGCAGGTTGATGCCCGCGGCCTCAGCCTTGGACTGGAAGTCCCGCGCCTTGCCGGGGACGTTGAGGAGCAGGGTGTCGAAGAAGTCTGAGTGGACCACTGTCACGGCACCAGTCAGGGTCGCTGCCAGTGTGGTGGCGTGTCCGTGCACCCGCTGGGCGATTGCCTTCAAACCGTCGGGGCCGTGATAGACCGCGTACATGCTGGCGACGATGGCCAGCAGCGCCTGGGCGGTGCAGATGTTGGAGGTGGCCTTCTCCCGCCGGATGTGCTGCTCACGGGTCTGGAGTGCAAGGCGGTAGGCGGGGGCACCGTCGGCGTCCTTGGAAACGCCGACCAACCGCCCGGGGAGCATCCGCTCCAAGCCCTTGCGCACCGCCATGTAGGCCGCGTGGGGGCCGCCGAAGAAGAGGGGGACACCGAAACGCTGCGCGGAGCCGACCGCGATATCGGCGTCCTGCTCGCCCGGGGGCGTAATGAGGGTGAGCGCGAGCAGGTCGGCTGCCACAGTGACCAGGGCACCGCCGTCGTGGGCTGCTGCAATCAGCGACCGGTGATCACGGAGGGCACCGGATGCCCCGGGCTGCTGCAGGACGACGCCATTGATGTCGCCGTCGGGGAGTCCCTGGGCGAGGTCAGCGACCTCCACCTCGAATCCGAGGGCTTCGGCGCGGCCACGGACGACGGCGATCGTCTGCGGGAGGCAATCGGCGTCGAGCACTGTCTTGCCCTTGTTCTTGCCGGACCGGCGCATCAGCAGGACCGCTTCGGCGACAGCTGAGGCTTCGTCGAGTAGCGAGGCGTTAGCGATGGGCAGGGCGGTGAGGTCCTGGACCATGGTCTGGAAGTTCAGGAGGGCTTCCAGCCGGCCCTGGGAGATTTCCGGCTGGTAAGGAGTGTAGGCGGTGTACCAGGCGGGGGCCTCGAGGACGTTGCGGCGGATCACCGGTGGTGTCACGGTGTCGAAATAGCCCTGGCCGATCATCTGGACTGCAGTGGTGTTTCGGCCAGCGATCTCACGCAGCTGGGCCAGCACCTGGGTCTCGCTGAGGGCCGCCGGGAGGTTAAGGGCCTCGGCGGAGCGGATGTTGACTGGTACCGCTACCTCGACCAGCTTGTCGAGGCTGGGGTAGCCGAGCATAGTGAGCATTTGCGCAGCGTCGGTTGAGCGCGGGCCGATGTGGCGGTCGGCGAAGGTTGATTCGGTGAGGGGCTGAGCGGTCATGGGAACTCCCTTGATGGGGTCCGGGCGTAGGCGTCTGTCCGGACGATGGTGAGTTCCTCCCCGCTCTGTATGGGACCTGAGAGATTCCGCAGGACTCCATGCCTGCTTGCACCGTCGGTGAGGTGAGCCCGCGGGCCCGCCTGCTTTCCAGAGTTGCCTAGCCGCAGCGGTACTGGGCCTGAGAGATTCCTGGGGAGGATTTGCTCCTACGGCGCCTGCCGGAGTGTGTGTCTACGGAAGTACTCTCCCGCTGCAGATCGAAGGCTATGAAATTTTTGAGAATCGTGACCCAGCTTACTAGGCGCCATGCGTCAGTGCCAAAAGGCAACCCCAGCCAGCGTGCGGAAGCTCTCCCCGCTGGAGTTGCAGGCCGTCAACGGGACGCTGCGGAAAACACACGAAAGGACCGGCCAGAAGTGGCCGGTCCCTGCGCCGCAGAGGCTACTTGTCGCCCTTGAAGACATCCTTGATGTTCTCGCCGGCCTGCTTGGTGTGGGCCGACCCCTGGTCGGCCTGCCCCTCGACCTTGAGGTCCTGGTTGTTGGTCGCGTCGCCAACGGCTTCCTTTGCCTTACCGGTCAACTCTTCGGCCTTGTTCTTTGCCTTGTCAATGAAGCTCATGGGAATCCTTCTCTCTGGAATAGATGGTGATAGGCCGCTCTTGAAAGGTGCCTACAGTTCTAAGACGTTCCAGCCAGGAAAACCTCACGGCGATTTCCGGGATATTTTTTCACAGGTTCACTGGAGGGCCCTCCGGTGAGGATTCAGGCGGCTGGCCCGGCGCCGACACCAAGTGCCGGGACTGGTAGTCCAAAGACGTCACGGAGGGCCAGCCGGGCCGCGTGGAACCCCGCCATGCCGTGCACTCCCGGTCCGGGCGGAGTCGAGGCGGAACAGAGGTAGACCCCGTCCAGCGGAGTCCGCCACGGCGCGGGTGAAAGGACTGGGCGGGCCAATAGCTGACCGAGGGTCACGGCCCCGCCGCCAAAGTCACCGCCGACATAGTTGGCGTTGGAGGCGGCCAGGTCGGCCGCGGTTGTCGTGAAGGCACCCACGACAACGTCCCGGAAACCGGGGGCGAAGCGCTCGATCTGCGCGGTAACCGCCTCGGCCATGTCGCGGGTCGACCCGCTGGGGACGTGGCAATACGTCCACAGGATGTGGCGACCGGCAGGCGCGCGCGACGGGTCGAACAGGGACGGCTGGGAGAGCAGCACGTAGGGGTTGGCCGGATGGCGTCCGACGGCGACGTCGGCCTCGGATGCGGCAATCTCAGCGCGGGTTCCCCCCAGGTGTACCGTGCCGGCGCCGGCCACCTCCGGGTTGGTCCAGGGCACCGGACCGGAAAGGATGAACGCCACCTTGCAAGCGCCGTCGCCGAACCGGAACCTCTCAAGCGCGCGTTCGTACGTCCGCGGCAGCCGGCCGGCCGCGAGCCGGAGCAGCGATGGCGGGCCAACGTCAAGGAGCACCGTCGGCACGCCGCTGAGCTCGGAGAGCGATTCGATCGTGTGATCGGTGACAATTTCCCCGCCGTGGGCCACCAGGTCCTGAGCCATCGAATCGGCGATCGACTGCGACCCGCCCCGCGGGATGGGCCAGCCGCCCGCGTGCGCCAGTGCACCCAACATCAGCCCGGCGCCAGCCGAGGGCAGCGAGGGCAGGGTACCGACCGGATGCGCTGCCACTCCGGTAAAGAGGGCAGCGGCCAGATCGGTACTGAACCGTCGGTTCCACAGGTGGGTGCCCTGGTCGAGTGCGGCCAGGCCGAAGCGGACCGCAGCGGCCGGGTGCCGCGGGAGGCGCAGCAGGTGGTTGAGGGCGACGTCGAGGGTGCCTTCGATGTTGCCTACCAGCGGCTCCATCAGCCGACGGTAGGCGGGCCCGTCCCGCCCGAGTCCCTCGACGGTCCGTGCCAGGTCACGGTACGCCAGACCTGCCCTGCCGCCGTCGAGCGGGTGGGCATAGGAGATCTCCGGGACCGCGAAGTCGATGCGGCGCTGAAGCTCGAACTCCCTGAAGAACGGGGAAGCCAGCGCCATGGGGTGCACGGCGGAACACAGGTCATGCAGGTGGTCAGGTACGAGCTCCTCCGTGCGGGCGCCGCCTCCGATGGTCGGCGCCGCTTCGTACAGCCTGACGCTCAGCCCCGCCCTGGCGAGGACCACTGCGGCTGCCAACCCGTTGGGCCCAGCGCCGACGACCGCTGCGTCAGTCACTGGTGGTCCGGCGGGGCAGTAGCGAGCCGGCCCGGGTTTTCACCGCAGCGAGGACTGTGCGCCCCTTGGCCGGGAGGGTGCGCCGCGCCGTGAAGGCGGTGGCGATGGCCCGGTACCGCACCGGGTGCAGGGGCACATCGTAGGTGGTGGGAACCTCGACCACATTCCGGGAAAAGTTCCGCTTGAAGGTAGTGACGTTGATCAGTTGCGGGTAGTTTTCGCTCACGATCCCCGTCAGGCCACAGCTGTGGTTCCCGGCGGCCTTGAGTGCCTTGAACGCGTGCCAGAGCAGCAGATAGGGGGCGAAGATCTTCCGCGCCGCGTGCGTGCTGGCGGCGAAGTAGTAGACCGAGTACCCCCGGTATTCGGTGGTGATGAGCCAGCTGATGGCCTCGCCGTCGAGGTAGGCCACCATCAGGCGGAGGTGATCCCCGAGCTGCTCGAGGAGCTGCTCGTAGTAGGCCGATTCGAAACTGGCGAAGCCGTCCCGTGCCGCAGTTTCCTCCAGGATGGGGAACAACTCGTTTCGGAAGACGGTGGACCACTCGGCGCGGTCAATGCTGCGCACCTGAACGCCGGCCCGTTCTGCGCGGCGGATGCTGTTCCGGGCATTGGGCCGGAACGCCTTGTAGATGTCTGCCTCGCTGGGGGTGAGGTCGACGACGATCTCCCGTTCGTACCAGCCGTGTTCCAGCGGACCGGTCGCCGGATCCTGCGGATGCTGCACCTGCAGGCGGACGTAGAGCGGGGCCACTTCGGGATCGGCGCGGAACTGCTCCTGGACGGTCTTCAGCAGTCGTGCCTCTGCCAGCGGGGTGCGCTCGGCGAACCAGACAGGACCATTGACAGCCAACAGTGAGTCCCTGAGGCGTCGGGTGCTCCTCAGGAAACTGGCGACCGCCACCAGGGCGTCGTCGTCGTAATAGGCCCAGAGACCGTGGGGCGTGCGGCCACGGCTGGCTTCGAAGGCTGCCCACTGCGGAGTCTGCTCAAGAGGAATCACCACTGTGGGGTGCGCTGCCGCGAGGGACCCGAAAGCTTCAGTGGAGAGTTTCTCAGAGCGTAGGGCAGCTACTGTCACGGGTGATCTTTCGGTTCTGGGGAGGGACGGCTCAAGCGTACCCGAGTACCGGTGGCCGCAGCGTGGCGCCGGTCCGGCTTCCGGTGGTCGGCAGCGTGGTCGAACGGCCCACCCTGTGGGTCGTCAATAGTGAGCCGGCGCACCGGGTCCTGCGCGGGGTCGATCATGCCCTCCATGACGCGATACATGATATATGCCGTGGAAAGCATATGCGCGAAGGCGAAGAGCAGATAGTAGGGCAGGTCGATATTGTTCTGGGCGTTGCCACCGCTGCTTTCCTTGCCGAGATACATCATGAGGGTCCACCAGTGCGCTACTTCGAGGAGCTGCCACACCAGGAAAGTCCGCCACTTGGGGTAGGCAAGCGCAACGAGGGGAACCAACCAGATTGCATGCTGTGGGGAGTATCCTTTCCCCGCCAGGATGAGGACACCCACCAACAGCAACGCCACCTGCGCCACACGTGGACGGCGGTGCGTCCGGACGGTGAGGACGGCGATGCCGGTACACAAAACTACGGTCAGAAGCCCGGACGCCACCGTAGTGAATGTGGCATCCAGTTCCCGTCCACCGGCACGGGCGGCCAAAGAGTTGTAGGCAAACCAGATAGAGGAATAGCCGGCGTCGCGCGATAGCAGGCTAGTGAAGTGCGCCGACCAGGCGCGGGCGTCCAGGAGTGCGAAGGGGAGGTTGGTTGCCAGCCAGGTGGCGGCGAGCACCGCCCCGGTCATGGCGGCTCCCCCAACCAGCCGGGTGCGCAGCGCAAGGAGTGCCATTGCTGCGAATATCAGCACCGGATAGCCAGCCACCGCTGTGCCCAGCCCCAGGAATATTCCGGCCCGGGAGAAACCGCCGCGCGCGAAGGCGAGCATTCCGAGCGACGCGAACATGGCCGCCCACAAATCCCAGCCGAGGAAACCGGCCACGATGATCATCGGTGCAACTGCCACCATCGCTGCGTCCCACGGACGGCGGTTGGTCATGCGTACCGTTGCGTAAACGGTCACCAGCCATGCTGCCACTGCCAGGACTGAGTGTTGGTCGTAATAGCGCAGGGTACTGCCCAAAGGCACCAGTTGGGCAGTCGCACCGGCGAGGGCGCCAGTGAGGGCCGAGTGTCCGAGCTGCAGGAAGGAGGTTCCGCTTTCCAGGCTGACAAACGCCTCGGGCCACTGGGACTGGCATGCCATGTAGTACTGACCGGGGCTGGCCCAGCCCGCGATCCGGCAGGGGTTCTTCAACAGGATCGCAACGACGGCCGCCCCCGTGGTGAGCAGGACCAGGACCCGCTCCACGCTGAACACCCCGGGGTCGATGACTCCCGGACTGGTCCGTCGGCCCAGGGGTCCGCCAATCAGCGTCGTGAACTTTCGCAGGAGGGAGTCGGCGCGCGACGGCACCGAAATGCGTACCGGCCGACGCCGGGACCGACCGGTTCCCATGCCTGAAGCCTACCTAGCGGGCGGGACATCCAACACCGAACTGGCTGATATATCAGGATGCTGGAATGCTTCGGGAAAAATCTGTGTTGAGAATAAGAAGTAGACTGGATTAGCTGTTCGGTCCGTTACGGGAGAAATCCGGCGGGCCGGCAAAAGAAGTGATTTCAAGAGGAGAACCGTGGGAACTAACCCCATTAGGGTGGCAATTGTTGGTGTCGGCAACTGTGCGGCGTCACTGGTACAAGGCGTTCATTACTACCGGGATGCGGACGCGACGGCGTCGATTCCCGGGCTGATGCACGTGGAGTTCGGCAAGTACCACGTCAATGACGTTGAGTTTGTTGCTGCCTTCGACGTCGACGGCAAGAAGGTGGGGCTGGACCTCGCCGACGCCATCGGCGCCAGTGAGAACAACACCATCAAGATCGCCGATGTACCCCCCACCGGCATCAAGGTGCAGCGCGGCCACACCCTGGACGGCCTGGGCAAGTACTATCGCGAAACCATCGTCGAATCAGATGCCGAGCCCGTTGACGTTGTCGCGGAGCTCAAGGCCAACCAGGTTGACGTCATGGTCTGCTACCTGCCCGTCGGGTCGGAAGACGCTGCACGGTTCTACGCCCAGTGCGCGATCGATGCGAAAGTGGCGTTCGTCAACGCACTCCCCGTCTTCATCGCCGGCACCAAGGAGTGGGCAGACAAGTTCACTGCCGCCGGAGTGCCAATTGTCGGGGACGACATCAAGAGCCAGATCGGTGCCACCATCACGCACCGCGTGATGGCGAAGCTGTTCGAGGACCGCGGGGTCACCCTGGACCGCACCTACCAGCTGAACGTCGGCGGCAACATGGACTTCAAGAACATGCTCGAGCGCGACCGGTTGGAGTCCAAGAAGGTCTCAAAGACACAGGCTGTGACGTCGAACGTGCAGGCCGACCTCGGTGAGCGCAATGTGCACATCGGCCCGTCCGACTATGTCGCCTGGCTTGACGACCGGAAATGGGCCTTCGTCCGTCTGGAGGGCCGCAACTTCGGTGACGCGCCTGTCTCGCTCGAGTACAAGCTTGAGGTCTGGGACTCACCGAACTCGGCCGGCGTCATCATCGACGCGATCCGTGCGGCGAAGATCGCCCTGGACCGTGGAATCGGTGGACCGCTGCTCTCAGCGTCCAGCTACTTCATGAAGTCCCCGCCGGAGCAGTTCGCCGACGACATCGCCCACGAGAAGGTCGAAGCCTTCATCCGCGGAGAGCTCGACCGCTAGACCCGCAGCACGCCGCCATAGCCTTACCGTGGGACGCGTCGGCGGTGGTGCAGGAACTTGGCCCCCGGGCCCCTTTCCGGTACCACTGCCGACGCGTCCGCCATTTA
Source organism: Arthrobacter sp. 260 (assembly GCF_013116745.1). Lineage (GTDB taxonomy): Bacteria > Actinomycetota > Actinomycetes > Actinomycetales > Micrococcaceae > Arthrobacter_D. Next base: position 150,393 of record NZ_JABFOE010000003.1, read on the forward strand.
ACGGACGTGTTATCCACAGCTTCATCCACAGTCGGGGGAAACGCTGTGGACTCGGGTGTGGAAGGACGGGTCTAGAAGAGCCCGACGGCGCCGCCGTCGTCGTCCACGTCCATGCGCATTGCCGCGGGATCCTTCGGTAGTCCCGGCATCGTCATCACCGTTCCGGTCAGGGCAACGATGAAACCGGCCCCGGTCTTCGTGATCAGATCGCGGACGTGCACAGTGAACCCCTTGGGGGCGCCGAGCACCGTGGGGTCGTCGGAGAAAGAGTACTGGGTTTTCGCCATGCAGACCGGTAAATGTCCCCATCCGTTGGCTTCGATCTCGGCGAGCCTGCGGAGCGCTGGCACGGAGAAGTCGACGCCGTCGGCGCCGTAGATCTCCTGGACAATTGACCGGATCTTGTCCTCGACCGGGAGCTCCAGCGGGTACAGATGATGGAAGTCCTGCGGCCCGTCCAGTGCGGTGAGGACCTTGGCTGCCAGCTCATCCCCACCCGAGCCGCCACCACCTGCTCCCCAGACGTCCGCGACGGCCGCTTCGATCCCCTCGCCTGCGCACCAGGACAGCAGCCACTGGAGCTCTTCTTCGGTGTCGGTGGTGAACCGGTTGATCGCGACCACCGGTGTAATGCCGAACTTTTCGACGTTGTGCACATGGCGTCGCAGGTTCGCGACCCCCGTTTCCAGGGCCGCGGTGTCCGGTTCCCGCAGGTCCGCCTTCGCTACACCACCGTGCATTTTCAGGGCGCGGATGGTGGCGACGATGACGACGGCGGCAGGCGCGACGTCGGCGAAGCGCGCCTTGATATCCATGAACTTCTCCGCGCCAAGATCGGCGCCGAAGCCTGCCTCGGTGACCACGATGTCCGCTAACTGACGGGCAGTGGTGGTGGCGATCACCGAGTTGCAACCGTGGGCGATGTTGGCGAACGGGCCCCCGTGCACCAGTGCCGGGGTGCCGGCGATGCTTTGCACCAGGTTGGGTTTAATCGCGTCGCGGAGCAGCAGGGTGAGGGCACCCTCCACCCCCAGGTCCCCCACGGTGACGGGCTGCCGGTCAAACGTGTACCCGAAGGTGATCCGTGCCAACCGTTCCTTGAGGTCCGCGAGATCCGAGGCCAGGCAGAAGACAGCCATGATTTCGGAGGCAACAGTAATGTCGAACCCGTCCTGACGGGGGGTGCCCTGGGTGGGCCCACCCAGCCCGATCACTACCTCCCGCAGTGCCCGGTCATTCATGTCCAGGACACGTTTGAAAGTGATCCGGCGGGGGTCGATGTTCAGCTGGTTGCCCTGGTAGATGTGATTGTCCACCAGTGCCATGAGCGCATTGTTCGCTGAGGTTACCGCGTGGAAATCTCCGGTGAAGTGAAGGTTGATGTCCTCCATCGGCAGCACCTGGGAGTACCCGCCGCCAGTCGCACCGCCCTTCATGCCAAGAATTGGTCCCAGGGACGGCTCGCGCAGGGCGATCATCACGTTGCGCCCGGATCGCGCCAGGGAGTCAGCCAGTCCGACGGTACAGGTCGATTTTCCCTCACCGGCCGGGGTGGGGCTCATGGCGCTGACGAGGACCACCTTGCCCGGTTCCTTCCCCGGGACGGTGCGCAGCTTGCGGGTATCGATCTTGGCCTTGTACCTGCCGTAGTGTTCAAGCGCCTCCGCCGGGATACCCGCTCCGGCGGCAATCTCGTCGATGGGCTGGATGGCAGCGTTGCGGGCGATGTCCAGGTCACTGGCGGGTGTGGGCAAAGACTTCATTGTCGACATATCCTCTGGGCTCGTGGCGCGGGGATGGGGGTCCGGCGTGTACCCGGGGGTCGGGGCACACGCCAAATCTACCAGCGGCCCACCGTTGCTCAGCGGAGCCCGGCCCGCTCCAGCAGGTACTGGATCATCGGTTCATAGAGTCCGGGACACACGTTGTCGTCGAGCGGAACAGCAACGGCCAGCTGCCCCTCAGCTTCCGAAACGAACAGGCCGGGATCGTTGCAGTCGGCGAAGCCCAGCGCGGGGATGCCGGCGCTGGCGGCGAATCCCGCCCAGCCGTGGTCCGCCACCACCAGGTCGGGGCTCGGCTCCCCGGTCGCTGCCAGCAACTCAAGGCTCAGCTGCATGGGATCTGGGGAGTGGGTGTGCATCAGGGACCCGTGCTGGTGCCAGACCAGCACCCCGAAGAGCTGCCGGATGTCACCCGCCCCGAAGTGTTGGCCCTCGGGAACTTCAACCACCGTGGCGCCGGCCGCACGTGCCGCGGCGGCCAAGGCTGCGTGGACCGGGAGGAGGCCAGCGGGGTGGCCGGTGGCGAAGAGAATCCGGTGTCCGGCTGCGACCGCAGGGCCGAAGACGGCAGCGAAACGATCCAGCGCGGCGACGCACTTGGCCGCGTCGATGGTGTCCTGCCCGGAGAGGTGGGAACGGTCAGGGTTGATGCCGACCCGTTCGTGCATCAGGTCGAACACCTCATCGACTGTCCACTCGCGCGTGGTGCGTACCCCGAACCCCAGGTGCTCGCTGCCCTCAAGAAACAGCTGCATGTGGCGGAGGTTGTCACGGCGGTCGGTGGCAACCGCTCCGGTGATCAGGACAGAGTCGAGGTAGGCGGCAAGTTCGGTGGAGTTCACCCTCCCATCCTAGGTGAGGCCTACGGGCCCCTCCGGGCGGGTCAGCGTGCTGCGGCCTCCTGGAAGCGCTCCACGGCGGTGCGGTAACTTTGAGCAGTCAGGAGGGCAGTGCGTTGCCAGCCGAAGGCCAGCGCGTGGATCGCTGCACCCCGGCCCAGCAACGCGCGGGTGCCGGCGTCGTCGTACATGGACTCCAGTGCCGCCGACCAGAGTTCCGGCGTATGCCCGTTCACCAGGATGCCGGTGCGCCCGTCGCTGATGGCCTGGGGCAACCCGCCGACGTTTGCGGCAAGTACGGGGGTGCCGCATGCCTGCGCCTCGAGCGCCACCAGGCCGAAGGACTCGCTGAAGGACGGCATCGCCACGAGGTCTGCTGCGCGGAACCAGTGCGCAAGCTGGTTCGCTTGCACCGGCGGGTAGAGCTGAACCCTGCCCTGCAGGCCGGCGTCGTCAATGAGGGGCTGCAACCGCAACGCCTCCGCGCCGCTACCGGAGCCAAGGATACTCAGTTGCAGGGGGATGTCGGGGCGGCGCGCTGCGAGGTCCGCGGCGGCGGCAACCAGCACCTGTGGGCCCTTGAGTTTCTGGATTCGTCCGGCGAACACCACGTGGAACGCTTCGGGAGGGAAGTTGAGGCTGGCACGGGAAGTTTCCCGGGAACCGGGGTTGAACGTTTCCAGGTCAACACCGGGGGCGACGATGTCTACCCTTTCGGGGACAGCGCCGTACAGGGACTCCAGTTCGGCGGCCTCGGTGGTGGTATTGGCGATGAGCCGGGACGCGCCGTCGACGATTGTCTGTTCACCGAGCACCCGGACGTCCGGCTCAGGGGTGCCACCGGTGTGCAGCCGAATATTCTTCACCCGCGCCATGGTGTGCATTGAATGGACCAGCGGAAGGTTCAGGCTGGCTCCGACTGTCAGGCCCACGCTCCCGGACACCCAGTAGTGCGAGTGGATGACATCGAAGTGACCGTCGGCCAAAAGATCGGTGACCTCGGCGATGGCGTCGGTGAACGATTCCGAGAGGTCCGGCAACTGTTCCTTGGGCACTTTGCGCTGGGGGCCGGCCCGAAGGTGCCTGACCATGACTCCGGGAGCCAGTTCCTCGGAGTGCGGCTGGCCTTCAGAGGCGGCACGGGTGAAAATCTCGACGTCGATGCCGACGCGGGCAAGTTCGAGGGCAAGGGACCTCACGTACACATTCATCCCGCCGGCGTCGCCCGCCCCGGGTTGATCCAGCGGGGAGGTGTGCAGAGACAGCATTGCCACGCGTTTCACTGGCGGCATGAGGTCTCCTCTCGCCTGGTTGCCCGCCGGAACTGCAGGGCGCTTGCATCAGCGGACAGGTAGCCGCCGCTATTGACCATATAACGTGCTGTGCGGGCTGCACATTCCGGGTAGGAACCGCTGTCCTGGATTGTCATTTCGGGTTAAAGGCGCAAAGCCCGCGCTGGGAAGCGCGGGCTTCACTGTCGGTGGGACTAATGACGTGCATCAGTTCCTCCTTCGCGGTCGTCGAACAAGGCCAGGGGCGGATCTGCGGCAGCGTGGATGAACCACTTACTTGATGTGCATGGTGTGCTGCGGCAGGACAAAACGTGAGACTGATTCCCTGGCGGAGTCGGGAGGCGCGTTGGGTATTCGTTTCCACAGGGAAACACCGTCCCGGAGCTTTTTCAACATAATCTGCACCTCCTCTCGGTGGGCGTAGTTGGGCATCACCGTTGCTGGCGTGCCGGGCGCAATCTGCTCCGGATCACCGGCGGCGGTAAGACTGCCAGCCATGATGAACTCGCCATGCCGACGGGTGGCGCCGGTCTGGGTGGTGGCGCCGGGTTCCGGCGCGATGGGTGAGGTGGTGGACAGCAAGGTGGGCACAGGGATCTCCTGGATTTGAGGGGTTAACGAAGAGTCCTCCGGTGAGGACGGGCGTGCAGAAGCGCACGCAGAGAGGCGGAGGCCGCCTGAGCAAAAGGGTGATGCAGATGGAACGCCCGGAAGACTCGGGGCGAACGGTCGGCAGCTAGTTAATGCGCAGCAACGACGGAGGCCGGACTGGTGTACGCGGTAAATGTTCGGCGTAGTTTGTTATTCACAGTTCCCACCTCCCTTTCGTGTAGTGCGCCAATAGAAACAGTGCCTGAATTCGCTCATCGACCAGCAAACTGGTAATCGGATTGAGAACTCCCAATGGCACATCCCAAAGCTACCCCACGTTGCGCACCACCGGCTAGCCCTTTTGGCAACGAATCATAAAAATTTTGGCCGGTGCGGAACTTTCATCGGTCCAGGCCTACATCGGCCGCTCCCATAAACGACGGGTTAGGCTGGGCGAACCTGCGACTGTAGGCAATGAGAACTTCGAAATGGGGAAGCGGTCGTGGAGCGGCTCCGTGAACTTGATGGGCTTCGTGCGTTTGCCCTCCTCGGCATCCTTGCCGTCAACATCTGGTTCTTCGCTGACCCGTGGACCTTTTCCGGCAGGATCAGCCCCGATCACTCCTCGGCGACGGATGTGGCCGTGCGCTTCGCCGCGACGACGTTGTTTGAGGGGAAGTTCTACATCCTGTTTTCCTTCCTCTTCGGGTACAGCTTCCACCTGCAGGAGCAGGCTGCCAGTCGTGCACAACTCTCCCCGGTACCCCGCACGCTGCGTCGGTTGACCGGCCTCGCGGTACTCGGCCTCGCTCACGGGATGCTGCTGTACTACGGCGACATCCTGCTCACCTATGCGGTCATTGGACTGATCCTCCTTGGACTCCGGAGCATTAGCCAGCGAGGTGCGATCCTGGCCGCCGTGGGTATCACCGCTGCTATGGGGGCCCTGCTCATCGCCATCGGAGCTGTTGTTGCTGCCGTCAACGCGCCAATGGAGTCAGTACTGGCCGGCCCTGACCTCGCGACATTGACCGCGGGACCCGGCGCGGCGGTAGCGGCAAATCTGGAGAGCTACCTGGTGGTGCTGCCCTCGGTGCTCTTCTTCCAGGGTCCGCATGCCCTCTCAATGTTCCTGCTGGGCCTGGCCGCCGCACGCTCAGGTGTGCTGGAGCGGCGCCTGAACAGCTCAGAACTCCGCCGCATCGCGTTCATCTGCCTACCCATTGGTTTGCTCGCGGCGGGAAGCCAGGCCTACCTGCTGTATTACGCGGACCGGGAACGTTTTTCGTTGCTCGCAACCGGGGTGACCACCCTGACGGCTCCCCTGCAGACCGCCGGTTATGTATGCCTGGTCCTGCTGCTCTTCCGCTCGCGGGTCGGTGGCGCTGTCCTGAAGGTGCTCGCTCCGACGGGTCGCATGGCGTTGACCAACTATGTGGGGCAGTCACTCGTCCTGGCGCTGCTCTTCACCGGGCTCGGACTGGGGTTGACCAACGTGCTCCCGCCCGCATTGGTGCTGGCGGTCGTCGTCGCGCTCTTCACTGTCCAGGTGGTCCTGAGCAGGATTTGGTTGTCCAGGTTCAACGCCGGCCCCCTGGAGTCACTGCTGCGCCGGGTCACCTATGGCCGGCGGCACCGCAAACCCGCCGGTTAACATGTGTGTTCTCTAAAGATTCCAGTGCACGATGGCGGGCGTCCGCTTGTCCCAGCCGAGGGCACAGACCGCCGCGGTGCCCAGCACAAACCTGCGCCCTTCGGCTGGATTCATCTCCAACCAGCGCGCGGCGACTACCCGTAGGAAGTGTCCGTGGGCCACCAGCAACACATTGCGAGCTGGCGATGCCGAGGGGTCCTGATCGGCGGGTGTACCGCAACCGGCCTGCACCAAAGAAACCACCCGGTCGGCTCGATCGGCTACCTGGGCAAGGTTTTCTCCGTTGGGCACCCCGTCGTTCCAGATCAGGTAGCCGGGGTTCTCAGCCCGGACCAGGGCGCTGCTGCGGCCCTCGTTGTCGCCGTAATCCCACTCATGCGCGTACGGAAGAATCTGGGGATTGCTATAGCCCGCGAGATGGGCGGTCCGCACCGCACGCTGCAACGGGGAAGAGTACACGGCATCAAACTGGATTCCTGCAAGGTGCCTGGCAGACTCCACGGCTTGTCGTTCACCGTTGACAGTTAGCGGTAGATCAGTGAGTCCGGTGTAGTTTCCATCCCGGGACCACTCGGTCTCCCCGTGTCGGAGTAGCCACAGGTGTGGCAGCGGGGTTCCAGCCGGGGTCAGGTCCGGTGATGCAGCACCGGACAGGGTCACGGGGTCACCGACTCTGGTTGAGCGGCCCACCATAAGCGAAGTTTTGCCTCGGCTTCGTGAGGGGACTGCGGGCCGTGTTCCATTCGTTCCTCCAGAAGGAATCGGTAGGCCCTGCCCACTACCGGTCCGGGTTTGATTCCCAGCAGCTCCATAATCTGCGCACCGTCCAGGTCGGGCCTGATCGATTCCAGCTCTTCCTGTTCGGCAAGAGCTGCGATGCGGGCTTCAAGATCGTCATAGGCGAAGGCCAGGCGCTCTGCCTTGCGTTGGTTACGGGTGGTGACGTCAGAACGGGTCAACCGATGCAGGCGCTCCAGCAGGTTTCCCGCGTCGTTGACGTATCGGCGAACCGCTGAATCCGACCACCCGGCTTCCCCGTAACCGTAGAACCGCATGTGCAACTCCACCAGCCGTGAAACCGCCTTGATCGAATCATTGTCGAACCTCAGTGTCTTCATCCGCTTCGCGGTGAGCTTCGATCCCACCATGTCGTGGTGCCGGAAACTCACCGCCCCGGACGGTTCGAACTTGCGGGTGGCGGGTTTGCCGACATCGTGCATGAGTGCCGCGAAGCGCAGCACGAAGTCCGGGCCGGGGACCGGCCCGTCCGCCCCGGTTTCAAGTCGGCAGGCTTGTTCCAGCACAGTCAGGGAATGCTGATAGACATCCTTGTGCCGGTGGTGCTCGTCGATTTCCAGCCGCAACGCCGAGACCTCCGGCAGCACAAAGTCGGCCAGGCCGGTCTCCACCATCAGGTCGATGCCTCGCTGCGGCGCATCACCGAGAATGAGCTTGGTCAGTTCGTCCCGTACGCGCTCAGCAGAGATGATCGTGATCCGGCCGGCCATGGACGTCATGGCCTCGGAAACCTCGCTGGAAACGGAGATACCCAACTGGGATGCGAAGCGCGCGGCCCGCATCATCCGAAGCGGGTCATCCGAGAACGACAACGACGGCGCTCCGGGGGTCCGCAATACACCCGCCCGCAGGTCCCTGACACCGCCATACGGATCAACGAGTTCCAGCGAGGGAAGACGCAGTGCCATGGCGTTGATCGTAAAATCCCGCCGGAGCAGATCATCCTCGAGGGTGTCGCCGAAGGCCACTACCGGTTTGCGTGAGGCAGGGTCGTAGGCCTCCGCCCGGTACGTGGTCACCTCAATCAGGTAGCCGCCCTTGCGGAGCCCGATAGTGCCGAAATCCCGCCCAATCTCCCAGTACGAGTCCGCCCACCGGCGGATCACGTCAAGCGTCTGGTCCGGGGTGGCATTGGAAGTGAAATCGAGGTCCGGGGAGGTCCGGCCCAGGAACAGGTCGCGCACGGGGCCACCGACCAGCGACAGTTCGTATCCCGCGCCGGCGAAGAGCTGTCCCAATTCGGTAACGACCGGTGGGAGGGGGGCGGTAAGGGTTGAGTTGTCCAGCAGGTGCACCATAGTGCTTTAAGGGTGCCAGATGACAGGGAAAACTCCACTATGGGGACCCGGGGCACCCAGCAGCGGCGACACGCGGGATCCGGCCCAGAAGGAGGGCAATGGCCGTGGATCGTCATCAGCCGGAGGGAAAGATCGTTAGAGTGGACTGCATGGACCGTCCTGTTCCGAGCGCACCAAAGCGGACCCCGTTGACAGTGTCAATGGGCAGTGCTGGCGCGCCACAGGTCCACCAGTCCCTTCCCACGGTCGAAGAGGTATCAGCGGGCGGAATCGTGGTTGATACCTCCGACGAGCACCTGAACGTCGCGATCATCGCCCGCTTGAACCGAGGCGGACGCCTTGAATGGTGCCTACCCAAGGGACACCCCGAGGGCAGAGAGAACAACTCAGAGGCAGCGGTACGGGAAATCGAAGAGGAAACCGGTATTCAGGGCCGGATCCTCAAAGCACTCGGAAGCATCGACTACTGGTTCACCGTTAGCGGCCACCGCGTCCACAAAACCGTTCACCATTACCTCCTTGTCGCCACGGGTGGCAGGTTGACCATCGAAAACGACCCTGATCATGAGGCTGTGGACGTCGCGTGGGTGCCGCTGGCTGACCTGGGCAAGAAACTTTCCTTCCCCAACGAGCGCCGTATCGCTGACCTGGCACGGGAAGTTCTGCCGGACTACCTCTGAGCAAGTGACTGTGACACCGCGACTAACGGGTCACTACGGTGGGCAACACAACCGGAATTCACCACGGCAGTGGGTGACTCGCAATTAACGAGACCGTGCCAGTGGTGAGACTATAGACAACGATGTCGGACTCAAACACAGCCTCGCTTCCCGTCCAGGACTCTGGGATCTTGCCCAGCCGCACGGTCCACCCCGACGACCCCTCAACGCGATCCTCCGAGGCGGAGGACAGTCCCGAACCCGTTAGCGGCCCGGACACCACAGCGCGCTCCAGTGCGATCATGGCTGCGGGCACTCTGGTATCGAGAGTGCTCGGCCTGGTCCGGGTGGCCTTGCTCGCGACGGCCCTCGGCGCCTCCGGTGGGGTTGTCGACGCGTTCTCCATCGCCAACGGTCTTCCCAACTTCATCTATCTGATGGTGGCCGGAGGCGTCTTCAACGCTGTCCTGGTGCCGCAGATCATCAGGGCCACCAGAAACCCGGATCGCGGAGCCGACTTCATCAGTCGTCTAATCACCCTCGCGTTCATCGTGCTCCTGGTCCTGACAGTGTTGGTGACGCTGGCGGCGCCGCTGATCGCCAACGTGGTCACTGATTTTTCCGGTGAACGGCTAGCCCTGACAACCGTCTTTGCCTACTGGTGTCTCCCCCAGATTTTCTTTTACGGACTGTACGCAATCATCGGCCAGGTGCTGAATGCGAACGGCTCATTCGGTCCTTATATGTGGGCTCCCGTCGCCAACAACATCGTCTCGATCGCCGCCCTGGTGGCGTTTATCATGCTGATGGGCTCCCAGCTGGAGAGCACCCATACCCCGGAGACGTGGACGTCCTCCCAGACGCTGCTGCTGGCGGGGGGAACCACCCTGGGCATCGTCATCCAGGCCCTGGTCCTGTTCTGGCCCCTGAAAAAACTCGGCCTTGGCCTGAAACCCACCTTCGGCTGGCGAGGAGTTGGCCTGGGCCGTACCGGCAAGCTCGCCTCGATCACCATCATCACGATGCTGGTGGGCAACGGACTGTACCTGGTCAACATCCGGGTGGCATCGATCGCTGCCGAGGCCCGCCCCGACTACCTGGCCCGCGTTCCTCCCCAGCAGATAGCCGGCCCATTCAACCTGGACATCGGAACCCTCGTCTATGTGTTGCCGCACTCGGTGATCGCCCTGTCGATTGCCACCGTCATGTTTAATCAGTTGGCGGCCGCCCACAGCAACAATGATCTCGCGCTGATTAAGGAAACCCTCTCGCGCGGCCTGCGCATCATGGGAGTGGCAACAGTGTTCGGGGCCTCAGTGCTCCTCGCCCTGGCCATACCCCTGGGGATGCTGTTCTCCGGAGGGATCCGCCCCGACGGTGCCCTGAACGCGCTGCTGATCTCCCTGCTCGCGGTCGGCGCACCCTTCCTGAGCGCCAACTTCTTCCTGAACCGAGTGTTCTACGCTGCAGAGGACGCGGTCACGCCGCTGCGCATCCAACTCATCCTCTCCGTCGTCGGTGTAGGCCTGGCGCTTCTATCCGGGACGTTGTCACCGGAATACATCGTCCCGGCCCTGGCCGTGAGCTTCACCCTGGGCAACGTGATCGCCGTCGTCGTCAGTCATCTGTTCCTCGTCCGCAAGATCGGCTCCTACGGCGCCGGGCACGTCTACGACATCCATGTGCGGCTGACTCTTGCCGGAATCATTGCTGCCGCGGCTGGCTCGGCCGGGCTGTGGCTCTTCGGCGGCTACGAACTCGACGGCTTCGTCTGGCAGTCGGTGCCGGCCGCGTTCATCGTCCTCGCAGTCTGCGGAACGCTGATGGCCGCGATCTACCTGCTGATGCTCAAAGTCCTTCGCATCGAGGAATTGAAGGACTTCCTGGGTCCGCTGCTCGCCAGGTTTCGCCGGACCCAGTGAACCCAGCCCCGGGTTACCCGGGAAATACCCGGGTATCAAGGGTGCTGACCGGTAGCATTGGTAGGAATCATCAGCACTTCATCGTCGTGCTGGCCAGGAGATCCTGACCGGCGCCCATAATCCAGCCATTCCGCGGGAGGAACACGTGCCACAACCAGTAGATGTTGGTTCAGTATTGGGAGGCCGCTACAAGGTCACCGCCTACGTGCTGGCTTCTGCTGACCGGGATCTGGTGCTCGATGGGATGGACCAGGTCCTGAACCGGCCCGTCAGTATCCTAGTGGCCGCGGCTTCCAACGCGGACCAGATCGCGGCCACAGCGCGCGAGGTTGCGACCGGTGAACGCGCGGGGAATATCCAGGTGCTGGATCTGGGCGTTACGGACGAGAGTACCTATTTGGTAACCAACCGGGCGGCTGCAGCCGACCTGCTGGACCTGGTGGTGCCACAGGACGAACCCGCACCCAGCGAGGATGAGCCATTCGTCGAGCCGTTCTTCACTGACACTCTCGGGTCGGAGATATTCGGGGGCCCACGGTCCACTGAGCCCGAGACGTACGACGACGAAGACGACTATGTGTACGACGACGAAGAGCCCCGTGCTCCCCGCAAATCCCGTCTTCCGAAAGCGCGCCTACCCAGGTTCGGGAGAAACTCGTCATCCCCGGGCGCCGCAGGTGTAGCAAGCACCGCGGGTGTGGCAGGTGGTGCGGCAGTCCCAGGTGGCGACAGTGCGGGACAGTCATCATCCGCCCCATCTTCCGGGCCACAGGTCCCCCCTCCTCCCTCATCGGCGCCGCGGGTCACCGATCCAGGCAGTGCATCCGGCCGGGATCAGCCGAAGGTTTCGCTCTGGGAAGACAGCGATTATGAGTCCGATGATGATGTGACAAACGAAGCCCCGGGCCGCCCGGCCTCCCGTTTCCCTGCGGCAGCGGCCGCCGGTGGCACGGGTTCGGGGGAAGACAGCTACGACCTCGACGATGAGGATGACGACCGTGGGAACAACCCCAAGTACACCCGCGTCCTGGTCGGTGTAGTGCTGGCGATCATTCTCGTTACGGTGGTGGCGCTGGCCGCGAACCAGCTAACCGGCTCCTTCGGCACCGATCCTGAGGCAGGACCTGGGTCCAGCACCACCCAGGCAGAGGAGGAGCCAACGGATGAGGGGGCTGCCACCCCCACCCAGGAAGGGGAGGAGACCGCCGAGCCGTCAGTTGAACCGGTCGCCCCGGTGCCCACCGCTGTGACACGTCTGGTTCCCGATAACGCGGAGCTGAACGCGGAAAGCGATGCCGATCTTCCTCAGATCATCGACGGCAACCCCGGCAGCTTCTGGGGCAGCCTTGTTTTCGCGAACGAGACTTTCGGTGGCCTTGCGCAGAATATGGCCCTGGTTGTTGAACTCGAAGAGGAGTCGACCATCAACCAGATCCAGATTCAGCAGCTCAACGGGTCTGGCGGCAGTTTCACCGTGCTCCTGAATGATGAACCGACTCTCGAGGGTGCGGACCAAATTGCCCAGAGCTCGTTCACTGGACCCACCATCAACATACCTGTTCCTCCAGGAGCCGATGGCGAACCAGCTACGGCCCAGTACATCATCGTCAACCTCACCCAGTTGCCGCGCCTGACGAATGTGCAGGCAGTCTTCCCTTGGGGCGTACGCATCGCTGAGATCAGCGCTTCCTGACCCTCCCTCCTGAGTTGACCGGGGCAGCCCGGTAACGGAATAAGCTGGTCCATGAGACGGTTCTTATCAATAACCGCCTCGTCGAGCCCCCGGCTTCCGTGGTGGTGTCAACAAAGGAAGGTTCATTTAATCCGTGAGTACTGATACCGGCGTGTCCGGAACTACCAGCAACGACACACAGAAAATTCACGATGTCATCATCGTCGGCTCTGGCCCTGCAGGATACACCGCTGCGGTCTACACTGCCCGGGCCAATCTGGCGCCCTTGATGATTGCCAGTTCGGTGAAGGCTGGCGGTGAACTGATGAACACCACTGACGTAGAGAATTACCCAGGGTTCCCCGAGGGAGTTATGGGTCCGGACCTGATGGAACAGTTCGAGAAACAGGCTATCCGATTCGGTACGGAGATCCTCTTCGAGGATGTGACCAAGCTTGAACTGTCTGATGACATCAAGCGGGTCACAATCGGAACCGGAGAAACCTACCTGGCCCGTTCCATCATCGTCTCGACCGGATCTGAATATCGTGAACTGGGTCTTGAAGACGAGAAACGGTTGTCCGGCCATGGTGTGAGTTGGTGCGCCACATGTGACGGGTTCTTCTTCAAGGACCAGGATATTGCGGTGATCGGTGGCGGTGACTCGGCCATGGAGGAAGCACTCTTCCTCACCAAGTTTGCCCGTTCGGTGACTGTTGTCCACCGTAGGGACACCCTGCGGGCTTCAAAGATCATGCAGGACCGCGCCCTTGGCCATGAGAAGATCCGGTTCATCTGGAACTCCGAGGTAGTAGGGATCGATGGGGACGCAAAGGTCACCGGGCTAAGGCTCGCCAGCACCGTTGACGACTCCACCCAACAGCTCGACGTCACCGGAGTGTTTGTTGCCATTGGCAACGACCCTCGGGTGGACCTGGTTAAGGATCTTTTGGAACTCACTTCAGAAGGAACCATCGCGGTTCAGGGCCGGACGTCGAAAACCTCACTCCCGGGCGTGTTCGCTGCGGGTGATGTCATTGACCCGACCTACCGCCAGGCAATTACCGCGTCCGGCTCCGGCTGTGTCGCTGCTATCGATGTTGAGCACTACCTGGCTGACCTCGGCGATTCGGTCGACACAGCGGCCGAAGTCCCCACCCCACCTGCTGAGCAGGTATCCGAAGAACCCAGCCTTATCGGCAACACCCAAGGAGAATCACTATGACCGCCAGAGAAGTAACAGACGCCTCGTTCGAGACCGACGTCCTCAAGTCAACCAAACCCGTTCTGGTCGATTTCTGGGCCGAGTGGTGCGGACCCTGCCGGAAGTTGTCACCAATCCTCGATGAAATCGCCGGAGAACATGCTGAAAAGGTTGATGTTGTGAAACTCAACGTCGACGACAATCCCGCAACCGCAGCCAAGTATGGGATCACTTCGATTCCGGCCGTCTACGTCTTCAAGGATGGTGTTGTTGCCGCGCAGTCGATTGGCGCGAAGCCCAAGACCGTTCTCGAGCAGGAGTTTGCTGAGTTTATCAAGTAGGTTATCGTCTCGAATTGCGGTCCCAGGAGCCGCCGCGCCAAAGAGGTGCGGCGGCTCCTTCCGTTTAAGAGGTGGGCAACAAACTAAGTGCCCTCCGGTAGCGGATGTGAATGTAGTAGATGTGCCCGAGGCCGCTGTCAGGCGGGCGGCCACAGAATACGAGTCAGGTGGATCATGGTTTCACGTGAAACCATTGCCGTCTCCCGCAAGACTGGATCGCCACTAGTAGAGGTCCAAGCGACTTAGAAAGCCCGGCGACCTACCTCGCGTTGTTGTGTCCAGAGCTATCGCGCCCGGCCCCAGCTGCGCTGAATAGCAGCGCTCTTATGGTTGGCGTGAAAACACAGTGATAGGCGACTACGGATAGGTTCTATGATCCTGATTCAGTCTGTCTCGGATCGCGGGACCACACTCCATGTGTCAGGTGACCCATAGATTGAGAATGTTGCGAATCTCCCATATCGTCAGTAGCTAGCGGAGCGCCAGTTCTGGTTGACGAAATACACTGGGTACTCGTTTCACGTGAAACATGGCGAGCGGTAGGCCGGTAACACCAGGACTCCCTGATTGGTCCAGCTCCTACCGGGTTTGGCATGCATGACCGCGGAAGTGTCCGACATCCAATATCACTGAGCCTTCTTCAGTCCTGCCTATTCGCTGAAGAGGGCGGCCCTGACGAATTGGCGTGACTTATCTAGAAAAGCTGGCACCGAAGGATGATCCTGTATAACGAGCCTTAGGGGCTTAGTCCCAGGCAGACCGCTGTCTCCTTGGGTCCAAATACAGCTTGCCGAGCAGCCGTGCATAGGCTGCACACCTCCATATCGAGGGTAGCGTTCCTTATGTTTCACGTGAAACTCTGGTGCAGCTCAAGACAGACCCGCTGGACCCCAATCAGGGCCTCTAGTCAACCAACGAGGCATAGTCATCTGACAGGTAGCAGCGATTTGAGCGGAGTCCACCTTCAACCCACGTCGAGCTGAATTCTCGTACGACTCCAGGCAGCATGCGTTCCTACGACCGCGTATCTGGTCACTTCACAAAATTAATGTCGGAGTGAAGTATGGAAGCGCCTGGATTGGTGGGACAGTCGATTCCTACCGATGCCCGGGCCCTCCGGGATCGGTGTTTCACGTGTAACACGCATGCGATCCGGCCGAGGTACCGAACCACAGCGGGCAGCGGTCCATCTTCGCATTACACTGGGTGTCGGCGGCGGTTTCACGTGAAACGTGCCAGACTTCCCATTCGGCCCAGCACAATCAGAGAACTTCCCGACTAGTAGCCCGGTCTTGCCGGGCTGGAGAGAATCAGTTTCACGTGAAACGACCGAACAAGCACATTGTGGTAACGCGGGTGTCCGTTTTGGTGCCTTTTCAGACCAAAAAAGAGCCTGGGCAAGAAACTCCGAGACGTCAGTCGCCTAATTGAAGGCACCGGCAGCCCTGCCGGGCTACCTCAGCCCGAGATCTACGATAGGCGGATACATCCCTGTTTCACGTGAAACATCTCATCAACTGTTTCACGTGAAACAGGATCGGTTACTGTGAGGGCTGACCAGATCCCAATACGCCCATGATCCGATTCAGATCGTCAACACTGGCGAACTCAATGCTGACTTTACCCTTCCGGGCACCAAGCGTGATCTTGACGTTGGTATCCAAGCGATCGGACAGCGAAGTAGCAAGGTAGTCCAAGCGTTCATGGCGGGCGCCCGCTCGGGGGCTGGATGATTTGACCGGCCGCCTGAGCCCATCGTTCATCGACACCAGCTCCTCGGTAGTACGTACCGAAAGACCTTCAGCAACAATCTTCTGTGCCAGCTTCTCCATCTCTACCTGGTCACTCAGTCCGAGCAGCGCCCTGGCATGTCCTGCCGAGATGATGCCAGCCGCGAGTCGCCGCTGAACGAGGGGCGGAAGCTTCATCAGACGCAGGGTGTTGGATATCTGGGGACGGGACCTGCCGATTCGTTCTGCCAGCTCATCGTGGGAGCAACCGAAATCATCCAAAAGTTGCCGATACGCAGCCGCTTCCTCAAGCGGGTTCAGTTGACTACGATGCAAGTTCTCCAGAAGCGCGTCCCTGAGAAGATCATCGTCAGTAGTCGATCGAATGATGGCCGGCACAGCGTCCAGCCCAGCTTCTCGGGTAGCCCGCCACCGCCGTTCACCCATGACCAGTTCATAGGGCTGATCCCCACCCTCGGAAGAGGGGCGAACCACAATGGGCTGTAGTACACCAATCTCCCGAATAGAGTTGACCAGTTCCGCCATCTCGTCTTCATCGAAGACGCTACGAGGCTGCTTCCGGTTGGCATGGATGAGGTCGACCTGGATCTCGGCGAAGGTTGCACCCGGCACTGTCATCAGAACTGGGCCACTCTCAGCGACAGTGGTTTCACGTGAAACACCATCCCCACCGGGAACCACCTCTGAAACAGATTCGGCAGTGGGCGTGTCGTCAGCCCCGGTATTCTCATTCACGTCAGCTTCCACAGCTGAAGGACTCACCATTGTCTCGGTTGGGAGACCGGATTCCTCACCGGGTGTGAATTCGGTGTTCTCAGTATCCTGCTCAGGCGCTTCCCGCCCTATTGGAGCTGATGCGGTCTCGCCCTTGTTTGCGGCTTCAGGCCTTCTGGTCGTCTTGTCACGGCTCGCGGTGGCGCCGGCTCTCTTTGGAGAGTTCCGTTTGGACTCACGGGTGGGAGCTCTGAGCGCCTCCTTGTTGATGCCGGAACCTGTTCGTGTTGAACTTCCACCCGATGTATCACGGTCTGCGGCCCGTGCACCTCGTTCGGGTGCTGCCGGGAAAAACATGTCAGCTGGTCGACCGCTGCGGGGAGCGGGGGATTCTGCCGTCTCAGCGGGTTCGCTTGCTGGGGCACTCGGGATAAGCGCACCCAGTCCACGCCCTAATCCGCGTCGCTTCTCAACCATGAGCCGGTCCCTTCAGATGCGCAGAATCAATCTGCAGAGTTTGTTGTTGATCCCATAGTACTGCGGTGAATCGCGGATACCCGCGACCTGCGCTAACTGCGTTCAGCTATTTCGGATGCGGCTTCAAGGTAGGAGAGCGCACCGCTGGACGAAGGGTCATAGGTCATGACGGTCTGCTGGTAGCTGGGCGCTTCCGAAATCCGCACCGACCGGGGGATTACTGCCTTGAGAACCTGCTTGGGGAAGTGTTCACGAACCTCAGAAGCTACCTGGGCGGCAAGATTAGTCCTGCCGTCATACATCGTCAGGAGAATCGTGGACACCACGAGCTCCGCATTGAGGTGCTTCTGGATCATTTCAATGTTCTTCAGCAGCTGGCTCAGCCCTTCCAATGCGTAGTACTCACATTGGATTGGGATCAGAACCTCCTGGGCGGCAACAAACGCATTGACGGTGAGAAGGCCAAGGCTGGGCGGACAATCGATAAAGATGTAGTCGAGACGTTCCTCACCTTGCTCCGCACGTTCCCGCGCGTAGACGTCGATTGCGCGCCGCAGTCGTTGTTCCCTGGCTACCAGTGACACCAGCTCAATCTCCGCGCCGGCCAAATGGATGGTCGCAGGAGCGCACAAAAGGTTTGATACGTCGGGGCACTGGGCCACCACCTGCCCGAGGGGGAGGTCATCTATCAGGACATCGTAAATGCTATCCACTTCAGCGTGGTGCGGAACGCCAAGGGCGGTGGAAGCGTTTCCTTGCGGGTCAATATCGATCACCAGCACGTTCAACCCTGCGGCGGCAAGAGCAGCGGCAATGTTGACCGTCGTGGTCGTCTTTCCAACTCCGCCCTTCTGGTTACTGACCGTGAACACCCTGGTGGCCCGGGGACGCGGAAGGGTTCTACCGCTCAACTTTTCCCGGCGTCGGTTCTCGTTGGCTAGTTCCCTGGCCAACGGGGTGCTGTCGTCTATCGCATCCATAATGTTCCTTTGTGGTGCACTTGACGAAGCTGGGCGTTCGGTTCCGATCTTTTGAGCGGCAGCAGTCGATATGGTCGTTTCACGTGAAACATCACCGGTTGTCGACTGCTCAACAACCGCTTCCGGTTGAATAGTCTTCTGGTCGACAGAAAGGGAAGCACGATCAGCAATGAGCGGCTGCGTCCGCTTTGGAGTGTCTTTCGGGGTCACGCGGGATAACTCACTTTCACCATGCCGGGGTCCGGTCCTACTTCAAGAGTAGCCGGTGGGCAAAGACTAACCAGCCCCAGGTAGTCGTTCGCCGGAAGATTCGCTAGACAAAACGAAGAACTACCCGACCAGGACGCGTACTACTGTGGTCGGTTGTTCGAGAAGTTCTCCACCGACCTGTTGCACAGTCACATCCCGGCCCCCAAGCTTGCGGATGAGCTTCCGCGACTTGGCCACTTCCTCGGGCGCACTCTGGCCCTTGATGGCCAGAAGTTCGCCCTTCCCCTGGAGAATTGGGATAGTCATCGCCGCCAGCCCGCCGAGTGCCGACACTGCGCGTGCGGTGACAACTGTTGCTTCGACCTTACCGACGGCTTCCTCAGCGCGACCCCTGAACACCTCAACGTTGGCGAGCTCCAGCTCAGTAATTACCTCACGAAGCCAGATCACGCGGCGCTCAAGTGGTTCGATGAGGGTCAAGGATAGATCCGGGCGCGCGATTGCAAGGGCAATGCCCGGCAGTCCGGCACCACTACCGACGTCGGCAACCCTGGCTTCGGAGGGGAACAACTCAGCAATGACCGCGCAGTTGAGCACATGCCGGCTCCACAGTCGCGGTACCTCCCGGGGGCCCAGGAGCCCACGTTCGATTCCACTTGTTGCCAGGTGCTCGACATAACGTTCCGCCAAGTCGAATCGGGCCCCAAAAAGTGTATGGGCGGCCCGGAGGTCGGACTCACTGATCTCAGCCATGACTAGGTGTCCGGTCCGAAACCGTCAGGAGTCCGCAGGCGAGACGACGATGTGTCGGCCAGAGCCCTCACCCTCGGACTCACTAATGGACCCGAGTTCAGCCACCACATCATGCACAATTTTTCGTTCGTAAGCTGACATAGGTTCGAGCGCAACCTCGTCGCCAGTTTCCTTAGCCTTCTTAACGGCGTCGGCAGCAATGTCACGGAGTTCCTTGCCACGCACCTCACGGAAGCCGTCGATGTCCAATACGAGGCGGGACCGGTTGTCAGTTGAGGTGAGTACAGACAGCCGGGCTAGCTCCTGCAGTGCCTCGAGCACTTCACCATCCTTGCCCACCAAACCGTTCAACGACCCGCTAGAGGGATCCTCGGACACAATCGAAATGTAGGTGCGTCCGTTCCTGACCTCAATGTCGATGTCCCCATCGATATCCGCGATGTCCAGAAGCTCTTCAAGGTAGTCAGCCGCGACGTCACCCTCATCTTCCAAACGACTTATGGTGACCGAAGATTCGCTGTCCTGTGCCGCACTTTCGATCGATTCGTCTGCACCATCTGCTGCGGGAACATTCTCTGCGGTCATTTTTTCTTCCTGTTCTTACGCTGCGGCTGGGTGCGCTGCCCCTTGGTCTCGATTACCTCTTCGACGACTGGCTCGGACTTCTTCTCGCCGAGAAGCGGCATCATCGGCAGGCCCTTCTTGGCACGGCGCTCGGCCAGTGCCTTTGCTGCTGGCGAACCAGGGGTAGGCATGCGACGAATCACATAGAACTGCTGGGCCATCGTCCAGATGTTCGTCGTCGTCCAGTAGATCAGAACGCCGATCGGGAAGTTGATGCCACCAATACCGAAGACCAACGGGAGGATGTAGAGCATCAGTTTCTGCTGTCGCATGAAGGGGCTCTGCATGGCCTCTTCCGACATGTTCTTGGCCATGATCTGCTTCTGGGTGATGAACTGTGACGCCGTCATCGCCAGAATCATGATCACCGACAGAATGATGACGCTGACGTTCGCGTTCTCGCCGAAGCTCCCCAGAAAAGTTGAGGACAGTGGCGCCCCGAAGATGGTCGCATCATCGAACTGACGGACCTCCTGGGTGGTCATTGCACCGATGGTTTCGCCGGTCTCGGAGGCCCGGGAGACACCATTGAGCACAGTAAAGAGGGCGAAGAAGAACGGCATCTGGATCAAAATGGGAAGGCAGGCAGCGAACGGGTTGGTGCCGTGCTTCTTGTACAGGGCCATCTGCTCTTGGGTCATCGCCTGCCGAGAGAGCTGATCGGTTTTGCCCTTGTACTTCTTCTGCAGCTTCCGCAGGTCAGGCTGCAGCGCCTGCATCCCTCGCTGGGCTTTGATCTGCTTGACGAACACCGGGATCAGAGCCGCACGGATCACAACCACGAGGCCGACGATCGAGAGCGTCCAGGTCCAGCCCGACGCCCCATCCATCCCCAGGAAAGTGAACCCGTCGTGGAAGAACGTCATGATCCATGACACCAACCATTGGAACGGGAAAAGGATGGTACCGAAGAAATCCATAGCTATTTGCTCCTCAGGCCGCCGAGCGGCTTTCGTCATCAGCGGGAATCACAGGATGATTCAGCACAACAATTTGGGGTATTTTTCCCGGGGGGAAAGTCCGTCCGCCGGTGGGGACGTGATCCACACCGCCGTCGTTCCAGGGGTGGCATCGGCAGATCCGTCGCATGGCCAGGCCGCTACCTTTGAGGGCGCCATGCACGGTGACCGCTTCGAGGGCGTAGGCCGAGCAGGAAGGAAAGAACCTGCAGACGGGCCCATACAAGGGAGAGATGACCGTTCGATACAGCTTTAGGAGACCGATCATTGAGTTCGCCGGCAGGTCACGGAACTGGGAAACAGGAGAGTCGGCAGTGCTCATGTGCTGCCTCTCTTCCTGCTGGATGCTGAGTCAAATGCCCGGTCGAAGTCGCTAGCGAGCTGACTCCAGGTTGCATCAGCGGCAGGGGGCAGCGCGCGAACCACCACGGCCAGTCCGCTGGGATGCCGAGAGAGGGCTGACGCCGCCATTTGTCTTAGTCTCCTCTTAACGAGGTTTCGTGTCACTGCGTTCCCGACTGCCTTCGAGACGATAAATCCGAACCTGCTGGGATCTGTCTCAGACGTGGTTACCGCATATAACACCAAGTTC
The DNA here is from genome assembly GCF_013116745.1 of Arthrobacter sp. 260. Taxonomy (GTDB): domain Bacteria; phylum Actinomycetota; class Actinomycetes; order Actinomycetales; family Micrococcaceae; genus Arthrobacter_D. The sequence continues at coordinate 171,507 of NZ_JABFOE010000003.1, forward strand.
CGGCGCCCAGATCGGGAGCCGGAACGTACGGTATGGGTGAAGTCGGTTGCTGTCCGGACCCTGTTGCTACGCGCCAACATTTAGAGATTCCGGAACAGCTGGGTTGCTGTGACGTGTTGCGTCGCTGAACAGACCCGCGTCTTCGTCAAACTAGCTGCGGCAGCTTATGCCGACAGCTCGGTGCGGCCTTTGCCACGGCGTGCTGAAAGGATGGCTCGGCCAGCGCGGGTGCGCATCCGAAGGCGAAAGCCGTGCTTCTTAGCCCGGCGGCGGTTATTCGGCTGAAAGGTCCGCTTGCTCACTGTATTTACTCCAAGACAATCTTAGGATGCGTCCAGTCCGTTGCTACAAGGGGGAAGAACAGACTGGCGATTCGACGTGTGTTGTCTGCGGCTGGAGCAGGGGCCGTGCAGGTCGGTTCAGTGAACCGGTGCGCAGGCATGCAAAATGCAGACATATAGGACTACATAACGTTAGGCGACCGTGCCCACGCCAGTCAAACTGGGGCGGTCCGGTACCGATGGGGCGACCCTGTGGTGTTCTTTTGTTCACAATCTGTGGACAACTCTACTTCCCATGTCCCGAAACACCCCCCGACGTGCTACCTGACGGACCCCCTGCAGGCCCGGAGACCAGCTATCTTCTGCACTACCCATCCTCTAGTCTTGCCCAAGAGCCATTTATCCACTATCTGTGCATAACCCTGTGGATGATGGCCATTTTTTCGATGGACATGGTGAGAGGTATTTGTGGGCCCGGACGAGATAAACGACGTAGGGAGTTCCTGGCGTAAGGTCATCCGCACCCTGGAACACGATGAACGGGTGACTCCGCGGCAACGCGGCTTCGTCGTGCTGGCTCAGGCGCAAGGGTTGATCGGGACCACCTTGTTAGTTGCTGTCCCCAATGAGCTGACACGTGAGGTCCTGCAGACCCATCTGAAGGCCGCGCTCGACGAGGCCCTTCGGGCGGTTTTCCGGGAGGACCTGCAGTGCGCTTTCGTCATCGATCCTGAATTGACCCCGGTCGAGGTGGAAGATTCCGAACCGGCGCAGGTAAGCGAACCTATTCGGGAAGAGACCAAGCCTGCACCCACTCTTCCGAGTAACTCCCACGAGTTTGGGCGCCTCAATCCGAAGTACATCTTCGATACCTTCGTTATCGGTTCGTCGAACCGTTTCGCCCACGCTGCAGCGGTCGCCGTCGCCGAAGCTCCGGCCAAGGCCTACAACCCGCTTTTCATCTATGGGGATTCCGGGCTGGGAAAGACTCACCTGCTCCATGCGATTGGGCACTATGCCCGTCATCTGTACACGGGCATCCGGGTCCGTTACGTGAACTCCGAAGAGTTCACTAACGACTTCATCAACTCCATCCGTGACGATGAAGGAACAAGTTTCAAGCAGACCTACCGCAACGTGGACATCCTGCTCATTGACGACATCCAGTTTCTGTCCGGGAAGGACCGCACCCAGGAGGAGTTCTTCCATACGTTCAATGCGCTCCACAACCACAACAAACAGGTGGTCATCACTTCTGACCTACCCCCGAAGCAACTTTCCGGGTTTGAGGAGCGGATGCGATCACGGTTCGAGTGGGGTCTGCTCACGGACATCCAGCCCCCCGAACTCGAAACGAGAATCGCTATTCTGCGGAAGAAAGCGATCAGTGAGGGGATGAGTGCCCCTGACGATGTTCTTGAATACATCGCATCCAAGATTTCCACCAATATCCGCGAGCTCGAGGGCGCACTGATCCGGGTCACTGCCTTCGCCAGCCTGAATCGCCAGCCAGTCGATGTGACGCTGGCCGAAGTGGTCCTGAAGGATCTGATCACTGACGACGGTGCCCAGGAAATCACTTCCGCGGTGATCATGGCGCAGACGGCTGACTACTTCCAGATCAGCATGGAGGAGCTGTGCAGCAAATCGAGAACGCGCACGCTCGTCACTGCCCGGCAGATTGCCATGTATCTGTGCAGGGAGCTGACCGATATGTCACTTCCCAAGATTGGCCAGGAACTCGGCGGCCGCGACCACACCACCGTCATCCACGCCGACCGGAAGATTCGCGAACTCATGGCAGAGCGCCGCGCCATCTTCAATCAGGTCACGGAACTTACCAACCGGATCAAACATCGCCGGAAAGACGCCTAACTACAGCAGTGGTATTAACAGGTGTGGATAGAACTGTGGATAACCGGTCGAACAACCCGCTTAAAAATGAGGACAACTTTCCCTAGGCTGTGGATCCCCGGAAATTCAACGAATTTGCCCACACCCCGCGCCGAGCGCCCGTAACTTCTATGCACAGGTTGTCAACAGGCGTACCCCAGCGGCTGGCGGCTCAACAGAGGTTATCCACAGTTTCAACAGGCGTTACTACCACTACGAACCTTAAATCCAAGAGTTTTCCAAATAACATTTTCCCTGCTGGCTCACCGCCCCCTGCCCCACGCCAAATGCCAAAAACCCGTCGCGAAACGCCTCGCGCAGTCAGGCTAAGCTTTCTGTAAGTAATGTTGTTCCCTACCCTGCGGCAGATTCCTCCCCACCCGCCGGCTACGCGACTTCGCAAGATCCCCGAAAGAGAAAGGCGGCACCCTTCAGTGAAATTCAGAGTTGAGCGGGATGTACTGGCTGAGGCCGTGACCTGGACAGCGCGCTCCCTGTCCCCTCGCCCACCCGTTCCGGTGCTCTCTGGCCTGCTGATCAAAGCTTCTGGCGGATCGCTCAGCCTTGCCAGCTTCGACTATGAGATCTCAGCCCGCCTTGAAATTCCTGCCGATATCGCCGAAGAGGGAACCATCCTTGTGTCAGGGCGTCTTCTGGCTGACATTTGCCGAAGTCTGCCCTCTGCCCCGGTAGAAGTGGAAACCGAAGGTACCAAGGTCACCTTGACTTGCCGGAACAGCCGGTTCAACCTCGCGACGATGCCCGAGGGAGAGTACCCGGAACTCCCCACACCGCCCGAGGTTAGTGGAGTTGTCGACGGCGACGCCTTCGCCCAGGCCGTTTCCCAGGTGATCATTGCCGCAAGCCGCGACGATACGCTTCCGATCCTGACCGGAGTCAGGATGGAGATCGAGGATGATCTCATTACACTGCTGGCTACTGACCGGTACCGGCTCGCCCTTCGCGAAGTGACCTGGAAGCCCAGGACCCCCGGTATTTCCACAAGCGCTCTCGTAAAAGCGAAAACACTCAACGAGGTCGCCAAGACTCTCGGCAGTTCTGGCGACCTCAGCATCGCGCTATCGAATGACCGTGAGCTGATCGGTTTCGAAAGTGGCGGCCGCAGGACAACTTCGCTGCTTGTCGACGGCGACTATCCCAAGATCCGGGCCCTCTTTCCCGAAAGTACCCCGATTCATGCCACCGTCGAGACAAGTGTCCTTGTCGAAGCGGTTCGACGGGTATCACTGGTGGCCGAACGAAATACCGCTGTCAGGATGGCCTTCAGCCCCGGTCAGGTAACCCTCGACGCTGGCACCGGTGAAGACGCCCAGGCCTCTGAGGCCATCGAGGCGACCTTGGATGGGGATGACATTACGGTCGCCTTCAACCCGCATTACCTGAGCGAGGGTCTTGGCGCCTTCAACAGCAAATTCGTGCGTTTTTCATTCACCACGCCACCAAAGCCCGTGGTTATTTCTGCCCAGGAAGATGCCACCGGCGAGGACCGCACCGACTACAGGTACCTGCTGATGCCGGTACGCATGGCCAACCAGTAACCATCCAGGGAATCAATTCCCCGTCCCCCTTACCGACCCCAGGAAGCGAAGCAGAAATGCACATTGGCCTCATCGGACTCGGAAAAATGGGATTCAACATGCGGGAAAGGCTTCGGCGCAAGGGCCTGACCGTGACTGGGTTTGACCGGAACCCGGAGCTGACCGACGTGCCCTCGCTGGAGGCACTCGTGGCCAACCTCCCAACACCGCGCGTGGTGTGGGTGATGGTCCCATCGGGTGAAGCCACGCGGACGGTTATTGCAGAACTCGGGAACCTGTTGGACGGTGGGGATCTGGTGATCGACGGAGGAAACTCACGCTTCACTGAAGACCAGGCAAACGCTGGAGTGCTCGAGAACCAGGGCATCGCCTTCGTTGATTGTGGAGTTTCCGGGGGAATCTGGGGGCTCGAGAACGGCTATGGGCTAATGGTGGGTGGCTCGGACACCGACGTTGAACGGGTACTCCCCGTCTTTGACGCGTTACGCCCGGACGGCCCTCGTGAAGAAAGCTTTGTCCATGTCGGTGACGTTGGGGCAGGGCATTACGCCAAGATGGTCCACAACGGTATTGAATACGGACTGATGCAGTCCTACGCCGAAGGGTACGAACTTCTGGCAGCGAAAGACATTATCAAGGACGTCCATGGGACTTTCCAGGCCTGGCAACACGGCACTGTTGTCAGATCCTGGCTGCTGGATTTGCTCGTAAAGGCCCTGGAGGAAGACCCTGCACTTGGCCGAATCGCCGGATACGTTGAGGATTCGGGCGAAGGAAGATGGCCAGTGAGGTTCCGGTACCGGCGATCACCGCTGCCCTGTTTGCCCGGTTCTCTTCGCGCCAGGACGATGCACCAGCCATGAAAATGGTTGCGGCGTTGCGTAACCAGTTTGGTGGGCACCCGGTTCGCGCACCCAGGGAATCCGCGTGAGTGGAGCATTGTGTACGTTCAGCATCTGTCTCTGACGGATTTCCGAAGCTATAGCCAGGTAGAGGTCCCTCTTGAGGCCGGCACAACAGTCTTCGTTGGTCCCAATGGGGTTGGTAAAACCAACATCGTCGAAGCCATCGGCTATCTTGCTTCCCTCTCCTCGCATCGTGTCAGCACTGACAAGCCGCTGATTGCTTTCGACGCCGACCGGGCCCTGATTCGTGGCAGGCTCGTCCGAGGAACCCAGACCACGAGCGTCGAGGTGGAAATCAATGCCGAGCGGGCCAACCGTGCCCGGATAAACCGGGCGAATCCAGTCAGGGCCAGCAACGCCGCCGGTATTCTGCGCACCGTACTCTTTGCACCTGAGGATCTGGCGCTGGTGAAGGGGGACCCTTCGAATCGCCGCCGTTTCCTCGACGATCTGATGGTGACGCTGCTCCCGCATCGCGCCGGTATCGGCGGGGACTATGAGCGAGTTCTCAAGCAGCGCAATGCGCTGCTGAAATCCGCACGGACTACGGGTAGGTTTACCGCCTCCCATGAGGCAACCCTTGACGTCTGGGATCAGCACCTTGCCGAGACCGGCGCCAGGCTGGTGCATGCCAGACTTGAGGTCCTTCGGCAGCTACAACCCCATCTGCAGCACGCCTACCACCAGCTCACTGATGGGTCCAAGGTGGCACTGGCGTGTTACCGGTCGACCCTGGCGGGCCCTGCGGGCGAGGGACAGCCCGCCGAGGATGAGGCGCTCAATGGGATGAGCGTGGATGAGATAACTGTGAGATTCCTCGCCGAACTCCTGTCCCACCGGAAAAGGGAACTGGATCGGGGCATCTCGCTGGTCGGCCCGCATCGCGATGACATCGAGCTGATCCTTGGCGGAACCATTGCAAAGGGCTATGCCTCCCACGGTGAGACCTGGTCCATGGCATTATCCTTGCGACTCGGATCCTATTACTTGCTCATCGAGGATGATCACACTCCCGGAGGGACACCTGTCCTCATTCTCGACGACGTTTTCGCCGAACTCGATGCCAACCGCAGGAAGAAACTCGCAGCGATTGTCAGTGGCGCCGAACAGGTGTTGGTCACAGCGGCGGTGGGGGATGACATTCCCGATTCCCTGGCGGGACAGCAGTTCCGGGTAGTCCCGGGAGGGTTGGCCGATGGCGGACAGGACTGACCCAACCTCCGAGGACCCAGTGGGTAATGCCCCTCCTCCGGGTACCCCCTTGTCCGCTGCCCCATTTTCCAGCGCCGCAGCGGACGGAGACGATTCCACCAAGTCCCCGCCCCTGACCGAGGAATCCTATTTTGATGCTCCGCAGTCCCTGCTGAACCGGGTGCGTGATGCCTCGAAAGGCCGCGGAAACACGCGGTTGCCGGCGGGACGCCGTGATTCGGCCCCGCCCAAACGCCGCCATACCGGGTCGGTGACCTACACCGGGCGCGATCCGGAGGGCCTGGGAAATGTCTTTAATAGACTGTTGAGCGAGCGGGGCTGGAAGTCACCGGTAGCCGTCGGCTCGGTGCTTGCGCGCTGGGATGAGTTGGTTGGACAGGAGATAGCACTCCATTGCCGCCCCGAGAGCTTTGATGGAAATACTGTGTTGGTTCGGTGCGATTCGACTGCCTGGGCAACCCAACTGCGGTTGATCAGTCCTATGTTGATCCAGCGGTTCGATGCTGAGCTGGGAAGTGGGGTCGTGACGCGCATTTCGGTGTTGGGTCCTTCATCTCCGAACTGGCGAAAAGGCGGACGGACGGTCAAGGGCCGGGGGCCACGGGACACCTATGGATAGGACCGGAGGTCATATGCTCAGCTCCACCACTCTTGCCAGTTCGGTAAACGCCGTGTAGGGCTCTGCATTGCCCTCGGGAGGTATCCGGACTTGGCAGGTGCCCTCCCGGTCGCTCCTAACCGGCTTTATTCGCCAGTAGGGGCCTGTTTAGTGCGGTATTGGCGCGCACGGCAAGGTAGAATGGCTGTAGTGGGCATTCCCGAGGGGATGCCTTCAAACTGTTACCTGTTCGACAGGAAAAACAGTTCAGCTATTCACCGATTGATTCCTACCTTTGAGGAGCCGACAGCGCCTGTGGCTAATGACAACGAGCTGGACGCCAACACCCAGGGCACTGCGCAGCCGACTGCTGGCGCCCAAAATGGGACCACCGGCTATGACGCGAGTGATATCAGCGTCCTGGAGGGTCTTGAAGCCGTCCGTAAACGCCCCGGCATGTATATCGGTTCCACCGGTCCCCGGGGTCTGCACCACCTGGTCAATGAGGTGGTGGATAACTCGGTTGATGAGGCGCTAGCCGGGTATTGCGACACGATCAAGGTGACGCTTCTGGCGGACGGGGGTGTCCGGGTCATCGACAACGGCCGCGGTATCCCCGTGGACATGCATCCCACCGAAGGACGCCCCACTGTCGAGGTGGTTATGACTATCTTGCACGCCGGAGGCAAGTTCGGTGGCGGAGGCTATGCGGTGTCCGGTGGACTACACGGAGTCGGCATTTCAGTGGTCAACGCGCTCTCGGCGCGGGTGGAAACCGAGGTCAAGCGGCAGGGATATGTTTGGAACCAGTCTTTCGCCGATGGTGGTAAGCCTGTGGGCGAGCTCCGCCGCGGCGCTGAAACTACCGAAACCGGCACCACCCAGACGTTCTACCCCGATGCCACCATCTTTGAGACGGTGGAATTCGATTTCGAAACCCTTCGGGCACGGTTCCAGCAGATGGCCTTCCTCAACAAGGGACTGCGGATCATCCTGGTGGATGAGCGCGTTGTCGAGGTGGAAACCGAAGAAATCGCAGAGTCTTCCGAGGACGATGGCGTCAGCGAGGACGCCCCGAAGCACCGCCAGGTCGACTACATGTATGAGAACGGACTGCTTGACTACGTCAATCACCTGAACTCCTCGAAGCGCGTCGATGTCATCCACGAGGATGTCATCGGATTCGAGACCGAAGATACCGAGCGAAAGATCGCTGTCGAGGTAGCAATGCAGTGGACCAGTGCCTACTCGGAGAGCGTCCACACCTACGCCAATACGATCAACACCCATGAAGGTGGCACGCACGAAGAGGGTTTCCGTGCGGCCATGACCTCGTTGATCAACCGGTACGCCCGTGACAAGAACATCATCAAGGAAAAGGACGAGAACCTCACGGGGGATGACATCCGTGAGGGTCTGACAGCAGTCATTTCCGTCAAGCTTTCCGAACCGCAGTTTGAGGGCCAGACGAAGACCAAGCTGGGCAACTCCGAGGCAAAGGGCTTTGTGCAGCGTGTCGTCACCGATCAGCTCGGTGACTGGTTGGAACGGAACCCCGGCCCTGCCCGGGACGTGATCCGAAAATCAATCCAGGCCGCTCAGGCCCGGCTTGCTGCACGCAAGGCCAGGGAGTCCACCCGCCGGAAGGGGCTCCTGGAATCCGGCGGCATGCCTGGCAAGTTGAAGGACTGCCAGTCAAAGGACCCCTCAAAGTCGGAGATCTACATCGTGGAGGGAGACTCCGCAGGTGGTTCGGCCGTGCGGGGCCGGAATCCTGACACCCAGGCGATCCTCCCGCTGCGAGGGAAGATCCTGAATGTGGAGCGGGCGAGGCTTGATCGCGCGCTGGGCAACAGTGAGGTCCAGGCGATGATCACTGCCTTTGGCGCCGGCATTGGTGAGGACTTCGACGTCGCGAAAGCCAGGTACCACAAGATTGTGCTGATGGCCGATGCCGACGTTGATGGTCAGCACATCACGACGCTGCTCCTGACGCTCCTCTTCCGTTATATGCGGCCGCTGATCGAGAACGGCTACGTGTACCTGGCCCAGCCGCCGCTCTACCGGATCAAGTGGTCAAATGCCACCCACTCTTATGTCTTCAGTGACCGGGAGCGGGATGAAGTGATCAAGATGGGGCTGGCGAACAACCAGCGACTGCCGAAGGAAAACGGTGTCCAGCGTTACAAGGGCCTCGGTGAGATGAACTACACCGAGCTGTGGGAGACCACCATGGATCCGGACAACCGTACGTTGCTCCAGGTCACCGTTGATGATGCTGCTGCCGCCGACCAGATTTTTTCGGTCCTGATGGGTGAAGATGTGGAATCACGGCGAAACTTCATCCAGCAGAACGCGAAGGACGTTAGGTTCCTCGACATTTAGCGGGAATGAGGCGACGGTCGAGCGTCGCCATCCTTTCCAACGGCCTTGATACTTAGAAAACTGAACGGAACTGACGTATGAGCGACGAAGAAACACCCGACCTTCCCCTTGAAGGGCGGGTCCTCGCCGATCGGGTTGAGCAGGTCGACCTGCAGACGGAAATGCAGCGGTCCTACCTGGATTACGCGATGGCAGTGATTGTCGGCCGCGCGCTCCCGGATGTGCGGGACGGGCTTAAGCCGGTGCACCGCAGGGTTCTGTACGCAATGTTCGACGGCGGCTACCGTCCGGACCGCTCCTTCAACAAGTGTGCCCGGGTGGTGGGTGAGGTCATGGGCCAGTATCACCCCCATGGCGACACAGCGATCTACGATGCCCTGGTACGCCTGATCCAGGACTGGACCATGCGCTATCCCCTTGCCCTGGGACAGGGAAACTTCGGCTCACCCGGCAATGATGGCGCTGCTGCTCCCCGGTATACCGAAACCAAAATGGCCCCTCTCGCCATGGAAATGGTGCGGGATATCGACGAGGAAACAGTCGATTTCCAGGACAACTATGACGGGAAGAACCAGGAACCGACGATCCTCCCGGCCCGGTTCCCCAACCTCCTGGTGAACGGATCCTCCGGCATCGCCGTCGGTATGGCCACCAACATCCCCCCGCACAACCTGCGGGAGGTCGCCTCGGGTGTTCAGTGGTACCTCGAGAACCCCGATGCAACCAAGGAGGAGCTCCTCGAGGAACTCCTGATTCGGATCAAGGGACCGGATTTCCCCACCGGCGCACAGATCCTGGGCCACAAGGGCATCGAGGACGCCTATCGGACCGGCCGCGGATCGATCACCATGCGGGCAGTGGTGAACGTTGAGGAGATCCAGGGCCGTACCTGCCTGGTGGTCACCGAGTTGCCGTACCAGGCTAATCCGGACAACCTGGCCATCAAGATTGCAGACCTCGTCAAGGATGGCAAGATCAGTGGTATCGCCGACCTGCGCGATGAGACCTCGGGTCGCACCGGCCAGCGGCTGGTCGTTGTGCTCAAGCGCGACGCCGTCGCGAAGGTGGTCCTGAACAACCTGTACAAGCACACTCAGCTGCAGGACAATTTCAGCGCCAACATGCTGGCCATCGTCGACGATGTTCCCCGCACTCTAAGCCTGGACGCCTTTATCCGCCACTGGGTCACCCACCAGCTCGAAGTGATCGTCCGCCGGACCCAGTACCGCTTGCGGAAAGCTGAGGAGGCCGCCCACATTCTGCGTGGCCTGCTGAAGGCGCTGGATGCACTTGATGATGTCATCGCCCTGATCAGAAGGTCCTCAACCGTCGAGGATGCCAGAAATGGGTTGATCACGCTGCTGGAAATCGACGAGATCCAGGCCCAGGCCATCCTGGACATGCAGCTTCGCCGGCTCGCTGCCCTGGAACGCCAGAAGATCCAGGATCAGCACGCCAAGCTGGAAGCGGAAATTACCGAGTACCAGAAGATACTTGCCTCCAAGCAGCTGCAGCGGGACATTGTGTCCACTGAGCTCCAGGAGATCGTTGACAAGCACGGCGATGACCGACGCACGGAGATTCTTCTGGGCTTCGACTCGGATATGAGCATGGAAGACCTGATCCCTGAAGAGGAAATGGTTGTCACGATCACCCGCGGCGGTTACGTCAAGCGGACCCGTAGCGACAACTACCGTCAGCAGGCCCGCGGCGGCAAGGGAATCAAGGGTGCCCAGCTCCGCGGCGACGACGTGGTCGAGCATTTCTTCGTCACCACCACCCACCACTGGTTGCTGTTCTTCACAAACCTGGGACGGGTATACCGGGCCAAGGCCTACGAGCTGGTTGAGGCCGGCAGGGATGCGAAGGGTCAGCACGTAGCGAATCTTCTGGCTTTCCAGCCGGATGAGACGATCGCCCAGGTTCTTGACCTGCGGGACTACCAGCAGTCCCCTTACCTGGTGCTGGCCACCCAGCGGGGCCTCGTGAAGAAGACACGGCTGGAGGACTACGACACCAACCGCACGGCGGGGGTGATCGCCATCAACCTGCGCGACGGCGATGAACTGGTCTCCGCTCAGCTGGTCTCCGAGAGCGATGACATGATGCTGGTGTCTCGGAAGGGTCAGTCCCTCCGATTCACCGCCACCGACGAGGCATTGCGACCCATGGGTCGTGCCACCTCGGGTGTGACGGGGATGAAGTTCCGCGAGGAGGATGAACTTCTGGCGGCCAACGTGGTCACCGACGAGTCCTTCGTGTTCGTCGTCACCGAAGGTGGTTTCGCGAAGCGGACCAAGGTCGAAGAGTACCGCGTGCAGGGTCGGGGTGGCCTCGGCATCAAGGTGGCCAAGCTGGCCGAGGAACGAGGCGACCTGGTGGGCGCCCTCATCGTCCAGGAAGAAGATGAGGTGCTCGTGGTCATGGGCGGAGGCAAGGTGGTCCGTTCAGCGGTTACCGGTGTCCCAGCCAAGGGCAGGGACACGATGGGCGTCATCTTTGCCAAGCCCGACAAGAAGGACCGGATCATCGCCGTCGCGCGGAACAGCGAACGGGGACTGGCCATTGAGGAAGGTACCGCTGAACTGGTGACCGGAGGGGCTGAATCCGCTGGCCCCGCGGTCGATGAAGTACCGTTGACGTCAGAGGAAGTGGCTGAGCCAGACGCACAGTCGCCGGATAATGGAGGTACCGAGTGAGTTCGCCTAACTCAAACCCGCGGGCAACTGGAAGCGGATCGGTCAAACAGACCGGCACCGGCCCCCGGGTGAACGCGCCCGCACGCCCCGCCCAGAAGCCCTCAAACGCCGCGCCCGGCAACCGGCCGGGGTTGGTGAAACCAGCGCCGAAGGCCAAGGCACGTAAGGCGAGGCTGCTGGTCAGTAAGGTGGACCCCTGGTCTGTACTGAAAATGTCTTTCCTGCTGTCCGTCGCGCTGGGGATCGTGACTGTGGTCGCGGCGATCGTCATCTGGACGGTACTGGACCTCACCGGAATTTTTGACGGCGTGAATGACCTGCTGCGCGAAATTGCGGGAACGGAGAGCGGAGGGTTTGACCTCCGTCAGTTCGCCTCACTGGGCCAGGTGGTGTCTTTCGCGACCATCATTGCGGTCGTGAATGTGGTCCTGTTGACTGCTTTGGCAATGCTTTCGGCCGTCCTGTACAACATTTCCTCCACTCTTGTCGGCGGAATTGGCGTCACCCTCACCGACGACTAACCAGGCATGTCCGAGCCGGGTTCGGGCCGATTTGATGATTGCAGAGATACTCCTGTAAAGTCGTATTTCGGCCCGAACAGGCTTCGGGGCGTATAGCTCAGGCGGTTAGAGCGCTTCGCTGATAACGAAGAGGTCCCAGGTTCAAGTCCTGGTACGCCCACGGACCTACCACCCGCAGGTCACTGCGACAGGAGGAACACTGTGAAGAAGTTGTTGGTAGTTGCAGCAGCTCTCGCCAGTGCTTTCGCCTACAAAAGGTGGCAGGAATCCGAGAGGGAAAAGGCAGTATGGAGCAAGGCAACCGACACGGTTGACTAGGCTATACTGATCAGGTTGCCATAACGGCAATCGTTCGGGGGCATGGCGCAATTGGTAGCGCACCTGCTTTGCAAGCAGGGGGTTCGGGGTTCGAGTCCCCGTGCCTCCACCGAAGGGAAAAGGTCCCGGTCTTCTGACTGGGGCCTTTTCCTTTTAACTTATGTTTCCTGGGTGCTTTAGTGTTACTGGGTGATCATCTTCCTGTCGGTTCTGGGTGTCCTTGGCGTGGCTGCATCAGGTCCTATCATGGCGGCGACAGTGGCGCCGGCACTCGCAATCGCCTTCTGGCGGAATGCGATCGGCGCGCTCGTGATGGGTGGCCCGGCTGCACTGTCGAAACGTCACGAGTTCAAGGCCCTCCGGCGGACCGATTTCATCCGCCTCTCCGTCGCCGCGACCGCGCTTGCCCTCCACTTTGCCTGTTTCATTACAGCCCTCAAGCTCACCTCGGTGGCCGCCGCGACGGCGTTGGTCTGCCTGCAGGTGGCCTGGATTGCCCTGTTCAACGCGATTCAGGGCTCCCGCCCTGCCACCAAGGTGATAGTGGGACTGGGGGTGGCGCTGGCCGGCGTCGTCGTCATCACGGGTTTTGACTTGACTCTGTCCCAGGACGCGATTATCGGTGACCTTCTGGCCCTGGCGGGAGGAGCCCTTGCTGGCATCTACCAGATGGCAGGGGCAGGTGCGCGGAAAACCATGTCGACTGGAACATACACCACTCTCTGCTACGGCGGGTGCGCGGTGATCCTCCTGGCGCTCTGCCTGATCTTCAGGCAACCGCTCACAGGATTCTCCCCGGCAGCCTGGGTCGGAATTCTCGCCGTCACCCTGGTGGCACAGCTCATGGGGCATACGGTCTTCAATCACCTGCTTGCAGTGATGAGCCCCCTGGTGGTTTCGATGATTATCCTGCTGGAGATTCCCGGTGCGGCCCTGCTCGCCGCTGTCTTCCTGGGGGAACAGTTGCCGGCGGGAACCTACGGGGGGCTGCTGCTGATCCTGGTAGGCCTGGCTATCGTGGTTCGGGGTCAGACGAATGGCCGCGCGCGCGCCATCGAAGAGGCCGCGACGGTCCCCCCTCCCGCGATGGGTGGATCCTAGGGGCTCTCTGCCGACTCCTTGGCGACGACCTGGGGTGTGCCGCCACGTTTCGCGGTTTGAGGGCTGCGTGCCGAGTGCACTGCCCGAATCATTTTGGCCGGGTAGTAGATGGACATGAAGATCAGGGGTGGGACCTTTAGGATCCGTTTGTTGATCTGGTGGGCCCTATAGGTGCGGTCAAACCGGGTGACGTAGTAACGATAGTCCTTGGGCGAGTCTTCCAACCGTCGGGCTGACATGCCGCTGACCATTGTGGGCAGGTATCTGATGCTCAGGTCGTGTTCGGCAAGGTGGAGCGACAGGTCAATATCCTCGTGCATCTCGTCGGCTTCGTCGCGGCAGGATGAATCACGGATCTGCTCCCAAGCCGTGCGCCTAATGGCCATGTTTGATCCGAACAGGAAGTGGTACTGATTGCGTGCCAGTTTCAGGACCAGTTGGCGCAGCTTGTCGTCGGCCAGTAGTCCCCAGCGACGCATCGGCATATCGTAATAGACCACGGGGCCGGTGGCTGCAGCCACCTCCGGATCCAGGAAGCCGGCAAGTACCTGTTCCACCCAGTCAGGTTCGGGCACTGAATCCGCGTCGAGGCGGCCGATGACGGTTCCCGCCGCGTTGTCGAACCCGAAATTACGGGTGGGAATCAGGCCCTGTTCGGATGAATACTCAAGAAGCCTGATGGGGCTTTCAGGATATTCCAGTTGCATCTGCCGGACAATCCGGTTGGTGCCGTCGGTGGAGCGGTTATCGACCACCAGGATCTCCTCAGCGGGCACTGACTGGTAGATCGCCGCAATCAGGCACTGCCTGATCACGCTTTCCTCGTTGTACGCCGGAATGACTATCGAGACGGCGTTCTGGGGAGGGGACACGGCGGTAAATCTACCACTGGTCATACGGTTCGGGAGGGAAGTGGCAAAAAGAAGAAGGACGGCTCCACGGGAGCCGCCCTTCTTCTTAGTTACACCAATTGACTACTTGGTGGCATCCTTCGCTTCTTCAGCCGCATCCCGGATCTTTCCGGTGGTGGCCGTCCCCGCCGACTTGGCCGCGTCGGTGGTTTCCTCCACTGCCTCTCCGGCTTTGGCGGCTGCGCGATCGGCGGCTTCCTTGATGTCGGCTACAACATCCTTGGCCTCCTTGGCACGCTCAGCTTCGCCGGTGGGCTTGGTGTCCACCTTGACGGGGGTCTTCCAAGGATCCTCAACGGGCTTGGATGCACGCCAAACGGCTACACCGGCAGTGATCGCTGCGGCGATGATGCCGAAGATCAGCCAGCCCTTGCTGCCACTCTTCTGACGCTTCTTCAGGTCGCGGGAAGCCTTCATGGCTGCCGCAGCGGCAGCCTTCTGGGCCTTCTTGACAGCCTTCTTGTCACCGGTCACCCGGGTGACCGCGCGATTCACTGGCTCCGGGATGGTTGCACCGGACAGTGAGCGGGACACTGAGTCCGCCGCGTCACCCAACTTGTGGGACAGCGTGGGCAGGTAGTCGCCAACAACCTTGTCCCGCGCATTGTTGATGGCAGGGGCGGCCCGATCCAGAGTCTTCTGGATGTGCGGCGTGGTGCTGTCCACCACGTGCGAAATGCGTGGGGCGACTTTGTCCAGTCCGTCCTGAATACGGGGGGTGACGGTCGAGATGCCATCGGAAATTCCGTGGGCGGCTCGCTGCACTCCGTGCTGGATTGCAGGTGAGGCCGATCCGTAGCCTTTTTCGATACGCGGTGCCACCCAGTTGTAGGCGGCATCCACTCGTGGTGCTGCCCAGTCCCGCGCGGCTTCGGCACTCGTTGCGACGGTCTTTTCGATGTCGCGTGTCATACGTTTGTTTTTCTTCACATCTGCCTCCCGGGGATAGTGACTGTTGACTGTCAGCCTACGTGTTATCGCTATGCCGTGCTATTCGTTGCCTGGATTCCCGCTTATTTTTCACTGTGCGCGGAACACTTCATTCTCAGCTCTTTACCAGGGGGTGCATGAAAGAATGGGGACATGACAGCTATTGCAACAGCACAGGCAACTATCCATACCAACCTCGGCGATATCAAGGTAAACCTTTTTGGGAATCACGCCCCGAAGACCGTGCAGAACTTCACCGGTCTCGCCACGGGAGACAAGTCCTGGACTCACCCCAAGACCGGTGAGGAATCCACCAAGCCGCTGTACGACGGCACCATCTTCCACCGCGTCATCAAGGACTTCATGATCCAGGGTGGCGACCCATTGGGTCAGGGAATTGGCGGACCAGGCTACCAGTTTGACGACGAAATCAACCCCGACCTTGACTTCACGGCACCCTACAAACTGGCCATGGCCAACGCGGGAATCCAGGGTGGTCGCGGTACCAACGGATCGCAGTTCTTCATCACCTCCGTACCCACCACGTGGCTGCAGGGCAAGCACACCATCTTCGGTGACGTCACCGATGAAGCGTCGAAGGCGCTCGTGGAGCAGCTCAATGCGATTCCCACTGACTCCCGGGACAAGCCACTCGAAGATGTTGTCATCAACTCGATCACGGTAGAGCAGCTCTAAAGCCCACATGACATACGGAATCCCGGCGGATCAGCCGCAACAGGAAGTCCCCGTGTGCCCCCGACACGCAGACCGCGTCAGCTACGTCCGCTGCCAGCGGTGTGGCAGGCCAGCGTGTCCGGAGTGCCAGCGGCCGGCTGCCGTCGGGATTCAGTGTGTCGATTGCGTGAAGGAAAGCGCACGCAACGCCCCCACTCCACGAACTATCTTCGGCGGGGTGGCCCGGCAGGGGAAACCCATCCTCACCTTCTCCATCATTGGCACCTGCGCGGTGTTATTCCTGCTGCAGAATCTCATCCCCGGATTGACCGGGGCACTGGCTTACGCGCCCGCCTATACCTCTGAGTTCATTCCCCCCGAGCCCTGGCGGATGCTGACGGCCGCATTCCTTCACTCCACCGGTTTCCTGCTGCACATAGCCTTCAACATGTACGCACTGTGGATTATGGGCCAGGCTCTCGAGCCCCTGTTGGGTCGTGGCCGGTTCCTGGCGCTCTATCTCCTCGCCGCCTTCGGCGGCTCTGTAGCCGTCCTGCTGCTTTCGAATCCCCTCCAGTCGGTGGTGGGAGCCTCCGGAGCTGTGTTCGGACTGTTCGGCGCCATGCTGGTGGTGCAGCGCCGGAGGGGCGGCGATGTGCGCCAACTGGTGGTTCTGATTGCCATCAACGGCGTCCTCGGCTTCGTGGTACCGGGAATCTCCTGGCAGGCCCACCTCGGAGGGCTCCTGACCGGTGCTGCCGCCGCCGCGATCATCGCCTACGCCCCGAAGGGAAGCAACCGGGCGCTGATCCACTGGGGCGGTCTGGCAGGACTTGCTCTCATCCTGGTGGCCCTGACCGTCCTTGGTGCCACCCTGGTCGAGCTACCCCTTCGCTGAACGTTGTCCACAGGGTTTATCAACAGCGGGGATAACTTACACACATGTAATTCCACAGCTGTGGATAAGCATGGGCCCGGATCTTAAGGGAACGGAGAGCTAAATCCCCAAAGTTACCCACACCTG
Organism: Arthrobacter sp. 260; assembly: GCF_013116745.1. Taxonomy (GTDB): domain Bacteria; phylum Actinomycetota; class Actinomycetes; order Actinomycetales; family Micrococcaceae; genus Arthrobacter_D. Next base: position 188,519 of record NZ_JABFOE010000003.1, read on the forward strand.
TGGATAACTTAGTGCACAACGTGTGTACGAAGCATGGGGTCAGCAATCTGAGGGTTGGGAGCTCATAAAAAAGCGCCCGCCGTGGCCGTGGGAGAGAAGGCCAGCTGGCCACTCTCCGACGGCCACGGCGGGCGCGATCACTAGCGGAGGGTCAGCGCCACCGGGTGGTCATCAGGAACCCGACAATGGCCAAGCCAAAACCAATCAGGATATTCCACGAGTCGATCGAGGGGATGGGAAACCGGGCCTCGGAGACGTAGTAGACAATGATCCAGAGGAGGCCCAGGATCATCAGCCCAAACATCACCGGCTTGTACCAAACCGGGTTCGGCTTCGGTTCGGTGGAGGCGGGGGTCTTGGACTGGGTCGGCTTCTTGCGGGACTTCGACTCGGGCACTGGTCCTCCTAGATGGGTGAAGCCAAAGCAGCTTCGCCATGGTGTTTACCCTCACAAGGGCTCGGCAGTCGGTGATTACACACGCTATCCTGAAAAAAAGGATCAATGTCATCAGCACGGTGGAAGCCTAATTCTAACCAATGAACCGGTCGCAGGGTGCCGTAGCCTCCATGATCGTCGGTGGCAGGTACCCGTCGCGAACACGGTAAATGCTGGGAGCACCGGTCCTACCGCTTTCGATAGTTCAACGATTGGCAGTCCACGAGCCTTATGTCCAAAACCACCCGCATTCTGGTTATCGACAACTACGACAGTTTTGTCTACACCCTGGTCGGCTACCTCCAGGAACTGGGCGCCGAGACAACAGTGGTGAGGAACGACGACGTCACGCTGGCTGAGGCGATTGCTCTCGCCGAAGTGCGCGACGGCGTACTGATCTCCCCAGGCCCCGGAACGCCGGCTGATGCCGGGATCTGCGTCGACATGATCAGGTGGTGTGGTGCGAACTCCCTGCCCATGCTCGGCGTCTGTCTAGGGCACCAGGCCCTCGCTGAAGCCTTTGGGGGGACGGTCACCCACGCCCCGGAGTTGATGCACGGCAAGACCTCGCTTGTGGAGCACGATTCCGGCAGCATCTTCACCGGCCTGCCGTCGCCACTGACGGCCACCCGTTACCACTCGCTGGCTGCGGTGAGCGAGGTGGTGCCGCCGGAGCTGGTGGTGACTGCCCGCACGGCTAGCGGGATCATCATGGGCCTGGAACACCGGACTGCCCCGTTGTGCGGCGTTCAGTTCCACCCCGAGTCCGTCCTCACCGAGGGGGGCTACCGGATGCTGGGGAACTGGCTCGAGTCCCTAGGGCTGGCCGGTGCAGCCGAGAAGTCTTCAACCCTGAGCCCGCTCATCTCCAAGTAGTCAGAACCGCTCAGGGTTCCTCAGGTGCTTCCGAGGGGGTTTCACTGGCTGATGAAGTGGGTTCAGGGTCGCTTGAAGGCTCCTCTTCCGGGGCAGGTTCAACCGCCACGGTCAGAACTATTTCAGTACCTGGTGGGACGGTCGATTCAGGGTCGGCGCTCTGGTCAGTCACAATATTCGGTTCGACCACGGCGTTCTCCACTTCCTCAACCCTGACGGTCAGGCCGCGGACCGGATCCTCCAGCAGGGCTGTTGCCTCCTCGATGGGCAGCTCGATCACCCGCGGTACTTCCACCACCCCCGTCGAGAGGATCAGGTCCACCTCCGAACCGACCGGTACTGATTCACCGACGGCAGGGCTGGTAGAGATCACCCGGCCGGCGGGGACCGTTGCGCTGTTCTCCTCGGTGACTTCTCCCCCGCTGAGATCTGCCGACGAGAGCGCGTCGCGGGCAGATGATTCTGTCATTCCGGTGATGGCCTCGGGGATCACCGCCTCGGAGGGACCTTCGGAGATGGTCACATTGACCGTGGAGCCCGGCTCGATCTCGGCACCAGCCCCGGGATCGGAATCGATCACTAATCCCGGATCGACAGTGTCGCTGAAATCCTCTTCGAACTGCGGGCGAAGGTCGGCGGCAAAGATGGCATTCGCCGCCTCGTCCTGGGTCATTCCCTCGACGGTCGGCACCTCCTGCAGCACCGGACCCTCGGGTTGGGTATTCAGGAGATTGAACAGCACAAATGCTCCACCAGCGAGAACCAATGCCACGATGATGAAGAAGGTGGTGGTCCACGCGCGGCGGGTGGCACGCCGACGATCCTCGTCGTCATCGTTCGGATCTTCGAAGGTTCGCGGCATAGGCAGCGGAGGCTGCTCGTCGGTGACGGGCCCAGAGCTCATGGACCCCCCGGCCAGGACCTTTGCCATGGCGCGGGTCTGTGGACCCTCGTCGTCAGTCGCCGCGGGCAGGGTTGAAAAGGCCTCGGTTGCGCGCTCCTGGGAGGAGGCAAGGATAACTCCGCGCCGTGCTTCCTGCAGCGCGGTGCGGAATGCGACTGCGTCCTGGAAACGGTCCTGGCGGTCCTTCTCCAGGGCCCGTTTCAACACTGCGTCCAGCGCCGGCGACACCTCCGGATTGAACTGGCTCGCGGGTTTTGGCTCCTCCCGGACATGCTGGTAGGCCACCGACACGGGGCTGTCGCCGATGAAGGGTGGGCGGGCGGTGAACAGCTCGTACATCAGGCAACCGGCAGAGTAGAGGTCACTGCGCGCGTCGACTGTCTCTCCTCTCGCCTGCTCAGGTGAGAGGTACTGGGCGGTCCCGATCACTGCCTGGGTCTGGGTCATCGTGGCGGCGGAATCGGCGATGGCCCGGGCGATGCCGAAGTCCATCACTTTGACGTTGCCCTCAGGGGTGATCATCACGTTGGCGGGCTTGATGTCGCGGTGCACAATTCCCGCCTTGTGGCTGTATTCCAGCGCTGACAGGACCCCCACCATGTGTTCAGCAGATTCCTCGAGGGAGAGTTCACCGGCCCGGATCAGGTCACGAAGGGTGCGCCCGGCCACGTACTCCATCACGATGAACGGCACCCGGACATCGTCAATGGAACGCCCAACGATGTCTTCCTCGCCGGTGTCGTAGACCGAAACGATCGTTGGGTGGTTCAGAGCGGCAACAGCCTGTGCCTCACGGCGGAACCGCGACTGGAACAGGGGGTCTCTGGCCAGGTCCCGGCGGAGCACCTTGATGGCGACCGACCGGCCCAACCGGATGTCACGGCCGAGGTGGACATCAGCCATGCCGCCACGGCCGATGAGCTCACCTACTTCGTAACGTCCGTTGAGGACCCTGTCAGTGGTCACGTGGTTGCCTTCCGCCTGCATCTTAGGTGTGAGGGAAGCGCTACGGCGCTTCGGTGGTGGGTGGGGGGCTGGTGGCGGTGGGTACCTCCGCCGCCGGAGGCGTTGTCACCTCGGGCGGACCGGAGGACACCACATAACTGACCGCGCTCCCCGGCTCCACTTCCGAACCTTCGCCGGGGTCGACGCTGAGAACCGTTCCCGCTGGCTCCTCGGACTCCTGTTCACCGGTTCGTGTTCCGCTGAGCCCAGCTTCAGTGAGGGCATCGACCACCTGTTGCTCGGTTGCCCCAACCAACCGCGGAGGTACCGCCACGGTTTCGGGAGCTTCGGGGCCGATCGACGCAGTGACAGTAACGCTATCGCCGGGCCTCAAAGATCCGACGGGCGCCACGGTGATCACAATGCCTTCCTCGACAGTGTCAGAATTTTCTTCCTCCACGACTGGTTCAAGACCTCGGGACCGAAGATCTGCAACCACTACATCAACTGAACGCCCCACAAACTCGACAGCGCTGATGACGATTTCCGGGGCCTCAGTGGTTTCAACAGGCTCGGTGGTCGGCTCTTCTGACGGGGTCTCCGATTCGGTTTCCGTCGCGGACGCGCTGGTGGAGGGACTGGCGGAAGTTGTTGTTGCCGGGGGGACGGTTGGATCGTCGTCGGCGCCGGTGAGGACTGGCCAGAGAAAGAACAGCCCTACAGCCAGGCCCACCAGCAGGAACAGGAGTACCAGAGGTATCAGCCACGGACTGCGTCCACGGGATTCCTGGGCTGGCTCGCCCCGGTCGATCTCCTCTTCCTGCCATTCGCGGGATGCACCTACGGCCCCTGCACCGGCTGCGGCACCGACGATGGGCATTGACGAGGTCGACGTCGGGACCACCCGGGTGGCCGACGTCGCCGGAGCGGGGACTGGCGCGGTGATGGGGCCAGTGTTGCCACCGAAGAGCAGCATCCCGGGAACGGCGGCCTCCGCCGCGCGGATATCGTTCCTTCGGATGGCTGCGACCGCTTGAGCCAGGAGCTCGGCATCTGCTGGACGGTCGGCCGGGTCCTTGGCCAGCATGGAGGCAATGAGTGCCCGAACCGGCCGCGGAATGGTTTCCGGGAGGGGCGGTGGGGCGTCGTTGACCTGGGCCAGGGCGATCGCGATCTGCGATTCTCCGGAGAATGGGCGCCGGCCAGCAAGAAGTTCATACCCAATCACACCGAGCGCATAGATATCACTTGATCCGGTGGCCGCCTGTCCGGTGGCCTGCTCAGGAGCAAGGTACTGGGCTGTCCCCATCACCTGCCCGGTCGCGGTCAGCGGCACTTGGTCTGCCAGTCGTGCGATACCAAAGTCGGTGATCTTGACCCGTCCGTCCGGAAGGATGAGCAGGTTGCCCGGCTTCACATCGCGGTGCACCAGTCCCTGGCGGTGGGCAACCGACAAAGCTGTCGCCGTTTGACCGACGATCGACAGGGTGCGGTCCGGTGAGAGGATCTGTTCGCGTTCGATGATGGTGGACAGCGGCTGGCCAGGAACCAGCTCCATCACGAGGTAGGCGGAACCGCCTTCCTCGCCGTAGTCGAAGACATTGGCAATTCCATCGTGGTTGAGCAGCGCAGTGTGACGTGCTTCGGCGCGGAAGCGGTCAAGGAAGTTGGGGTCACCCGTATATTCCTCCTTGAGAATCTTTATGGCAACCTCGCGGCCCAGGACCTGGTCCATTGCCTTCCAGACCTCGCCCATTCCGCCAATGGCGATCCTGTCGGTCAGCTTAAACCGACCGCCTAAGGTGATACCTGATGTAGGTCTCACTTATTCAACACCGCCTCAATCAATTGCTTTCCGCTTGGACTTGTTAGTTGGCCACCCGTGGCGATGTCAACGTTCTGCATCACGATCGACACGACTACCTCCGGGTTGTCAGCAGGAGCGAACCCGGTGAACCAGGCGTTATCTCCCTGCCCCGACACTTCGGCCGTACCAGTTTTTCCCGCCACCTCGACACCGGGAATTGCGGCAGCCCGTGCGGTGCCGTTGTTGACGACATTGACCATCCAGTCTGTGAGCTGGTTGGAAGTGTCAACGCTCATCGATTCGCTCATCACCTCCGGCTCGGGGGCACTGATCCGTTCGAGGTCGGGGGCACGCAGGGCCTTGATCAGGTTCGGTTTCATCAGGACCCCGTCGTTGGCGATTGCCGCATTTACCATTGCCATTTGGAGTGGGGTGACCCGGACGTCGAACTGGCCGATGGCCGACTGGGCGAGCTCGGGCTCGGAGGGTGCTTCAGGGAACTGGCTTGCCTCGACCCGGACTGGGATACCGAAGGTTTCGCCGAAACCGAAATCCTGCGCCTGCTCCAGGACTGCCTCGGCGCCAAGGTCCCACGCGATCTGTGCGAAGGGAGTGTTGCACGACTGTTCCAGAGCGAACTCGAGATTGGCGGTTGTCTGGGACGCACATCCACCGTTGACGAAGTTGGGGAGGCCCACGTCGGTGCCGGGGAGGTCCAGGACTGCAGGGTTGGGGATAACCGATTCGTCGTCGAAATCTCCGGACTCCAGCGCGGCCGCGGCAACCACCAGCTTGAAGACTGACCCCGGCGCCACCAGGGATTCGGTGGCCGGATTGAAGTAAGGGGAGAGCCCGGGAACGGAGGATAGTTCCTCAAGGTTTTGCAACACAATTGACGTGTCGTGTCCGGCCAGGAGATTCGGGTCGTAGGAGGGTTTGGACACCATAGCGAGAATGTTGCCTGTTGCGGGCTCCATCACAACGATTGATCCCTGCTGGCCATCCGGAATCAGGTCCCAGGCGAGCTGCTGGATTTCCGGGTCGATGGTGAGTTCGACCGAGGCCCCCTGGACCTGTGCCCCCGAGAAGAGTTGGACGATACGGTCGTAGAACAGCTCATCGCTGGTACCTGACAGCTCGTCCGCCATCACGCTTTCCAGATGGGTGGCGCCGTTGGCCAGCGAATAGAAGCCGGTGAGGTGCGCGTAGAGGTTCGGCTCGTTGTAGACGCGTTGGTAGTTGAACTCGTCGTTGGAAGGGACGGATTCTGCGATGGCGCGCCCGTCCACCAGGATTGACCCGCGGTTCTTTCCGAAGTCCTGCAGCAGGGAGCGGTTGTTCCAGTCGTTGTCGCTCAGTGCCTCGGCTTCGAAGAACTGGACAAAGGTGAGGGACCCGAGGACCAGGGTGAACATGGCAAGTGCTACCAGCCACGCGCTTCTTATTGCCTGGTTCATGGGGAGACCTCCCTGGACTGGCGGGTGAGCGACCCGGTGCGGAAATCCTGGGCGTCAGGGAAGGAATCCTTCATCGGTCCAGTGACCGCCGGACGGCGAGCCGATTCAGAGATGAGAAGCAGGATGGCGACGATAATCCAGTTGGCGAGCAGCGATGAGCCGCCCGCTGACATGAACGGTGTGGTGAGACCGGTCAGGGGTATCAGGCGGGTCACGCCGCCCATCACGACGAAGCACTGAAGAGCGATGGTGAACGACAGCCCGCACGCCAACAGTTTGCCAAAGCCGTCCCGGGTACCCAGCGCGGTGCGGATGCCACGGGAGACCAGGAGAACGAAAAGCATGATGATGCCAAAAAGTCCGATCAGGCCGAGTTCCTCACCGAGGGCAGCGATGATCATGTCGCTGTTGGCGTAGATCACCAGATCGGGCCGCCCCTCACCGAGACCTGTCCCAAAGAGTCCACCGTTGGCCAGTCCGAAGAGCCCCTGGACCACCTGGAAGCTACTTCCCGCTTCCCGGTTGAAGACCTCCGGGTCGAAGGCGTTGATCCAGCTATCGATGCGCAGCGAAACGTGGCTGAACAACTGGATCGCGGCGAACCCGCCGGCAATGATCATCAGCAAACCAATGAGGATCCAGCTAAACCGGCTGGTGGCCACGTAGATCATCACCATGAACAGGCCGAAGAACAGCACCGACGACCCCAGGTCGCGTTGGAAGATCAGGACTCCGATGCTGACCAGCCATGCGACAACCATTGGGGCTAGGTCCTTGAACCGCGGCAATTGCAGCGGGCCGACTTTTTTCCCGGCCAGCAGGATCAGATCCCTATTGGTCGATAGATAACCGGCGAAGAATATGGCAAGGGTAATCTTCGCGATCTCCCCAGGCTGGAACGTTCCGAAACCCACATTAATCCAGATGCGTGCGCCGTTAATCTCCAGGCCCAGAGGCGTCAGGGGAAGCAGGAGAAGGACGGCGCTGGCAATCAGTGAGATGTAGGTAAACCGGCGGAGAACCCGGTGGTTCTTGAAGACCAGCAGGACCGCGATCGATGCTGCCATGGCAACCGATGTCCAGAGGAACTGGCTTTCGGCGACGGTCGTGTCATTGGCCAAATCGATCCGGTAGATCATGGCAAGCCCTATACCGTTCAGGGCGATCACGATCGGAAGTATTACCGGGTCGGCATATTTTGCCCTGAATCGCAACACCAGGTGGAAGATCAGGGCTAGGCCAGCGAGGACGCCGCTCTGGGTCCAAAATGCCGAGTCCAGCGGGTTGTCCTTGTCCAGGCCAACGATGAGGTTTGCGCTGATGGCCACCCCCAGGGCTACCACCAGGAGGAGCGCTTCAATGTTGCGCCGGGACTTGGGAACGGTCAGGACGTCACTCATGAGGTCTCATCTCGGCAGTCCTGTGTATCACCCTGGGCGGCCTCTGCACTGCTTTCGGGGCTGGGGGTGCTGCGGGTTGGTTCGTCGGAAGGGTCCGTGGAACGGGTGGGGGAAGCGGAAGGCTCGAGGGATGAGTCAGCTGAGGGCGAATCCGATGGGTCATCGGAGGATGAGGGCGAGGCCGACGGGGATGGCGATGGTGATTCGGGTGGGCAGGCCACGGCACGCAGGTCACCGCGGAGATCTTCGACAATGCGCTGGGCGTGCTCAAGGTCGGTGGCAGGAAGTGAACTCGCCACCCGGGCGCGCTGGTACTCGGGGAGGTTCGAGACGGGGATGTCTGTCTCCTGATCGAGGTGGCTCAGGCGCACCGGACCGATAGTCTGCGACACGCCATTGAAAATGGCGACGTTGTCCTCGTACTCGGCAACGTAATACCGGGTCTGGGTCCAGGCGTAACCGAACCAGAGCACCGCAACAAGAATGAGAGACATCAGGCCCAGGAAGGCAGGGATGAGCCAACGCTTGCGCATCCCCGAGGACTCATCGGCGTCGTCCTCTGGAACTTCGCTGTCGGCACGGTGGGTGAGCATCATGGCGGCGCGGCGCTCGGTAGTGCGTTGCGTGACAATCGGAATCTGACCGGTTTCGGTGGCCAGGGCCGCTGATCCGACGAGCATGTGGGGTCTGGTGGAAAGGTCCTGACGGATGACGTCGGCGCGGATGGCGGTGCCTGGCGAGGGATCGAGCGGAGTGGAATCGTCCTTCTCTCCCGCTGCTTCCTTGGCTGGTGGGATTGTGGTGAGCGCGGCGGTGCGGAGGTCCTCCGGGGTGGTTTCGGCGATCTCGACGACGGCGATCGTGACGTTGTCGGGGGAACCGCCGGCGAGGGTCAACTCGACGAGGGTATTGACACAGTCTTGGAGGTCAGCCGTTTCACGAACGATGCGTTCGATCAGGGTGTCGTTGAGCACGGCGTTCAAACCGTCAGAGCACAGGAGCCATCGCTCACCCGCCGTGACCTCGAAGGACTGAAGGTCCAGTTCAGGACTTGCGTCGACGTCCCCCAGGACCCGCATCAGCACGTTTTTGTGGGGGTGAACGTCTGCTTCCTCAGGCCGGAGCCGTCCTTCGTCGATGAGGCGCTGCACAAACGTGTGATCGACGCTGATCTGCTCAAACACGTCATCCTTGAGCCGGTAGGCCCGTGAATCCCCGATATGTGCGAACTCCAGGCGGTCACCGTTGAGCAGCAGGGCTGTCACAGTGGTTCCCATTCCTGCCAGCTGCGGGTTGACGCTGACCAACTCGGAGAGAAGCGAATTGGCGGTCTGGATTTCGTCAGCGAGCTGATTTGCTGCTTCGCCCTCGTCATAGTCTTTCCGGTCCAGGTGAACCAGGTCCAGGACCGTCGACGCAGAAGCGATGTTCCCGCCTGCGTGACCGCCCATGCCGTCTGCCACCACCGCCAGGTATCTTCCGACATAGGCGGAGTCATCATTCTTGGCGCGGACCATACCGACGTCTGAGCGTGCAGCGAAACGCATGATGTAGGCCAACGCTATGACCTCAATTCAATGACCGTCTTACCGATCCGGACAGGAACGCCCAGATCAACAGGCAACGCGCGGGTCAGTTGGCTGCCCGCGAGGAAAGTGCCGTTGGTGGACCCGAGGTCCTCGATGAACCACCGGCTCCCCTGGGGGAAGAGGCGTGCGTGGCGGCCGGAGGCGTAGTCGTCCTCCAGGACGAGGGTGGCCTCCTGGGCGCGGCCGAGCAGGATGGGACTCGATGCCAGTTGAAGTGTGGTTCCCTGCAACGGACCCTCCGTCACCACGAGTGTCCTCGCGGTGGTGCGGGGCGGTGCTTCCTCGACCAGCTCCGGGTGCTTTCGCACCTGTCGTGCCGAGGGCGTGCCGAGGCGGTTACGACTACCCACGACCAGATCTCGTCGGAGCGCGCTCACGACGCTGATGACCAGGATCCAGATCAATACGAGGAAGCCGTACCGCAGCACCGTGAGGGTCAGTTCACTCAGGTCACTCATTCCTAACGGCCACCATTCGGCACTGGGATGAGGCGGAAGGTCATCCGGGTGCGGCCCATGGTGATGATCGACCCATCCGACAGGTCAGCCTCCCCATGGACGCGCTGCCCATTCACGAAGCTGCCGTTGGTCGATCCGAGATCGACGGCCCGGGTGCTTCCACCGTGAGTGCGGATCTCGAGGTGCTTCCTTGACACGCCGGTATCGTCGACCAGGATGTCGGCTTCCGACGAGCGGCCCAGAATGATCGATCCGGCGTTGAGCGAATACCGCTGCCCGTCGAGGTCGAGCACTGGCTGAAGCCGCGTCGGTTGACGGGTGGGGGCGTTGGGGGTGGTCGGACGCCGGGGACCCGCCTGCTTCTCAGTCGCCGAATCCACTTCAAACACGCCGGCCTTCAGTTCCACGTCGCGGGTAAAGGACACCTTGACTGGGCCACGCAGGGTGTAGCCCTGGCTGTTGACGTGTTTGATCACGACGTCGCACAGTTCTTCAGCGAGCGTGGCGCCCCATTCCTGGGCCAGCGCAAAGTCCGACTCCGACAGGCGGGCAGTGAACACATTCGGGGCAAGTGTGCGCCCCTCAGCGAGGGTAATGGATTTGTTGTCCAGCTCCCGGCGCAGTGCGCTGGCGATCTCGACCGGTTGTACCTGGGACCGTGACCCAGTGGAGAAGGCGCCACGGACCATCTTTTCCAACCCGCGTTCGACGTTGTCCAAAATACCCATCTGCTGCCTCCTCACCGTTCGACTGGCTGGTTGGTCGTTCCACCAACCCACAGCCCAAGTTTGTGTGCGAAGGCATGGTCAACGTACGACATGATCAGTTCGATACTACTGGGGACCTCTGGAAAAGGCCTTAACCGGCGATTTCTGCCGGGAACTATGTGATAACGATTCTTCTACCCGTGACACTGTCCCACTCCACATAGCCGGCACCTACTGAGCTTTGACCAGTCGTTTAGGTTATTTCACTGATGCTCCGTTATGCTTATTTCTGCTGTTCGTGGAGCTCTTCAAGGTAGTTGTGAAGAGTCCAGAGTGGTTGCGCGCGAGTGGCGGAACGGCAGACGCGCTGGCTTCAGGTGCCAGTATCCGAAAGGGTGTGGGGGTTCAAATCCCCCCTCGCGCACGGTAAGACCCCCGGTTATCCGGGGGTCTTTTTCGTTAAACGCCGGCTGGCTCCTAATCGTTGACATCCTGGGGGAACACACTCTCCGGATACTCTTTCCAGGTTTCGCCTCTGCGCTGCACAGGTTGACCTGCCAGGTTGTCTCCCCGCCTGTAGGCGCGGCCCGCCGCCCCCGGAAGCCTCACGGGCACCGTCCAAGTGTTCAGCGCACGTGCACGTTGAAAGTGGGCAACGAGTTGGTGGGCATCCAGAATTTCCGGACCCGCCAGATCCGGCACTCGTTGCGAAGGTTCGCCCAGCGCACGGGCCACGAGTTCCTGGGCGACTGTCTCTGCTGAGACCGGTTCGAGTCGCAGTCCGCTCGGTACTGGAATCAAAGGAGACTTGGTCAGAACCCCCAGAGCGCCACGGACGAAATCGTGTACCTGCGCAACGCGGATGATCGTGTACGGAACACCCGACGTTTTGACAGCTTCTTCTGCTGCGAGTTTCGTCCTGAAATAGTTGATCGGCATGATGTCGGCGCCGATCACCGAGATCAAAATCAGATGACGGACGTCGGTGGTCAAGGCAGCGCTGACAAGGTGCCCGGCAGCCAGGTCATCACCCTTGGCGCCACCGGCTAGGTGAATCACCACGGGCGCGTTGCTCAGAGCTGCCTGCAGGCCGATCCCGCGAACCGTATCGCCGAGCAGGTGGGTGACCCCAGCGGAGTGGGCAGCACCCGCCGGCTGAGGGTTTGCACCTGGTGTCCACTATCCGAGAGTTTCCTGACCACCCGGCGTCCAAGAGTACCTGTGCCTCCGGTGACCAGAACTGGTCCGCTTGTGGTGTCAAACATGATCGCTCCTCTCCAAGTGGTCGGGTTGGTCCCGTCATAGACGTGACGTTTCGACGAGAGAAAATGTGACATGGGGGTGAGGTTTAGGTTGCCCCACGGTTGGCCTACTGGAAATCCCGTGATTTGGTGGTTGCTTTCATGGTGAGGCCCTCAAACTTGTCAGCCACAATATTCACCACACCCTCTGAAGACCTTTCCAGCATGCCCCGTACCAGTACACCACTGGACTCCCTGGCGATACGCCGATACCTCTGCCACACCCCGACCGAACAGATAACATTCACCAGTCCTGTTTCATCCTCAAGGTTCATGAAGGTGATACCACTTGCTGTAGCGGGTCGTTGCCGGTGTGTGACCACACCTCCTACCTCGACCCTTCGCCCTGATTCGGCACTAATGAGGTCCTCTGCTGTGAGGACACCCCGTTTCGTCAGCGTTGATCTGAGGTGGCGAACCGGATGGTCATCCGGGGTGATGCCGGTCGACCATAGGTCGGATGCGACTCGGTCAGCGGCTGTCAGATCAGGGAACAGCGGCGGTTGGATGTAAACGGTTGTTCCCTTTAACTGACCAGCCCGTTCTGTCGATGCAGGGCCTGCGTTCCAGAGGGCCTCCCGTTCTGTTAACCCCATTGATTCAAATGCTCCGGCAGCAGCCAGAGCTTCGAGCTGGGAGGCATTGAGTTCAGTGCGGCGTGCCAGATCGGCCATGTCGGTGAACACTCCGTTGGTCTGTCTTTCGTTGACAATCAGTTCAGCGATCCTGGTCCCGATCGACTGGACGCTATCAAGACCCAACCGCACGGCGAAGTTGCCATCCCGGCGATGATGCGTGGAATCGAAGGGAACTTTTCTGTTAAATGGACCGACCGGGGGTTGCTTCTGGTGGAGGCAGGAGTCAATACCCGTGGGGGATCCGCCGGGTTCACCCGTGCCCGGTACTGGCTCAAGGTCAGCATGTACCCCTGAGTGCAGGAGATCTGGCCGGAGGACTGTCACCCCGTGACGGCGTGCATCAGCCACCAGAGTTTGCGGTGAGTAAAAGCCCATGGGTTGTGCACGCAGTAAAGAGGCAAGGAATGCTCCCGGATAGTGCAGTCGCAACCAAGCGCTGGCATACACCAGAAGAGCGAAGCTAATTGAATGGCTTTCAGCAAACCCGAAATTCGCAAAAGCCTGAATCTTCAGGTAAATCGAATCCGCTGTCTCCCCGGTGATCCCATTGGATGCCATCCCGGCGTAAAGCTTGTCCCGCAGCGTATCGATGCGCTCCAGACCACGTTTGGACCCCATCGCCCTGCGCAATTGATCAGCGTCAGCACCGGAACAGTTTCCGACCACCATTGCCATCTGCATGAGTTGTTCCTGGAACAACGGAACACCAAGTGTTCGTTCAAGTACCGGCTCCAGCTTGGGATGGAGATACGTGACCTCCTCCTCTCCGAGTTTCCGCTTGATATACGGATGCACGGCACCACCCTGGATGGGTCCTGGCCGCACCAACGCCACCTCAATGACCAGGTCGTAAAATTCCCTGGGTTGGAGTCGGGGAAGCATTCCCATCTGGGCACGGCTTTCCACCTGGAACACACCGATGGAGTCAGCGAAGCAGAGCATGTCATAGACACCCTGCTCTTCCTTGGGGAGGCTGTGCAGGTCCCACTTTTCACCGAAGTGTTTCTCAGCCAAATCGAAGTTGTATTGGATGGCGGCAAGGATTCCCAACCCCAACAGATCAAATTTCACCAGGCCCATCCACGCGCAATCATCCTTATCCCACTGCAGAACTGTTCGACCCTCCATCCGTCCATGCTCGATGGGGCATACTTCACCGACTGGCCTGTCAGTGAGTACCATCCCCCCTGAATGGATACCCAGATGGCGTGGGAATTTCAGGACACTTTGTGCCAGCTGGACTACAGTGTCGGGAATGTCATGGTCCTGGCTTGAGACCAGTGCTCCCCAACGTTCCACCTGTTTGGACCAGGCGTCCTGCTGTCCTGGACTATGGCCGAGGGCTTTGGCCATGTCACGAACGGCAAATTTGGGACGATAAGTGATGACATTGGCAACCTGGGCAGCATTGAACCTCCCGTACTTGTTATAGACATACTGGATAACTTCTTCGCGGCGATCGGAATCAAAATCGACATCAATGTCTGGCTCCTCATCGCGCATGCTGGACAGGAAGCGTTCAAACGGAAGGTTGTACAGAATCGAATCGACTGCCGTGATCTCCAACAGGTAACAAACTGCCGAGTTCGCAGCCGATCCCCGACCCTGGCACAGGATCCCCCGGTTCCGGGCGAAATGGACCAGGTCATGAACGATCAGGAAGTAACCGGGAAAATTCTTGTCCTCAATGACGCGGAGTTCCTTTTCGATCCGGTCCTCGACGTCCCTCCGCCCGGGATACAGCTTCTCTGCACCTTGCCACACCAACTTCCTTAGGTAGCTCATCTGGGTGTGGCCGTCAGGGAGGGCAAGGTTGGGCAACCCGGGTTTGACGCTCCGCAGCCGGAAGGCCAGGTCATCAGCCAGGTCGACTGTTCGTTCAACTGCCCCGGGAAAGGCGGCGAACCTGGCAGCCATTTCTGCACCGCTCCGCAGATGAGCAGCCCCGGCAGCGGGTAGCCAACCGTCCATCGCATCAAGGCTTCTTCTGGCTCGTACAGCAGCCAGCGCAGTGGCGAGCCGGTGCTGGGCAGGGGATGCATAGTGCACATTGTTGGTGGCAATAGCTGGAAGCTTCAGCCGCTCAGCAACGGCAGCCAACTCATCATTCAAAGCACTGTCCAACGGGTTTCCCTGATCAATGAGTTCAACGGCTACGTTGTCTTTGCCGAATAGGTCAACCAGGTGTCCAACAGCTGCCTCCGCACCGCGCCTCCCATCTCGGACGAGGGCCTGGCGGACGGTGCCTTTTCGGCAGCCCGTAAGGATCATCCAACTGTTCGCTGCATGTTCAGCCAATGAGCGATAACTGTAGGTCGGCTTTCCTTTCTCCGCGCTATTGCCCAGCTGTGCAGTGGTGATGGCTCCAGCCAGATTGCGGTACCCCTGCGCACCACGGGCAAGAATAAGCAGATGGCTACCTTCCGGGTCAGGTACCCCGTTTTGTGGTTTCGGCAGATCAAGTGAGAGCTCAGCCCCAAATACGGTGGATAACTGGGGGTATTTTTCGGCAGCTTCCGCCAGGTGAACCACACCATAGAATCCGTCATGGTCGGTTAATGCGAGCCCATGCAGCCGCAACCGGTGCGCCTCCTCTACCAACTGTTCAGGGCTTGAGGCGCCGTCGAGGAAGCTGAAGTTTGAATGAACGTGCAACTCTGCATAAGGGACCACTGGACCCGTAGGTTCCGGTTCGGTCAGTTGAGGTGGCAAATAAGGTTGACGTTTGTGGGACCATGCTGGGCTGTCACCACCGTCGGCTCCGGTGGGAGGGGCGCCGGGGCGGCTACGGTCTGAAAGAGTACGTTCGAACTCCGACCACGAAATGGGGGGATTACTAAATCCCATGGCCCCCCCTGATCATTCTGGTAGTGGCTGCTGGACTAGTCATAACTGGCTTCTGCCCACCATTGGTGATCCTCCAGCAGCAGCAACCAGGCTGCCCCCGTGGCATCGACCAGCTGGAATCGATTGAGTGTTCGGCCTGAAGAGTCCCACCAGCGTTCAGTGACAGGCCAGGGACCAGCCCAATGATGAACAGTCATCCTTACTGTCGCACCGGGGGGAGAGAATTCACTGGGTACAGTTATGAGCATTCCCCGGGAGTCAACGTCAACTGAACCTCCCTGAGTATCCAGAACCTGTACCTGTTGGGGCTCATCGAAGACCGTGGCTGGAGCGGGGCCAGGAATTCTTCCAGGCCAGGGCTGGCTTTTCTCCATCGCTGTCAGAGGATTACCGGCTGGTGAATCCCCCCAGGGGATAAACACCCTGCGGTCCTTGAGCATCCGACCACCGGCAATCGAAGCTGTCAGAACCGCCCCATGACCCAACATGCTTTGGACCCGGGCAAGACCATGATGAATGCTTTCATCCGGCCCGGTACCCCAAAGTCCATCGGCATGATCCCCGAGATCCTCAACGGTCTCGGGAATGGTGTGAACCCGGGTAATCCCCGAGTGCAACCCATGCTCAATCAAGCCTCCACCCTGCAGTTGCCACCGCACGCGATCAAGGACGTCGTCGGCATCGAACCAGCGTGGATGCCGCCACAGACGGTCCGAAACCTCACCCGATTCCGAATGCAACACCACCCTCAAAACGGTGCAGACGAGACCTGTTTCACGAAGCCTTTCCACAAAGCGGTCAGCGGCAGTCCTGAAAGCAAAAGCCAGCTGGTCTATCCGTACCAAAGCCGGTTCGAAGTCAACTGCAACATCCAATTCCGGCGGGGGAGTTCGCGCCACCACACTGCGGTGGTCAAGGCCGCATGCTTTCCGGTGGGCAAGGGCACCTTCGATTCCGAACCGGTTACGCACATCTGTTGCATCAAGGGCAGCAAATTCACCGAGCGTTCTGATTCCTAGACGCTTCAACAGCACAGTGAGCCTTGGTTCCTCCAACACCTCCAGCGGGAAAGAACCCAGAAACTGGGCAGATCCTCCTGCTGGGACCACCCAGATGGGATCCTGCTCCACCCCCACCAGCACTTCGGTGGCACGGGCGGCGTGTTCCGCAGCGAACGGTGAATCAGCGATACCGATCCTGGCAGCGGTAAGGCCCAGGGCAGTCAGGGTGGCGATGAGTGCAGCAGCAGCAAGTGACTCCCCACCGTAGTATCTGCTGGGGCCCTGGGTTTGGATGGCGCATAACCCCGGCCTCACCAACTGGACTCCCGGCATGATCTGCTCTATAGCGGTTACCACTGGTTCGAAGACCCGTTCATCAAGATCAGGATCATAATGTTTGACGGTCAATGCAGGGCACCGCGCCTGCGCCTCACGGACCCTCAGGCCCCGCCTTACGCCGTCCAGGCGGGCTGCCGGAGAACAGGCGAAAACTTCCCCCTTATCGATGAGGGCAAGCGGGGCGTTCTCTGGAATGGCGAGATCACGCAGAATTGCCGTGATCGGCCAGTCCGGGCACCACAGCATCATGGTTCTGGTGGCACTTCGTCCAGGGGCCAGGATAGGTGCACGCGAACCCATCAGGCACTCACCATTGTTGGGACAAAGCGGTGGGTATCCCTAAAGTTGTCAGCACCGTCCAGTTGGGGCCACCCGCCATGCTTCAGTTCGGCCAACGAAAGGTCGGTGCTGCGTGAACGACCATTGTTTGCCGTGGCGGTGATTCTGAACTGACGGGTCTGAAGGTGGCCCGATCCCGTGCCCAGGCCTCCCCACCTGTTGTCGGAAACGCTGAGCACAGCCTCGCTTTGAGGCCAGGACCCGATGCTGATAAGAGCTGCACCACGTTGCCTCAGCCTGGCTTTGAGCCGGGCAGCATCCGATCCAGTGATGGTGGCCGGTGCCCTGGTCAGAATGATCGACACTACATCCACCATTGCTGCTGTCACGGTGAGCCACTGGCTATCCACGTGGGGAATGAGGATGAGCCGTTCAAGTTCGATACCCAGATGGGCTGCGGCCTCAACACTGAAATCGGGGATTCCAATCACACTGCACCACGCACCAGATCCGGAGGGGCCGGCAAGGAGAGCCATCGCCAGAGTGGAGGAGTTCTCCACCGAGTAGGTGCCTCCTGCCATCAAGCCACCACCGGGAAGGATCCGGCCAAGTGCGGGAACAGTAGGCAATCTCCGGGAGCCCAGTCTGCTGCCTTGCATCTGGTTGATCTTCTCCTGCAACAAAGAATGATTGCCTTGAGACTCGGCTGGATCGGTGGAGAACAGGTCCTGACCCATGGGGTAACCCGGCGTGTTAGCGGGGCGGGTGGCTACAGAACTCACCCTTTAATATTCGAATATATGTTCGATTAAGTCAATCGGTTTCAGCAGCCTCTACGCCGGTCAAAATGTTGCTTGTCGCTACCCCGGAGTACCCTATCCTCATGTGCGGACGTTTTGTGGTGGCAGGATCGGACCAGGATCTGATCGACCTGTTTGACGTCGACTTCGTCGACAAGTTTCTTCCGGTTCCTTCCTACAATGTGGCACCTACTGACACCGTGCGGATTCTGCTGGAGAGGCTCGATGAGGCAGCTGGTGACCCTATCAGGCGGCTCACCACTGCACGGTGGGGATTGGTGCCCTCCTGGATGAAGGATCCCAAGAAAGGCCCTCCCCTGATAAACGCCCGTGCAGAGACCATCCTCGAAAAACCTTCCTTCCGCACCGCGGCTTCCCGACGACGCGGTATCGTCATGGCCAACGGCTACTACGAGTGGGAAAAGGGCCCAGAGGGCAAGATCCCCACCTATCTACACGGTGAAACAGATGACATGCTTGCCTTCGCTGCACTCTACGAATACTGGCCGGA
This sequence comes from Arthrobacter sp. 260, assembly GCF_013116745.1. Taxonomy (GTDB): domain Bacteria; phylum Actinomycetota; class Actinomycetes; order Actinomycetales; family Micrococcaceae; genus Arthrobacter_D. The sequence continues at coordinate 206,814 of NZ_JABFOE010000003.1, forward strand.
TCCAGCACTACCTGAGGACCACCCCGAGAAGTGGCTGCGCAGCTGCACCATCATCACCACCACGGCCAGCGATACCCTGGGGCACATCCATGATCGAACACCGCTGATCCTGCCGGCCGAGCTTTACTCCGATTGGCTGGACCCCAAGCTGACCGCAGGTGCTGATGTCCAAGGCCTGATGGATGCCATCCCGGAACCCAGGCTGGTACCCAGAGTTGTCGGCAAAGCTGTCGGATCGGTTCGCAACAACGGTCCCCAGCTGATCGAACCGATCCACACCGCATGACAACTCCCTCACAGGATTTTTCGGTCCTGGTCATCAGTTCCCACCGCGATCAACACCTCACAAATCTTGTCTACGGTCTGAACCGCTCAACCCTGAAGCCCACCGAACTGGTGATCGTCTACATGGACCAACCAAACCCGGCGACGATCGAGTCGTCGATCCCGGTCCGGGTGGTGCACATCTCTCCCACCGGCAGCTCTACCCTTCCCCTCGCCGCCGCCCGTAACGCTGCGGCGCAGGCTGCTTCGACAGATACACTCATTTTCCTTGACGTGGATTGCATTCCTGCCAGTACCCTGTGCGAAACCCTGCTGAGGGACCTACACAGTGTCGGTGGCCTGGTCATGGCACAGCCCAGATACCTTGGCCCTGCCGGCTTCCCCCCAGCCGAGGGCGACGACGGTCTGATGAGGGCATCGATTCCCCACCACGCACGCACCTCGCTGGCGCCGCCAGGGGGTGAGCCGCCGGCCGCAACCGACCGGTATGAGCTTTTCTGGTCTCTCGGGTTTGCCGTAACAGCAGCGGATTTTGAACTGATCGGCGGGTTTGATGAGTCCTTCACCGGTTACGGCGGCGAGGACACTGATTTTTCCTTCACTGCGCGGAACAAAGGTGTGCGGCTGTCGTTTTCCTCAGCCACCATGTTCCACCAGCACCACGGGGTCTCCCGGCCACCCCTGCAGCATTTTGCCGATATCGTTGCAAATTCACAGGTATTCAATGAAAAGTGGGGGAGGTGGCCCATGACTGGCTGGCTGGCAGCCTTCACGGACCGTGGGTACCTCAGGTGGATGGACGAGGCACCCACAATCGAAGTGATCCGCCACCCTACTCCCGGAGAAGTGGCTGCGGCGCGGGTGGATGCTCCGTATTAGGAGCCAGCCGCAGCAGCCCGGGAAACCAGGTCGAGGAACGAGTCCCTGAAGCTGTCACTGCTGACAAACAGCTCCCGCTTCAACGCTTCTGGATCAGTCGCCGCTGCCTGCTGGAGAAGCTCAGGCCAGGCTGCGCCGGACCACGATTCAGCCATCGGAATGCCTGCGGTGTCTCGCAGTGCCCGTGCGAAGGCTGCCTGCTCGGCGAAGGGGCGCTCCTCCGGGACCAGAATGGTTGGGCGCCCAGCAGACGCCGCTGCAGCGACCGCGTGGTAACCGGCCGAGGTGATGATGATGTCCGCGCGTGCAAGCTCTGGCCGAGGATCGGCGAGAACACCCAGCAGCCGCACATTTGCCGGCAGATTGGCTGATCCAGTGCTCAGACCCACCACATTCCACTGCCAGTCGGGGCAGGATCGGGCAGCTTCGGCAAGCTCAGTGGCACTCACGCCGTTGCCTCCAAGGCTGGTTTGTACGGTGATCACCTTCCCGCCATTATGGTCCTTCGCCGCTCCGGGCTCTCCGGTGGGAGCGAGCATCCCCAAATAGGTGGTCCGGTGCCCAAACCTTTCCAGATAGGCGGGATCCTCGAGCTCCCGTGGGTAATAGGCGAAGAGGCCGGTCGCGGAAGCGTAAGCCGCTTCGTGGGCAGGATCCCAGCGGTCGCCCGGCATGCGCCGGTAGAGCACAGGGTAGCCACTGAGCCGGGCGAAGACTGCTGCCTCAGCAGAGACATCAATGACTACTACCTGGGGATCGAAATCCTGCCACGCCGCCTGCAACTCGGCGAACCGTTGCCGGATGGCGGGGTTGGTAGGCGTGTAGTGCAGAAACTGGTCCCCGGGCACGGGGTAGGGGGCGCCGTCGGGCCAGGTATCGGCAGTGAGGTGCGCGAACTTGGTCTGGGGGATACCGGACAATCCGTCAGGCTCGGTGGATCCGGTGACCAGAAGGTTGACTGCTTGCAGGCGTGCGATGTTCATCGCATGCCGCAGGTGCCCTGACCCGTGGTGATGGGCGTAGTAGGCGACCCGGGGCCTTGGCGTTTCGGGATTCACCGGAGGGGGTGCCACAGGGAAATTCAATCCGGCCTCACCACCTAGGACGCCACCATGTCGGCGTCGTCGAGGACGCCCGAGCCCACCAGGTCGCCGAGGTGCTGTTCATACCGGGTCATCATCGTTTCCACGGAGAACCGCGCGGCGGATGCACGTACCTGGCGGTTGTCGAGGGTGCGGGACTGTACTACGGCGCGGGCCAGGTCGGCTGCCGAGAACCCTGCTGCGACCACACCACCCCGATCGTCAATGATCTCGCCCATCGCACCGCAGGGCAGGGCGGCAACGGGGGTGCCGCAAGCCATGGCTTCGACGGTGGTCAGTCCAAAGGGTTCGGCCCATAGTGGTGAAGCGATAAATACCGTACCGGACCCCAGAAACGCGGCAAGCTGGCTATGGTCCAAATGGCCCACATGCTCGACCGACTCACTCAACAGCGGCGCAATGGTCCGGTTGAAGTAGTCCTGGTCACTGATGGGTCCGGCGAACCGGATGCGCATCCCGGCAAGGGCAGCCGCCTCGATGGCTACGTGCAGACCCTTTTCCGGAGTAATCCGGCCAGCCCAGACGGCAACGCTCGGGTGGCGGTCCGCTGCCGCATCCGTACCCCATTCCTCCAGGCGGATTCCATTGTGGACCACATCGATGTCGCGAAGGTGGTGCCGCCACTGCCGGGCGTTGGCCGCGGAGACGCTCACTACCCGGTGCGCCGACTGCCGATTGTGGGTCTGGGCATCGAGCGCTGCGGTCACGCGTGGCAGGGGTGGAGTATGCAGAATGGTGAGCATCGGGTGGGCCGGTGGCGTGAGATGAGGCAGGGCGCTGAGCGAATTGTTGATGACGACGTCGAATGTGCCCTCGTTGATTAATTGCAATGTTCTGTTCTGGGCCTCGTCCAGGAGACGGGTCTGGGCTTCCCTGGCCGGCCCCTCGGGATACCTGGTGAAGCTGAAGCCTGCGTCCAGCACGGACATCAGGCGGGCTGATGTGCGGCTGCCGCCCTTGGCGAACAGCGTGACAGTGTGTCCGCGTGCCGACAATTCCTCAGCCAGCAGCGCAGTATGCATTTCCAGCCCACCGGGGAAGGGGCTGGCGATGGGATGGTGCAGGTGGGCCATGACGGCAATGTTCAACGGTTGAGCAAGCAGCATAATGGTAAGTATGCTTCATTTCCGTGAAATGTCGACCCGGTGTGGCGCTTACCACTTAATTTTTGGGGTTCTCCGAGTGCAGCTTCTTGGCAATGAGATCCTGTTTCCGGACCGCCGCGTGAGTTGACCGCTCAGCGACCAACCACTTGGGTGGTTCCGCCAGCAGGGTGGTGATGTCAGCCGTCGTCAGCGCCTCGGTAACCCCGCCCCGCGCCAGTCCGCTGATGGAAATGCCGAGCTTCTGGGCTACCACCGGGCGGGGGTGGGGGCCGTTGCGGCGCAGCTCCGCGAGCCATTCCGGCGGGTTCTGCTGCAGCTGATTGAATTCCGCTCGGGTGACCTCGCTGTCCTGGAAATCCTGGGGTGCGGCTGGCAGGTAGATTCCCAGTTTCTTCGCCGCGGTGGCGGGTTTCATGGTCTGGGTGCTTTTAGCGGGGGTCATCCCTTAACCCTAGCTCCCCCGGCTGCCTCCGGACTGCTCTCCGCACGCATTCCGGCGAAGAACGCGGCCAGCTCAGCGTGAGCATCCAGCGGTAGCACGTGCGCCACGTACTGGTCTGGCCGGACGACAACGATGGCGCCACCGCGGTCCACCCCGCGCAGCTCGAAAATGTCGGCGGCTGGATCGCTTCCGAAGACCTTTTCCAGGTAGTCCAGTTGGAAGGGACCCACCTGGGGTTTGAACACCGCAGGGACGGCATTGATGTCGATGCTCTGATGGTCCTGCTGATAGATCACCCTGACATCGAACCACGCGTCGTCGTCCAGTCCCACAGGGGTTGCGGTGAGTGGGGATTCGGGCGAGGTGCCAAGCCAATCAGCCAACGTGGCCACTTTCGACGGTGTTCCCGGCAGGGGCTGGTCGGCAAATACGTAGATTCTCCAGCGTCCGTCGGCGGTCGCCTGATGGCCCAGGTGCAGAGGATTGGTATCGCAGACACGGACCACCGGTGCAGACTTGAACCGCTTGCCGATCGGAAACCCTGCCGCGAGCTCCTGGTGAACGCGTGCGCCCACGATCAGGGAAGGCGTGTATTCGGTCATGAAGCCAGCAGGAAACTCCATGGTGGAGGTGTAAAAGTTCTCCAGCTCGGCCGGATCCTCAAACTCCTTAGGTTTCCTGGCCATCAGTGAGGACCACTGCTTGTCGAAGTCGATTAGATTCTTCGCCACGACCTGACGTTCGGCGGAGTAGGTGGACAACAGGCTTTCGGGACTGCGTCCTTCCAGGACATGCCCGAGTTTCCAGGCAATGTTGAACCCATCCTGCATCGAAACGTTCATACCCTGACCAGCCTTGGCACTGTGGGTGTGGCAGGCGTCCCCCGTGATGAAGACCCGTGGGGTACGGGTACCGATCTCTTCCGGGAGGACATCGTCGAACCGGTCCGTGAGCCGGTGGCCCACCTCGTACACGCTGTGCCACGCGATGTTGCGGACGTCCAGGGTGTAGGGGTGGAGGATCATGTTGGCCTTTGCGATGATCTCTTCCACTGTGGTGCTGCGGATCCCGCTCTTTGTGTGAGCATCGACGTCACCCAGGTCAACGTACATCCGGAACAGGTGACCGCCCTCCCGCGGAATGAGGAGGATACTCCCACCTGAGCCGGACTGGATGGCGCACTTCAGCCGGATATCGGGGAAGTCGGTCGCCGCCAGCACATCCATCACCCCCCACGCATGGTTCGCGGCGTCTCCGGCGAGGGTACAGCCGATCGCGGCGCGGACCTTGCTGCGGGCACCGTCGGCACCGATCACATACTTGGCCCGCACCGTCTGTTCGGTCCCCGCAAGCGGGCCTGCACTGTGGGTCAGGGTGACGACAACCGGGTAGTCGCCGTCGTCGGAGACGGTGAGGCCGGTAAATTCCAGGCCATAATCGGGCCTCATCCGGGCGGGGGAGTTGGCCATGAATTCAGCGAAATAGTCCAGGACGCGGGCCTGGTTGACGATCAGGTGAGGAAATTCGCTCACGCCGGCAGGGTCATCCAGTGGTCGCGCGGTCCTGACAATACGCGTTGGATCCGCTGGGTCCGGCTTCCAGAACGCCATCTCGGTGATCCGGTATGCCTCGGCGGTAATCCGTTCGGCGAACCCAAATGCCTGGAATGTTTCGACACTGCGTGCCTGGATACCGTCTGCCTGACCGATGGCGAGCCTGCCCGGCCGACGTTCGACGATGCGAGTGGTGATGCCCGGGAATTGGGACAGTTGGGCGGCGGCGAGCATGCCTGCCGGCCCGGTGCCAACGATCAGGACGTCCACCTGGCTGGGCAGCTCCTCTGGTCGGTTGACACCTGATCCGGCGGCTGCCTGGATGCGGGGGTCTCCTGATACGTAGCCGTGATGGTGGAAGTGCACGGGCTGTCCTTACTCACATCTTTGTGACACAACTTGTGAATTTGCAGATCGATGTTCTCTATTTGAACGGCTGATCCAATAATCGAATGACGCTCAAACTGTATGACGAATATAACGCAGGTCACAATAACCCGGAGGCGCCGGGTGGTTGACGTGCCCCACGTCACACACGCTAGGATATCGTATACGATTTCGAACAATCTGCCGGATGAGAAGGAGAACGCTGCAATGGGAACCGCCTCCCAGACCACAGCATTGACCAGCGAGTTGCTTGCACGTACCCGCAAGGTCATTGCCGTCCATCTCAACTACCCCAGCCGGGCTGCCCAGCGTGGACGCACTCCCCTGCAACCCTCCTATTTCCTGAAGCCCCCAACGTCGCTTGCGCTCGGATCAGTCCAGACCCCAGGAGTGGTTGAGCGTCCTTTGGGTTGTGAACTGCTCGGGTTCGAAGGCGAGATAGCCCTCATCATCGGGACCAGGGCGCGGCGTGTCGCCCCCGAAGACGCCTGGAGCCATGTCGCGTGGGTCACCGCCAGCAACGACCTCGGCGTCTATGACCTTCGCTACGCCGACAAGGGATCAAATGTCCGCTCCAAAGGGGGCGACGGGTTCACTCCGGTAGGCCCTCTCCTGATCCCGGCAGACGCCGTCGACCCCGCGTCGCTGCGGATCCGCACCTGGCACAACGACCACCTGGTCCAGGACGACACCACGGCCGACCTTCTCTTCCCGTTTGCCCGGCTGATTGCCGACCTGTCCCAGCTCCTCACGCTTGAGGAGGGCGACATGATCCTCACCGGGACACCCGCGGGCGCTTCGGTGGCCCACCCTGACGACCTGGTTGACGTCGAGGTCACCGCGGGAAGCTATAGCAGTGGACGCCTGAGGACCCAGGTGGTGGAAGGATCGACGCCGTTGGCGGACTTCGGTGCTGGCCCCAAACCCGATGACACCCAGCGCGAGGAAGCCTACGGATCGCGTGATGCGGCAGGACTGGCACCGCTGAAAGGGGCGCTGTCGCCGGACCTGCTGAAGAAACTGGAAAGCGTTGCCACTGCCACCCTTTCTTCCCAGCTGCGCAGACGGGGTTTGAACAACGTCAGCATCGACGGACTGCAGGCCACCAGGCCCGACCGGCGCGTGGTCGGTCTCGCGCGCACCCTGCGCTTCGTGCCCAACCGGGAGGATCTGTTCACCACTCACGGCGGTGGCTTCAACGCACAGAAGCGGGCCATTGACTCGGTCAATGAGGGCGAAATCCTCGTGATGGAGGCACGCGGGGAGAAGGGCACTGGGACAGTCGGCGACATCCTCGCCATGCGGGCCCAGGTGCGCGGGGCAGCAGCAATCATCACCGACGGCGGTGTCCGGGATTACTCGGCGGTGGCTGATCTCGAGATGCCCACCTACTTCGCCAACCCTCACCCGGCGGTCCTCGGCCGGCGCCATGTCCCGTGGGATACCGACATCACGATCGCGTGCGGAGGGGCGACCGTTCAGCCCGGCGACATCATCGTCGCCGACGCGGACGGCATCCTGGTGATCCCCCCGGCCCTGGCAGAGGAACTGGTGGAGGACTGCATCTTGCAGGAGCAGGAGGAGACCTTCATTCTCGAAATGGTGAAACAGGGAAACGGCGTGGACGGGCTCTACCCGATGAACGCCGACTGGAAGGCGAAGTACGCGCAGTGGGTTGCCACAGGAACCCCAGGTGACTGACGCCGTCGTCGCGCGGCGGCCCGGGATCCTGACTAATGATGAGACCGCGCCGGGTAGCAAGTCCGAGCGGGCCTACACAGCGATCAAGGCGCAGATTATCCGGGGCACGTACACCCCCGGATACCGGTTGGTGCTCGCCAAGATCGCCGGGGAGCTGGGGTTCAGCGTGGTTCCCGTGCGGGAGGCCATCCGGCGTCTCGAAGCCGAGGGATTGGTGTCGTTTGAACGCAACGTCGGAGCCACCGTCGCGGGAATCGATCCGACCGAGTACCTCTACACGATGCAGACCCTGAGCATCATCGAGGGCGCGGCCACGGCCCTGTCCGCACCACTGATTGATGCGGTGGAGATAGCCCGCGCCCGCGCTGTCAATGAGGAAATGCGCCAGTGCCTGGAGAACTTCGATCCAGTCCGCTTCACCGCACTCAACCAGGAGTTTCACGGCATCCTGTTTGAGCACTGCCCGAATCCGCACATCCTCGATCTGGTGCGCCGGGGGTGGATCCGGCTGGCAACGCTGCGGTCCTCAACCTTCCGGTTTGTCCCCGAACGGGCCCAGGAATCGGTCCAGGAACATTCCGCCCTGCTCCAGCTGATCGAATCATCCGCCGACGCCGACACGATCGAACGTTTCGCTCGCCGCCACCGCTCCACCACCCTCGATGCCTACCTCGCGCAGGCAACGCACCCCGCCACAGAACAGCAGTCAGGAAAACCATGACCTCCACTGTCCCCGCCTCCACCCATTACATCCCCGAGAACCTGCCCAGCCACCTCCAGCACTACATCAACGGGCACTTCGTTGATTCTGTCGGCGGCGGGACCTTCGACGTGCTGGATCCGGTGTCCAACACCAACTACGCCACCGCGGCCGCAGGCCAACAGGAAGACATTGACCTCGCCGTCGCCGCAGCCCGGGAAGCGTTCGTCAACGGCCCGTGGCCCCAGATGAAACCCCGTGAGCGCGCCAGGATCCTCAACCGGATTGCCGACGCCGTCGAGGCCCAGGAGGTTCGGCTGGCAGACCTTGAGAGCTTCGACACCGGCCTTCCCATCACGCAGGCCAAGGGCCAGGCCCTGCGCGCGGCCGAGAACTTCAGGTTCTTCGCCGACCTGATCGTTGCCCAGTTCGACGACGCCATGAAGGTCCCCGGTTCCCAGATCAACTACGTGAACCGGAAACCCATTGGCGTGGCCGGGCTAATTACGCCGTGGAACACCCCGTTCATGCTGGAATCCTGGAAACTGGCCCCGGCCCTTGCCACCGGCAACACGGTGGTGCTCAAACCCGCCGAGTTCACCCCGCTCTCCGCCTCCCTGTGGGCCCAGATCTTCAAGGACGCCGGACTACCTGACGGGGTCTTCAACCTGGTCAACGGCCTGGGCGAGGAGGCGGGGGACGCGCTGGTCAAACACGCCGACGTGCCGTTGATCTCCTTCACCGGCGAGACCACCACCGGTCAGACGATTTTCCGTAACGCTGCCGCCCACCTCAAGGGCCTCTCAATGGAACTCGGGGGGAAGTCACCCTGCGTGGTGTTCGCCGACGCAGACCTGGACGCGGCTATCGACTCAGCGCTCTTCGGCGTCTTCTCGCTCAACGGTGAACGGTGCACCGCCGGGTCGCGGATCCTCGTGGAACGGGCCATCTATGACGACTTCTGTGACAGGTATGCGGCGCGCGCGAAGGCGATCGTCGTCGGAGACCCGCATGATCCGAAGACCGAGGTGGGAGCGCTGGTCCACCCCGAGCACTTTGACAAGGTTGCCTCCTACGTCGAGATCGGGAAGTCTGAGGGTCGGTTGCTGGCAGGTGGCGGGCGTCCGGAGCACCTGCCGGAAGGCAACTACATTGCTCCGACGGTGTTCGCCGACGTCGCACCCAACGCCCGGATCTTCCAGGAGGAAATCTTCGGCCCGGTCGTGTCGATCACCCCCTTCGAGGACGACGACGAAGCCCTCGCGCTGGCCAACAACACGAAATACGGGCTTGCTGCCTACATCTGGACGCAGAACCTGACCCGTGCCCACACCTTCTCCCACAACATGCAGGCGGGAATGGTGTGGCTCAACAGCCACAACGTCCGCGACCTCCGCACCCCCTTCGGCGGGGTGAAGGCGTCAGGACTGGGCCACGAGGGAGGCTACCGCTCGATCGACTTCTACACCGACCAGCAGGCGGTCCACATCAGTCTCGGTGCCGTCCACACCCCGAAGTTCGGCAGCATCGCCGACCCGTCCGCAGTGCGGCGATAACTCGCTGCCCGCTGCCAGAGACACTGCTCAAAGAAGAGAGTTCATGATGACCAACTTCGTTCCCACGCCCACCGTCCCGGCACCCGACATTGTCAGGTGCGCCTACATGGAAATTGTTGTCACCGACCTGGTGCGCTCCCGGGGGTTTTACGTCGACGTCCTCGGGCTTCACGTCACCGAGGAAGACGAAACCACCATCTACCTGCGCTCGCTGGAGGAGTTCATTCACCACAACCTGGTGCTTCGCCAGGGGCCGGTGGCAGCCGTCGCCGCCTTCGCCTACCGGGTCAAATCCCCGGCCGAGGTGGACGCCGCAGAGGCGTACTACACGGAACTCGGGTGCCGGGTTGAACGCCGGAGGGAAGGTTTCACCAAGGGCGTCGGCGACTCGGTCCGGGTTGAGGACCCGCTGGGCTTCCCCTACGAGTTCTTCTACGACGTCGAACACGTGGAACGGCTCACCCAGCGCTACGATTTGTACTCGGCGGGTGAGCTGGTGCGCCTGGACCATTTCAACCAGGTCACCCCCGATGTGCCCCGCGGACGCAAATACCTTGAGGACCTAGGCTTCCGTGTGTCGGAGGATATCCAGGATTCCGACGGCGTCAGCTACGCCGTCTGGATGCACCGCAAGCAGACAGTCCACGACACCGCGCTCACGGGTGGGAACGGACCGCGAATGCACCACGTTGCGTTCGCCACCCACGAAAAGCACAACATCATCCAGATCTGCGACAAGATGGGGGCCCTTCGCATCTCGGACCGGATTGAACGCGGACCCGGTCGGCACGGTGTATCCAACGCCTTCTACCTCTACATCCTCGACCCGGACGGGCACCGCATCGAGATCTACACGCAGGACTATTACACGGGTGACCCGGACAACCCGACGGTCACCTGGGATGTCCACGACAACCAGCGCCGCGACTGGTGGGGCAACGCGGTTGTCCCCTCCTGGTACAGCGAGGCATCACTGGTACTGGACCTCGACGGGAACCCCCAGCCTGTCGTCGTCCGCGAGGAAAAAAGCGAAATGGCTGTCACCGTAGGCGCAGACGGGTTCTCCTACACTCGCAAGGACGCCGATGACGCTGACGGCGAGCAGCGGGGTTTCAAATTGGGAGCGCAGCTGTAGCCATGCTGGATGCCAGAACAATCGAAGCCATTGCCGACGAGTTGGTGGAGGCAGGACGCAGCCGTACCCCGGTTCCCCGCCTCACCACCCGGTATCCCGGCATGACCGTCGACGACGCCTACGCCGTCCAACGACTGTGGCGCCAGCGCAACGAGGACGCCGGGCGGACCCTCGTGGGACGCAAGATCGGTCTTACCTCCAAAGCCATGCAGGCCGCCACCGGCATCACCGAACCCGACTACGGCGCCATCTTTGATGACATGGTGCTGGACACCGGCTGCTCGGTGGACTGGGGCCGGTACACCCACCCCCGGGTTGAGGTGGAGCTCGCGTTCGTTCTGAAGAGTGACCTGGCCGGTCCGGGCTGCACCATCTTCGATGTCCTCAACGCCACCGACTACGTGGTCCCCGCTCTCGAAATCCTGGACTCCCGGATCGAGATGGAGGGGAGAACCATCGTGGACACCATCTCCGACAACGCGGCAATGGGTGCCATGGTGGTCGGTGGCCGTCCGGTGAAGCCCGACGCCGTTGATCTCCGCTGGATCGCGGCGATCCTGTACAAGAACCAGACGGTCGAGGAGACCGGCGTCGCCGCCGGAGTGCTCGACCATCCCGCGGCCGGCGTCCACTGGTTGGCCAACAAGATTGCCGCGCACGGCGACAGCATGAAAGCGGGGGACATCATCCTCGCGGGGTCCTTTACCCGACCGCTGTGGGTCAACAGAGGCGACACCATCCACGCCGACTACGGACCACTGGGAGCAGTGACATGCCACTTCCACTAGCCGCCACTTTCCGCGCTGGCCTCGCGGTGGCCGACCGGCCACTGGCAGGGATGTGGGTGTGCTCCGGAAGCCCCCTGGTCGCCGAACTCTGCGCTGGCGCCGGCCTGGACTGGCTCCTCATCGATGCCGAACACAGCCCGAATGGCCTCGAATCCATCCTCGCCCAACTGCAGGCCGTCCACGGCTACCCGGTCCATGCGATGGTGCGACCCCCGGTGAACGAGACTGTGCTGATCAAGCAGTACCTGGATCTTGGAGTGCAGAACCTGTTGATTCCGATGGTCAACTCGGTGGCCGACGCCGAAGCGGCCGTAGCAGCGACCCGCTACCCGCCCGCCGGGGTGCGTGGTGTCGGATCAGCCTTGGCCCGGGCCTCCCGCTGGAACAGGGTACCCGGTTATCTGGGCGACGCCGCGGAAACCATCAGCGTAACCGTGCAGATTGAATCCAGCGCCGCCGTCGACGCGGTGGAGTCAATACTTGGAGTGGACGGCGTGGATGCCATCTTTATTGGGCCCTCCGACCTGGCCGCGTCAATGGGCGTGCTCGGCCAGCAGGAACACCCCCTCGTGCGCGCCGCCGTCGAACGGTGCCTTGCGGCGGCGGCAAAAGCCGGCAAGCCGGCGGGCGTGAACGCCTTCAATCACCACACCGCGCGCCACTATCTGGACAGTGGTGCCAGTTTCATCCTGGTCGGAGCCGATGTCGCGGTGTTGGCTCGGGGTTCGGAAGCGCTGGCAGCGCAGTTTATCCCCGTATCCGACGGCGATTCCCCCGCAAGCTACTAACCACCGGGTGAGCTAGGGTGAGCAGATGTCCGAGCCCCAGTCCAGTGTCCTCACCGTCGGTTTCGTTCCAGGTGTGACCCCCGGCAAATGGGTCAGCCGGTGGCGCGACAGGCACCCTGGGAAGCCACTGGAAACCCTCGAATATGACGCTGCCAGCCAGCAGTCGGCGCTGCGGGATGGTTCGGTTGCCCTCGGCTTTGTCCGCCTTCCGGTGGACCGCGAGGGGCTCAGCGTGATCCCGCTCTACGAGGAGCAACCGGTGGTGGTGGCAGGCAAAGACCACGAGCTCTCACTGTTCGACGAGGTTCCCCTCGCCGAACTTGCCGCCGAAAACATCCTCGACGTCCTCGCTCACGGTGGAGCAAAGGCTGCTATCGAACTGGCGGCAACCGGCGCCGGCGTCGTGATTGTGCCAATGTCGCTTGCCCGGCTCTATGCCCGCAGGGATGCTGTCTATCGGCCAGTCCTGGACGTACCGGTCACCACCATCGCCGTTGCCTGGCTTGCCGAGAACACCACCGAGGATATCGAGGAGTTCATCGGTATTGTCCGGGGACGCACCGAGCGCAGCTCGCGGCAGCCATCGGCGAAAGAACCGGCGAAGAAAGAAAAGAAGGCGCAGAAAACGGCCAGCAAAAAACAGGCGTCGGTGCGGGTGCAATCGTCTTCGCCGAAAGCCGGGGGGTCCAGAAAGTCGCCGACCGGGGCCAAGAAACAGAACCCGCGCGGGCGGAAACCCGGCGCCGGTGGGCGTGGTCGCCGCTAGGCATCAGTCCCCGTCACCTGCAGGCCGGCCATTGCTGTGTACCAACTGCGTTGCGTCTTCACCCAAACGACCTTTCCGGCGAGTTGGTGGGGGAGGATTAGGTGGGGAATTGCCGGGTGTCGCTTGGGAAAGGAAAGATCATGAGTCAAGGTAGCGTGCTTCAGCGCAACAACGTGACCGAGCTGGGGTGCGCGGACGGACCGGTGGTGGTGTTTGCTCACGGGTTCGGAACCGACCAGGGCATGTGGAGCAAGATCCTGCCGTATTTCGTTGGCAAATACCGCGTCATCCTCTTCGACCATGTGGGCGCTGGTGGGTCGGACCTGAAGGCCTACGATTCGATCAAATACAGCGATCTCCTGGGCTACGTCAACGACCTCCTGGAGATCTTTGAGGAACTCGACCTTCGCAACGTCACACTCGTTGGGCACAGCATCAGCGCGATGCTGGCCGTCACGGTGGCTGCTGGACCCAGCGAACGTCTCGACAGGGTGGTTTTGCTGGCGGCATCCCCCAGCTACATGGACCGGCCCGAGGACGGGTATGTTGGCGGGTTCTCCCAGGAGGATCTGGAGGAACTCTTTGAGTCGCTGGACGCCAACTATGTGGTGTGGGCCAGCAGGATGGCACCGGTATTCATGAACGCGCCTCACGATCCAGGACTCGGCATGGAGCTGGAGCAGAGGTTCCACAAGACGAATCCACTGATAGCTGGCGAGTTTGCCAGGGTTTCTTTCCTCACGGATGTCAGGCATCTGCTCGGCCAGGTGAAGGTTCCGACGCTGATCATGCAGTGCGCCGACGACGTGGTGGTGCCGCCGCACATCGGCAGGTACCTGGTCGATCACATTCCGCACAGCACCCTAGTGAATATGAAGGCGAAGGGCCACTTCCCGCAGTCCAGTGCCTCCGAGGAGACGGCTACCACCATGCTGAACTTCCTGGAGCAGGTCAGCCCAGAACCTGTGCCGGTCGGGTGAAACCGGTAGATTTCGAGCGGTTCTTCCACGCTGCGCCGGCTGGCTACGTGGTGACCGCTACCGACGGAACCATCGTCGAGGTCAACGAAACGTTCAGCGAATGGGTGGGGACGGACCGTGCCAGTCTCCTGGGAAGCAGCTTCCTCCGGATTCTGCCGGTGGGGGAGCGGATCATGTACGGCACCCATGCCATGGCCCAGTTGGACGAGGTGGGTTCCCTGGCGGAACTCTCCACCGAACTGCTGGGAGTCAACCGCACCCGCATTCCGGTGCTGCTGTCGATTGCCCGCCAGCCTGCGGCGGAGGGGCGCCCAGCGACCGACTGGATTGTCGCGTCACGGGCCACAGAACGGCGCCTGCATGAACGGGAACTCGTCGCAGCGCTCAGGGGCCTACAGGAGGCGGAGAGCGCACGGAACCGGCTTCTGGACGAGGCAAGGCAACAGGCCCTGCACGATCCACTCACCGGGCTCGCCAACCGGGCCCTGCTCCAGCGGAGCATTCGAGACGCCCTCATGGTGGCCGCGAGTACGGGAGAGAAGGTGGGGCTGCTCTTTTGCGACGTGAACAGGTTCAAGCGAATCAACGACAGCCTGGGACACACTGCCGGCGATGAAGTCCTGCGCCACGTCGCCGCCTGCCTCATAGCCGCTGCGGGATTCGGAAACATCGTCGCCCGCTACAGCGGTGACGAATTTGTGGTTCTGGTACCTGCCGTCAATGCTGCCAACGAGCTGGACGTCATCGAGGACCGGATCCGCCTGGCCCTGGCCCCTCCCGCGAAAATCCTGGGTCGCGATGTCACAGTTGACGTTGCGGTGGGATCCGCGCGTGCAGATCCAGAGCAGCATGGCAGCGAGGAAACGCTGCTGTCCCTTGCCACACAACTCATCGACGACGCCGACGCCGCCATGTATCGGTCCAAAGCCCGGTCGCGGGGAAAGCCGCTGGAGCGTATCCACCTGCCCGAACGCATCCGCCTGGAAACCGACCTCAGGGGAGCTGCCGGGCGGGGCGAGTTGACCGTCCACTATCAGCCGCAGTTCGACGCCGAAACCGGCACCATCGTCGGTGCGGAGGCGCTGGTGCGCTGGCAGCACCCCGAGTTGGGCCTGCTCACCCCGGTGGCCTTCATCGACATTGCCGAGGAAAGCGACCTCATCGAGGAGGTCGGAGAGTTCGTCCTCGTCTCAGCGTGCAGCTTCGGCGCGCAACTCCGACGGGAGGGGCATGCCATCGAAATGTCGGTCAACGTATCAGCAAACCAGCTCACCAATCCGCGGTTTGAACCCTTCATCGGCGCGACCCTCGGGAACACTGACTTTCCGGGAGACGCGCTCACCCTGGAAATCACCGAATCCCGGGTTATTTCCGAGGCGGTGATCCACAACGGAGCACTGGAGAATATCCGCAAGCTCGGCGTCGGCCTCTCAGTTGATGACTTTGGCACCGGCTACTCCTCCCTGTACCAACTCCGCCACCTCCCCGTGACCGAGGTGAAAATCGATCGATCGTTCATCAGCAGCCTCTCCGATGAGGGCTCCCTGGCCTTCATCGCAGGGATTGTCAGCCTGGGGCATGGCCTTGGTCTACGCGTCGTCGCCGAGGGCGTGGAACGGCCCGGTCAGCTGACCGTTCTTCGTGGCACGGGCTGCGATCGGCTGCAGGGCTATTATCTGGGGCGGCCAGTGGAGGAGTTGGAGTTCCGTGGGCTGCTGGCCACTTCCCCGTCCCACGGCCAAACTGGGTGGCCTTCCGCCGACGGGCGGCACAGCAGCTAGATCCCGCCCCGTACCGTCCGAATAATCTCCGCGTAGCGGTAGAACGACTCCCGCGGAACGCGCGCCAGCGTCGAGGGTTCCAGGCGCACCAAACCGAACCTCTTGGTGTACCCCTCCTGCCACTCCCAGTTGTCCAGCAGGGTCCAGTGAAAGTAGCCCCTGACATCGACGCCAGCGGTGATCGCGTCCCCGATCGCTGCCAGGTGCTGCTCCAGAAACTCAATCCGGCGGGTGTCATGCAGCACCCCCCTCGCATTCCCCGTTCCGCCTTGCGGTCCATCGTTGTAGGCACACCCGTTCTCGGTGATGTACACCGGCGGGAGCTGGGGGTAGGAGGCTCGTAGCTGCTCCAGGATGGCGGGCAGGCCCGCCGGGAGAACAGGCCACCCGAAGTCGGTGACCGGGACGCCGTCGTACGGTTTCGGCACGAAAGGGACCGGGTAAAAGGGAGGAGCAGCGCCCACCCTGGTGGGGAAATAATAGTTGACCCCATAAAAATCCAGCGGCGAGGAAATAATCTCCATGTCGCCCGGCCGGATCACCTCGAAGGAAATCCCGGCCACCGACTGCAGCTCGGGTGGGTAGGTGCCCGCCAGTACCGGACCCGCGAACTGACCGTTGTGATAGTGGTCGTAGAGCACCGCGAGGCGTGAGTCCCGCTCGGAGTCGGTCGCTGGTTCGACCGGGGAATGGTTGTTCACGATCCCCACGGGGGTGGAGAGCGTTTCGCGAAGAATCCGCACCGCGGTCCCGTGCGCCAGCAGCAGGTGATGGGCGACCAGGAATGCGCTGCCCAGCAACATCAGCCCTGGCGCAGCGTGACCGATCGCGTGACCCACACCCGCGTGGACCACGGGTTCGTTGATGGTCATCCACGCCGCGACCTTTCCGCCATACTCGTCCCGAAGAATCCGCGTGTAGTCAGCGAACGCAGCGACGGTGTCACGGTTCTGCCAACCCCCGGCGTCCTGAAGCGCCAGTGGCAGATCCCAGTGGTAAATGGTGACCCACGGTTGGATGCCCCTCTCCAGCAGTGAATCCAGCAGCCGGTGATAAAAGGCAACCCCTTCGGGGTTTGCGGGCCCGCGCCCGGAGGGTTGAATGCGGGGCCAGGCAATGGACATCCGGTAGGCCTGCACGCCGAGTTCCTCAAGCAGGCCAAAGTCTTCCGCATACCTGTGGAAATGGTCGCAGGCTACCGCTGGGCTTGATCCGTCAAGGATGTTCCGGTGGCCGCTCGCATAGGCGTCCCAGATACTGTCACCCCGCCCGCCCGCATGGGCCCCGCCCTCGATCTGGGCGGCGGCGGTCGCAGTGCCGAACACGAACCCGGGAGGCAACCCGAAGAGGTTCATGGGCCTCCTTCCCCGGCGCTCAGCAGTATTCCTTCACCTAAAACCTCGCGGCCCGCTTTCGTCAATGGCTGTACACCGGTTCGTTCACCACTGGGGCGTCCCACAGCCCAGCCGACAGGTAGTGTGCTGAATATGCGGAGTAAACCCACCACCGGGACTGATGTCCCACCGGCCAATGGCAGGTTGCCAGGGAACCAATCGGGGCCGGTTGACCTTCGGCTCGCCAACCCGGCGCAGGTTAGTCCTACGGGGTTGCTCAAACCCGGGTGGGGGTTGTGGCAGGCCGGAGCCGGCCTGGTCCTCGTCCTGGCGCTGCCGCTGGGGGCCACCCTAGCCCTGTCCACGATGCTTCCCTTCGGACCGGAACTGGTTTTCGTTTCGCTCTGCTTCACCTGGCTGGTGTTGCTGGGAAGCAGTCTGGCGGCCTCGCGTGCGTGGGGATTCGGCTCATTGGCCAAGGATTTTGGCCTCCGGTTCAAATGGATCGACCTGGCGATCGGGTTGGGCGTCGGCATAGCGGCCCGCTTGGTCCTGGCTCTGGTGCAGGTGGTGATCACACTGCTGTGGCCGCTGGAAGAGGGTGAGGTCCTGCAGGGCAACGCGGAACTTTTCCTGACCGGGGACGATGGCTGGATCTTCGTGAACGCTGTGCTGGGAGGGGCCCTGATTGCACCGTTCCTTGAAGAACTGTTCAATCGGGGTCTGGTCCTTCGCGCGGTGCAGAACGCCTGGTGGGTAAAGGGATCGGCAAGGGGCAGGGTCTCGGCAGCCACTGAACGGCGGTCTCTGACCACCGCGACAGTAGTGGCCATCCTGGTCAGCTCACTCGCCTTCGGCCTCCTCCACACGGGCGCAGTCGGCGACCTGCGTTCCTCGGTCTACCTTCTGGTGGGAACTTTCACCGTAGGGGTCATTTGCGGCATTCTGACGGTCTGGACCGGACGGCTGGGTCCGGCCATTATGACCCACATCGTCTTCAACGGCTCGGCCATCGGACTGCTCCTCATGCTTCCCCCCGAACTGCTCACCTAGCGTCGGACCACCACTGAACAAACCCAGTACGCACGCCACCACCACGACAGGGATCCAGTATATGCATTCTAAGGAATATTCAAGTCTTCTGGTTGCTCACCAGGAAGCGATCGTCACCGTCACCCTCAATCGGCCCGCGGCGCTCAATGCGCTCTCGTCCGAGGTGATCGACGAACTGGATCATGTTCTCGATATCCTCGCTGCGGTGAACACCGTTGGGAAGTGGCCCTTCCGCGGGATGATTATCACCGGCGCGGGGGAGAAGGCGTTTGCTGCTGGTGCCGATATCCGCGAAATGACTGATATGAGCCCGGACCAGGCCTGGGCGTACAGCACCAGAATGCAGTCACTGACACTGAAGCTGGAGTCGCTGCACGTGCCGGTGATCGCAGCAGTGAACGGATTCGCACTGGGCGGGGGCTGCGAGCTAGCCATGGCCTGCGACTTCATTTACGCGACCACCCGGGCAGCCTTTGGTCAACCGGAAGTGAGCCTGGGCCTGGTGCCCGGCTTTGGGGGTTCCGTCAGGATGCAGCAGCGGGTGGGGCCCGCTCGTGCCCGCGAGTTGCTCTACACGGGTCAACTGATCAAAGCAGACGAAGCGCACCGGGTGGGACTGGTCAATGCCCTCTTCGATAGCCAGGAGGAGCTGCTGGGCGGCGCCCGAAGCACCCTCCTGAGGATTGCCGGACAGTCTCCGACAGCGGTCGCGGCAGTGAAGTCGACCATGCGCCAGGTTGAGGGCCACGACACCGCCCGTGGTCTGGAGATTGAGGCTGGGGCCTTCAGGGAGGCTTTCAGGACCGCGGACATGCAGGAAGGCACCCGGGCATTCTTGGCCAAGGAAAAACCCGCCTTCCCCGGTCGCTGACAGGGGAAAGCGGGCTGCCGGTGACTAGGCCTTCGCGGGTTTGGTCACGGTGGCGGTGGGCTCCATGTTCTCGGCGTCCACCATCCACGCATACTGCTCCAGCTTCTCGATGAAACCGTGCAGGATGTCCGCGGTGGTGGGGTCCTCCTCGTCGATCTGGTCATGCACACCGCGCATGGTGGCCACGGCGCCCTCCAGCATGGCGACCACCATCGTCACGGTGTCGGCCGTGGACACCAGCCCGGCGGGGAACTGATTGAGGGTGGTGCCCTTCGCGACTGACGCGCTACGTCCATCGGGCACAGCGTGGAGCGCGCGCATCCGTTCGGCGATCTGGTCCGCGAAGAGGCGGGCATCGTCGATGATCTCATCCAGCTGCAGGTGCATGTCGCGGAAGTTCTTCCCGACGACGTTCCAGTGCGCCTGCTTGCCCTGGAGGTGAAGCTCAATGAGCTCGACCAGTACGGCCTGCATGTTGTCAGTCAGTGTCTTTGACGCCTTCATGGGTATCCTCCTGTGTATAGAACCTGCCCTCTCCAGCAGCTAGTAAAGCACCGGATGCGAGGGGTGGATCAATCTTCACCCTAGACCTCGGTTGTTGTTGAAATCCAGCGGCAAGGAATACAATCAGTTTACTTAGTAGTTCATTTGTTGTGGAACTTACAGGAGGAACCAATATGACGACAGTCCAGGAATCCATTGACGTGGCAGTGCCAGTGAATACTGCCTACAACCAGTGGACACAGTTTGAAACGTTCCCCCAGTTCATGGGCGGGGTGGAATCGATCACCCAGACGTCAGAGACCCGCAACCATTGGGTCACCAAGATCGGGGGAGTGGAGCGCGAGTTCGACACCGAGATCACAGAACAGCACCCCGACGAACGCATCGCCTGGAAGAGTGTCGACGGAAAGTCCCACGCAGGTGTGGTTACCTTCCACCGGATCGACGACACCACCTCACGCGTTGCCGTGCAGCTGGATTGGCACCCGGAGACGTTCACCGAAAAGGTAGGCTCGGCAGTCAACGCCGACAACCGGCAGGTGAAGTCCGATCTCCAGCGCTTCAAGGAGTTCATCGAAAGCAACAACGCTGAAACCGGGGCATGGCGGGGCGACATTGATGCGCCACCGTCAGGCACCACGGCGGGGACCGGCGCAGCGGCCGGGTCAGCGGACCTCAGCGATCCCTCACTGGACGATCCCGAGTCGGGCGGCCCGCGCGCAACTGTCGCGCCGAGCTAACCCGCCTGCGGGCATGACCGCCCGCAAGCCGTCATCAAATCGGCCGGATCCTCCCCTACGGGATGGGTCCGGCCGATTTTTGGTTAGGCCAGCTGATGAAAGCCTAGGATGGGTCCCGCTGGGTGATGCTCTGGATCGCGTCGGTGGCCCGTTCGGAGAGTCGGGCGGAGATCGGTGCGTTTTGCGCGGACTCCGCTGCAGCGGCTTGGCCTTCAGGACTGACCACATAGGTACCGAACTCCTTGATGAGTTCAACAGTGGTCTCGTCAGGGTAGGACGAACAGTAGATGTGATAGGACACCAGGATCAGCGGGTACACCCCGGCCTCGGTGGTGGTCCGGTCCAGATTCAAGGCAATGTCGTTCTCAGCCCGCCCGTCCACGGGTGTTGCAATGTCGAGGGCCGCCGCAGCGGCCTCGGTGCTGACCGGGACGTACTCGTCGCCCACCAGGAGGTTGGCACGGCCAAGCGGGGGGCCAACTGCGGAATCGTCGGCATAGGTTACCGCACCCTCGGTGCCGGACACCGTGCTGACAACCCCTGCGTTGCCCTTGGAGTTCTCGTTTCCCAGCTCGCTGGGCCAGGTGCCGTCCGCTTCGGAAGTCCAGAGATCGGGCACCACTGCGTGCAGGTAATCGGTGAAGTTCTCGGTGGTTCCCGAATCGTCAGACCGGCTGACCGGCGTGATCCGCAGGTCGGGCAGGTCGACGTCGGGGTTTTGGTCAGCGATCGCCGGATCATCCCAGGAGGTGATCTCGCCCAGGAAGATGCCGGCGATGGTCTGCGCATCCAGGTCGAGTTCGGTGATACCGGGAAGGTTGAAAGCGATGCTGATGGGTGCCACATAGGTGGGGATGTTGAACGCCCCGTCCGGCCCGCAGGCCTCCTTGGACTCCTCCAGCTCCTCGTCGTTGAGATAGGCATCTGACCCGGCAAACTGCACGGCATCCGCGAGCAGCGCACCGCGGCCCGCCCCCGAACCGTCAGGCGAGTACTGGAGCTGAACCTGTGAATGAAGGGTTCCGAACCCGGAAATCCAACCGTCCATCGCGGGCCCCTGCGCCGATGAGCCAGCTCCGGTGATCGTGCCCCGAAGGTCGGAGTTGGCGCGTAGCGCGGCAGCTTCCTGCTCCGGGCCCAACGGGTAGTCAGAGCCGCACGCCGTAAGTGACAGCCCGAGAAGGGCGGCGATGAGCAGGGGGAGGCGACGCGTGGGGTGGGACAGCACGTTATTTACGATACAGGTGAACAGTAGGTGAACGAATTTCCGCCGGAGTGTCATCCACCCCTGGTGAGGTCCCGGGTGGCAGGGCCTTCCAGAAGGGTGCCCTCGGCCGTGAAGCGCGATCCGTGAAGAGGGCAGTCCCAGGACCGTTCGGCGTCGTTCCAGCCCAGGACTCCGCCAAGATGGGGGCACACGGCCGAGACGCGGTGCGTGACGCCGTCCACCACGCAGACCCCCTCGGGACGGGCACCGGTGCGGACCACCACTCCCTGGCCCTCCGGTGGGTTGACAGTCGAGGTTCGCGCGAGTGACCCCAACCACCCGTTGATCAGTTCGAGCCCGGCACCAGCATTGGACTTCACGGTGCTGAGGGCGTCCTGGGGGGCGACCCTGGTGGCGTACAACTTGCGGGCCCACGGCATGTGGCCGCCGAGGATCTCCGCCGACAGGGCGAGGGCAGCGGCCACTGCGTTGGTCAGACCCCACTTGTTGTAACCGGTGGCCGTATAGATGTTGTGGCGACTCAGGGGCAGCCTGCCCACGTAGGGAACCGCGGAGGCCGGTTCGTAGTCCTGAGCGGACCAGTGATGGACCGGGTGTACCGAGCCGAAGTGTTGCTGGGTCCACCGGACCAAGTCATCGACGAGGCCCTGCGTGTGGGTTTGGCGGCCCACCCGGTGCCCATTACCGCCGGTGATCAGGTACTTCCGGCTGTTGACCACGCTGGTGCGCAGGGAGCGGGTGGGCGGGTCGACTGACAGGTACATCCCGTCCAGTTCCAACGGTGAACCCTCCTCGGCGGTGAAGGCAACAGCATAGGACCTTTGCGGGGTGAGAACCGAGAAGTGCCCGCCCCGGTCGAGAATCGGGGTGCCGGTCGCAAGGATCAGATGTTCGGCCATCACTGGCCCCCTGGCCGTGTTCACCCGGATCTTGTCACCTTTCAGCTTGCCGGTGGTGATCCCTTCAACCCGGACACCTTCGATCAGCGCTCCGCCGTGGGAGCGCAGGTCAGCAACAAGGCCAGCCAGCACCTGCAGGGGATGAAACTGCGCCTGCCCTGCAAGTCGGAGCGAACTGGTCACCGCAAAGGGCAGGGAGGATTCGTTGCCGAGCGTCGGTGACAGTCCCGCTGCTCGACAGGCATCAAGCTCCGCGGCCAGGACGGTGGCGCCGGTGGCGGTGACCGAGTAGTTCACCGCATCGGCGGTATCGAACGGGATTCCGTGCTCACGGCAGAACCGCAGCAACCAGGACTGGCCCTCCAGGTTGCCGGTGACGTAATGGCGCGCTGTCTCGGCACCGTGATGCCGGATGATGGTGGAAAGCTGGGTCCCTTGCAGGAGCGACACCTTTCCCGTGGTGTTGCCGGTAGTGACATCGCCTGCACGACGCGCTTCCAGGACGGCGACCCGTTGCCCGGAGCGCGCCAACAGAAGCGCGGTACTGATTCCGGTGATGCCCGCACCCACCACCACCGAGTCATAGCTGGCGCCGGGGGTGAAAGGATCGGCCGGAACCGGGGGCCGGCTCGCCTGCCACAGGGATGTCATGGGGTACCTTCCGCCGTTGGAGTCTGGGACCTAAGCCCACTCCCAAATCCCCGTCCCGTCAAGGAATTCCAGGTATAGCCGGGTTGCCGCGGTGAGCAGAGACGAGATGGAGTAAGTATGCTGATTATTGTGCCGCCGACGGAAGAGGACGATGTGACGGAACCGAAGCGGTCAGTACTCTTGGACGCCGGGTCAAAGACCCAGGATGCGCTCTACGACCAGGGAACCGCTGCTGCGGGTTCGGTCGCTGGGGCCCTTGCTCTTGCCGCCGAGCTAGGAAGATCAGCCCCTTTGCCCGGGACTGGATCGACTCTTCAGCTCTGGGAAACACTGGCAACCCTCGCCGCCGCCGACCTGACTGTCGCACGTACCGTTGAACCCCACCTGGATGCTCTCGCCATCCTGGCCCAGGCTGGCCAGCCGGCCACTGAGGGAACCTGGGGGGTGTTTGCTGCCGAGGGACCAGGAACCCGCCTTGAGGCACACCCGCACGATCACCAGGGCTGGCTTTTGACCGGACGGAAACCCTGGTGCTCGCTCGCCGGCAGGCTCGACCATGCGGTCGTTACGGCGCATCTGCCCGGCGGTGGACGGCGTGCTTTCGCCGTGGCCCTCGGCCAGCCGGGAGTTACCCCTGTCACGGGCACCTGGGTGAGCAGAGGTTTGAGCGCAGTCGACAGTGGGCCAATCGATTTCGACCAGGCCGTGGCCACGCCGGTGGGTGACGACTCGTGGTACCTGGTGCGTGACGGTTTCGCCTGGGGCGGGCTCGGCGTCGCCGCCTGTTGGTATGGCGGCGCGGTGGGGGTGGCGCGGCGCCTGTTGCGCTCGATCGGTGACCGGGCACCGGACCAGCTTGCCCTGATGCACCTGGGCGAGGTGGATCGTCAACTGCACGCCGCCCGGGTTTCGCTCGCCACTGCCGCGGACGCCATCGACGCGGGCAGGGCCAGCGGCGACGCCGGCGCGCTCCTCGCCGCGCGGGTACGAAGCATTGTGGCTGACGCTGCAGAGGCAATCCTTACGACGGTAGGCCACGCTCTGGGGCCAGCACCCCTGGTTCTTGAGGAGGAGCATGCTCGCCGGGTCGCCGACCTGCAGGTCTACCTGAGGCAGCATCACGCCGAGCGGGATGCCGTCTCCCTGGGGCAACGGCTCATGGGAACGGGGGAAGGCCAGTGGTGAGCTTCACGCACGACGACGGCGGTACACCGGAACATCGCTGGAGCCAGGACTGGCGCAGCGACGCACGGCTCAGTGTCGAGTCTCTGTTCGACGGCCGCTTGCCGGAGCGGGTGATCGTCGTCGCAGCGCACCCGGACGACGAGACGCTCGGCGCTGCGGGGCTGGTGCGGCGCCTGGCGCACGCCGGAGTTGTTACCGACATCGTGGTCGCCACCAACGGCGAGGCCTCCCACCCGCACTCGCCGACGCACACTCCCGTTCAGTTGGGGGGCGTACGGCGCCGCGAACTTGAGGACGCCGTCGAGATGCTCGCACCTTCCGCGCGGGTACGCTTCCTTGGCCTCCCGGACGGATCGCTGGCAGCCGACGAACTGGTGGGGCTGCTCCGCCAGGAGATTGACTCCGGCGGACGAACCGGTGAGCGCACGCTGCTGGTGGCACCGTGGCGTGGGGACGGGCATGGTGACCACGAAGCTGCCGGACATGCCGCAGCCCAGCTCGCCGCCGAACTGAACCTGCCGCTGCTGGAATACCCGGTGTGGCTCTGGCATTGGGCAACCCCGGACTCGCCGGAGGTGCCCTGGGATCAGCTCGCGGTGCTGGACCTGGCCGGCGACGAACAAACGCTCAAACAGTCGGCGCTGCTCATGCATGCCAGCCAGACCGCGCCGCTTTCCGAGGAGCCGGGCGACGAAGCGCTGTTGGCCCCCGGTTTCCTGGAGCACTTCACCCGCGGGTTCGAGACCTTCATTCCCACGCCCTCATCGGGAGTCTTCGAGCGCCTCCATGCGGCCTCGGAAGACCCATGGGGACTGCAGGACCGCTTCTACGAACGCCGAAAGCGGTCGGTCGCCCTGGCGCTGCTCCCGCGGGAACGCTTCGTTGCAACCCTTGAACTGGGGTGTTCGATCGGAGTGCTGTCAGCCGAACTCGCGGCGCGCAGCGACTCCCTGCTCGCCCTGGACATCAGCCCGACCGCGGTGGCCGCCACTCATCGCCGGCTCGCCGACTTCCCGCGGGCGGAGGCTCGTGTGGCGTCAATTCCGCAGGACTGGCCGGCGGGCCAGTTCGACCTTGTGGTGATCTCCGAGGTGGGGTACTTCCTGACCCGCACGCAACTGCTCGACGTCGTCGCCCGCGTCGTCGACTCCCTGGCGCCCGACGGCGTGGTCCTGCTCTGTCACTGGCGTCACCCGGTGGACGGTTGGGAACTCGACGGCGACACTGTGCACGAACTCTTCCGCAGCTCCGCACCGCTGGCGGTGTTCGCCGAGCACAGCGAGGAGGACTTCCGCATCGACCTCCTGGTGCACCCTCCCGCAGTGTCTGTGGCGCGGTCCACGGGGGTGCTGTGAGCGGGCTGCAGCTACCCGGCGCGGTGACCGTCGTCGTCCCCGCCCGGAATGAGGAGGAAAGCCTCCCCCCGTGTCTCGCGGCGATTACGACTGCCGCACAGGTGCTGGCCGCCACCTACCCGAGTATCGACCTTACTGTGACAGTGGTGCTGGACGGATGCACCGACGGGTCGGCAGGGGTGGTTGCTGACTACCCATTGGCCCAGTCGCTGGAGGTCGATTTTGCCTCGGTGGGGCTGGCTCGCCGCGCGGGTATTGGCTACGCCCTCTCCCGGTTGGCCCGACCCATGGAGGAGGTTTGGGTGGCCAACACTGACGCGGATACCGTGGTGCCCGCGGACTGGCTGGTCGAACAATGCCGGCTCGCGGGGCAGGGTGTGCAGCTGGTGTTGGGCACCGTGGTGCCCGACCCGGTGGGCCTCGACTCGGAGCGCGCCCGCGCCTGGCATCAGGCACATCCGCTCGACGACGGGCACTCGTACGTCCATGGAGCGAATCTGGGTTTCCGTGCCGACGGCTATCTGGCGGTTGGGGAATTCGCTGCACTCCAGGTCCATGAGGACGCGGACCTCACGGACCGGTTGAAGGCGCATGGCATCACCTGGGCTGCGGTCGACAGCATCAGGGCCACCACGTCGGCAAGGATGCTGGGTCGCACACCGGGCGGGTTTGCCGGTTACCTCCGGGAACTACCCCTGACTGGTCGTGGGGCCGCGGGTTAGCCAGCCCGTTTGAGCCGGTACCCGTCGTCGCAGTGAATCAGCCGGCGTCCGCCGCCATTATCGAGCTGAATCCACAGGACCGAGGCGTCATCGGTGCGCATTTCCACTGCACCGGCCACCGGGCCGTCACTGCGGTGGGTGAAGGCGACCTGCTGCCCACGGCGCAGAGTCGACCAATCCACAACGTCCTCTCGTAAATGCGATGAGCTGTCCACGGGGGTCCTTTCGGTACGGGAGGTGATTCCCTCAACGTACTGATCCCGCCTGAACGGCAGGTGAATTCCCCCTGGGAGTCCGGGGTAGGCCCGAGCCGCTAGACCGTGCGCCACTTCCCACTGGTGAGGTGCGAACCTGCCTGCGGGCCCATCTGCAGCATGCCCCCGTCGACAACCCAGGACGCCCCGTTTACATAGCTGGACGCGGGGGAGGCCAGGAACGCAATCACTGCAGCGACTTCCTCGGAAGCTCCGGGGCGGCCCAGCGGAATGCCCGGGCGGTCGATCTCGTGAGGGTCGTCGTCCTCGGCATCGTTCATCGCCGTTGAGATCTCACCGGGAAGCACAGCGTTAGCGGTGATTCCCTGATCGCCCAACTCCAAGGCGATGGTCTTGATCAGCCCGCCGAGGCCGTGCTTCGACGCATCATAGGCTGCGGAGCCGACGCGGGGCTGCTCCTGGTGCACGCTGGTGACGGCGATAATCCTGCCGCCGTTCCCTGCCGAAATCATCTGTGCCGCGGCGCGCTGGATGCAGACGAACGCACCGTCGAGGTTCGCGGCGAGGGTGCCACGCCATTCGTCGTAGCTGGTCTCCATGAAGGGGGTCCCCCCGTTGACGCCCGCATTGTTGACGAACACATCGAGTCCGCCGAGTTCGCTGATCATCTTCTCGACCACATCTCCGCAGGCGGGAGCGTCAGTGGTGTCCAACTGGGAGACCACTGCCTTCTGTCCAAACTCGCGGACTAGACGCGCGGTCTCGTTGGCGCCGTCTTCATCGGAGTGCCAGGTAATTCCGACGTCGCACCCTGCCTCGGCGAGGGCGAGGGCGGTGGCCCGGCCGATGCCGGAATCGGAACCGGTGACTATTGCTGTGCTGGGTGTGTATGCCATGGTCCCTATCCTTCCGAGGATTCAACAGGGAAAGCAAGCCTGCTGACCTTGCCGGGACACAAAACCGGCCCAACGCTGAGGCGTTGGGCCGGTGGTGGTGCCTGCGCGGGGCCTTGATCCCCGGGCCTTCCGCGTGTGAAGCGGATGCTCTACCAGACTGAGCTACACAGGCGGGTGTGACTCCCTGCAACTACAGGAGGACAGTTGTTAGTTTAGGCCATACTCGGGCCACAGGAAATTCGCCGGTCCTGCTACACGGAATCGCGGATGACGAGGGAGGTGGGAAGCATCGTCACCCGGTCGGTCGGGATTCCCTCGATCAGGTTCACCAGGGTCTCAGCCATCTTCTTGCCCAACTCGATGATCGGATGGTGCACGGTGGTCAACGCTGGTGTCACCGAGGTGGCGAAGGAATCGTCGTCGAAACCGACGACGGCGATATCCTCGGGGATGCGCAGACCCCTCCCCTGAATCGCGGTGTACGCTCCCGCGGCCATCTGGTCGTTACCCGCAAAGACGGCGTCCAGGGGGCCGCCGCGGTCCAGCAGGCGCTGCATCGCGCGGGTCCCGGACACCTGGGTGAAGTCACCGGTCTCCACCAGGGACTCCCCGAGTCCAGCCTCCTGGACAGCGGCCCGCCAGCCGGCGAGCCGGTCGATACCGGGCGGCATGTCCTGGGGCCCGGCGATCGTCGCTACATGCACCCGCCCGGAGTCGGTGAGTTGGCGGGTGGCGTTGTAGGCGGCCTGCTCGTTGTCGACCTCGACGTAGTAGCTCTCCCTGCCGCCCACCAGCGGGCGTCCAGCGAACACCATCGGCAGTGACCCCGAGAGGTGCGTCCAGGAGTGGTCCCCGCTGTGGTGGGAGACCACCAGGACGCCGTCGACGTTGCCGCCGAGCAGGAAACTGCGGGTCTTCTCCGGCTTCGATTCGGACGAGATCACCATGTTGAGGGTGTAGTCGGTGTCGGTCAGGTACATGGCGATGCCCTCCACCACCGAGGCGAAGAACGGGTCGGCGAAGACCTTCGACGTCGACTCGGGGACGATCAGGGTTACCGTGTTCGCCCGGCGCTTGGCGAGGGAACGGGCGGCACGGTTCGGCGTGTAGTCCAGCGCGAGGATCGCCTTTTTCACCGATTGCGCAAGCTCAGGGTCGACGCTTGGGGAGCCGTTGACAACGCGGGATACCGTGGCCCGTGAAACCCCGGCCAGCGCCGCCACCATTTCCAGGGTGGCGACCGGCCGGGGTCCGCTTGTGTCCTGCGTCATTGTCTTCTCCGAGGTCTCGAACGTACTGCTGAGACTACTTTAAGCTCCTGTCGGGGAGAGCGACGCTGTCCGGGCACCGGAAATGACACGAGCGTACGCGAGCCCACTGTCTTTGACTGTCCGCTCGAACGAGTCGTAGTCCACCCGCACTATCCCGAATCGCTTGCCGTACCCCCAGGACCATTCGAAGTTGTCCAGGAGAGACCACACGAAGTAGCCGCGGACGTCCGCGCCCTTGTCGAGTGCTTCGCCGACGGCGGCGATGTGATCGAGGATGAAGCGCGTGCGCTCCTCGTCGTGAACCATCCCGTCGCTGCTGACGTCGTCGTCGTACGCGGCACCGTTCTCGGTGACGTACAACGGGGGCAGCGTCGGGTACTCGTCGCCCAGCCGGAGGAGGAGGTCGCGCAGCCCATCCGGGTTGACCTCCCAGTCCATTGCGGTCCGAGGCAGCCCGCGGCTCGGGAACGCGATGTCCTCCGAACCGATCCAGCAGGACGACGTCGGCCGGGTGGCGCCCCCGGAATGACCGTCGCCCCCCTCGGTGTTCGGGTGTCCGCTGATCAGGTCGTCGTGATAATGGTTGACGCCCAGGAAATCGAGGGGGGTGCCGATCACATCGAGATCACCCGGCTGGATCACCTCCCGGATGCCGAACTGTTCAAGGTCCGCGAGGGTGTCCTCCGGGTAGGCGCCGCGAAGAATCGGGTCCAGGAAGATCCGGTTCTGGAGGGAGTCGAACCTGCGGGCCGCGTCGAGGTCCACCGGGTCGGCGGGATCGCGGGGAATCGAGTTGCTCAGGTTGAGCGTGATCCCAAGATGCTGGGCCCCCCGGTCCCGGAGTTCGTTAACTGCCAGGCCGTGCGCCAGGTGCTGGTGATGAATGGCTGCCACCGCTGCGCGTGGATCCTGTCGACCGGGCGCGTGAACGCCAGCGGCATAGCCCAGCAGGGACGAGCAGAAGGGTTCGTTGAAGGTGGTCCAGTGCTGCACCCGGTCTCCGAGTGCTGAATAGACGTCATTGGCGTAGTCAACGAACCGCAACGCCGTATCCCGGTTCGCCCAGCCCCCCTTCTCCTCAAGCGCCTGCGGGAGGTCCCAGTGGTAAAGGGTCAGCCAGGGCAGGATCCCGGCCTCCAGGAGGTTGTCGACGAGACGGGAGTAGAAGTCCAGTCCTTCGGTGTTGGGCCCGCGACCGCCGGGACGCACCCGCGCCCAGCTGGTCGAGAACCGGTAGGAGCCAAGCCCCAGTTCCTTCATGAGCGCTACATCCTCGGGCATCCGGTGATAGTGCTGCACCGCATCCTCGGGGGTGTCCCCGTGGGCGACCGCACCCGGTACCCGGGCGAAAGCGTCCCAGACGGAGTCCTCCTTCCCGCCCTCGTGGCCTGCGCCCTCCACCTGGGCAGCGGCGGTGGCTGAACCCCACAGGAAGCCCTGCGGCCAGTGGCGGGCGGGGTCGGCGCCGGTGGCACCGTGGTGTGTTGCATTCAATGGCATTAGCCCTTCACTGCTCCTTGCATGATTCCGGAAATGAGTTGACGGCCCGCGACGGCGAACAGCACCAGCAGCGGAAGTGTTGCCAGTACAGCGCCAGCGAGAACAATCGAGTAGTCGACGTAGCGTGCCGACTGCAGTTGGCTGAGTGCCGTCTGCAGGGTGGGGTTGCCGGCGTCGAGCACCAGTAGCGGCCAGAGGAAGTCAGTCCACGCGGTCATGAATGTGAACAATCCGAGGATAGCCATCGCTGGCCGTGCCGCGGGGAGAGCGACATGAAAGAAGGTGGAAATCATTGAGGCTCCGTCCATTCGGGCGGATTCAATGAGTTCATCGGGGATGACATCCACCAGATACTGGCGCATGAAAAAGACTCCAAACGCGGTGACCAGGGTGGGGATGACGACGGCGCCGATCTCACCCGTCCACCCGAGGGTGCGCATCAGCATGAACAGCGGAATGATGCCGAGCTGCGTAGGAATGGCCATCGTCGCCACGACGGCGACCATCAGGCCGGTGCGTCCCTTGAATTTGAGTTTCGCGAACGAGTAACCGGCGAGGGTGGAAAACCCCACCACCGAGACAGTGATGATGCTCGAAATCAGTACGCTGTTCCCGAGCGCGAGCCAGAAGGGAATCGTGTCGAATACTTCGCCGACATTCGTCCAGAAGTTACCGCCCGGGAGAAGCGGGGGCCAGGTCTGTCCCAGGGCCTCGTTGGAACGGCTCCCGATGATTACCGACCACCAAAGGGGGTAGGCCGAGGCCAGGAAGAAGGCGATCAGGAGTCCATAGGTGAGAAAACCCGGCCGGCGACCATTCCCGAACAGTGCCTTGCGTGTGGCTAGCGACCGCGGCGTCGACGGCTTACTTGCCGCGGGGCGGGTCTGGGTGACAGTCATCGTCCACTCCTTGTAGTTGGTCCCGCCAGTGGCTCCCCGGCAGTATCAGCCGAGGGTGCCGGTGGCTGCGCGCCGACGGCGGGGAGGACTGCCGCAGGGGCGACAGGTCGCTTTCGGCGGCGCGCCCGCCGGTTTCCACCACGGTCATCGCCACTGGTGGCGATCCTTCGCGAGATGAGCCAGTTGATCACACCGAAGAGCACGATGATCAGGAAAAGGATCCACGCGATCGTGGCAGCCTTCCCGAAGTTCTGGCGCTGGAACGCCATTTCCCAGAGGTAGAGCACAGTGGTCTGGAACTGCTTTGCCGTCCCGCCTGCGGTCCGGGGGTCAAAGAGCCGAGGCTCAGTGAAGATCTGGAGTCCGCCGATGGTCGCGGTAATGACCACGAAGATCATGGTGGGCCGGATGCTTGGCAGGGTGATGCTGAAGAATCGCCGGAATGGCCCGGCGCCGTCGATGGCCGCCGATTCGTAGATGTCCCGGGGCACTGCCTGCATCGCGGCGAGCAGGATCAGCGCGTTGTATCCGGTCCACCGCCAGTTCACCATGGTGGCGATAGCAATGTGGCTGGGGAGGGTCTCGTTCTTCCACATGATCGGGTCGACGCCGAAGCTTGCGAGAATGTTGTTGATCAACCCGTACTGCTCGCCGAACATGTTAGCGAAAATCATTGCCACGGCCACCGGGGTGACCACGTAGGGCAGGAGGATGCTCATCCGCCAGAATGTCCTGGCCCGCAGGTTCTGGTCCAGTACGGCAGCGATGGAGATAGCCACCACGAGCTGCGGGATGGTGGAGAGTAGGAAAATGCTCATGGTGTTGAACAGGGAGTTCCAGAAGAAGCGGTCCTGGAAGACTTCCTGGAAGTTTTGCAGGCCCACAAACTCGCCCTGTCCCCTGAGCAGGTGCCAGTCGAACAGCGAGACGAAGAAGGTGTAGCCCAGGGGAAACAGTCCCACCAATGCGAACAGGATGAAGAACGGGGCGATGTAGAGGTAGGGGGAAACCTTCAGGTCGAAAACGCTGAGGCGTTGCCGGAAGGTGACTGCGGGTTTCGTCGCGGCCTTGCCGGCCGCCGGGCGGTTCAATGTCGTGGTCATGATGATTTCAGACTCCCTGCGGGGCCCCCGGTTCTCCCGGAGGCCCCGCGGCCGGGTGCTGCTAGTTGTTGACGACCTGGTCGTTGAGGAGGGTCAGTGCTTCTTCCCAGGCCTCGTCTGCCGTGCCCTCACCTGTGTCGAGGAGCTTCACCGCGGGTGCGAACACGTTCTCCTGGATCACCGAGTCGTAGGGACCCTTGAACTGGGCGACAACGCCTTCGGCGCGGGACTCGAAGATGGCGCCGTAGGGAGCGTCGTTGAACAGCTCATTGGGGACGGCCGCTTCCACGATTTCCGCCTGCGCCTCAAGGGTGCTCGGGAAGTTGTTCGCTGCTGCGGACTGCTTGACCTGCTGCTCAGGAGCGGTCAGCCATGCGGCCAGCTTGGCTGCCTCAACGGGGTGCTCAGAGCTCTGGGGAACGGAGAGGAAAGCTCCACCCCAGTTCGAGGCCCCGCCGGGGAAGACGTCTGCAACGTCCCACCCGCTCTCGGGACCGCCGCCGGCTGACTCAAGTTGTTCCTTGATGGTGCCGAGCATCCAGGCCGGGCAGACGTGAACGGCGAAGGAGCCGTCCACAAAGGCCTGACCGTTGCCCCAGTCGAACTGGGTCTGGTTGGCCGACAGGCCATCCAGGGTTCCACTGGCCAGGAGATCGAACTGGGCGCGCATCGCCTCGTTGCCCTCGACGTTCAGCTCGCCGTCGGCCGTGTAGTAGCCCTCCTCCATCTGGTTGACCATCGAGTTCCAGACGAAGCTGGACTGGTCGTACCAGGCCTTGCCGGTGTCTTCGTGGTACTGGCGGCCCAGATCGAAGTAGGTTTCCCAGGTGGCCTCGTCGCCGCCGAACAGCTCGGCGACTTCCTCGCGGTCGGTCGGCAGGCCGGCCTCCTCGAAGAGGGTGCGGTTGAAGCAGAGGGCCTGGGGTCCAATGTCGGTGCCGTACCCGATCACCCGTCCCTCGGGGTCGGTGCCCTGCTCGAACTTCCAGTCCACCCAGTTGTCCTTGATGTCCGCAGCGCCGTATTCGTTGAGGTCGACGAACTGATCCGACACCTCCATGATGGAGCCGAGCCACCCTTCCTCGACGGCAACAACATCGCTGAGACCTGATCCCGCCGCAAGCTTGGTGAAGGCGTCGGTGCGGGCATTGGCGCTGCCGTCAATATTCGTTGCCTCGATGGTGACGCCGGGGTTCTGGTCCTCGTACTCGGCGTAGAGGTCGTCGTAGCCGAACTGTCCGAAGGTGGTGACGGTCAAGGCAACGGGATTGTCGGCGCTGGCTGGCTCACCGTTCCCGCCGCCGCAGCCCGACGCCACGAACGCAAGGGATGCGACGCTGGCGAGGGCGGTGATTTTCCTGAGTCGCGAGTATTCCACGATCACTCCTTTGTGTGTGTGAGCGACATACGCCGACTAGGCGAGAGAGCGCTCTCTGAGGTGTGAATCCACTGTATGTGCGGAATGTCACATCGTCAAGAGAGCGCTCTCTCGAGTTTGAAGGTTGCGGGGCCGTGCAAGGTTCCCCACATTCTCGGCCCCGGGGTGCGCGTCGGAGTGGAACACGCCGTCAAACCGAGCCCTCAGCGGCCAGAACCTGGGGAAACTTGCACACGGCGGCGTCTAAAACCGGCGGCGTCTCGAAGAAGGGGTCTAAAAATGGCGTGGAAATTCCGCCCCTTGACTGTGGCGTCCCGGCTACTCGGGACAGTGAGGGGACAGTGACCTGGTTACGCGACTGTTAGCGTGTGGCCAGCCAGCCGAGGGTGAGACCGCCCATGGTCCGGCGGAATCCGCTCTCGCCGCGGGTTAGCTCCAGTACTGCCCACAGGCAGAGGCACACCCGGCTGAGGGTTCGCAGCAGCACCCGGTTTTCCTCGCGCAGGGCCATCCGGGAAGCGAGCCCGAAAAGTGTCCAGCCGAGTACGGGAGCGTTGGGGGCCTGCGCGATGGTCTGTTCTCCACGCGCATTGGTGAAGAAGCTGGGGAGGGATGATCCGGTGTGTGCCACTAGGCGCCCTTTGCCTTGGATTTGGATGGTGCCTTTTTCGACTCGGTTGTTTTCGAGTCCGACGTGCCCTTTTTCTCGCGATTCTTCTCCACGCTGCGCCGTAGCGCCTCCATCAGGTCGAGGACCTTCCCGCCGCCGTCGTCGTCACCGGACTCTCCGAAGGTCTCCTCCGTGTCGAGGGCTTCTCCCTTCTCAAGCTTCGCCTCGATCAGGGTCCGGAGCTGAACCTGGTACTCGTCGGTGAAGTTCTCGGGGTCGAAGTCGGTCGAGAAGGACTCCACCAGCGCGGCGGACATCTCCCTCTCCTTCGCCGAAATCCGGACCCGCTCGTCAAGGGAGGGGAACTTGGCGTCCCGCACCTCGTCATCCCACAACAGCGACTGCAGCATCAGCACATCGCCGCGGACCCGCAGTGCACCGAGCCGGCTCTTCTGCCGCAGCGTGAACTGCACAATCGCTGTGCGGTCCGTCTCCTCAAGGGTCCTGCGCAGCAGGACGTACGCCTTGGTCGATGTCGAATCCGGTTCCAGGAAGTAGGAGCGGTCCAGCATGATCGGGTCGATCTGGTCGCTCGGCACAAACTCGACGACGCCGATTTCCCGGCTCTTCTCGACGGGGAGCGTCGCAAAGTCCTCCTCGGTGAGCACCACGGTGCGCTCGCCGTCGTCGTACGCCTTATCGATGTTCTTGTACTCGACTACCTCGCCGCAGATCTCGCAGCGGCGCTGGTAGCGGATCCGGCCGCCGTCCTTGTCGTGGACCTGATGGAGACTAATGTCGTGGTCCTCGGTGGCGCTGTAGACCTTGACCGGCACGTTGACCAGCCCAAACGCAACTGCGCCCTTCCAAATGGCTCTCATGTAACTAGTGAACCAGTGTTTGGGTTCCGCGGATACGATGAATTGGTGAATCCTGAAAAAGCTGAGCCCCTGGTTGCCAAGACGTCGGTGGACGGCAAGCCCGCCCTGTGGTTTGAGATGCGGTACGACTTCCCCGCGTCGGTGCTCTGGAAGCACCTGACCGATCCGCGGAAGCTGAAGTACTGGTTCCCGTGCGAAATGGACCTGCTGCCACGGAAGGGCGCCGAAGTGACGTTCACCTTCCCCGGGGAGCGTCCCACCAAGGGCAAGGTCCTCGAGGCGGAGAAGCCGCAGCTCCTCACCTTCACCTGGGACCGCGAGGTGTTGACCTGGACGCTTGAGGACGACGGCGACAACGGTAGCCGGCTGACCCTCACCAACACCCTCCAGGACCCGGACACTGCGGCAAATGTGGCGGCAGGCTGGCGGTTCACGTTGATCGGCCTCGACGATCTGCTGAACGAGCGCGCCCTGGGCCAGAACCCGGCCGACTGGGAACGGTACGTGGCGCTCTACCGCGAGCAGTTCACCGACTAACGCCCCGCCGCAGAAGCGGTCAGGGGGCTGGACACCCCGGCCTGAACGGACGCGTGTGGAGTTTGCACCGCTTCCGGACAAGACTGGACCCATGGGTTCGAGCAAAGGCCAGCAGCAACAGACTGTCACAGTGGACGGTCGGCGCCTCCGGCTGACCAGCCTGGACCGCGTGATCTACCCCGACACCGCTACCACCAAGGCCGATGTCCTCGCCTACTACGCGGCCATCGCCGACTACCTGATCCCGCACGCCCGGGACCGGGCAGTCACCCGCAAACGCTGGGTCAATGGTGTGGGGACGAAGGAGAATCCCGGTCAGGTGTTCTTTCAGAAGAACCTGGACCAGTCCGCCCCCGATTGGGTGCAGCGCCACCGAATTTCGCACTCCGACCATGTCAACGTGTATCCACTGGTCAACGACCTGGCCACCCTGACCTGGTTGGGACAGATTTCTGCACTGGAGATCCATGTGCCGCAGTGGAGGTTTGGTCCAGGCGGGGAGATCAGCAACCCCGACCGCATGGTGCTCGACCTCGATCCGGGCGAGGGAGTCAGCCTTGCCGAATGCGCGGAGGTTGCCCGCCACGCCCGCTCAATCCTGCAGGATATGGGCCTGAATCCGTACCCAGTCACCAGCGGGTCGAAGGGCATTCACCTGTACGCGGCGCTGGATGGGTCGCAGACCTCCGACGAGGTGTCGACCGTCGCCCACGAACTGGCCCGGGCGCTTGAGGCCGACCATCCAGACAGTGTGGTCAGCGACATGAAGAAGTCACTCCGCGGCGGCAAGGTCCTGGTCGACTGGAGCCAGAACAACCGGAACAAGACCACTGTGGCGCCCTACTCCCTGCGTGGGAAGCTCCTTCCGACAGTCGCCGCACCCCGTACCTGGGCGGAAATGGCGGAACCAGGGCTCGCGCAGATCGACTACCGCCAGATGATGCACCGGGTGCTGGAACTGGGTGACCTGCTGGCTGGATTGGACGGGACACCCTCCGGGACTGGCGGCGGCCCGGAAACAGGTGAGGATCAGGCAGC
Organism: Arthrobacter sp. 260; assembly: GCF_013116745.1. GTDB lineage: Bacteria > Actinomycetota > Actinomycetes > Actinomycetales > Micrococcaceae > Arthrobacter_D. The sequence continues at coordinate 243,634 of NZ_JABFOE010000003.1, forward strand.
GATGGGAGCACCTCCTGCCAATCCCGCCGACCGGTTGAATACGTACCGCTCCATGCGCGACGGCGCGAAGACCCCGGAGCCGATCCCCGCCGAGGTCGGCGACTCCGGTGGCAACCGGTTCGTCATCCAGGAACACCACGCCCGCCGGCTGCACTATGACTTCCGGCTGGAGCGCGACGGCGTCCTCGTTTCCTGGGCTGTGCCCAAAGGTCCGCCGGATACCCCGAACAGGAATCACCTCGCTGTTCAGACCGAGGATCACCCACTGGAATACGCCTCGTTCGAGGGCACCATTCCCAAGGGGGAGTATGGTGCCGGAGAGATGTACATCTGGGACTCCGGCACGTACGAGGCCGAGAAGTGGCGGGAGGGCAAGGAAGTCATCTGCACCATTCAGGGGCGCGACGACGGCGGGCTGGCCCGGAGCGGCAGCCCGGTGCGGCGGTACGCGCTCATCCACACCGGGGGAGGCGACGGATCAGGTGAAAGGAACTGGCTGATGCACCTGATGAAGGACCAGGGCGATGGCGGTAGCGCGGCAAACCACCCGATCGACGGCATGGCGACCCCGCCTGACCTGACGCCGATGCTGGCTACCCCCGGCAGTGCGGCGGACGTCACCTCCGACCAGGAGTGGGCTTTCGAAATGAAGTGGGACGGCGTGCGGGCAATCGCCACCGTGACACCGGACGGGGTGCACCTGACCAGCCGGAACGGCAACGACATGACAGCCCTGTATCCCGAACTCGCAGACCTGGGTGACTACGTCAACGCCGAGAACGCGGTGCTGGATGGCGAAATTGTCGCCCTGAACCGGTCCGGCCGCCCCGATTTCGGGCTCCTGCAGAACCGGTTCAACCTCACCAAGGCCTCCGAGATTGAGGCTGCCCGCCGGAAAGCCCCGGTGCACTTCATGCTGTTCGACCTGCTCTACCTTGACGGTAACTCCCTGCTACAGCTCCAGTACGACCAGCGCCGCGAGATTCTCGAACAGGCAGTGGACAGCCCGGCGGATGGTCACGTCCAGGTGCCGCCAGCCCTCGACGCCACCCTTGAGGAAGCTGTCGCAGCAAGCAAGGAGCTCGGCCTTGAAGGCGTGATGGCCAAACTCACGCACGGCAGCTACGCCGCCGGACGGCGCTCGCGGGGCTGGATCAAGATCAAGCAGCAGCTCACCCAGGAGGTGGTGGTGGTCGGCTGGCGTCCTGGCAAGGGCAGCCGGGCGCACAAGGTGGGTTCACTGCTGGTCGCCGTGCCCGACGGCGTCGACCTGAAGTATGTGGGGCGGGTCGGATCCGGGCTGGCCGAACGCGATCTCGCCGAAATCGGCTCCCGCCTCCGGAAGATGTCCCGGAAAACCGCCCCGCTGGCCGATGTACCGGCCGCCGACGCCTCGGATGCGCACTGGGTGCGCCCCGCACTGGTGGGGGAGGTCCAGTTCAGTGAACGCACCGACGGCGGGAAACTCCGCCACCCCGTCTGGCGCGGCTGGCGACCCGACAAACGGCCGTCCGACGTCGTCGTCGAACTGTAGCCTGGCAGAACCTCATAGACTGCACCCCATGGTGTCCAAGACCAACAACATCAAAGGAGAACCACAATGAGTGAGAAATCCATCGCCGCAACCCGAGTCATCGACGCGTCAGCGGCCGCGATCTTCAACGTCCTGTCCAACCCCGAGCGGCATGCGCAGATAGACGGCTCGGGCATGGTGCAGTCAGACGACAAGTCGGATCGGATCACCGCCGTCGGCCAGGTATTCACCATGAACCAGCACTGGGACAAGATGGGCGGCGACTACAAAACGGACAACCATGTGGTGGGCTACGACCACAACAAGCTGCTCGCGTGGAAGACGGCCGAAGCTGGCACCGAGCCAGCGGGATGGCAGTGGGTGTGGGAGCTGACCCCGCAGGGTCCTGACTCCACCGAAGTGGCCCTGACCTACGACTGGGCAGCCGTCACCGACACCAAGGTGCTCAAGATGGTGTCCTTCCCGGCGGTTTCCGCCCACGACCTGGAGTCCTCGTTGAACAACCTTGCTGCTGCGGTGTCGGAGGCATAACTTCGGTGTAACGATTCCGTCGGGCGGCGACTATCCAGGCGATAGTCGCCGCCCGACGGAAGTTGTCGACCCCTGGGATGCATTACCGGACAGGAGCGGGTCGTGTACCGTCCATAGGGTGGCGCCCGACACATTCCGGGCGGTGGGGGACCGCACGGGTACTTCAGCGACCAACCAGTTCCGCTTCGGTGGGAGGGTTTTGTCGTATCGGAGATTTCCGGCCACTCATCCTTATCGAATCCCACAGAAGGGGCTGTAGTGGACCTCAGTCAATTTATCGGTCTCGGCATCATACTTGCCGTCCTGGTGGTGGTGGCAATCATCGCCGCCGTCATCGCGCGTCTCGCCTTACGAATCGCCAGCCCGTCCGAAGCGCTGATCATCACCGGCAAAGGTAGCCAGGAAAGCCAGCGCGTGGTCTTCGGCCGTACATTTATCAACCCGTTCAGCCAGAAGGCGTTTTCGATCTCCCTGGCCTCCCGCCAGGTGACCCTCCAAATTGAGGGCATCTCCAAGAACGGCATCAAGCTGCGCCTGACCGGCGTCGCCCAGATCAAGGTCGGAGGCGACGAGGAAGCGGTCCGCCGGGCTGCCCAGCGTTTCCTCAACCAGCAGGAACAGATCGACCACTACACCCAGGAAACCCTCTCCGGTTCGCTGCGCTCCATAGTGGGTACGTTGACGGTGGACTCCATCATCAAGGACCGTGCGTCCTTCGCCAAGAGTGTGAAGGAAGAAGCCGAGCACTCGATGCACAACCAGGGCCTGGAGATCGACACCTTCCAGATTCAGTCGGTTGACGACGATTCCAGCTACCTGAAGAACCTTGGCCGGCCGGAAGCCGCGCTCGCCGAGAAGCAGGCAAAGATCGCCGAAGCGAACGCGGCCCAGGAAGCCGCCGAGGCGGCAGCGATCGCCGACGAGCAGGTGGCCCTCGCGGAACAGCGACTCGCCCTCCGCCGCGCCGAGCTTAAGGAAGCAGCGGACGCACGGCAAGCCCAGGCCGACGCCGCGGGCCCTCTGGCCGCCGCCGAGCAGCGTCAGTCGATCCTGGTCAAGGAACAGCAGGTTGCCTCCCGGCAGTCCGAGCTGCGCGAACGTGAACTCGACATCGAGATCCGCAAGCCTGCCGACGCCGAGAAGTACCGCGTCGAACAGGAAGCCGCGGGTAAGCTCGAGCAGCGCAAGCGCCAGTCCGAGGCCGACCAGGTCGAGGCCGAAGTGGCCCTGACCAAGCGCCGTCTCAGCGCCGAAGGCGACAAGGTCACCGCCGAAGCAGAAGCGGCAGCCAACACCGCCCGCGGTAACGCGGCAGCTTCGGTCACCCGCGCCAACGGTGCAGCGGAGGCTGAGATCATCGCGCTCCGCGGTCAGGCCGAGGCCGACGTCGTCCGCCAGAAGGGCATTGCGCAGGCTGAGGGAATCGAAGCGCAGGCCAAGGCTTACGAGCAGTTCAACGAGGCGGCAATCCTCAACAAGGTGATGGAGATCCTGCCGGAGATTGCCCGGGAAATCGCTGCGCCAATGGCAGGGATCGACAACATGACTGTCATCTCGAACGACGGTGCCACCCAGCTGAGCAAGAACGTCACCGGTGGGTTGCAGCAGACCTTCCAGCTGCTCAAGGACACTACCGGGCTGGATGCCGTCGAAATGCTCAAGAACTGGGGAGCGAAGGACGGCGGGGCCTCCACAACGGCGGCGCCCTCCGAGAATACCCACCCCGTCTGATAGGTAGGATCACCGATCGATGAAGTCGGCCGTCGCCCGGAGGAACGATGCCGCTGCACGGGCACGTGCAGCGGCATCCTCTGCGGCGGCGGTCGGAGCGCTTGCAGCCGCCTCTACCGGGCGCTGGCCGTCCAGGGTGGGTGCCGGTGCGGTCAGGGGTGCCAGGAACGTCCTGGCCGAGGCTGCCGCTGGACCGTAGGAGTATGGGTTCTGCCGTGGCTGGTGCGAGAACGACTCCAGCACCTTGGTCAGGAAATCACCGTTGGTCACCCTCAGGGCGCTGGGAGCCACCAGCAGGCTAGCCGCAACGGTGAAGTCTCCGTGTCCGCCGGTCTCATAGGCCACCTCGTCCGGCCTGCAGGCACTGAAAAGCAGTTCGCGGGCATTGGCTCGCGGACCACCGTTCACAGGGGTTCCACGCCGCAACCTGAAATTTGCCGTGGTTGTCTCATCGGGCACCAGGAACCGGGCGCGCCGGCCATGGTCGGCGGCCCGCTCGGCGCCGTCGGCCACTGTCGAGCTCAAGGACGGCAGCAGCCGGGTGCCGTCGCCGGAATGGCAGGAATCGAAGAAGGCGGTCAGGTTGACCCCCTCAGGCAGTAGATCGAAGATCTCCCCGAGGTCATCGTCGATGATCAGGTTCCCGTCCTGGAAGTCCACTGGACACAGGGCCTCGTCGTGGAGCTTCTCGGCGTTTCCCTCTTCCTTTTCGTCGCCATCCAGATCGTCGACATACGTTCCGTGCCCCGCATACTGCACCACCAGGACGTCCCCTGCGGCGCTGTGGCTGACCAGGTCAAAAATTCCCTGCAGTATGTTGACCCGGGTCGCCTGCGCATCGAGGAGGGTGGTCACTTCGAAGCCCACCGACTCCAACTGGCTGCCCCAGGCCTGTGCGTCGGCCACGCAGCCGAAGAGCTCGCTTCCCGGCGGGTACGCGTTGATCCCGATGCACAGCGCCCGACGGGCATTACCCCGCGCCAGCTCGGCGGTGGGGGCGGCATTGACCAACGGCTCGTCAAGGGTCCGGGCGGCGCCGAAGGGTTTCGGCTTTTTGCCGGTCACCCGGCGGGCGACGCTCTCCATGGTGGCGGCATCATCGTCAAACCCGCCGTGCGATGTGGCGGTGCTGCGATGTGTTTCCGGACCGCTTCGGGTGACCGACCAGATCACCTCTGCCTTGGCCGTGTCCCCCTCGACGCCGAAGAACTTCCGTAGCTCCGGGTCGGTGTTAACGCATTCCTGGAGTCCGAGGATGGGTGTGAATTCTTCTTTTTCGAAGGACGCCCGAACCAGGTACAACAGGGACTTGCCGTAGAGGACGCCGCCGACGGTATCGTCCAGTTCAGTCTGCTGCTTCATGGTGAACATGGCCAGGGACTTGATGCCCTTCCCCACCTCGGGTACCAGCCGCGCCTTGAACGTGTCAGTGCGGACTGCTGGGGCCAACAGGTTCAGTGACGTGAATTCCGGCAGGCCAGCCCGCAACGCGGCCGGCACGAAATAGGAATGGAAGATGGACCCGGCGCTGTGCCCGACGGCGTGCACGGTGGTCTTTGGATTCGCGGCCACGTATTTCCCGAGGGCCTGTGCCACGTACAGCGCCCCACCACCGGCGGCCGATGCGACCTCGGCGAAGCGCTTCATTTCACCCCAGATCCGTTCGCCGCCGGCAGCTCGTGCAGTGAGTTCGACAGCCCTGTCTTTCAGGTCACCCACCACGCCGCGGGCGCCGGGAAGGGCGCCGAAGAGGGCGTCGAGGAATCCGGTCTCCCAGACGAAGAAGATCGGGTACACGCCGTTCGCTGTCCACCACTCGCGCTGCCGGTGCGCGGACCGCAGTCCTGACGACTCGCTGACCAGCCCGCCGTGCGCGTAGATCACGATCGGCACCCCGGTCCTGGCTGCGGCGAAAGCCGGCAGATGCTGCTCAAAGATGGCATCGACGTCCGCGGCAGTGGTGCTGATCTCGCCCCCGGAGGAGAACTTTCCGCGGCTCAGGTTCACAACATGCGGCTTCAGCAAAGCGAGCTGTTCAGCACTCAGGCCCGACCCTCGCGCAGCGGCGACAGACGCAGCAGATTCCGCAGTGGTGGACTCCATCGTCCTGGGCTCCATGGCTACTCCTCGGTGAGAACTGTCGGCTGGTACTGCCACTACGCCCGGCGCGGTGGCTGCCAGTATCAGTCCGAGCCTGTTACTGGGGCGTTACTGGGGGTTTGCCTTGACGCTGCGTTTGCCGCGCGGGATATTTCTCCTACCTGTTCGACGGGTCGCCGGGGACCGCAGGGAATCCCGCGGGCCGACGGCGGGTGATAGGGAGGGAACCAGATGGCAGGCGTGATGCTCGGTCCCGGCAGTCACACGGGGGAGTTGCGCCCCCTCACGATCCTGGCCGAGGGTCCTTTCACTGTGGGCCCGGATGGTCCGATGACGACGACGCTGCGGGTGCCAGTGGAGCGCATCGGTGGCGGACCGCGGGGTGCACGGTTCGACGTCGTCGTCCGCGGCCAACGGGGTAAGCCGCTTGACCTGCTGCTTGGGGATGAGACCGACCCGTGGATGCTGATGGACGAGTGCCCTCCTCCCAATTTGTCCGACCTGCTGGCTGATCGTCGGTTCCTCGCGCAGCACACCTACGCGGTCGCGGCGTCGACCCTTGCCGCATTTGAATCGACCCTGGGCCGCCGGATGGGCTGGGCCCGCGGCAGGAGGCTCCGGATCCACGCCTACGATACGGTTCCCTACGCCGACTCCGGCTACGACCGGGAGGAGGGGGTGATCCGCTTCGGGCACCGGAGGGATCGCCGTGAGCGGCTGGCTGTCCCGTTGGCGTTGTACCGGGACCTTGTCGCGCACGAGGTGACCCATGCGATCCTTGCCGGGTACCGACCTCGCTGGTCGGACCAGGTGGCCTCCCTGGACCAGTTCGCTCTCCATGAGGCTATCTCCGACCTGGTGGCCATGCTGTCGGTGTTTTCGTCAGCCGAGCGGGTGGAGCAGCTCCTTGATCCCCGCGGCGTTGGGGTGCCGGACCTTGAAGGTCTCGATGAGCAGATCCTTTTGAGTGGTCTGTTCAGCTTCGGCGATGGATTGTTCTCGCATGGGCCGGCGAGGCAATCCATGCGGACTCCGGTGCCTGGCGACTGGCGTACGCTGCCGGACCCGCACCGTCGGGCGGAGCCGGTGGTGCAGGCGGTCCTGAACGTGGTGGCCCGGCTCTGGAAGACCCGGCTGGACCAGCCGGGGGGACGATCCAGTCTGTATCAGGTGGCGAAGTCAGGCGCGAAGGTGGGCGAGCAGGTGCTGGCGATGCTGATCCGCGGACTAGGCTACATGGCACCGGTGGATGTGACGTGGTCCGATTTCCTGCGCGGGATCCTTTCAGCCGATCTGGTGCTCGTCCCGCAGGACAGGTATCGGTATCGGCAGGTGGTCCGGGATGCGTTCGCTGAGGTGGGAGTCACCGTCCCCGCCGATGAACTGCTGGCCGGGACGGGCGGAATGCGCAGCCTCAGGTACCCGGTCCGATTGTCAGCTCTTGGCACAGACCCGGAGGAGATTGTCAGATTCATCTGGGAGAACAGTGACCTGCTGCGGGAAACCGCAATGGATGAGCGGCACTCGATCACTGTGGACCGGGTGCGGCCCAGCATCAGGGTCAGTCCCGACGGTTTCGTTGTTTCGGAGATCGGCGCCTCCTTTGTGCAGGAGTTCACGGTGGGCCGTTCGGAGATGCGCAGGATGGGTCTTTCCGGGCCGGGCCCGGTGACGCTGCGGGGAGGCGGGTTGCTTCGCTTCGATGAGGGAGGCCACCTTTGTTACGCCGCGTTGAAGCCGGTCTACGACCCGGTGCGGCAGCAGGAGTATCAGCAGGCCAAGGCCCGTGACGCTGCCATGCTCAGGCAGATCACCACCCCTGAAGCCGGAGCGGGGACCGGGCCGGCGAAGCTCACATTCCACAGCCAGGGGAGGGGGAGATAGGGCCGAGGACCTCCCGCTTAACCTTGGAACGCGGCGCCCCAGGCTGTGCCCTTTGCTGCCGCCGGGGCTTCGAGTTGCGCGCGTTGGGTGAATTTCCCGCCGCGCAGGTCTGCGCTGACCTGCTTCAACACATCGCGTCGGCTTTTTGCTGGATCCTCCCTCAGTGCTTTGAGGAAAAAGTAGCTGAAGGCGCCACTGTACCGCCCCGAGAAGTCAGCATCGGCGGCCGTCTGGTCCGATCGGCAGGCCGCGAACAGGACTGGCTTTGCCGCGGCGTCGGACCGGACCAGGTCGCGGAAAGCGCGCGGATCCGCCGATTCAGTCCGTTCCAGGCCAAGCGGTGTGGGAGGCGGGACGAACCGGGGCCGCCTGGTGGGAAGCAGATCCAGTGCGCGCAACCCGGACCCGCTATGGCAGGTGTCCAGGACGACGTCGAGCAGCACGCCGTCAGGCAGGGTAGCCAGCAGGTCATGCAACTCGTCGTCGAGGATCAGGGTGGAGGCGTCCCACTGGTCGCCCTTCTGTCTCATGTCGAAGGTAACGAACGCTTCGTCGGCCCCGTCCGGCTCGTCCCCCGACACGTCGAGGACCTGAGTGCCGTGGCTGGAGAACGTGAACACCAGGTGGTCACCCGGTTTGGCCCGCTTCACCATCGCCTGCAGCTTGCCGATGACCGCAGCCTTGGTGGCCTTCGAGTCCAGGAGTACCGTCACGTTCCGTTTCGCGAACCCATACTGTTCGGCGAGTATCGCCGCGAAGTCCTTGGCGTCGTTGACGCATCCGTTGAGCCAACCGTTGGTCGGCAGGTTCTCAAACTTGTTGATGCCGACACAGAGCGCGTACTTGGACATGGCACCGTCCTCCCTCGGTTCCTGCCCCGTCGCAGGTACGCGGCAACCTAGCGGAGGAGGTGTTACTGGGCTGTTACTGGCCAGACGGAGCGGGATGCCAGTGAGGGGCTAGCGGCTGGACTTCAGAGCCCTGAAAGTGGCCATCTGCCGGTGCCGACGTTGCAGGCTGTCGCGGCGTGGGGTGGGGTTCGCCTCGGCGGGTTCAGCCGTCAGGTCAATGTGGCGTTCCCCGTAGTGCCACAGCAGCACATCATCGAGGAGCCGGTCGGGTCCCGGCGAGTACCTGTGGTCGAGGGCGCGGCGCACCGAAGTGATGGTGTCCGCCTGCAGCAGTGACGCAAGGGCCGTCGTCGTCGTCAGTCCGTGGGCGGCAAGCAGCTCGGCCGCCCAGCCCCAGTTGTCGTCAGTCTTCCGGTCGACGTGCGGGAGGAGCGTCTGCCACACGTCCCGTACCCGGTTCGGGGTTAGCGGGACGCTGCCCTCCCCGTACTCGTCCCAGAAACCGGTGACCGTTTCATACCGTTCATGCAGTTCGGCGAATGCCGACTCAACGGATTCGAGCATCGCCGCGGTACCGGTGAACTGGCGGTCGAAGTACGGACTCCATGCCTTGGGGTTGGAGGCCTTGAATCGGATGTCGTGTTCGATTTCGGACCATGCGTGGGCCAGGACGGTGCGGATCTGGACTTCAAACATGTAACTGCCGCCGGCTTTCGCTGCCGGGTCCAGTGCCTTCTGGTAGTCCTTGACGGCTTCGCTCTGGATTGTCCGCAGGATCAGGTGACGGCTGGAGTATCCGTAGGTGCCCGATTCGATGGTGCCGATGTCCTTTTCCCGATCCCCCCGGCAGTCGAAGTCCTGCCGCTGCCGCTTGATCAGATTTGCCGCGACATCCACCTCGTGCGGCAGGGTGGTGATCACCCTGACACCGACAACGTCGGTGAGGTTTCGCAGCGGGTCAGGAAACACCAGGGTCGGCAGGTCACCGGGAACGGTTGCGGCGAGCATGCGGGAGGCCTTGTCGCGGAACGACTCGACGGTCTTGGTGCGGGCCGTGACGAACAGTGGGTTCAGTTCGGTGCCGACAAAAATTTCCTGGATACCGGCCTGCATCTGACGGGTGACCTCTTCGAGGCGCGGCCGGACCCGCTCGAACTCGCGGGTGCTCGCTTCCACCGCGGGGCGGAGACGGTCATCCAACTGATCCCAGGCGCTCATTTAGACTCCTCCGACGATGGCTTCCAGTCATCCTATCGGGCGGGTCTGACAGTTCCGGTGGAGCGGTGCTTAGAGCACACCGCCGATCTGCCCCTGGCGTCCGGCGGTGGGCATTGAGTGGCCGTCCACTGGCCGGTCCTCGTCGCTGGTGGTGCCCTGCCGCGTGTCATAGCTGCGGGGGGTACGCAGATCACGCGACCGCTTCACCAGCCCGGTGATCACCAGAAACAGGCCCCCAACCAGGAGGACTACTCCCAGCCCGAAGAGCGCCAGCGACAGCCCCTCGGCCGTTCCACTGAAAACCTCGAACAGTGGTGTCGGCAGGATAAATAGTGTGGCTACCAATGCCACGCCGCCCGTGATGAGCCGCCGTGTTCCTTTGGTGAGCATCGTTCCCCCTTGATTGGTCATTCCATTCAAACACCCGGCACCTCACCTGGGAAGGGTGGCACCGGTGCGAGTGAGGTGCGCCGGTTACGCTGTGCGGTGTGGACAACCTACGCCGACGCACCGTTCTGGGCGCCGCTGGCCTCGCCGCCGCGGCTGCACTCGCGGGCTGCGCGGCGGCCAGGCCCGGCCCGTCACCGAAGCAACCGGAGGAACCAGTGACACCCCAGCGCTACACCTATGGCGATGATCCCAGCCAGTTTGCCGAGCTGTACCTGCCGGCTGGTGAGAGGCTCCCGGGCGTCGTTGTGATTATCCACGGTGGATACTGGCGATCCGGGTACGGCCTGGATCTGGGGCAACCGCTGGCCGAGGACCTCGCGTCCCGTGGCTACGCCTGCTGGAACCTCGAGTACCGGCGGGCGGGGAATGGTGGCGGCTGGCCGGAGACCTTCGCCGATGTGGACGCCGGAATAGACCTTCTGGCCACGGCGGCAAGTGATCACGGTCTGGACCTGGCGGTGACAACGGCACTTGGACACTCCGCAGGCGGCCACCTTGCGGTATGGGCGGCGGGACGGTCATCGTTGCCCGGCGGCGCTCCAGGAGCCGGGGTACCAGCGGTGCCGCTGACCGGTGTCGTCAGCCAGTCCGGGGTGCTCAACCTCGTGGAGGCACACAACCTGGGGTTGGGTGACGGAGCGGTATTGAACCTGATGGGCGTGGATCCGGCCGGGGACGCGGAGCGTTACCGCACGGCCGATCCCATGGCAGCCATTCCGTTGGCTGTCCCGGTCCTTGCACTGCACGGAGAGGAGGACTCGACAGTGCCGGTCAGCCAGTCCCAAAGCTACGTAACGGCTGCCCTTGCCGCCGGGGCGGAGGCGGAGTTGCAGCTGATCCCCGGGGACCACTTCGCGATGATTACCCCGGGAACCGATGCCTGGGCGCAGGTGGTGGGGGCGGTGGACCGCCTGATGGGTCGCTGATCCAAAGAAAGCGCAATGGTTACTGTTGCTCCGGTTCGGCGATACGGTGTTCAGACCGGCTGAAAGGGCTACGTCAGATGAGCAGCACCATCATCCCCGTGCTCGAAATTGGAGGCACCCACCTCACTGCTGCCCTGGTGGAATCCGGAACGTGGGCGATTGATCGACCTTCCCTGGCCCGGGTCGACCTTCAGGCTCAGGGGACCGCGGAGAGCCTGATTGAAGCGATCGGCGTGGCCGCGGATGCTCTCACCGCCGCCCCAGGAGCCATCTGGTCCGTCGCGATTCCCGGCCCCTTCGACTATGCAACGGGGGTTGGCCGTTTTGAGAACGTAGGAAAGTTCGACAGCCTCAACGGCGTTCACGTTCGGAATGCCCTAATGGACCGCATCACTCCCACTCCGGGGATGATTCACTTCCTCAACGACGCTGACGCTTTCGGGGTGGGGGAGTACGCCCTCGGAGCTGCCCGGGGTCACGACCGGGCGCTCTGCATCACCCTCGGTACCGGCGTGGGTTCGACCTTCCTGAACCACGGCGAACCGGTCGGCACTGGTCCGACAGTCTCACCGGATGGCAGCATCCATCACGAAATCTATCGGGGAAGCCCACTGGAGCACACCGTGTCCCGACGGGCTATCCGGGCAGCCTATGCAGCGGCGGCCGGAATGGACCCGGCAACAGGTCCCGACGTCCACGCCATCGCCACCCGGAGCCGCGCCGGCGATGACACCGCCCGCCAGGTGCTGGATACGGCATTCGGTGCACTGGGGGAAACCCTCGCGATGGTGCTGAAACGCTTCGACGCCGGCATTCTGGTGATCGGCGGCTCAATGGCCCGATCCTGGGATCTGGTGGAACCGGCGATCCGCGCGGGAATGACTCTCGAAGACCGGCGGCTCGCGGACTTCAGGATCGAGCGGGCCATCCTGCCCGACGACGCCGCCCTGGTGGGTGCCGCGTACTGGGCTTCACGCCGCGAGGATCACGGCCGCTGAGCACCTGATGCTCCCTGCAGCCCAGCCGTCAGCCTCGCGGGCTGACGGCCGGATGCCGCATTACTCCGAGGGAAGTTCGGCGTCAGGGGTTTCTTCCAGGTAGGTGGCCTTCCAGGCACCGTCGGTGTAGACCACTGTCGCTGAGTAGATGGTGCCGGCGGGATCGAACGGGCGGGTCTCCTGGACCTCTCCGGCCTCGTCGAATGACGTGTAGGCGTCAGGGTTGACGGTGATCAGAGCGTCAACCTCAACGTCCTCCGCCACTTCTTCTGCCGGGGTAGTGACGATGATCTGCTTGACCTTTGGCTGTCCGCCCAGAACCCAGCCGCCGTCCGCATACATTGCCGCAAATTCCTCGGCCTCGGCGGTAGCCGCTTCTGCGCCGTCGAGGGTGGCAAGCAGTTCCTCGGTTTCGCCGGTCCGCTGGTTGTAGGACTTCAGCTGGAAAACGTGGTGCAGGAAGGCCCGTGCGCCCTCGGGGCTGGCTTCGCTCATCAGATCGTTGGTCTCCGGCGCCTGAACATTCTGGGCGGGAGCAGTGGAACTCGCAGGGGTTGGGGCGGCAGCCTCGGACGGGGCGGCGGACTCGGTCGACTCACCGCAGGCGGTCAGCGTGGCGAGTGCGATGGCGGCAATAGCCGCAGCATTTCTGATCTTCATGGTGTCCCCAAAATTAGTGTGTTTCTGGCGCGCTTCAGAGCGCAGTATCAGGCCCATCCTAGCGGTAGCCTTAGGCAACTAGCGGCTCGTTCGGGGGTGGTGTGCCGGAGATCACACCGAACCTCCTCACCCACTCAGGTGATCACACCCGGCCATTCCTGAAGCAACCACAGGCTCCCCGGTGGGTGGGGGTGCTAACTTGTTAGCGTGCTCACCGTGATCGGGGAAACCCTCATAGACGAAGTAATCAGCGATGTCGCGTCGCCCCGCGCCCATGTGGGCGGCAGCCCGATGAACGTGGCTGTCGGTCTGGCCAGGCTGGGGCATCCCTGCCGGTTCATCGGACGCTGGGGCGATGATGAGTATGGGCGGATGATCCAGGAACACCTTCGCGGCAACTCGGTGCTCACCCCGATGGGACCCGACAAGCACCCCACCAGCATCGCCACCGCGCGGCTGGATCCTGCAGGCGGTGCCTCGTACAAATTCCAGCTGGTGTGGGAGCTGCAAGGAATCCGTGAAGAGACGGACAGGATTCTCGAGGGAACCACGCTCCTACACACGGGATCTATCGCCACCATGCTGGAACCTGGGGCGACTGACGTGCTGGCAGTCGTCGAGCAGGCGCACCCGCTGGCCACCATCTCCTATGACCCCAACTGTCGGCCCAGCATTGTCACCGATGTTGCCTATGCCCGGGATCAGGCAGAGAAGTTTGTGGCGCTCGCCGACGTCGTCAAGGCCTCCGATGAGGACCTTGAGTGGCTCTACCCCGGGCAGGACGTCCTCGAGACAGCACGTCTCTGGTTGGCGAAAGGCCCGGCCATGGTGGTGGTCACGCGCGGTTCCCTCGGCCCCTGGGCCGTCGTCGCGGGCGGCGAAACCTCGGTCCCCGCGCCAGCCGCCCAGGTGGTGGATACGGTGGGTGCCGGAGACTCGTTCATGTCCGCGTTGTTGGGTTCACTCGTGGACCGGGGCTTCGCCGGCGCGCAGCAGCGGAATGACCTGCGCCACATTTCCGTTGAACAGATGGAAGCAGTCCTCGTGTATGCGGCAAGAGCGGCAGCCGTTACCGTTTCCCGTGCCGGTGCTAATCCGCCGGACCGCAATGAGCTAATGACAGACCCGAAACTGAACCAGGAGTAGTTATGACCCGTGACCCGTACGCAGACCTCCCCCCAGTCCCCGAGTTCACCCTGACCAGCACAGATATTGAGAACAACCAGCCGTTGGATGCGAAGCATGCTTCCGGAGCGATGGGTATCGACGGCGGGAAGGATCTGTCGCCGCAGCTCTCCTGGAGCGGGTTCCCGGAAGGGACCAAAAGCTTCGCAGTGACTGTCTACGATCCCGATGCCCCCACGGCGAGCGGATTCTGGCATTGGGCTGTGTTCAACCTCCCGGCGTCCACCACGTCACTGCCGACGGGTGCCGGCGTCGACGGGAGCCCCAATCTGCCCGACGGTGCCACCCAGCTGAAGAACGACGGCGGCTTCACGGGTTTTATCGGCGCTGCGCCTCCGGCAGGACACGGCCCACACCACTACCACGTGGTGGTGCACGCGGTGGATGTCGAAAACCTTGAGGTGCCGGCTGACGGCAGCAACGCTTATCTTGGGTTCAACCTGTTCTCCCATACCCTTGGGCGGGCTCGCCTGATCGCCACGTTCGAGCAGTAGATAAGGTCCTGCTATTGTTCCGCTGAGCCCCGGGAATCCACTGGATTCCCGGGGCTCAGCGCTCTTCCCGGACGGGTAGGCTTAAAGTCACCCGCTTAGTGAAGGAGTACCCGCATGCGCCTGGTCGCCAGCGATATGGATGGAACGATTGTTGGCCACGACGGCAGGATCAGCCCACGGACGGTCGAAGCATTTCAGGCGTGCCTGGACGCGGGCGTTGAAGTGGTGTTCGTGACCGGCAGGCCACCCCGCTGGCTGGATCCGCTGCGCGAGCAGTTGGGACACCGCGGAACGGTGATCTGCTCCAACGGTGCGGTCACCTACAACCTGGAAGACGAACAGGTGCTGAGCGCCCACTTGTTGGAACACAGCAACATTCTGGCTGCCCGCAAGATCATCCTGGACCTCTATCCGGCGGCGTCCTTCGCTGCGGAGACGGTCGATGGATTCCACATCGAGCACGGGTTTGCCGAGGAAGGCTCGGTGGAGTTGCTCGCTGGCGCTGTGGCGCGGCCGCTGGCAGAATCCCTCGTCGGGGCAGGAGTTATCAAGTTCCTGGCCCGGGAACGCGAGGTCTTGCCGGACAGGTTCCTCAATACCGTGCGGCCCGCCGTCGCTCACCTGGTCACCGCTACCCATTCCGCCCCGAGCGTTGCGCTGCTGGAAATGTCCATGCCCGGCATCAACAAGTCGGTCACCCTCGCTGAGTTCGCGGCCAGCCGTGGCATCAGCCAGGCCGATGTCGTCGCCTTCGGCGACATGCCCAACGATGTGCAGATGCTGAACTGGGCAGGCACCGGCTACGCGATGGCATCCGGGCACCCGGAGGCGATTGCGGCCGCGGACCTGCAGGCTCCGGCGTTCGAGGACGACGGCGTCGCCCAGATTCTTGAAGAACGCCTCTCCGCGCTCAGGGCGACCCGCTAACCCGTGCTGCCGTACCTGCTCAACACCGGACCGGATGGGGTGCAGCAGCCCCTTGCCCTGTCGCACCGCGGGTTCTCGGTCGACGGGCTGGAAAACTCGATGGTGGCCTTTGAGGCTGCCGTGGACCTCGGATTCGGATACCTGGAAATCGATGTCCGGACCTCTCAGGACGGCGTCGTGATGGTGTTCCACGACGAGCTGCTGGACCGGGTGTGCGATGCTCAGGGCCCCCTGGCGGAGCGCACCCTGGACGAGCTGGACAAGGTCCGGATCAACGGCGTCGAACCCATCCCCACTCTGGAAGCCGTCCTGACCCGATGGCCCGACCTGAAGCTGAACATTGACCTCAAAGATGACGCCTCCGTGGAGCCGTTCGTCCGGCTCGTGGAACGGCTGGGGGCCCATGACCGGGTGCTGGTGGCCTCATTCTCCGACCGGAGGCGGCGGCGGACCCTGAACCTGCTGTCCCGCCCGGTGGCGTCCTCCGCCGGACGGGTTAGCTCGGCTCTGATCTGGCTGTTGAGTCCGCTTGGCCTAACCAAGCGGCTCGCCCGGCTCACCCGGGTAGATTGTCTTCAGCTGCCGTTCCAGCACACAGGCGTGACGGTGGTGACCGACCGCTTTATCCTAAGGTGTCGCGCCGCCGGGCTGCCGGTCCATGTCTGGACCGTCAATGAGACCGACGCGATGGAGCAGCTGCTGACGCTGGGCGGCGGCGTGGACGGGCTCGTGTCCGACCGTGCGGATCGCCTGGCCGAGACAATGCGACGCCGGGGGCAGTGGCCGCAGACCGCCTCACCCGAGGGCAGCGGAAAAGCACCGTAGCCGCAGCGGGGCTGTGGGCCACCACTATCGTGCGGGAGCGCCACGTTTCTTGCCGGATCTGTTCACAGGGGTTCGCGGTGGATAGGTCGCTTCGGTCCACAAATGGAACAACGCGTACGCCCGGTGTGGGCGCCACCGCTCGGCGATGGCCTCCGCCTCACGGATGCTGGGATTGCCCATCGCCCGTCGCAGCACCAGGTCACCCGGCGTGAAGGCGTCCCGATCTCCCAGCACCCGGACAGCCAGGTAGTCGGCTGACCACTGGCCGATCCCGGGGATAGCCAGCAGATCCGCACGGACGGCCGTATGGTCGCCCGTGAGGGTGAGTCCGTCGCTGAAGGCCCGGGCTACGTGTTGGACCGTCGCTCCGCGGGTGCCGGTGACACCGACGGCGCTGCGTAGCTCCTCGGACGGAGCAGCGGCGAGCACTTCCGGCGTGGGGAAGATCGTCAGCCCGGCTGGGCCGGGGGTGCCGTAGGCAGCGGCAAGGCGCCCGGCAAACGTGCCCGCAGCGGTGACGGAGACCTGCTGTCCGAGGACAGTCATGATTGCAGCCTCGAAGGGCTCGGGATACCCCACTGCCCGCAGGCCGGGGCGCCGACTGACCAGGGGGCCAAGCAGGGTGTCCGGTTCAAAGGCCCGAGCGACCGCCTCAAGATCAGCGTCCAGGTCCAGCCAGCGGCGGATTGTCGCTGCCAGGCTGGGAAGGTCCTCGACGGGCGCGGAGGTATCGACGTCGACACCCAGCGCACCGATGGTCAGGGTGACGGCGTGGTGGCCGCCAGCGGAACCGAGCAACCGGGTGTGGGACATCCCCTGGCGGTCGGGGACTTCACAGCCGGGAATGAAGTGGTTTGCGAGCAGGGACACCATGGGCCCTGCCTCGATCACCCCGTTGGCTGCCAGGAAGAAGCGTGCGGTCACCCCAGCACCGGGTCGGTCAATGTCCTCAGGTACTCCAGGGCATGCGGACCGTACTGGCGCATCGATGCGTCGTCCGCGTGGATCAGCAGTCGCAGCCAAGACCCGTACCGGTGCAGCCGCGCCAGTTTGAGTGCAGGCTCGACCACCAGCCGTAGCTCAGCAAGCGGCGCGTAGTCAGTCCACCGTTCGAGGTACGCGGTGACCACCGCCCGGATACGGGGGTCGTCCACCGTGGTCTGCCACTGCTCCTGCATGACCGTCAATGGCACGTACAGCGAACTGAAGGGGTGCGCCCAGTAGGAGTCACCGAAGTCGAAGAACCGCAGTGGGGCATTCGTCGCGCCAGGTATGAAGGCGTTGTCGGCGTGCAGGTCATTGTGTTCAAGGCTCAGGGGGACGCCCAGGGCACTCATTGCACCGGCTGCTTCCTCAAGGGCGGGAATGCTGGCATAGATGCCGTCGGCGGCCTGGGAGGACAGGTGCAGGGGATGATCGGGCGGTAGACCGGTATGAAGGAGAAGCTGGTTGCTCACGAAGTTCCCGGCGATCGCTGGATCCATGCTGATCAGGCCGACCGCGGCCAACGGCGACCGATGGGGAACGAGTTGCCGCTGGAAGTCGGCGAAGCCGGTCACCACCCGGACCCACAACTGGTAGTCAGCCGACTTCAGTGAGGCGAGCGTCTTCCCGTGGTCGGGCGTCAGCATCCATCCCCTTGCGGGTTCGATGGCGAGGGGAGCTGCCACATGGTCGGGTGTCAGTTCCGCCAGGGAGGCCACGATCGCTGCCTCCGCGAACTGGCCCGGGTTGTTTTCCTTGAACCACAATTGCCCGTGGTCGGTCGGCACGGTGACCTGGGTGGACCAGAAGCGAATCCGCGCCTGCTCCAGTGGGCCGGTCTGCGTCAGGCAACTACTCTGCAGAACCTGCGTAATCCACTGCTGGATCTCCTGATGCCACGCCGGAGATGCCCAGACCTGCTGGAGGTCCATCAGAACTGGTTCCGGTGGGTTGGCGTGCGGCGCAGCCCCAGGACGAGCGGCTGTGGGCGGACGTGGCCGGGCCAGCGCCGAGAGCTCATGCCACTCTGCAACCCGATCCGCACCATGCCACCAGTTTAGGCATTCCGATCGCCTTGAAGGCAGCACTCCCGCAGAGAGTGCTCAGGCGAAGGTTCCGAGCCAGTCGATCGCGTCGTCCTCGGAGGTGAAGAACTGCGCAGGGTGCGCCTCGTTGTCAGCAAAGGCGGCGACCACCCGATCAACTGGCCCGTCGCCCACCAGGGCGATCGCTGTGATGCCTTCTTCATCGCAAATGACGCGGCGAGCTGCGCTCGTGAAGGCGACGGCGGTCATGCTCATGAGGATTCGGCGTGCGCCCTCACTCAGTAGCGATGCGTCCAGCGTGGCGCGGGCCTGATCCACAGTGACCACTGTTGCGGGCCGCCACTGGACATGCAGGATTCCATCCTCCCTGAGAGCGAGGCGCTGGGTTTCGTCTGCGGTGGAGTGTCGTGCGACGTCGTTGATCTGGCGGTTGTTCATGGTGTCCCGAGACCTCAGCAAATATGTTGAAGGTTTAAGTAAGCGTCTATTGGGTTATTTCGTCGCCGGCAGCCATTTGGATGTGTGAGGTAGGCCACTGTTGCTTAAGGACACCAAGAACTGCTGCGGCGACACTGCGCGGGTCCCTTCCGTCGGTGTGGAGGACCGCGTCGTCGACGTCAGCCGAGCTGAGAATCGCCTGCAACTCGATGGCACGATCAAGATGCCAGTCGAGCGATGGATCGAGTGGATCATGGCGGCGTCGCAACCTGTGTTGCACTGTCGCTGGGCCAGCCTCCAGCCGGACGACCAGCAACTGATCCAGTACCTGCTCGTACTCCTCGCGCTGGAGGGTCCCTTCAATGACTCCGGCAAGCACCAGGAGGCGGGTGCCGGCGGCACGGAAATTGGGGATGACGGCCGACAGGTTCGCCAGCTCGAGCCGCCGGTTGAAGGGGTCGCCGGTGGGGGCGGGCCACGCAAACCGCAGCCAGTCGAGGTCGATTACTGCATTCGGTACACCGCGGATCGTCAGCAGGTCCGCCAGGGCATCAGCGGTCGATGTTTTTCCCACGCCAACCGTGCCGTTGAGGAAGACGCAATGCAGGGCGGTGGTCACCGCATCAGCCTAATCGTCGCGGGGCGGTCAGGTCCGGCAGATCGGAAGGATCTTCCCCTCCCCCTACAGCCCTCCGGGGGACTAGCTTTGGAGCATGAGCATGAGCATGAGCATGAGCATGAGCAACGACGACGACGTCCGCGGCCTATCGCTTGCACTCCCAGAAACCACCGAGCGTTCCTCCTATGGACGGCCAGCATTCAGGGTGAAGGACAAGGTGTTCGCCTGCCTGTACAAGGAACCCGGAGTGCTGGTCCTCTGGCGTGAGACGGAAGAGGAGAAACTCGAACTGATCGCCGCTGACCCCGACAAGTTCTTCACCACTGCCCACTACGACGGGTACCCGATGGTGCTCGTCCGGCTTGACGCAGTGGGCCGGGAGGAGCTGGCGGAGCTCCTGGAAGAAGCGTGGCTGACCCGGGCCTCTGCCAGTCTCCGAACGGGAAGGGGCCGGGGCTAGGAAAGCCGGCTCAGCCCAGTTTGGAAGGGCGGGACCCCTGGTCAGAGGCGTCGACGTCGTTCGGCCCAGTGACATGTTCGCTTTCCCGCCACCGGGCGAGAGCGTTCATCACGTGGTAAATCACCAGGGTTGCCGCAGTGCCCAGGGCGATACCTTCGAAAGTGAGTTCACCGATGGTCCAGGTGAAGTTGGCAATGCCCACTACCAACGCCACCCCCGCCGTCGACAGGTTGATGGGGTTGGAGAAGTTGACCTGGTTCTGTACCCAGATCCGGACCCCGAGGATACCGATCATGCCGTAGAGCACCACCCCGGCGCCGCCGATGACGCCCGGCGGGACAGTAGCGATTAGCGCGCCGAACTTGGGGAACAGGCTGAGCAGGATGGCGACGATCCCTGCCACCCAGTAGGCGGCAGTCGAGTACACACGAGACGCGGCCATCACACCGATGTTCTCTGCGTACGTGGTGGTTCCGGAGCCACCGCCTGACCCGGCGAGCATGGTGGCCAGACCGTCAGCCATCAGGGCACGGCCGGTGACTGGGTCAAGGTCACGCCCGGTCATCGCAGCCACCGACTTCACATGGCCAATATTCTCGGCAACCAGGACCAGGACCACGGGGATGAACAACCCGACGACTGACAGGTGGAACTCGGGGGTCTGGAACGGTGGAAGGCCTATCCACGCGGCATCCCCAATCGCCGCGAAGTCCACTTCCCCGCGAAGCATCGCGACCGCGTACCCGGCGAGGACACCCACCAGGATGGACAGTCGCCCGAGGATGCCCTTGAAGAGCACGGTGACCAGGAGGATCACCACCACGGTGATGAGGGCGGTCAGTGGTGCCTGCTCAAAACTGGCCTTCGCGGTGGGGGCGAGGTTCAGCCCGATCAGGGCGACGATGGCTCCGGTGACAATGGGCGGCATCACGATCTGGATCCAGCGCGAACCCGCCCGATGGACGACGGCGCCGATAATCGCCAGGACGGCCCCGGCCATGATGATGCCACCGAGCGCCCCCGCCGGTCCGTGCTGGCTTTGGGCTGCGGCGATCGGGGCGATGAAAGCGAAGCTCGACCCCAGGTAGCTGGGCACCTTGCCGGCCGTGATGATCAGGAACAGGATGGTGCCCAGGCCCGAGAACAGCAGGGTGGTGGCGGGTGGGAATCCGGTGATCAGGGGAACCAGGAACGTGGCACCGAACATCGCCACAACATGCTGGGCGCCGATCCCCACCGTCCGTGGCCAGCTGAGCCGTTCATCAGGGGCAACAAACTGCCCGGGTAGGACGTTCTTTCCATCACCGTGAAGCGTCCACGACGTGCCGAACCTGCTCATGGCTGTGCCTTCCAAGAATGTGCGGGGTGATCTGTCGGAAAGCCTACCGTCCGGGCGGAGTGTTACGTTGCACTCATGTCATTCACTGTCGAAGGCCGAACAGTCCTCATTACCGGAGCCGCCAGCGGGATGGGTCGGCTCTACGCGGAACGCGCCGTCCAGGAGCGGGCCGCGGCCGTCGTCCTGTGGGACGTCGACGCCGAAGCCCTTCACGCGACCGCCGATTTGCTGGCCGGATCCGGCCCGGCTGTGCACAGTTATGTGGTTGATCTCGCGTCCCTGAGCGAGATCACGACGGCGGCGGCCGCGGTCCGGAACGATGTCGGGGTTCCGTCGGTCCTGATCAACAACGCCGGGATCGTCCGCGGAAAATACTTCTGGGACCACGACCAGCAGGCTGACATCGCGCTGGTGATGCAGATTAACACGCTTGCGCTGATGCACCTGACCCGGGAGTTCCTGCCGGACCTGATTGCCTCCCGGGAACCGGCGCGTATCCTCAACGTCGCTTCGGCATCAGGCACCCTCTCCGTGCCCAGGATGAGTGTGTACACCGCCTCGAAATGGGCCGTGATCGGGTGGAGCGACTCCCTGCGGCTGGAGCTTCGCCAAGCGGGGCACCGGCAGATCAAGGTGACCACTTTGATCCCCAGCTACATCCGGACCGGTATGTTCGAGGGCGCCCGCGGTCCCCTGTTCACACCGCTGATGGACCCCGCCGACGTCGTCGACCGGGCCTGGAGGGCGCTGCTCGCTGGCCGCCCCCGACTTCAGTTGCCGTGGTCGGTGGCACTGGGCAGCGCGCTCCGCGGCGTCCTGCCGCAGCCTCTCTGGGATGTGGTGGCCGGACGTGTCTTCAAGGTGTACAGCTCGATGGAGCATTTCACCGGCCGTCCCAGCTGACCTGCATGCCCGCACCCGACGACCCGCGACCGAAGACCACGACGCGTCCGCCGCGTCCTGAAAGGACCCCCAGATGAGCACTACCCCCCGGGAAACCACCGATCTGTCACCGCTGGTGGAGCGCCTGCGTGGGACCTTCGACGGGGGGACCACCCGGCCCCTGTCCTGGCGGCGTGCCCAACTCCAGGGTCTGATCCGGATGGTCACCGAACGGGAAACGGACTTCACCGACGCGCTGTACTCGGATCTGGGGAAGAACCGGCTGGAGGCGGTTGTGTCCGAGTTGTCCCTGGTGCGGGCCGAAGCCGAGCACGCGCTGAAACATCTGCGGAAGTGGACCAGCGTCGGGAAGGTCCAGGTCCCCGCGGGTCTCCTGCCTGCGAGGGCCTACCGGCAGGCCCAGCCCCTCGGCGTCGTACTGATCATCGGTCCGTGGAACTATCCGGTCCAGCTGCTTCTGGCCCCCCTGGTCGGCGCGCTCGCCGCCGGGAACTGTGCGGTCCTGAAGCCGAGCGAACACGCCCCCGCCACGTCGGCGGTGATGGCCGACCTACTGCCCCGGTACCTCGACCAGAGTGCCGTCGCGGTGGTGGAAGGCGGTGCAGCGGTTGGCGAGGAGTTGCTCGCCCAGCGGTACGACTCCATCTTCTTCACCGGGGGCGAGCGGGTTGGGCGGATCGTGGCCGCCGCTGCGGCGCGGACGCTCACGCCCGTCACCCTCGAACTTGGAGGGAAATCTCCCGCAGTGGTGCTCGGTGGCGACCTGCAGGCGGTGGCCCGGCGGCTGGTGTTCGGCAAGTTTCTCAACGCGGGTCAGACCTGCGTTGCCCCCGACTACGTCCTGGTGAAACGTGGGCTTGAGGAGCAGCTCCTCGCGCACATGAAACGTGCGGTCACCGGGTTCTACGGCGCCGATCCGGGCCGAAGCGCTGACTACGGCCGGATCGTCGACGACAGTCACTTCGACCGGCTGGTTGGCTTCCTGGCGGACGGCAACGGCACCGTGTACACCGGGGGTGCCCACGACCGGGCCACCCGGTACCTCGAACCGACGCTGCTGACGGAGGTGCCGACGGATTCGCGGGTGATGCAGGAGGAAATCTTCGGTCCGATCCTGCCCGTCCTGTCCGTCAACGGCATGGACGAGGCCGTTGCTTTCGTCAATGCCCGGCCAGCCCCGCTCGCCGCGTACCTGTTCAGCAACCAGCCGGCCGAGCAGCAGCAGTTCGAGGACCAGGTCCGCGCGG
Source organism: Arthrobacter sp. 260 (assembly GCF_013116745.1). GTDB lineage: Bacteria > Actinomycetota > Actinomycetes > Actinomycetales > Micrococcaceae > Arthrobacter_D. The sequence continues at coordinate 266,984 of NZ_JABFOE010000003.1, forward strand.
GTGGGATCGGCCACAACGCCTGCAACCTGCATCTCACGGTGCCCGGCCTGCCGTTCGGCGGGGTGGGCCCCAGCGGTATCGGCGCCTATCACGGCCGCTATTCATTCGACACGTTCAGCCAGCTCCGGGGGGTACTTTCGAAGGGCACAGGCATTGACACCCTGCGCCTGGCCTACCCACCGTATCGGGGCCTGAAGAAGTGGCTCCTCCGGCGGGTTCTCTGACCCCACCCTTCAGCTGAACCGTGAGCTAAGGCGGAACGGACGCCGTCGGACCCGCTCTAGCTCACGGTTCGGGTGGGTTAGCCGCCGATAACCCCGTCGACCAGCGCCTTCGCCTCGTCCTGGACCTGTGCCAGGTGCTCGGCGCCCTTGAAGGACTCGGCGTAGATCTTGTACACGTCCTCGGTGCCCGACGGACGGGCGGCGAACCAAGCATTCTCTGTGGTGACCTTCAGGCCACCAATCGACGCCCCGTTGCCGGGGGCCTCGGTTAGCCTGGCGGTGATGGACTCACCGGCAAGCGTGGTGGCCGCAACGTCCGACGGCGACAGCTTGCCCAGTGCTGCCTTCTGGCTCCGCGAGGCCGCCGCATCGATGCGCGCGTAGACGGGGGACCCGAAGCGGTCGGTCAGGCCCTGGTAGTGCTGCGACGGTGTCCGTCCGGTGACCGCGGTGATTTCCGAGGCGAGCAGGGCCAGCAGGATGCCGTCCTTGTCGGTGGTCCACGGGGATCCGTTCAACCGCAGGAAAGAGGCTCCGGCGGATTCCTCGCCGCCGAAGGCAAGGGATCCGGAGAGCAGCCCGGGAACAAACCACTTGAAGCCAACCGGCACTTCCTCAAGCTTCCGGCCGAGATCCGCAGCCACCCGATCGATGATCGAGGAGGACACGAGGGTCTTCCCGACGACGGCGTCCTGCCGCCACTGGGGACGGTTGCGGTAGAGGTAGTCAATGGCCACGGCTAGGTAGTGATTGGGGTTCATCAGCCCGGCGTCGGGGGTGACGATCCCGTGCCGGTCGGCGTCGGCGTCGTTGCCCGTGGAGATATCAAACTCGTTGGCCCGGGCAATGAGCGAGGCCATTGCCGACGGTGACGAGCAGTCCATCCGGATCTTTTCATCCCAATCCAGGGTCATGAACGCCCACTGTGGGTCGACGGCGGGATTGACGACCGTCAGATTCAGGTTGTGCGTTTCACCGATGGCACCCCAATAGTCGACAGCCGCCCCACCCATCGGGTCCGCGCCAATGTGCAGCCCGGACTCTCGGATCGCGTCGAGGTTCAGGACGGTGGGTAGGTCCTCAACATAGTGCTGCAGGAAGTCGTAAGTCCCGATTCCATCTGCCTGCTGCGCCTGACTCGCGGGGACGCGACGGACTTCCTTGAGGCCGCCCTCCATCAGCGTATTGGCCCGATCGGCGATCCAGTTGGTGGCATCGGAATCGGCGGGGCCGCCGTGCGGGGGGTTGTACTTGAATCCGCCGTCGCCGGGAGGGTTGTGGGAGGGAGTGATGACAATGCCATCCGCCTGGTCTGCGCCCTGCGCGTTATAGACGAGGATGGCGTGCGACACCGCGGGGGTGGGGGTGTAGGCGCCGCGCGCGTCCACCCGCACCGTGACGTTGTTCGCTGCAAGCACTTCCAGCGCGGTTTGCTGGGCCGGCTCGGACAGCGCATGCGTGTCCCGGCCCATGAACAGGGGACCGGTGATGCCCTGACCCGCCCGGTACTCCACAATCGCCTGGGTGATGGCGGCGATGTGCCCCTCATTGAAGGAGGCCTTCAGGGAGGACCCGCGGTGCCCTGATGTCCCGAAGGCCACCCGTTGGGCGGGGTCGCCAAGGTCGGGAACAACGTCAAAGTACGCGTCCAGAAGTGCGGAAATGTCGACGAGATCGCTGGGGAGGGCGACTGTGCCCGCTCGGTTTGCCATGGCTACAGCATGCCAAAGAACTGGTGCTATTACAGCCCCGGCGTCGTAAACCCCTTCGCGCCGCCATGGTGGTAGGTTCACCGTGTACATAGCCACAGGCAGGAAAGGCACCACCATGAGCGAACAGAACGATACCGAACGCGACGATTCAGAACAGCGGGTCGGCGGGTCGGACAAGATCGACGCCGGCGGTTACGGAGGCCCCGGACCGGAGAACGAGCTGCCGGACGGCAAAGAGATCGAGACCGAGGACAACCGGGACGACGACGACTCCTGATCCTCGGCGTCAGTCTCCACTGACCGCCCGTGAAGCCCCCGCTAGATTCGGATCTCGCGTTTGAGGATCTTGCCGGTGGGACCCTTGGGGAGTGCTTCCACCAGGACCACCCGGCGGGGATACTTGTAGGCCGCCACCCGTTCCTTGGTGAACTCGAGGATTTCGGCAGCGAGGCGCTCGCGGGCTGCATCGTCAGCGGGCGCAGCTTCCGCCTTCAGGCCCACTACCGCGGCAATCTCCTCGCCCTGCAACTCGTCCGGGACGCCTATCACTGCGGCCTCGGCCACCGCGGCGTGCTCGTACAGGACCTCTTCGATCTCCCGCGGGTACACGTTGTACCCGCCACGGACGATGATGTCCTTCTTGCGGTCGACAATGAAGATCGCACCGTCGTCGTCGTACCTAGCCAGGTCCCCGGTACGGAACCAGCCATCGGGGATCGCGGCCGCTGTGGCGTCGTCGTTGTTCCAGTAGCCCTTCATCACGCAGTGTCCCCTGACGGAGAGTTCACCGACTTCGCCGGTGGGCACCTCCACCCCCTCGGGGTCCAGCATGCGGACCTCGACGCCGTCCACCGGCGTGCCGATCGATCCGGGCTTGCGTTCGGTGCCGCGCCGGTTGAAGCTCACGATGGGGGACGTTTCGGACAACCCGTAGCCCTCCAGCAGCTCGGCACCGAAGACGCGTTCAAACTCGTGCAGCACCTCCACTGGCAGTGCCGACCCACCAGACACGGCGACCCGCAGCGTGGACACGTCGGTGGTGGAAACGGCCGGGTGCCGAAGCATCGCGATGTACATCGTGGGGACGCCCTCAAAGATAGTCACACCGTCGCGGGCAATGATCTCCAGGGCCCGGCCGGGCTCGAACCGGGGGAGCAGGGTGACGGTGGCCCCGGTCAGCACTGCCGCATTCAGCGCACAGGTCTGCCCGAAGATGTGGAAGAACGGCAACCCGCCAAACAATACGTCGCCAACAGCGGTGCCCATCAGGTCGCGGGAGATCTCCGCATTCCGGTGCAGGCTTGCGTGGGTTAGCGCGGCGCCCTTGGGCCGTCCGGTGGTTCCCGAGGTGTAGAGCAGCACTGCTGTGTCGTCTGCCGCCACCTCCGCGATGATCTGCAGCGGATCGACCGACGACAGCAGCTCGAGGAAGGTGCCCGAGTTCACCGCCAGCACATCCAGGGTGGTTCCCTGATTGGCGGCCGCGACCGCCTGGCCCACTCCGGACTCGGCCTCAGCTGCCACCGACTCCCACGCGAACACAAGCCTCGCGCCGGAGTCGCCCAGGTGATAGGCGATTTCCCGCGACTTCAGCAGCGGGTTGAGTGGGACCACCACTGCCCCAAAGCGCAGGACACCGTAATAGATAAATGCCATCTGGGGAATATTCGGCATGATCAGCGCAACCCGGTCGCCCGGCTGGACGCCCTTCTGCGCCAGGAGGCCTGCCACCCGCTGGCTCCACTCATCGAGCGCCGCGAATGTCAGGGACGTGTCATCCAGTTTGATCGCCACCGCCTCGGGGTGCTCCTGGACAGTTGACGCGAGATTATTGGCAAGGTTGGGCACGCGATCTCCTTTGATCTTGTAAGTTACCGATGAGTAATAGTCTGTTTCATCGACCCCAGGGACGCAATGGCGTCACTTCGCAGCGAACATGTCACCCGCACCGGCGGCCTGCTCCAACTGGGCGGACACGGCCAGGAGCTGCGCCTCCGAGCTCGGCCGTCCGATGAGCTGGATCCCCATGGAGAGGCCCGTGGAGGTGGTGATCGTGGGCAGCGCAATCGCCGGCAAACCGCAGACGTTGACCATCGAGGTGAATGGAGAGTATTGGCATTGCCTCCGGTAGTCGGTGTCCGCATCCTCGGAGGTGTACCAGCCGATGGGACGTGGCGTCTGCCCTAGGGCGGGAGTGAGGATGAAATCGTACTCCGCGTAGGCGCTGATCGTGTTCTGCTCGAACTGCCGCAGGATGTCGATCGCCGTGACCAGGTCCGGCGCGCTGCGGGCCTGCGACCGCTCACGCATCGTCCGGGTCAGCGGCGTTAACAGCTTCTCGTTCCCCGCAGGGATGGGTGCGGTGGCGAGGGACGCCGTCCACACCGTCTGGAATGCCTGGTGGTAACGGGGGTCATAGCTCAGGTCCGCCTCGAGAACGTCATGGCCCACCGAGGAGAGCGCGCGAATTCCCGCCAGGTAGGCGTCCAGCGCTTCCTGGTCCAGCACGATGTCGAACGCTGCGGCGAAGGGCGACAGGGTGCTCGCCCCGATCCTGAAGGTCCCCTCGGCGCGCAGCGCCGCGGTCAGGAACGACGACGACGGCGGCGCGGCGCTGGTTGCCCGGTGATTCGGTTCGTCGACCATCGCGTCGAGCAGTAGCGCAGCGTCGGTGGTGGTCCGCGCCAAGGGTCCAGCCACCACGAACTGGCCCAGGTCCGCCTGCCCGGACAGCGCCGGAATTCGACCGCGATTCGGTTTGAGTCCGATCAGGCCGGTTGCTGAGGCCGGGATGCGGACTGAGCCGCCGCCGTCGCTGCCGGGGGCGAAGGGGATCATGCCCGCAGCGACAGCCGCAGCACTGCCCCCGGACGAGCCCCCAGGGCTGAGGCGGGGGTCGAGCGGATTGCGGGCCGCCGGGGCGATGTCGTTCTCGCTGTGACAGCTCAGACCGAATTCGGGAACCTGGGTTTTGCCGAGGCTGATCGCGCCAGCGCGGCGCAGGATTGCCACCAGGGGAGAGTCTTCGGTTGGAACCGGCGGAGTCAGGGCAGCCGACCCGAAGCTGGTGGCGACACCCGCCACGTCGGCCAGATCCTTGTGCGCCAACGGCATGCCGTGCAGGACCGGAAGTCCGTCGCCCGTACCCCGGGACGAGTGGTAACCCTCATCCGCGGCGGCGGCCTCTTTCAGGGCGAGATCCGCGGTGACAGCAGTGAAGGAGCCAAGTCCCGGGTTGAGATCATCGATCCGGCCGAGGTAGTGGGCAGTCAGCTCACGGGCACTCAGGTCTCCCCGGGCGAGAGCGTCACGCTGGGCGAGGGCGGTGAGCTGATGAAGTTCGGTCATGGAGCGCCGCCCAGCAACCGGGCTTCGAGGGGCTCTTCGACCGCGACGGCGTCGACGCTATCCCCGGCTCCTGCACGCACAATATAGGCATTCTTGCCGGCGGTTTCGGTGACCGCCTCGATGAGGATGGTGTCGTGGTAAACCAGACCGACGCCGTCGTCGGTACAGTGCGTTTCCCCCAGGGTGCCAGCGGCGACCATCCGGTGGATGAGGGGGCGCCGCCCTTCCTCGGAGTCGTAGTGGACGCCATTGCCGTAGGGAAGAAACCCCAGGCCGTTCGTCACTGGCTGCAGCTCTGGGCCAAAGGAATCAGTAGCGCCACCGCGGAACCAGCACAGGGAACCGGCGGAGACTCCGCCGAGGACCACCCCGGCCTGCCAGGCGCGGTGCATCAGCTGATCGAGCCCATGGACCCGCCAGACGGCCAGCAGGTTAGCCACCGACCCGCCGCCTACCCACACCACATCCTGGGACAGCAGGTGGTCCTCCAGTGGGTCGATATTCGGCATGGTGAATAGATTCAGGCAGGCGGCATCAAAGCCGGCAATCCGCGCGGCCTCGGTGAACCGCTGGTTCCACTCCCGCGAATCACCGCCAGCTGTACCCACATAGGTGACGCGGGGGCGGCGCCCCGTGACCTGCGCGAGCTCAACGGCATGATGCATGAGGAGATTGAACTCCAGGTCCACTCTGAGTCCCCGACGGTAGCCGCCGGACGTGGCAAGGATGGTGGGACGGTCAGCAGTCATTGTTACCTCCCGGTGGGGTGGGGCAGTGTGGGCGAGGTTCGCCTCCCACTATAGGCTTGGGCGAAATACGACCATTGGGAAGGGGCAAGTCATGAGCGAGTTTGAGAACGTGTCGATTGATTCGATCGGCGAGAACACAACCGTCCTGGACGTCCGGGAGGACTACGAGTGGGCGGCCGGCCACATTGAGGGAGCGATGCATATCCCAGTGGAACAGATTCCCGACCGGCTGGACGAACTCGACCCCGACACTGACCTGCATGTGATCTGCCGAACCGGCGGGCGCTCGCACCGGGTGGCCCAATGGCTGGTGGCCAACGGCTATTCGGCGGTCAATGTCACCGGAGGGATGGGCGCCTGGCTGGAAGCATCCCGCCCCATGGTCTCGGACACCGACCAGCCGCCCACTGTCCTCTAAGAGGCACCTCCACTCGAAGGAAACCATGAGCACGTCCGTCCCAGAGGTGTCCTACACCTTCCTCGGCCCCGAGGGCACGTTCACCGAGGCAGCCCTGCTGCAGGTCCCCGGGGCCGATACCGCCCGAAGAGTCCCAGCGCCGACCGTGACTTCTGCGCTGGACCTGGTGCGGACCGGCGCCGTCGACGCCGCGATGGTCCCGATCGAGAACTCGGTGGAGGGCGGTGTCAGCGCAACGCTCGATGCCATCGCGCAGGGCGACCCGCTGAGGATCATCAGGGAAGTGTTGGTCCCCATCACCTTTGTCCTGGTTGCCAAACCTGGGTTGCCCCTGAGCGGGGTGCGGACCATTTCCACCCATGGGCACGCCTGGGCGCAGTGCCAGGCGTGGATCTCCCAACATATTCCACAAGCAGAATATCTTCCCGGATCGTCAACCGCTGCAGCCGCTGTCGGCTTGCTGGACGCTGACTGCCCCTATGATGCCGCGATCTGCTCACCGTTTGTCGCTGAACGGTTGGGCCTGACGGTGCTCGGTAGCCACATCGGCGATGTGGCTGATGCAGTGACCCGCTTCATCCTGGTCAGTCGCCCCACCCTCCTCCCGGCACCGACCGGTGCCGACAAGACCACCCTGGTGATCCCGCTGCCCGAGGATCATCCCGGTGCCCTGATGGAAATCCTCGATCAGTTCGCCGCGCGCGGAGTCAACCTCAGCAGGATCGAATCAAGGCCAACGGGCCAGTTCCTCGGAGACTACTTCTTCAGCATTGATGCCGAGGGGCACATCGCCGATGCCCGGGTCGCCGATGCACTCAAGGGCCTGCATCGGATCAGCCCCCAACTTCGGTTCCTCGGTTCCTACGCCCGAGCCGATCGGCGGGAACACACGGTGGCCCGGCATACCTCCGACGAGGCATTCAGGGCCGCGCGGATCTGGGTGGAGTCCCTTCTGAAAGTGGGGTAGGCGGCACCGCCGGTCGAACGGGATTCCTGCCGGCCCTGCGCTACCCTGAGCTGGACATGGGCTTACACATTGGCACCTCCGGGTGGAGCTACGACCACTGGGATGACGTGCTGTACCCGAGGGGCACTCCGGCGGGCAGGCGGCTCGGCTACTACGCGCAGCGCTTCGACACCGTCGAACTCAATGCCAGCTTCTACCGGTGGCCACGCGACACGGCATTCGCTGGCTGGCGCCGGAGGCTCCCGGACGGATTCCTCCTTTCCGTAAAAGCGCCACGAGGGCTTACCCACGGCAAGAAGCTGTATCAGCCGGAGGTCTGGGTGCAGCGGATCATCACCTGCTGGCACGAACTCGGCGACAGGCGCGCGGTTCTGCTCGTTCAGCTTCCGCCTGGCCTGGAGCGCGACGATCTGCGGCTCGGATACTTCCTCGGCCTGCTGCCGGACTGGATCCGGGTGGCCGTCGAGTTCCGCCACGCCAGCTGGGACCACCAGGAGGTGTACTCCCTGCTCGAACGCCACGGAGCCGCCTACTGCGTCATGAGCGGCGCCTTCCTGCCCTGCGTGCTCCGTGCCACAGCACCCTTCGTGTACCTGCGGATGCACGGTCCAGACCACCACCACCTCTACGGAGGCTCCTACTCGGAGGCCGACCTGTCGTGGTGGGCGGACCGGATCCGCGAGTGGCAGGGGGCCGGCAAGGACGTGTTCGTCTACTTCAATAACGACGGCGGCGGGAACGCGGTGCGGAACGCCCACACCCTGCGGGACATCCTCGGTCACGGGTAGCCGCCGACGGACGGCAAGTGCCTGCCTGGCGGATAGGCAGTAGGCTGATCTTCTCGATCCGGAAAGGTCACCACCATGCCTCGACTCCGCCGCAGCGATTGCGAAAAGCCGGGAATCACCCGACGCCGTCACGGTAAAGGTTTCAGCTACCGCACCATCGACGGGACACCGTTGCGGGATGCCGAAGAACTTCGGCGCATCAAGGACCTGGCCATCCCACCGGCCTGGAAGGATGTCTGGATTGCGCCCTACCCCAACGGACACATCCAGGCACTCGGTACTGACGCCGCGGGCCGCCGCCAGTACGTTTACCACACGGCCTGGCGGGAGAAAAAGGACCGCGAGAAGTTTGATCGAGCCCTCGAGTTCGGCGAAAAGCTGCCCGCCGCCCGTAGGGTGATCACTTCGCACCTCCGTAGCGAGGGACTGCCGAGGGAACGCGCCTTCGCGGCCGCCCTGCGCATTGTCGACTCGGGCTCGCTGCGGATTGGCTCCGAACAGTATGCGGAGACCAACGGGTCCTTTGGGGTCACCACGCTGCAGGTGGAGCACGTCCGTATCAAGGGCCCCATGATCACCTTTGAGTTCCCCGGCAAGAGCGGGCAGCAGTGGGAATCCACGCTTGAAGACGCCGACCTGTCAGCGGCCATGCGGCCGATGCTGAAACGCGAACAGGCCGACACCGCGTTGGCCTACCGCACCCCCGACGGCGAATGGCACCGCGTCGACGCCTCGCAACTGAACGGGTTTCTCCGGCAGGTCACAGGCGAGGGTTTCACGGCCAAGGACTTCCGGACCTGGCAGGCCACAGTGGTCGCGGCGATGGACCTCGCCCGAAGTGACCTGTTGGCTACTACCAAGACCGCCCGGCAGAAGGCCGTCGCCGCCACCATGCGTGCAGTGGCGGAGAAACTTGGCAATACTCCGGCGGTCGCCAAACGCTCCTACGTTGACCCCCGCCTCGTCGACCGGTTCATGGCCGGTGAGGTGATTGAGATCGCGAGCTACTCGGCGTCCGAGAAGGCTGTTCGCGGGCTGCTTAAAGCGTAGCGATCCTTCCCACTGGAAGCGGTTCATCAGTAGGCTTCACTCAGGGCGCCAGTGTTCGGCGCATACCGCAACGAGAGGCGCATCATGAGCGAGCAGGCCAACGAAGGACAGATCGTTACCCCGAACGACGGCGGCGGAGCCACCTCCGACGAAAACTACCGTGGAGACGCGGGAGACCAGGCCAACGACCTGCGGTTTTCCGAAGAGCAGCAATTGATCAACAGCCAGGCAAAGGGCGAGTTCCCCGACTCGGACACCGAGAACCTTGAGCCCGTGCCCGGGGGCGGTTACACCGGCGCGCAGAAGCGCGGTGCGACCGACAGCGGCTTCACCGGCGAGCAGGACCCGGCCAAGGAGGGTGAGTACACCGACATCGAAGAGGATCCGGCGGACGGCACCGGCCCTGAGGGTGAGTACACCGACGCCGACAGCGTCCCCTCGATCCAGGAGGGCGGCGATCCCTCGAATGAAGAGGGCTCCCGCTAGCTTCTCCCCTTCCGCATCACTTGCCTGGTGCGCTGACGGTCCAGTCCGGGATGTGAGCGGACGATCAGCGCACCAGGGTCGATGCGCACATCAAGCGAGGTAACGGCTCCCGACAGGTCGCCGTCGAGCTGGGTCTCGGTGGGATCGGGGACAGTGACCCTTACCCGCCGGGCCTGGTAATAGTTGATCACCGGGATGGCGGCCCGCGGCCGCAGGACAATCGTGGCGCCCAACCAGATCCAGCCCAGGATACTGCGCGGACTCATCACCACCACGTCCAGATAGCCGTCATCGATGGTCGAATCGGGAATCAGCTCAATGCCTCCGGGAAGCCTCCCGCAGTTGGCGAATAGGACGCTGTGGACCGTTCTGGACTGCGCCGGCTGGCCATCAAGGCTGATCAGCATCCGCTGCCGTTTTCCCGGCAGGCTCCGGAACCCCGCCTCGCTGTAGGCCAGCCAGCCGAACTTCGCTTTCAGGTCATCCTTGGTGGCAGCCACCACCACCGCGTCCAGCCCCACGCCACCCATCACCAGGAAAACGTGGTCGGTATGTGTTCCGGTCCGGTCATTGCGCAACGCGATCCGACCCATATCGATCCGGCGGCCGGTGCCGTGCAGGGCGTTGCGCACGCCTGCCCCGACATCCGAGACCGGGATCCCCAGGTTCCGTGCGAGCAGGTTACCGGTCCCGAGCGGAACAATGCCCAGCACCGCGTCCTGGTGGGCCAGCGCCCGCGCAACAGCCCGAACGGTCCCGTCGCCGCCAGCCGCGATGACGACGTCGGCCCCCTCCCGCAACGCCTGGCTGGCCTGCCCAAATCCGGGATCCAGCACTGTCGTCTCAAGGACCAGCGGGGCGGCCCACCCAGCGTCGGTACAGGCCGCCTCGACCAGACGGCGTGCGAAACCGGCATTGAGTTTCCCGGGGTGCAGCACCAGGGCAACCCGCTGCGGCCCGGTCGGAGCCGGCAGGGGAGGTGCAGCGGCAGGGGTGGGATGTTTCGGGGAATGCAGGCGGCGGACACCCAGCCAGCTCACGGCTGAAGCCACAGTGGCCAGGGCCAGGGCAACCAGGATGATCAGGCGAAGTGGCATGGTGTCCCTCAGCGTATCGCCCGGCGAAGTATCCCGGGGAAATACAGCCCCGGGCCATTGATAGTCTTGGCGGGTGATCGATGTAAATGAGCTCCGCGACAACCCCGAGAAATTCCGCACCTCACAGCGCGCCCGCCGCGGCGATGAAGCCCTGGTGGACGCGATCATCGCGGCTGACTCCCACCGTCGTGAAGTGGTGACCCATGCCGAGTCCCTGCGGGCTGACCAGAACGCGTTCGGCAAGCGGGTGGCCCAGGCCAAGGGTGAGCAGAAGCAGGAGCTGCTCGCCGAGGTCAAGGAACTAGCTGCGTCGGTGAAGGCTGCCGCGGCGCAGGCCGAGACGGCCAGGCAGGAACAGGACGCGCTCCTCCGCAGCCTGCCCAACGCCATCCAGGACGGCGTCCCAGCTGGCGGCGAAGATGACTTTGAGGTCATCAAGACGGTCGGCACCCCCCGCGATTTCGACGCTGACGGCTTCACCCCCAGGGATCACCTGGAGATCGGTGAACTGATCGGTGCAATCGACATGGAGCGTGGAGCCAAGGTCTCAGGTTCCCGTTTCTACTTCCTCAAGGGCGTCGGTGCCCGGCTGGAGCTCGCACTGCTCAACATGGCCATGGACCAGGCGGTCCAGGCCGGTTTTGTCCCGATGATCACCCCCACCCTGGTCAGGCCGGAGATCATGCAGGGGACCGGATTCGACGTCGCACACGACGCCGAAATCTACCGGCTAGCCGAGGACGATCTCTACCTGGTAGGAACCTCCGAGGTGGCAATGGCCGGCTACCACTCCGACGAGATCATCGATCTTTCGGACGGTCCGGTCCGCTACGCCGGGTGGTCCTCCTGCTACCGGCGTGAAGCCGGCTCGCACGGCAAGGACACTCGCGGCATCATCCGGGTGCACCAGTTCAACAAGGTCGAAATGTTCGCGTACACCACCGAGGAGGAGTCCTACGCCGAGCACGCACGGATGCTCGCCTGGGAGGAGGAAATGCTCGCCAAGGTGGAACTGCCCTACCGGGTCATCGACACCGCCGCGGGCGACCTCGGCATGTCAGCTGCCCGCAAGTTCGACTGTGAGGCATGGGTCCCCACCCAGGGCGCCTACCGCGAGCTGACCTCTACCTCCAACTGCACCACCTTCCAGGCCCGCCGCCTGAACATCAGGGAACGGCTCCCCGAGGGCAACAAGGGCACCCGGGCGGTTGCAACACTGAATGGCACGCTCGCCACCACCCGCTGGATCGTCGCCATCCTCGAGCATCACCAGAACGCCGACGGTTCCGTAACCGTGCCGCAGGCACTCAGGCCCTACCTGGGCGGGCTCGAAGTCCTCCCGGTACTCGGCGCCTCCTGACCCGCCTACCTCGCGACCCGGCGAATCTGGTTCACTTGAGTAATGAAGGAATTCAGTACTGCCGGCACCGAGGACCGGCAGCCCCAGCGTAAACTCATCGCCCTGGACATCGACGGGACGCTCGTCGACCACGACGGCCACATGTCCGACGAGGTGCGTGACGCCGCACGCGCCGTCGTCGGCGCCGGGCACGAGGTCATCATTGCGACAGGCCGCTCACTGGGTGCCGCGCTGCCGATCATCGAGCAGCTCGGGATTGAGCGCGGCTACAGCGTGTGCTCGAACGGCGGAGTGACGCTGCGTGTCGACTCCGGGACTGCCCAGGGGTTTGAGATCGTCGACCGGGTCACCTTCGATCCCCGGCCCGCGCTCGTCGCACTCCGCGAACGGCTGCCGACAGCCAAGTATGCGCTTGAGGACGACGACGGCAACTTCCTCGCCACCGAACCGTTCCAGGATGCCAGCTTCGGCGCCGAAACCCGCACCGTCGATTTCGAGGACATGCTCGACGCCGCCGCCGTCAGGGTGGTCGTCTTCAGCACTGACAGCACCGCCGAGCAGTTCGGTGAGGCGGTCGAGGCCATCGGCCTTCACGGTGTCACCTACTCGGTGGGATGGACGGCCTGGCTCGACATCGCCGCCGCCGGTGTCACCAAGGCCAGCGCCCTTGAGCTGTTGCGACGCCGGCTGGACATCGACCCCTCGCACACCGTGGCGATCGGGGATGGACGCAATGACATTGAAATGCTCGTCTGGGCGGCGCGGTCCGTGGCGATGGGCCAGTCGCCTGATGAGGTACTGGCCGCGGCCACCGAGGTGACGGCGAGCGTGTACGACGACGGCGCCGCCAAGGTACTGCGCACCCTCCTCTAGGCACGCCCGGGCGTTGCCGGATGGACGGACCAGTCAGCGGCTGGCGGCCGGCTCATACGGCAGGGACGCCGGCGGCAGCGCGGTTGGTCCGTAGGACAGATCGAGGAGTCTCGCGGCGGCAGGCCGGGTTGCCCACTCCTCCACCCAGTGCGACCGGACTACTGCCTTGCTGACTGCCTGCGTGGTGATGCCCAGTTCAGCGGCGATCAGCTTCTGCTGCCCCCGGGCGCCGGGCGTCAACAGGTCAAGGACGTTCCATTCCGCGTCGGTCCGCGTGAACACGATCTGGCCCAGCAGGCGGAGCACTGCCTCAGCCTCCGCAGCAATGGTCGAGTCGGGGCCCTCGACGGCGAGCGGGATCCGCTCGCCGGTCTTCTGGGCCCTGGTCACGGCGCGCCGGGCGTAGATCAGCCCATACCCCTGCGCTTCAAGAATGTTTTCCGGGACCGGAGTGTGCAACCCTCCGACGCCGATTCCCACGTGCCACCGTCGGTACCTCAGGGCAGTGAGGGCGACGTCGACCGCTGTCGCGGCGCTGTCCACCACACCCTGCAGCTCATCACCGGTGGAGCGCTGGAACGGCACCACTGTTTCGACGTTCCGCAGGCCACGCAGCAGGTCGCCGACGAGGTCTCCGACCTCGCGGGAGTCCCGCTGATTGATCGTTAAAACGTAGAGCATGGCTTCAGTATGCCTGAAGCCATGCCCTAGAACGCTCTAATCAACCGAAAAAAGTTGTTTTGATGGGGCCTAGCGGCCTTGTGGGTTTGCAGTGGCGTTCTCGACGTCGGCGTCGACGTCCCTACCCTGCGGCTCGTCCTCTTCGCGCTGTTCCCCGAGATCCTGGAACCGCTTCAGCGAGGCCTTCACTTCGGCTTCGGCTGCCGCGCGGTCGGCCCAGTCGGCTGCCTCAACCCATTTGCCCGGTTCCAGGTCCTTGTACCGCTCGAAGAAGTGCTTGATCTCATCGAGCAGGAACGGCGACACATCGGAGAGATCTTTGATGTGCTCAAAACGCGGGTCGTTGGGCACGCACAGCACCTTCGCGTCGCCGCCGCCGTCGTCGGTCATGTTGAACACGCCGATGGGACGGGCCTCGACCAGCACGCCGGGGATCAGGTCGAAGTCCTGCAGCATCACCATTGCGTCCAGCGGATCGCCGTCCTCGCCGAGGGTGTTCTCGAAGTAGCCGTAGTGGGTGGGGTACTGCATCGAGGTGAAGAGGACGCGGTCCAGGCGCAACCGGTGCGTTTCGTGGTCGATTTCGTACTTGACGCGTGATCCTTTGGGGATCTCGATGGTGACGTCGAGGTTCATGGCACTCTCCTGTGGAATCCTTTGGGCAGCGCGCGGCGGTAGGCCCCAGGGGCTGCCGCGTCGGTCTAGTCTTAAACATATAGGTTTGGGACGCATCCCGTAGCCCGAACCAATTCTTTGCTCTCGCCGATTGGGGACTTTCATGCTGCGTAGCGCGCGCATGATCACAGCAGCGCTGCTGGTTGCCGTGTTCGCGGTCCTCGCCGTGCCGCTGGGCTTCGCCGCAGTACCCACGGTTGTTCGCGCACTGGAGGCGCCCGAGCCCACACCCGTGCCCACCACCCCCGACATCCAGTTGCCACCCACTGAGCTGACCCCGCCAGCCGTCGTCGGTGCGCTTGAACCCGCGGCACCAGCACCCGAGCAAGATATTCTCACCGCAGCGCTGAACGCCGAGCTCGTCCTCGAGGGCCCCGGCGAGATTTCGGCCATCGTGCTGGACGCCGACTCCGGGGAGAACCTCTTTGAGCGTGGCCCCGACAACCACCAGCTGCCAGCATCGAACCAGAAGCTGCTCACCGCTGCCGCCGCGATGAGCAAACTTGACCCGACTCGACGGCTCACCACCGCTGTGGTCGCTGGAGACCGACCGAGCGAGCTGGTGTTGGTGGCCGGCGGAGACGTTCTCCTCACCGCCGGAACGTCAAAGCCCGACGCGGTTGTCGGCCACGCAGGCTTGCAGACCCTCGCGGAGGAAACCCTCGCCGCACTCGACCCCGCCGACTCGCCGTTCACCGTCACGATCGACGACACCCTGTTCGTCGGGCCCACCCTCAACGCCGGCTGGCTGCCCGGTGACATTGCCGCCGGGGAGATCGCTCCGATCTACCCGCTGGCCATCAACTCCTCCTGGATCGACGAGACCGCCAGCGGAGGGCCTCGATCCCCGGATGCGGCCCTCGCCGCAGCGACCGCCTTCCGCGACGCCCTAGCGCTCGCCGGTGGCGACAGTGGGCTGGAGGTCGCCGTGGAGGTGACCCGGTCGCAGGCACCCGCGGAGGGCGGTGACCAGCTGGCGGCCGTTGATTCGGCAACCATCGCCGAGCAGGTGCAACACATGCTCCTGACCAGCGACAACTACCTCGCCGAAACCCTCGCCCGCCTGGCGGCACGCGCCAGCGGGCAACCCGCGTCCTTTGGCGGAGCCACCGAGACCATCGACCGGGTGCTGAATCAGCTGGCCGTTCCCACCGAGTCACTGGTGGTCAGTGACGCGGCTGGCCTTTCACCCCGGAACGAAGTCTCCCCCGCCCAGCTCGCCGCAGTGGTACGGGCCATGGTGGTCTCCGATGATCCCGCCCTCGCATCAGCACTGGCCGGACTGCCGGTCGCCGGGCTGTCGGGCACGCTCCAGGAGAGGTATGCAGACACCGCGACGGCGGCTGGAGCGGGACTGGTACGGGCCAAAACGGGGACCCTGAACGCTGTAACCGCGCTCAGCGGGTACGTGGTGACCGCCGAGGGGCGGCTGCTGGTGTTCTCGTTCATCGCCAGCGGACTGGATGGGAACACCGGTGAGGCGCGCGCGGCAATCGACCGGGCCGCAGCAGCCCTGGCAGCGTGCGGCTGCCGATAGCTGCCGCTTTCCTCACAGACTAGTGTGATCGAATGGACCCCATGGAGAGCAACCTTTCATCCACCGTCCGACACCCGGCCCCGCAGCTGATCAACTGGGACCTCGCGGCAGCCAGTGCTGCGAAGCTCACCCCCGCGGGACCGCAGGTGAGTGCCCGGGAAATCGAGGCAGTAGTCGCCGATCTGAGAGCGGCGGCAGACGCCTCGATTGGGTACGTACACCAGATCACCGGACTCGACGCGGCTAAGGACCTGGGCGACTCCGACCTGTTGATCGTTGACCGGGCGTCGTGGGCAAAGGCCAACACCCAAAGTTTCCAGGCTCTGATGGCGCCGGCCCTGGACCACCTGGCGCGGACCAGGAAGGACCAGCTCACCACCGCCAGCGCCGCGCTCGGTGGGACGGTCACGGGGGCCCAGTTCGGCGCGATCCTGGCGTTCCTCTCGTCCAAGGTGCTCGGCCAGTACGATCCCTTCGGACCCGCGAGGAACGGAACCGGCGGCCGCCTGATGCTGGTCGCCCCGAACATTCTTGCAATCGAGCGGGAGCTCAACGTCGACCCAGCCGATTTCCGCCTGTGGGTGTGCCTGCACGAGCAGACCCACCGGGTCCAGTTCGCCGCCGCGCCCTGGCTGAAAGACCACATGCTCGCGCACATCTCCGAGCTGACCGAGGGACTCCTCGACAAGGCAGACGGGCTTTCCGAGCGGTTGGCGAAGGCCGCGAAGGGGTTGACAGCCTCCGGCGGATCCTCCGATGCGGGGACCAGCCCAGCGAGAACCGGTGAGCATGACAACGGGATTCTGTCGTTGCTCCAGGACCCGCAGGACAAGGCGAGAATGTCCCACCTCACGGCGGTCATGAGCCTGCTCGAGGGTCACGCGAACGTGGTGATGGACGCCGTTGACGCCAGTATCGTGCCCAGCGTCAAGACCATCCGCCGCCGGTTCAATGCCCGGGGGAAGTCCCGCGGGCCTCTGGAGAAATTCCTGCGGCGGCTGCTGGGGCTTGACGCCAAAATGCGTCAATACAGCGATGGTGCGCGGTTTGTACGCCGGGTCGTTGACCGGGTGGGGATGGAAGGGTTCAACAGCGTCTGGGCCAGTGCCGATCACCTTCCCACCGAGGAGGAGATCCACGCCCCCGACAAGTGGATTTACCGGATGGGGCTGCGCGACAGTGATTAGGCGGCCCCGGCTCAGCCCGGTGGTGGCCAATGCGCGCAACCTGGTCAGGCGTGCGCTGGAGTCCAGCAACACGCCCCCGGGATCGCTTCTGCTCGTGGCCTGCAGCGGCGGCCCCGACTCGTTGGCGCTCGCGTCGGTCGCCGTGCACCTCGCGAAATCCGGGGAATACCGGGTGGGGGCGGTGGTGGTGGATCACGGACTCCACCCGGACAGCGCCGACGTCGCCGTCGAGGCCGCGCGGAAGCTTACCCTTCTGGGACTGGACCCGGTCAGCGTGCGCGCCGTCATTGTCAATCAGCAGGGGATGGGCCCCGAGGCCGCGGCCCGGACGGCCCGGTTTCAGGCACTCGACGCGGCCGCAGAAGAGGCCGGTGCCGCAGCTGTGCTCCTCGGCCACACCCTCGACGATCAGGCGGAACAGGTACTGCTGGGCCTCGCCCGTGGTTCAGGTACCCGATCCCTCGCCGGTATGCCCGCCCAGCGGGGCATCTACCTCCGCCCCTTCCTGGGCCTCCTGAGAGAGGAAACGGTCGAGATCTGCCGGTTCGAGGGGCTCGACCCGTGGCAGGATCCGACCAACTCCGATCCGTCCTTCGCCCGCTCGCGGGTCAGGACCCAGGTGCTGCCCTACCTCGAAGACCAGTTGGGCCCGGGCGTGGCACGCGCGCTGTACAGGACGTCCCGGATCCTGGCCCAGGACGCCGACTACCTGGATGGGTTGAGCCTGGAACGCTTCGAGCAACTCCAGGTGAGGGACGGTGACGACATCCTGCTGTCGGAGGACGCGCTGCGGTCCCTTCCTGCATCCCTGAGGCAACGGGTCCTCGCCCTCGCCGCGGTCCGGCTAGGCGGTGAACAACCCAGTTTCGAGAGGATCCGGGCTGCGGAGACACTACTTGAGCGGCGCGGCTCCGCGGGTCCGGTGCAACTGGGTGGTTTTGTGAGCGTGCACCGTCAGGTGCGCGGGAAATCTGTTCCCCAAGGGGACCCAAGCTATGGCAGTCTTGTCTTTAGAAACAACCGCGCGCTTTCCTAAGTCGCAGGCGCCGCCCAATCCAAAACCTTCAGGAGCAATTGGTGGATTCACAGGACGTCCAGGACGACCTTAAGCATGTTCTCTACACGAAAGAGGAAATCCAGCAGCGCGTTGCCGAGTTGGCGGCCCAGATCGACAAGGACTATGCCGGCCGTGACCTTCTGATCGTCGGGGTCCTGAAGGGCGCCGTCATGGTGATGGCGGACCTGGCGCGGGCGCTGCACTCCCACGTAACGATGGATTGGATGGCGGTGTCCTCCTATGGTTCGGGCACGCAATCCTCAGGCGTCGTCCGTATCCTCAAGGACCTTGAGACGGACCTCATGGGCAAGCACGTACTGATCGTGGAAGACATCATCGACTCCGGTCTAACCCTTTCCTGGTTGAAATCCAACCTCCAGTCGCGTGGCCCGGCCTCAGTGGAAATCTGCACTCTGCTGCGGAAACCTGAGGCAGCGAAGGTCAGCATTGACGTGAAATACGTTGGCTACAACATTCCGAACGAGTTCGTGGTCGGTTACGGCCTCGACTTCGCCGAAAAGTACCGCAATCTTGACTTCATCGGCACCCTCGCCCCGCACGTCTACGAGTAAGCCCACCCGCCGGACGGTTCGGTTCGCCGTTAATCTGTCCGCCCATAGGGAACTTATGGGTGATTTGGTGCGTGGTTGAGTGCAGACAGTGTAAAGCTTTGTCTAGCTTTTGTTGCGCCGTCCGCGTGACACCGCAGTGACTGAGCACGGCAGTATTCGAGCACCGCAGTATTTGCTTGTTAGCAGGAGGGACAGGGTCTTGCAGCCCTGAGACGAATGAAATTTAAGAACCTTTTCAAGGGGCCCATCTTTTGGATCGTGCTCGCCGTCGTGGCGTTGCTGATCATTCTGCCCAACCTGTTCAGCACCAGCAGTTCACGGGTGGATACCAACGTGGGCCTCGACCTCCTGAATGACAACCAGGTGGAACAGGCGAAGATTTACGACGGCGACCAGCGGGTCGACCTCACCCTGCGCGAGGACTACGAGGACATGGGCCGGAGCGTCCAGTTCTTCTTTAGCACTGCCCGGGCCGAAGACGTGGTCGCGGCCATCAACGCCTCCGACGTTGACGGCTTCACCGACCAGCCCGCCGAAAGCAACTGGTTCACCAGCTTCCTCGGCCTGATGCTGCCGTTGCTGATCATCGGTGCCATTTTCTGGTTCCTGCTTTCCCGGATGCAGGGTGGCGGGTCAAAGGTGATGCAGTTCGGCAAGTCCAAGGCGAAACTCGTGTCCAAAGACATGCCGCAGGTCACCTTCAATGACGTCGCCGGCGCCGATGAAGCGGTCGAGGAACTGCACGAGATCAAGGAATTCCTGCAGGAACCCGCAAAATTCCAGGCGCTCGGCGCGAAGATCCCGAAGGGCGTCCTCCTGTACGGCCCACCGGGAACCGGTAAAACCCTCCTGGCCCGGGCCGTGGCCGGCGAGGCAGGAGTGCCGTTCTACTCCATCTCCGGTTCCGACTTCGTCGAAATGTTTGTCGGGGTGGGTGCTTCCCGCGTCCGAGACCTGTTTGAACAGGCCAAAGCCAACTCCCCGGCGATCATCTTCGTCGACGAGATCGACGCCGTGGGCCGCCATCGTGGCGCAGGCGTCGGCGGCGGCAACGACGAACGCGAGCAGACACTGAACCAGCTCCTCGTCGAAATGGACGGCTTCGACGCCACCTCGAATGTGATCCTGATTGCCGCCACCAACCGGCCCGACGTCCTGGACCCGGCGCTGCTGCGTCCCGGCAGGTTCGACCGGCAGATCGGCGTCGAGGCACCGGACATGCTGGGCCGCGAGCACATCCTGACGGTGCACTCCAAGGGCAAGCCGATGGCGCCCGGAGTGGACCTGAGGTCCGTCGCCAAGAAGACCCCCGGGTTCACGGGCGCCGACCTGGCGAACGTTCTCAACGAGGCCGCCCTCTTGACCGCACGCTCCAACGCGCAGCTGATCGATGACCGGGCCCTTGACGAGTCGATTGACCGGGTCATCGCGGGTCCGCAAAAGCGCAGCCGGGTGATGAAGGAACTGGAACGCAAAATCACCGCCTATCACGAAGGCGGACACGCACTGGTAGCCGCTGCCCTACGCAATACGTCGCCCGTCACCAAGGTGACCATCCTGCCGCGTGGACGGGCACTGGGTTACACCATGGTGTTGCCCAGCGACGACAAGTACTCGGTGACCCGCAACGAACTGCTGGACCAGTTGGCGTACGCGATGGGTGGACGGGTTGCAGAGGAGATCGTATTCCACGACCCGTCGACCGGGGCGTCGAACGACATCGAGAAGGCCACCTCCACCGCCCGGAAGATGGTGACCGAGTACGGAATGAGCGAGCGGATCGGCTCGGTGAAGTTGGGCCAGGGCGGAGGCGAGCCTTTCCTCGGCAGGGACATGGGCCATGAACGGAACTACTCGGACCACATCGCCTACATCGTCGACGAGGAGATTCGCCGCCTGATCGACAACGCCCATGACGAGGCCTACGAGATCCTGACCGAGAACAGGGACGTGCTGGACCGGGTCGCGCTGGAGTTGCTGGAACGGGAGACCCTCAACCAGGCGGAGATCGCCGAGGTCTTCACCGAGATCCGCAAGCGGGATATTCGCGACGTGTGGCTGTCCAAGGATTCCCGCCCAGTGCATGCGCTGCCTCCCGTCGTGTCGAAGAAGGAGCGCCAGGAAGCAAGCGAAGCCGGTGAACCAGCCCCTGAGACGGTGGCACCGCAGGACCAGATCGCCGATGCCCGACTTGTTGGCGACTTCGACGTCCACGGATCCGAGTTGCCAACACCTGAGACCGGCGACGCGTCGACCGGTGGGACGGACGCCGACGGACCTCGCCCCTAACGGGCGGTCCTATGGCACCGCGTAGGATTACTTCAGTGACAGATTTTGACGATGAAGTGTTCTCCGCGGCACTCGCAGCGGCTGGCTCGCCGGTGGACCAACCGAGAATCCAGCGGGCGGTGCGCGAGATCCTCGCCGCCATCGGCGAAGACCCCGACCGCGACGGCCTGGTGGAAACCCCGAAGCGGGTGGCGAAAGCCTATGCGGAGTTCTTCGCCGGGCTGCACCAGGATCCGGCAGAGGTCCTTTCCACCACTTTCGAGATCGACCATGAGGAACTGGTCCTGGTCAAGGACATCCCGTTCTATTCGACCTGCGAACACCACCTCGTGCCCTTCCACGGGTCAGCCCACATAGGGTATATCCCCTCGGCTGAGGGCAGGGTCACTGGGCTGAGCAAGCTCGCTCGTCTGGTGGAGGTGTTCGCCCGGCGCCCCCAGGTGCAGGAGCGGCTCACCACGCAGATTGTCGAGGCCCTCATGACGCACCTGCAACCGAAGGGTGCGATTGTGGTGGTGGAGTGCGAACACATGTGCATGTCCATGCGTGGCGTGCGTAAACCCGGCGCCAAGACCGTCACGTCAGCAGTCCGCGGCCAGGTGCGGGACCCCGCCACCCGCGCCGAAGCTATGAGCCTGATACTCGGAAGATAGGACCACACACCGATGGATTCACTTGCAGCGGCACCGGGAACCGGGCCCGCCACCTCTCCCCTCCCCGTCCTGCGGGTCGCGAAGGTAGCGAAAACCTTCGACGACCTCCCCTCCGACCGCTCCCTGGTGATGGGGGTCCTGAACGTTACCCCCGACTCCTTCAGCGACGGCGGCCGTTTCGCCAGCACCGACGACGCCATCGCCGAGGGTCTCCGGATGCACTACGCGGGCGCCGACATCATCGACGTGGGCGGCGAATCAACCCGACCCAACGCCGATCAGACGAGCCCCGACGAGGAGCAACAGCGCATCTTGCCGGTGGTCGCAGCACTGGTGAAGGCGGGAGCACTCATCAGCGTGGACACCATGCACGCCTCGACCGCAGCCAAGGCGCTGGACGCCGGGGCCGCCCTGGTCAACGACGTGTCAGGGCTGGACTATGACCCGGCCATGCCCGCTCTGATCGCTGAACGCAACGTCCCCTACGTGCTGCTGCACCGCCGGGGCACCGCCGCGACCATGGGCTCACTCGCCCAGTATGGGGAGGTGGTGGACGAGGTCATCGCCGAACTGATGAAGGTCCGGGATGCCTTCGTCGAGGCGGGAGTCGATCCCGGACTGATTATCCTCGACCCCGGCCTGGGCTTCGCCAAGAACGAGGATCACAACTGGGCGATCCTGCGCGCCGTCGACCGGTTCACCGCGCTGGGCCACCGGGTCCTGATCGGAGCGTCACGCAAACGCTTCCTCGGCACCCTGCTCACCTCAGCAGGGAAAGCCGCAGCCCCCCAGGAACGCGACTCGGCGACCGTTGCCGTCTCGGCCCTCGCGGCAGCCGCCGGTGCGTGGGGGGTCCGCGTGCACGACGTCGGCCCCAACCTGGATGCCGTCAAGGTTTCCGCAGCGTGGACCGACTAGGCGAGGTCCCCATGACAACGGTCCAGCAGGACACCATCACGATCACCGGCATCACCGCTGTCGGTTTCCATGGCGTCTTCGATTCCGAGCGACGGGAGGGCCAGCCCTTCGTCGTCGACGTCGTCCTGCACCTGGACCTCCGTTCAGCCGGAACGACCGACAACCTGGAAGCCACCGCCCATTACGGAGACGTGGCCGAGCAGGTGGTCGCCGCGATTACCAGCGAACCGTTGAACCTCATCGAAGCGCTGGCTGAGAGAATCGCAGCCGGCCTGCTCGCCGGATTCCCGGCCGAAACGGTCCAGGTAACTGTTCACAAGCCCCAGGCACCCATCCCGGTCACCTTCGGGGATGTCTCAGTCTCGATTGTCCGCACACGGATCGGTCAGGGATCGTTGTGACCGGCAGGGTGCGGTCGGTACTGGCACTGGGCAGCAACCTCGGCGACAGCCACGGCACCCTGTCCCTCGCCGTCGCGGACCTGGTGGACAACCCGCGGGTCAGGTTGCGTGAAGTCTCACCGGTGGTCCGGTCCACCGCGGTTGGCGGGCCGGAGCAGCCCGACTACCTCAACATGGTGATCGAGGTGGAAACCGACCTTGGCCCCTACGAGTTTCTTGCCCACTGCCAGGCCGTCGAGAACCTACACCACCGGACCAGGGACGTCCGGTGGGGCCCACGGACGCTCGACGTGGACATCATCACGTACGGCGACCAGACTTCCGACGACGAGGTCCTCACCCTTCCTCACCCCCGGGCGGCCGAGCGTGCCTTCGTCCTGCAACCGTGGGCCTGGATGGACTCCACTGCGAGGCTTGGAGGACGCCTGGTAACCGAACTGGTTGGCAGTACCGCCGACCTCGCAGGAATCCGACCCTATGAGGGGGCCGATACGCCGTGGGCACCGTAAAGTTCAGCTGGCTGGCCGGCTTCGGTGTGGTCGCGGCCATCGCCGGGTGGCTGGTCAACTGGTGGGCCAACCGCAATGGTTTCCCGGCACCGACACTGCACCTGAGTTCACTGCTGACGGTCGCGGCTATCCTCACCGTGACCCTGATCTTCGGGTTCCGGGTGCTGCGCTGGCGCAACGGCCGACGCGACCGCGCCCTCAACCCGATCCTCGCCGCCCGCACAGTCGTTCTCGCGCAGGCGACCGCCTACGCGGGAGCGCTGAACACGGGGTGGCACCTGGGCATCCTGGTGGACCAACTGTCACTGGTGGCAGTGCGTGGCGTCACCGGGTCGCTGTGGGGGACCATCGTGCTGGCTGTGAGCGGTATCGTGATGATCGTTGTCGGTCTGGTGGTGCAGGGATTCTGCCGGCTACCGCCCGATGACGGAGCGGACGGTCTCGACCGTAACGGTAGCCGGAACGACGAGGGGGAGTATGCGTAAGGAACCAATTGACCCGGATGGGCTCGTCTGGAAGCGGGTCTCGCCGAAGTACCTGACCGTCCGGTTGCTCGGCTGGGTGGTTGGCACGGTCATCAACCTCGCAATCTTCAGCATCCCCCTGGTCCTGGTCCTCACCGACGTCTGGTGGGGTTTCCCGCCACTGTGGGTTGCCTGGGCACTGCCGATCATTACCCTGGTGATTTGTGTGTGGCGCGGAATCCTCATTCCCCGACAGGTCCGCGCGATCGGCTACGCGGAACGCAACGAGGATCTTCTGATCCGCACCGGTGTCTTCTACCAGCGCACCATGGTGGTGCCCTACGGCCGGATGCAGTACGTCGACGTTGCGGTGGGTCCGATCGACCGGGCCTTCGGTCTGTGCAGCCTGAAGCTGCACACCGCTTCCCCCGGCACCAACGCCTCCATCCCGGGACTGCCGGGCGACGAGGGTGCACGCCTCAGGGAGCAACTGTCTGCCCGCGGTGAGGCGAAGCTGGCCGGACTGTGACCACCCACGATCAGGCGCCACCGGACGGCCCCGTCGCCCCGGACCCCACCCTCCTGGCAACGTCAGAGGACCAATGGAGCCGCGTTCACGTTATTTCCCCACTGGTCCGCGGGTGGATTGCCCTGCTGGCCATCGCATTCTTCGCCGGGCGGGACCTCTTTGAAGGCGTCCTGATCGGTGAAGAGTCACCCGGCCTGTCCGACGGCGGGGTCCGGCTCCCCTGGACGATCGCCATCATCGCCGGCGTGGTGGTGCTGGTGGCAGTGGGCTTCATGCTGTCCTGGTACTTCACCCGATACCAGGTGACCGAACACCATGTGAGGGTCAATTCGGGGGTGCTGTTCCGCCAGAACCGGCAGGCGCGGCTGGACAGGGTGCAGGCGATCGACGTCGTCCAGCCGTTCCTCGCGAGGGTCTTCGGACTGGCAGAACTGAAGTTCGAAGTGGCCGACGCCGGAGAGTCCGCGGTCAAACTGGCCTTCCTGAAACTCAGTGACGCCCAACGTCTTCGTGCAACCATCCTGGCCCGTGCGGCGGGGGTCAGCATCGACCCCGAAAATCCGGAGGACATCCAGGAGGCGCCGGAGCGGGAAGTGCTGGCGCTCCAGCCGGGCAGGGTAATCGCCTCAACCCTGCTTTCCGGGACAACCATTTTCCTCATCTTCGGTGTGGCGGCCGTGGTGGTGTTCGCCGTCACCCTCGACGCGGCGGCCCCGCTAGCTGTCATCATCCCCCTGGCCCTCGGTGTTGCGGGTGGCTACTGGAGCAGCATCAAGAACGGTTTCAACTTCCGGGCGGCCATCTCCCCGGACGGCATCCGGGTCCGCTACGGCCTGCTCGATACCCGGACCCAGACCGTCCCGCCCGGGCGGATTCAGGCCGTGGGAATCAGCCAGTCACCCCTCTGGCGTACCAAGGGCTGGTATCGGATGACCGTCAATGTGGCGGGGTACGGTATTGCCGCCACGGGTGACGCCCAGGCACGGGCCACGCTGCTCCCGGTTGGAACCCGCGAGGACGTCCTGCAACTCCTTGCCCTGGTGCTCCCAAATCCTGGCACCAGCGAGCCGATCGAGGTGTTCACCGCCGGGATGGAAGGCAGGGACAGCATCGCCGGATTCCTGACCACCCCGCGGCGGGCCCGATGGATCGGGCCATTCGAGTGGCGGCGCAACGGATTCGCCGTCACCGATACGGCGCTCTTGATCCGCTCCGGGTTTTTCTGGCGAAAACTCGCTGTGGTGCCGCACGAACGCACCCAGTCCCTGGCCCTGCATCAGGGTCCGGTGTACCGGCGTTTCGGGGTTGCCGACCTCCTGCTCCACACCACGCCCGGTCCGGTCAGCCCACGGATCCAGCAGGTTGATCAGCACACTGCCTGGCGGCTCTTCCACGAACAGGGCGTCCGGGCCGCCGAGGCCCGCCGACGGAGCGCGCCAGAGCAATGGATGAGGCCCGTGGAGGTGGCTGCGGCAACGCTCATGCCACCCGTGCCGTCATATTCGGACCGCGACTCCCGGGAAGCCCCTGATAATCACCGCGGGGAAGCTCACGAACCCCACCCGATAGAAGCTCACGATCCTCACCCGGAGGAAGCTCAACGAGCTCCGACGGACCACCTAGGAGACACCCCTGATGGCCAACGCTAGTGGCAGCCGACGCCCAGGCCGGCTCGGAGTCGGCATCGTCGGTGCCGGCAAGGTGGGGGCGGTCCTCGGGGCCGCGCTCCGCGCCGCCGAACACGCAGTGATCGGCGTCTCCGCCGTCTCCGAGGCAAGCCTGGAACGCGCAGAGATGCTGTTGCCCGGCGTGCCCGTGCTGTCCATCCCAGAAATCGTTGAACGATCCGAGCTGGTACTGATCGCCGTGCCCGACGACGCCTTGCCCGACCTGGTGGACGGCCTCGCCAAGCTGGGGGCGTGGCAGCCGGGGCAGCTCGTCGCCCACACCTCCGGTCGGTTCGGTATCTCGGTACTTGAGCCAGCCAGCCGGTTGGGTGCCATCCCGCTTGCCCTGCATCCCGCCATGACCTTCACCGGTATGAGTCTCGATCTTGCGCGACTCCCCGACTGCAGTTTCGGCATTTCGGCGCCGTCAGCGGTGCTTCCCGTTGCGCAGGCGCTGGTGGTGGAGATGGGCGCCGAACCAGTGGTGATCGACGAGGCCCACCGGCCGCTCTATCACGCGGCGTTGGCGCACGCCTCGAACCACCTGGTCACGATCACCGCCCAATCGACGCAGCTCCTCACCGACATCGGGGTCGAGCAGCCCCACCGGATGCTTGGTCCCCTCATGAGAGCGTCTCTGGAAAATGCGCTGTCTGCGGGGGAGGGTGCCCTCACCGGACCGGTGGCCCGGGGAGACACGGGAACAGTTGAAGCCCACCTCTCAGCGCTTGGAAACCAGCCGGCGGCCGACATCCGCGCCGCCTACCGCTCGCTGGCCATTGCCACGGCGCAACGCGCCGTCGACCGCGGGCTTCTCAGCCAGGCACAGGGAAGCGCCATCTCCCGGACGCTCGCCCAGGGCCAGGAGGAACCTGATGCGTGAAACGGTAATGCCCCGGGTGGTGAAGACCTCCGCTGACCTGAGGTTGGCCACCGCCGAACTTCTCCTCGGGCACCCGGTGACCAACGAGGCCGGCGGACGGCGAAGCCTCGGGTTTGTCCCCACGATGGGCGCACTCCACGAGGGCCACGCGGCGCTGGCGCGGGCTGCCCGGCGGGACAACGAGGTGGTGGTCGCCTCGATCTTCGTGAACCCACTGCAGTTTGGCGAGCCGTCAGACCTTCAGCGCTACCCGCGGCAACTGGACCAGGACCTTGAGCTGCTGGCCGGCTGCGGTGTCGACCTGGTGTTCGCTCCCTCCGAGGAGGAGATGTACCCGGCCGGCCCCCCACTCGTCACGGTGAGCTCCGGAGAGCTGGGGCAAAAGTTCGAGGGAGCAGCCCGACCGGGACACTTCGATGGAATGCTCACGGTGGTCGCGAAGTTATTGCACCGTGTCGCCCCGGGAGTCGAGGCAGGCTACCGATGCTACTTCGGCCAGAAGGACGCTCAGCAGCTGGCACTCATCCGACGGATGGTCAACGACCTGGATTACCCCGCCGAGATCATTGCGGTCCCCACTGTCAGGACCTCCGCCGGATTGGCCCTTTCCAGCCGGAACCGGTTCCTGGAAGCGGATGAGGAAGACGCCGCCCTGGTGTTGTCCCGCGCCCTGAAACTCCTCGTCGACAGGGCAGCTCGCAACGAGCCGTTGGATGTCGACTCGGCCGTGGCGTTGGTCACTAGCCAGCCAAAGGTCAGCCTGGACTATTTTGAGGTAGTCGACCCAGCGACTCTTGAACCGCTGGCATTCAACTGCAGGGATACGCCCTTCACCGGGGAGGCGCTTGCCCTGATCGCAGCCAGGGTTGGTTCGGTACGGCTGATCGACAACGCCCCCCTGGGGCAGTAAGCACTGTCGCCGGGCGCCCACCAAATGCGTGCGGCGGAACCTAGCCGGTACCCTTATATATCGTGACCACAGATAATTCCAGCACCGCAGTAGACTCCGTCCTGAATGATGGCGTGGGCAACGCCGACGAGACCACCGAACAGATGCGCATCCGCATCCAGAAGCGTGAACGCCTGATCGAACGCGGCGAAGAGGCCTACCCGGTCAAGCCGGAGCGTACGCATTCCCTGGCACAGCTGCGTGCCGAGTTCGGTCATCTGGCAGCCGAGGAAACCACTGGTGAGATTGTCTCGGTGGTGGGGCGGGTCGTGTTCGTTCGCAACACCGGAAAGCTCTGCTTCGCCACCCTTCAGGAGGGAAATGGTTCCCGCCTGCAGGCCATGCTCAGCCTGGCCGAAATCGGGGAACAGTCCCTCGCCGACTGGAAAGCGCTGGTGGACCTCGGCGACCACGTCACGATTCATGGCGAGGTGATCAGTTCCAAGCGGGGAGAACTGTCGGTCATGGCCGACGGGTGGTCGATGGCGTCGAAAGCACTCCGCCCGCTGCCGACCCTGCACGCGGGGGTCAACGAAGAGACCCGGGTCAGGCAGCGCTATGTCGACCTCATGGTGCGTGAAGAAGCCCGAGAGATGGTGCGCACGCGCGCAGCGATCGTGCGCTCAATCAGGGAAACATTGCACTCGCTTGAATATATTGAAGTGGAAACACCAATACTCCAGTTGGTGCATGGTGGCGCTGCTGCACGACCGTTTGAAACCCACCTGAACGCCTTTGACCAAAAAATGACGCTCCGCATCGCGCTTGAGCTGTATTTGAAGCGGGCAGTCGTAGGAGGAATAGATCGGGTCTATGAGATCGGTCGTATTTTCCGGAATGAGGGCGTTGACTCAACGCACAGCCCGGAATTTACCATGCTGGAGTGCTACGAGGCGTACACCGATCAGTTTGGAATGGCCGAGCGGATGAGGGAAATCATTCTGAATTGTGCCGACCTTCTTGGCTCGCGGACCATTGAAACCGAGGCCGGAACCATTGACCTCGACGGCGAATGGCGGTGGCTCGGGGTGTACCCGGGCCTTTCGGAGGTGGTGGGGCAGGAAATCACGCCAGCCACCACGAGTGATCAGTTGCGGGCTATTGCTGAAAAGAACGAGGTTCCGGTTGCGCCGGAATGGGACAGCGAGAAGCTGGTCCTTGAATTGTTCTCGGAATTGGTGGAACCGACTCTGATCCAGCCGACCTTCGTCTATGATTACCCGCCCTCGGCCCAGCCCCTCGCCCGGCCCCACCG
This sequence comes from Arthrobacter sp. 260, assembly GCF_013116745.1. Taxonomy (GTDB): domain Bacteria; phylum Actinomycetota; class Actinomycetes; order Actinomycetales; family Micrococcaceae; genus Arthrobacter_D. The sequence continues at coordinate 296,282 of NZ_JABFOE010000003.1, forward strand.
AAAGGATCCCCACCTCATTGAGGCGTGGGACCTGATCATTGGCGGCATGGAACGAGGGACAGCATTCTCGGAGCTGATCGATCCGGTCATTCAACGCGAACGTCTGGTCGAACAGTCGCGTCAGGCAGCAGCCGGTGACGATGAGGCGATGCAGCTCGACGAGGACTTCCTGCGGGCGCTGGAGTACGGGGCTCCGCCCATGGGTGGAATCGGTCTGGGCATCGACCGCCTGGTGATGCTCTTCACCAATGCGGGTATTCGGGAGACCATCCTCTTTCCCATTCTGAAACCGGTTGGAGATAGTCGTGCTTGAGTATGTCGCAGTATTGCTGCCGTCGATAGCGGTAGGACTGATCTTTTACTTTGTCATGCGTTCAATTTTCAACGCAGATCGCACCGAACGCGAGGCAATGGCCAGGGCTGATGAACAGCAGGCGCAGGCACAGCTTGAGGGAAACGCTGCACCCGCTGATGAGGACCGGCCCGAACCGTCCCGGTGACTGCAGTTCTGCACGTATTCCGACAAAAGTTTGTAAACGTCTTCTTTGTCCTGTGCTTTGACGATTAGTGTGCGACAGGCACATAATTAGGTGGACATAACAATTCACCACAAAAAACGCAGGAGCAACCCGTGGCACAAAAAGTAAAGATCCTCCTGATCGATGACCTCGACGGTGGAGAAGCGGATGAAACTGTACGTTTTGGACTTGATGGCGTGCAGTATGAAATTGATCTTTCAAAATCACACGCGAAAGAACTTCGCGGCGCATTGAGTAATTACGTCTCCGGCGCCCGTCGAAGCAGCCAGGTAAAGGCGCGCGTAGCTACGCCCGGTCGAAACCAGGAGGCAGCCCAGGTTCGTGAATGGGCACGCGCCAACGGTTACAACGTCTCGGCTCGAGGCCGTGTCAACAGCGAAATCGTCGAAGCGTACCGCGCCGCGCAACGCTAAAGAGTCACCAGGCTGCGTCCCTTAGGGGCGCAGCCTCAGGTGGGTGTGATATCTCGCCTGTGGCGAACACGCTCCAAAAGCCCGTGCAGGGCACGTAGCATCGAATTACGCGTTAGCTAGGAGTGTGCCCCATGTTTGAGAGATTTACCGACCGCGCCCGTCGTGTTGTTGTGCTGGCCCAAGAAGAGGCCCGCATGCTCAACCACAATTACATCGGCACCGAGCACATCCTGCTCGGTCTCATCCATGAGGGAGAAGGCGTCGCCGCAAAGGCGCTGGAGTCCCTCAGCATCTCCCTCGGCGCCGTCCGTGAACAGGTCCAGGAGATCATCGGCCAGGGCCAGCAGGCTCCGTCCGGCCATATCCCGTTCACCCCACGTGCCAAGAAGGTCCTCGAGCTTTCCCTGCGCGAAGCCCTGCAGCTCGGCCACAACTACATTGGCACCGAGCACATCCTGCTCGGCCTCATCCGCGAGGGTGAGGGTGTGGCAGCCCAGGTGCTGGTCAAGCTTGGCGCTGACCTGAACCGTGTCCGGCAGCAGGTCATCCAGCTGCTCTCCGGTTACCAGGGCAAGGAGCCGGCTTCCGTCGGCGGCCAGCAGCAGGAAGGAACGCCGGCTGGATCGGTTGTCCTCGACCAGTTCGGGCGTAACCTCACCCAGGCAGCCCGCGAGGGCAAACTCGACCCGGTCATCGGGCGCGCCCTGGAAATGGAACGCGTCATGCAGGTGCTGTCGCGCCGCACCAAGAACAACCCTGTCCTGATTGGTGAGCCCGGTGTCGGCAAGACGGCAGTGGTCGAGGGACTCGCCCAGGCAATCGTCCGCGGAGACGTACCCGAGACCATCAAGGACAAGCAGCTTTACACGCTTGACCTCGGTTCGCTTGTCGCAGGCTCCCGGTACCGCGGAGATTTCGAGGAGCGCCTGAAGAAGGTACTCAAGGAGATCCGCACCCGTGGAGACATCATCCTGTTCATTGACGAGATCCACACCCTCGTCGGGGCAGGAGCCGCCGAGGGAGCCATCGACGCCGCGTCGATCCTGAAGCCGATGCTAGCCCGCGGGGAACTGCAGACCATCGGTGCCACCACTCTCGACGAGTACCGTAAGCACATCGAGAAGGATGCTGCCCTTGAACGGCGCTTCCAGCCTATCCAGGTACAGGAACCGTCAGTGGCTCACACCATCGAGATCCTGAAGGGTCTGCGGGACCGCTACGAGGCACACCACCGCGTATCGATCACTGACGAGGCACTGTCCTCGGCCGCTACCCTGGCCGAACGGTACATCTCGGACCGGTTCCTGCCGGACAAGGCAATCGACTTGATTGACGAGGCCGGTGCACGGCTGCGCATCCGTCGGATGACCGCACCGCCGGAGCTGAAGGAGATCGACGAGCGGATCGCCGACGTGAAGCGCGAGAAGGAGTCGGCGATCGATGCGCAGGACTTCGAAGGAGCCGCCTCGCTGCGCGACAAGGAGCAGAAACTCCACGATGAGCGGATGGAGAAGGAGCGCCGGTGGAAGTCCGGCGGCCTCGACGACATTGCCGAGGTGGACGAGGAACTCATTGCCGAGGTGCTGGCGAACTCCACCGGCATCCCCGTCTTCAAGCTCACGGAAGAGGAATCTTCACGGCTGCTCAAGATGGAAGATGAGCTGCACAAGCGAGTGGTCGGCCAGAATGACGCCATCAGGGCCATCTCGCAGGCAATCCGTCGGACACGTGCTGGCCTGAAGGATCCGAAGCGGCCGGGCGGTTCGTTCATCTTCGCTGGCCCCACGGGTGTCGGCAAGACCGAGCTGGCCAAGGCTCTAGCTGAATTCCTGTTCGGCGACGAAGATGCTCTGATCACCCTTGACATGTCCGAGTACTCGGAAAAGCACACGGTGTCACGCCTCTTCGGTGCCCCTCCGGGATACGTCGGCTACGAAGAGGGTGGACAGCTTACCGAAAAGGTGCGGCGCCGTCCGTTCTCGGTGGTGCTCTTCGACGAGGTCGAAAAGGCCCACGCCGATCTGTTCAACTCGCTGCTCCAGATTCTGGAAGATGGCCGGTTGACCGATAGCCAGGGCCGGGTGGTGGACTTCAAGAACACAGTCATCATCATGACCACCAACCTGGGTACCCGGGACATTTCCAAGGGCGTCATGACCGGTTTCCAGTCCGGCACCGACACCACCACCACCTACAACCGGATGAAGGCGAAGGTGACCGAGGAGCTCAAGCAGCACTTCCGCCCCGAGTTCCTCAACCGTGTTGACGACACGGTGGTGTTCCCACAGCTCACGCAGGACGAGATCGTTGAGATCGTCGACCTGTTCCTGGAGCGGTTGGGCAAGCGGATGGCGGACAAGGGTATGAGCATCGAGCTGACACCCGCGGCGAAGGTACTGCTGGCTACCCGTGGGTACGACCCATCGATGGGTGCCCGGCCGCTGCGCCGCACCATCCAGCGCGAGATCGAGGACCAGCTTTCCGAGAAGATTCTCTTTGGAGAACTCAAGTCCGGCGAACTGGTTTCGGTTGATGTTGAGGGCGAGGGAGACGAAGCACGCTTCACCTTCATCGGCCACGGGGCTCCGAAGGAGCTTGAGGACGCTCCGGCAGCGATTGAGGCCACAGTCCCCGAGTAGGTTCAGTCAGTCCCTTGGGACACGTTGTAGGCCCCTGGCCGGCACGAAAGTGCCGGCCAGGGGCCTTTTCGTTTGTGGGACCGCCACTGGTTAGACAGGCTTGTGGCCTGAAGCAACCGATTACTCTCTCAGAGAAGTTCCTGTGAACCACGCCACATGCGGTGATACAGATAGGTCATGACTTCCGAATCGGCTCCGAACACCACCGCTTTGCCCGAGACCCCCTTCCACGACCTGGATCACTTCATCGCGATTCCCCGGCTGGGAGGGTTGGTGCTCTCACCCGACGGCTCTCGACTGGTGACGACCGTGGCGACGCTGAACCAGAAGGCGACCGAATACAAGACGGCACTGTGGCAGCTCGACCCGACGGGTGAAAAGCCTGCCACGCGCCTGACCCGGAGCAGCAAAGGCGAATCGGGGGCAGCATTCCTTGCCAGCGGAGACCTCCTGTTCACCTCCACGCGGCCCGACCCGGACAGCAATGGCCCGGACACGGGCAAGGATCCCTCCAACTCGCTGTGGCGGCTCCCCGCGGCCGGTGGCGAGGCGCGGGTGGTGCTCTCCCGCCCCGGAGGGGTCAGCGGCATTCTGACCCCCCAGAACGCCGAGAATGCAGTCGTCATCGCCGATGTTCTCGCCGGTTCGACCGACGAGGCCGACGACGGCGAACGGCGGACCGTTCGCAAGGACGCCTCGGTGGCAGCAATCCTGCACTCCGGCTACCCGGTCCGCTACTGGGACGCCGACCTGGGACCAGCCGAGCCACGCTATTTCGCGCTCGAAAGTGACGGTTCGGATGCGGTCCTTCCCTCAACCGTCGAGGCGGGCACGCAGGCCGAGCTCCGCGATCTCACGACCGGGGCGGGCCAGGCGCTCCGCAACGCCCAGCAGGTGATCAGCCCTGACGGGTCGGTGGTGATAACCTCCCTGAGCGTCCCGACGGGACTCGGTGGCCTCCGCAGCGTCCTGGCGCGCATCGAGGTCCAGACGGGCGAACGAACCATCATTCTCGACGACCCAGGCTATGACTTTTCGCCTGGGCCGGTCAGCCCGGACGGGACCACCCTGGTGGTTCACCGCGCCCGGCGGACCACTGCCAGCGTGTCCGCGCAGCAGACTCTCGGCCTGCTTCCCGTTGCGGGCGGCGAGCTCACCGAACTCGCCACCGACTGGGACCGTTGGCCATCTCCTGCGGCCTGGCTGCCGGACGGCAGCGCGTTGCTCGCCACCGCGGACGAGGAGGGCGCGTCACCCGTGTTCAGGATCGCTGTCGCTTCCGGGGAGGTGACCCGGGTGACCCAGGACAGTGCTTCCTACACCAACGTGGTCCTATCGCCCGACGGGGGTACAGCCTATGCGCTGCGCAGCTCCTACGAGTTCCCCGCCGAGGTCGTCAGGATTGACCTGTCCGACTCGACGGTAGTGGCACTGACCGGACCAGTGGAGCGGCCAGCACTCCCGGGGCGGTTGGAACGGGTGGAGACGACTGCCGAGGACGGCCAGAGGATCGGATCCTGGCTGGTCCTCCCGACCGACGCCAGTGCATCCAAGCCAGCGCCGCTGCTGCTCTGGATCCACGGCGGCCCGCTCGGTTCCTGGAACGCCTGGACCTGGCGCTGGTCCCCGTGGCTGCTCGCAGCCCAGGGCTACGCCGTGCTCCTCCCCGACCCCGCCCTGTCGACCGGGTACGGGCAACACATGATCGACCGGGGCTGGGGCCAGTGGGGCAAGGCGCCCTACACCGACCTGATGACCGCCACCGACGACGTCGTATCCCGCCCTGACATCGACGAGACACGCACCGCGGCGATGGGTGGATCCTTCGGCGGCTACATGGCTAACTGGATCGCCGGGCACACCGACAGGTTCACCGCGATCGTCACGCACGCGAGCCTGTGGGCGCTTGACCAGTTCGGGCCGACCACTGACGCGTCGTACTACTGGGAAAAGGAAATGACGCCGAAGATGGCGTCGGAGAACTCACCCCACCACCACGTCGACCGCATTGCCACCCCGATGCTCGTGATTCACGGCGACAAGGACTACCGGGTCCCCATTGGGGAGGGCCTGCGGCTCTGGTACGAACTGCTGTCCAAATCCCAGTTGGCGGTCGACGAGGAAGGCAGGACCGAGCACCGGTTCCTGTACTTCCCCGACGAGAACCACTGGATCCTCAAACCGCAGCACGCGAAGGTCTGGTACGGGGTTGTTGAGCACTTCCTGGCGCACCACCTGCTGGGCAGGGACCCACAGCTTCCGCGCGAGCTCGGCCTCTAGCGGCGCCAGCGCCGCTAGACTTCCCTAGTGAATTCTTCCTTCAGGATCCGGCCCGCCCGTACGTCCGATGTCCCTGCAATCAAGGCGCTGGTGGCGCCGTTGGCCGACAACCGGGTGCTGATGGCCAAGGAGACGGTCGCCTACTACGAGGGTCTGCAGGAGTTCCGCATTGCCGAGGACGACGACGGCGTCCTCGGCTGCGGCGCCCTGCACGTGATGTGGGAGGACCTGGCGGAGATCCGTACCCTCGCCACGTCGCGTGCCGCGCAGGGCCGCGGCATTGGCACCGCGTTGGTGGAGCGGCTGCTCGACGACGCCCGCGACCTCGGAGTCGAACGTGTCTTCTGCCTGACGTTCGAGGTGAAGTTCTTCCAACGCCGGGGATTCCAGGTGATGGCGGATCAATCAGCTGTGGACCCGGCAGTCTATTCGGAGCTACTCCGCTCCCACGACGAAGGCGTGGCGGAGTTCCTCGACCTGGCCAGAGTCAAACCAAACACACTTGGCAATACCCGGATGATCCGTCAGCTCGGGGGGTTAGCTGGCGGTAAAGGTGGCATCCCGGCCGGGGGATAGATAAGCTAAGGGGGCTTGGCATCTATGACGATGCGAAAAGCGGGTCCCGAAACCGGGTTCCAACCGAGCGAAAGTAGGTCACACTATGGGTGCAGACGACAAGGCAGCAAACACCGGCGAGAAGCTGGGCGGCAAGATCAAAGAAGGTGTTGGCAAGCTCACCGGCAACGAAAAGATGGAAGCTGACGGTCACAAGGACCAGGCCTCGGGCGACATCAAGAACGCTGGCGAGAACATCAAGGACGCTTTCAAGGGTGACAACCGCTAGTTCTGGTCCGCGCCGGTATCCGCAAGACTGTCGATAGTCAGCGGAAGCCAAATCGAGGATTCTCGCTGTGGGAGGGGCCGGGCTGTTTCAGCCCGGGGCCCCTCCCACAGTCAGTTAAACGGCCGGGTAGAGGCCCCCATAAACCAGTACCTGCACCGGAGCTAAACCAGTAGTTACCCCTATAGGCAAGTAGTTGGGCTGAGGGTAGGGTTCAGTCAAGCCCAGCAGGTCCGGCGGGCCCGTCCACCCAAGAGAATTGCATGTCCGTTCACCGAGGAGCCGTCATGAAAAAGCTAATCAACGACCCTAAACAGGTGGTCACCGAGTCAGTGGAAGGATTCGGGGCTGCGCACGCAGACTTGGTGAGTATTCACTCGGATCCCCTGTTCATCACGCGTCGTGACGCGCCCCGCCAAGGGAAGGTAGGGCTGGTCTCGGGTGGCGGCAGTGGTCATGAACCCCTGCACGCCGGGTACGTAGGGATGGGAATGCTCGACGCCGCAGTGCCGGGCGCCATGTTCACCTCCCCGACACCCGACCAAATCCTCCCCGCCACCACTGCAGTCGATGGTGGCGCGGGTGTGCTGCATATCGTCAAGAACTACACCGGGGATGTCCTCAATTTCGAGACGGCAGCGGAGCTGGCCGAGGCAGAGGGAATCACTGTCCGGTCGGTCCTGGTGAACGACGACGTCGCCGTCGAGGATTCGCTGTACACCGCGGGCCGTCGTGGTGTTGGGGGGACGGTCCTGGTCGAGCGAATCGCCGGTGGCGCAGCGGAGCGAGGCGACACCCTTGACGCCGTGGCTGAGGTGGCCCAGCGGGTCATCGACAATGTCAGGTCAATGGGCGTCGCGCTGGCGGCCTGCACCGTCCCGCATGCCGGCCGGCCAAGCTTCGAGCTCACCGACGAGGAGATTGAGATCGGTATTGGCATCCACGGGGAACCGGGCCGGCACCGGATCGCGATGGAGCCTGCCGACGGGATCACTGATCGGCTGATGGAGCCGATTCTTTCAGACCTCGGGGTGGGCAGCGGTGAGCGCGTCCTGTTGTTCGTCAACGGGATGGGCGGCACTCCGGCCAGCGAGCTGTACATCGTCTACCGCCGGGCCCGCCAGTTGCTGGAGGAACGCGGGATCGTCGTCGAACGCTCACTGGTGGGCAACTACATCACGGCGCTGGAAATGCAGGGCGCCTCGATCAGCGTGCTGCGCCTGGACGACGAGATGGTCCAACTATGGGACTCCCCGGTCCGGACCGCCGCACTCCGCTGGGGGGTTTAGGGGTGGCCGAAGAATCTGCTGCCACCCTCACGTCGGCATGGGTGGCGGATTGGCTGCGGGAAAGTGCGCGGGTGATCGGCGAACACCGCCAGGAACTCATCGACCTGGACCGTGCGATCGGCGACGCCGATCACGGGGAAAACCTGGACCGTGGTTTTTCGGCTGTCCTGGCGAAGCTGGACGGGGCTGATTCAGGCACCCCGGCCGCGCTGCTGAAAATCGCCGCGATGACCCTGATGTCCTCGGTCGGAGGAGCCGCCGGCCCGCTGTACGGGACGGCGTTCCTGCGGGCCGCCACCTCGCTGGGAGATACCGAGCGGATTGGCCCCGACGATGTTGTCGGGTTGTTGACCGCAGCCCGGGACGGGGTGGTAGCCCGAGGGAAGGCTGAGCCGGGTGACAAGACGATGGTTGATGCGTGGACTCCTGCCGTGGAGGCGGCGGGCACGGCGGCGATGGCGGGAGCGTCAGTGGTTGAGGTGCTTGCGGCCGCGGCGAACGCCGCCAACGCCGGGGCGACCGCCACCGAGCCACTGATTGCCCGGAAAGGACGGGCGAGCTACCTCGCCGAACGCAGTGCCGGGCACCTCGATCCCGGCGCCGTCTCCACCGGGCTGATCCTGCAGGCAGCAGTCGATGCTGCCGGAGGTCAGCCGTGAACGTGGGCCTGGTCATCGTCTCCCACAGCTCGAAGATCGCCGAGGGGGTCTGTGACCTTTCCCGGCAGATGGCGGCCGACGTCGAGCTGGTGCCCGCCGGCGGGGTCGAGGACGCGGGAGGGGCGCCGCGGATCGGCACCAGTTTCGAGAAGGTCCTGACAGCGATTTCAGCCGCGGACAGCGGCGCAGGGGTGGTGGTGCTGACTGACCTGGGCTCAGCCGTGATGACCGCTGAGATGGCCCTGGAGTTTCTGGACAGTGACCAACGGGGCAGGGTGCGGTTGGCCCGCGCCGCCTTGGTCGAGGGGGCGGTCGCCGCGGCCGTCGAAGCGCAGACCGGTGCCGATGCCGACCAGGTGGTCCGAGCCGCCGAGGCAGCAGTCGTGGCCCTGGATCCGGTTGCCCTTGAACCTTTCGTCAGCCACGCCGCCGCTGCTCCTGGAGAGGTGCAGGAAGGCCCCGCACCGGGCGGCGAACCGGTTGAAGGGTCGTGGGAACTGCCGAATCCGATGGGGCTGCACGCCCGGCCCGCTGCCACCCTCGCCCGAATGATGAGCGAACTGGATGCTGAGGTAAGTGTGAACGGCGTCGACGCAAAGTCGGTGATGCTCCTGATGAGCCTGGGGCTGGGTCAGGGCAAGGTCCTCACGGCGTCTGCCGCCGGTCCGGATGCCCAGAAAGCGATCGACCAGATTGGCAGCGAAGTTACCAGCGGATTCGGGGAGCTGGCCGCCGGGTAAGCACAGACGTCAGCGGGGGAGCGCGATCCCCTCAGGAGTTTCACGCGCCAGGCCGTCCTTCACCAGACCGGTCAGTGACCGTTCAAGCTGGTCCGTGGGCGCGTTAAGCCGGTGCAGTTTCATCAATGGCGATACAGCGGGGCCGTTCCCGCCATCGGGGGTCAGGTCCACTGGCTCAGCGACGAGCAGCTCCCGGACCACCGGGCCGGTCGCGTCCCGGAGCACGCCCATCATCGCCCCCCTCACCTGGCGGTCGGTCCCCGCCCACCCCTGGCCCTTGGGCACATACAGCGGTTCCGGGCGGCCAGCTGCCACCCACGCGCAGCTCTCAAGCACTGGGCACTGCCCGCATTTCGGGGACCGGGCGGTGCACACCAGCGCACCAAGCTCCATCACCGCAGCGTTCCAGCGCACGGAACGGGCGTCGTCGTCGGGCATCAGCCCAGCGGCACGCCGCATCTCGGCGGCTGTGAGGGCTGGCGCGGGTAACGCATCGCCGCCGACCAGGCGGGCGTGGACCCTGCGGATGTTGGTGTCCACCACTGTCTCCCGCTTCCCGAAGGCGAATGCCGCGATCGCCGCAGCGGTGTAGGTGCCAACCCCGGGTAGCTTGAGCAGCTCGCCATAGGTGTCGGGAACCTCCCCGCGATGGTGCTCAACGATCGCGTGGGCGGCTCGATGCAGCCGCAGGGCGCGGCGTGGATATCCCAGCCTGCCCCAGTTCCGTACTGCCTCCCCTGGGCCCGCAACCGACAGGTCAGCAGGGGTGGGCCACAGGGACATCCACGCGGTGAACACCGGCAGCACCCGTACCACCGGGGTTTGCTGCAGCATGAACTCACTGACCATCACTGCCCACGGGGTGCGGGTGGGCCCGCGCCACGGTAGGTCCCGGGCCTCGGCATCGAACCACTCGATGATGCGCTGATGCAGCCGCGCAGGTGACACCGGATCCATTGACCCTCCTGATAGTTGACCATCAATACTGTACTGACCGGCGTGGTGTGACAGGTATCCGGTGCCCGGGTCCCTAGCCTTAAGGCATGGATTCGCAGGGGGGTACTTCGCGGGGCGGGCCGCAGGACGGCGCACCCCGGCCCTCCGGCACGCCGCGGGTCAGCCGCCGGGTCTATCGTCGGCGAAGAGTTGCCGTGCTGATCCTCGCCCTCCTGGTGGTGGGGGCCCTGGTCTGGGCCGGAATCGTGATTGCCGGACTGATCGGCGGCGCCCAGAACGACGACGCGTCATCCGCCCCCACAGTCGCGCCGTCCTCTGCACCCGCGAGCCCTACTTCTGAGGTGACCGAGTCGACCGAGCCCGCCGAGACTGCGGGGCCGACCGAAGAGCCATCGGCTTCGCCCTCCCCGACCGAGGGCGCCTGCGCGGACGCCGAAGTGGAGGTCGCTGCCTCCACCGATGCCCAGGCTTACGAGCCGGAGCAGAACCCCGTGCTTACGCTGACGGTTTCCAACACTGGGGATGAGGCCTGCCCGGTCAATGTGGGCACTTCACAGATGGAGTTCCTGATCACCAGCGGAGACGACAGGATCTTCTCCTCAGTGGATTGCCAGGAGGGAGCAGAGGATCTCATCCGCGAGATCCCGGCGGGCGGTTCGGAGGAAGCGAACTTCACTTGGGAACGGATCCGCAGCGTACCGGGCTGCGAGACGGTCGAAGCGACACCGGCCCCGGGTTCCTATGACCTGACGGTGTCCCTGGGGGGCCGGACCAGCGAGGTTTCAACATTCGAACTGCAGTAGCGTCCGCGCGTCGCCTTCACGAGAACCGGCGGCGTTGACGGACCGGCCAACTACATAAAGCGGTCGAGCAGGCTCGTCTCGGCGATCCGCGATAGCCCCTCGCGGACAGTGCGTGCCCGCTGCTCGCCGATACCGTCCACTGCCATCAGGTCATCAATGTTCGCGGCCATCAGGTTCTGCAGGCCCCCGAAATGGTCAACCAGCCGGTTGGCGACGGCGGGCGGAACCGCCTTGATGCCTGAGACCAGACGGAAACCCTTGGGCTGGACTACCGCGTCGAGTGAGTCGATCGACGGGTTGAATCCGACAACGCTCGCGATGGTGCCCAGATCGATCAATTCTGTGGAGCTGAACGCCTGCAGCTTGGCGAGCTGCTCCTCCACGACGAGGGTCGGCACCTCGAGGTCCAGGTAGTCCCTCAGCACCAGTTCACTGCCCGGACCCAACCCGGTGGTCAGCTCTTCAACCTGCAGGGTCAGCAACCGGCCGTCGACCCCGAGCTCCAGCACATACTGCGAGATTTCTTCTGAGATCCGCCTGACCATTTCCTGACGCTGCAGTGTCACAGCCACATCGCGCACCGTGACCATTGCCTCGATCTCCAGCGCCGATAGGGACCCGGTGACCTGGTCCAGACGGGCACGGTAACGCTCGAGTGTGGCGAGGGCTTGGTTGGCTCGTGCCAGGACCGGCTCGGAGCCTTCCAGCACGTGCCGGAGGCCGTTGATGTACAGGGCGATGATCTGCATAGACTGGCTGACGGAGATCACCGGGAGTCCGGTCTGGATCGCCACCCGCTCAGCGGTCCGGTGCCGTGTCCCCGACTCCTGGGTGTCGATGGTGTGATCCGGGACCAGCTGCACGGCGGCCCGCAGGATATTGCTCGCATCCTTGTCGCAAACGATCGCACCGTCCATCTTCGCGAGCTCCCGCAGCCTGGTGGGGGAGAAGGTGATCCCAATGTCGAACCCGCCGGAACAGATCGAGTCCACCGTGCGGTCAAAACCGAGCACAATCAGTGCCCCGGTGCGTCCACGAAGGATGCGCTCCAGTCCATCCCGCAGTGCGGTGCCGGGCGCAACGCGCGCCAGGGTGGCCTTCAACGCGTCCTCTGGGCTGCGAACCATTGCCACTTCCTTCCGGCTACCGGCTTTGCCAGCCGGAATCCGGATGTGCAAGGCCCTGCCGCGCAGGCACCAGCGCAGCCGTTCCAATCCTAGTGGGAACGCCGCCTAAACCCGGATACCGGCTGACTGCGCAAATTCGTAACGGTTGGTCATAGCCTTTCTAGAACAGCAGCTCAAGGGCCTGGGTGAGGGTTGATACCTCATGGACCGTGAAACCTGCGGGGACCTTGCCGGGCCCGTTGGGGGAGGCTGGCACCACCGCGTGGGTGAATCCGAGCCGCTCCGCCTCCTGCACGCGCTGGGCGATCCCCGGCACCGGCCGGACCTCACCGGCAAGCCCCACCTCGCCGAACGCGATCAGCCGCGCGGCGAGCGGCTGGTTCGTCTTCGCCGAAGCGATAGCCAACGCGACCGCGAGGTCGGTGGCCGGCTCGCTGAGCTTGACCCCGCCGACCGTCGCCACATAGCTGTCATCCTTGTGCAGGCTCAACGACGCGCGTTGCTGTAATACCGCCAGCAGCATTGCCACCCGTGAACTGTCGAGCCCGCTGGTGGCGCGTCGGGGCTGGGAGTTCGAGGACTCGGCAAGCAGGGCCTGCACCTCGGCCAGCAGCGGCCGGCGTCCCTCAAGGGTCACAGTGATGCAGGTGCCGGACACCGGGTCCTTGGTGCGTGAGACAAAAAGTCCGCTCGGGTCGGCGAGGCCCTCGACGCCGGTCTCGGTGAGGTCGAAACACCCCACCTCGTCGGTGGGCCCGTAGCGGTTCTTGATGGCCCGCATCAGCCGGAGCCGCGAGTGGCGGTCGCCCTCGAACTGGCACACCACGTCCACCAGATGCTCCAGCAGGCGGGGGCCCGCGATCGAGCCGTCCTTGGTGACATGACCCACCAGGATGGTGGTCATGCCGCGGGTCTTCGCTGCGGCAATCAGCGACGCCGCCACCTCCCGGACCTGGGTCACGCCACCCGCCGTGCCGTCCACCGCTGAACTGCTCAGGGTCTGCACGGAGTCGACGATCAGCAGGGACGGTGACAACCGCTCCACCTGACCGAGAGCCTGGCCCAGATCTGACTCCGCTGTGAGGTAGAGGGTTTCGGCGAGTGCCCCGATCCGCTCAGCCCGCAGCTTCACCTGGGCTGAGGACTCCTCACCGGTGATGTAGAGGACATCCTTGCCAAGCCGGGCAACCCGTGCCGCGACGTCGAGCACCAGGGTGGACTTGCCCACCCCGGGTTCCCCGGCGAGCAGGATCACCGCCCCGGGCACCAGCCCGCCACCGAGCACCCGGTCTAATTCGCCGATCTGAGTGGGCTGGTAGGAGGCAGCACTGGCATCGATCTCCGAGATCCTCAGGGCGGGGGAAGCGACAGTGACTGCTGCCGTCGTCCGTGCCACCACCTGGCCGGTTTCCTCGACTGTCCCCCAGGCCTGGCATTCCCCGCACCGGCCAACCCACTTGGCGGTGGTCCACCCGCATTCGCCGCAGCGGTAGGCGGGGGCAGAGGTGCGTGCCGGACGTGCTGTCTTTGTTGCCATGGTCTCTAACGTACCGGCGGCCGGTGACAGTCACCGGCACAAACACCACGGTCCGGCCGGCTTTGACCAGGCTCACAGTCGGGGCAGGTACCCGGCGGCCTCGTCGTGGGGCAGACCGGTCGCTTCCAGCAGATCGACGATCAGCGGGCGGAACAGCAGGACCAGCCCTTCGCCTTCGAGCCGCTGGATGCCCAGCAGCTTCGGGTGCAGCATGGTGGCAACGGCTGCAAGGTCTTCCCTCGCCTGGCGGAGGGACAGATCGCGTTCCTGCGCACCGGACGCGGAGAGGGCACGCCCCAGCACGTCAACGGCGTCGGCGGTGTCCTCGATGACCTGTGAGAGCTCCTGCACTGCCTCATCGGTGAGCGCCGCATGATTGATGACCGAGGTCAGCCGCCGGGTGAACACGCGACTGTTCCGGACGGCGAGGTCGATCGACTCGATCGACCCCCTGAGTTCGCCCAGTTCAAGGCGGTGCCGGCGGTAGGCGGGGGAGAGCCGCGCCACCTCCTGGGCCGCTCCCATGCTCCCGGACAGCCCTTCCATCAGGGGCTGGCAGTTCCGTGCCTTGATCAGGGCGTGCCAGGCGAGTGTCGGGTCGCTGCGGGTCAGCGCTGTCGCCGATTCCCTCAGCACGTCCGAGAGTTCGCCGAGCAGCTCCCGCACATTAGTCTTGGGCTCTTTCCGCGGATCCTTCGGCGCCAGCACCACTATCACCAGGGCGAAGAGGCCCCCGACGATCGCGTCAACGCTGCGCGTGAACGGACCGCCGTCGGGCGCGGGCAGCAACACCACCAGCAGCGACTGCAGGCCCAGCTGTGTGGTGAAGATGGTGCCGCTGTCCAGGAACCGGGCCAGCAGGATCGAAACGAAGAGGACGACGGCGGCCTGCCAGATCCCAGTGCCGAACAGCGCCAGCAGCACATCACCCAGGGCGATGCCGAGGGTGCAGCCCAGCCCCACTTCGAGCACCCGGCGAAGCCGGGGGTCGCGGGTGAAGCCAAGGGCGATCATCGACGAGGTTGCAGCGAACAGCGGGCCGCTGTGCCCCAGCACCCGTTCGGCGAACACGTACGCGCCCACCGCACAAACAGTCATCTGGATGGCAGGGATCACCGAGTTGGCGCTGCGCCGGAAACCCACCCGCGTCCGGTTGCGAAGAAAGGAGCGGGCGCGCGAGGTAAGTGGGGGCCGCGGCATGGAACCCAGCCTAGCCCCGTTCCCGAATGCGTTACGTCAACCGGTCGTCCTCGATCCGAACACCACCGAAGGCGTTATGGCAATACGGCAGAGCAGCCAGATCAGAAATGTACGTTTTTCGTTCATATTCCGTTCACCTTCGTCAGTCAGTCTCTTTACCTGACGCCCCTAGCTTGAGTAGGTACGCAAACCGGACTGTTAGAAAGCTCCGGCTTCAAAGGTGCTCAGGAGCACCGGTTTTTCGACTCCCTGGAAGGGGCAACATCAAGTGAAGGTTCTTCGCTTTGGCCGCGCAGCGGCAGTAATCTCCGTCGCCGCGCTCGCATTGACCGCCTGCGGCACCGACAGTGCAACCGACACGCCGGCAGAGGCCACCGGGGACAACGGCTCGGCAGAGAGCACGGTCACCGGCACGTTGACCGGGTCTGGCGCTTCCTCTCAGGGCGCGGCGATGACCGCCTGGCAGAACGGCTTCCAGGAAGCCAACCCCGACGCCACAGTTCAGTACGCCCCGGACGGATCGGGCGCCGGTCGGGAAGCCTTCCTCGCCGGTGGAACCCAGTTCGCCGGTTCCGATGCGTACCTGGACGAAGAAGAGCATGCGGCAGCAGTCGAGGTGTGCGGTCCCGACGGCGCATTCAACATTCCGGCCTATATTGCTCCGATCGCTGTGGCCTTCAACCTGCCGGGCATCGACGAGTTGAACATGGACGCCGAGACCATCGCCTCAGTCTTCCGCGGCGACATTGCCAACTGGAACGATGAGGCGATCGCCTCCCAGAATGAAGGCGTGGAGCTCCCCGACCAGGCCATCACAGTTGTTCACCGCAGTGACGAGTCGGGCACCACCGAGAACTTCGTTGATTACCTCGCCGCCGCAGCCCCAGACGTGTGGACCGACGAGGTCTCAGGCGACTGGCCAGCCGAGATCGTCGCAGAAAACGCCCAGGGCACCAACGGAGTGGTTTCCACCACCACCAGCACCGAAGGCGCAATCACTTATACGGACGCCTCAGCTGTCGGCGACCTCGGCCAGGTGCTGGTGGAAGTTGGGGAGGAGTACGTCGCGCTGACTTCCGAAGCAGCCTCACTGGCGGTAGAGGTTGCCGAGCCCGCAGAGGTTGAAGGCGCGCCCGAGGTAGATATGTCCTACAACCTCGACCGGGACACCACGGAGTCGGGTGCCTACCCAATCGTGCTGATCTCCTACCACGTCTACTGCACCACCTACGCTGATCAGGAGACGGTCGACCTGGTCAAGGCCTTCGGTTCCTACGTCATCAGCGAGGATGGGCAGGGCGATTCGGCCGACTCGGCCGGAAACGCACCGATCTCCGAGGGACTGCGCGAACAGGCGCAGGCCGCCATCGACTCGATCGCTGTTGCCTCCTAGCACGCTCCGGTTGCCCCGCCCGGTCCTCGTCGACCGGGCGGGGTTGTCCTTTGCGCCCAGCCATTAGGCTGGTAGGCAGTTACCTCACCCACCGCTGACGACGCCCACTCTTGGCAACCGAAGCAGGAACAACCCAGTACCAGCACCGAAGGGTTCATTAGTGTCCACGAAGACGGTGTCTCCCAACACGTTGCGCAGAGATGGCGACAGCGGTCAATCAGGGGACAAGATATTTTCCACAGCCAGCCTCCTGGCCGGCTGCCTGATCCTCGCCGTGCTGTTCAGTGTGGCAATCTTCCTGCTCGGACAGGCCCTGCCCACGTTCGCCGCCGACCCGAGTGAGATCTCCGGAGGCAACGGGTTCTTCTCCTACATTTGGCCGATCGTCATCGGTACGGTGATCGCCGCGACCATCGCACTGATTCTTGCGACGCCGATCGGCATCGGCGTCGCGCTGTTCATCTCGCACTACGCACCCCGCAGGCTAGCGCAGGGCTTTGGCTACCTGATCGACCTTCTCGCAGCCATCCCATCGGTGGTGTATGGCGCGTGGGGTTACGCGGTCCTCGCCCCTCAGCTGGCAATCACCTATGACTGGCTGGCCAACAACCTGGGCTGGATCCCCATCTTCGAGGGACCTGCCAGCAACACCGGCCGGACCATCCTCACCGCCGGGATAGTCCTCGCGGTCATGGTCCTGCCGATCATCACCTCGCTCAGCCGCGAGATTTTCCTCCAGACCCCCAAACTCCACGAGGAAGCGTCACTGGCGCTCGGCGCCACCCGGTGGGAAATGATCAAGATGTCGGTGTTGCCCTTCGCACGGCCGGGCATCATCAGTGCCGCAATGCTCGGGCTGGGGCGGGCGCTCGGCGAGACCATGGCAGTGGCACTGGTCCTCTCTGGCGGCGCTCTGAATGCCAGCCTCATCCAGACCGGCAACCAGACCATCGCAGCCGAGATCGCGCTCAACTTCCCCGAAGCATTCGGGCTTCGACTCAGTGAACTCATCGCCGCAGGCCTGGTGCTCTTCGTTATCACCCTCGCGGTCAACGTGATCGCCCGGTGGATCATCAGCCGCCACAAGGAATTCTCAGGTGCCAACTAATGAGTAATGCAACCATGACCCGGCGTCCCTCCCAGTTCACCAAGAACAAGCTTCCCCGGTGGGCAATCTGGGCTGTCCTCGCCGGCGCCCTGATCCTCGGCGCGGCTTTCTCGGCCCTCCTCGGCTTCAGCCTGGTCACCATGAGCCTCTTCGCCGCGATCTTCTTCGTCGTCGGTGGGACGGCGGCTTCCGGCGCGGTAGAGGGTAGTCGCAAGGCCAAGGACCGGCTGGCCACCTACCTCATCTACGGTGCGTTCATCGTCGCCGTGCTGCCACTGTTGTCGGTCATCTGGACCGTCCTGGAACGTGGCCTGCCCGGGATGACCAGCGACTTCCTGTTCCGTTCGATGAACGGCCTCACCGGTGCCATCGACAACCAGACGGTGGCCGAGGGCACCCCGGTACTCGGCGGCGCCTATCACGCAATCCTCGGGACCCTGCAGATTACCCTCTGGGCCACCATCATCTCGGTCCCCGTGGGCCTGCTGGCCGCCATCTACCTGGTCGAGTACTCCACCGGCGGTCCGCTCAGTCGCGCGATCACCTTCTTCGTCGACGTGATGACCGGCATCCCCTCCATCGTGGCGGGACTCTTCGCCGCAGCGCTATTCGGGCTGATCTTCGGCCCGGGTACCCGGACCGGGTTCGTGGCGGCAGCCGCACTGTCCGTGTTGATGATCCCGGTGGTGGTGCGTTCCACGGAGGAGATGCTGAAGATTGTCCCCAACGAGCTCCGGGAGGCGTCTTTCGCGCTCGGGGTGAGGAAATGGCGGACCATTACCAAGGTGGTCATCCCCACCGCCATTTCCGGTATTGCATCGGGAGTCACCCTGGCGATCGCCCGGGTGATCGGCGAAACGGCCCCCATCCTGGTGACCGCCGGTTTCGCCCGCGGGATCAACCTTGATGTGTTCGGTGGCTGGATGAGCACCCTTCCCACGTACATTTACTACCAGATCATTACCCCCACCTCGCCGACCAGCACCGACCCCAGCATCCAGCGGGCGTGGGCTGCAGCCCTGGTTCTGATCATCCTGGTGATGATGCTGAACCTGGCAGCCCGCCTGATCGCCCGGATGTTCGCCCCTAAAACCAGCCGCTGACCGGCGCTGTACAACCCGAAGGATTTAGATGTCTAAGCGAATCGACGTCAAGGACTTGAACGTCTACTACGGCAAATTCCTGGCCGTGGAGGATGTGAACCTCACCATTGAAGCCCGTTCAGTCACAGCGTTCATCGGCCCGTCCGGCTGCGGCAAGTCGACCTTCCTGCGCACCCTGAACCGGATGCACGAGGTGATTCCGGGCGCCCGGGTCGAGGGAGAAGTGTTGCTCGACGGTGACGATCTGTACGACGACGCCGTCGATCCCGTGCACGTGCGCAGCCAGATCGGCATGGTCTTCCAGCGGCCCAACCCGTTTCCCACCATGTCGATCCGGGACAACGTGCTGGCCGGCGTGAAACTCAACAGCAAGCGCATCAGCAAGTCGGACGCTGACGCACTGGTGGAGAAGTCGCTTCGTGGAGCCAACCTGTGGAACGAGGTCAAGGACCGCCTCGCACGTCCGGGTTCCGGTCTCTCCGGCGGCCAGCAGCAGCGCCTGTGCATTGCCCGCGCTATTGCGGTGTCGCCCGAGGTGATCCTGATGGATGAGCCGTGCTCGGCCCTCGACCCGATCTCGACCCTCGCTATCGAGGATCTGATCAACGAGCTGAAGAATGACTACACGGTGGCGATCGTCACCCACAACATGCAGCAGGCGGCCCGGGTTTCCGACAAGACGGCCTTCTTCAACATTGCGGCGACGGGCAAGCCGGGGAAGCTGATCGAGTACGGCAACACGGCTGACATCTTCAACATGCCTAAGGAAAAGTCCACCGAGGATTACGTGTCGGGTCGTTTCGGCTGACCCGTCCGACGTGCCGGCCTGATCGTCACAGAAGCGGCCCTGGGGGCAAGGCTCGCCGGTTGCAATCGGCGGGTCTGGACCTCGGGGCCGTTTCCTTGTCCCACGGGCCAGCGAACCGGGTGGAGAGCGGCTAGAGCAGCGGGCTCATCGCCAGGAAGAGGATTCCGCCGATCAAGGCGGTGACAGCCGCCGTCGAGAACCAGACGAGCAGCACTTTGACCACTTCACGGCCGCGAACTGTCGGGAATCGCTGGTTGGCGCCGGCCCCGAGAATGGCCGAGGTCATGGTGTGGGTGCTTGAGAGGGGCATCGACAGGGAGATGGACCCAACAAAAAGCATTGCTGAGGAAACTCCCTGCGC
Source organism: Arthrobacter sp. 260 (assembly GCF_013116745.1). Classification (GTDB taxonomy): domain Bacteria; phylum Actinomycetota; class Actinomycetes; order Actinomycetales; family Micrococcaceae; genus Arthrobacter_D. Next base: position 316,079 of record NZ_JABFOE010000003.1, read on the forward strand.
CGTCATGCCTCGCAGCGGGTCGACCCGGACCAGCCGGTGCGACAGGGTGTGGGTAATCCTCCACCCCCCGAACAGGGACCCGGTGGCAAGCAGCACCGCGGCGAAGATTTGCACCCACAGGGGAATGTCCGAGCTGGTTGCGACGCCGCTGCCCACCAGGGCCAGGACAACTACCGCCATGGTGCGCTGCCCGTCCTGGAGCCCGTGACCCAGGGCAAACACGCCGGCCAGGACTGACTGTGCCATCCGGCTACCCGAGTTCACCTTCCGCGGCGGGCTGTACCGCAGGAGCCAGATGGCAGGGAACACCGCTAGATAGGCCAGCAGGTATGCCACCAGCGGGGACAGGAGCAGCGGGAGCGCGATCTGCAGCAGGAACACCCGTTCGGAATCGGCAATCGATTCCCCACCCATGAGGGCTGACGCTCCGCCGGAGCCGATTAGTCCGCCAATCAGGGCGTGGGTGGACGACGACGACTTGCCCCGATACCAGGTGAAAAGACCCCAACTGAGTGCTGCGATAAGGGCGGCGATCAGGATTCCGAGGCCAACCCTGCCAGGGGGTAACCGGATGGCGTCACCGGTGAAGAGCAGGGCAACGCCGGTGCCGAGCAGAGCGCCGATCAGGTTGAACAGCGCCACCAGGAGTACCGCGACGCTGGGTGTGAGGGCGCGGGTGCGCACGGCGGTCGCCACCGAGTTGGAAACGTCGTGGAACCCGTTGAGAAATGCGAAGCCACCGGCCAGCACCACCACGATGCCCAGGAGGAACAGCTCCACCTACGATTCCTTGACGAGGATACTGCCCACGTGTGTTGCCACCTTGCGGATGTCCTTGGTGACGTCGACCAACTGGTTGGCGACGTCACGGTGGCGGGCGTAAACCAGGGGTTTGTGGTCGTTAAGGAGTTCGGAGCACCAGATCCGGTGGCTACGTTCGGCCCGCTTTGCGAGCCGGAGAATCTCGATCCAGTACTCCTCGAGATCGTCCATGGAGTTGAGGCGCTTCATCGCCGCCGCGGTCAGTTCCGCCTGACGGGTAATGACCTCAAGCTGCTCTGTGGCTCGGCGGCTCAGCTTGCTCAGCTGGTACAGCGCGATGAGCTCCGCGGCACCATCGAGTTTCTCGATTGCCTCGTTCAACAGCCGCGACAGCGCGTACAGGTCCTCCCGTGGGAGCGGGTTGACGAAGCTGCTGCGCATGGAGGTGAGAAGTGCGAAGTGCAGGTCGGTCGAGTTGGCTTCATGCTGGTGCAGTTCCTCGGCCAGCAGATCGTAGTCCCGTGTCGCCGCCCCCAGAATCCCCGACATGGTGCGAACGCCCAGCACGAGCTGCTGCGCCATGTCGGAGAGCAGCACCAGTCCGGCGTCCTCCTGCGGAAAGAGGCGAAGCTTCACGTGGGCTACCTAACCTAGCGGGGCATCATGACTGTCGGTTTGCTGCCCAAGGACGATGGGTTGCTGCCTAAGAATAACCGACAGGCCAGCCGCCGCTCACTTTCGCCAGCGCTCTCGGCCAGCGATGCCGATCAGGCGGGGCGGTGGCGCCCCGCAGGGCGCAAAAATGGTGCCGAACCGGGAGCGCCTCTCGGCGGAAGGCCGCTCGAAGCGGCTAAATGTTGAAGCCCGGGGGTTCCACGGTCCGACACCACTTTCAGTTTTCTCCTCCGGGGCGCACATGTCAACATTGACGCTCCGGGAGCTGACCTAGTCCAGCTCGCCTCGCCGCCAGGAAGCGGCGGCGTGCTCAAGATCCTCAGCCGTCTTGATCAGCTGTTGGGAGTTGCGGGTCAACTTTGCGGCGTGGACCCCGTTGGTGGGTTCGGCGTCGTCGGCGTGATGGGTCTGGCCGAGCGCGATGACCCGGCAGAAGGCGGCGAAGCGTTCCAGTGCAACGTCGAACTCCCCTTCAAACGCGCCGGAGAGAATCGTGTCGGCCATCGACTGGACTTCCTCAGCGCCGGGTGGCTCGGCCACGCCAGCGATCACTTTGGAAACCTGGGCCACGTCCTTGCCCGATTTGAAGTAGGAGGCGATGCGTTCGGGATTCTGCTGGGTAGCGGCGCGCAACGCGTAGAGCCTCCACAGGGCGCCGGGAAGGGATCGTGCTGGGCTTTCGGCCCACATCTCGGCGATAGCTTCAAGCCCCTGCTGGTCAGCGAGTTCAACCAGCCGTTGGGTCACCTCGGGGTCCTCGGAAAGCCTCCCGTGGTGGACAAGGGCGTGCGCCGCGAGGTGGGCGGCTTCCGACACCCGTGAGGGGTCGGCACCGCCAGCAAAAACCTCGAAGTCCAGCGGCGCGAACGGCTTGGGCTTGTGGTGCCTCGGACTCTGGTTCCTGTAGTTACCGCTCATGAACTGAGGATACTCCTGCCATTTCCCTCCATGCCAGCATCCCCACCGGAGGGCCTCTTTCGGTCCAACCGCCCTCCGGTCCGGGTACGTCAGATTGTCGACGCGGTGATGCCGTCGGGCTGTACCGGAAGGCTGCAGGGTCGAGGACAATGAGGGTATGAGTACTCCTGCCACACCCGGTCGGTATCCGCGGCTCAGGATTCTGTGGTCATTCATCCGTCCACATCGACGCGTGCTGGCGCTCGGCCTGATCCTGGGGCTGGTTACCACCGCGACCGCCCTGGCCACTCCGATGGTGACCAAATGGGTCCTGGACTCGGTGGGTACGTCTACGTCGCTGACCGAGCCGATCGGGGTCTTGCTGGCGCTCCTGGTGGTTGGCTCGGTGGTCGGACTTTGGCAGTGGATCCTGCTGGGGACCCTCGCCGAACGGGTTGTGCTGGACGCGCGCGAATCGATGGTGCGCCGGTTCTTCCAGGCCAAGGTTGCAGAACTGACCGGGCGTCCGACGGGGGAACTGGTCACCAGGGTCACCTCGGACACGGTGCTGCTCCGGGAGGCCGCCTCTTCCAGCGCGGTCAGCCTGGTCAACGGAACTGTTGCGCTCTTCGGAACCCTGATCCTGATGGGCGTGCTGGACCTGGTTCTGCTGACAACCACCCTGACCGCGATCGTCATTGTCGGGGTGCTCTTCGCAATGTTGATGCCCCGCATCGCCAAGGCCGAGGAGCAGGCCCAGGAGTCAGTGGGAAACCTGGGCGGCGTGCTGGAGGGTGCGCTCCGGGCAGTTCGCACTGTCAAAGCGAGCCGTGCCGAAGACAGGCAGAGCGAACGCATCGTCGTCCAGGCCAGGGAGTCAGCGCGGCACAGCGTCCGCGCCGTCCGCACGCAGGCTGTCGCCTGGACCATCGCTGGGGGTGGGATCCAGCTGGCGATCATCGTGATCCTGGGGGTGGGCGCCTGGCGGGTGGACCAAGGGGTGCTTGAGGTATCCAGTCTCATCGCGTTCTTGCTCTACGCGTTCGGAATCATGGGCCCGATTACCGAGCTCACGCAGAACATCACCGCCGTGCAGTCGGGAATCGCCGCCGCGTCCCGGATCTCCCAGGTGCAGCAGATGGAGGTCGAGAAGGATCTGACCGACGCCGCCCAGGATCCGGTCGGCGACCGCGGGACTGACGCGGTCCTCGAATTCCGCGACGTGCGGGCGGCTTACGGTCCCGACGCCGAACCGGCGGTTGACGGCGTCACCGTCCGTATCCCGCGGGTTGGCCACACCGCCGTCGTCGGGCCATCGGGTGCGGGCAAAACCACCCTGTTCTCCCTGCTGTTGCGATTCATCGAACCGCACGACGGAGAGATTCTTCTTGATGGGAGGCCGTATTCGAGCTACACGCACTCCGAGATCCGCTCGCGGTTGGCATACGTTGAGCAGGAGACACCAATCGTTCCCGGCACCATCCGGGATAACCTGCTGTTCACCCACCCGGACGCCACCGACCAGGAGGTTTGGGATGCCCTCCGGGCTGTGAAGCTGGATGAAAAGGTAATTTCGCTGGCGGGTGGACTGGACACTGAACTGTCCAGCACCGCTGTCTCAGGTGGGCAGCGGCAACGGATCGCGCTCGCGAGGGCTATCCTGCGGACCCCTGCGGTCCTCATGCTTGACGAAGCGACCGCCCAGGTCGATGGTCTCACTGAGGCGGCCATTCACGACTGCATCCGCGACCGCGCCAGCAAGGGGGCAGTCCTGACCATCGCTCACCGGCTCTCCACGGTGATCGACGCCGACACGATCCTGGTGATGGAGGACGGCAAGATTAGAGCAAGCGGCACCCACAGCGAACTGCTGGCCAGTGACGACCTCTACCGGCGGCTGGTCGAGGCATTGAGGATTGTCGAGCCAGCAGCCGGCTGAGGTCGGGGCTACGCGCCCCGTTCTGCACTCCGGCGCAGGATGCGATAATGTAGGCAGGTCATTTCGACCACTTCGGTGGCCGGTGGTGATGCGGGCCTTTAGCTCAGATGGTAGAGCATCGGACTTTTAATCCGTGGGTCGAGGGTTCGAGCCCCTCAGGGCCCACATTTGTGGGATACCCGAACCAAAGTCCCCGCCGTTCCCTGGATCGGTGGGGACTTTGGTTCGTTAACGGGATCTGCCCGCCAATGAAGGGCAGGGGATTGACTCCGGCCGCAGAACCGTCTGCAATAGACGTAGGCAACTCCACCAGGGCTCAACGTTCACGGCCCACCCGGTCCGCTTACCTGTTGGCCCCGCCGAGAGGAAGACTCATGGATCCTGCCAGTTTCGCGCTTCAAGCGTCGATAGCTGTTGCTGTGGTGGGAATTCTGACGATTCTGACCGCCCTGGCGCTCGCCGCCTGCCTGAAACGGGACAACGACGTCGACTCCCTGTTCTGGTACGGATTTTCCGGATTGTCAGCCGTTATCTTTGCCATTATTGGGGCAGCCGCCACCATCCCGGGCAGCGGGGGTCTGGTTACCGCTGGAGCCCTCGTCTGCGTCGGCGTGGCAGCGGGATGGCTCTGGCGCGGGGAGCACGAACGCAAGATCAAGCTTGCCGACGAGGCGCTTCGCCGCGAGCGGGAGACGCTCAAGGGTAGGCACGAACGGGTTCTCCAGCAATGGGTGAGCTACGAGCTCGACCCGGCCGCAGCGATCGACTTCCCCGCCATGACCGACCTCTCACGCACAGACACTTCCCGGCTGATTCGCTCGATGCGCACAGCAGCGCTGCTCCGCGAACGTTTCGATGCTGGGGACGCCGGATCAGCTGAATACTCGACTGCCTTGACCGGACTGGAGGATGCGTTAGCCGCTGCGGAAGTCTCCGCCGGCGTGAGCCGGGACGGTGTCGGTACCACCCGGTCGGCCCACGGTGCCAGGATGCTGGACTAGAACCTCCGGGCGCCGGGCTCTGGCCGACCCACGGGGTGTCGTGTACGTTTAGTCGCATGAGAACAATAATTTTCGAGTAGTCCGTCAGGACCACCCTTCCTATCGAAAACATCGCTCGTTGAGGCATGCCTCCGAGCGAAGCTTCTTATTCACCCATTGCTTGCCGAGTGCACGTTCGGCAACCGAATTTAAGGATCATCATGACCGAATCAGCCAAGAAACAGGACAACACCCAGGGCAACCCGCAGCCCAAGGAACAGATTTCGGCGCACCTATCCGACTCTGCCGCCAAGAAGCTCCAGGACGATCCGAGGGCGAAGCTCGCCCTCGCCAAGAAAAACCCCGACTTCGGGAAACTTGACGGAGCCCGCAGCACCGGCCCCAACCACCAGCCCGTGCACCGCAGCGGCAAGCAGGGCAAGACCGAAAAGAAGGCCCGCTGGTAACAGCTGACCTTCTGGAGACTTAAATTGAAACTGGCTCCGCGTTCTGCGTATGGGGGAATCGCAGAATGGGGAGCCAGCGATTTAAGTATACTTCAAACCGAACGTTATAAGTCCAGTTAAGGGGTGGTAATGGCCGTCACAGCCAAGTCGTTTCAGCTGTGGCGCTCCCAGATCGCACCCAATGACACAGTCTCCGATCTGTGCCGGAAAGCCGGAATCAAACGCTCCACCCTGGGCCAGCAGTTGGTGCGGGGAAAGGTTGCGGTCGCCACAATTGTGAGCATCGCCCGCGCCTACGGACTGCACCCCGTGGAGGCCCTCGGCAATTTTGAAGGATACCGTGACCTCCCCGGCGGGATGCGGGAACCAACTGATGCCGAGCTGATCAGCCAGGTGTCGCACATCGACATTCTTCGGCTGGTCGTAGCCCGCAGCAGGGACGAGGAGGCGGCGGGTCGCCCCGTTCAGCTGGATCTGGCGTCGTTCCCGCACCAGACGTCGGTGCGGGGCTGGATCGACGCAATCGACACGGGGGACCTACGGCAGGCGCTGGCGGGGAAGACCGGCATAGCACCCCAAAACCTTTCTGCCCAGCTCACCGCTGGCCGCCTCACCCCCGAACTCGCGTTGGAGGCGGCGCGGTTGGCGGGAGTGTCCCTCGCCAGTGGCCTCGTGGTCACAAATCTGATCACCCCGTCGGAAGGTGGCTGGCCGGCGGAGGGCAGACACCGGGCGTTGGGTAGGAAGTCGGATGCCGACCTTGTGCTGTTGGCCAGGGACAGGCTGGACGGGCTGGGCAAGGCATTAAAGAAGCTCGAGCTAGCACATAGCCGGGACCAGGACCTATGGGAGAACCTCGGATGACTGAGCACCTAATCCAGTGGATCGTGCTGGCGTCATGCATCATCTTTGCCCTGCTACGTCTTCCCGATGCGATCCGGGGGCGCGGACGGTCGGTTTTCGCGGCAATGGTGCTCCTGGTGGTTGCGGTGGGGCTCAGTCTGCCCCAGATCTACCTTCCCGTCGACGGACTTCTGGGTGGGATGAACCTTGCGAACCTCATCATCCGGCTCTCGCTCTTCGCGATCTTTGTCCTGCTCGGAATCAGGATTGCTGGGGCTTTCAGGTCGCCCAGGGCCCGTTCGCTGATCGTCGGCCCACTGGGTCTGACGGTACTGGGCGTGGTGGTGGCGGTCACCGTGGTGCTCTTTGCGCTCAGCGATCTTCCAGAAAGCTCGACTGGGCTGCAAGCATTCCGGGACCAGGACACCGTCCGCCTCTACGCGGAAGCGGGGCGGCTCTATCCGGGGTACGTTGCGGCATGCCTGGTCTTGCCCGCGGTGAAGGGCCTGATGGATCCGGCCGGTCGGTTGGCGTACCGAAGCGCCTCGGCCCTGCTTGCCCTGGGCTTCGGGGCCGTGGTGGTATTTGCGGTGACCCGCTTGCTGGCGGGAGCACACCTCGGAATTTGGGAGATAGTCCTCCCCTTTGGGTCAATACTGCTGGTAGTGAGCGGCCTGACAGTCATCTGGGCCTCCCGGCGGCGAACCGAGCTGACACCACCGGGCAATAGACTTGCGTGAAATGTGACGTTTTTGTGATTGGTGGCGTCAAACCTATTCACACTTTCATCATCGTGTGCCAAAATAATGAATGCGTAACTCTGCTTGCCATGGGGGACAGCGGAGCTACAGTGCGGGGTGGGGCGTCCATTAGAACGGGTGGACGCACCTACCCGTTCTTGTTTCTCAGCCGGTCCAGGCGTAGCGCTTCTCCGGCCGACCAGCTGCACCATACTTGGGCGTGATCTTGGCCTGCTCCCTGGTCACCAGATACTCCAGATACCGCCGGGCACTGACCCTTGCCAAGCCGAGCCGTAGCGCCACCTCCGACGCGGAGGATCCCTCCGGGTTAGCGCGAAGGTCTCCGATCACTGCCTCCAGGGTAGGCACTGATAAGCCCTTTGGCAGGGCGGCCTGGACCTTCGTCCCCGCGTTGGAGCGCTGTTCCCGCGCCGGTCCCAGGAGTCGGTCAATCACCGTCTGATCCAGTGCCGGCGAGTTTCCGGCGCTGTGCTCAAGAATGCTCCGACGATGGGCGACGTACTGATCAAGGCGCTCAAGGAGGACCCTGGAATTGAACGGTTTGACCAGGTAATGCAACACCCCGCCAGCCATCGCTGCGCGGACTGTTTCCAGTTCACGGGCCGCAGTGATGGCGATGATGTCCACCGGCTCGCCCGTCAGGTTGCGGGCAGCACGAAGGACCTCGATTCCCGACAGATCAGGCAGATGAATGTCGAGCAGCACCAGTTCTGGCCGCCGGCTGGAGATGAGCTCAAGTCCGTCGGCACCGGTGTAGGCGACTCCCACCACTTCGAAGCCTCCGTGTGCCATCAGGAATCCGGTGTGCACTCCTGCGACTTCGCGGTCGTCGTCGATGACGGCCGTGCGGATCAATTGCGTCACTGCTGTTCCACACCGCCTACCGCAACGGACGTGGGTACAGGTGCGAGCCTGACCCGGAATTGAGCGCCGCCGAGAGGGGACGTGCCCACCCCAATCTCACCACTGCGGCGTTGTGCCACCCGCTGGAGAAGGGACAGCCCGAACCCGCGCGCGGCAGAGGGGCCATCTGCCTTGGTCGTGACACCGCTTTCGAAGATGCTGTCCCGCACCCCGTCGGGCACGCCAGGGCCGTCGTCGGACACTGTAATCACGCACCCCGAGTCGTCAGAGGTGGTGGAGATGTGGATGGTCCCATTCGAGCCGACCGCCTCCATCGCGTTATCGATCAGGTTCCCCAGGATGGTCACCTGGTCGGTGGTTCCGTCCGGGTGGAGCGTCGAACTGCCGTCGATGATCACCTGAATGTTCTTTTCCTCACCGATCGTACTCTTCGCCATCAGGAGGCTGGCGGCATCGGGGTCGGTGATTCCCGGGCAGAGATCACCCGAAACCACCGAACCGCCGTGACCGGAACGGGTGATGAAGTCGACCGCCTGCTCGGTCCGGCCAAGCTCGAGCAGGCCGGAAATGACGTGCATCTTATTGGAGAATTCGTGGGCCTGCACGCGCAGCGCCTGGGTGACATCGCGCGCCCCGTCCAGATCCTGCAACAACTGGTGGAGTTCGGTGCGGTCGCGGAGGATAAGCACGCTACCTACCCGCCGTCCGTCCACCACAGCCCGGTTCGCCTGCGCGAGCAGCACACGCTCGCCCACCAGCACTGTCGTTTCCATTGCCCCGTCGGAGTCGAGCATTCCCGCGAGGGCGGGTTCGAGGACGTCGTCGACGGGACGGCCGACCGCTGCGTCGTCAAGGCCAAGGAGGCGGCGGGCTTCGTCGTTGAGCAGCGCCACGTTCCCCCGTTCGTCGACCGCCACCACACCCTCACCGATTCCGTGCAGCATGGCGTCCCTGGTCTCCAGCAGGGTGGCGATTTCCTCCGGCTCCAGCTTGTAGATGCGGCGCCACACCAGTCTGGATACGTAGATAGCCCCTGCAGATCCCAGGAGGGCGGCGGCAATCAGCCACACCAGGAGCTGCGGGAGGTCTTCCTGGAGATCCTGGCTGAGCCGGGATTCGAGAATCCCCACTGATGCGGTACCGATCACCGAACCGTCGTCGTCGAAAATGGGGACCTTGACCCGCCAGGATTCCCCAAGCGTGCCGGTCTGGGTTCCCACAAAGGTGTCCCCCGACAGTGGCACCGACGGATCGGTGGAAACCATTGAGCCGATCATCTCCGGGTTCGGATGGGAATAGCGGATCCCCGCGTCGTCGGTCACCACCACATAGGTGACATTGGTCGACTGGGCAATGAGATCGGCGATCGGTTGGATGGTGTCACTGGGACGGGCGTCGTCGAACGCCTCCACAATGGTGGGCAGCTGGGCCACCGACTGGGCGACCCCCACCATTCTCGTCTCGTAGGCGTCGCGGATCTGCTGCTCCTGCATCCGGATCGCGACGGACCCGGCAATCAGGACAATGATCAGCACGATGGACAGCTGCAAAAGAAAGAGCTGTGACCTAAGCGACATTGACCTGATCATGAACCTATCTTGGCATGTCAGGGGTTCCCTGACCCTGTTCTTGCCGTGACCGTAATGACCAATACGTGCGTTATGTCCGTATTCTTCCCCGCCCAGTGGATGGTCCCTACGATGAACCGGACGGCATGGTGATCTGCATCACGCCAAAGAAAGGAAATCTCATCATGAAGCTTAATCGCCCAATGAAGCGCCATTCAGCTTTGGTGGCTGTCGCAGCAGTCTCGGCGCTGGCCCTCTCCGCCTGCGGCGACAGTGGCTCGGAGACCGCAGAGGGCGGGATCGACCGCCTGAACATCGTTGTACCGGCAGACCCGGGCGGCGGTTGGGACCAGACCGGCCGCGCCATCCAGAACGACCTGGAAGAGAACGAGCTCGTTGGCAGCGCTTCAGTGGAAAACGTTGGCGGCGCTGGCGGCACTAATGGCCTGACCCGTCTGGCGACCGAGCAGGACCCCAACACGCTGATGGTGATGGGCTATGTGATGGTCGGTGCGGTGGAGACCAACGCTGCCGAAACCCGGATCGAGGACACCACGCCGATCGCGCGGCTCACCGACGAGCCACTGATCGTGGTCGTACCCTCCGATTCGCCGTACCAGACCATCGAGGACCTCGTCACCGACATCGAAGAGAACGGCCAGGCAGTCTCAATCACAGGCGGCTCCGCCGGCGGCGCCGACCACATTCTTGCAGGCATGATCCTTGAGGCCGAAGGCGTGGCCCCCGACAAGCTGAACTACATCCCGTACTCCGGCGGCGGCGAATCGCTGGCTGCCCTCCTGGGCAACCAGGTATCGGCGGGCATCTCCGGTGTCGGCGAGTACGCCGAACAGGTCAAGGCAGGCACGGTGCGTGCCCTCGCAGTATCCGGCGAGGAACCAGCAGGCCAGGTGCCTGAGGTGGAAACCCTGACCGACCAGGGCATCGATGTGGTCCTGACCAACTGGCGCGGCGTCGTCGCCCCGGGCTCCATCGACGAGGAGCAGGCTGCAGCCCTGACCGAACTGATCACTGAACTGCACGAGACGGAATCGTGGCAGGAAACCCTCACCGAGAACAACTGGGCGGATGCCTTCCTCACCGGCGAGGAGTTCGCCACCTTCCTCGACGAGGACATCGCAACGGTCAAGACGACCCTGACAGACATCGGTCTGCTGTAGCAGCCATGAGTACCCACCCACCAGAGGCACAGGCCAGCGGCGCACGGACCGCCGCTGGCCGGCCCATCGGGGAAATTATCTTCGCCGCGGGGATCCTGAGTCTCGGCATTCTCGGTTTCGTGGCCGGCGCCGATATCCGGACGCCGCCGTCGGCAACTGGGATTGGCCCACGGGAGTTCCCGTTCATTGTGTCCGGTCTGCTCGTGGTCCTCGGGGCCGCGATCATCGTCCAGTTGCTGCGGGGCCACCGCGGCGCTCCCGAAGAGGGCGAGGATGTTGACCTCAACGTGAAGACCGACTGGCTGACCGTCGCCAAACTGGTCGGGTTCGTGGCGCTGCACATCCTGCTCATCGTCCCCGCGGGCTGGCCCGTTGCTGCCGCCGTGCTCTTTTTCGGTGCCAGCTGGACGCTCGGCGCCCTGTCCTGGTGGAAGAACGCGGTCATCGCCATCGTGATGGCCCTGGTGCTGCAGTTCGTGTTTGCCGGCCTGTTGGGCGTTTCCCTCCCCGCCGGATTCCTCCTGGAAGGGGTTGAGATCTTCAATGGATAACTTCATGGCCCTCATGGAGGGTTTCTCGGTTGCCATGCAGCCGATGTACCTCTTGTTCGCACTGGGCGGAGTGCTGGTCGGAACAGCCGTAGGTGTGCTGCCGGGCATCGGCCCGGCCATGGCCATCGCGCTGCTGATGCCCATCACCTACAGCCTCGACCCGACGGCGGCGATCATTGTGTTCGCCGGCATCTATTACGGCGGCATGTACGGCGGTTCCACCACGTCCATCCTGCTGAACACACCCGGTGAATCGGCGTCGGTGGTCACGGCCCTCGAGGGTAACAAGATGGCCAAGGCGGGACGCGGAGCGGCGGCTCTGGCCACGGCGGCTCTCGGTTCGTTCGTCGCTGGCACCATCGCCACGGTCCTGCTGACCTTCCTCGCCCCGATGCTCGCCGAATTCGCCGTGCAGATCGGCCCGGTCGAGTATGTGGCGCTGATGGTTGTCGCCTTCCTCACCGTCGGGGCGCTTCTGGGCGCGTCCGTGCTGCGGGGACTGGCGTCCCTCTGCATCGGGCTGTTTCTCGCGTTCGTGGGTGTTGATGCACTGACAGCGCAGCAGCGCTACACGTTCGGCAGCCCGTTCCTCGCGGACGGCATCGACGTCGTGCTGGTGGCTGTGGCCCTGTTTGCAATGGGCGAGGCGCTGTACATCGCGTCGCGGATGCGTCACGGATCAGTGGCGGTCATCCCGGTGAGCGGCAACTGGCGCAAGTGGATGAAGCGCGAAGACTGGCGCCGGTCCTGGAAGCCTTGGCTGCGCGGCACGTTTATCGGATTCCCGATCGGCACCATTCCAGCTGGCGGTGCTGACGTTGCCACCTTCGTCTCCTACGCGACTGAACGCAAGCTCGCCAAAGGTGAGAACAAGGCGCAGTTTGGCAAGGGAGCCATCGAGGGTGTTGCAGGTCCGGAATCGGCCAACAACGCCGCCGCTGCAGGCGTGCTGGTGCCCTTGCTGACACTGGGTATCCCCACCACCGCGACGGCGGCGATCATGCTGGTCGCCTTCCAGCGGTACCAGATCCAGCCCGGTCCGCTGCTGTTCGAGGTGGAAGGGGCCCTGGTCTGGGCGCTGATTGCCAGCCTGTACGTCGGCAACCTAATGTTGTTGGTCCTGAACCTGCCGCTGGTGGGATTGTGGGTGAAGATCCTTCAGATCCCGCGCCCCTACCTGTATGCGGGCATCCTGGTCTTCGCAGCCCTCGGCGCGTTCTCGATCAACTTCACACCGGTGGATGTGTGGATACTGCTGATCATCGGTCTTCTCGGGTTCTTCATGCGCCGGTATGGGTATCCGATTGCACCAATGGTGGTGGGGCTGATCCTCGGTCCCATCTTCGAGGATCAGCTCCGCCGGTCCATGGCCATCTCGCAGGGAGACCCCACGGCACTGATCACGTCACCGATCGCTGCGGTGATCTACGCAACCCTTGCGTTGATCTTCGTACTCTCGTTCTGGATGAAGAAGCGTCAGAAGGCAATGGAGGCCTCCCTCGACAGCACGTCAATGAGTGCCGGCGGGGGAGACCAGACCCGCGCCTAGGCGTCGTGGTCGGTTTCCAGGATCTTTGCCAGGGATTCGAGGGCCTCCTCGGCGCCGTCGCCGTCGGCACGAAGCACGACGACGTCGCCGTGGGAGGCCCCGAGGCCCATCAGGGACAGGATGCTCGATGCATCCATCGCGTCCTCGGCCGGTTCGCCGTCCAGGGAAATGGTGACCTCCAGGGGGAGTTCACCTGCCGCCTCGGCGAAGATGGCTGCGGGGCGAGCATGCAGGCCCACCCGGCTTGCGACTGTGGCTTTGCGTTCTGACATAGGGTTCCTCCTTGGTTGGGGCACTTACTGGCCCAGGGTTTCCAGAATTGGCAGCCGTTCACGGACCATACTGCGTCCCTGTTCGGCGGTGGTGGCGGCGAGGGCCAGGGCAGCAAGCTCCTGGGCTTCATGGCGGGTCACGGAGGCCAGCACCGCTGCGACGGTGGGCAGTGCCCTCGCTGACATGGAGAGGGTCTGAACCCCCAATCCGACCAGGACGACGGCGAGGGCCGGATCCGCTGCCGCCTCACCGCACACGCCCACCGGTTTCTCGGTGGTGGTACTGGCGGCGGCCGCCTCGGCGCCCGCAACTGTGTGTTTAACCAGCTGCAGGACGGCCGGCTGCCAGGAATCGTTCAGCACGGCGAGCTGACCCAGCTGGCGGTCGGCCGCCATGGTGTACTGGGTGAGGTCATTGGTTCCCAGCGAGGCAAACCCGACGTGTTGCAGGATGGCTTCACTCGTCAGCGCGGCTGACGGCACCTCGACCATGACCCCGGGGCGGTTCAACCCTTCAGCGAGGCACATCTCCCCGAACGCCTGGGCCTCGGACGCCGTCGAGATCATCGGTGCCATCACCCACACTTCGGCCTCTGACTCGGCAGCTGCCCGGGCGATCGCCTTCAGTTGGCGTGTGAGCACACCGGGGCTGACCGATCCGGTCCGGTAGCCCCGGACGCCGAGCGCGGGATTGGGTTCCGTTGCGTCGGTGAGGAAGGGCAGCGGCTTGTCAGCGCCGGCGTCAAGCGTCCTGACCACCACCTTGCTGCCGGGAAACGCGTCGAAAACCTCGCGGTAGGCTGCTGCCTGCTCATCGGGACCAGGTTCGGTCTCCCGGTCCAGGAAGCAGAACTCGGTACGAAGCAGGCCGACACCTTCGGCGCCAGCCGCGGCCGCCGCGCGGGCATCCTTGCCGGAACCCACGTTCGCCAGCAGCGGCACAAGGTGCCCATCTGCTGTCGCACCGGTGCCGTTGAACGTACCCAGGGCAGCCGACTGCTCCACCCATTTGGCTGCGAGGGCACGCTCCTCGTCGCCGGGCCCGGTGATGATGCTGCCCGCCGCGCCGTCCACATAAACCTCGGTCCCGGCCTCGATGGCCTCAACACCCGGGGCAGCGACAACCGCCGGCAGCCCCAGCGCACGGGCGAGGATGGCCGTGTGCGACTGCGGGCCACCACTGCTGGTGATCAGCCCCAGCACCTTCGTCGCGTCGAGCGTTGCGGTATCTGCCGGGGCGAGATCCTCTGCGGCGAGAATGAACGGAACGTCTGACGTGGGGATGCCGGGGGCCGGAAGGCCACGGAGCTCGGCCACCAGCCGGGCCCGGACGTCGTGGACGTCCTGGGTGCGTTCAGCCATATACCCGCCGAGACTGAGCAGCATTTCGGCGACGGCCGAACCGGCCTCCCAGACTGCCCGCTCCGCTGTGGTGCCCGCGATGATGAGCTTGGTGGCCGACTTCAGCAACATGGGGTCAGCCGCCATCATGGCGGTTGCCTCGAGCACAGCGCTTGCGTCTTTCGATGCGGCGTCGGCGCGGCGCTTCAACTCGGCCTGAACCGCTTTGGACGCAGCCTTCAGACGAACCGTCTCGGCTTCGGCAGTGGTGTCCGCCCCCCAGGTTTCGCCCTGCAGCGGCTCCCGGGCACTGCCCGGCATCTGCAGGACAGGCCCGATCACGCGGCCGGGGCTAACCCCGACTCCGGTAAGTTTCGTCATTGAAAGACCCTCCCGGGTTCGGTTAGGCGGCGACCGTCTCGGCGACAGTAGTGTCTTCGGTCTTCCGCGTGGCGAAGCGTTTCAGAGCTACCACCGTGAGCGCCGAGATGATCATGCCCACAATGATTGCCACCACAAACATAGCGACATTCCCGATGGCAAAGAAGACGAAGATACCGCCGTGGGGTGCCTGTGAGGTGACTCCTGTACCCATCACGATTGCTCCGGTGACCGCCGACCCGAGCATGCTGGCGGGGATCACGCGGAGTGGGTCTGCCGCTGCAAAGGGAATCGCGCCTTCGGAAATGAACGCTGCACCCAGTAGCCAGGCAGCCTTCCCATTCTCCCGCTCGGCTACCGAGAAGCGACGGCGGTCCAGCACGGTGGCCAGTGCCATGGCGAGCGGTGGGACCATTCCTGCGGCCATGACAGCCGCCATGATCTGCCACGGTGCCTGGTTGGCCACAGCCCCGGCGCCCAGTCCGGCGACGGCGAAGGAGTAGGCGACCTTGTTGATCGGTCCACCGAGGTCGATGGCCATCATCAGGCCGAGGATCGCTCCCAAGAGGACCGCGGCCGCGCCGGTCATGCCTGAGAGCCAGTCATTTAGGGCGGTGGTCAGGGAGGCGATTGGCCCGCCGAGGACGAGGATCATCAGACCTGAGGCGGCAATGGACGCCAGCAGGGGGATGATGACGACGGGCATCAGGCTGCGGAGCCAGCGTGGCACGTTGATCCGGCCGATCATCATGGCGAAGTAACCTGCCAGCAGGCCGCCGACGATACCGCCGAGGAACCCGGCTCCCATGAACCCTGCAACGGCACCGGCGACGAAGCCCGGGGCGATGCCCGGCCGGTCAGCCAGCGCGTACGCGATGTAACCGGCGAGTGCGGGTATGAGGAAGCCCATCGACAGGCCTCCGATTTTGAAGAAGACCGCACCGAGGAAGACGAGGAGGCCCTCCGGCGGCAGATTGAGCAGTGTGTACTGGGTCAGCATTGCATCGGCGTTGCCGACGCCGTCGGCGTTCGACAGGGCGATTTCGTAGCCGGCGAGCAGGAAGCCCAGGGCGATCAGGAGACCGCCGCCTGCAACAAACGGAATCATGTAGCTGACACCGGTGAGCAGTGCGCGCTTGAGCTGGCGTCCGATGCCTTCGCCGCCCTCGTCGGTCTGCTGCGACTGCGAGTCGGTGGTCCCCTGGACGCGCCGTGCGTTCGGGTTGTCCGCGGCAGCCAGTGCCTCGTCGACCATCATGCCTGGCTCGTCGATGCCCCGTTTGACGGGGGACGTGATGACGGGCTTCCCGGCGAAACGGTGCCGGTCACGGACGTCGACGTCGACGGCGAAAATCACGGCGTCGGCCGCGGCGATCACGTCTGCCGGTAGGGGAGTAGCGCCCGAGGAGCCCTGGGTTTCGACCTGCAGGTCCACCCCGCGTTCCTTGGCAGCGGCAACCAGGGAATCGGCTGCCATGTAGGTGTGCGCGATGCCGGTGGGGCAAGCGGTGACAGCGACGATCCGGCGGGTCTTCGGGGCAGTGTGCCCGTTTCCCGCGGCGGCGGGTTCACCCGCACCGGACGGGGTAGGAGCCGCCTGGCTGCTTTGCCGTGGACCGGCGTCCAAAGCTCCCTGGACGAGGTCCACCACGTCCTGTTCAGTGGCCGCCGAACGCAGCGCTGCTGTGAAGTCCTTCTTGATGAGGGAGCGGGCCAGTTTCGAGAGCAGCTTCAGGTGCTCCTGGTCCGCGCCGTCCGGTGCCGCAATGAAAAAGATCAGGTCCGCGGGACCGTCCTTGGCTCCGAAATCCACTGCGGGGTTCAACCGGGCCATCGCGAGCGTTGGCTCGGTGACCGAGGTGGACCGGCAGTGCGGGATGGCGATGCCGCCCGGAATGCCGGTGGCGGTCTTCTCCTCCCGGGCAAGGGCGTCCGCGTAGAGGCCGTCCGCGCCGGTCGCCCGGCCAGTGGCGGCAACCTGGTCGGCGAGCCGGCGGATCACCTGCGAACGGTCAGAGCCCAGGTCCTGATCCAGTGTGACGAGCTCGGTTGTAATCAGCTGTGCCATTGATCTTCCTCCTTTGGAAGTGGTGCATCGAGCGGGGTGTGGGTAGAAGTGGTGGTGTGTGGAAGGCGTTGGGTAACGACGGCACCCGGTGTGGTCTGGTGCAGTGCTGGAACCGTCGAGCCGGGCAGCGCGGCAGCCGCGGATCCGTGGGCGACCGCCTGTTTCAGACAGTCCTCGGGGGACTGGCCGGCGGTGTGCGCCAGCAGGTACCCGGCGAGGGCCGAATCGCCGGCGCCAACGGTGGACCGGGCGGCGACCGGCGGGTGCGCCGCCTGCCACGATTCAGTGCCGGTGACCAGGAGTGCTCCTCGGGCTCCGAGGGTGGCGAGGACAGCGCCGACGCCGGTACCGACCAGCGCTGTGGCAGCGGCAGCTGCCAGGGCGGGATCTGCTTCAAGCGCTTCGCCGTCGGCAACGCCGCTCAGCTCGGCGAGTTCCTCGGCGTTGGGTTTCAGCAGATCCGGGGTGATCCCGGTGGCCAGGCTGTCGGTGAGCGGTGCACCTGAGGAGTCGACGGCGATCAGCGGGGAGCGGTCGCCGTAACGGGTGCGCACGGTGTCGATCACTGTGGCGTAGAAAGTGCTCGGAACCCCTGGTGGGAGGGACCCGGCAAGCACTAGCCAGGAGGCCCCCGCACTCTCGGTCACCACCATTTCCAGAAGGTCGTCGAGCTGGGTGGGCGTGAGGTGCGGCCCAGGTTCGTTGACCTTTGTTGTGGTTCCGTCGGGCTCGGTCAGGGTGATGTTGCTGCGCAGGGGCGTTCCGATCGGAAGGCTGCGGAAGGGCACACCCGCCGTCCGGAGTCCGGCGAGCACCGGGTCATCGGGGTCGCCCGGAAGCACTGCGGTCGAGGCTACGCCGGAGACCGTCAAGGCGCGGCACACATTGACGCCCTTCCCTCCGGATTCCTGGTGGGCAGCGGTAGCGCGCTGCACCTCGCCGCGGGTGAGGATCTGGGACAGCTCGACTGTCCGGTCGAGGCTTGGATTGACCGTCAGGGTGATGATCATGCGACCACCACCTCAACGTCGGAGTCGGCCAGTGCTGCAGCTAAGGCGGGCGGCGGCTCCTGGTCGGTGACCAGCGTGTCAATGTCGGTCAGCGACGCGAAGCCGACCAGCGTTTCCTGTTCCAGCTTCGACGCATCCACTACGGCAATGACGCGGCGGGCGGACCGGACGATCGCCGTCTTGACTGACGCCTCATCCGGGTCTGGTGTGCTGAGCCCGAAGGTGGAGTGAACACCGTTGGCTCCGATGAAGGCGATGTCGGGGCGGTAACCATTGAACCGGTCGATCGTGTGGCTTCCGACGGCGGCGCTGGTCAGTCCGCGGACGCGTCCTCCGACGAGTTCCAGGTGCAGGGACGAGGCTGCGATCGCGTAGGCGATGGGTACGGCGTGCGTGATGACCACCAGGTCATCACGGGTCTCGTGGGCCAGCAGTTCGGCGAGGTGCCCGGTGGTGGTGCCGGCGTCGAGCACGATTGACCCGGCGTCAGGGATCATCGCGAGGGCGGCCTTGGCGATCCTCGCTTTTTCTGGTTGGTGCTGGCTTTCCCGGCTGTTCAGGCTCAGCTCGCTGGTGCTGTTGTTCGCACCGCTCACCGCCCCGCCGTGGACGCGGCGCAGTACTCCCGCATCCTCAAGGAGGGCGAGGTCCCGTCTGACAGTTTCCTTGGTGATATTGAAGCGTTCCGAGAGTTCGGTGACACTGACCCGTCCCTCGTCGACCACGAGGGTGGCGATCCTGCTGTGGCGTTCTTCGGCGAACACTGCGGCCTCCTTGCGGTGGTGACTACCATCACAGTAAATGTCTGATTTAGTGACTATATCTGTGTTTATGTTTGGTTGTCAACGGTTTGCAGTAAAACAAAAAGCGCCACCCCCCAACTGGTGGGGGGTGGCGCGGAGTAGGTGTGGCGTGGGGGCTAGATGCCGCCGTCTCGTGTCTCGTTGCGGGTGACGGTCTCGCCAGTGTGTGGGTCCTGAACGGATCGGGACTCGGAGACCCGCCGCTGGCTGCGCGGCGCGTTCATGACCAGTGAAATGATCAGGCCGAGCACTCCTACGCCCATCAGGATGTAGCCCACCAGGGCGAGGTCGACGAAGTCAACGCCATCCGCGACAGCGAAAGCGAGAATTGCACCCAGTGCAATAAGGACGATTGAAGAACCGATTCTCATTTTGTCTACTACTCCTTCGATATAACGCGGACGGCGGCCGAAAATGGCCACCGGGCGTATCCGGTGATCCGCCCGGTAGATCAGTGTGACGTAGTCGACAGCATACTGCGCTTCCGGTTTATGGCCGTTAACTGGGAAGTTTTGGGGCGCGCGCCGCGACTACCAAAATGACTAAGTGTTATCAAATCAATACCGGCGTGGCCTATTGAAAAACCCAACGACGGGGGTTTAATGAACTCAGCATCGCTTTAATTGAAAGCTAAGCAAGCTGATGAAGTAGGATGGTTGAAAGCTTGTGTGGGGACATCCTGCATTACAGCACTTTTGTTATACGTATCACTCGTAGACAAGACTCAATTATAAGGAGTACTCCATGGGTTTCTTCGCATTCCTTCTTCTAGGCCTCATCGCTGGCGCAATCGCCAAGCTCATCCTTCCCGGCAAGCAGGCCGGTGGCTGGATCATCACCCTCATCCTGGGTGTAATCGGCGCCATCCTCGGTGGCTGGATCGGCCAGCTGCTGTTCAATGCTGATGTTGACGAGTTCTTCTCGCTC
The DNA here is from genome assembly GCF_013116745.1 of Arthrobacter sp. 260. GTDB lineage: Bacteria > Actinomycetota > Actinomycetes > Actinomycetales > Micrococcaceae > Arthrobacter_D. The sequence continues at coordinate 335,918 of NZ_JABFOE010000003.1, forward strand.
TCATCATGGCTGCTCGCTATCGGCGGCTCGCTGATCGTGCTCGTTGTCTACGGTGCCATCACCGGCCGCAACAACAAGTCACGCGCCTAATTTCAGACGTGCAACAAACGCCGTCGGGGCAACCCGGCGGCGTTTTTTGTGCAGTTTTCCGTACGGCGCATCGACTGCGCGCAACTGAAGGATTCAGTAAATGAAACTGCCCAACCTTAATCCTGCGTCGAAGCTGGCCAACGATGCCCTCTACGACAAGCAGGGAAAGCCCAAGCCGGGTATCCAGCGGACCATTGAACGGGCCATCGAGGTGCAGCGTCCGCTGGTCCTGGCGAATCTTCGCCGCATGTACGCCAAGAACCCGGATGCCACCGCCGAGGAGATCAGCTCCGCCCTGGAGCGCAGCTACCTCGCGGTGATTACTGTCACCGGAGCGGGGGTGGGTGCGACGGCCGTCGTGCCTGCCATCGGCACTATTGCGTCGCTGGGTCTATCGGCAGCAGCCACCGTTGGATTCCTCGAAGCCACTGCTCTGTATGCGCAATCCATCGCGGAGCTCCACGGAGTGCAGACCGATGATCCGGAGCGGGCGCGGACCCTCGTGATGGCCGTTCTGATGGGCGAGGAGGGCAATGCCCTGATCCAGTCAGTGCTGCGCGGTTCGGGAGGTGGCGCTACCGAGCATTGGGGCACCGTGGTGGGAAGCTCGGTGTCATCGCCGATCGTGCGAACCATTGGGAACAGCATCAGGAAGCGGTTTGTCCGGAAGATGCTTGCCAAGCAGGGCGGCGCCCTTCTGGGCCGAGCGCTCCCCTTCGGAGTGGGCGCTGTGGTCGGGGGTGCCGGAAACCACATGATGGGCCGCGCCGTCGTTGCCGCCACTGCCCAGGCTTTCGGTCCGGCGCCGAGCGTGGTGCCGGGTCAGCTGGTCAAGGACCTCGATCGCTGACCTCTTGTCGCCCGTCGTTCCGGTGGACGCGCTCGCTGATCGGGCGCGACCGCCGGAATCGGGCGCGGCTGACCGCGGGACGTTCCTACAGTGAGGAGTCAGGGTTGGTCGGCGGGTAGCTCGGCATGTTCATAGTGCCCGGCCCGGCATTGCCCGGGCCCGCGTTGCCCGCGCGGCGGACAAGTTCGCCGGTGTTCTCGGCGGTCCGGATCGATGCGATCAAGGATTCGAGGCCCACCCGCGCCAGCACCAGGTAGAGAAGCCCGAAGAGCGGTCCGAGGACCAGCATCACGAGCAGTCCGAACAGCGCGCTTTGCTGGAAGCTGACCACGACGAACAGCAGGTAGGTGATCGCGATGATGACCATGACCAGCAGGTACACGATCTTTGCGATGCTGGGTGCGATAAAACTGTTGAAGGAAAAATCGAATAAAGCTTTCATGGTCCCCATATTCCTTGTAGCGAATTGATTGACTGAGTGTACAGCCGGGGTCGGTTCGCTACTACCGTTATGGGAACTAAGGATCAGCCGAAGACTGCGTGGGCAACAGAGAAGATCAGCAACCCGGCCAGGGAGCCGACCACGGTGCCGTTGATCCTGATGAACTGCAGGTCCTTTCCGATCTGCAGTTCGATCTTCCTTGACGTTTCCACCGCATCCCACCGGCCAACCGTCTCAGTGATGATCGCCGCGATGTCGCTGCGGTAGGTGCGCACCAGATAGCCCGCCGCGTCGGCAATCCACCGGTTGATCTTCCCTGCGAGTTCCTCGTCGGTGGCCATCCGGTGCCCGAAGTCCCTGACCGCCGCCTTGAAGTTCCGGGTTAGCTCACTGTCCGGATCGTCCACCGCTTCCAGCAGCGCCTTCTTGATGGTCGCCCAGGTGCTCGCCGCCAGGTCACGCACCTGCGGGTCCCCCAGTACCTGGGCCTTGATGCCCTCGGCCTTGGCGATGACCACCGGATCGTGCTGGAGATCCTGCGCCAGATCCTTGAGGTACTTGTCGAGGGCGAGCCGCACGTCGTGGTGGGGGTTGGTCTGGACAGCCCGCATGAACTTGGTGATCTCGACGTAGACCTTGTCGCCCACCAGCCCATCGACGAACTGGGGCACCCAGGTGGGTGAGCGCTGGGAGACCAGTCCTGAGACCAGGTCGTAGTTGCTGTCCACCCACTCGGCAGCGCGGTCCACCAGCAGATCCACGAGCTGGTGGTGATGGCCGTCGTTGAAGATCCGCTCGGCAATCTTCCCTGCCGGCGGTCCCCACGGCGGTGTCAGCAGGTGCTTGCGCACCATGGACTCGATGACCGATTGGACGGCGTCGTCGTCGAGAACCGTAAACACCGCACGGATGGCCGCGGCGCCCTCCACCGCCACCCGTTCAGCGCCTTCGGGGGTGGCCAGCCAGGCGCCCGCCTTTTGCGCGACACCTACTGAGGCGAGCTTCTGCTGCACCACCGCTTCGGAGAGGAAGTTCTCCTCGACGAACTGGCCCAGAGAGGCCCCGATCTGGTCCTTTTTTCGGGGAATGATCGCTGTGTGGGGGATCTTGATGCCCATCGGATGCTTGAACAGCGCGGTCACCGCAAACCAGTCGGCCAGGGCTCCCACCATCCCGCCCTCCGCGGCGGCCCGGACGTACTGCAGCCAGGGGTACTCGTCCTGCAGGGCGAACGCGACAACAAAGATCACCGCCATGGCACCAAGCAGCCCGGTGGCCACCACTTTCATGCGCCGGAGTCCGGCCGCCCGTTCTGCGTCAGTGCCGGCTAGGTGAGAGCTCAAGGATCCTCCGGAGGTCGCGGCGCACCAGCTGTGCATCCGTCTGAGTCAGTAAAGCAGCGTTTGATGGCGTAAGTCACGCCGGACGGACCGATTTCGCGTAGCGTGTAAGTAGCTGCTGGTTGCTGACGGGAGGGGACATGCAACAGACAATATTCGCTCACCGCGGGGCCAGCCATCAGTTCGCCGAGCACACCCGGGCGGCCTATCTGCAGGCGCTCGCGGAGGGTGCCGATGGCGTTGAATGCGACGTTCATATGACGCGCGATGAGGAACTGGTGTGCATCCACGACTCGACCCTTGACCGAACATCGAATGGCACCGGCGACGTCGCCGATCACACCCTCCGCGAACTCAGGGACCTCGATTTCTCGTCCTGGAAGGGCGCCGGGATACCCGTTGAGTTTGGCGGTGTGGCCGATCAGTTTCTCTCACTCGGCGACCTGTTGCGCCTGCTGTTATCTGCCGGGCGGGAAGTGCTGCTGGCCATTGAGCTCAAACACCCCAGCCCCTACGGGCTGAAACTAGAGGAAAAGCTGGTCACTTTCCTCATGCAGCAGGGCTGGGACCCGGAGAGCTCCACCCTCGCGAACGTGTCGATCAGCTTCATGAGCTTCAACCCGGACTCGGTCAAACACCTGCTCGAAAAGGTTCCGGCCCACACGGTCTGCCAGTTGGTCTCCGACGTGCGCCCGGCAGAACTGCGGGCCGAGCTGCACTTGGGGGTGCTGACAGCTGCTGCGGTGATCGGTCTGCTGCGCCGGGCACTCAACGACGGCGAGCAGAACATCGACTCCCATGCGGCAGGCATGGCCGGACCTGGCCTCGACTACGTGGTGGCGCATCCGGCGCGGGTTGCCCGCTGGATTGCCGAGGGAATCCGCCTCCGCGTGTGGACGGTGGACGAGCCCGACGACATCGAGCTGATGCGAAGCCTCGGAGTGCACGAGATCACCACCAACCGGCCCGCCTTTGTCCGGGCGCAGCTGACCCGATCCACGCCAGGCAGTTAGGTCTGCGCCACCGCGGGGGAGTGTGATTGAGTTGAAGCATGCACTCGCCGATTGAAGACTACGCACTCGTATCCGACATGCACACCGGTGCGCTGATCTCGAAGTCCGGGAGCGTCGACTGGTTGTGCTTTCCCCGGTTTGATTCCGATTCGGTGTTCGCCGCCCTGTTGGGCGAGGAGGATCACGGCCGCTGGCTTCTCGCCCCGGCGCCGGGGGCCGGCGCAGCCGAGGTGGTTCAGTGGCACTACGTCGACTCGACCTTCGTGCTGGTTACCCGCTGGCATACCGATGCAGGAGAGGTGGAGGTAACCGACTTCATGCCGATCGGCGACCGCCGGGCGTCCCTGGTGCGGCGGGTCAAGGGACTGAGCGGCAATGTGCCGATGCGCCAGGAGCTGGTAGTGCGGTTCGGCTACGGCACGATCCTCCCGTGGGTCAGGCGGCACACCGACGACGGCGGCCAGGCCATCTCGGCGATCGCCGGTCCCGACGCCCTGGCACTTCGCGGTGAACAGCTTCCCCACGCCTCCCACCGCCGGCACGAAGGGGAATTCGTCGTCGCCGCCGGTGAAACTGTTGATCTCGAACTCGTCTGGTACCCCTCCTACCGGTTGATGCCCAAGCCGCTGGACGTTGATACCGCACTGCGGGAAACGATCGATTACTGGTCCGGGTGGGCAGCGAGCTTCGAGCAGCAGGGCCAGTATGACCCGATCGTGAAGCGCTCCCTACTGGTGCTTCGCGCCCTGACGCACGAAGACACCGGCGGTATTGTCGCGGCCCCCACCACCTCACTGCCCGAGCACTTCGGTGGTGCACGCAACTGGGACTATCGGTTCTGCTGGCTCCGTGACGCCGCGCTGACCCTCGAGGCGATGATGACCCACGGGTATCAGGAGGAGGCGCTGGAATGGCGCAACTGGCTCCTGCGCGCGGTCGCCGGGGACCCCGAAGACCTGCAGATCATGTACGGCGTGGGCGGCGAGCGGGACCTGCCCGAAAAGACCCTTGACCACCTGCCCGGGTACGAATCGTCCACACCGGTGCGGGTGGGCAACGGTGCCGTTGACCAGTACCAGGCCGACGTCGTCGGCGAGGTGATGGTGGTACTGGAAAAGCTCCGCAACCGAGGGGTGGAGGAGGACAGCTTCTCCTGGCCCCTGCAGCGCGCGCTGCTGGGCTTCGCCGAGAACCACTTCGACGACCCCGATCACGGCATCTGGGAGATGCGTGGGGACCTGAAGTACTTCACCCATTCCCGGGTAATGATGTGGGCGGCGTTCGACCGTGGCGTCCGTGCGGTTCGTGAGCACGGGCTGGAGGGCCATGCCGAGCGCTGGGCCGAACTCCGCGACCGGTTGCGCGAAAACATCCTGGAGAAGGGGTTCGACCCAAGCATCAATTCGTTCACCCAGACTTACGGCAGCCCGGAGGTTGACGCGTCACTGCTGCAGCTCCCGCAGGTGGGGTTCCTCGACTACGACGACCCCCGGATGCTGGGGACCGTGGCCCGGCTGGAGAAGGACCTCGCCAACGAACACGGGCTTCTCCTCAGATACCGCACCGAGGCCGGCATGGACGGACTGGAACCGGGGGAGCACCCCTTCCTGGCCTGTTCCTTCTGGCTTGTTGAACAGTACGCCCGGTCCGGCAGGATCGCGGACGCCAAGAAGCTGATGGACCAGCTCGTGGGGTACGCGAACAGCCTGGGGCTGCTCGCCGAGGAATACGATACGGGTAGCTCACGGATGGCGGGCAACTACCCGCAGGCGTTCTCGCACCTGGCGCTGGTGCGCGCCGCAGATGCTATCCACGGCGTGAACAGCGGCTCCCTCTAGCTCCCCGGGTCACCCTCGAACCACAAAAGTGCCGGGCCCGCAGACCTGCTGTCGCGAAACAGCTGATCTGCGGGCCCGGCACTTTTGTGCACCCTGGCTGGCGGGGTGGTTATGGCTGGATGATCACCTTGATGCAGCCATCCTGCTTCTTCTGGAACTTCTCGTAGGCGGCGGGCGCCTCGTCGATGCCGATCGTGTGGGTCATCAGGTCCATGACGCCCAACGGATCCGAGGGGTCCTCGACGATCGGCAGCAGCTCATCGGTCCAGTTGCGGACGTTGCACTGGCCCATGCGGGTCTGGATCTGCTTGTCGAACATGTTCAGCAGGGGCATCGGGCTGGCAGTTCCGCCGTAGACGCCGCTGAGGGAGATGGTTCCTCCGCGTCGGACCGAATCGATCGCCGCATGCAACACCGTGAGGCGGTCCACTCCAGCGGTCTCCATTGCCTTCTTCGCGAGCGCGTCAGGCAGCAGGTTGACGGCGTTCTGGGCGAAGGCGCCCAGCGGGGAGTCGTGGGACTCCATGCCGACGGCGTCGACGACTGCGTCTGGCCCGCGGCCGTCAGTCATTTCCCGCAGCTCGTCGCCAATGTCCTTGGTGAAATCGAGCGTCTCAATGCCGTGGCGTTCGGCCATGGCGCGGCGCTCGGGAACGGGCTCAACAGCGATGACCCGCTGGCCGAAGTGCCGGCCGATCCGTGCGGCGAACTGCCCCACCGGGCCCAGACCGAAGACGGCGAGCGTGCCGCCGTCGGGAACGTCCGCGTACTTCACGCCCTGCCAGGCAGTAGGCAGGATGTCGGAGAGGTAGAGGTACCGCTCATCGGGGAGCTCGTGGCCTACCTTGACTGGTCCGTAGTCGGCGTGGGGGACACGCAGGAACTCAGCCTGGCCACCCGGCACCGAGCCGTAGAGTTCCGAGAAGCCAAGGAGGCTGGCGCCGGATCCCTGCGACCGGACCTGGGTGGTCTCGCACTGTGACTGGAGCCCGCGGACGCACATCCAGCAGTGACCACAGGAGATGTTGAAGGGGATAACCACCCGGTCGCCCGGCTTGAGATTTGTGACGGCACTGCCGACCTCCTGCACGATACCCATCGGCTCGTGTCCCAGCACGTCATTCTTGTTCATGTAGGGGGTGAGCACCTCGTACAGGTGCAGGTCGGACCCGCAGATTGCCGAGGAGGTGATGCGAACGATAGCGTCGGTGGGCTCCTGGATCACGGGATCCGGGACCTGTTCTACGCTGACGGTGCTACGGCCCTGCCATGTCACTGCCTTCATGATTCACGCTCCAATTTTGAATAGTAAGTACGCTGACTACCACCAGTATTGCCTTGTTTCGTCAGGATTGAAAGCCGAGTAGGTGAATCCCCAGGCCGCGCCCTACGCTGATTTGGTGAAATACCTGCAGTCGCCAGCGGTCCGGGTTGGCCTTTCGATCGCCGTCGCCACCGGCCTCTACGGCGTATCTTTCGGAGCACTGTCAGTGACTTCCGGATTCGATCTCTGGCAAACCATGGCGCTCAGTCTGCTGCTCTTCAGCGGCGGCTCCCAGTTCGCCTTCATCGGGGTCATCGGGGGCGGCGGAACGGGAGCGGCGGCGATGACCGCTGCGTCCCTCCTGGGCATCCGTAACGCGGTTTACGGGATGCAGATGAATGCGCTGGTGCGGCCTGCCGGCTGGCGGCGGTTCGTGGCCGCCCACGTCACCATTGATGAATCCGCTGCCACCGCGAGCGGTCAGACCGACCCCGTCGAGCGTCGCCTGGGGTTCTGGAGCGCGGGGATCGGCGTCTTCATCCTGTGGAACGTGTTCACGGTAGTCGGGGCCCTGGTGGGTGGGGCGCTCGGTGACCCCGCACAGTGGGGCCTTGACGGGGCAGCGGTTGCGGCGTTCCTAGGTCTGCTCTGGCCGCGGCTCAAGGGTCGCGAGCCGGCGGCGATCGCTGTGGTCTGTGCCCTGGTCACGATCGTCGCGGTCCCCCTGGTGGCACCCGGGCTGCCCATCCTGATTGCGGCCGCGGTTGCCGGAGCCATCGGCTGGTTCGGTCACGGCCGGCCCACCGAGGGCCTTGAACCCGACATTGACCCCTACGCTGATGGAGGCGATCACCGATGAACCTGTGGCTCTGGATCCTGCTTGCCTGCGTCGTCGCCTTCCTCACCAAGCTCGCCGGCTACCTGGTTCCGGCGCGGTGGATGGACAACCCCCGGATGAACCGGGTCGCAGGAACGCTGACTATTGGACTCCTCGCGTCGCTGACAGCCGTGAACACGTTCGCCTCGGGCCAGGAACTGGCTCTCGACGCGCGGATCATCGCCTTGGCAGCCGCGGCGGTGGCGCTGCTCCTGAGGGCACCGTTCCTGGTGGTGGTGCTTGCGGGAGCGGTGGGTGCCGCACTGGCCCGGCTGGCGGGCATGCCCTAAGCCCCCGGCTGGTCGTGGCTTGGCGGGTGCGGGAAGTAGCCGGTGTCAGCGCGCGACGACGGCGGCGGTCGCTTCGGCGATTGCCGCTTCCTCGTCGGTCGGAATCACCAGCACAGGGAACGCCGACTCCTCGGTGCTGATCTGGCGGGGTGCCCTGGACTTCTTCCGGTTCTCGGCGTCGTCCAGATGCAGGTTCAGTGCGCCCAGCCGTCCCACCACACGCTCCCGGAACTGCCAGGAGTTCTCGCCAATTCCCGCAGTGAATACCAGCGCCTGGGCGCCGCCGACTGCCACATGGTAGCCGCCGATGTACTTGGCCAGCCGGTAGGAGGCGAGGTCCAGGGCCAACTCGGCCCGGGTGTCCCCGCTGGCTGCCGACTCGACCACTGAACGCATGTCGTTCTGCCCGGTCAGACCCTTGAGCCCCGCTTCACGGTTCAGGAGTTGATCCAGGTCCTCCGCCGAGTAGCCCTCGCGGCTGAGGAACAGCAGGATCGACGGATCGATGTCGCCGGAGCGGGTGCCCATCACCAGGCCCTCAAGCGGGGTGAACCCCATCGACGTGTCGATGCTGGCCCCGGCCTGCACCGCAGTGATTGAGGCGCCGTTCCCGAGGTGGGCGATGATCCCGGTGAACGTGGAGGGGGCGACTCCCAGTAGGGCGGCGGCATGGTCGGTGACGTACCCGATTGACGTGCCGTGGAACCCATACCGGCGGATCCCGAACCGGGTGTAGAGCTCGTCGGGGACGGCGTAGCGCCAAGCCTGCTCGGGGATGGTGCGGTGGAACGCCGTATCGAACACCGCAACCTGGGGCATGGTGGGCCATTTGGCGGTGATGGCCCTGATGCCCTGGACATTCGCCGGGTTGTGCAGGGGTGCAAGGGGGCTCAGGCGTTCGATCGCCCTGGTGATCTCGTTGTCCACCAGGACCGGCTCGCTGAACCGTTCACCGCCGTGGACCACCCGGTGCCCCACAGCGTCAATGGCTTGGCCCTGCAACGCCTGCTCGACGTCGTCGGTCACCCTGTCGAGCGCCTCCTGGTGGTTGGTGGGCCCCCCGTGGGTGGAATCACCGATCCGTTCCACGGTGCCGTCGGCCAGCCGTTCACCGGTCTCGGTGTCGCGCACCTGGTATTTCAATGATGATGAGCCCGAATTGATGACAAGAATGATCATGATGCCTCCTGCCAGAAACTCTACTGGAGGCTGCTGACGTGGTCCGGCGGCTCACAGCAGGCGACCGGGCACCTGTAAGCACCCACTTTCGATGTAGCTGGAGGCAAGTCGAGTAGCATCGGCGTATGGAAGCTACCGAGGTGGTGCGGCGGTACTGGTCTGCGGTGTGGAGCCGTGACTGGAACGCTGTTGGACGAACACTTGCCGACGACGTGGAGGTCTTCTGGCCCGTTACACGCGAGATCATCCGTGGCAGGGACAACCTGGTCGCGGTGAACTCAGAGCATCCAAACGGGTGGAGCATTGACGTGTTAAACGTTTACGACGCCGGCGACGTCGTGGTGTCCGAGGTGCAGGTGCCTCAGGAGGACGTTGGCATTTTCCGTGTTGTCTCGATTTGGACCGTCGCCGAAGGTGTTATTACTTCCGGCCGCGAATACTGGACCCTCTACGGTGGGGAGGAAGGCCGCGACTGGCGGCGCAAATACAGCACAGTTGGCGACCTTCCCTCCTGAGATGCGCTTCCGCTAAGCCTCAGCCAGCATTTCTCCCGGAGACTGCTCTCCTCCACCGCTGGCGTACGCTCACATGGCCGACAGTTCGCCGAGCACCGTGCCGTCTTCCGCCTGAAGGGTCATCACGCCTGCGCGGACCCGTCCGAGCGTGGCCTGGCCCAGCCACCCCTCGGCATCATCGCAGGTGGCGGTTGCGGCGGGGTCGGGAGTCAGGGTCACCGAGTCGGACTCCTCTCCGGGCTCCCAGGTCCCGGCTACCTCTCCACAGTCGTCACTGCCGGAGTACGACCTGTCCACCTGGATGGATAGGAACGGCGACGTCGGTGTCCTCTCCTCGGTCCAGTACCCGATCGGCAGGCCCTGCGGACCCACGCTGGAATCGGTGGAGCGGACCAGTTCGGTGCTCACCGATCCGTCGAAGTCATACAACGTCAGCGTATCCCCGTCGACGGCGACGGTGGCCGCCAGCGAGACCGCAGACGGAAGGGCAGCACCGTCGCACCCCATAAGGGTCTGCGGTCCCATGGTGGTGACCAGGTCACTGTCCTGGCCGAGGTCCCAGGTTCCCTGCACCCGGTTGCACCCGTCGGACGCGCTCCACGAGTTGTCCTGCACGAACGCAACATAGGGCTGCTCCAGGGTGTCGAAGGTTTCCTCAACGGTCCAGGTGCCGACGAGGCTGCCTGGCTGCAGGGGTTCCGGTGGCGGGCTGTCATCATCCACAGGCGACGAGGACGCGCACCCGCCGAGGGCCACGCAGAGTCCAATACCCAGTACTACTGCCGAACGTCGCCTGATCCTGCTCACGGTTCACGGTCCCATAAGGGATGTGGCCGGCTGCTCACCCGCAGTGGGTGAAACCTTGACGCTGACGTAGCCCGGATGCTGGTCGTTTTAGTGCACCTAGGCGGTCTCAGTTCTCCTGGTCGGTATCCTGTGCCTGGACCGCTGTGATTGCGACGGTATTGACGATATCTTCGACGGTGCAGCCACGGGAGAGGTCATTGACCGGCTTCCGGAGCCCCTGCAGGACCGGTCCCACCGCAACCGCGCCGGCCGACTGCTGGACCGCCTTATAGGTGTTGTTGCCCGTGTTGAGGTCGGGGAAAATGAAGACGGTGGCCTGGCCGGCCACTGAGGAACCCGGCAACTTGGACTCGGCGACCGTCGCGTCGACGGCGGCGTCATACTGAATGGGTCCCTCCACCGGAAGGTCGGGCCGGCGTTCGCGCACCAGTTCGGTGGCACGGCGCACCTCGTCCACTGCACCCCCGGAGCCTGATTCACCGGTCGAGTAGGAGAGCATCGCCACCCGGGGGTTCACGCCGAACTGCTGGGCGGTCTCGGCCGATGCGATAGCGATATCGGCGAGCTGCTCGTCATTGGGGTCGGGGTTGACCGCGCAGTCACCGTAGACCAGGACTCGGTCGCGCAGCAGCATCAGGAAGACCGACGAGACAATTTTCACTCCCTCCTTGGTCTTCACGAACTCGAGCGCTGGGCGAATGGTGTTGGCGGTGGTGTGGGCTGCGCCGGACACCATGCCGTCCACTTTCCCGAGCTGGACCATCATGGTCCCGAAGTAGGCGCCTTCCAGCATGCGCTCGCGGGCGCTTTCGATGGAAACGCCCTTGTGAGAGCGAAGCCGCGTGTACTCGGCGGCAAATTCCTCCCGGAGCTCCGAGGTGGCCGGGTCAATCAGGGTCAGCCCGGTCAGGTCGATACCCTGCCCGGCCGCGAGCTCCCGGACCTTCGCCTCCGGCCCCAGGATGGTGAGGTCGCAGACGTCCCGCCGGTGCAGGATCTCGGCTGCCCGGAGGATCCTCGGGTCCTGCCCCTCGGGCAGGACAATGTGCCGACGCTGGGACCGTGCCCGTTCGATCAGGTCGTGGAGGAATCGCAGCGGGGTCATCGTCAGTGCACGGGGCAACTCCAGCCGTTCAAGGAGTTCTGGCTCATCGACCTGCCGCGCCCAGGCGCCCAGGGCAGCGGCCGCCTTGCGCCGCAGCCCGGTGGCGATCTCGCCGCGCACCTCGCTGACCCGACGCGCCGCGGTGTACGTGTCGTCGTCGACAGCGAACACGGGGAACGGTGCCTGGGCGAGCAGGGAAAGGATCGTGGAGTCCGGGGCGAGGCCTCCGGTGAGGATCATCCCGGACGGGACCGGAAACTCGGCCGAGAAGGAGGACGCCAGGGTTGCCACCATGACGTCGGCACGGTCGCCGGGCACAATCACCAGGGCGCCGTCGGTGAGCTTGTGCAGGAAATTCCCCACGTTCATCGCGGCGACCTTGATCGACGCGACATCCCGTTCAAGGGTCGGGCTGCCGGCAATCTGACGGGCACCGAGCGCCCGCGCCACCTCGCCGACAGTGGGCCGGGAAATCTCGGCGAGTTCGGGAATCACATAGACGGGACGCCCGGAACGCCCCGGCCGGACCTGTGCACTGATCTCGGCGACGGCGTCGTCGGCGGCCCGGTTCACCATCATCGCCAGCAGCGAGACCTGCGCGGCGTCCAGTTCCCTGCGGGCGACGTCGACGGCGTCGGCCGCCTCGGGGACCGACATTTCCTTCGCGTTCACCACCGCCAGCACCATGGCACCCAGGTTGTTGGCCAACCGGGCGTTGAGATCGAACTCGAGGGCGGCGTCGTGCCCGCTGAGATCGGTGCCCTCGACGATGATGACGTCGCAGTCACGGGCGATCTCGCTGTAGATGGCAACGCAGCGGGTATCGATTTCTTCGCGCTGCCCCTTGACCAGCAGCGCCCGCGCCTCGGCGCGCGTGAGGCCGCCGCGCGCACGGGATGCGGGCAGGTCGAAGGTGCGCTGCATCAGGTTGACCATCGGGTCCGCCTCCACGTCATCCCCCTCGACGATGGGCCGGAAGAATCCCACCCGGTCGGAGTGCCGGTGCAGCATGTCCGCCAACCCCAGTGAGATCAGTGACTTTCCTGAGCCTTCGGTCATGGCGCTGACGTATATTCCACGAGTCATTGACTCATCCTCCCAAACCACGGCGGCAGTAGCCATGACGGCGGGCACATCAGCGGGTTTTATCTGCGGATGGAGTGTTCCCGGGATCACCCGCGCACCTGTGGCGGGTGATCCCGGGAGCTGGCCGACGATTCGTGCAGTTGTGGCGGGGTGGGGAAGGGCCTAACCCCCCCCACTTTCTCTCCGTGCTCCCCACACAGCCGGGCCCCCCCCCCCCCCACCCCCCCGGCCCCCACAATATTCTC
>NZ_JABFOE010000040.1 GCF_013116745.1 Arthrobacter sp. 260
ATCGTGGATTGCCGCATTTCCCATTCGGCGGACTTCATCGAATAAATCCATGATGCTTAAAGGATAATCGAGTTCACTGCGTAAATAATGCGTATCATTGCGCAGATTGCGATATTCGCCATCAGGTACATGATAATAGGCATTCAGGTTTTCTAATTTAAAAAGTTTCTTAGTAAGTGTTTCAAGCAGCAGTCGGGAGTTGCTGATGACATCGCGATAATCATCAATTGTGTATAACTTGTGAATTTTTTCAGCAGCAGAATCTTGCTCACTAAATGTT
>NZ_JABFOE010000041.1 GCF_013116745.1 Arthrobacter sp. 260
TCAAGGCGTATTTGAGCGATGAGGTAGCCCATGTTGCGCCGCGACAGTTCACCAAAACCTTCACATGGCTGCTGTTCACGTCCGGCAACGGTCTGGTTTACAAGTTTCGCAAGGATTTGGTCATTGGCTGGGGTTCCGCCGCCCGCACATAACGCATGCCCGCCAACGCCCCACCACTCTTTGAATGGCACGACCTGCCCTGCACGCCCTACAACGGGGAGAGGGCATTCTCAATCTACGTCAACGAGCGCGACACGGATCACAGCACGGAATTGCCAT
>NZ_JABFOE010000042.1 GCF_013116745.1 Arthrobacter sp. 260
GTTCTATTAAACAAAATGCGTTTATTCATGACCGAAAAACTGGTAAACCTAATACCTTGTACCTTAAGCCTGTTCAAACAGAGCTCTTATTGTACCGTCAATGGCTGCTTGATCATAAGCTGGATTCTGAATGGCTCTTTCCTTCAATTCAACACCCAGAACGCCATATTACTGAAAAACAGTTCTACAAAATTATGAGTAAGGTTGGCGATCTATTAGGAATTAATTATCTAGGTACTCATACGATGCGCAAAACTGGGGCTTATCGTGTTTACACG
>NZ_JABFOE010000043.1 GCF_013116745.1 Arthrobacter sp. 260
GGCTTCTATCCGTTGTATACATTTAATCGTAATGGGACACTTGAAGGCTACAAGACGACAAATGCCAAGTCAGGTCATTACGTTTTACGCCAGCAGTTGGACTCAACGGTGGTCGAACCGGGCGGGGCTTGGAACGATGGCGATGCGTTGGCATGGATCGGCGACAATCGCTGGATGAATTACAAAGCCAGCACGGATGTCTCATTTGAAGATAAAGGCACCCATGGCAGCGCAAATTATGCTTCGATTGGCGCACGCCAGCAGGCTGATTCAGGCC
>NZ_JABFOE010000044.1 GCF_013116745.1 Arthrobacter sp. 260
GCTTTGGAACGCGCGAGTGTGCTTTTTGGTGGCCGAGGAAAACGAGCAGATTAAGGGGTACATCAATTTAACTTTTACGGCCATGCCCAGCACCGGTTGGATTGCAGATTTCGGGGTGGAGCGGCGCTTTCGGCGCACCGGTGTCGGCTCGGTGCTGTTTGGGGCCGCTTTGCAGTGGGCGCGGGCTAATGGCCTGCAACGGGTGGTGTTAGAGACGCAATCTAAAAATTATCCGGCCATTGCCTTTGCGCAAAAACACGGCCTCACCTACTGTGG
>NZ_JABFOE010000045.1 GCF_013116745.1 Arthrobacter sp. 260
GGCCAGCACCGCCGGACCGCGTCCGGCAAGGAACGCCACGGCCACCGCCGCCAGCACGAACAGCAGCACCAGGTTGGGCAGGGAGACATAGGGCTGCAGCAACCAGGCGAGCAGCGTCGCCACCGAGAGGATGCTGACCGCCAGCAGATAAGGCCGCAGGACAGGCCACATGAGTCGGATGACAGGACTCCTGACAGGTTCGCGGGGCATGCCCGGAAGTTTTTACGGGATTTTTACTTGGCCCGCACGAGGCTCGCACCGACAATGCCAACTG
>NZ_JABFOE010000046.1 GCF_013116745.1 Arthrobacter sp. 260
GTTTGATATAATCTTAAAAAGAAAGGAGGGAACAAATGTGCTAAAAGGGATCAAATTAAGACTCTATCCTAATAAAATTCAACAAGGTCAGCTTGAGCAGATGTTTGGCAATGATCGTTTTGTTTGGAATCAAATGCTGGCCATGATGAATGAGCGCTATCAGAATAATAAAGCTTTGCCTTTTTTAGGCAAGTTCAAGCTGAATTATCTGCTTAAGCCGCTTAAAAAAGAATATCCTTTTTTGAAAACCAGCGATTCTTCAAGCTTGCAGG
>NZ_JABFOE010000047.1 GCF_013116745.1 Arthrobacter sp. 260
GTTAAAGTTACTGGTGAAGGTCATATTATTGTAAAAGGTGGGTTAGATGTTATTAATGAAAGAGAACGACTGGGATTAAGAGTGCTTATCAAAAATGCCGGTTTAACGCTAGAAACGATTAATGAGACAGATGTAGGCTTTAATATTGCTCCTAGACTTAATGCTGTTGGACGTTTGGCTAATGCTAATCTGGCAGTAGAGCTTTTGCTTAGTGATGATGATCTTGAGGCACAGAAGATCGCAGATCAGATTGAAGACTTAAATAATAAGCG
>NZ_JABFOE010000048.1 GCF_013116745.1 Arthrobacter sp. 260
GGTTGCCCGCGACCAGCGGCTGCTGATGGCAGACGATGTGGTGCAAGAGGTGGTTTTACTTGGCTCCGGGAGGGCATGATATGTTGAGGTCGGAAACCGCGCGCCGCGATGGCGATATCCGGTTGTCTTTCGAATTTTTCCCGCCCAAGAATCCCGAGATGGAAACCCACCTCTGGGAGACGGTTGAAGAGCTGAAAAAATGGAACCCGGATTTCGTCTCCGTCACCTATGGCGCTGGCGGCTCCACCAAGGCGCCGACGCTGGATGCGGT
>NZ_JABFOE010000049.1 GCF_013116745.1 Arthrobacter sp. 260
TTGCTAGCTGATCCACCACGTCATGACCTCGACGTCATGCGTGCCCTGGAACGATGGGTGCGTCTCGTCAGCGGATCAGCATCGACAGGTAAGTCCGTCATCGATGCCATCCGGGCGACCCGTCGTCAAGCCCCCGAACCCCTTATAGAACCACTCACCCGGGTGGTAGCCCGCCTGGATTCGCGGTGGGACACCCGATCTGCCCTGCAAGGCCTTGCCGATGACCTTGACAGCGCCGACGCTGACCAGGTCATTGCCGCGATCATGATG